>NZ_NFLN01000033.1 GCF_002160955.1 Gemmiger sp. An120
CGCTTCCAGACGAGGCCGTTAAGACCGACCTTCCGGTGGAAGGTCGGTCAGGCCGAGAGTCCCTGCGAGCTGAACCGGAGCGCGCAGCGCGAACGGCGAAGCCGCCCCAGGGGAAACGATCAGTTTCCCGTGGGGGAAGGCTTCCAGCACCTTCTGGTAGGAACCCTCGATGCAACCTTCCACCAGCAGCTTTTCGCAGTTGAGCTGCTGCATCATCAGGCCTTGCTGGAACAGGGGAATGTTGTCCTGCGCAATGACCTCCGGGCCCTTCTTACCAATGTAGGCGGGCACTTCCACCATGGCATCATAGGGCATATTCGGCAATGCACCACGGTTCTCGGTAATGACCAGGAAACGAGCCTTGGTATCGTTCTTGAGGGCAATGGCCAGATCGGCAATCCAGTCGCCGTGGCTGCCTGCATAGAACACGTCTTCGGTAATCTCGCCCGTAGCCAGGTACTTGTCAATACCGTCGAAGAGATTCTTCTCACGGGTTTCCATGACCTCATTGGCGCGGGTATGGTCGGCGCTGGAATGTTCCACGAACTCTTTTTGCTGCAGATAATAGTTCAAATAGGTGTTGGGCAGGGTGTCCGGGAAATTCTTCATGATTTCGTAAACGCCCTTCCACACATAGTACCAGCTGTCCTTGGTATGGCGGTTGCCTTCACCGGAACCAGTCAGAGCTTTTTTGTCTGCCAGGTAGGCTGCGGGCAGAAGGATCTCGTGTTCCATGATGTAATCCCGCAGTTTGGGCATCAAGTCCTCGCCCTTGTACTCGATGGAAGTGAACCAGCCGAAATGGTTAAGTCCGTAGCAGTCATAGACAATATTCTTCTTATCCTTGATGCCCATGGCTGCAGCGACCACATCAATGATGGCGATGGGCATATCGCAGATATTGATAATGCGGGCATTGGGACGCAGCTTGCGGCAGGCTTCCGATACAATGGAAGCGGGATTAGAGTAAAAGAGAATCCAATAGCTGGGTTTGGCGTACTTTTCCACATCGTCAATGACCTTAATCATGGGGAAGATGGTTCGCATACCATAGTGTCTGCTCACGTTCCAACGCAAAAGAAGCTTTTGCAAGGGTGCTCAAAACCTAAATTCCTGACTACTAAAAGCCAAACCGATGGAGATGCCATTTCACATTTCCGTCGGTTTGGCTTATGGGGAGAAAACAGCGCTGGCAACTTTTACAGCTTTGAAGCCGCCAAGTCAACAATTTACCTTTTGCAATTGATTTTGCTTTGCGCGAAATTGTTATCCTACAATTATCGGTTAACTTTGTAGAGAATTCTTGCCTCCCAGGGCTGCAAAGTATCGGGGGTGGCGGTACAGTTTTCAATCAGAACCCGGGCGCCGCACCAATTTTCAGGCACAGTCCAGGGGGTGGCTTCGTCGCCGAAGTTGCACACCACCAGCATTTGCTCCGCCCCCAGTGCCCGCTCATAGATAAACAAGCGGGGATGCTCCTCTTCCAGCAAGGTAAAGTCACCATCCACAAAGACCGCGTACTGTTTGCGCAGGGAAATGAGCTTCTGGTAATAGGCAAACACCGAATCTGGGGCGGCCAGTTCCTCCCCGGCGTTGACGGTGGTATAGTTGGGATTCACCGGCAGCCAGGGGGTGCCGGTGGTAAATCCGGCGTTGGGGGTATCATCCCACTGCATAGGCGTGCGTGCATTATCCCGCCCTTTGGCGTAGATGGAGGCCATAACTTCCGCTTCCGGGTACCCTTCGGCCATCCGCTTATGATAGAGGTTATGAATCTCCACATCCCGGTACTGCTCTATGGGCAGCTGGATGTTGGTCATACCCAGTTCCTCGCCCTGGTAGATATAGGGCGTACCCTGCATACCGTGAAGCATGGTGGCCAGCAGTTTGGCGGAACGGCCCCGGTACTGCCCGTCGTTGCCCCAGCGGGAGACGATGCGGGGCAGATCGTGGTTGTCCAGGAAAAGGCTGTTCCAGCCGCAGCCATGAAGTTCCCGCTGCCAGCGGGCAAAGCTCTGCTTCATCTTGACAAAAGGCAGGGGTGCCAGGTCCCATTTTTCCTTGCCGGGCTGCTGGTCCAGACACATCTGCTCAAACTGGAACACCATGGACAGCTCGCTGCCGTCGGGGGCACTGTACAGTTTGGCCCGGGGGATGTCTGCGCCCCAGGCTTCGCCCACCGTGACCAGGCAGCCTTTCTGGAAGGTTTCGGCGCTGAGTTCCCGCAAGAATTCATGCAGGCGCGGGCCGTTGTTGGTGATTTTGCGGTCCGGTTCCTTGGCGATCTGGTCGATCACATCCAGGCGGAAGCCTTCCACCCCCTGGTCCATCCACCACAGGATCATATCATAAATTTCCCGCCGCAGAGCCGGATTTTCCCAGTTCAGGTCGGGCTGCTGGGGGGCAAACTGGTGGAAATAATACTGCTGCACCTCAGGCACCCACTCCCAGGCAGGGCCGCCAAACACCGCCTGCATATCGTTGGGCAGCTGGTCGGGGGTACCATCCCGCCAGACATAATAATCATGGTAGGGATTTTCCCGACTTTGGCGGGCCTGTTGGAACCAACGGTGCTGATCGGAAGTATGGTTGAGCACCAGGTCCATCATGATGCCGATACCCTGGCGCTTGCCCTCCCGTATGAGAGTGCGCATATCCTCCAGCGTGCCGAACAGCGGGTCAATATCCCGATAATCCGAGATATCATATCCGTTGTCCACCTGAGGTGACGCGAATACCGGGGAAAGCCAGATCACATCCACCCCCAGGGTCTGCAGATAATCCAACCGCCGGACAATGCCGGGAATATCCCCCACACCACTGCCGGTGGTATCCTGAAAGCTGCGGGGATAAATCTGGTACACGACGGCGGATTTCCACCAGTCTTTTTTTGTCTTGTCAAGCATACGCTTCCTCCTGTGCCCAAAAGGCACTCATTGTAAGGCGGTCTTTACGCCAGAACCTCCCGCAAAAGGCGGGCATAGTCGGCACCGTCGCAGTATAAATCGCAGGGCGGCGGTGTTACACCGTCGGTATTGAGAAAACAGGTTCGGATTCCCAGTGCCCGGGCAGGGGCCATATCGTCCTCGGGACTGTTGCCAACCATCAGGCAATTCCGGGGCGGCACCCCCGCCGCTTGCAGCGCCAGACGGAAATAGTCCAGGTCCGGCTTTTTGACACCGTGATCCGAAGAGATAAAAATTTTATCGAATCGATCCCACAACCTCAGACGGCGCATTTCCGGCTCGGTGAACAGACGCTGGGCGTTGGACAGCAGAAAGACCCGCTTGCCTGCACCGCGCAGTGCATCCAACAGGCTACCCGCTCCGGGGTACAGTTTCGATACATCGGTGGAACAGGCACGAAACATCCGCCCCACCTCGGCAAGAACGGAGGGCGGAACCGATGCCACCTCTTTTTGGGCGAACAGCGCCCCAAACACCTGCTCCAGACGAATTTCCACCAGCCTTTTGCCGGTAGCGGCCTGGGCAGCTGCCTCCTGCCGGGAGATTTCCCTCCGATAAGCGGCACGCAGTGTTCCGGGCGTGTAGGATGCCCCATAGTACCCGTACAGATAACACAGGGGCCGCCACACCCGGGTCAAATCCTCCTCGTCCGTATGGATTCGGATGAGGGTTCCGTACAGATCAAAAAAGACCACTTCCATGTCTTTCATTGGCTTCTCCTTGTGGGGCCGGCAACATCAGCGCCGGATGCAGATCCCGCCGGGGGCCAGCCGGTTCCCGGTCAGACCACGTTCAAACAGGATCTCTTTTTCCGGGCAAAGTTCCCAGGGTGTATTTCCGGCGTTGAGCAGTACCTCCACCCTGCCCCGGCAGTACCACACCTGCCGGGCCCCGGGGGCTTGCCGGAACACCGGCATGCCGTCCCGCAGTTCGGGCAGGGTGCGGCGCAGGGCGATGAGACGGCGCAGCTGATCGATCCTCTGCTGGTTTTCGGTGGTATTCATCTTGTCCCAGGGCATGCAGCGGCGGCAGTCCGGGTCATGGCCGCCGGGCAGAGCCACCTCGGTACCGTAATAGATGCAGGGGCTGCCGGGCAGCGTGAACAGCAGCGCCAGCTGCTGGAAAAAGGCATCCTCACTGCCCGAACGGGTGAACAGCCGGTCGGTATCATGGGAATCCATCAGGTTAAACAGCACCTCGGTGGTCTGGCAGCGGTAAAGGTGCAGGCAGCGGTAAAGCTGCTCTGCCAGTTCCCCGGCCGTCCGGGCAGAGTCGGCAAAAAAGTCCTTCACCGCCTGCTGCAGGGGGTAGTTCATCACAGCGTCGTACTCGTCCCCTTCCAGCCAGGGGGAAGCATCGTGCCAGATCTCCCCCAGCAGGTAGACATCGGGACGGATGGCCCGCACCCGACGGCGCAGTTCCTTGAGCATCCGGTGGGAGATTTCGTTGCCCACATCAAAGCGGATGCCGTCCACGCCGTAATCCCGCACCCAGCTTTCGCACAGGGTACCGAAACAGTCGATGACGGCGGGGTTGTTGGTATTCAGCTTGGGCATATCCGCCGCAAAGGCAAAGGAAAAATACCGTCCGTCCCGGGTACCGCCCGGGGCTGCTTCCGGCGGCCAGCGGTTGACCATGAACCAGTCCCAGTAAGGAGAGTCGGGGCCTTTTTCCATCACATCCCGCCAGGGGGCAAAGTGGGGGCCGCAGTGGTTGAACACCGCATCCAGCATGACCCGGATGCCCCGGGTATGGGCCTGTTCCACCAGCTGTTTTAAATCGGCGTTGGTGCCAAGGTCGGGGTCCACCCGGGTATAATCCCGGGTGTCGTACCGGTGTGCCGAGTCCGCCGCAAAGATGGGATTGAGATACAGACCGCTGACGCCCAGGGAGGCCAGATAGTCCAGCTTTTCGCAGATGCCGGGCAGGTCGCCCCCAAAACGTTCCCTGTTGGTCACGGGGCCTTCCCGCCAGGGGGTCTGGTTGGCACTGCCCTTGCTGCGGCAGAACCGGTCGGGGAAGATCTGGTACCAGACAGTATCACGCACCCAGGCAGGGGGCGCCGGGATATCGGCTGGGTTCATCCAGGGCTGGTAAAAGCCCGCCGGGTGTGTTCCGTCCTGCCGGTCAGGGGTACAGAAACCGTCCTCGCCGTACAGCCAGACCTGCCCGCCGCTGTGCAGTTCAAAATGGTAGCGGCACCGCTTGTAGGGCGGGCGGATCACCGCAGTCCACCACAGGGCATGGTCCAGGGGCTGGGGGTCGGTCAGTTCCCGGCACTGGCCGTGCCAGCGCTCGGCCCCGCCCAGAATCCCCGCCTCAAAGGGGTCGCCCCAGTGCAGGAAGACCCGTTCCACCTCGGGGCCGGTCTGCAGGCGCAGCACCAGCTCGTCGGCGTTCAAGGCATAGCTCCAGGGTGCCTGGGCCCTGTGAAAAACCGCGGCAAAATTCATACCATATTCCTCCGTTGCAGGATCAGCGGCCGGTAAGCGTGCAGGGCGGCCGCGGCCCGGTCCAGGTCAGACAGCCGCCACTCCCAGTTGGGGGAGCCTACGGTGCCGGGGGTGTTCATCCGGGCGCTGGCGTCCAGTTCCAGTATATCCTGTACCGGCAAAATCGTCCAGCGCGCCGGGGATGCCAACGCGCACCGCACCAGCCGCTGCACCACCGTGCCGGTGCCGAAGCCCTGCCGCCGCAGCCAGCGGCGCAGCTTGCGCCGGGCGGCCACGGTCAGGCTGTTGTACCATTCCAGCAGGGTGGCGTTATCATGTGTACCGGTATAACAGATCAGGTTTTCGCTTTGGGACCCGGTATCCCGGGCCTGTTTGCCGGCAGTATCCAGGGTAAATTCCAGCACCTTCATGCCTTTCAGGCGGTAGTGGTCCCGCAGGGCCAGCACCTCCGGGCGCAGGTCTCCCAGGTCCTCGGCCACCAGTTCCAGGCCGGGCAGTTCCCGGTAAAGGGTGTCCAGCACCGCGTAGCCGGGGGCCTCGATCCAATCCCCTTCCATGGCGGTGGGGCAGGATGCGGGTATCTTCCAGTAGGTATCAAAGGCGCGGAAATGGTCAATGCGGATCACATCAAAGAGCTGTTTGTTGTACCCGATGCGCCGCACCCAGAAATCAAACCCGGTTTGCTGCAAATGGCCCCAGTCATAGATGGGGTTACCCCACCGCTGGCCGGTGGCGCTGAAATAGTCCGGCGGCACCCCGGCCACCCAGGCGGGGCGGCCGTCGGCGTCCAGCAGGAAGTTTTCCTTCCCGGCCCAGACGTCCACCGAGTCCACCCCCACATAGAAGGGTACATCCCCCATGATGCGGATGCCTTTTGCGGCAGCAGCGGCCCGTACCGCCTGCCACTGGCGGGCAAACTGGTATTGCAGGAAGGTCTGGTACTCCATCTCTTCCCGGTAGGGGGTCAGGTCCCCGGCCCGGTTTTCGGGCCAGGTGCGCTGCCATTCCGGCCATTCCAGCCAGCAGCGGTTGTCGTTTTCCTTTTTAAAAGCCCGGAACACCGCGTAGTCCCGTACCCAGTCCCGGGCGGCAAAGGCCCGGTAGTCCTCGTCGGGCACAAAAGCCTGCCAGGCAGCGCGCAGCAGCGGTTCCTTGTACCGGCGCACGGCCTCATAGTCCACATGGCCGGCGGGCAGCGGAAAGGCTTCCGGCAGATTCGGCAAAAGTCCCTGGGCGGCCAGCTCCTCCAGGCTGAGGTACATTTCATCCCCCGCACAGGAGGAATAGGGCTGGTAGGGGGAATTGCCGTAGCCGGTGGGGTTCAGGGGCAGGATCTGCCAGATGGTCACGCCGTTTTGCTCCAACAGTTCCAGCCAGGCCCGGGCCGCAGGGCCCAGGTCGCCGATGCCATAGGGCGACGGCAGAGAGGATACTGCCAGCAGAATGCCCGTTTCTTTTTGTTGTACGCACATGGGCGTCACCTCACAGATGCCAGATATCACGGTTGTACTCGGCAATGGTGCGGTCGGAGGAGAAGAACCCTGCCTTGGCAATGTTCACCAGGGCCTTGCGGCTCCAGACAGCTTCGTCCTCGTAGTCGGCCAGCATCCGCTCCTTGACAGCGATGTACTCCTTCACATCCAGCAGGGTCATGAACCAG
Source organism: Gemmiger sp. An120 (assembly GCF_002160955.1). Classification (GTDB taxonomy): domain Bacteria; phylum Bacillota; class Clostridia; order Oscillospirales; family Ruminococcaceae; genus Gemmiger_A; species Gemmiger_A avium. The sequence goes on from NZ_NFLN01000033.1 coordinate 7,080, forward strand.
TCCTTGCTGATCAATTCCTTGTACAGGCGGCAGAGGCTTTCCACATCGCCGATGCGCAGCATCTTTTTGTCCACGATAAAGTCCACCAACCGGGCAATATCGGGGTCGCCGTCGTAGAATTCCGCCGGGTGGTAGGCATTTTCGGCATAGAGGCGGATGACTTCTTCGGAGCTTTTGCCGAAGCAGTAGATGTTCTCCTCCCCTACCAGGTCGGCGATCTCCACATTGGCGCCGTCACGGGTACCCAGGGTCACAGCGCCGTTGAGCATGAACTTCATGTTGCCGGTGCCGGAAGCCTCCTTGGAGGCCAGGCTGATCTGCTCCGAGATATCGCAGGCGGGAATGACCTTGGCCGCCTTGGTCACGTTGTAGTTTTCGATCATGACCACTTTCAGCCAGGGGCTGACCTCAGGGTCATGGTCGATAAGGTCGGCCAGGCAAAGAATCAGGTGGATGATATCCTTGGCGATGGTGTAGGCGGGGGCCGCCTTGGCGCCGAAGATCATGGTCACGGGGCGGGCCGGTTTGCGGCCTGCCTTGATCTCCAGGTACTTGTAAATGGCATAGAGGGCGTTCATCTGCTGGCGCTTGTACTCATGCAGGCGCTTGACCTGCACATCGAACACCGAGTCGGTGTCCAGCACGATGCCCTGGGTGGATTCCAGATAGCGGGACAGTTCCTCCTTGTTCTGCTTTTTGATGGCACGCAGGGTGCGCAGCACCTGGGGATCGTCCCGGTAGGCCAGCAGTTTTTCCAGCTGATCGGCATCCGCCTTGAAACCGGGGCCGATGAGGCTCTCGATATAGGCAGCCAGCGGCTGGTTGCAGTGGAGCAGCCAACGGCGGAAGGTAATGCCATTGGTCTTGTTGTTGAACTTTTCGGGATAAAGTTCATAGAAGGACCGCAGTTCCGATTCTTCCAGAATTTTGGTATGAAGGGCTGCCACACCGTTGACACTGTACCCGTAGTGAATATCGATGTGGGCCATGTGTACCCGGTCCTGGTCGTCCAGAATGGCCACACGGGGGTCGCTGCTCACGGCCTTGGCGCGGCGGTCCAGTTCCTCAATAATGGGCACCAGCTGAGGCACCGCCCGGCGCATAAAGTCCATGGGCCATTTTTCCAGGGCTTCGGCCAGAATGGTGTGGTTGGTGTAGGCGCAGGTCAGGCTGACCTCCCGCACGGCATCGTCCATGGACATGCCCTGCTCGGTGAGCAGGCGGATCAGTTCTGGAATGATCATGGTGGGGTGGGTATCGTTGATCTGCACCGCCACATGCTCATGGAGGGTATCGGGGGTGTAGCCCCGTTCAGCCAGTTCTTTCAGGATCAGCTGGGCCGTGCTGCTCACCAGGAAATACTGCTGATAGACACGCAGCAGCCGCCCGGCGTCGTCGCTGTCATCAGGGTAAAGGAAGAGCGTCAGGGTATGGGGAATATCGCTCTTGTCGAAGGAGATGCCCTCCCCGATGCGGGATTCATCCACCGTATCCACGTCAAACAGATGCAGGGCGTTGCACTGGCCGTTGTAGCCGGGCACCGCAATGTCGTACATGATGGAGTTCAGGCTGAACCCGCCGAAAGGCACCGTGAACCGCACACCGGTATCGGTCAGCCAGCTCTGGGGGGTGATCCAGGGGTTCTTTTCTTCTTTCTGCTTGTGGTTTTCCAGCTTCTGGTAGAACAGGCCGTCGTGGTAGTTCAGCCCGGCGCCGTCGCCGCAAAGGCCCAGCGTGGCAATGGAATCCAGGAAGCAGGCCGCCAACCGTCCCAGGCCGCCGTTTCCCAGGGAGGGTTCGTTTTCCGCCTCCTCAATGGCGGTCAGTTCGTGGCCGTGGCGGGCCAGCAGGTCTTTGGCCTCCTCAAACAGGCCCAGGTTGATGAGGTTGTTGCTCAGCAGTTTGCCGATGAGAAATTCCGCCGATACATAGTACAATTTGCGGTCGTCGGTGGTCTTGGGCAGAGCCGCCATCTTTTCTTTGGTAAACAGCATCAGCGCCTGGTAGACCTGGCGGCTGTCGGCGGTGTCCAGGGTTTTGCCAAACTGTTCGTTCAGGATTTCCTGCAGTCTCTGTTCCATCATACTTTCCCTCACTTATGATCAAAAAAATCCGTCACGGAGCGTTCCAGTGCCTCGTACACCCGCAAAAGTTCGCCCACGCTCCAGGCCTGGGCAAAGCACCCGCGGGAGGCGGTGGGGTTTTCGCCGTCGTAGATTTCGGGCAGCTGGCCCACGCAGCCCTCCCGCAGGGCGGGTTCCAGGGCGGTAAGCCAGTGGGCCACCTGCCGCCGGGCGGCGGCGCTGTGGCCATTCACTTTCAGGTAGGCCAGGTAAAAGGCACCCAGGGGGAAGGGCCACACCGTCCCCTGGTGGTAGGCCAGGTCCCGCTCTTTCTGGGGGCCGCCGTACACCGGGTGGAAGGCCGGGTCCCCGGGGGCCAGGGTGCGCAGCCCCACCGGGGTGTACAGTTCCCGCTGAACCGTGGCCACCACCCGGGCTTCCTGCCCGGGGTCCAGCAGCGGGAAGGGCTGGGCTACGGCCCAGATCTGGTTGCAGCGGATCTGTTCATCCTGCCCGGTGCCGGAAATAACATCCCGCAGGCAGCCTGCTTCCTCCCGCCAGAAGGCGGCCCGGAAGCTTTCCCGCACACGGTCGGCCAGGGCGGCGTAGTCCCGTCCGTCCAGCTCCAGGGTGGCGGCCAGTTCCGCCAGCATCCGCAGGGCGTTGTACCAGTAGGCGTTGATCTCCACCGGTTTGCCGTGGCGGGGGGTGGGCAGGATCTCCCCGATGCGCACATCCATCCAGGTCACCTGATCCAGCCCCTGCCCTGCGGCGATCAGGCCGTCCGGTTCCATGTGAATGCCGAACCGGGTACCGCTCCGGTAGGCTGCCACGATGCGCTCCATCACCGGCCAGGCCCGGCGCACAAAGTCCAGATCTCCGGTGTAGCGGGCGTAGAGCCACACATCCCGGATAAAAAGCAGCGCCGCGTCCACCGTGTTGTACATGGGAGCGGTTTTGCCTTCCGGGAAAAGATTGGGCATCAGGCCGTCCTGCTCATACTGCAAAAAGGTTTCCAGGATGCTTTTGGCCTCGGCATAGCGGCCGGTGGAAAGAGTACAGCCCGGCAGGGCGATCATGGTATCCCTGCCCCAGTCCTCAAAGAAGGGGTAGCCTGCCAGAATGGTCTTGCCGCCGGTGGAGTCCCGCCGGGCGATGAACGCTGCCCCGGCCTGGGCCAGCTGCCGGGCCGCCGTGGCCCGGAACCCGCCCTGCCGTTCCCACAGGCGGCAGCGCCTGTCGGCCTGCCGCAGCACCCGGGCTGCCGGGGGCGCTGTTTTTTCCAGCGTGAACACCAGATCCAGCGTTTGACGGCTGCCGGGGGCCACGGTGCATACCACCTGCAGGCAGGCGGCGGTCAGGCCGGTTTTGCGCCGGCCGTCCGGTGCATCGCAGGGGTAGTACAGCGTCTGCCAGCCCAGGGGGCAGGGGGTCAGCTGCCCGTTGGTGCGCACCGTCAGGTCCAGCCCGGCAGCGGTCACCCGGTTGCCCCGCAGGGTAAAGGTCTGGGTCTTGCGCAGGTTTTTGCCCTTGGGTACAAACTGCAGCCAGGGGGTCACCGTCAGGGTGCAGGGGGTATCGCCGGGATTTTCCAGCTGATAGCGCAGAGCCACGGTGTTCTGTTCCCAGTCCATGGCCAGTTCTTTTTCCACCTGTACCCCCTGCCACTGGTAGACCCACCGGGGCAGGCCGTCCACCTGGGCAAAGCAAAGGTTCTGCCAACCTTCCTCGGGGCTGCCCTTGGCAAAGGTCTGGGTGGAAAGATGGGTAGCGGCCCCGTTCCGGGTCAGTTCCTCCTCCACCCGATGGACGATGTTCCACCGCACATTGGGGGCCCGGGTGCAGGCCATCAGCAGGGCGTGGTCATTGCGGGCAGCCCCGCCGGTAAGGGTCTGGGAGCAAAAGCCCCCCAGCCCGTTGGTCAGCAGAAAGCAGTGCTCCGCTCTGCGGGCGCTGTCTGCCAGGTCCTGTTTGCCAAACACAAAACGCATGGTATCTCTTTCTTTCTCACAGTTGGGATGGTTTGCCCAGAATCAGGGCCGTGCCGGGCGCCGCCGTAAAGGTGGGGGCGGTTTGCGGCTGCTGCCAGCCAAAGGTGGTTTCTCCATCGGCCAGGCACTGCCAGTCCTCGCCGTCCGGTGTACAGGTATATGCCTGTCCCGAGGCATTGTATACAAGGTACAGCTGCCCCCATCGGCTGCCGGTATTGTCCAGCAGCGCCGTCACACAGCGGGGGGCGGGAGTTTCTACCCGCAGCAGCCGCCGGGCGGCCCCGGCGCTCTTGTCGCACAGGGCGGGCAGCTGCTTGCGCAGCGCCATCAGGCCCCGGTAGCAGTCCACCAGGTCCCGGTGGTCCCAGGCCCGCTGCCAGTCCAGCCGGTTCAGGGTAATGGGCGCATTGTGGGTGTCCCGCTGGCCCTGCTTGGTACGGCCGAATTCCTCGCCCGAAAGCAGGAACAGCCGCCCCTGGCAGGTCATGTAGACCGCTGCCGCCAGCCGGTTGGCCCGCAGCACCCGGGGTGTGCCTTCGTCGTAGCGCCGCCGGGGGTCCAGGGTATCCACCAGTTTGTCCCACAGGGTCACATCGTCATGGCAGGACACATAGGTGATGGTCTGGGTGGGGGCCGCCGTATGGAAGCCCCGCCCGCCGGGGCACCAGGCCGTCAGACTTTGGGCCACGGCCCCCTCTTTGCCGCGGCCGCCGTTGACAAAACCGGCGCTTCGGGTGTGCTGTACACTGCCTTTGACCGCATCCCGCACGGCGTCGCAGAAGGCGCCGATCTCCGGGTCCAGGGTGGGCAGGCTCTTTTTGCCCGCCAGCCGGGTCCCCCGTTTGCAGGCGGTGGGGCCGGCGGCCCAGGGTTCACCAAAGACCAGTTTTTCTCCCCGGCCGTAGCGGGCATCCAATGCGGCGCGGATGCGCTGCATCAGGTCGGTGTCCAGCAGGCCCATCAGGTCAAAGCGGAAACCGTCCATGTGGTATTCCCCGGCCCAATAGAGCACCGAGTCCAGAATATACTGGCCGCACATGGAGCGCTCACTGGCCAGGTCGTTGCCGCAGCCGGACCCTTCGGACCAGCTGCCGTCGGGCCGGTGGCGGTAGTAGTAGCCGGGCACCGTGCGTTCCAGCCAGGAATCCCGGTGGTAGGTGTGGTTGTACACCACATCCATAATCACCCGAAACCCCTGCCGGTGCAGCGACTGGACCAGCTCTTTCAGTTCCCGGATGCGCAGAGCGCCGTCCCGGGGGTCCAGAGAATAGGAGCCTTCCGGCACATTGTAGTTGACGGGGTCGTACCCCCAGTTGAAGGAGGCATCGGGGGCCGCTTCGTCCACCGAGCCGTAATCAAACACCGGCATCAGCTGGATGTAGTTCACCCCCAGCCGCCGCAGGTAGCCGAGGCCGGTGGGGTGCTGCCCGTCCCCGTACAGGGTGGTATCGGTACAGGTGAATGCCTTGTACTTGCCCCGGTACGCCTGCGGGAACCCGCCGCTTTCGTCCCAGGAAAATTCCCGCACATGCACTTCGTAGATGATATCCTCCGCCTGGCGGGCGGGGGCCTTGTCCTGCTGCCAGCCCTCGGGGTCGGTGGCGGGCAGGTCCACCACCATGCTGCGGCCGCCGTTGCAGCCGCAGGCCCGGGCGTAGGGGTCGGCGGTGGTGCGGGTCACGCCGTCCACCGTCACCGCAAAGTCGTAGTAAACACCCGCCAGCCGCCGGGGTGTTTCGTAGTACCAGACGCCCCGGTCCTGGGGTTCCATCTCCACACATTCCAGCGGGTCCGAAACCACCCCTTCGGGGTAAAGCCGCAGCTGCACCCGCTGGGCCGTGGGGGCCCACAGGCGGAACCGGGTGCCGGTGTCGGTCAGGCGGGCGCCCAGGTCGCCGCCGTCATAGTGGTATTGCCGGGCAAATTGGGGGCTGTTGAAATCCATACAGGGAACACTCCTCTGGCAGGGTCGGCCGCCGGGAGATCAGCCCTTGACGGCGCCCGACATGCCATCCACGTAATATTTCTGCAGTTTCAGGAACAAAATCGCAATGGGGATAGAGATGAGCACCGCACCGGCGGCAAAGCTGGTGTACCAGCTGTCGATGTACTCTTTTTCCAGCATCTTCCACAGGCCGATGGCCACGGTGTACTGGTCGGAGTTGGCGCGGCAGATGACCTTGGCAAAGATGAAATCCACCCAGGGGCCGATGAAGGCGGTAAGCACGGTGTAAACGATAACAGGCTTGCTCAGGGGCAGGGTGATCTTGGTAAAGATCTGCCAACGGGTGCAGCCGTCGATGCGGGCGGCCTCGTCCAGGGCCATGGGCATGGTATCAAAGAAGCCTTTGGCGATCTGGAAGCTCAGGGCCGCGCCGCCGGAATAGCACAGGATCAGCGCCAGCCGGATCAGGGAACCCTCGGTCAGGCCGATGGCCTTGAGGATGAAGTAAACGGCGATCATGGACATAAAGCCGGGGAACAGGCCCAGGATCATAGCCATGTTCATGTAGGGCTTGCGCATCTTGAACCGCATGCGGGACAGGCAGAAAGCCGCCGACAGCACATAGAAGCTGGACAAAATGCAGGAACAGATGGCGATGATCAGGGTATTCATGAACATCTGGGGGAAGTTGAGGATGGTGGTGTCGGTAAAGAGTTTGATGTAGTTGTCCAGGGTCAGGCTTTTGGGAAAGAAGGTGGAAACGTAGGAACCTTTTTCCGCCCGGAAGCTGGTCATAATGACCCACAGCACCGGGAACACCCAGATGGCTGCCAGCACGGCCAGCAGGCTGTGGATCAGGATATTGTTGCGCCGACGGATGGCTTTTGCACTCTTGTACTGTTTCATGGCTTAAAAACCGCCCTCCTCTTTATAAGACTTGCTGCGCCGGTAGCTGAACAGGGCGCCCACCGACAGGATAATGAAGGTCATGATGCCGACCACAGCGCCCACATTGTAGTACTGTTTGTCGATGGTCAGCTTGTACAGCCAGGTGACCAGCAGGTCGGTGCTGCCTGCGGCGGAAGCCAGGTTGGTGACCGGGTCGCCGCCGGACAGCAGATAGATGACGTTGAAGTTGTTCACGTTGCCGGTGAAGGTGGCAATCAGGTAGGGGGTGGTTACGTAGAGCATGTAGGGCAGCGTAATGCTGCAGAAGGTGCGCACCGGACCGGCGCCGTCCACCTTGGCGGCTTCGTACAGTTCCGCCGGGATGCTCTGCAGCACGCCGGTCAGCTGCATCAGGGTGTAGGGCACGCCCACCCAGATGTTGATGACGATGACGGTGACCCGGGCCCAGGTAGGATCGGTGAAGAAAGGCAGGCTGGCGTCCGGGGCAATAAGGCCCAGGCTGCGCAGCAGCACGTTGACGGCGCCGTTGGGCTGCAGCATGGTGCGCATGATCAGCAGCGAAACGAACATGGGCACCGCGCTGGACAATACGAAGCAGAACCGCCAGAAGCCTTTGGCGCGGGTATCCTTGCGGTTGATGAGCAGCGCCAGCAGCATGCCGAAGATGTAGTTGGTAAAGGTGGCAAACACTGCCCAGACCAGCGTCCAGACCAGGACCGACCAGAAGGTGCTGCCCAGGATGCTGTTGGAGTCAAACAGGGCGGCGAAGTTTTCCAGCCCCACCCAGTCGAACAGGACCAGATGGTTGTCGATCTTGCTGTAGTTGGTAAAGGCCATGCAGATCATGAAGATCAGCGGCAGAATGGTCAGCGCCGTGATGAAGAACATGGGCGGCGTCATCAGCAGCCGGTAGATGTTGTCGTCCAGCAGGGTGGTCAGGTCCTCCCGGAAGGTGTTCACATGGCTGCCCTTTTGCTGCAGGCACTGGGCCTTGTAGGCGCTTTTCAGGCTGCCGCGCCAGATCAGGAACATGACCAGCGTCAAAAGCAGGGTGGCCACACCGTAAAGCAGCAAAAGCACGGACTGGTCGCCCTGCACATACAGGTAGACCTGCTGGGCTTCGTCCCAGACTTCCTGCTGTTCCACCTCGCCCAGGGTGATGAGCATGGCCAGGTTATGCAGGCCGTACCGCACCATAAAGGCCAGGTACCCCAGCTCCGCCGCCAGGTAGAGGATGCCTTTGACCACCTGCCCGTGGCAGATGCTGCCCAGGCCCATGACCACCGCCGAAAGCCGGGTGGTCGTATCGCCCTGCCCCAGGGCCGCCAGGCAGGTATAGGGGGAATAGCCCTTGGTTTGTTTTGCGTTTAAGATATTCATTGTTTTCCACCTCACGCGCTGCTCAGATTCCGTCGCTGTTCATGGCGTCATTCATGGCCTTGGTCTGTTAGGCGGCGTTCTCCTTGGTCACGCTGCCGTTGCGGATGGCCTTGCCCATATTCTCCACCGGGGTCCAGCAGTTGTTCATGGCCGCCACAAAAGGCTGCAGGATGGAGGTCCGGTCAAAGGTATCGTTCTGGGCCTGGACCACCGGGTCCGCCGCGATCTCAGGGTCGCTGTTCAGTTCGGTGTTGCAGGGGATCACGTTGCGCAGTTCATAGTGCAGCCGCTGGGCTTCGGCAGAACCCAGGTACATGGCCAGCTCCACCGAGGCTTTCATATACTTGGTGGCGGTGTTCACGCCGATGGCCTTGGACCCGGCGTATGCGTACATCTGCTTTTCCTCCCCGTTCAGGGTGTAGGTGGGCAGGGCCGCCACGCCCATATCGTCGCCCAGGATCTCCTGTACCGCCGCCGCATCCCAAGAGCCGGAGAAGATGGCGTTGATGCTGCCGTCCCGCAATCCCGCCAGACCGGAACCGTCCTGGTCGATCTTGAAGTTGGGGTTGGATGCCAGATCCACCAAGTACTCGGTCACTTCCACGGCGTTCTCCCCGCCGAAGTCGGCGCCCAGTTCCTCCTGGGTGCCGTCCCCGAAGAGGGTGCAGCCGTTGCCGAAGTAGAACGCCGGCAGGTACCAGGAGTTCACGAAGGGGAAGCTGACCACGCCTTTTTCCAGCATAGTGTCCAGGCTTTTCACGTCCTCCTCGGTAAAGACGCTCTTGTCATAGTACATGTACCAGGTATTGGTGGTGAACGGCACACCGTAGATGTTGCCGTCCAGCGTCAGGGAGTCCAGCAGCGTTTCGCTGTTGGTGGCCTGCAGTTCCTCGGCATAGATGCCGCCGAACTTGGCCAGGGCGTTGGCATCGGTCATAATGGTCAGGGTGTCATTGGCGTACATGAATACGTCGGCGCTGGCCTCGGGGTCCTGAGCTACCGCCCCCGCCGCCGAAGCTTCGTCCGACACACCATACACAAAGGTGATGTCCCACTCCGGGTGCAGGGCTGCAAAGTTCTCGCAGCAGGTCTGCAGCCACTGGCCGCTGTCTTTGGACTGGTCCTCCGACGGGGACCATACCATCAGACGAATCTTTTCAGCGCCGCTATCGCCGGACACAGGACCACAGCCTGCCAGCAAAAGTCCCGCCGCACACAGGCCCGCGGCAAGTCGTAACGATTTCTTGTGCATGCTTACTCCTCATTGTTTCGTTTTGTTTCGCTACATTCACTATACACTCCTCCCCCATCAGAATCAAGACTTTCCAGAAAAACCGCAGTTTTTTCTGCTTTCTTCACAACCAAGCAAAGGGTAAATTGTGCTTTTTCACAGCACAGCGAAACAATGCGAAACCACCTTACGAACCTTTCCGCTACTGGTGATTGCCTTTTGCCCGAATTGAGGGTATAATACAGATAAAAAACAGAGTAACAGCGGAGAATATGTATGGTCACCATTCAAGATATCGCGGAAAAATTAAATGTTTCCAAAGGGACGGTCTCCAAGGCATTGAACGGTGCGACAGACGTTAGCGAAACATTGCGAAAATCCATCTTGGAGACCGCTGTGGAGATGGGTTATTCCCGCACCCTCCACAAGCGGGACGCCAAGACCCTTTGCATCTTTATCGAGAACATGTCCTGCCAAGAGCCCAACGATTTCGGCTACGATATTGTGGTAGGATTCCGCAAAGCGGCGGAGCCTTCTGGGTATCTGGTGGAGGTGGTCCCTCTGGACGACAAAACCCAGAAGCGCACCCGCTACGACGAGTATATGCTCAAACACAACTATGCCGGAGCGTTGTTCCTGGGATTGTCCCTTTCGGACGTATGGCTGCACGACCTACAGACTGCCCACACCCCCGCCGTGTTGCTGGACAACTACATCAAAGCCAACCCCTACACTTGTTATATGGGTGTTGACAACGCCGAGGGCATGGACCTGGCGGTGGCCCACCTGCGCAGCCTGGGGCACACCCGCATCGGCTATCTCAGCGGCGGGCTGGGTTCTTATGTAAACCAGGCCCGGTACAGCGCCTTTTTCCACGCGCTGCGCAAAAACGATCTGCCGGATGACCCTCACCTGGCGGGCAGCGATTATTTCTTCTCGGAATGCCTGCAAAAGCATCTGCCTACCCTGCTCAAGCAGAATGTAACGGCCATTCTGTGCAGCCATGACCTGCTGGCCCATACGGTGATGCTCCACTGCCTGGAACTGGGCATCCGCATCCCCCAGGATCTGAGCATCATCGGCTTTGACGACCTGCCCCTGTGTTCCTACACCATGCCACCGCTGACCACCATCCGCCAGGACCGCACCCAGCTGGGCAAAAGCGGCTTTTACGCTCTTTCCAGCCTGTTGGCCGGGGTGCCCATCAGCACCCTGCTGCTCCATGCCCAATTAATCCTTCGTCAATCTACTGCAGCTCCAAAAGAGCACCCGTAAAACACAAAAAGACAGATACATTATGTCAGACCCTTGCTGGAAGCTGTTTTCGGCGCATATAAAATCTCGCCCGACTTTGTAGCGGTGCGAGTTTTTTGTATCAAATATACTTTCCAATACTTTTCTCCCATTTATATCCCAATAACCAATTCACATTTGCGCCCCCTTGGATCTCAAAATGCAAATGCGGCCCTGTCGCCCTCCCAGTTTGCCCCACATATGCTATGACCTGTCCGGATTTCACCTGCTGCCCCGCTGTAACACAGATACTGGAGCAATGGGCATACAAGGTCGTGAGTCCGCTGCCATGGTCGATCTTGACATAGTACCCGTAGCTTCCACCCCAACTATCAGTGGCGTTGGCAATGGTCACGGTGCCATCTGCGGCAGCAAGGATAGGTGTACCTTCCGGGGCTGCGATATCAGTACCGCTATGGTAGCTGATTTCTCCTGTGATAGGATCGGTACGATAGCCTTGCGGCGAAGTAATCGTACCCGCAATCGGTAACGGCCATTGCAGAACGCCATCCGCGAAAACTGTATCCATACCGGGCGTCATGACATCCCCACTTCCCTGCACAAAACCACCCAGCAGTCCCCCCCAAAGAGTTGCGTTATCTTCATCGGAAAGCAGTGTCAGATATTCGTTCTGTCTGTCTGTGAAGCGATAGGTTTCCCGCATTTTCTCCGGGGTGTGGTGGGTCAGTTCGATGATCAACACTGTTTCTGTAATCATCACGGTTTCCGATTCGCCCTCCTCATTGGTTTGCTCCACCTCACTGGTTTGTGTTTCGGTACGCCAGTCCAATTCATTCATATCCCACAGCACCGTGCGCAGACGATCCACATTATCCGCATCCAGGTAGGCAACAGCGGCACCGTTGGCATCGCCCGCCGTTTGAGAAGCAAAGACCGCCAGAACATCCTGCCACGCGATAGCATAACTGCCATCGTTTGACTCGATCTCCTGGCGGTCATATTCTGTGCTGTCCTCAATTTCTTCTAGTTGGTCCCGATATTCTTCGTTAAGCAATTGCTTTTATTGCTCTCCCTCATTGGTGGCACGATATACGCTTCCGTTTCTCTGACCATTCAAGTGTTGGAATACTGGAAAAAGAAAAAGGACTGACATAATTGGCAACAGTCCATCTTCCCTGTTATACACAGTGACAACAAAAGAAAAGAGCCAGCAACTTACGTTGTTGGCTCTTTTTGGTGCACTTCCAGGGACTCATCCGGTTGCGGCGTGTCGCGCTGACATCGCGCGTTACCACGCGCTCGCATCGCTCTGCGCCGCTGCCCAGCCCGCTCCGGCTCGCTGCATCCGCCACTGGCGGCGCTCGCCTCCGGGGCACCCAGGACCCGCTTCAGCGGTCCGATGGAGTACGGGCCCCAGGCAAACATACCAAAAGCAAAGGGCCACCCAAATGGGTGACCCTTTGCTTTTGGTGCGCTTCCAGGGACTCGAACCCTGGGCCCGCTGATTAAGAGTCAGCTGCTCTACCAACTGAGCTAGAAGCGCATATGGGGCCGCCGCTGTGTGCGGCCCGTTTTTGGGTAAAAGAGAAAGCCGGCGCCTACCTATTTTTGCGGGTCGTCTCCAACCAACTATCTTCGGCACGACAGAGCTTAACTACTGTGTTCGG
>NZ_NFLN01000034.1 GCF_002160955.1 Gemmiger sp. An120
CATGTTTTCCGGGGGCTGGGGGCCGGGGCGGCGAAGCCTCCGGCGTGGGCGCGGCGGAGGGCTGGGGTTCCGGCGAGGGGGAGGATTCCGGCGCGGACGATTCTACAGACGCCGCGCTTTCCTCGGCCAGCTGCTGCACGGCGGCCATGGCGGCGGCGGGGTTGCGGCCCCAGCTGCCCAGCGCCACCGCCCAGCCCGCCAGACGGGGCAGCGCGTCCACCGTGACGCCGCACCAGGCGGTGACCGCCATAAGCCCCGCCGCCGCCAATCGTACACCCCATCGGCCCATTCGCCCGCCTCCTTTCCCAGCGCATACTTTCAAGGTATGCAGCCCGGGGCGGGTCTATGCCTGTTTGCCAATCTGGGGGGACAACGAGGGCTGCGGGCGCAACAAGAATGCGCCCGCCCGGCTGCGCCGACCGCCCTGCCGGTCCAAAGCCCCACCGGGGCTTTGGCTGCTTCGCAGACCCGGCCCCCAGACCCCGGAAAACATGGCCGGAATACTCCGGCCATAGGGATAAAAATAAATATGGTCCGCGCCGGACTATTTCCGTCCGCGCGGGCTTTGTTTTTATATAAAATCCCTGGGGCCAGAGTATTCTGGCCCCGATTTCCGGGGGGTATGGGGGGATAGGTTCTATCCCCCCATATTGGCTTTTATCAGCTCACCAGACGGCCCAGTTCGGCGGGGGTCAGGCGGGGCTGGAGCGCGCGGTTGACGGCGCGGGCCAGCAGGTGGGAGCCCCGGCGCACCAGGCCGTCCAGATCCCGGGGCGTGACCACCAGGCCGGGCACGGAACACACCGCCCCCGCGTCCATCATGGTGGGGATCCCCAGCGCCACCACCGGCACCCCTACCGTGTCCCGGGTCAGGCTTCGGGCGGTATCCCCGGCGGGCCGCAGGCCCGCGTCGGCCAGCTGCACACTGCGCCCCAGCCGCTCCGGCCCGGCACAGGCCAGGCTGTCCACCGCCAGTACCGCCGCCGCGTCCATCTCCTTCACCAGCGCCGCCACGATGCCCGCCAGCGCCAGCCCCGTGACCCCGCCCGGCCCCGGCGCGATGCTGGCCACCGTGCGCAGCCCCAGCGGCGCGGCCACCGTTTCCAGCCCCCGGGTCACCAGTACCTGCCCCGCCACCCGGGGCCCCAGCGCGTCCGCCGTCACCCGCCGGTTCCCGACCCCCACCACCAGCACCGGCCCCGGCGGCAGCATTTCCGCCACCTCCCGCGCCAGCAGCGCCGTCAGCTTTTCGTCCTGATCATCCAGCGCCGCCGTGCGGGGCGTCTCCACCGTTACATAATGGCCCGCGGGCCGCGCCAGCCCGTCCCGCTCGATCCGCACCCGGGTGATGCGGCACGCCCCCGCCTGATGCACCGTGCACCGCACCCCCTCCGGCACCCGGCCCCGGCCCGGCGGATAGATCTCCGGCGCAATATCCGTATAGATTGCCATGTGATTCCCCTGCCTTTCCTGCCTTTCAGTCTGGGCCGGGCCGGACGGTTTCATTCCCATTTCCGGAAAATATTTCCTCGCTCGGTCAAGTTTTCAACAATTCACCAACGCTTTGTGGAAAACTCGGCTCTCTGCCGGCATTTTCGTGGAAATTTTTCGCGGAAATTTCGGAAAAACCCTTGCGGAATCCCGCCCGTTGTGGTATTATAAGATGCACTGTTATGGGGAATAAGGAGGTGGTACGAATGCCTAACATTAAATCGCAGAAGGACCGGGTCGTCCAGGCGAAGAAGGAAGCCCTGCACAACAAGGCGATTAAGTCTAACCTGAAAACAGTCACCAAGCAGGCAAACGCTGCCATCGAGGCCGGCGCCGAGAACCGTGACGCCGCGATCCGCGCCGCGGTTTCCGCGATCGACAAGGCCAAGAGCAAGGGTGTGCTGCGCAAGAACACCGCGGCCCGCAAGATCAGCCGCATGGCCAAGCGCGCCAACAAGGCCCAGGCCTGAGCGCTTACGTGAACTGAAACAAACAAAGCCGAAGGGATTTCCCCTTCGGCTTTTGTTTTTGTGTCCTGCCGGATTCACAGCAGCGCCCGCAGCGTATCCAGAAAACTTTCCTCGCCCCAGGTGTTGATCTTGAAGAACACAGCCTGGCTGCCCCCGGCGGTGATGGCCGACAGCTGCACCGGCCCGTCCCCCGCCTGGAACAGGGTCACGTTCATGCTGACCCGGTTGCCGCCCGCGTAGCTGTACCGCTCGAACACCCGCACGCTGCATCGGGCCCCGGCGCCGGTAAAATCGCTGGAATCCTCCAGCGAGGCGGACATGCTGCCGTTCAGCACACCGCTTTCGATCTTTTTCAGAATCTCGTCAAAATCCCCGTTCAAGGTCTGTTCCAGTTTTGCCATCCGCCGCGCCTCCTTATATAGTTCCCATGTACGGGCCGGATTGTTCCGGCCCGCTGATTTTGGGGGGGAATGGGGGGGAATCATGGATTCCCCCCATATCGGCCTCTTATTCCTCCAGCTCAAAATCCCCGATCAGCAGCCGGTCCAGCGGCGCGTCCGGGTCGGCCACCAGGCGGCGGCTCTGGTTCAGGATGGCCTGCTCCAGGGTATTGCGGGCCATGCGCCCGTTGCCCGCCTTGGCCGCGTTCTCGGCCTGGCGGCGGGCATAATAGGCCAGCAGCGGGGCCTTGCAGCCCTCGTCCAGCACGTAACCCCGGCCGGCGGCCTGCAACTCCGTAATTTTCAGCAGTTCCTCGGCGGTGTAATCCGGGAACTCGATGGTCTGGGCAAACCGGCTGGCCAGACCGGAGTTGGCGGTCAGGAACTGGGCCATCTCCCGGCTGTAGCCCGCCAGCACCACCACCAGCTCGTCCCGGTGATCTTCCATGCCCTTGACCAGCGTGTCGATGGCCTCCAGGCCGAAGCTGTCCTCCTTACCCCGGTACAGGCTGTAGGCCTCGTCAATAAACAGCACGCCGCCCAGGGCGCTGCGGATCACCTGCTCGGTCAGGGGGGCGGTGTGGCCCACGTACCGGCCCACCAGATCGGCCCGGCTCACCTCCACCAGCTGGCCGCCCCGCAGCGCGCCCACCGCTTTCAGATACTGGCTTATCAGCCGGGCAATGGTGGTTTTGCCGGTGCCCGGGTTGCCGGTAAAGATCATGTGCATGGTCAGGCTGCCCGCGGGCAGGCCCTGGGCCTTGCGGCGGCGCTGCACCCGCACATGGTCGGCCAGCCCCCGCACATAGGTCTTGACCTCCTCCAGACCCACGATTTTATCCAATTCCGCCTCCACCCGGGCCAGCGCCCCGGCGGATTCGTCCACCTCGGCCAGCAGGGGCCGGGCCTCGTCGGCGCCAAAGGCCGCCAGCAGCTGCCCCTCCTGCACCGACAGCGCCACCGTCAGCCCGGGCTGAGGCTCCCGCTCCAGCAGGTACTGGCCCACCGCCTTGTACACCCGGTCGCAGAAAGCCACGATCGGTTCCGCGCCCCGGGCCACGTCGGCCATACCGGCCGCCAGGTCCCGCACCTCTTCGGTCATGATCAGGGTCACCCCCAGCCGCTCTTTTGCCCGGCGCACCGTCCGGTTCAGCTGGCCCGCCGCCAGCACCCGCAGGCTCTCCGGGGTAAAGGGCGCGGTGGCGCACACGTCCCCCAGGGCGGCGGCAAAGGGCCCGCCAAACCGCTCGGCCATCGCGTCCGGGCCTTTATGGCTGAAAAATACCAGATACTTGTCCCGGGCGGTGAGCTCCCCCACCGCCCCCGGCACCAGGGCGGTGCCCGCGTCCACCAGCATGCCTTTCTGCACCACATAGCGGCTGGCCAGCGGGGCTTTGCCCTCCTGCACCAGGCCCGCCAGCAGGTTCAGAAAACCCGGGTGGCACTCCTCGTAATGGTCAAAAACCAGAATCTGCCCCGGCGCGGTGAGGGCCGCGTACAGATCCTGCAAAAACAGCTTTTCCTGCCCGGGGCCGGGATAGCGGGCCAGGTCCATCGTGGCCAGGTTGGCACTGTCCAGCACCCCTTTTTCCGCCAGCAGACCGGCCAGCGTTTGCAGGGCAAAATGCCGCCCGGTGCCCTCCCCGCCCCAGATCAGGATGGTGTTGCGGGCCCCGCCGGGGGCGTAGCCCAGCACAAAGGGACGGCGGAACGCCCGCACCAGCGCCCGCACAAAATCCGGCTGGCCGATCACTGTCTGTTCCAGCTGCTCGGCCAGCCCGGCAAAGGCGGTGTCCGGGGCGGCGGGGGCGGGCTTTTCCTGGGGCAGCAGACCGTCCCGGCGCAGGTTCTCGGTCATCTCCCCGCCCAGGCGGCGGATCTGCTCGGCCTGGTCGGCGGCCGCGTCGGCCAGCCGGGCGGCGTTTTTCTGCAGCGCGGCGGGGGCGGCGGGCTGCCGGGCCATCAGCTCTTCCAGTTCCCGCCGGGCCTGTTCGGCGTCGCGGCGGGCGCTGGTTTCAGCGGTGGGACGGCTGCGGCGGCCAAAGGCCCCGTCCATCAGCGCTTCCCAATCGGTTTTGTCGGGCATGATGCGTACCTCCTAGACGGAAATTCAGAACAGGTGGCTGATGTTCAGTCCCCGGATCATATCCACGATCTCGTGGGTGCGGGAACAGCCGAACTTGGCCCGCAGGCTCTTGATCTGGGCCTTGACGGTGCCCGGCTCCACACAGCGCTGGGCGGCGATATCCTTGACCGACATATCCTGTAACAGGCACCGCACCAGCTCCCGCTCGGTGGGGGTCAGCCGGGAAATGTTGTTGATGAAGAACAACAGGTTGGATTCGCTGCGGCGCAGGCGGCTGTACTCCTTCATCACGATGCCCTGGATATCCGGGTCCAGCATGGGGCGGCCCTCGTAGGCCAGCCGGATATGGCGGAACAGATCCTCGTCCTTGCCGCCCTTGACCACATAGTCCACCGCGCCGGTGGCCATGGCCACGGTGATCATGTTTTCGGTCTCGTGGGCGGTGAGGAAGATGATCTTCGCGTCCGGGTCGGCGTCCCGTATCTTTTCGGCGGCCAGGATGCCGGCGTTCACCTGTTCCATCTCAATGTCCATGAGCAGGATGTCGTAGGGCACCCGGGCGGCCAGCTCCACCGCCTCGGCGCCGCTGCCGGCGCTGCCCACCACCTGAAAATCCGGCTGCAGGCTGAGAACCTCGCACATGTCCTCCCGCAGCAGTTCAAAGTCATCGGCTACCAGGATTCGGATGCTCATGGGCGTTTCTCCTTTCGTTTGCCGTGCTCAAACCGGGGCAGGATCACAAAGAACCGGGTACCCTTGCCCCGCTCGCTCTCCACCCGCACGCTGCCCAGATGGCTGCGCACGATGGAGCGCACATAATACAGCCCCATGCCCCAGTTGTAGTTGGAGTTCTTGCTGGAATAAAAGGGCTCGAAGATTCGCTTTGTCTCGGCGCGGGAGATGCCGCAGCCCGCGTCCCGCACCTCCAGCACGATGTTCAGCCGTTCGGTGTGGCTGATCAGCTGCACCGGGTCGGTGCGGCCGGCGGCCAGGGTGGCCTCCCACCCGTTGGACAGCAGGTTGCTCAGCGCCGCCGCCAGATGGGAGCGGTCGGCCAGCACCCGGCAGCCCTCGTCCACCGTGATCTCCACCGCCGCGTCCGGGTGTTTGCGGTGCATCCGGTCCACCGCGTCGGCGGCCAGTTCGCCCAGGGTCACCGGCACCAGGGTGATGGTGCTGCTCTTGACGCTCTGGTACAGCTCTCCTACCCGGATCAGCAGATTTTCGTTGGTTTCTTTCAGTGCGTCCACATAGCCCTGCACCTTGGCCATATCCGGCTGGGGCTGGGCCAGGGCGGCGTCCAGCCGCTTGAACACCACCCGGTTGGCCAGCAGCTGGTTCTTGATGCTGTGGGCGAAGACGCTGGCCCCCATGCTGGCCGCGTCGAACCGGCGGCGCAGGCTGACCTCGTCCATATTTTCCGAGATGCGCAGCTGGGCGTAACGGAACATGGTCCACAGCCCCACCGCACCGGAGACGGCGCTGGCGGCGAACACCAGCGAATAGAGCAGCGGCGAGAGCCGGGGCTGCAGGTACCACAGCCCCAGATACCACATATAGTCGCTCCGGTAGAACAGGTAGATCTGGGCGGGGTCCTGGGGGCAGTAGAGGGCATAGAGCACAGCCATGCTCACCAGCATGGCGCACTGGGGAATATACTGCTGGCGGCAGATGCGCATGGTGATGCTGAACGCTTCATACAGCAGCAGCGCCACCGCCGCGGCCACATAACACAGCACCCAGATGCGGCTGAAATTTACCAGGAACCACTGCACCTCCGGCCGGCCGCCGGCCAGGGCGTAAAAGACAGCGGGCTCGTAGATGATCAGGGTGAGCAGGGGCAGCGGCCAGAGGGCCAGCACCCGGCCCCGCACCGGGCCCATGCCCGGGTTCATGGAGTTGCGCACCGCCAGGGTGAGCAGCAGCGGCGGGAAGAGATACCGGCCCACCGCCACGATGAAGCCCTGGGCCTCCAGGGTGAGGCTGGCCCCCCGCAGCGCGTTCTTGAGGGGGGCGCAGACGAAGAGCAGCGCCTCCAGCACGCCGCCGGTGCCGCCCCGCTTGGCGATGAACATCAGGATGCCCAGCCAGTAGATCACCAGGCTGCCGAACATGGCGCAGACCAGCAGCTCCTCCCGGCCGCGGCGCACCACCAGCAGCACCACCGAGGCGAGGAACAGCAGGGTGACCAGGAGCAGGGGCATGGGGGCGGCCTCCTTTCTTTTCCAGCGCATTTTCTCTATTGTAACACACTTTGCTCCGGCAAACCATAGGGCCGAAAAAAACGGGCGGGGGGCCTTTCCGCCCCCCGCCCGGGGCGGATCAACAAGGGATCCGTTTTTTGTTGAGGGACGGGCCGATCAGGCGCCAGCCTCCTCCATCACATCCCACAGGATGTAGTCCTCCAGGGGCACTTCCGCCGCCACGTCGCCGGTGGCGATGAAGCCGTTCTGCTGGGTCTGGTACATGGCGGCCAGGGTGCCGTCCTCGATCTGGGCCAGCATCTCCTCGCTGGTCAGCCACTCGGCGTCGCCGCGCTGGGCGTAGACGGTGTCCTTATCCAGGCCGGTCAGGGTGGCGATGTAGCCGCTGATCTCGTCGGCGTTGCTCATGTCGGCGCGGTAGTCCTTGGCCTTGTAGAGGGCGCGGGTGAACCGCACCAGCAGGTCATGGTTGGCCTCGGCGTAGCTGGGCATCACGATCCAGCTGCTGATGGAGGCGGCCTGGTCGGCGTAGGTCAGGTTGTCGGCCAGGGTGACCACGTCGCCGCCCAGCTCCTCTTCCACCTTCAGGGTGGAGGGGCTCCACAGGGCGGCCGCGTCCAGGCTGTCGCCGATCATGGCGGTCACGATGCCGTCGGCGTCCATGCTCATCAGGTTCACGTCGCTCTCAGACAGGCCGGCGTCCGCCAGCACCTGCTTCAGGATGGTCTCGGAGGAGGTGCCGGGGGCGTAGCCGATGGTCTTGCCCTTCAGATCGGCGGCGGTCTCCACGCCCTTGCTCTTCAGGCCCATCACGGCGTCGCCGTTGCCCACATGGGCGAAGCAGAAGATCTTGCACTGGCCGTTGATGGCCAGCTTGTGGGCGCCGGAGCCGATGTAGCCGATGTCGATGGAGCCGGACTCCATGGCGGCGATGATGGTGGGGCCGTCCTGGAAGGCGGTCAGCTTGACCTCGATGTTCTCGTCGGCGAAGTAGCCCTTCTCCATGGCGGTGCAGACCTCGACCAGGCTGGCGTAGTTGGCCATGTAGGCCACATTCACCACATCCATCTCACCGGCGGGCTCGGAAGCGGGGGTGCTGCTGCCGGCCGCGGAAGAGCCGCCGGCCGCGGGGGTGCTGCTGGAAGCGCCATTGCCGCCGCAGGCAGCCAGGGTCAGCGCCAGGGCCAGAACCAGCACCAGAGCAAGGATCTTTTTCATGGTTGGTTTCCTCCTTTTAATGTGTTGTTGATTTCACTCTCGTATCTGCACGGCGCGCCGCGCCGTCAGGTTCGGTTGCGGGTATGCGCTTACTTGCGCACCTCCAGGTACTCCTTGTAAACTTCGCCCCAGATGTGGTTCTTCAGTTCCATGAACCGGGGGCTGAGCTTGGTCTCCTGGTCGCGGGGATACGGGATGTCGATGTCCACGATATCCTTGATGCGGCCGGGGCGGGCGCTCATGATAATGCAGCGCTGGCCCAGCACGATGGCTTCGTCCACGTCGTGGGTGATGAAGAAGCAGGTTTTCTGTTTTTTCTCCCAGGTCTCCAGCAGCTCGGTCTGCAGCTGGGTACGTGTCTGGGCGTCCAGCGCGCCGAAGGGTTCGTCCATCAGCAGCACCTCCGGGTCGGCGGCGTAGGCGCGGGCGATGGCCACGCGCTGTTTCATGCCGCCGGACAGCTCCTTGGGATAGTGGTTGGCGAACTTGCCCAGCTCCACCATCTCCAGGTACTGCATGGCCTCTTCCTGGGCCTGCTTGCCCTTGATGCCCCGCATATTCAGGGCAAATTCCACGTTCTTCTGCACGGTCAGCCAGGGGAACAGCGCGTACTGCTGGAACACAACGCCGCGCTCGGTGCCCACGCCGGTAACCTCATGCCCGTTGCACAGCACCCGGCCGCTGGTGGCGGGCAGCAGGCCCGCGATGATGTTGAGCAGGGTGGACTTGCCGCAGCCGGAGGGGCCCACCACCGTGATGAACTCGTTCTCGTGAATATCCAGGCTGACGCCGTTCAAAGCGATCATCTCGCCGTTGCGGCCGTCAAACTTCTTGACAACGTTCTCGATCTTGACCTTCACCGGGCGGGTATCGGTCTTCAGATCTCTCGCTTCTCCTGCCATCCTGTCAGCTTCCTTTCCACAAATTTGATGAGTTTCTCGATGATGAGGCCGATGATGCCGATGATGATGATGTACAGCAGCATGGGGCCGGGCTCATAGTTGGAGTTGAAAGCCCGGATGCGCATGCCCAGGCCCAGGCCGCTGCCCACGGATTCGGCGGCGATCAGGGTGGTCAGGGCGGTGGAGGCGCCCAGACGGGCGGCGGTGAGGATGAAGGGCAGGCTGGCCGGGGCGATGACCCGGATGAACACGTCCTTATCCTTGGCGCCCAGCACCCGGGCGGCCTTGATGAGGGTCTCGTCGATGTTGACCACGCCCTGGTAGATGGTGATGCTCATGATCAGGGTGGTGGAGATGGTAATAACGGTGATCTGGGGCTGCCGGCCGACGCCCAGCATCAGCACGATCAGGGGCACGTAGGCCAGGGGCGGGATGTTCCGGATGAACTGGATCCAGGGCTGCACAACGTAGCGAACCGGCCGGTACCAGGCCATCAGGATGGCCAGAGGCAGCGCAATGACAAAACCGATCAGATAACCCGCCACTACCGTGAGCAGGCTGCTGGCGATATCGCTCAGCAGGATGCCGCGTTCAAAAGCGACGGTTACGAAAAGCCCGGGTATCTCCCAGGGATGGCAGAAGGACCGACCGGTCTTTTCGCCGAAGGACAAGGCGGTCCAGACCAGCAGGGCCACCGCCAGCGAGATCAACAGCCATGCCCAATTGGGGATGCGGTCGACCACGCTCTTTTTCTTTGCTTTCACGCGTTGATCCACTCCTTTTTGGATTTTATGCCCCAAAACGGGGGCCTTTGTTGATTCCATTATAGCAATTCTGCCCAGCATCGGAAAGGGGTATCTTTCTTATCCCCCCTGACGATATTTTTTGTGCACATTGCCCATGCCCATCCGGGCAAAACCGTCGAAATGATCATCAAAACTGGTTAAAAGAAAAACAAGGACGTTGCCCGCCCGGTTCGGGCAGGAACGTCCTTGTTCATGTTGTCAGTATACCTCCCCCGCGGGGAAAGGTCAAGCTTTTTTAGCCGGCGCTCTTCTCGCCCAGGGTCACCTGCACGGTGAACAGCTGGCCCTTGCGGGCTACCTGCAGTTCCACCGTGTCCCCGGCGGAGTAGGCGCTCAGCGCGTCGGTCAGTTCGTCGGTGGTCTCCACCAGGGTGCCGTCCATGCTGACGATGCGGTCGCCGTACTGCAGGCCCGCATTGGCGGCGCCGCCGCCTTCCACGACCTCCACGATGTACACGCCGCTGGTGCCGAAGTACTGCATGGCGGTGTCACCGCTGATGACGCTCACGCCCAGGGCGGGCCGGCCGGTCACATAGCCGTTGCTGATCAGTTCCTGGGCCACCTCTTTGGCGGTGTTCACCGGGATGGCAAAGCCGATGCCCTCGGCCTCACTGTCGCCGGACTTGGCGTTCACGATGCCCACCAGCTCGCCGTTCATGTTGAACAGGCCGCCGCCGCTGTTGCCGGGGCTGACCTGGGCGCTGTGCTGGATCAGGGTCATGGTCTGGCCTTCCACGTTGATGCTGCGGTTCAGCGCCGAGACGATGCCGTTGGTCACGGTGCCGCCCAGGGTACCCAGCGGGTTGCCCACAGCCAGCACTTCCTGGCCCACGGCCAGGGTATCGCTGTCGCCCAGCACCGCGGGCACCAGGCCCTCGGCCTCCACCTTGATCACCGCGATGTCGGTCTGGGAGTCCGCGCCCACCAGGGTGGCGGTGTACTCGGTGCCGTCATACAGGGTCACCTTGATGCTGCTGGCGCCTTCCACCACGTGGTTGTTGGTGATGATGTAGCCGTCCTGGGTCATGACCACGCCGCTGCCGGCGCCGCTCTCCACGTACTGGCCGAAGAAGCCGCCGCTCATGACCACCTGCTCGGTGGTGATGACCACCACGCTGGGCTCCACCAGGCTGGACACGTCCACCTTGCTCAGGGCCGACGCGCCGCTGTCACCGGCGGGTTCCACCGTGGAATGGCTGCCGCCCAGCACCACGCCGCTGGAGCTGCTGTCCGCGCCCGCGACCTGGCTGGCGGTCATGTACCCGGCCCAGCCGCCGCCGAAGCCCACGCCCGCGGCCACTACCAGCGCCAGCGCGCCGGTCAGGATGCGCCGGGCAATGCCCCGCTTTTTCTTGGCGGGCTTCATATCCTGCACCGGGGGCTGATCCGGCGCGGGGGTAAAGGCGGGCTGTACAGAGGGTTCCTGCGGGGGGGTGCCGCCGCCGGAGGTATACAGAGAAGAATAATCATACTCCCATTTGTTTTCCATACGGATCTTCCTTTCTTTCTATCGGCTGCCCCCAATCGGGGGCTTTTCTCTTAACCTGTGCCCTCAGTATACCCGTAAATTGTGAAAAACCCATCCTTTCCGGGTGAAAAAGATGTGAAACCGGGGCCATGGCTGGTATAATAGACACACATACGATACCACATTTATGCGAAAGGGGCAACGGAGAATGCAGCTTTTGGTGCCGGACCGGGAACAATCGGCCCTTCTGGCCGCGGGCGAAGCCCGTGCTGTGGGCGGCGAGGCCTGTCCGGAAGCCTGGGCCTCCGCCCCGGGGCGGGCGGTCTGGGCGCTGGAAAAGGACGGTGCGCTCATCGGCGGGGCCCGGGCCGAGGCCGGGGTGCTGACCGGGCTGTACATCCTGCCCCCGTGGCAGGGCAAGGGCTACGGCCGGTACCTGCTGCGGGCGGTGCTGCGGCAGCCCGGCCATCCGGCGGCGGTGGCGGCGCCGGGCGATGCGGCGGGGTTTTTCCGCCGGCTGGGCTTTGCCCCCCAGCCGGACGGGCTGTGGCGGCGCCCCGCCCCGGTCAGCGACGGGGTGGTGTGGGCCCAGCGGGCGCTGGCCGAAGCCCTGGCGGACAAGCCCGCGCCGGTCTGCATCGACGCCACCTGCGGCAACGGCCACGATACGGTGTTCCTGGCCGGGCTGGGGGGCCGGGTGCTGGCGCTGGATATCCAGCCGGCGGCGGTACAGGCCACCCGGGCGCGGCTGACGGCGGCGGGGTATGCCGATCCGGCCCGATACCGGGTGGTGCAAGCCGACCACGCCGGCCTGGCCCGGCTGGCCGACCGGGAGGGCTTTGCCCCGGCGGACGGGGTGATGTTCAACTTCGGCTGGCTGCCGGGTGCGGACCACGGGGTACAGAGCCGGGCCCACAGCAGCCGGACGGCGCTGGCGGCGGCGCTGGAACTGCTGGCGCCGGGCGGCGCGCTGACGGCGGTGCTGTACAGCCCGGGCTACGGCCCTCAGGAGGAGGAAAAGCAGGCGGTGCTGGCGCAGCTGACCGGGCTGGACCGGGCGCGGTTTTCGGTGACGGCGCATCCGGGCCATCCCGGCGCGCCGCTGCCGGTGCTGGTGCGCCGCCTGCCTGTATGACTATATAGAAAAAGGAGGACAAGCCCATGCTATTGACCACCGAACGGCTGCTGCTGCGTCCCTGGCAGGAAGCCGATGTGAACGATCTGTATTTCTATTCCCGGGACCCGGACGTGGGCCCGGCCTGCGGCTGGGCGCCCCATCAGAGCCTGGAGGAAAGCCGGGCGGTGCTGCGGAGCATTCTGTCCGGCCCGGAGTGCTATGCTCTGTGCATTAAGGAAACCAACAAGCCCATCGGCACGGCGGAGCTGATGCTGCGGGGCAACACCGATGTGACCGACCGGGCGGACGAGTGCGAGCTGGGCTACTGGCTGGGCAAGCCCTACTGGGGCCGGGGCTACATGCCGGAGGCCGCGGCGGAGCTGCTGCGCCATGCGTTCGAGGATCTGAACATGCGGGCGGTCTGGTGCGGCTACCACGAGGGCAACGACAAGTCCCGCCGGGTGCAGGAAAAGCTGGGGTTTGTGTTCCACCACGCCCACCCGGTGCAGGTGCTGGGGCAGGAGCGGATCAGCCGCGTGAACCGGCTCACCCGGGAACAGTGGCTGGCCCGGCGGTAAGGGCTGATCTGGGGGATATAACATATCCCCCAGACCCCCAGAAAAATCGGGCCGGAATACTCCGGCCCCGGGAACTATGCAAAAATCGGAGGAAACAATGCTGAACAACCAAGGGTTTGATTTATGGGCAGATAATTACGATGCCAGTGTGGGGGTATCCGACGAGGAAGGCACCTATCCGTTTGCGGGATATAAAGAGGTTCTGAATATCATTTTCAATCGTGTACTGACCCATCCCGGAAAGACTGTACTGGACATCGGGTTTGGTACGGCAACCCTTACCGCCAAACTTTATGAAAATGGGTGCACTGTTTACGGGCAGGATTTTTCCCGCAAAATGATCGAGCTGGCACAGAAGAAAATGCCGGAGGCAGCGTTATTCCAGGGGGATTTTTCCCAGGGGCTGGTGAGCGAACTGACCCGAAACCGGTATGATTCAATTCTTGCCACCTATTCGCTGCATCATCTTTCCGACCGGCAAAAGGTGCGTTTTCTGAACAGTCTGCTGCCTTTATTGAAAGAGGACGGATGTATCTACATAGGAGATGTTGCGTTTAGAACCCGCGCGGATCTGGAGGCCTGCAAAGCACAGGCGGGCGCTGAATGGGATGACGACGAGATCTACTTTGTGTGGGACGAACTGAAAGAGCACTTTCCTCAAATGGAATTTGAGCCGGTATCCTGCTGCGCCGGCGTGCTGTCTGTAAAAAACCGCACGGACCGGTAACCGTATTTGCCTGTTCCGAACCATATAAAATAAAACCGGGCCGGCGCGCATCCTGTTCACGTGCCGGCCCGGTTTTCGTTTCGGGCCGTTTACTTCGATGACGGCAGATACAGCGCCCCTTTCCCGGGAAATGTATTGACTTCTTCCTTTGACAGTTGTAGAATGTAGTTGGAAAGCATTCGACACTTGTCAAATTTAAGGAGGCGACCGGTATGCGCACTCTGTTTCTGACCTATCTGGTGCAAGGAGTGCTGCTGGGGGCGGCAGGGCTGGCCCTGGCGGCGCTGGCCCGTGTTCTGCGGCGGCGGTACGGTCCGGCCTGGCTGTGCCGGGCCTGGCTGGCGCTGGCCATTCTGCTGGTGCTGCCGCTGCGCCTTGCGCTGCCCGCCGCGGCCTCCGCGCCGGTGCGGCTGACCCCGCCCGCCGTGCTGCTGGAGGCGTCCCCCGCCCAAGCGCAGCCGGTTTTCCCGCCGCAAAACCCGGCCCTGCCCCAGACCGGCGGGGAAACCGCCATCCCCGGCGGGCAAAGCGCCGCCGGGCAGTCCGGCCCCTCTCCTGTCCTGCCCGCCCCGCTGGACGCGCTGGCGCTGGTCTGGCTGACCGGAGCGGCGGGCAGCCTTGCCTGGCAGTGGCTGAGTTACGGGGTCTGGCTGCGTCACACCCTGCGGCGCAGCCTGCCCGCGCCGGACAGTTGGCAAACCGCCCTGAACGCAGCGCTGGCCCGCCAGCCGGTGGGCCGCCATGTGCGGGTGCTGGCCGGCCCGGTGGACGGCCCGCTGGTGACCGGTTTTTCCCGCCCGGTGCTGCTGGTGCCGGAGGGGGAACAGCCCGGCGCAGACGCATCCTGCGTGCTGGCCCATGAACTGGCCCATCTGCGCCGCCACGACCTGACCCGCAAGGGGTTGTTCACCCTGGTGCGGGCGCTGCACTGGTACAATCCGCTGGTGCGGCTGACCCTGCGCCGGGCCGCCCGGGAGATGGAATACGCCTGCGACGCGGCGGCCCTGCGGGCGCTGGGCACAGACTGCCGGGCGGCCTATGGCGGCGCGCTGCTGCGGGCGGCGGGCCGGGGCCGGGTACCGGCCCTGACCGGCGGGTTTGCGTTCTCCAAACGGGAGATGAAAACCCGGCTGGCCCGCCTGTGGGACGCGGCCCCGAAACGCCGGGGCGCGGCGGCGCTGGCGCTCGTCTGCCTGGCGGGCTGCGCGCTGGGTGTGCTGGTGGCCTGCGGCGAACCGGCGGCCAGCCAGCCGGCCAGCACCCCGCCCCCCACCGCCCGGCCCGAGCCGACCCCCGAACCCACGCCGGACCTGGCAGGCGATCAGGCGGTCTGGCCATCGGTGTATTACGGGCACAACGGCGGAAACCACTTTGACAAGATCACGGATACCCTGCCCTTGAACGAGGCGGAGCAAATCGCCCGTTGGACAGGCTACGCCAGCCCCGGCTGGCAGTATGCCGGGATAGCCCAGTATCTCTACGGCGAGAATACGGAAACTGTAACGGGCTCGTCAGTTCTGACTCTCTGGAACACAGCCGACAGGGGCGAACACTGGACCGCCACCCCGCTGGACCTGTCCGATTGGCTGGCGGAGCAGGCGGAGGTGAGCGGCTGGACCGAACTGGGTGAAGGCCGGTCCACCGTGAGCCCGGTACACTATCAGTTTGTGAACCCGGAAGTGGGGTTCCTGGCCTGCTGGGGCCAGTATGAGTACCGGAACGAAAACGGCCGGGCCTATGCGGATTCGAAGGAGTTTCTGCTGCTGCGCACCCTTGACGGCGGCGCCAGCTGGGAGCGGATGTACAGCGGCGACGGCACCGACCTGGCGGAAGGTGCGGCGATGACGCTTAATCTTTGCACGCCCTTTGCCTTTCTGAACGAAAACGTGGGCTTTTTATGTGCGCACGCACCTGAATACGGGTACGATGACGGACATTTCAATGTGCTGCGCACCACCGACGGAGGCCGCAGCTGGCAGCGGCTGGATATGCGCGAGCTGGAGGCCAGCCTGCCGGGCGGGGCCTGGGACAAGCCCCACGCCTGCGGCGCGATTGGACGGGGGGTGTCGGACATGCCCGAGGACATACCCGACCCAGATACCCCGGGCAGCATCGCATTGAGCACCTGGAATATGGGCACAGACCGGCCGTACATAGTGCTGTACAGCCAGGACTGGGGCGAAACCTGGGACTGGATCTATCGAAATCAAAAGGACAGGGAGAACTATGGGCAATAACGACAACATCAAGCGGCTGCCGGACGCGGAGCTGGAGATCATGAAGGAGCTGTGGGCGGCCGGCGAACCGCTGACCCGGCCCCAGCTGGAACAGCGGCTGGCCCGCAAAAGCTGGACCAGCACCACCCTGCTGGCGCTGCTGGCCCGGCTGGAGAGCAAAGGGTTTGTGAGCCGCCAAAAGCAGGGCAAGGGCTATCTGTACGCCGCGGCGGTGACCCGGCAGGAATACCTGCCGGTGGAAAGCCGGTCGGCGCTGGGCCGGATGTTCGGCGGCAGCGCCCGCAACCTGGTGGCCGCCCTGGCCGAGACCCACGCCCTCTCGGACACGGACATCGACGAACTGGCCGCGTATCTGGAGCAGCTGCGACGTAAAGGCTGATCTGGGGAGACAACGTCTCCCCAGACCCCGGAAATAGAGGGCCGAATACTCGGCCCTCGGGATAAAACAAAAGCAAGGCCCGCGCCGAACCAAAATGGTTTGCGTGGGCCTTAATTCTGTACCATTCCCCATGGCCGAATTGTTTCGGCCATGATTTCCGGGGGTCTGGGGGAATCGTTGATTCCCCCAGATCAGCAATCCAGCGCAAACCCTTGCGCAGAGCCAAAAAACCGTATATACTATATAAGGTTATGCCCTATTTTCCGCCGCGGCGCAAGGCCGCGGGCGTTTTTTTCTGTTTTTACACCACACAGGAGGGAAATACATGCCATCCATGCGCGAAGAAATCCAGCGCCGGCGCACCTTTGCCATCATCAGCCACCCGGACGCCGGTAAGACCACCCTGACCGAAAAGCTGCTGCTGTACGGCGGCGCGATCCAGCAGGCCGGCAGCGTAAAGGGCAAGCAGAGTGCCCGCCACGCGGTGAGCGACTGGATGGAGATTGAGAAGCAGCGCGGTATCTCGGTAACCAGCAGCGTGCTACAGTTTGAATACGACGGCCGCTGCGTGAACATTCTGGACACCCCCGGCCACCAGGACTTCTCGGAAGACACCTACCGCACCCTGATGGCGGCGGACGCGGCGGTCATGGTGATCGACGCGGCCAAGGGCGTGGAGGCCCAGACCATCAAGCTGTTCAAGGTCTGCACCCTGCGTCACATTCCCATCTTCACCTTTGTGAACAAGATGGACCGGGAAGCCCGGGACCCCTTTGAGCTGATGGAAGAGATCGAGACGGTGCTGGGCATCCAGACCTACCCGATGAACTGGCCCATCGGTTGCGGCAAGGCGTTCAAGGGCGTGTATGACCGGGCGGCGAAGCATATCCTGGCGTTCCAGGGCGACGGCCGCGCCAACGGCGTGCGGATGGTGGACACCATCGAAGCCACCCTGGGCGACCCGCAGCTGGACGAGCTGATCACCGCCCCGCTGCACGCGCAGCTGGCCGACGATGTGGAACTGCTGGACGGCGCGGGCATGGATTTTGACGAAGAAGCGGTACAGCGGGGCGCTCTGAGCCCGGTATTCTTCGGGTCGGCGCTGACCAACTTCGGCGTGGAACCCTTCCTGCGGGATTTCCTGCGGCTGAGCCCCTCTCCCCTGCCCCGCAACGCCATGGACGGCCCGGTGGACCCCTACCGGGACGAGTTCTCCGGTTTCATCTTCAAGATTCAGGCCAACATGAACAAGGCCCACCGGGACCGCATCGCCTTCCTGCGCATCTGCTCGGGCAAGTTCGAGCGCGGCATGGAGGTTACCCACGTGCAGGGCGGCAAGAAGATCAAGCTGGCCCAGTCCACCCAGCTGATGGCCCAGGACCGGGCCACCGTGGACGAGGCCTATGCGGGCGACATCGTGGGCCTGTTTGATCCGGGTATCTTCTCCATCGGCGATACCCTGTGCACCGGCAAGCAGACGGTGCAGTTCGAGGGCATCCCCACCTTTGCGCCGGAGCATTTCGCCCGTGTGACCCAGGTGGACACCATGAAGCGCAAGCAGTTCGTGAAAGGCATGGAGCAGATCGCCCAGGAGGGCGCGATCCAGATTTTCCGCGATCTGGGCGGCGGTATGGAAGAGGTCATCGTGGGCGTGGTAGGCGTGCTGCAGTTCGAGGTGCTGGAGTACCGGCTGAAGAACGAGTACAACGTGGATATCCGGATGCAGAACCTGCCCTATGAGCAGATCCGCTGGATCACCGACCCGGAGACCGATCCCAAGACCCTGGACCTGACCAGCGATACCCGCCGTATCGAGGACCTGAAAGGCAACAAGCTGCTGCTGTTCACCAACAGCTGGAGTATTGATTGGGCCATGGAGCACAACCCCAACCTCAGGCTCTGCGAGTTCGGAAGAAATGAGTAAAAAGGCTGTGCGTGCGGGCCGCTCCCGGGTGCTCCGGCGGGTGGGATAAATGCCCTCCGGGCACCCCGGGCCTTGCCCGGGCCCC
>NZ_NFLN01000035.1 GCF_002160955.1 Gemmiger sp. An120
CACCCCGGCGCCTACCCCGACCCCGGTGCTGGACGAGACCATCGTGGTGTTTGATACCGCCAGCAATGCGCTGGTTCCCAACAGCAACTTCAAGCTGACCGCCAGCCAGGTGCAGGTGGGCACCACCACCCAGTATACCGGCTGGCAGACCATCGGCGGCAAACAGTACTACTACGATCCCGCCACCCATCAGCCGGTAACCGGCGTGCAGGTGATCGCGGGCGAGATGTACACCTTTGGCGCGGACGGCGCCATGGGCGTCAACCGCAAGGGTATCGACGTGTCCAAGTATCAGGGCGTGATCGACTGGAACAAGGTCAAGGCGGACGGCGTGGAATTCGCCATCATCCGTGTGGGTTACCGCGGCTACGGCAGCGGCGCCCTGGTGGAGGACAGCCAGTTCAAGAACAACATCAAGGGCGCTACCGCCGCCGGCATCAAGGTGGGCCTGTACTTCTACAGCCAGGCCATCAACGAGCAGGAAGCGGTGGATGAGGCCGCCATGGTGCTGTCCCTGTGCAAGGGCTATCCCATCAGCTACCCCATCTTCTTCGATACCGAAAAGGTGGCGGGTGCCACCGGCCGCGCCGACAACATCAGCGCTGCCCAGCGCACCGCCAATGCGGTGGCCTTCTGCAACGCCATCCAGAGCGCGGGCTACTCCGCGGGCGTGTACTCCTACCGCGACTGGTTCTACTACAACCTGAACTTTGCCAACATCCAGAAGTACAAGATCTGGATCGCCCAGTACCGCACCACCCTGGACTTCAAGTACCGCTACGATATCTGGCAGTACTCCTCCAGCGGCACGGTCAACGGCATCAGCGGCCGCGTGGATATGAACATCGGCTACTGATTTTCCGGCAGAAACAAATAAACGGCGGGCCCGTTCTCCGATGGAGAACGGGCCCGCCGCTTTTCGTTTTATTCAGTTCTGCTTGCCGAACAGCTGCTCCCGGATGCGCTTGCCGGTGGGGGTGGCGGCCAGGCCGCCCTGGGCGGTCTCCCGCAGCGCGCAGGGCAGGCTTTCGCCCACCTCCCGCATGGCGCTGACCACCTCATCCACCGGAATCACGCTCACGATCCCGGCCAGGGCCATGTCCGCGGCGGTCAGGGCGTTGGTCACGCCGCCCGCGTTCCGCTTGATGCAGGGCACCTCCACCAGGCCCGCCACCGGGTCGCACACCAGCCCCAGCTGGTTCTTGATGGCGATGGCCGCTGCCTGTTCCGCCATGGCCGGGGTGCCGCCCCGCATCTGTACCAGCGCCGCCGCCGCCATGGCGCTGGCGCTGCCGCACTCGGCCTGGCAGCCGCCCTCCGCGCCGGCAATGCTGGCCTGGTTCGCAATCACCATGCCGATGGCCCCGGCGCAGAACAGCCCGTCCACCGCCGCGTCCTCGTCGGCCAGGCCCTGCTCCAGCAAAGCCAGCACCGCGCCGGGCAGGATGCCGCAGCTGCCCGCCGTGGGGGCCGCCACGATCCGGCCCATGGCCGCGTTGTATTCCGCCACCGCCAGGGCAATGGCGATCGCCCGTGCGCCCACCGGGCCGCAGAGCGCCCCGCCCCGGGCCAGGTATTCCCGCATCTTCCAGGCGTCGCCGCCGGTCAGCCCGCTGGTGGAGCGCAGGTCTTTGGCCGCGCCGTCCCGGGCAGCCGCCTGCATGACCTCCAGATTGCGGCGCATCCGGCGCACCAGGATGTCCGGGGCGGTCTCGGTCTGGGCGGCCTGATCGGCCAGGGCCAGCTGCCCGATGGTCACCCCTTGGGCGGCAGCCTGCACCGCCAGTTCGTGAATGGAAGTATAATCCAGCATCTTGTGCCCTCCTCAGTTGGCGTTGTTGGCGGGAATGGGCACGATCCGCAGAATACCCGGCACCGCCCGCAGCTCGTCCAGCAGCGCCGGCGCCACCGCCCCGTCGGTTTCGATGGTCATCACCGCTTCCGCCCCCTTGTGAGGACGGCTCAGGCGGAAATTGCCGATGTTCACGCCGGAATCCGCCACCCGGCCGGTCACCGCCGCGATCATGCCCGGCACGTCCCGGTGCAGCACGATCAGGGTGTCCCGCTGGCCGGTGACACAGGTTTCCATCTCGTTGATGCGGCTGATCAGGATATTGCCGCCGCCCACCGAGGCCCCCTGCACCTGGCAGGACGCGCCGCTTTTGCCCCACAGCTCCAGAATGGCGGTGTTGGGATGGGCGCCCGCCAGGCTGCGGGTCTCAAAGGAAAAATCCAGCCCCGCCTGCCGGGCCAGGGTCAGGCTGTCCCGGATGCGGGCGTCGTCCGGCGCAAAGCCCAGAATACCCGCCACCAGCGCCTTGTCAGTGCCGTGGCCCCGGTAGGTCTGGGCAAAGCTGCCGCACAGGCCGATCCGGGCGGTGCGCACCGGCTCGCCCAGAATCTCGGCGGCCACCCGGCCGATCCGCACCGCCCCCGCGGTGTGGCTGCTGGAAGGGCCGATCATCACCGGCCCGATGATATCAAAAATGTCCATGGAACGCTCCTTTTCGGCAACTGTCCGTCTTATCGTGCACACAGGGGATAGAAACATACCCTGCCATTTGCCAAATCCGTCTTTTTCCTGTTTTATTGTACCCCGCATGCGTACAAAAGTAAATGGCGGGTTCTGTTTTTTCAAAGCAAAGCGGGCCTGCTGCCGCAGGCCCGCTTTTTCTCATACCAGCAGATCGGCGTACTCCGGATGGGTCTCAAACCAGCGCACCGCGTAGGAGCAGGTGGGCCGCGCCTTGCGGCCCTGGGCCCGCAGGGTGTCGGCGGCGGCCTGCAGCAGCTGCCCGGCCACCCCCTGCCCGCGCAGGGAGGGATCCACAAAGGTATGGTCGATCTCGGCCGCGCCCTCCCGCTCCGGGAAGGTCACCTCGGCCAGCAGGCGGCCGTCCTCGCCGGTGGCGAAGATGCGGCCCGGTTCCTGGCGGAATTCCATAGCTATCACCTCACCCCCCAGTGTACCAGACACGGCCCCTGCCCGCAAGGGGAAATCCGCCGGGGGCCCCAGACAGAGGCAGCCGCCCGTGGAACTGCGTCCACAGGCGGCTGCTTCTAGAAAAGAAAAGAAGAAAAGAGAAAAGGGGATAGCGTTGTTATTCCAGCCCCAGAGTGATGGCGTTGACCGCTTCGGTCAGATCCACCGCCAGGGAGCGGTCCACCAGACCCAGCGTCTCGCCGTCCAGGGTAGCCAGACAGCTTTCGCCGTCGTACTGGTAAAGCGCCACCGTCAGGGTGGGCCAGGTCTCGTTGTCCAGGTGTACGGCAAAGGTGATCTCCTGCTTTTTGGCAGGTTCCTCGCTGTTGAATTCGCTTACCGCCAGCGCGTCCACCGCGCTGCTTACCTCGTCAAACTCCACCTCGGTGTCGTTGACGGTCCAGGTATCGCCGGAGTGGGTCAGGGTGTACACCGTGTCATCCAGGGTAAAGTCCACGCTGGTCACCGCGTCCCAATTCAGGGCCAGCACCTCGTCCGGGCGCAGGGCGTCGTAGTCGGTGGCGGTGATCTCCTCGTAGGATTCCTCGTCCACCGAATACACGATGGGGGAGTCATCCATCCGCATATAGCCGTTGCCGTCCTCGTCCTGCCCGAAGGCCAGCACAAAGCTGCTCTGGGCATCGTCGGCGGTGTAGGTCACGGTGAACTGAATGGCGGGCGCATCCAGCCCCCACTGGGCCAGATCCTCGTCGGTGGCGGTGTAGCTTACATAATTGGCCCGGTCCAGCCCGTCAAAGGTGCTGATCAGGCCGGTCACCTTGCTGGTGTCCAGCGCCTGGAAGCTGCCGTCCTGGTTCAGATAATAGTCATAGCGGTCGGTGTAGGTCAGTTCCTCGTCCGGGCGGTATTCCACCGCCAGGCTGGCCGCGCCCTCCACCGTGATGCTGTCCAGGGTGTCGTAGTCGGGGATGGTATCCTGACGCATCAGTTCATCCCGGTCCTCGGCCAGATATTCCGCCGGGTCGTCCTCGATCAGGTAGACCGTGCCGGTGCCCAGGGTCACATACCGCTTGCTGTCCATGGTGGAGTAGTCGCCCAGTTCCAGCACCGTTTCCCCGTCGGCGGTGGTCAGGGTCACCGTGCCGGTGGGGCTGGCCAGACCGTACTGGGTAAAGTCTTCCACGTCCTCGATGATAAAGCTGGCGGTCACGCTTTCAAAGTGCGCCAGCAGATCGGCCATCTTGTCCTGGTCGATCGGGAACTCCCCGTCGGAGGCATCCTGCCAGACCCCGTCGGTCTGGGTGAAGTTCAGGCTGGTTTCACCGTTTGTCCAGGAGATGCCGGTCAGCTCATCGGCCGAAAGGGCCAGGATCTCCTCGCTGGTGGCGGAGATGCTGTCCATGTGGCGCTCCACCCCGGTGGCGACCACGATCGCCAGGCAGAGCACCGCCAGAATCAGCAGCAGAATCGTCAGCTGTTTTGTCCGCTTCATAGTTTCTTCCTCCTGCGCAGAATTTCATCAATACCCAGCAGCAGGAAGCCCACCGGGATCACGCCGATCATCACGATCTTCAGCCAGGTGGCGGCCGAGGAGGAGATGGTCAGATAGTTGTAGTCCAGGGATTTGGCACGGATGGAGACCGCGTCGCTCTCGCCGATCATCCAGGACAGGCTGTTCATGGCCAGATCCAGGTTCGCGCCGGAAGAATAGGAGTTGTACAGCCCATCCAGCAGGTAGTCGGTGGCAACCCATACGATGCGGCCGCCCGCGGTGCTGTCCTCAATGGATACAGCCAGGGTGTAGGGGCCGTCCAGGTCGCCCTCTTCCTTTTCGTAGGTGGACATGTCGTAGCCGCTGATTTTGGAGAAGGCCTCGTCCGAGGTGGTCAGCAGGGCGGTCACCGAGGAATCGGCCCCGCTGGTATCCAGGCCCTGGGCGATGGGGATGATCACATGGTAGCCGCCGTCGGCCAGGGGATCGGTGATCTCGCTGGATTCAATGTCCGGCATCAGCACATAGGGGGCGGTGAAAGCGTAGTGGTCACGGTCGGTGTCCACCACAATGCCCTCGGCGGCGGTAACGCCGTAGTCAGACAGCAGCGCGTGCAGGTTGGGCAGGGTCTCTTCCTCCTGCGGGCCGGAGAACACCAGCAGCTTGCCGCCGCCGGCCACGTAGTCCCGCAGCAGCTCCAGCTCTTCCTCTGAGATGTCGCTGGTGGGGGCGTTGATGATCAGGGCGTCGCAGTCTTCCGGCACCGCGTCCACGTTCAGCAGCGAGAAGTCGCTCACCGTCTCGTAGTTGCTGCGGGCCAGTTCGTCGGTAAAGGTCTCCGACAGTTCCTGTTCGCCGTGGCCGCTGAGCAGGTAGACCTGGGGCAGATCCTCCCGCACCACATAGTCGATGGCCGAGGTGATCTGGCCTTCGCCGTCAAAGGACTGGGACACCGATCCGGTGGTGTAGTAGTTGCTGGTGTCGTATTCGTAGATGTCCTCGTAGGCGATGTACCGGCTCTTTTCACCGGATTCCACCACCAGCGAGTTGTTGGTCACCGTCTGGTCGGTGTACTGCTGGGCAAAGGTGGGGTAGACGTCCGGGTCCTTCTTGACCACGGTGATATGCTCGGACAGGTCCCCGTACCGGTCCAGCAGCTTTTCAATGACGGTGTCCTCTTCACCGGCCTGTACGATCCAGTAGATGGTCACGTCCTGTTCCAGGTTGGTGGCCACCACCTTGGTGTCGGCGGTCAGGGAATAGAGCTGCGCCGCCGAGATATCCAGCTGGGTGAAGCGGGAGGGCAGCATCCCCACCAGCACGTTCACCGCGATCAGGATGGCCAGTACCACGAGGCACAGCACAAAGCTGTATCCGCCCACCTTGGCGGTGCGGGTGCCCAGCGCCTGCCGGTTTCTGGCCAGGGCGCTGTGCAGCTTGTTTTTATAACTGTTCTTCATCCGTTATACCTCTTTTTCTCCCAGGACTGTACGCACAGGAACAGGAAGAACGCGGCCGCGCTCAGGCAGTAGACGATGGCGGTCACGTCAAAGACCCCGTTCACGAAGGTGTAGAACCGCTCAAACAGAGACAGACGGCTCATCAGATCGGGCAGCAGGGTGGCCAGGGAATCCGGGCTTACCAGCCAGACAACCCCCACCGCCGCCAGGCAGAGCACCAGTACCAGGATGCCCGCCGCGTCGGAGCAGGTCAGCCGCCGTACCAGCAGCGCCAGCAGGGCGGCGATCACCACCAGCGCCACCAGATTGAAGGCGGTGGAGGCGATGTAGTCGGCCAGGGAGGCGCTGTAGTAGCAGAAGAGCATGACCACCACGCACAGACCGGCCGCCATGCCCTGGGATTCGGTCAGGGAGGAGATGAACATGCCGATGGCGATCAGCGCCAGGCCCAGGAACACAAAGGCGAACAGCGCGCCGTAGGAGGTGGGCAGATACACTTCGCCGTACATGGAGAAGATCAGCGGGTAGACGCAGGCTACCAGCATGGGAATCACAAACACCAGCGCCATGGCAAAATACTTGCCCAGGATGATGTCGGTGGAGGACAGGGGCAGCAGCGAGAGCAGCTGATCGGTTTTCTGTTTTTTCTCCTCTGC
Organism: Gemmiger sp. An120; assembly: GCF_002160955.1. Classification (GTDB taxonomy): domain Bacteria; phylum Bacillota; class Clostridia; order Oscillospirales; family Ruminococcaceae; genus Gemmiger_A; species Gemmiger_A avium. The sequence goes on from NZ_NFLN01000035.1 coordinate 6,553, forward strand.
CAGCACCCGCATGGTCAGAATGGGCACCAGGGCCACAAACCCGATGCAGAAGGTGCCCAGAGCATACTCAAAGTTGGCCACCGCCGCGTTGATGTTGTAGAGCATCGCGCCGATTCCGATGAATTCCAGCAGGAATGCCCCGAATACACAGGCCAGCAGCCCGTGGCTGTACAGGCCGGCCTCGTGCTTAAATACCGCTTTCATGGATGGGCTCCTTCTTTCCGGACGGTTCGTCCTCGGTCAGTTCAATAAAGATGTTCTCCAGATCCGCCCGCACCGGGGTCATCTGCAGAATGGGCCGTCCGGCTTTGGCAAAGGCCAGGAAGATAGCCCGGGCCGCGGCGTTCGCGTCGCCCTGCAGGGTCAGTTCGGCCCGGCAGCCGCCGGCCGCCTCGTCCTCCCGGGCCTGGCATCCGGTCACCTGGGAAACACCGGCCAGCAGCCCCTGCACCTGGTCGGGGGTGGCCTCGGCGCACAGGGTCATCCGCCCGGCGGCGGTGAGCATCTTCTCCAGGTTCTGGGGGGTGTCAAAGGCCACCAGCTTGCCGTGGGCGATGATCAGCACGCTCTCGCAGATGGCCTGCACCTCGCTCAGGATGTGGCTGCTCAGGATCACGGTGTGTTTCTCGCCCAGCTGGCGGATCAGGTCGCGGATCTCGATGATCTGCAGCGGGTCCAGGCCCACGGTGGGCTCGTCCAGGATGATGTAGGGCGGGCTGCCCAGCAGCGCCTGGGCGATGCCGACCCGCTGCCGGTACCCCTTGGACAGGTTGCGGATCAGCCGCCCGGCCATCTCGTCCAGCCGCGTCTCGGCCACAGCCCGGGCTACCTCGTCCGGGATCTGTTTGGCCGGGATGCCCTTGGCCTGGGCCACAAAGCACAGGTACTCCCAGGGCGTTTCGTCGGTGTACAGGGGCGGGATCTCGGGCAGATACCCGATCAGCCGCTTGGCCTGCCGCGCGTCCTCAAAGATGTCGTGACCGTCGATGGTCACTTCACCCGCGCTGGCGGCCAGACACCCGGTCATGATGTTCATGGTGGTGGATTTGCCCGCGCCGTTCGGCCCGAGGAACCCATAGATATGGCCCGTTTCCAGGGTGAACGAGATGTCGTCCACCGCGGTGACGCTGCCGTACCGCTTGGTCAAGTGTTCAACCGTTATCATGGCAGATACCTCCGTAGTTCTTGGGTTTCACTGTACCACGCCAGGCTGAAACAAACCTGAAAAAACCGGCCCCTGCCTGTGAAAGTTCCGCGAAACTGTCTGCGGAACGGCACGAAAAAACCGGACACACCGCGGTGTGTCCGGTCAGAGTTTCAATGGCGCAGGGCGGGCAGCGACACATAAAAGGTGTTGATCCCCTGGTGGCTGGTGGCCCAGATGCGGCCCCGGTGGGCGGTCACGATCCGATGGGCGATGGCCAGCCCCAGCCCGCAGCCCTCCCCGTGCCGGTGCTTCGGGTCGGCCCGGTAGAACCGCTTGAACAGCTTGGGCAGCTCCTGCGGGGGGATGGTGTCGCCCCGGCTGGTCACCGCCAGCACCGCCCGCCGCCCCTCCCGGTGCAGGGAGACGTGCACCACGCTGGCGGGCGCGGCGTATTTCTGGCCGTTGTCCAGCAAAATGGCGGCCACCCGGCGCAGCTGGTCGGCGTTGCCCCGCACCCGGATGCCGGGCGCAAGGCTGGTGTCCAGCCCCAGCCCCTTTTCAAAATACAGCGGCTCAAAGGGCAGCAGGGCTTCCTCCACGGCGGCGCTCCAGTCCACCGGGCAGCGGGCCGCCCGCTCCGGCTCCCGGTCGGCGCGGGCCAGTTCCAGCAGCCGCTCCACCAGATCCTTCATCTGGCGGGACACGGTGCGGATATCCCCGGCCAGCCGGTCTTTCTCCGGCCCGGCGCTCTCCGGCGCGCAGAGCAGTTCCGCGTCGGTCAGAATCACGGTCAGCGGGGTTTTCAGTTCATGGCTGGCGTCCGCCACAAACTGTTTCTGCTGTACCCAGGCCCGCTCCACCGGGCCCACCGCCCAGCGGGCCAGCAGGATGCTCAGCACCAGAAAGGCCAGAAACGCCCCGCCGCAGATCAGAAAGCAGCTTTCCAGCAGGCTGTTCAGGGTGCGCACCTCGCCGGATATATCGGCAAACACGATGTAGCCGGTCTGGGGCATGTCCACCCGCAGAAACCGCAGCCCGTAGTCCGCCAGCAGGCCGCTGGGGGAGTCCAGCTGCAGCACCTCGTCCACCGCCTGCTGCAGAAAATCCGAGTCGGACAGATCGTAGTAGCCGCCCCGGGTGCCCTGCACCTGGCCGTCCTTGTCCACCTCCAGCACAAAATAGGGCAGACGCATGCCGGTGAATTCCTCGTCGGGTATCTGGGGCCGGGCCGGATTCAGGGCAATCTGCCACATGGTGCGCAGGCTCTCCCGCTCCAGGCTTACCTGGGTCAGGCCCAGCACCGCTGCCAGCACGCACAGCAGGATCACCGTCACGATGCTCATGGTGATGCAGACAAACTTGATCTTGAGCCGCCGGATCATCCCTGTGCCACCTCCAGATGATAGCCCACCCGGCGTACCGCCGCGATGTTCACGTCGGACCCCAGGCTTTTCAGCTTTTTGCGCAGAAAGCCCACATAGACCTCCACACTGTTTTCTCCCGCGCCGGAATCAAAGCCCCACACCCGCGTCAGGATGACCTCTTTCGGGATGTTGCCGCCCCCCGCCTGCATCAGCAGCCGCATCACGTCGAACTCCCGGGCGGACAGGCGCAGGCTTTTTTCGCCGCAGCACAGGGTGGCCGCGTCCAGATCCAGGGCGGTGTTGCCTAACCGCAGCTGATCCACCTGGCCGCCCTGCCGCCGCAGCAGCGCCCGCACACAGGCCAGCAGTTCACCGATCTCAAAAGGTTTGGTCAGGTAGTAGTCTGCCCCGGCGTTCAGCCCCTCGATCCGGTCGGAAAGATCCGAGCGGGCGGTGAGCATCAGAATCGGCACGGCGCTGTGCCGGCGGCGCAGATGCCGCGCCAGCTCAAAGCCGTTCAGCCCCGGCATCATCACGTCCAGAATCAGCAGGTCGTAGATGCCGGTGTCGGCGTGTTCGGCGCCGGTGGCGCCGTCGTAGGCCAGTTCCACCGCAAAGCCCTTGCGCTCCAGCAGGGTTTTCAGCGACTGGGCCAGCAGTTTTTCGTCCTCCACAATCAGGATCCGCACACAGAGCACCTCTCTTTCTTCTATATTGTACGGACAAAAGCTGAAAAGAAGCTGAAAGTCTTGTGTGCATTTGGTGGAAATTGACATCCGCCCCAAAATGTTTTACTCTGTATTCAGAAAAACTGCGCGGAGCGGCCGGCGGCCCGGCCCCGCCCGGAAAGGACGGATTTCCCCGATGGTACCCAAGACGCTGTATACGGTTGTGGTGGCCGACGACGAGGATGAGCTGCGGGAGGCGGTCTGCCGCATGATCCCCTGGCAGGAGCTGGGGTTCCGGCTGGTGGGCAGCGCCAGCAACGGGCTGGACGCCCTGCAGCTGGTGGAAAAGAAGGAACCCGACCTGCTGCTTACCGATATCCGGATGCCCTTTATCTCCGGCATCGAGCTGGCACGGCAGGTGCGGGAGGTGCGTCCCGCCATGAACATCGCCTTTTTGAGCGGCTACGACGATTTTGAATACGCCAAGCAGGCGATTCAGTACAACATCATCAGCTACATGCTCAAGCCCCTGACCATGGAGGGCCTGGCCAAGGAACTGCAGGTGATCCACCAGAAGATCGACGCGCAGTTCGCCCTGTTCCGGCAGAACGCGCTGCCCGAAGCCCCCGGCAAGGAGGCCCAGGCGGCGGTGCTCATGCCGCTGGTGCTGGACGAGTACGCGGAATCCAACCCGGAAAGCGCCCGTGCCGCCGCCCGGCAGGCGGGGATCCTGCGGGACCGGGACGACAATCCCTGCTATACCGTGATGGTGACGGCCCTGTCCGATGAGGAGGGGGCCAACCGCACCGAGCGCTCCTTTGTGGCCACGGTGGACCGTCTGGCCGCCAAATACCTGCGGGCGGTGTGCTTTTATACCGGCGGCAAGGTGGCGGCGGTGCTGCTGGGCAATCCGTCGGATTTTCAGGAATACCTGCACATTCTGGCGGATGAGATTCCCCAGTGTTGCGCGTCAGAAAGAATGAGAATTTGCACCAGATGAAACGAGAATACAGCCATTGTATGGTTGCAACAAAATGAAAAGGCCCAGACCAAGTTTACGAGCATCGGTCTGGGCCTTTTTTGTTGTATGCACTGGGGATTATCGAGCATCTGCGATAGCAAAAAAGTCCTTGTCAATTTCAAAGCCTACCCAGTCTCTCCGGGTATTTCTGCAGGCAACTTTTGTGGTTCCGCTCCCCATGCAGCAGTCAAGTATCAGTTGCCCTGGATTTGTATACGTGCGTATCAGGTATTCAAAAAGGGCTACCGGCTTTTGCGTAGGATGCAGACCTTCGCGCTGGCAGGGAAATGTGAGGATCTGCCTCGGATAGTTTGTGAACCTCTGGATACTTACTTTATCTAAGCCATCCGAGCGGTACACGCTGGCTGCAGAGAGCCTTTTAGCTTTGTTTATGAGAGGCTTATCAAGAGCCACTAGTCCTTGCGGATTATATATCGGCTTTCGACGATAGAACACAGCGATTTCTTCCACGCAGCGTAGAGGCTGTATCTTTGCAAAGGGAAAACCTGTTACCTGGTTTTTTATCCAGTACCAACAGTAGCGAAACTCCTTTTGATTGCTCTGAATCAGCTGGGTTGTGAACGGTTGTGCAGCTGTAAACACCATCGCCGCATTTGGTTTTGCTACACGATGAAGTTCAGCCCATAAATGGTCAAATGGAATCAGGATATCCCACGCACCAGCAGTCGTTCCATATGGAAGATCGGTAAGAACCATATCCACAGAACTATCTGGCAGCATAGCCATTCCGGCCAGGCAATCCATATTGAAAATCTTGTTCTTATACTCGTACATTGTCGCTCCTCTCTAATTAAGAGCAGCCACAACCACAACGGCGCGAAATTCCCCGACCCCGCCTCATGCAGCTGCAGGCCGGCATAAAAACGCGACCTTGCAGAATGCAAGGCCGCGTCAGCCTGTAGAAAAACCTGCTTTGGCAATCAGGCCAGAGCAGGTTTTCTGTTTAAAAACAAGAAGACAGGTGGAAAAAGCAATGAAATGTCAGGCGCATTTTCGCGCAATCTGGACCGTTTGCCGCCATCCGGTGCCGGATGGCGGCCATTCCATTTCCAGGTGGCCAGCTTTTTCAGATTCATGGCAGCAAATTTAAGCTTCACCCAGTTTGTCACCTGGGCTAAGCCTCTGTACTGGGTGTAACGCATGCCGTGCTTTTCTTTCGCATCGGCAAATACACGCTCGATCTTCTCTTTTCGCAGCCGGTACAGTTCTTTGTACACCGGCATATACCGGACATGCTCCGCCATCTCCACATAGTCCTGCCAGATATGGCGCATCACCGTTTTCTCGCACCTGGAGCTTTCGGTACATATCCCTCTGGTAGGACAGCTTTTGCAAAGATAAGCCCGGCTTTTGTATTCCCGGTAGCCCTCCCGGTTTGTGGTGGAATAATGCAGCGCACGGTACTCCGGGCAGATCACATCATCAAAGTACTCGTCATACACATACATCCACCAGGGATGGCCGTTCTCTTTGGTCTTGGGACGGGTATAGCAAGTGGAAAGAACGCGGCCGCTCCCGAAGATCCTTTTGCAGATCCAAGGCGTTTTGTAGGCGCTGTCCGCCACCACGGTTTTGTGCTCGGGGTAGTTTCTGCACACTTCATCATACAAAGGATCAAAGGCTACGCTGTCGTGGACATTGCCGGGAGTGACGTAAACACCAAGAACAAAATTGTGCTTGTCGCAGGCCGTGTGCGCCTCGTAGGCAAAGCACTTTTTGTGTTCCCCCTTGTGGAACACGCCGCTTTCCGGGTCGGTGGTGGATACCACCGTTTCCTTCGTCTGCTTCTCCTGGGGCGGATTTTTGTCGCTGTCGTCGGAAAAGGGCTTCTTGCCGTGTTCTTCCCGGTCTCTGTTTACCTCAGCAAACAACTCTTTTGCGTACCGCTTCGCCTGTTTGGGAACCGCCTTTTTGGCCTGCTTTTTCAGATTGGCACTTGCCTTAATATGGGTTCCATCCACAAAAATCGCTTCTGTGTCCAGATACCCTTCCTCTGCCGCCGCTTTCAGCACCCAGCGGAATACATACTCCACCGTGCTATGGTTGAACCGGTGCTTGAAGTTGTAGCTCACCGTGGAAAAATGCGGCACTGCCTCATTCAGCGGATATCCAATGAACCACCGGTATGCCAGGTTCATGCTCACTTCTTCCAGAGTTCGGCGGAGCGAAGGAATCCCATAGATATGCTGGATCAGAACAATTTTGAACAGTACCACCGGGTCTACGCTTGGACGGCCGTTGTCCTCGCAGTACAGATCCTCTACAAATTCGTAGATCTTCTTGAAATCAATGGCTGCGTCGATCTTCCGCAGCAAGTGATCCTGCGGCACCATGTTTTCCAAACTTACAAATTCCAGTTGTCCTCTGTTTTCTGCGTTCTTTACCAGCATTTTTATCACCCCACACCATTATACCGCATTCCCTTTCCTTATACGAGAAAAAGACCACCGATAGGTGGCCTTTTTCGACAGGCTGACGCGACCTTGCAGAATGCAAGGCCGCGTTGCTATTACATAGAAATATTATTGGCGATGGTCTTCGTGGGCGAGGGACTCTGCAGTCGTTTGATGAAATCAGAAGCGTAATTGGACCCTCGAGAGATAACAACGCCAGTCAGCAGAATCCCAAGCCAGGGAACCGCAAAGGATACACCCAGCAGACTGTAAAGGTCTGCCCCGGTGGCAAGGCAAACCAGCACAGCCAAAACAATGGCTGCCAGTTGCGTTGCAAAGGTCTTATACTCCTTATTCAAAGCCATTGCAACGATGTTTTTACCGTACTGGACCAGAGCCTCCACAGTGATCGCCAGTACCAAAATCAGAGTAATTCCTTCCATAGATCATACCTCCTTATTTTCCTGCCAGCGCAGCGCCGGTGGCGGTGAGCTTGTCCTGCAGGGCGGTGAGCTGCGCGCCCTGCGCGGCCTGGTTGGTTTCGATCCGACTCTGCGCGGCCTCGATGCGGGCCAGGGAAGCCAGCACCTCGGTCAGGTCCACCGCCGGGGTCTGGGGCTCGGCGGGCTTGTCCTCGATGCGGCAGCGATCAGACAGGGCCAGGCAGTAATAGCCATCCGCCAGCTGTACCCAAGGCGCGGTCATGCCGCCGATGGTAATGCTGCCGCCCATGGCGATGATGTTATAGGTACCCAGGGCCAGGTTTTTGTAGTTGCTGTCGTTCACGTCCGGGCTGCCAAAAGCCTGACAGGCCGGGGACTTTTCGCTGGTTACGACCAGCTGCTTGCCCGTGAGGGGTTCAAAGGTCATGTTTTTGTCTACCTCCTTGTAGATCCAGTTTCGGTCGATGTTTACAGACCCGGCACCGTATTTGATGCCGTGCCCGGTGGAGCCGTACTGCCACCCCCACAGCTTGCCCGCCGCCTGCAGGGCACGCAGCAGATCACCGTATTGTCCGCCAGGGTAGCTGCCGTCGGAGTAGGCGGCAAAGTCACTGGCGGCAGCACTGCTGGGGTAGTAGGCCACCCAGAAATCCGCGTCGATGGCCTGCCAGTCGATATATGACAGGCACCAGCTGGCCCCCGTGTAGATTATGGGGGTCAGCCCGGCGGCGCGGATCATGGCCACCGCCTCCTGCAGCAACCGGGTGTTGTATGCCTTTCCCAGCAGCATAGTGTTGCCTTTCTCCAGCTCCTGGTCCACGGCCAGCATTTGGCAACCCTTGACCTTGCAAAGGTCGATCCAGGCCTGCACCTGCTGGCGCATGACGGCCTGCGCCTGCGCAAAACTGGACGCCTTGCTGGTGTAATGCGCTGTCATAAAGCCGTAGGCCCCCAGCTGCATACCAGCGGCCTGTACGGCCGGGGCGAAGGTATCCCAGCAGATGTCCTTGCCGGTGCCATAGGCGCACCGGCAGATTACGGTGCTGATACCCTGCGAGGCCGCTGTTTTAGCCGCGAAATATGCCTGATGCTTGGATATATCTAATCCTTTTTTCACTCGCTCCTCCTTTTTTCAGATCCGGGTAAAACGCTGCCGTTACTCTTCCCGGAATAGCTTCAGGTATCCGACGCAGACCTCACCGTTGCCGGACCATTGCCCCGTGCCTGCAACCACATACAGGTATGCGGTAAGGACATCCCCTTCTGAAAGCTCCAGAACGCCGGCATACGTGTTTGTTTTTACACCGGAACCACTGCCGCCGCCGGTAACCACATTGCTGCCATTGAGCCGCAGGTAGGCAAATGCCGAGCCATTCCATACGCTCGCTGTAACAACCCGCATCTCGTACCGGTAAGAGCCGGCTTTATTGCACACGATATTGGCGTTGTCTATCGAAAAAGCGTCATCCCGCTGAATCTCCTGCCAGGCAGAGTTGGCCGCGGCGGAGGCCTGCGGGCTGCCGTTTGGAACCGCCTGCCGCACAAGTGTGTCACCGGCCACGATCAAATTGGCGCCCAGTGTTCCCCGTACCTTGCCGACCGGCACACCGTAGCGGATGTTTTCGGGGATGAGCTGAGCCTTATCCGCGGCGGAAAGCCCACCCGCAGGCCCTATCAAACATTTAGCCATGGAGATCACCCCCATGACCTTTGTGCAGGGTGCTACTCAGGCTGTAGAGCAGCCCCCCCCATTACCATTTTTTACCATGTACATTTTGCCTATCCTCCTTAAATCGGATCACTGGGCAGTTTCAGCAGCACATATGTACAGCCGCCGGAATACCCCCCATTTTCGACCGTGAATGCCAGCTCTTCAGCAGTATCAAAGTCCTTGGAACTTCTCGTATTACCCGAAGATCCCGATGCGGAAAGGCTGAGGATTGCCGTTGAGCCAGCCCGCATGATGGTGTTGGATGTTTCTCCGCCGGTCCACTGAAATGTGCGCAGAATGATACGATAACGCCCGGGCGGATAGGTTCCCAGCTGGTATGTACCATTGCCCCATTTGGTGGTGCCTCCTTCGGCCAGAAATCCGATTGCCGTGCCTTCTACACTGGCTATCACCTTTGCCCCTTGCTTTACGGTAACGGTGCTTCCACCCAGCAGCACATCGGCGGACAGGCCCTCCACGGTGACCTTACCGCCGCCCGCGGCACCCACCATGCTTTTACTCATTCGCTCACCTCGCTTCCACCAGATAAATTGTCAGGTTTACTGTGGGCTTGTCCTCCCAGCAGGTCACCGTCACCTGACCCTCCAGGGTTTCCACCATGGAGATGTATCCCAGGGCCTCGCGGGCAGCAATGTCGGTCGCCCGGTCGCCGGTGGGCAGGATCATGGGCTGCAGCGTGATGACCTCGGCGGTCATGCCCTCGCAGGCCACTGTCTGGGTGTAGCCGGTCTCCCCGTCGCCGGTCCAGCCCTCCGCGGGCAGCTCGGCGGTGTAGGTGCGACTGGTGGCTGCCTGGGCAGCGGCGGTAACATCGTCCACCTGCAGCTGCAGATTTCCGGCTGCGTCTTCACTGAGTTGGTCCTTCATGGCCTCAAACCAGGCGTTAAATGCTACCTGCCAGGCATTCATCTGCTCGGTGCCCGCCTGGGCCTGGGCGGCAATCACAGCCTGCAGCTGCGCGAAGTACGCCTCCCAGTCGGGTGTTTCGAGAGGCGTCATGACCATGCCGCAGCGGCTGGTGTCCAGCCGCGTGTCGGTAATACGCTGCTGGGAGATGGTGGACACATTTTTCGCCACGAACAAATTGGCCAGGCCCAGTTCCCAGATGGTACTGTCCCGGGTAAGAGCCGGCGCCTGCGGGCTCTCCGCGGCTGTGCCTTTCACGATGTACAGGTCTATGCTGCGCACCGCTCGAGACAGGTCCAGACGGGCCACCACCGTATCGATACGGTCCAGTTCTTCCGCCGC
>NZ_NFLN01000036.1 GCF_002160955.1 Gemmiger sp. An120
CGGACGGATGGGCAGGCGTGCAGGGGCCCCGGCATCGCCGGGGGTGCCCGTAAGGGCATTTATCCTGCATGCCTGACCATCCGGGAGCGGCCCGAAACGCACAGCCTGTTTTACACCGCCTTCTCCAGCTGCATGACCACGACCGTTATATCATCGGGCGGCACCCCCGGTTTCTGGCGGGCCGCGGCCATCTCGGCCAGGATATCCGCTATCTCCTGGGGGGTGTTGCCCACCGCGGCGCAGAGTTCCAGCTGCTGGGTCACCCAGGCGGGGCCGTCGGCCAGGGCCCCGTCGCTGAGCAGCACCGCCAAGTCCCCCTCGGTCAGGGTAACCGGCTGGCGGCGGCTGACCACCTTGTCCAGAATACCCACCGGCAGGCTGGGGCCGTCCAGCACCCCGGCCTTACCCTGCCGCACCACAAAGCCCGGTGCGGCCCCAGCCTTGAAGATCGTCCCCTTGCCGGTATACAGGTCCACCGTGAGCAGGTCCAGCGTAGCGCCGCTCTCCTCCTCGCTCTTGAGGGAAAGAGCCACGTTCACCAGCCGGGCGGCGGCTTCGCCCCCAAAACCCGCCCGCACCAGCTGACCGGTAAGCCGGGCGGCCAGATTGCCGTCCACCGCCGCCGGACGGCCGGTGCCCATTCCGTCACAGAGCAGCATATGGGCACAGCCGAAGGCGTCACAGAACTGATCCGCCGCATCTCCGCTGACCCCGTCCCGGGCGGCCCGGCCCGCCAGCGCGAACCGGGGCGCGTAGACCGGCTGTTCCCGCAGCGTCAGGGTGGTGAGGGTACGCCGGTGCACGATCTCCGGCGCGCCCAATGCCCGGCGGCAGATGTGTCCGGTTTCGGCGGCGATCTCCCGCTGCTCGGCGGCGGTAAAGGCGGTGCGGGAGACGGTGACCGTCACCTGCATCCGGCCCGCCAGATCCAGCTGCACCGCACATTCCAGCGGCTCCAGCCCCCAGGAAGCAAACCAGCCCGCCACCCGCTGGCTTTTGCCCTCATCGGTGGAAAGCCCCTGGTTCAGCTCGTCCGCGATCCGGGCCAGCGCGTCGGCCATGGCGCCGTACTGCTCGGTGAGGGCCGCCCGCATCGTCCCCGCCTGCACCCGGGCCTCCCGGCGGCTGCGGTAGAGGGCGTAGGCCCGGCTGGTGGCGCCGCACAGTTCCACCGGATGCACGCACCGGCAGAACTGCCCGGGCAGCTGCTCCACCGCCGCCCGGCCCTGCCGCTCCAGCACCGGTTTCAGCTGATAGAATCCGTCCATGGTGGTGCTGTATCCCGCCACCCAACATACCTCCCGGTTGGCGCAGCTGCGGCAGAGTTCCTCCGCCACGTGATCCACCACCCAGTTGTAGCTCTCCCCTTTTTTGGGCAGCTTCTCGCAGACCTGGTTCACAATGTCGGCCACCTCTTCCAGCGTATCCGCCACCCGCACCAGCCGGGCCCCCGCTCCGGCCAGCACCGGGCGGCTGCCCTCCACCGCCGCCGGGGCCGCCGTGCCGGGAAAGGCCTCCCGCAGCCGCCGGGGCAGCAGAAAGAAGCCCACACAGGCGATGCCCGCGCAGGCGGTGAGCTGGGCCGCCTGCCCCAGGGTGGGGGCCGCCAGCACCCCGGTCAAGGCCCCGGCAAAGAACAGCGCCGCGCAGCCCGCCGTCTCCCCCGGGACGAACACCGCTGCGGTCAGGCACCCCGCCGCCGGGCCCATCAGGCCAAAGGCCAGCGGACTGCCCGCCGCGCTCAGGGCCGCGCCGCCCACCACGCAGAGCACCGCGGCATCCCGCACCCGGCCCCGGCTGGCCGGGATCAGGCCCAGCAGACAGAACGCCAGCGCCGCCGGCTGAAACAGCCCGGAGGAAAACTGTTCCAGGCCAATCAGCCCCGCCGCGGCCCAGGGCAGCAGGCTGGCCGGGTCGGAGGCCGCGCCCCGGCGCATGGCCCAGCCGAACGCCACCGCCAGCGCACAGTCCCCCACGGCGGCAGCCCAGTCCGCCGCGCCGCCCACGCCGCCCGCCGCCAGCAGGGTCTGGATCAGCAGCAGGGTGCCGCACCCCGCCGCGGCGGCAGGCCAGAAAGCCGAGGGCCGGCGCACCAGCAGCCGCCCGGCCGCGGCCGCCGCCAGCGCGCCCAGGTACCGGGCCGCGTCGGCGGCGGGCAGCAGAAACACACAGCCCAGCGCCGCCCCGGCGCTTGCCAGCAGGGCCGTGCCGCCCCGGGCCCCCAATACCAGCGCCAGGCCCAGCGGGTGCACCGCCCCGAACACGCTTGCCCCCGCCAGCACAAAGCCGCCCGGCGCCGCCGCCAGCCGCCAGAGCACCGGTACGGCCCGCCGCAGCTGGACACGTACCATTCCGCCGATTTTTTGCATAGGTTCAATCTCCTCCCCGCTGTACGCTTTGGGCGGCATCATCCGCCGCCTTGCCGCATAAGTATACAAGGGGCGTGCGGCGGTTTTTGCCGCAGAGCGCAGAACCGCCCGAAACTGCGGCAAACCGGCAGCTTTGGCCCAAAAGCGCCGCGCGTGTTTTCACAAAAAAGCGGCGGCAGGCGGGGTGGATTTTGGCGCGCCGCGAAAAGTTTTTCCCGATTTCTTGACAAAGGCCGGGCGGTGCCGTAGTATTAGAACGTTACGATGGCAAACTATGTGTAAATTAAAGAATAGAGGAAGGAAATACAGGTATGGAACGCAAAGACCTGCGCAATATTGCGATCATCGCCCACGTTGACCACGGCAAGACCACCCTGGTGGACCAGATGCTCAAGCAGAGCGGCGCTTTCCGTGACAACCAGCAGGTGGCGGAGCGCGTGATGGACTCCGGCGACATCGAGCGGGAGCGCGGCATCACCATTCTGGCCAAAAACTGCTCTACCGTGTACAACGGCGTAAAGATCAACATCGTGGACACCCCGGGCCACGCCGACTTCGGCGGCGAGGTGGAGCGCGTGCTGAAGATGGTAAACGGCGTGCTGCTGCTGGTGGACGCGGCGGAAGGCTGCATGCCCCAGACCCGTTTTGTGCTGCAGAAAGCCCTGCAGCAGAACCTGAGCCTGGTGATCGCCGTGAACAAGATCGACCGGCCGGACGCCCGCATCAAGGAAGTTATCGACGAAGTGCTGCTGCTTCTGATGGACCTGGGCGCCACCGATGAGCAGCTGGACAGCCCGATGGTGTTCTGCTCCGGCCGCGCCGGCACCGCCAGCTACAGCCCGGACGCCCCCGGCACCGACCTGAAGCCCCTGTTTGACACCATTCTGGAGTACGTCAAGTGCCCGGAAGGCGATCCGGAGGCTCCGTTCTCCATGCTGTGCTCCAGCGTGGACTACAACGATTTCGTGGGCCGTATCGGCATCGGCCGCATCCAGAATGGCCGGCTGAAGGTTGGTCAGGACGTGCAGGTGTGCGACTGGCACAACCAGGATGTGAGCTTCAAAGGCCGCATCACCAAGCTGTACGATTTCAAGGCCAACGGCCGTGAGCCCATCGAGAGCGCCGAGGCCGGCGATATCGTGGCGTTCAGCGGTCTGCCCGATGTGACCATCGGCAACACCCTGTGCGATCCCGCCAACGTGGAGCCGCTGCCCTTTGTGAAGATCAACGATCCCACCGTGGAGATGACCTTTGCGGTCAACGACAGCCCCTTTGCCGGCCGGGAAGGCAAGTACGTGACCAGCCGCCAGATCCGCGACCGTCTGCACAAGGAGCTGCTGAAGGACGTGGCGCTGCGGGTGGAGGATTCCGCCACCAGCGATTCGTTCCGTGTGATGGGCCGTGGTGAGATGCACCTGTCCATCCTGATCGAGACCATGCGCCGTGAAGGCTATGAGCTGCAGGTGAGCCCCCCGAAGGTTCTGACCCACGTGGAGGACGGCAAGACCATGGAGCCCATGGAGCGGGTGGTCATCGACACCCCGACCGAGTACCAGGGCGCTGTAATGACCGCGCTGGGCGCCCGCAAGGGTATTCTGCAGCAGATGGAGCCGATCGGCAGCCGTGTGCGTCTGGAGTTCCGTATGCCCAGCCGCGGCCTGTTCGGCTACCGCAGCCAGTTCCTGACCGACACCCACGGCGAGGGTATCCTGAACACCATCTTTGACGGCTACGAGGAGTGGCAGGGCGACATCACCTGCCGCAACACCGGCAGCCTGGTGAGCTTTGAGACCGGCGAGGCCGTGACCTACGGTCTGTTCAACGCCCAGGGCCGCGGTACCTTGATCGTGACCCCCGGCGAGAAGGTGTACGAGGGCATGGTCATCGGCTACACCCCCACCGGCGAGGACATCAGCGTGAACGTGTGCAAGACCAAGCACCTGACCAACACCCGCGCTTCCGGTTCCGACGACGCGCTGCGTCTGGTGCCGGTGAGCAAATTCAGCCTGGAAGGCTGCCTGGAGTTCCTGGCGCCGGACGAGCTGCTGGAGGTCACCCCGGAAAGCCTGCGTATCCGCAAGCGGATCCTGAACCACGACCTGCGCATGAAGCAGCTGAAAGGCAAAAAGAACAACTGATCCCCGCGAAACCACACCGGGGCCGCCCGCGCGGGCGGCCCCGGTTTTTGTTTTCGGGAAAGGAGAAGCCAATGGAACAAGCCGTCAAACCGCCCCGCTACGTTCTGCTGGACACAGTCCGCGGCGTGACGGTGGTGAACATGATCCTGTATCATTTTCTCTATGACTGGTACGTGGTGCTGGGCCACGCGCCCGGCTGGCCCTGGCTGACTGGGGTGCGGATCTGGGAACGGCTGATCTGCGGCACCTTTATCCTGCTGGCAGGCATCTGCCTGCATTTTGACCGGCATCCGGTGCGCCGGGGCGGGATGCTGTTCGGCTGGGGCTGCGTGATCACCCTGGTGACCATGCTGGTGATGCCGGGGCAGGCGGTGCATTTTGGTATCCTGAGTTTTCTCGGCGCGGCCATCGCCCTGACCGGCGCGCTGCGCGGGGTACTGGGCCGCATTCCGGCCTGGGCGGGCCTGGCGGGCAGCCTGGTGCTGTTTGTACTGCTGCGGCGCATCAGCGCGGGGCTGATCACCATTGGCCCGCTGGTGCTGGCACAGATGCCGGCAGGGCTGTATCAATGGTATGCGGGGGCGCTGCTGGGATTCCCGCCGGCGGGGTTTGTTTCCAGCGATTATTTCCCGCTGCTGCCCTGGCTGTTCCTGCTCTGGTGCGGATGGTTCGGCTGGCGGCTGGCCGCCCCGTGCCTGACCGCCGGGAAACTGCTGCAGCGGCATATCCCCGCCTTTACCGCCATCGGCCGCAAAAGTCTGCTGCTCTACCTGCTGCACCAGCCCGTCTGCATGGCCCTTGCGTTTGGGCTGAACGCGGTATTTTGAGCGAATATGGGGGGAGATAACATCTCCCCCCATACCCCCCGGAAATAAGGGCCGGAATACTCCGGCCCTGGGGAAAGAAAAATAACAAAGGCCCACGCAAAACCATATTGGTCCGCGTGGGCCTTATTTCTTTATACTATCCCCTATGGCCGAAGATATTCGGCCATAATTTCAGGGGGCATGGGGGGAACGTTGTTCCCCCATATTGGCTATACTTTGTACACGCGCGGCCCGAAGATGGCGGTGCCCACCCGCACGAGGGTGGCGCCCTCGGCGATGGCCTGTTCAAAATCGCCGCTCATACCCATGGACAGCATCTCCATCCGCACCCGGCTGTCCCCTTTCCAGCGATCGGCCGCCTCGTCAAACAGGCGGCGCATGGCGGCAAACCACCGGCGCGCCTCCCCCGGCTGCTCCTCCACCGGCGGAATGGTCATCAGCCCCTGCACCTGCACCGAGGGCTGGGCCGCGGCCGCCTCCAGCAGCGCCCACAGCGCCCCGGGCTCGATCCCGCTCTTGCTCTCCTCCCCGCCGATGTTCACCTCCAGCAGAATCGGCTGCACCAGCCCCCGGCGCTGGGCCTCGGCGGCAATCTTGCTGAGCAGATGCTCGCTGTCCACCGACTGGATCAGATCGCAGCCCACCACCTGCTTAACCTTGTTGGTCTGTAAATGTCCGATAAAATGGGCCGGTTTCGGCGCGTAGGCGTTTGCCGCCTGTTTTTCCACCAGTTCCTGCACCCGGTTCTCCCCGAACAGATCAATCGGCAGGGATGCCGCCAGCCGCACTGTCTCCGCCGAGCGGGTCTTGCTGGCCGCGCAGAGCAGTACCTCGTCCGGCCTGCGCCCGGCGGCCCGGGCCGCGTCGGCCATGCGGGCGCGGATGCTCTCCACATTCGCCCGCAGCGTTTCCTGTTCCGTCACGGCTGCACGCCCCCTTCCCCCTGCTGGCTGTGGATGTCCGCGGTATAGACCGCCCGGGCCCCGCCCACGTAGGGCGGACGGGTACGGGCCGCGGTCAGATGGGCGCTGCCAATGGCAGTAAGGCTCAGCCGTACCGGCACCGCCACCCGCCGCAGATGCATCCCGATAAAGGTATCCCCGATATCCAGCCCGGCGGCGGCGCTCACCTCGCAGACCGCGCAGGGTGCTTCAAACGCCTGCCAGGCCGCGGTAGCGAAACTGCCCCCCGCCTTGGGCTGGGGCACCACGCTCACGATCTGTTCCCACCGGGTCACCGCCGCCCGCTCCACGATCAGGCTGCGGTTCAGATGCTCGCAGCATTGGGCCGCCAGATACAGCCCCTTTTCCCGCAAAGGCGGCAGCAGCCCTTCCAGCACCGCCTTGGCCGTTTCAAAGCTGGAACCGTGGCCGATCCGCTCCCCCAGAATCTCGCTGGAGGAACAGCCCACCACCACAATGTCGCCGGGCGCGGTGTCCGCCGCCGCCAGCAGTTCTTCCATGGCCTGGCGGCTCTGCTGCCGCACCAGGTCCAGTTCCTGTTCGTTCATTTCCGTTCACCGCCTTTTTGTCAACTGCGCCATAATAAAACCGCCCATCACCGCTACCGCCAGCACCACGCCGAACCCCGGAATGTTCCACCCGTCGCTCATCTCCAGCGCCGTGCCCAGCACCCAGGCGGCCAGGGTACAGACAATGCTCAGAATCGTCAGGCCCATCTTACATGCCTCCCCGGGTGGCCTCCCAGTAGGCCCCCATGCTCTGGCCGGGCTGGCCGGTCACCTCGTTGGCCAGGTAGGCCGCCAGCGCCTGGGGCGGTTGCCAGGCCAGAGCCTGGGCCTCGGTGTCGAACTCTACCTCCGCGTACCAGAACTCCCCGGGCTGGCCCGCGTCCACCCGGTTGGCCTCCAGAACCAGCCCGCCGGGCAGGGCGTACCGACGCTGTTCCTTTTCAATCAGCGGGCGGCCGATGAACGCTTCCAGCTTGCGGAAGGTCTCCTCGTCCACCCGGGTTTCGATCTCCTGGCGGGACAGCCCGCCCGCGCTTTTGAAGCAGAGCACATAGGCCGCAGGCTGCCCGTCCGGCTGCTCGCTGCGGATGCGCACGGTGGGCCGCACCGTGATATAGCCCTGCCGCATGGTAAACCGGGCAGTCTGGGACAGGCCCTGGGGCCAGCCGTTCACCAGCCATTTCCGTTCAATCTCCAAACCTTCATCGCCCCTTTCTCTTTCCTTATTATACCCCCGGCGGCAAGGGCCCCGCAACCGAAAAATCACTTGCCCTGCGGCCCCGGGACGGGTATACTGATTAGGAGAAGATACAAGCGGGAGGAACCGACATGAAAACCACACGCCCCTGGCCCTGTTACACCGTGACCCCCAAGGCGGAGGCCGCCCTGGTAGGCGGGCATCCCTGGGTATACGAAGACGAGATCACCGCCGCCTCCGACACGGCGCCGGAAAACGGCAGCCTGGTGGACGTGCTCAGCGCCAAGGGCCGGTACCTGGGCACCGGCTTTCTGAGCCAACACAGCAAGATCCGCATCCGGCTGGTGAGCCGCAACGCCAACGATAAGTTTGACGAGGCGTTCTGGCGGCGGCGGATCGAGTACGCCTGGGCCTACCGCAAGGCGGTGATCGAGCCGGAACACTGGCACTGCTGCCGGGTGATCTTTGGCGAAGCCGATCAGTTCCCCGGCCTGACCGCCGACCGGTTCGGGGATGTGCTGGTGGTGCAGATCCTGTCGGTGGGCATCGAGCGGATCAAGGGCATGCTGCTGCCTCTGCTGGCGGATGTGCTGCGGGCCGACGGCCAGGAGATCCGCGGCGTATACGAGCGGGAGGACGCGGCCCTGCGGGAAAAGGAGGGCCTGCCTCTGTTCAAGGGCTGGTTCGGCACGGACGGCGGCGCTACCCAGGCGGCCATCACCGAAAACGGCGTGCGGTACACGGTGGACTTTGAAAACGGGCAAAAGACCGGGTTCTTCCTGGATCAGAAGTACAACCGGCAGGCGGTGGCCCGGCTGGCCCGGGGGCGCCGGGTGCTGGACTGCTTCACCCACACCGGCAGCTTTGCGCTGAACGCGGCCATGGGCGGCGCGGCCCACGTGACCGCCGTGGATGTGAGCGAGACCGCCGTGGAGATGGCCCGGGCCAATGCGGTGGCCAACGGCCTTGACGACCGGATGGATTTTGTCTGCTGCGACGTGTTTGACCTGCTGCCCCGGCTGGAGAAAGAGGGCAGCGGCTACGACTTCATCATTCTGGACCCGCCCGCCTTTACCAAGGCCCGCAAAACTGCCCAGAGCGCCATGCGGGGCTACAAGGAGATCAACTACCGGGCCATGAAGCTGCTGCCCCGGGGCGGCTATCTGGCCACCGCCAGCTGCAGCCATTTTGCCACCGAGGCCATGTTCCGCAAGATGCTGCACAGCGCCGCGGTGGACGCCGGGCGGCAGCTGCGCCAGATCGAGGTGCGCCAGCAGGCGGCGGATCATCCGGTGCTGTGGGGCGTGGAGGAGACCGAATATCTGAAATTCTTCCTGTTCCAGGTGGTGTAAAAATCTTGACCGGCGGGTGCAAATGCCCTATCATAGAAAGGTAGTGCCGCGGGGTGCGGCATTGAGTGTGAAAACGGAGGGGTATCGTATATGGCAGCGAATTTGATGGAGATATACGGCAGCAAGGTGTTCAACGAACACGTTATGAAAGAGCTGCTGCCCAGTGCCACCTATAAGAGTCTGAAAGCCACCTTGCAGAACGGCCAGCCGCTGGATCTGGAACTGGCCAACGTGGTGGCCAGCGTGATGAAGCGCTGGGCCATCGACCAGGGCGCCACCCACTACACCCACTGGTTCCAGCCGCTGACCGGCATCACCAGCGAGAAGCATGACGGTTTTGTCAGCCCCCAGAAGGACGGCACCGCCATCATGGAGTTCTCCGGCAAGGAGCTGGTGCGGGGCGAGCCGGATGCTTCCAGCTTCCCCAACGGCGGCCTGCGCGCCACCTGCGAGGCCCGCGGCTACACCGCCTGGGACCCCTCCAGCTATGCGTTTATCAAGGATGACGTGCTCTGCATCCCCACCGCGTTCTGCAGCTACAACGGCGAAACGCTGGACAAAAAGACCCCGCTGCTGCGCAGCATGAGCGTGCTGAGCACCCAGGCCTGCCGTATTCTGAAACTGTTCGGCAAGGACGTGCAGCATGTGTCGGTAACGGTGGGCGCGGAACAGGAGTATTTCCTGATCCGCAAGGAAGACTACGAGGCCCGGCTGGATCTGATCATGACCGGCCGCACCCTGTTCGGCGCGCCGCCGGCCAAGGGCCAGGAACTGGAAGAGCACTATTTCGGCAGCATCCGTCCCGAGGTGCTCAGCTATATGCAGGAGCTGGACCGGGAACTGTGGAAGCTGGGCATCAGCGCCAAGACCCGCCACAACGAGGTGGCCCCCTGCCAGCATGAGCTGGCCCCGATCTTTGACACCGCCAACATCGCCGTGGACCACAACCTGCTGACCATGGAGATGATGAAGCGCCTGGCCGACAAGCACGGCCTGGTATGCCTGCTGCACGAGAAGCCCTTTGAGGGTGTGAACGGCAGCGGCAAGCACAACAACTGGAGCCTGACCGCCCCCGGCGTGAACCTGCTGGATCCGGGCGACACCCCCAAGGACAACCTGCAGTTCCTGATCTTCTTTGCCGCCGTGATCAAGGCGGTGGACGAATACCAGGATCTGCTGCGGGCCGTGGTGGCCGGTCCGGGCAACGACCATCGTCTGGGCGCCAACGAGGCCCCGCCGGCCATCATCTCCATGTTTGTGGGGGATGAGCTGTCGGCCATTCTGGACGCGATCGCGGCCAAGACCGAATACGTGGCCCCCGAACAGGCCAAGGTGGACCTGGGCGTGGAAGTGCTGCCCACTTTCCCCAAGGACAACACCGACCGCAACCGCACCAGTCCCTTTGCCTTTACCGGCAACAAGTTTGAGTTCCGTATGCCGGGCAGCAGCATGAACATCGCGGACGCCAACGTGGTGCTGAACACCGCCGTGGCCAAGGAGCTGAAAGGCTACGCCGATGAGCTGGAAGGCGCCGAGAACTTTGACAAGGCGGTGGTCAAGCTGATCCGCCGCACTATCCGGGATCACAAGCGGATCATCTTCAACGGCAACGGCTATTCCAGCGAGTGGGAGGCCGAGGCCGAGCGCCGGGGCCTGTACAACCTGCGCAGCACCCTGGACGCCCTGCCCGCCCTGCTGGCGGACAAGAACGTGGCCCTGTTCCACGACATGGGCGTGCTGAGCCCCACCGAGGTGCGCAGCCGCTACGAGGTCATGGTGGAGCACTACAGCAAGATCCTGCACATCGAAGCGCTGACCATGCTGGAGATGTCCCGCAAGCTGTTCCTGCCGGCGGTGTGCCAGTTTGGCGGGGATACCGCCCGCAACCTGACTGCCAAGCAGGCGGCCTTCCCCGGCCTGCGCTGCAAGGCGGAGACCAAGCTGCTGCAGACGGTAAGCGCCCAGGCCGACGCCATCAGCGACGCGGCCGACGAGCTGGCTGCTCTGGTGGCCAAGGCCGACAGTGTGGACGGCGGCAGCCTGAACCGGGCCAAGATCTACCATGAAGAGGTACGGCCCGCCATGGACGCCCTGCGCGCCGCCGTGGACGCCGCCGAGGCGGTCTGCCCCCGCAGCACCTGGCCCATTCCCGGTTACTCCCGCATTCTGTTCTACACCTGATTCATTGCCAGCATAAAACCGCCCGCCGGATAAACCCGGCGGGCGGTTTCTCTTTGGAACGATGCACAAGAGGGCGGGGCCCGGCGCTGTGTGCGCCGGGCCCCGCCCGTTTTCTATGTCAGGGATTTTGGGAAGGCTTTATTCCGCCGCGGCGGCCTGGCCGGCGATACGGCCGGAAACCAGGATCTCGCTGATGGCGTTGCCGCCCAGACGGTTGCCGGCGAAGAAGCCGCCGGTGGCCTCGCCGGCCGCGTACAGGCCGGGGATGACGCTGCCGTCCTCGGTGAGGACATGGCGCTGCTCATCCACCACCAGGCCGCCCATGGTGTGATGGGTGCTGGGGGCCAGGTAACGGACAGACAGGATGCCCTCGTCGTTGAAGCTGCCGTCCTCGTTGTAGTTGCTGATGGGGGCGCTGGCCGCGCTCTTGGGCACGTCCAGGCTGGCCAGATCGCCGTTGAAGTAGGCGGTGTCGTACTCCATGATGGTCTCGCGCAGGGTGTCGGCGCTGATGCCGGTCAGTTCTGCGGCCTCGGCCAGGGTGCAGAAGTACTCCTTGCCCTCACGGTTGTCGGCGCTGGTATGCTCGCCGCCGTTCTGCAGCTGGATGGTCAGGCCATTCTCGCCGCCGTAGGTCAGCTGGCCCTGGCTGAGCACGTCGCGCTCGGCGCTCTCATCCACGAACCGCTTGCCCTCGTTCTCGGTGCCCGCCGGGCTGACGAAGATCACGTCCTCGACCTTGCCGCCGGCCAGCTTGCCGTCGTCGGCCCAGCCCAGAGGCATCAGCTGGGTGAAGCCCATGCCGGTAACCGCCGCGCCCACTTCCTGGGCCATGGTGATGCCCTCGCCCTGGGCCAGGCTGCGGTTGGTGGTCAGGATGTTGGCGCTCAGCTCATCCTTGTTCCAGTATTCGTTGGTCTCCAGCACCATGTCGATGTTGGCGCCGTAGCCGCCGGTGGCCAGGATCACGGCCTTGTTGGCGTGCAGGGTAACGGGGGTGCCGTCGTACATCTCACAGGTCACGCCGGTCACACGGCCGGTGTCATCGGTGATCAGGCTCTTGGCGGTGGTGCGGTACATGACCTCATTCGCCTCGTTGGCCTTGAGCACGGTGTTGATGGGTACCGCGAAGTAGCAGCCGTACTTGCTGTCATCCTCCACGCCGTCCACGGTGCCGCCCACGAAGGTGTTGATCCGCTGCCACATGCAGCCGATCAGGGTGTTGCAGGTGGTGCCCCAGTCAAAGATGGAGCCCTGGTCGGCCATCCAGGCCTTGGTGTCGCCGATCTGCTCCACGAACTGGCGGACCAGATCGATGTCGCTGTAGATCCAGTAGCTGTCCAAGCTGTTCAACCTGCCGTTTCTGCTCTGCGGGATGTGGATCATCAGCCGCAAGTTTGCCGAGCAGTTCACTCGGTCGGAACAGCTTTCCGCCCAGCTGGAACCGGTAAACCGGGGGCTGGAGCAGCAGGTGGAACAGCGCACCCGGGCCCTGCGGGAGGAGCAGGTGCAGCGGCTGGCCTTTATGGCCAACGCCTTTCACGATCTGCGCACCCCGCTGTTTGTGGTGCAGGGCTGTCTGGACCGGCTGGAATCCGGTGCCGGGACCGGCGGGAACCTGACCGGGGTGATGCGGGACCGGCTGGATTTCATGCGCAAGCTGGTAGAGGACATGTTCCTGATGGCCAAGCTGGAGGAAAAACAGGTGATCTTTGACGAGGACCGGGTGCCGCTGGCCCCGCTGGCTGAACGGGTAACCGACGGGCTGCGGGAAGCTGCCGTCCGGCAGGATGTGCGGCTGACCCTGGAGGTCCGGGACCGCTGCATCGCCTGGGGGGACGATCTGCGGCTGGAGCAGGCGCTGCAGAATCTGGTGACCAACGCGCTGCACTACACCCCGCCGGGCGGCGTGGTGACGGTGCGGCTGTACGCCGAGGGAAACGAGGCCTGCCTGGAGGTGCGGGACACCGGCCCCGGCATCCCGTTGGACGAGCAGGACAAGGTATTTTTGCGGTACTACCGCACCCCGGGTGCCAAGCGGCAGGGCTCCAGCGGGCTGGGGCTTTCCATTGCCCGGCAGATCGTGCTGCAGCATCAGGGCCGCATTACGCTGGACAGCCGCTCCGGCGAGGGCTCGGCCTTTACCATCCGGCTGCCGGCGGTGCGGCGGCCGGGCACGGAATAACCGATAAACCAGAAAACGCGCCAGCGTTCCGGGGCAGCCTTGTGCCCGGAATGCCGGCGCGTTTTATCGTCTGATTCAGGCGGTGAGTTCGGTACCCATCCGCTCGCAGTATTTTTCCCGGTAGCGGGCCATGCTTTCGCTGTAGCCGGGCAGAACACCGGTGTGCAGTTCCCGCCGCAGGGCGTGGGCGTCCAGTGTTTCGTTGCGGCGCAGCCCCACCAGACGGGCCGCAATGTTGGAGCAGTGGTCGGAGATACGCTCCAGGTCGGTGAGCACATCCAGGAAGATGATGCCGCTTTCCAGCTGGCAGGCGCCGTCCCGCAGGCGGTCCACATGGCGGCGGCGCATGGTGGCGCAGAGCAGGTCGATGGTTTCTTCCAGCGGCTCCACCCGGTCCAGGCTCTGGCTGCCCGGCTCCCCGAACGCCTCGTTGGTCAGCTCCAGAATCTCCTGGATCGCGTCGGACAGCACCGCCATCTCCGCGTAGGCAGCCTGGCTGAAGGACAGTTCCTTGTCCCGCATCTCCTCGGCGCGCTCCCGCACGTTGATGGCATAATCGCCGATGCGCTCAAAGTCGGTGATAAAGCTGATCAGCTCGTTCACCTGCTGGTTTTCATCCTCCGAGAGCTCGTGCTCGCTGATGCGCACCAGATAGTTGCTGACCCCAACCTCCATCTTGTCAATCAGGCTCTCCCGCTGGTCGATCTGGTCGGCGGTCTCCTCGTCGTATTTTTCCAGCATGGGCAGAGCCAGCTGCACGTTGCGGGCAGCCCGGGTGCCCATCTTGGTCACCGCGTTGCGGGCCTGCTGCAGCGCCACGGCCGGGCTGGTGAACAGACGCTCATCCAGCACAGGCATGGTCAGGTCGGGCTCGCCGCCGGGCTTGTCCGGGATGGTGCGCTCGGCCAGCCAGGCCAGCACCCGGGTAAAGGGCATGAACATCAGGGTAACCACCACATTGAACAGGGTGTGGAAGTTGGCGATGTCGCCCTTGTTCATCACGTCATACCAGAAGGGGAACAGCCCCGCCGCCCGCAGGCCGTAGATGCCCAGCAGGAACACAACGGTGCCGATGATGTTGAAGTACAGATGCACCACCGCGCTGCGCTTGGCCGCGGTGGAAGCGCCCATGGAGGCGATCAGCGGGGTGGAACAGGTGCCGATGTTCTGGCCCAGAATGATGGGAATGGCACTGCCCCAGGTGACCGCGCCGGTAGCGCTCAGGGCCTGCAGGATGCCCACACTGGCCGAGGAACTCTGGATGGCCACGGTGACCAGCGCGCCGGCCAGCACGCCCAGCAGGGGGTTCTGCAGCTTGGAGAACAGTTCCAGGAACAACTCGCTTTCCCGCAGGGGATACACGGCGTTTTCCATGGTGAACATACCGGTAAACAGGATGCCGAATCCCATCAGCACCTGGCCGATGGTACGCTTTTTGGGGGATTTGAAAAAGACGAACAGGATGGCGCCGGCCAGCGCCACCAGAGGCGAAAAGGTTTTGGGGTTGATCATGGTCAGCAGCAGGTTGTCGCCGCTGATGTCGGCCAGACGGATCAGCTGGCCGGTGACGGTGGTGCCGATGTTGGCGCCCATGATCACGCCGATGGCCTGGGACAGCTGGAAGATCCCTGCATTGACCAGGCCGATGCAGATCACGGTGGTGCCCGCACTGGACTGGATCAGGCCGGTGATGATGGCCCCCAGCAGCACGGCCCGCCACACCGAACAGGTAAGCTTCTGCAGCACCTTTTCCATCCGGCCGCCGGCGATCTTTTCCAGACCGGCCCCCATGATGGACATGCCATACAAAAACAGGCCGATGCCGCCGGCCAGATTGATCACGTCAAATATCGTCATACGCACGCTCCATTGTCCGCCTGTGTGGTACGGCCCCGCGCCGGTCACGCACCCGCCCGCAAAGCCCCATACGATTTTATTATACCAATCCGGATGCGGCTTGCCTAGCATCCTGCGCACATTTGTTTTACATTTTCTTCACTTTTTCTTCACTTTTTCTTTACGTTCACCCTTTTACCGCGGTATTTTATGCCCCGGCCCGGGCAGGCGGAGCGGTTTTCCCGGGAAATGGCGCCCTCTCCCCTGCGCTGCCGGACAAACAAAAACCGCGGCGGTTCCCGGTTGGGAACCGCCGCGGCTGTTTTGCGCTACAGGCGGATGCCGTATTCTCAGATCTCGTACCAGCGGATCTCGTTGGCTTCCATGTCCAGATCGAAGCTGGAGCCGTCGCCCTTGTAGACGGTGGTGTGCTGCGGCTCGTAGGTGTTGTTGACCACGCAGTACTTGC
>NZ_NFLN01000037.1 GCF_002160955.1 Gemmiger sp. An120
CGCCCGCCCCAAGCCGAAAGGAGAGGCCCCCGGCGAGGACGCGGTGCTGGAGGCGCTGTTCACCCGCACCTACGGGGCGGGCAGCTGGCGAACCCCGCCGCCGCCCGCCGCGGTGAGCCGTCCCGCCCGGCCGGACGCCGACCCGGTGCCCGCCGCGGCCCCCGGGCAGGAGTATCTGCTGGTGGACGGATACAACATCCTGTTTGCCTGGCCGGATCTGAAAGCCCTGGCCCAGGCGGATCTGGGCGCGGCCCGGCACGCCCTGGCGGATATCCTGTGCAACTACCAGGGATTCAAGGGCGGCACGGTGATCCTGGTGTATGACGCCTACAAGGTGCCCGGCGCGCCCGGCGAGGTGGAGAAGTACCAGAACATCTATCTGGTCTACACCAAGGAGGCCGAAACGGCGGATATGTTCATCGAAAAGGCCACCAAACAGCTGGCCCGGCAGCGCCGGGTGCGGGTGGCCAGCTCCGACGGGATGGAGCAGACCATCATCCTGGGCCACGGGGCGCTGCGGGTGTCGGCGGAGATGTTCCGCCGGGAGGTGGAGGACGCCAACGCCCAGATCACCCGTATTATCGAAGAAAACCGCCTGCGGCTGCGGTGAGGGCCAATTGCGCCGGGTAACACACTGTGCTATACTGAAGTAAAATAGCGCACCCGCGCGGGAAAGGAAGTTTGGGTATGCAGTATCGCCCCACACGCACAGGGTCCGACGGCACCGGCTACTACCGGGGCGCGGACGGGAATATGTATTACGGAAATCCGGCCAATGGATACCTGACCGAAACGAAGGAGTCCGCCCAGCGGCGCAACGCCGATTCCCAGTCCGCGCAGCCCTCCCGGCCCTCCGTTCCGCTGGATTTTTCGCTGAAACGCCATGAGATGAGCCCCTGGGAAAAGGCACTGGCCGCCGGTACGGCCGGGATCGTGGTCCTGGTGTTTGCGGTCGTGGCGGTGATCGCGGTGCTTTTCGGCAGCGTGGATGTCTGGAAAAGCTCGCTGACCAAGGCGATGGACTGCCTGTCCGAGGATGGCCTGTTCCTCATGCTGCGCCTGTTCTGGCAGGTGTGGGTCTGCCTGCTGGGGGCGCTGTACGCCCTGAAAACGGTGTTTTCTACACGGCGCGTACCCTGGGTGATGCTGGCGGCAGTTTTTGGCATTGCCAACCTGCTGCGGCAGATGCAGGCGTATCCGGATAAAAGTTTTGGCGCCAATCTGTGGGGCGGGCTTGTTCAGGCGTTTTTAATGGCGCTGCCGGTGGCGGTGGTCCTCTGGCTGCTCAGCCGTCTGCTGCAGAAGCTGCGGGGGTAAAGGTTCGGCAGGGCCAATCCGGGGGACCAGTCCCCCGGCCCCATACAGCGGGACGAATTCTCGTCCCGAGGGAAAAGAAAAGGGCAAGGCCCGCGCAAACCGGTCGGTTCTGCGCGGGCTTTCTTCATTTTTTCCAAGGCCGGAGTATTCCGGCCTTATTTCAGTTGATCACCGTGCCGGTGCGGCCGATGCCCAAAGCGGCGTTGGTCAGGCGGTTCCAGGTGTTGCAGCCGCACACGCCGTCGGCGGTCAGGCTCACCGACCGCTGGAACGCCTTGAGGGCGCTCTCGGTGTTGGCGCCGAACTTGCCGTCCAGGGTGCGGGTGGAATAGCCCAGGGCGTTCAGCGCGTCCTGCATCACCAGGGTGTACACCCCTACCGCGCCCCGCCGCAGGGTGGGATAGCCGGAGGTGGTGCCGGAACAGGCCGGCGTGCCCAGCCGCCGGTCAAAATGTACCCAGGTGGGGGTCATGCTCTGGGGCTCCACATAGCCCCAGGCGCCGGTGTTTTTGGCCGCGTTCCAGATGGCGTTGCGGGCGCTGCTGCCCTGGCCCTGCCCCACGTCGAACGCCACCCCCGCGTAGTGCTGGCTCTTGGTGCCGTGGCCGCCCTCCCAGATGCGCTTGAAGGCGTATCCCACATGGATCGGCCCACCGTACCGCCGCCGGGTCAGGTTCCAGGCCTCCATGGCCGCGGTGGTGGTCCACAGGGTGGGGCTGTTGCTGCTGCCCCGGAACTCCCGCACCCGCAGGGTGGTGTTGTAGGAATAGGGCATCGGGTCGCTCTCGTTCCGGTTGTAGGTGGAGATCTGGTTGGTGTACGGATCATAGATCAGGATTCTTGCCATGCTGCTCCCTCCTTGTTGTCCAGATTGGCCTGCTGGCGGATCGCCAGCCAGGTTACCGCGTCCACAAAGCCGGTTTCCGGCAGGCCCGCCGCCTGCTGGAACGCCAGCACCGCCGCCCGGGTGGCCGGGCCGTAGACCCCATCCTCCGCCAGGAACAGCGCCGACTGGTACTCCCGGGCCAGCTGGTTCAGCCACACCTGCAGCTGCAGCACCGCCGGGCCGGTGGACCCGTAGTCCAGCGTCTGGTCCGGCCGCGGGGTGGGCAGGGCCGTGGGGGTGATGGGCTCCCGGGCCATCAGGCTCAGGAATACCACCGTCAGCGCGTTCCAGGTCTGGGGCCCGGTGATGCCGTCCACCTCCAGCCCGAACAGGGTCTGGAAGCTGCGGATACCGTTTGCCACTGCCTCGGTGTATACGTCGGTGATGCCCGGGCTCTGTACCTGCGGGTAGAAATAGGCCGCGTAGGCCAGCAGAAAGGTGATGTAGGACACATACTGCCCCTGGCTGCCCACCTGGAACAGCTGCCCCGGCCAGCTGAGCAGATCCGCCGTTACCACCGGGCCGCTGGTGCGCAGCTGGGTGAACTGGGCATACAGCTTGTTCCAGGTGGCCTGCCCCACAATGCCGTCCACCGTCAGCCCCATCAGCTGCTGGAACGCCTTTACTGCGGCCGTGGTGGCCGGGCCGAACTCCCCGTCAATGGCAATGGCGGGGATGGCCGCGTAGTAGGCCGACAGGATGAACAGGTAGTACTGCAACTCCCGCACCGCCTGGCCGCTGGAACCCTGCCGCAGCGTCCCGGGGAAATCCCCCGGCCGCAGGTTGGGGCTCAGCAGCTTGTTGGCCACGTCGGTGTACACCTCGTACAGCTTGTTCCAGGTGCGCTCGCCCACCACACCGTCGGCGGTCAGGCCAAAATAGCTCTGGAACTTCTTCACCGCTGTCTCGGTGCCCGCGCCGAAGATGCCGTCCACCGAGGGGCTGGTCAGCGCCGAGTAGTTTGTGGCCGCGATCCGCAGATAGAACTGCACCAGCTGCACGTTGCTGCCCCGGTCGCCCCGGCGCAGCGGCGTGCCCGGATACCGGCCCGGCCCACCGGCGTTCATGTCGTCCTCCACCTGGCTGTAGGCGGCAAACAGCTTGTTCCAGGTCTTTTCGCCCACCACGCCGTCGGCCAGCAGGCCGTTGGCCGACTGGAACGCCTTCACCGCCGCCGTGGTGGCCGGGCCGTACTTGCCGTCCACCGTCAGGCTGGGCAGGGACGAGTCGAACTGGGCCAGGGTGTTCAGCCAGAACTGCACCTGCTGTACCGCTGCGCCGGTGCTGCCCTCCCGCAGCACGGTGCCGCCCCAGGCGCCGCCGTTCACCTCACCCTCGATGGTCTCGCCCTCGCTGGTCAGTTCCGCCAGATCCTTAACGCTTACGTAGATGTAGCTGATCTTGTACCAGGTGGCCCGGCCCACCACCCCGTCGGCGGTCAGGCTGAACTGCTTCTGGAATGCCTTCACCACCGCTTCGGTGTCCGCGCCGAACACCCCGTCCACCGTGATCTTGCCCATGCCGGGGTAGTCCTGCACAATGCGGCTCAGCTGCCGCTGGATGGTGCGCACCGCCGCGCCGGAATCCCCCCGCCGCAGCGGGCTGCCCGGGTAGCTCTGGGGAATGCTGGCGATGTTGTTGGTGCGGATGATCTCGATGTCGTTGCCGTAGTAGTACCGCAGGATGGCCAGGGCGTTCATTCCCTCGTTGGCCCGGTCCACCGTGCCCCACTGCTTCATGCCCTTGCAGCTGACCTGCTTGCCGTCGCAGTATTCGGTGTAGTAGGGGTTCCGGGTGCCCGTTTTCCGCACATAGGTGTTGAAGATGTCGGCGGTAAGCCGCTCCATCACGTCAAACACCGTGCGCCCGTGTACGTAATACTGGTCGTAGCTGGTGGAGTTGGTGATGTTGAAGCTGTACCCCTTGCTGGGATACCACTCGGTGTATACCCGGTTCAGCGCCAGGCTGATCTGGGCGTGGATGTTTGCCCGCAGCGCCTGTTCCGGCCAGGTGGGGTATACCTCGCTGGAGGCCACATTGGCGATGTACTCCTGGAAAGACACCGTTACGTTCTGGGCGCTGGCGGCGGGGCGGCCCAGGTGCACCGTGATCTTCTGGGGAATCACCACCTGATCCAGCACAAAGGGGGAGTACTCCACCGGGGCGGGGCCGCTTCCGCCGCCGCCCACAAACAGGGGATGGGGCGGAATATCCACCGTGATGGCCTGTTCGCTGGCGGTGCGCACTGTGTCCAGCGGGGTCATCTGCAGCTGGGCCAGGGTGGTCTGGCCCTCAAACACCTGCACCCCCGCCAGGGTCAGGGGGGCGTAGCCCTCCTTTTCGGCCTGCAGGGTCCAGGTGGAATAGGGCTGCACCGTGCTGTCCGGCTGGAGGGAATAGCCCTTATCCGGCGCGGGCAGGGTCAGGGGTTCGGCGTTGCCGTCCTCGCCGGTGGCAAAGGCGTACACGCCCGGGTAGCGGGGGTCCTCGCTGCGCAGGCTGATCTGCACGCCGGGCAGCCCGGCCGACAGCCGCGCCGACGCGCTGCGTACCTGCAGCTTTCCGTTGCTCATGGTCAAACGCTCCTTTCCTGAAAAAGGGCGGCGCGCGGCTGTTGTGCGGTACGCCGCCCCGGGATAGCGGGCGGGCCGTCCGGTCCGCCTGCCCCACTGTATTCCGGCGCGCGGCCCGGTGATACCAGGGAAACGGGCCTGTCCGCGGGGGGAATTTCCCCCGGCGGACGGTTCAGGGCCATGCGGGGGCGTTTGGGCAGGCAAAACGTTTGCGTTCCGCCGCTGTCCGCGGCCTTGGCAACGGCTGTGTTTTAGGGTATACTGAATCCAGAGATACGCTATCACGGCGGCCCGCGCCGCCCGAAAAGAAAGAAGGTAGTTTCCCATGATCTATACGCTGGAAAACGAGAACCTCAAGCTGTCGGTCAACAGCCTGGGGGCGGAGATGTACGCGCTGGAGCACAAGCCCGACGGTGCGCCGCTGCTGTGGAACGGCGATAAGGCCGTCTGGCCCCGCCGCGCGCCGGTGCTGTTCCCCTATGCGGGCAAGATCAAGGACGGCAAGGTGCGGATCGAGGGGGCCGAGTACCCCGCGCCCCAGCACGGCTTTGCCCGGGATCTGGAGCACACCCTGGTGGCCCGGACCGCTGATTCCCTGACCTTTGAACTGGCTGCGTCGGAGGAGACCCGCAAGTTCTTCCCCTACAATTTTGTGCTGCGCACCATCTTCCGGCTGGAGGGCAACACCCTGCACCACACCCTGGAGGTGGACAACCGGGACGAGCGGCCCATGCAGTTTGGCATCGGCTATCATCCGGGGTTTGTGCTGCCCTTTGACGAAGCGCATACCACCGCCGATTACGAGGTGCGGTTTGACGGCCCCCAGACCCCGGTGGTGGTCAACACCCAGCCCGGCGGCCTGGTAAACGGCGACAACGGCCCGCTGGTGGAGAATCAGGACGTAATCCCGCTGCGGGATGATATGTTTGATGCCGACTCCATCTGCCTGAGCCAGCTGACCAGCCGCACGCTGGATCTGGTGGAGAAGGACACCGGCCGCGGCATCTCCTTCAACATCGAGGGCTACCCCTATGTGCTGCTGTGGAGCATGCCCACCCGTCCGCTGCATTTCCTGTGCGTGGAGCCCTGGCACAGCCTGCCTGACCGGGTGGACGCCACCGGCGAGTGGAACGACAAGACCCCGGCGGCCCGCCTGGCCCCGGGTGAGAGCTTCTCCACCGATCTGGCCATGACCTTCCGCCGCTGATATGCCGATGGAGGAACGTACCGCCCTGCTGCTGGGCGAAGAGGGGGTGGCCCGGCTGCGGGCGGCCCATGTGATTCTGTTTGGCCTGGGCGGGGTGGGCGGCCATGTGGCCGAAGCCCTGGCCCGCGCCGGGGTAGGGCAGCTGACCCTGGTGGACGCGGACACGGTGGCGGAAAGCAACCTGAACCGGCAGATTCTGGCGCTGCGCAGCAACCTGGGCCAGCCCAAGGCACAGGCCGCGGCCGCGCGGGTGCGGGCCATCAACCCGGACTGCCGGGTGCAGCCGGTGGAGATGTTCTACCTGCCGGAAAACGCCGACAGCCTGCCCTTTGACGGGGCGGACTATGTGGTGGACGCGGTGGATACCGTTACCGCCAAGCTGGAGATCATCACCCGGGCGCAGGCCGCCGGGGTGCCGGTGATCAGCTGCATGGGCACCGGCAACCGGCTGCATCCCGAGATGCTGCGGCTGGGCATGCTGTCCAAGACCAGCGGCTGCCCGCTGGCAAGGGTGATGCGGCGGGAATGCCGCGCCCGGGGCCTGGCGGACATCCCGGTGGTGTACAGCGAGGAACCCGCCCTTATCCCCCGTCCGTCGGACGCGGACCCGGCCCCCGGCCGCCGCGCCGTGGTGGGCAGCGTGAGTTTTGTGCCCGGCGCGGCCGGGCTGATCCTGGCAGGCGCGGTGGTGCGCGCCATCGCAAAGGCGTAATCCGCACACACAAATAAAAAAGGCCGGTGCGTACTTGGTTTACGCACCGGCCTTTCCGGTTATATCCGCTTTACTTCAGATAGCCCGCCGGGTCTACCCAGGCGCCGTCCTTCAGCACCTCCAGGTGCAGGTGGCTGTCCAGGGCGGCCTCGGCCACGCATTCGCCCACGGTGCCCAGGGTGTCGCCCATGGCTACGGTCTGCTGGGCGGACACTGCCACCTCATCCAGGCCGGTGTACCGGAAGGTCACGCCGTCGGCGGTCACCTCCACCACCCGGCCCCACAGGCCGTCCTCATACACGGCGCTCACTGTGCCCGCCCGGGCACAGCGCACCTCGTCGCCTGCGTCGGCGGCCAGGTCGATGCCGTTGTGGGTGCGCCAGTCGCCCAGCGTTTCGCTGTATACCAGCTCGTCACCGCTGAAACCCGCCAAGGTCTGCCCAGACACCGGCGGCACGAAGGCAGGCGCCGGCGAAGCGGGCGGCTCGGTGGGCGCGGCAGGCGTGGATTGCGGCGGCTGCGACCCGGAGGCCGAAACCGACCCAGACGAGGCCGACGAGGAGGCGGGCGGCGCGGTCGGCTCTACCGGCACATCCTCCGCGGGGTTTTGCACAGGTGTTTCGGGAAGTTCCCATTGCGGCTCCTCCTTGGGGGCGGACTCCTCGCCGCCGATCAGATTTTGGGTGATGGACCGGATGGCCCAGGCGCTGGATACCGCCGCCGCCAGTACGCAGGCGGCCAGCGCCAGATAAAAGCCCTTGGCCCGCATGAATCGTCTGAACTGTTCCATATTGTGTACGCTCCGTCTCTGCCGCAATAGCAGCGTTTTGTTCTGGCTTTAGTTTGCGGCAGCCCGGGCGGGTTTATGCACCCGCCGCAAAAATTTACCGCCCGGCCGCTGCGCCCCCCTTGACGGGGCGGGCGTTCTGTGGTATGGTACAGACAATCTCTCCGGGGGAGTAATTCCGCCGATACCGGCGGGGCAGATCAACACGCATGGCGGCCCGCCCGCCTGGTTTGCCTGTAAAGGAATGAGACCCGGGCGCGTCCAGCCTGGCCGCGCCCGGGCTTTTTTGTACGGGGCCCCGGCCCCGCGCACCAATCGGAAAGGGGTTGTATGCCGTGATACTGGCTATCCTGCTGTTTGTTCTTACCTATCTGCTGCTTCTGGCATTTCCCCAGCGCCGGGCCTGGATCGCCCTGGGTTCCGGGGCGCTGTTTTTGCTGCTGGGCATCCTGCCGGAGGACAAAGCCCTGGCCGCGGTGGACTTCAATGTGCTGCTGATGATCGCCGGTACCATGGGCCTGGTGTCCCTGTTCATTGATTCCCGCATGCCCGCGCTGCTGGCCGACCTGATCCTGGAACATACCCCCTCGGTCAAGTGGGCGGTGGTGGCGCTGGCCCTCTTTGCGGGCATCGTGTCCGCCTTTATCGACAATGTGGCCACCGTGCTCATGCTGGCCCCGGTGGCCCTGGCCGTGGCCGAAAAACTGAAGATCCGGCCGGTCTCCATGATCATCGCCATCGCGGTTTCCTGCAATCTGCAGGGGGCCGCCACCCTGGTGGGGGACACCACCTCCATCCTGCTGGGCGGTTACGCCGGGCTGGATTTTCTGGATTTCTTTGTGTTCCGGGGCAAGCCGGGCATCTTCTGGGCGGTGGAACTGGGCGCGGTGTTCTCCGCGCTGGTGCTGCTGTGGCTGTTCCGCAAGGAAAACGCCCCCGTCCGCCCGGGCGAGCGCACCCAGGTGACCGACTTTGTGCCCTCGATCCTGCTGGGCAGCACCATCCTGCTGCTGATTGCCGCCTCCTTTATTCCGGATAAACCCGCCATCACCAACGGCGTGATCTGCATGAGCCTGCTGGCGGTGGGGCTGGTGTACACCGGTGTGCGCCAGCGCAGCCTGGCCGCCGTGACAAAACCCCTGCGGGAGATCGACCTGACCACCCTGGGGCTGCTGCTGGGCCTGTTTGTGGTGATCGGCGGCATCACCGAGGCCGGGGTCATCGACGCGCTGGCCTCTCTGCTGGTCAAGGTCAGCGGCAGCAACCTGTTCTTTGTGTATACGCTGATCGTCTGGGCCAGCGTGCTGTTCTCCGCCTTTATCGACAACATCCCTTACGTGACCACCATGCTGCCGGTGGTGCAGGGGATTGCGGCCATGCTGGGGGTTGATTCCACCCTGCTGTATTTTGGCCTGCTCACCGGTTCCACCCTGGGCGGCAACCTGACACCCATCGGCGCTTCCGCCAACATCACCGCCATCGGCATCCTGCGCCGCAAGGGGTATACCGTCACCAACCGGGACTTTTTGCGGGTGGGCCTGCCCTTTACCCTTACAGCGGTTACCGCCGGGTACCTGTTCCTGTGGGTGGTGTGGGGCGCCTGAAACAGGCGGTGTGGCATCCTGCCTAAAACAAAAGCCGGGCTTTCTCGGTTTTGACGGGGCCCCGGCGGCCCGGCGGCTATTGAAAACCGGCGAAAAACGCGGTATGATTAAATTTCCGAGAATAGTATGATTTTGTGTTCCCAACCCCTCGGAGCCAGCAATCCGTGTATACAAAAATAAAAGGAGGGAATGCGAATGGGTTATATTGCGGGGATCGGCGGCGCCAACATGGACGTGCACGGCCAATCCCTCGCCCCGATCGTCATGCGGGATTCCAACCCCGGCCGGCTGCATCTGTCCATGGGCGGCGTGATGCGCAACGTGCTGGAAAACCTGGCCCGTCTGGGCTATGAGGTGCGCCCTGCCACCGTGGTGGGGGACGACGCCTACGGCGACGCGCTGCGCGCCGGCTGTGAGCGCCTGGGCATGGATACCCGCTGGATGCACACCCGGCCCGGACACACGTCCTCCAGCTATATCTCCATCATGGATTCGGAAGGGGATATGCTGGTGGCCATGAGCGACATGCGCATCTTGAAAGAGCTGGACGCCGCCTTTGTGGAACAGTGCCTGCCCATGCTCAACGACGCCGAACTGGTGGTCTGCGACGGCAACCTGTCCTACGCGGCCATCGAGTGCCTGGCGCGCAAATGCACCCGGCCGCTCTATCTGGACCCGGTGTCCACCGCCTGGGCCCGCAGCCTGGAACCGCTGATCGGCGCGTTTGACACCATCAAGCCCAACCGGCTGGAGATGGAGGTGCTGGCGGGTATGCCGATCCAGAACGAAGCGGATCTGAGCGAAGCCTGCGACCGGGTGCTGGCCCGGGGCGTGCGCCGGATCTTTGTGTCGCTGGGGGCGGACGGGCTGTACTGCAAGACCCGGGACGGGGCGCGCCACGGCCGCAGCCACGGCTTTGACCGGATGGTCAACGCCACCGGCGCGGGGGACGCCACCCTGGCGGGCATTGTCTACGCCACCCTGTCCGGCATGGACGAGGCGCGCACCATGGAGGTGGCGCTGGCCAGCGGCCTGATCGCCATCAGCGCGCCGGACACCATCAGCGAGGAAATGAGCCGAACCAACCTGGAAACGATGATAAAGGAGTATGTACGATGAATCTGCAAGCCTATCTGGATATTCAGCCTGAAATCAAAGCCGCTGTGGAAGCCGGCAAGCCGGTTGTGGCGCTGGAAAGCACCATCCTGTCCCATGGCATGCCCTATCCCGAAAACCTGGAGTTTGCCGCCCAGGTGGAAAAGATCATCCGGGACGAGGGCGCTGTGCCCGCCACCATGGCCATCATCAACGGCCGCATGAAGGTGGGCCTGACCGCCGACGAGCTGGAGCTCATGTGCAAGGGTGAGGGTGTGGCCAAGGTAAGCCGCCGCGACCTGCCCATCCTGCTGGCCACCGGCGGCACCGGCGCCACCACCGTGGCCACCACCATGATCCTGGCCAGCCTGGCCGGCATCAAGATCTTTGCCACCGGCGGTATCGGCGGCGTGCACCGCGGCGCGGAGGTCACCATGGATATCTCCGCCGACCTGCAGGAACTGGCCCACACCCCCGTGGCGGTGGTCTGCGCCGGCGCCAAGATGATCCTGGACATCGGCCTGACCCTGGAGTACCTGGAGACCATGGGCGTGCCGGTGCTGGGCCTGGATACCGACGACTTCCCCAGCTTCTACTGCCGCAGCAGCGGATTCGGCGTGGACTACAACGCCAAGACCCCGGCCGAGGCGGCCCGCATCGCCAAGACCAAGTGGGATCTGGGTCTGGCCGGCGGCCTGCTGATCGGCAACCCGGTGCCCGAAGAGTACGCCATGGACTTCAATGAGATGAGCGCCGTGATCGACAAGGCACTGGCCTCCGCCAAGGCCGACGGCATCAAGGGCAAGGACACCACCCCCTACCTGCTGGCCCATATCGTGGAGTACACCGGCGGCCGCAGCCTGGCCACCAACATCCAGCTGGCCTACAACAACGCCCGTGCTGCCGCCCGCATCGCGGTGGAGTACGCCCGCCTGTAATCAACCCAAAACAAAAAAGAACGCTGCCCGCGGGCAGCGTTCTTTTTTGTTTACTTCAAAATTCCCCGGTGCATATCCTGAAAGATGCCCGGCTGCCGGCACAGGGAGGCAAAATCCCCCCGTTGCACGATGCGGCCCTTGTCCTCCACCAGCAGGCGGCGCACCACCTTGATGACCTCGTTGGTCACGTTGGCGGCCAGGATCGCCAGCAGCACCGGCATCACCGCACCCAGCCGGATGGTCTGGGCCGCCAGCACCGTGTTGGTCAGGTATTCCACCGCCAGCGGGGTCAGCTGGGTCAGCACCGCCGATACCAGCAGGATCACCAGCACCGCGGCAAACTGGGCTTTCTGCCGCCAGCCCAGAAAGCCCAGCAGCTTGCGCACCGTCTGCACCGCCGAGGGCTTTTTACGCTCCATGCTGCTCACTTCCTCTCAGGTGATGCCCCGGGCCCGCTGGATGCGGTACTGGATATACCGGAAGGTGTCCGCTATCAGCCATACCTGAATCAGCAGATAGTGGGGCAGGTTCCGCAGCCGGAACCGGGGCTTGTCCAGCCTGGGAATGGCTTTCAGCGCTTCTTTGAAGCCCTGGGCATAGGCCGGGCCGAAGCCCCGCAGCCGGAACATCACCGCCTTGAGCAGGTAGCCCAGCGCCAGGAACGGCAGGTTCAGGATAAACATCAGCAGCGGCATGTTTTTGTAGGGCAGCAGAATGCTGTTGCGGCCGCTCTGTACGCTCTTGAAAGGGTTGTACCGCACCGCACCGGTGGTGGCCCCGCAGATGTGGTAACAGCGGGCGGTGGGGCAGAACACGTTTTTATAACCGAAGCTGTTGCCCCGCCAGCTGATGTCCACGTCCTCGTAGTAGGCAAAGAACAGCTCGTCAAACAGGCCGATCTCGTCCAGGATGGATTTGCGGTAGAGCGCCGCGCCCCCGCAGGCGGAGAACACCCGGCAGGGCTTGGTATACCGGGCGGCCCGCAGCCCGTCCCCCCGCTTGCAGGCAAAGCCCAGCAGGGTCACATAGTCGCCCGCGTCGTCGGCCAGTTCCCGCTCAAAATGGCGGATCATCAGGCTGCTCACCGCAAAGATTTTCGGGTCCGCTTCGGCGGCGGCCACCAGGTTTTCCAGCCAGTCCGGTTCGGCAAAGGCGTCGTTGTTGAACAGGGCCACATACTCGCCTTTGGCCAGCCGGATGCCCTGGTTCACCGCGTGGGAAAAACCGGTGTTCTCCCCGTTTTCAATCAGGGTATAGCCCGCCCGCCCCTGGTAGGACCGGGCGATGGCCAGGCTCTCGTCGGTGGAGCCGTTGTCCACCACGATCAGTTCAAAGTCGGTCAGGGTCTGGGCCCACACCGATTCGATGGAATCCCGCAGCCAGCCGGCTCCGTTCAGATTGGGGATCACGACGGTTACTTTCACAGCGGCAAACCTCCCGTGTTGTCTGCATTTCTGGGGGATATTGTACCATAAAACCCGCCGCCGGGCCAGAGGCGAACGAAAAAAGCCCCGGACGCGGATGCGTCCGGGGCCGGTGCCGGGAACAATCAGGCCAGGGCTTCTTTCAGGGCAGACAGCTCGCTGTCCGCGCTGGGGCCCATCACCAGCACCACCTCACCAGTGGGCAGGGTGGTCAGCTGGGCAGCCTTGGCGATGGCGTACTGGTCGGGCAGGTAGTTCTGCTGCAGTTCCATCTGCTGCTGGATAAAATCCTGCAGGCCCTGCTTCACCGCGTCGGTGCGACCCTCGGCGGGCAGCGCGATCACCACGGCGTAGCTCTGGGTCATCATCTGGCTTACACTGGCGGCCCAGCCCAGGCAGTCTTCCGGGGTAAGACCCAGCAGATCCAGGGAAGCCTGGGCGCCGTCGGCAATCTGGTCGGCGGTCAGGTCGGCGGTGAAACCGGCGGTGCCGTTCACCACGCCGTCGGTGCCGGCGTAGTAGATGTTGTAGGCGTCGTTTTCCTCCTGGGGACGGGCCTGCTGCAGGATGGAGGCGTAGTCCAGCGGTTCGGTACGGGCGGCCGCGCCGCCGCAGCCGGTCAGAAACAGGGCCGCGGCGCAAAGCAGAGCGGCGGTGATAGCAAAAATACGGGTATGCTGCATAGAAGGACAGCTCCTTTCACAATTCAAAGGGCACAGGGCCAGTTTGCCCCGTGCAGAGCGGCGGTATGTATCGGGCCGCTTGTACTGTGTATACGCAGCAGAGGGGCATATTATTGCAGCACCGCGTCCAGATGGTGGCCGCCGTAGCCGTTGCCGCCGCCGTAGTAGTCGTAGGGATCTTCGTAGTAATAATCGTAGTAGTCGTCGTAGCCGTCCAGATAATCCTCAAAGTAGTCGTAGGGATTCTGGTAGTAGTTGCTGTACCGGTGGGGGAACAGCCAGTAGCTCAGCGCGCCGATGGCCGCCAGCACCACCGCCGCCAGGATCACCAGTACCAGCACCAGCGCGGTAAACAGCAAAGCCGCCCGGGCCAGCCGGCGGCGCTGCACATTGCCGTCGTGGCCAAAGGCCCAAATGAACATCATCACCAGGCCCATCACCGGGATGGCAAACAGGATCAGGCACAGCAGATACCGGCCGGTGGTCATCTCATTTTTGTCCGGGGCCGCTGCGGGCGCCGGGCGGGGTGTGCGCCGGGGCGGCTGGGCTGCATAGCGG
>NZ_NFLN01000038.1 GCF_002160955.1 Gemmiger sp. An120
ACGGCTCATCAAAGCCAGGGAAGCGGAGTTTCGGACGCTTTTCGAGACCGTTACTTGAGGATACATTTGCCATAATTATTCGCCCTCCACTTCGAACGGGAAATCAAGTCCCAGCTCGTCAAAAAACGGTTTCAATTCTGCATCAATGCCCTTAATTTCGTTCTGGAGCTGGCGGATTTCCGCAGCTACTTGGTTCAGATCAATCTCTTCCTCCGGCTCGAAGGTATCAACGTACCGGGGGATATTAAGGTTGAAGCCGTTCTCTGCAATTTCCTGCATCGTGGCAACATGGGCATACTTGTCCACATCCTCACGACGCTCGTAAGTCTCAACAATCTTGTCAATGTCGCACTCACGGAGAATATTTTGGTTTTTACCGGCTTCAAAATCGCCAGAAGCATCAATGAACAGAATGTTGTTGGCATTGTCATTTCGCTCTCTCTTGAGGACAAGAACACATACCGGAATGCCTGTGCCGAAGAAAAGGTTGGCCGGAAGACCGATCACAGCGTCCAGAACATTCAACTTCTGGATAAGGTGTTTGCGGATCACTTCTTCTGCAGCACCACGGAACAGAACACCGTGAGGCAACAGCACAACAGCTCGTCCGTCCTCATCCATGTGATGTACCATGTGCTGAACAAAAGCGAAGTCAGCCTTGCTCTTCGGGGCAAGCTTGCCGTACTCATTAAAACGGGGGTCTTCCATAAAGCTCAGATCGCCAGACCACTTAGCAGAATACGGGGGATTTGCAACCTGAACACGGAATTTCATGTCACCAAAGTAGTCATGCTCCAAGGTGTCTCCGTTGTAGATATTGAAATTCCGGTAAGGAATGCCACGGAGAATCATGTTCATTCGGGCGAGGTTGTAGGTCGTGGAAGTTAACTCCTGACCATAGTAGTTACGGACATTAGCATAGCTCTTGAGGCGAAGCAGAAGAGAGCCAGAGCCACAAGTGGGGTCGGCTGCATCCTTAACATCAGTCAGCCCAAGGCAAGCCAAACGGCACAGCAGTTCAGCAGGCCCTGAAGGAGTATAGAACTCGCCAGCCTTTTTACCGGCTGTTGCTGCGAACTGCCCAATCAGATACTCATAGGCATTGCCAAGGACATCAATCTTCGTGTCTTCCACACTAAAGTTGATCTCATCCAAAGAGGCAATGATTTTTGCCATAACAGCACTTCTATCCTTAACTGTGTGCCCCAACTTAGTAGAATCGAGCTGCATATCGGAGAACAGTCCGTCAAAATCCTCCTGCGAATCGTTGCCAAGAGTAGATTCCATCAGGGAGTTAATCGCTTTCTGTAAAAATTCAATATCAAAAGAACGATTTTCAACCATTTTGACCATCTTGCGGAACAGAAATTGTGGCTCAATGATAAATCCTAAGTCACGAAGAGCTTCCTCTACAACTGCGGTCTTATATTCCTCATCAGTCCAAGCATCCTCATAGCTGATATTATCATCTTTCAGCAGATTAGTCATGTACTTCTCGGTGCGATCCGAAAGGTAGTAGTAGAAAATCATGCCTAAGATGTAGTTCTTAAACTCGTAGGCTTCCATATTGCCCCGGAGAGCGTTTGCCATTGCCCAAAGTTTGTTACAAAGCTCCTTCTGGTGAGCCTGAATACTGTTGTCCATTTCACATTCTCCTTATTGATATTTTTCGGTATGCTGCCGGATAAAGTCTACAATCCTATTGACTAAGGAACGTTTTTTCAACAGCGGCATCGGTTTTTCGATACGGTCACGGATGTTACCCGCATCCATTGTACCGGAGAACTCGTATTCCGAGATGAAGTCAGTAAGCATAGCGGGGTCGATTTCCTCTGTTTGCGCAAAGGCAACGATTTCCTCACGCTTTGCCTCATTCTCAAAGTCGTTGTAAGCAGCGTCGATTTCGTCTGCACTCTCAAGGCCAACAACAACACGGTCTAAGAAGGCTTGCAGGATCTCAACCTTGCGAAGCAACTGCGGATTATCGGTTCGTCCCAGTTCTTCCTTGATGTGCTTAATATCATAGTCCTTCTGTTTAGCATCATCAAAGTGGATGTTACGGATGAGGTTCATGATATAGGCAACATTAATCCTGTCGCTCTCCATTAGCTCGATGCAGAAGTCCACATCGTTCAGGACAGAGACAACTTCTCGATCTTTCTTGTGCTTTGCATAGAGCATCAGGTATTTACTCTTATAGTCCTGATATTCCTGCTCTGTCATGATAAGTGAGTCCTGGTCAAAGCTGAACTCAATGAAAGTTTGCAGAGATTGGAGATACTTCGTAAGCTCACGGAAGGTCTCAATGAAAAGTTTCTGGTCATCCTCACTCTGCATAGTGTCGATGTCAGCCGGTGTCTGCGCAAGTTGCTTCAACCGAGTAACCATCTCATTGAATTTCTCTACAAAGTAGGGATATTCGGGAACGACAATGCCCGATGTGTCGTGGCTCTTTGAGAAGAGCGTAAGAGCATCATCCGTTCTCTTCTTCAAGTTTCGATAGCAGATGATAATACCGAAGGGCTTGGTCTCTTTTTCCACACGGTTTGTTCTGGAATAGGCTTGGAGCAAATCGTGGTATTTCAAGTCCTTGTCTACATAGAGAACGGACAACTGCTTGCTGTCGAAGCCGGTCAGGAACATATTTACAACCAGAAGGATGTCAAGGGGCTTTGTTTTCTTGCCCTTCACACGGTCGGAAATATCTTTATGGTATGCAGCAAATGTATCTGTCGAGAAGTTTGTGCTGTACTTCTCGTTATAGTCCTTGATGATCCGTTCCAGGGCATCCCGACTATGTTCATCTTTACCCTCAGCCTCTTCATTCTGCCCATAAGAGAAGATACCGCTAATATTCAGGTCATGTTTGATCTTCTTGAAGATGTCGTAGTATTTAATCAGAGCTTCAATCGAAGAGACAGCAAAGATGGCTGTGTACTGACCGTTTCTCGTCTTTGCCTTGTGATTCTGAACGATATGGTTTGCGATCAGCGACATCCGTTCCTCGGACATGTAGAGTTCGCCTACATCAATCGCATCCGCCATTGTGGGATCGTCCCAGTCAAAATCACCTTCCATTGTTTTAATGTACTCGATATGGAAGCCGAGAACATTGTTGTCGAATATAGCGTCCTTGATGAGATAATTATGTACGCATTCTCCGAACAGCATTTCCGTTGTCTGCGTAATTTTCCCCTCAGTCTTTCCGTTCACCTCAAAACGGGGTGTGCCGGTAAAACCAAAAAATTGCGCCTTTTGGAAGTGCCGAACGATGTCCTTATGCATATCCCCAAACTGACTACGGTGACACTCATCAATAATGAAGACAACCTTTTCATTTTTGTAGGTGTCCATGATCTTTGAATACTGAGGCCGCTTAACCGCATTTGCCATTTTCTGCATCGTAGTAACGATAAGCTGTCGGTTTTTATCCTGCATCTGTTTTACAAGGACATCGGTACGATCAGTTGCATCAACAGAGCCGTTCTCGAACTTGTTGAACTCTTCTGTTGTTTGAGAGTCTAAGTCCTTTCGGTCAACGAGGAAGATGACCTTTTTAATGTTGGGATTGGCTGCGAGAATCTGTGCCGTCTTAAAGGAAGTCAGTGTCTTTCCTGCGCCGGTTGTATGCCATACGTAGGCATTGCGGTTAGTAAGTGTAGCTTGCCGGACAAGGGCTTCCACCGCATATACCTGATAAGGACGCATCACCATGAGCAGTTTATCCGTGTCGTTAAGGATGGTATATCTCGTCAGCATCTTTATGATGTGATCCCTTGCAAGGAAGGAGATGGAGAACTCTTTCAAGTTGGTAATACGCACATTATTGAAGTCCGTCCAGAAGAAGGCGAGGCTATGAAGCATATCTCTGTCAGAGTTGGCAAAATACTTTGTATCTACACCATTGGACACTACAAAAAGTTGGATAAAGTGGTACAATCCATTGTAGGAATGCTTTTTGTAGCGCATCACTTGATTGACAGCTTCTCGGATGTCAATGCCACGCCGTTTCAATTCCACTTGAATAAGCGGAAGACCATTGACGAGTATTGTCACATCATAGCGATTGACATACTTGCCGACAACAGTTGTCTGATTTGTCGCCTGAAAAATGTTCTTTGTGTGGTCGGCATCGAAGAAAGAGAGGTACACCTTCGTCCCGTCCTCACGCTCCAACACGAACTTATCTCGAAGGATCTTTGCGCTCTGGAAAACAGATTTTCCGAGCATGATATTCATTACACGCTCCCATTCTTTGTCGGTCAAGGGGCGGTCAAGCTTCGATGAATTAAAGGTTTCAAATTGAGCTTTGAAGTTTTCTACCAGTGCGTCATAGTCTGGTATAGAGACGCTGGTATAGCCTTGCTTATTGAGCTGGTCTATG
Organism: Gemmiger sp. An120; assembly: GCF_002160955.1. Taxonomy (GTDB): domain Bacteria; phylum Bacillota; class Clostridia; order Oscillospirales; family Ruminococcaceae; genus Gemmiger_A; species Gemmiger_A avium. The sequence goes on from NZ_NFLN01000038.1 coordinate 4,385, forward strand.
AACTGTTGCTCAAGGGCTGCTTCGCTTTGGTATGCCATATCTTCATCTCCTATACTTGAGGATATTTTTGAATAATCAGATATTGAAAATTTGAGATGCTTTTACAAAATAGGCTTTTACTGTGCAGAATCGTCATCAATAAATTCCATAATATCGTTCATTGTACACCCTAATGCCTTGCAAATCTTCCCAAGAATATCGGTTGTAACATTTTCACCATGATTTAATTTGTTGATGGTATAATGACTAATTCCAGCACATCTTTCTAAATCTCTTTTTTTCATATCTTTGTCTATCAATAGCTTCCAAAGTTTCTTATAGCTGACTTTCATAAAAATCCTCCATCCAAATAAAATCAGTTATAAAAGTAAGTATAGCAGAAATTTGTCGGTTTCTCAATTATTATGTTTGCGAACGATGTAATATTGAGCGATATTTTGGCATGTTTATTTGGCTTTTTGATATAGGGTGATATATCGTGGAGAAAACACCCTTGACAAATCACTTTCCAGAAGCGGATTTTGGAAAAGTATTGCCGGGATCATGGCTATACCGCCATCCGCCACTACGACGAGGACGACGGATATTCGGGAACCAACTTCAACCGTCCCGGATTCCAGCGGATGCTTGCCGACATCAAGGCGGGCAAGATCAAGCGCGTTGTCGTTAAGGATATGAGCCGATTCGGGCGTAACTATCTGCAAGTCGGGATGTACACGGAAATGCTGTTTCCAGAGTACGGCGTCCACTTTATTGCCGTCAATGACGGTGTGGACAGTGTGCGCGGGGACAGCGAGTTTACCGCCATCCGCAACGTATTCAATGAAATGTACGCCAAGGACACCAGCAAGAAAATCCGGGCAACATGGCAATCCAAAGGACGCTCCGGCGAACACCTCACCACTATCCCGCCTTATGGGTACAAGAAAGACCCGGAGGATAAAAAACAATGGATCGTGGATGAAGAAGCTGCCGCCGTTGTCCAAAAGATTTTTGCACTGTGCATGGACGGTATGGGGCCGACGCAGATTGCAAAATGGCTGCAAAAAAACAAGGTGTTGAACCCTACTGCCTACGCCTATGAAAAAGGCTTGCCGGTAGCGAACAAACCAACGGCCAATCCTTACAAGTGGACGAATGAAACGGTTTCACGGATTTTGGAGCGCCTTGACTATTTGGGCCATACGGTAAACTTCAAAACCACCAAACAATCGTTCAAGAGCAAGAAAAAGCTGTGGAACGACCCATCGGAATGGGTGATCTTCGAGAACACACAGGAACCTATCATTGAGGAAAGCGTGTTTCTGATCGTCCAGAAAATCCGACAGGGCCGCCGCCGTCCCACTAAGATGGGCGACATGGGAATGTTCTCCGGCCTGCTGTATTGTGCAGATTGCGGCGGAAAGATGTATCTGTGCCGGGCCAATCACTTCAAGCCAGAACAGGAATATTACATCTGTTCTACCTATCGCAAAGACCGCACCTTATGTACGACCCATTCGATCCGGCGCGTTGTTCTTGAAGAAATCGTACTGCGGAACCTGCGTGAAGCCATTCAGTATGTGACACAGTATGAGGATGACTTTGTGCAGCGGGCAGCGGATCAAAGCCTGCGGGAACGGGACAAGGAGCTGGCGCAAAAGAAAGATACCCTGACGCAATCGCAAAAGCGGATTGCCGAGCTGGATGTTATCATCAAGCGACTGTATGAGGATAACATTTCCGGCAAGCTCTCCGACGAGCGTTTCATTAAACTGTCCCGTGACTATGAGCTGGAACAGACCAACCTTACAAACCTTGTCGAACATCTTCGGCAGGAAGTAAAGGAACAGGAAAAGCAGAAAGTCAACGTCAGACAGTTTATTGCAGCGGTCAGGAAGTACACCGATATGCAGCAGCTTGACGCCTCTGTTCTCCGGGAGTTTGTGGAGAAAATTTATATCTCCGAGGTTTACACGCCGGACGAGAACGAGCCGCGCATTAAGGTCAGAGAAATTGAAATCGTCTATAACTTCATTGGTGCATTTGATTTTGAGGAAGCAAGGGAGCAATCCCAAGCAGCCCAAAAAGAAAAGAAAACCGGCGTAGCCTAAACTACGCCGATTCTCTCACATAAATGTTTTCTTACGTCACCGCCCCTAATCCCGGGTGGTTTTTTGTGCCGGTTTGTGCTACCATGGAAACCAGCCACGTAAAGGGAAAGGGGCGGTATCCATGATTCAGCCGGTAACAGCGGCACAACTGATGCAGGCGGCGGCCATCCACGCGGAAAGCTGGCGGGACTCCCACCGGGGGCTGTGTTCGCCGGCGTTTCTGGCACAGCACACACCCCAACGGCAGAAAGCCTATCTGGAAGCGGCCATCGCCGGCGGGGCGGCGCTGTACATGCTCACCGACGGCAAGCCGGTGGGCATCGTGACGGTGCGCGGCAGCTGCATTGAAAACCTCTACGTGCTGCCCGCCGAACAGAACAAAGGCTACGGCAGCCGCCTGCTGGAGTTTGCCATCGGGCAATGCAGCGGGGCGCCCACCCTGTGGGTGCTGAACACCAACCAGGGCGCGCGGCGGCTGTACGAGCGGCGGGGATTCCGCGTCACCGGGCAGATCGTGCGGCACGGAGACGATCTGTACGAACAGGAGTTCCGCCTGGACACAAATTGAAAACGGCCGGGTGCGAGGCAGACGCTTCGCACCCGGCCAGGTTTTGTTTTCAGGCAATATACAGGGGGTTGGGTTCCTTGTAGACGTTGCGGCGCTGGTAGGCCACGTGGCGGGCCAGATAGTCGATCCAGGCCTCGTAGGCGGGCTTCTTGATGTGGATGCCGTCCGCCTGCACATAGTCGGCCTTCATGTTGCCGTTCTCGTCGGCAAAGACCTCGTCCAGGTCGATGAGGTAGCACTCCTTCTCCACCGCGATGCGGGCCAGCTCGTTGTTCACCCGTTCCACCTGTTCGTTGCTCAGCTTGGTGGTCTTGGAGGGATCCACCGGCGGGATGGACTGGATATAGATCTTGACTCCGGGCAGCAGACGCTCCCGCAGCATGTCGATCATCTTGGCGTAGTAGGCCAGGAAGGACTGCTCTTTCTGTTCGTTGGCGTTTACCAGAGAGTTGGTGCCCAGCAGGATATACACCGCATCCGGGGCGCTGGCCTGTACCGCGTCCAGCACCACCAGTTCCTCGCCGGTGACCCGGTTTTTCACGGTGGAACCATTGACCACCGCATCCGGGCCCATGCTGCGGATACCCAGAATGGTGGAATGCCCGAACACCGAGGTCTGGTAGCTGTGCAGGCCCTCGGTGATGCTGTCGCCGATAAAGGTGACAGTATCAAAGTAGCTGATATCGATCATCGGCTGGGCGGGCAGGGCGATCATCGGCCCGTAGGGCGAGGTGACGGTCATGTTCAGGGTCGGGGCAGCCACCCGGGTCTGGGTGTTCCAGCTCAGATCCCCGGCGCTGACCGTGTCCTGCATGGCGGGCTGCTCGCTGCCCGCCTGGCTGTAGTCGTGGCTCACGGCGGGGGTGGCGGTGGGCTCGGCGAGCTGGCTCTGGCCGGGATCCGAAACCGGCGGCACCGAGGCGGGCTCGTCCCCCAGGGGAAGTTTCCCGCTCAGGCGCAGGGCCCCCCAGATGGCGGCGGCAATCAGCACAGCGCCGATCAGCAGCACCATAAACCGGCGCAGCCGCCGCTGACGGGCACGGCGCCGGGTCTTCTGTCGAAATTCCTGATAGGTTGCCATAAAGGGCACACCTCCTCACTGGGCGGGCGCATCGCCCGCGAAAATCAGGCGCGGAACGGGATCAGGCTTCCCCTTCCGGCGCGGCGCTGTCGGCGCTGGTGTCAGCGGCAGCGGTGGTTGTGGTTTTGGTTGCGTAGGGGCTGCCGTACAAAAACGGCAGATCGGCGGAATAGGCCACATGGCGGCTGATATAATCCACCCACTGTTTGTAGCCGGTGCCGTTCAGATGGATGCCGTCCTCGGCGGCCAGATCGGCGCTCAGATCGCCGTTTTCATCGGCCAGGCAATCGTGCAGGTCCAGGTAGTGGCAGCCCTGCGCCAGGGCCAGCTGGGCCAGCTTCTCGTTCACCCGGCGGATCTGCTCGTTGTTCAGGGTGGATACCTCCGGCCGCACCGGGGTGATGGACTGGATATACAGTTCCGCGTCCGGCACGACCTCCTTGAACATCTGGATCATCCGCTCGTAGTAGGCCAGGAAGGATTCCTCTTTCTTTTCGTCGGCACTGACCAGGGAGTTGGTGCCCAGCAGCACATAGACGGCCTTGGGATCGGCGGCCGCCACCGCGTCCAGCGCGATCTCCTGCACGCCGTCCTCCCTTGTGAGGGTGGTGCGGTTCACGATATCGCTGGGATGGATGCTGCGGTAGCCGCAGATGGTGGCCACCCCTTTAATGGAGGTGGAATAGGTGTAGAAACCGGCGGTGACACTGTCGCCCAGCATGACCACGTTCTGGAAGTATTCCGGCTTGACCAGGCCGGTCTCCGGCTGGGCGATCCGGTCGGCGTCCAGCTGCACCAGGTTCCAGCTTTCCTGCTGCACCGGGCCGATGGAGGAAAAGCTGGTGTTCTGCACAAGGCCGGTGCCGGTGTTGGGCAGCGGCGCCAGCGCCACGTTGCCGTCGGAAACGGGGGCGCTGCTGTCGGCGGTCTGCCCCTCGGGGGGCACGATCCAGTTGAGCAGGGCGGTGATCCCCGCGGACAGGGTCAGAATGACCACAGCGGCGCAGAGCAGCGCCAGAGTGCGGCGCAGACGCCGGCGGGCCTGCCGCTGCCGGTGGCGGCGGCGTACACGTTGATATTCGTCCATTTGCGGGGTCCCCCTTTCCCGGGCGCTTTGTGTTTTATTGTACCACGCCCGGCCCGGTTTGCCAACCAAAAAAGGGGCGAAATAAAGAAGTTACCAAATGTTCACAATCACAACACGCCCGGCACTTGACGCGGCCGGACCAGCCGCCTATAATAAACATAGTATTCAATACCACGTAAAAGGAGCTATCGTCATGACCTGGAAAATCGTTGCCGATTCCAGCTGTGAGCTGCGCCATCTGGAGGGCCTTGGCCCGGACCTGAGCTTTGATACCGTACCGCTGAAAATCCGGGTGGGCGAGCGGGAGTTTGTGGACAATGCCGCGTTGGACACCGCTGTCATGATGTCCGCCATGGGCAACTACAACGGGCCCGCCACCACCGCCTGCCCCAGCCCGGAAGAATGGGCGGAAAAGTATCTGCAGGCGGATCAGGTGATTGCCCTGACCATCACCAGCGGGCTGTCCGGCACCTACAACAGTGCCCTGGTAGCCAAGGAAATGGTGCTGGAGAGCCATCCGGAAAAGAAGATCTACGTGCTGGACACCCTGTCCACCGGCGGGCAGATGGTGCTGGATATCTGGAAAGCCCGGGAACTGATCGAAGCCGGCCTGCCCTTTGAGCAGGTGTGTGCCGAACTGGAGATCTACAACCAGCAGCGCGGCCTGCTGTTTGCCCTGGCCAACTTTGACAACCTGGTCAAGAACGGGCGGATGAGCCGTCTGGTGGGCTTTATGGCCGGTGCCATGAACATGCGGGCTGTGGGCCGTGCCAGCGACGCGGGCAAGATCGAACTGCTGCACAAGACCCGGGGCGAGACCCGGATGCTGGCCTACATTCTGGAAAGCATCGACCGCAGCGGCTACGACGGATCGGGCCCGGTGGTGATCAGCCATTGCTTCAACGAGACGGCGGCCCATCTGCTGGCCAACGGCATCCACAACAAGTGGCCCGGCGCCCGGGTGGAGATCCTGCCCACCGGCGGCCTGACCAGCTTCTATGCGGAACGGCAGGGCCTGATCGTGGGCTATTGATCCGCGCACATTGTATATACGAAACCGCCCCGCCGGGATATTTCAACCCGGCGGGGCGGTTTTTGCTGTATACAGGCTGTGAGCATGAAAACGGGGACACGCCCTTTGTGGGCGCGTCCCCGTTTTGTCCGGTGTATCAGGCGGCGCTGTCGGAAGAAGCAGCGTTCTGCTCGCTTTCGGCTTCCTGGATGGCGTCGTCCACATCGCCCAGGGTACGGCCCGGGTCAATGTTTTTGCCCAGGGGCCAGTCGTACCCGGTGGGCAGGCCCAGCAGTTCCGCATCCACCGGCATCTCCGGATCGCGGAAATGCTCGTTGAGCAGCTCGGCCATGGCGTCCCGGTCGGTGTAGTAAACGCTGGTCTCGGGATAGCTCTCCCGGGGCGGGTCGATGGTGAGCGGGCCGCCCGGGCTGCGCACCACATACACGTCCTCCGGCTCCACCTGCATCATGGTAGCGTACAGGCCCCAGATCTCGGTGATGTCCAGGTCGGTCTTCAGGTAAGGGGCGATGGACCGGCAGGTCTCGTAGTAGCCTGCCAGGGTGCACTCGTTCAGGAAGTAGTCCAGCACCGCCGCATAGAAGTACTGCTGTGTCTCCAGCCGCTTGTAGTCGCTCTGGGTGTAGTTGCGGTTGCGCAGGATCAGCTCGGCTGCATCGCCGCTGACCTTGTGCCGCCCCTGGGGCACCGCCAGTACCTCTTCCTTGGTGTCCTTATCAATGTAGACGATATCCCAGGGCACGTACATCTCGATGCCGCCCATCACGTCGATCATGGTTTTGAAGGCGTCCATCTCGATATACACATAGTTGTCAATCGGAAGCTTATACAATTCGTAGATTTCATTGGCCAGGTTATTGACCAGGTGATCCTGGTCGGGGCCGTTGGCGTATACCTCGTTGATCTTGCAGTAATAGCCGGTAATATCCCCCACCATGGTGTCGCCGTACCAGGTGTCCCGGGGGATCTGCAGCACGTTGACCTTGCGGGTATCCCGGTCGATCTGTACGTACAGGATCACGTCGGTCATGCCCTTGCCCTCGGCGTAGGTGCGGCCGGAGTCGTCCGCGTCGTAGTCGATGCCGAACACCAGCAGATTATAGAACCGCTCGCCATTGGCCTCGATGTCCGGGTCCTGGGTCTGGCTCAGACTGCCTACCTCAGCGGTGTCAAAGATGGCGGAGATCTGGCTGTACATATATACCGCCACGCCCGCCACCACCAGCACCACGGCCAGCAGCACACAAGCCAGGATCAGCGGCCAGCGCCGCCGTGTCTTTTTGTTCTGTTCCAAAGTTCTGTCTCCTCGCTTTCCCCGGCGGGCCGCAGGGCCCCGGCCGGTATCTGTGTACAAGACAAAAGCGGGCCGGGCCCGGAAAATCCCGAGCCCGGCCTCGGGCAGCTTTTATTATACACGAATTTTACGAAATTGGGAGAGTTTTGCCCGAATTTCGCCCTTTGTAACAAAACGTCTGTAACTATTTTGTAATATTTCTCAAAATCAACCAACAGTTACCAGGGTAGTGCCCGGATAGTAGTGGGCCAGGATCTGGCTGTAGTTCCAGCCTGCCCGGGCGTAGCCGATGGCGCCCCACTGGCTCATGCCCACGCCGTGGCCATAGCCCCGCACCGTAAAGATAAAGGCATCCTGGGAAGCGTCGTACTGGACGGTAAAGGCTGGGCTGCGCATGGTGCGCTTGCGGCCCCAGATATCGGTCTGGCCGCCCAGCAGGGTGCTTTGCAGGTAGGTGCCGCTCTTGGTGACCGAGCCGATCCGCACCCCCTTGACATAGCCGTAGGTGGTGGTGCTGGTGACCTCCAGCCAGGTGGAGGGGTCGCCGGTCAGGTCGATGCCCAGCTTCTCCTTGGCCCGGGCGGCCACGGTGGCGCTGGAGTAAACCTCGGTGGTCTCCCAGTTGGTGGCGGTAGAGGCATCGTAGGGGCTTTCCACCTCAACCAGGTAGTTGCGCACGCCGCCCCACACGTCCACACTGGCGGTGGTGCCGCCGGCGCAGCTGGCGTGATAGGGGGTAAAGGCCACGGTGTTGCCGTAGGCCACCACAATGTGGGCCACCTCGGCCACATTGGCCCGCACCGAATCGGTGGGGGTGCGGCCCGCCACCGAGGGATAGGCGGTGCCCTGGCTCAGAATCCAGCTGTGGGCCGCGATGGCCTGGGCCTTCTGGGCCTCGGCCGGGGCGGAGGAGCCCACCTCATTCATCACGATCATGGCCAGGCACTCGGTCAGATCCATGGTCTGGGGGGTGCCGTTCATGGTCACGTTGATGGTGGAGGAGGTTGTGGGCGGCGCGGTGGGGGCCGGGGTGGTCTCGCCGCCCTCCGAACCGCCGGAACTGCCGTCACCCGGATCGGTGGGCACAGCGGTGGGGGCCGGGGTGATCAC
>NZ_NFLN01000039.1 GCF_002160955.1 Gemmiger sp. An120
CGTCAAGGATGCGCCCGCTCTGCTTCGCAGACCGCCCTGCCGGTCCGGGGCTCCACCGGAGCCCCGGCCGCTTTGCGGACCCGGGCTGCGGGCGCGTCAAGGATGCGCCCGCTCTGCTTTGCAGACCGCCCTGCCGGTCCGGGGCTCCACCGGAGCCCCGGCCGCTTTGCGGACCCGGCCCCCATGCCCTCAACACGCGGGACGATATATCGTCCCGCACTTTTATTTTGCACAAAAAACAGCGGGACGGAGAAATCCGTCCCGCAGGATGGGGTCTGGGGACTGGTCCCCAGATTTAGCAATATTACCGCCCCTACAGCGGCGGCATATGCCGGGCCAGGCTGTCCAGGGTTTTGGCATGCAGACGGCGCACCCAGCGCTCGTCCAGGGTCAGGGTATGGCCGATCCTTTCCCAGGTCATGCCCCGTATGTACCGCAGCTGCAAAATCCGCTGCTGCTGCTCATCGCCCACCATCTGAATCACCCGCTCCACCTGGGCGCGGATGTCCAGGCAGCGGGCCAGCTGATCTTCCAGCTGGGCGGTCAGCTGTTCCAGCCGCGCCAGTGCCGGGCTGGAGGGCGGCAGCGTGCTGCCCAGCCGGTCCTCCAGCAGGCGCAGCGCCTGCACCTCGCCCGCCAGATCCTCCGCCTGCGCCACCGCCTGCCGGTACCGGCGCAGAAACTGCTGCACCTGTTCCCGCCGGTCTGCCGCCGTTACCGGCAGCGCCTCGCCCGGTTCGGTAGATTTTCGCTGCGCACGCCCCAGGGCCGCCAGCTCGGCCCGGTGCAGCGCCTGTTCCTGTTTGCGTCCGATCGTTTCCATCAAGTCCTCCTGTTCCCTGCTGGCATGCTTGCGGTTCGCCTGCCGGAATCTTGGTTCTCCTCTCTGTTCCGGCAGGGCACCGCGGCTTGGTTTAGTACCACGATAGCACAGCTGTGCGGACAAGTCAACAACATTTAGTTGTTTCGCCCGGAAAAGCCCAACTATAGGTTGTTATTCCGACAGGCTTCGGGGTGCTGGCAGACAGATTACCCGGGGTGGAACCGATAAAGTTTGTGATGCAGAACAAAACGGCGAAGTTTTCCACAGAAAGCCGCGCTGCTGTGGAAAACTTCGCCGCGCACAGAAAAAGCCGGGACGCGCTGTCAGGCGCGTCCCGGCGGATGGATCAGGCGTTTTCTTCGTCCAGTTCCTCGTCACTCTGGGTGGCGGTGGCCAGGCCGGTCACCGCGAACTGGCCGGATACCACATAACTGGGGCTGTCGTGGGAGATAACCAGCCGGTACTGGGAATTGGGGTCCAGACCCTCAAAGGTGTAGGTGTAGCAGCTGCCGTCGGCGGTATAGTACACGGTACTGCCGGGCAGGTAGGCCACGCCGCCGTCCACCTTCTGCCACAGGGCAAACTTGAATTCCTTGTTGTACTGGTTTTCGGTGGTGGCAAAGGCGGTTACGGTGATGCTGGTGCCCGCGGGGGAGAAGTACCCGGTTTCCTTTTTCTGGGCGCCGCTGAAGCTGAAGGTAGCATACAGCGCATCGCCGGATACCTGGGAAGTAAAGCTGCCCGATGCGGAGAAGCCCTCCGGCAGGGTGACACTGCCGCCCGCCGTGGCATGGATCTCATCGGCTTCGTCCTCATCCTCGGAACTGCCCGAGCAGCCCGCCAGCATCGCGGCACACAGCGCCAGCGCCAGCAGCAGGGCAAAAAGTCGCGTATGTTTCATCAGATAACCTCCTGGTGCGGGGCGCGGGGCCCCGGGATCGTTTAACCGACCGCGGCGTATGCCGCATGCAAAACGGTGCTACGGTAATAGTATACCACAAATCCCGCCGGTGCAAGCCGCGCCGGGCGGATTTTGCCGGATTTTCATCTTCCGGGGCCGGTCACGCCTGGGTCTCGTTCACCTGGCGCAGGGCCTCGCACTCCTGGGCGGCCAGATCGCTCCAGGCGGCGTTGTCGAACAGGGAAGCGTACCGGTACAGCGCGTAGCCGTCCAGCCCGGCCCCCCGCAGCCCCTCCACCTGGCTGGCCAGGTTGCAGCCGGTCTGCCACTGGCTGGTGCTGTTCTCGTTGCTGCCGCCGTCCCCGTCGCCGATGCGGTAGGCGCCCAGCCCGGCGCACAGGGCCACGCTGTCCGCCCGGGGCATGGCCGCCCACTCCGCCACGATGTTCTCAAAGGCAAACCGGTCGCTGCCGCTCTTGAGGGTATAGCCAAAGCCCCAGTAGATCTGCGGCATTACATAGTCCAGATAGCCCGGGGTGCTCATCCACAGGCCCACGTCACTGTACTGGCCGTTGTAGTTGTTGTCCGGGTTGCCCTGGGGGCTGATGCCGAATACCGCCGTGGGGCTGGACTCCTTGACGGTGCGGTAGACCAGGCTTACCAGGCTGTTCACGTTTTCCCGCCGCCAGTCCGCCAGCGACAGGTCGGTGCCGGAGGCGGCGTATTCCGCCTCGTCAAAGCTCTCCTCGGTGGTGGGGTAGAAGTAATCGTCAAAATGGATGCCGTCCACCGCGTAGTTATCCAGGATCTCCTGTACGCCGTCGGCGATGTAGGCCTGCACGTCCGGGTTGGCCGGGTCCAGATAGATCCCGCCGTTTACCTCCTTGGCCCAGTCCGGGTGCAGTACCGCCGGGTTATCAGCGGCCAGTTCTCCGGCCGGGTAGCTGGCGTTCAGCCGCACCCGGTAGGGATTTACCCAGGCCTCGATGGCAAGGCCCGCGCTGTGGGCCTGCTCCACCAGGATGGCCAACGGGTCATAGCCCGGGTCCTGCCCCTGGGTGCCGGTGCACAGATCGCTCCAGGGGAACAGCTCGCTGGGATAGATCGCGTCCGCAAAGGGACGCACCTGCACCAGCACCCGGTTCATCCCCAGCTCGGCGCTGTTGGCCATCAGCTGGGCCGCCTGTTCGGTAAAGGCGGCTTCGCTGGAAAAGTCCATGGTTTCCCATTCCTTGTAGCTGATCCACATGGCCCGGATCTCCTCAGCGGGTTCGGCCTGCGGGGTGGCGGCGGGCTGGGAAGCGGGTTCGGATGAACTGGAAACGGAAGAGGACGCCGGCGCGGCGGCACAGCCGGCAGTGAATGCCAGCGCCAGCGCGGCGGCGGACAGACGAAACGGAATTTTCATGGGGTTCACCTCACAAAGGTATGTGTATGCGCTGCACGGGCGGCGCATGCGGGGGCGGGTTTACTGCCGGGACGCGGCCTGACGGTACAGCGCCACCAGCGCCCAGCCCCGGGCCAGGGTGCAGGCAAAGAACATCAGGTTATAGGCCATCTTGATCAGGTCGGTCATCTCGGGGGCCAGAAGCAGCAGGGTCTGGGCCAGTTCACACAGGCAGACCGCCGCTACCGCCCCGCTGAAGGGGCCTGCCTTGGCCGGATCTTCCCGGCGCAGGCGGCTGTATTCCATCCAGACAAAGTTGACCCAGCAGCCGCCCAGCAGCGCCCGGTTGATGGGGGCGTAGGTGGTCAGGCTGGCGGGCCCGGCCAGCAGCAGCACAAAGCTGAGGAAACACCGGGCTTTTTCCGAGCCGGAAATGTTCCGCAGCGCCGCCAGGAACAGCAGCATCAGCCCGGTGAGCACAAAGGCGATGTTTTCGCCCAGCGACAGCGGCGTCGAGCCGGTGAGCAGCAGAATGGCGTTGAACATATTGCAGGCAACCGCCAGGATGCCCAGCAGGTAGTAGGTTTTGCGGGTAAGGGTCAGCGACATGGGAAACCTCCTTGCAAACGCGCAGGGTTGCGGTATAATAAAAAGACAGGACAAACTGCCCGGGCGGACAGCCGCCGGGCACTTTGCGGCCGATACGGCAAAACAGCCGTATTTCAGCTATTATACCATAGTTCGACAATTCTGGAAAGGAGGCTTCCTATGCCCCCGATTGTTTCTTTGGTGCTGGCTTTGCTGGGGCTGGCGCTCTGCATCTGGTTCATCTCCCGGCGGGACCGGGAGCGGCGCACCGCGCCCGGCGCGTGTGGCACCACCATCTACCGCACCGACTGGCCGCTGGACGACTGCATGGACGCGCTGGCCCGCCACAGGGAGGAGGACATCTTCACCTACACCCTGCGCCGGGACCCGGACGGCAGCTTCCTGCTGCATTTCACCCGGCACAACCCCACCGCCCAGCCGCTGGACACCCTGTACCAGCTGCGGCTGGACCCGGGCCGCCGCACCACCGTGACCCTGATCTTTCTGCGGGAAGCCTTTGGGTATAAAGAACCGGTGTTCCCCGCGGATATGCTGGTGGCGTTTATGAAGCAGAAGCTGGACGCCGAGCCGGTGGAGCTGGAAATGTAACATAGCGAATGAAATGATTGATTTCCGGGGGTCCGGGGGAGACGTTGTCTTCCCCGGATCTTATTTGCATAACAAAAGGGACGCGCTCACAGAGAGCGCGTCCCTTTTGTTATGCGGGATAAGGCTTACGCAGCGTAATCCGCGGCGTTCTGGCCGGCGATACGGCCAAAGACCACGAAGTCGGCCACGGCGTTGCCGCCCAGACGGTTGGCGCCGTGCACACCACCGGTAACCTCACCGGCCGCGTACAGGCCCGCGATGGCGGAACCGTCCTCGGTCAGGACCTGGGTATCGGTGTTGATCTTCAGGCCGCCCATGGTGTGATGCACGCCCGGGCTGACCTTGATGGCGTAGTAGGGAGCGGTGTCCAGAGCCTCGGCGAAGCTGGTGCGGCCGAACTCGGCGTCCTCACCGGCAGCCACGCAGCCGTTCCAGGCTTCCATGGTGGCGGCGAAGTCCTCAGCGGGCACGCCCATGGCCTCGGCCAGGGCTTCGTAGGTGTCGCCCTGCACGGTATAGCCGTTCTTGATGTAGCCGGCGATAACGCTGGAAGCGTCCACCATCTTCTGGTCGATCACCAGCCAGGCATAGCCGCCGGTCTGGGCGATCTCAGCGGCGCTGACCGCGTCGCGGGTGCCCACTTCGTCGCAGAAGCGCTTGCCCTCGGCGTTCACCAGGATAGCGCCGTCGCCGCGCAGACCCTCGGTGATCAGAGCGGCGGTCTCGGTCTCCACGGTGGGATGGATCTGGATCTGGTCCATATCCACGGTAGCGGCGCCGATGGCGGTGGCCATGGCGATGCCCTCACCCTGAGCGCCCGGGGCGTTGGTGGAAGCGAAGCCGGCCAGGTCGGGCTTGTACTCCACGACCATGTCCAGGTTGGCGCCGAAGCCGCCGGTGGCCAGAACCACGCTCTTGGCGTTGACGGTCACGGTGCTGCCGCCCTTGCCCTCGGCGGTGATGCCCACGGCCGCGCCGGACTCGTCGGTCAGGATGGCGTTGGCCTTGGTGTTCAGCAGGATCTCAATGCCCAGATCCTTGCAGTTCTGCTCCAGAATGGGGATCATGTAGCTGCCCACGGAGAGGGTCTTGCCCTCCTCGTTCACCGGGCGATGGATGCGCTTGACGGAAGCGCCGCCGAAGCTGCCCACGCTGGGCAGCTCGATGCCGATGGAAGCCAGCCAGTCGATGCTCTCGGCGCTGTTGTTGACCAGGGTGGCCACCAGCTCGGGATCGTTGATGCCCTTGCCGCCGATCAGGGTATCCAGCTGGAACAGCTCAGCGCTGTCAAAGTAGCCGGTGGGGTTGGCCTGATACTCTTCCCACTGGGTCTTGACGGTCTCGCCCAGGGCGGTGATGGCCTCGTTGTCGGCCCAGTCGCCCAGAGAAGCCAGGGTCTTCTCCACGCCGGCTTCCTCGGTGAACTCGTTGGCATCCTGCGCGGTGGTCTTGGCAGCGTTCATGCCGCCGGTGGCGCGCACAGAGTTGCCGCCCACCATGGCCATGCTCTCCACGATCACAACGCTCTTGCCGGCCTTGGCAGCGGTGATGGCAGCGGTCATGCCCGCGCCGCCCGCGCCCACGACCACCACGTCGGCGTCGTAGGTGGCGTCCTCACCAGCGGCGGAACCGCCGTTGCCGGTGAAGGAAGCAGGATCCAGGCCCAGGCTGCTGACGGCGGCCTTGGCGGCCTCCACCACAGCGGTGCTGGTAATGGTGGCGCCGGCGATGGCGTCTACCTCCAGGGTCTGGCTGTCCACCATCTGCTGGGGCAGCTGCTCAACGGCAACGCTGCCCACGCCTTCGGTCTCGGAAGCGCCCTCGGCAGAAGCGGCGGTGATCTTGCCGTTCTCCACGGTGATGGTGACGGTCACGTCGCCGCCGAAGCCCTTGGCGGTGCCGGTAGCGGTCTGCGCGCCGGCAGCCGCGCTCTCGCTGGCGGGGCCGCAAGCCACCAGGCTCAGGGCCATCAGCAGAGCCAGGATCAGGCATACGGCCTTGCGGCCGGTCTGATGCATCTTCATGGCTAAATTCTCCTTTTCTGTTGTTCGTATGTAGCGAATGGGCCGGTCCGGAGGCCTGCCCCGCCTGAGAGTATAGCAATCCGTCATTTTTATGTCAAATACTTTGGCCGGAACGAAACTCTTTTGTAATAAATCGGACGTGTTCCGGCCCCGCGCCCGCAAAAGCCCGGCCATTCGCCCGGACGCGCCCGGGCACTCGCCCGGGAAAGCCCGCCGCCCTCCGTGCTATGCTGACGGTGGCAAAGGAAACCGGCGCGCCGCCTTTGCTCAGGTCCCGGCCACAGGAGACGGCCGGGGGTGGGATGCGGGAAGTTGCAGGGCGCGCAGAACAAACGAAAGGAGGAGAGGCCATGGCGGCACGCAAACCACGGCCCGCCACCCCCGACCAGCTGCTGGGGGCGCTGAGCGACATTGCGCTGGGCCGGTGCAGCTACCCGGAAACCGATAAGACCGGCAAGGTGATCCAGCAGATGCCGGACGTGAGCGCCCGGCTCAAGGCGCTGGAACTGCTGGGCAAGCGGTACCGGCTGTTCAGCGAACCGGCTGCCGAGCCCGGCGCGGAGGAACTGCGGGTGACGGTGCGGGTGGTGGATCAGCTGGAGCGGGAACCGCCCGGCTGAACGGGCATGGAGCTGGAACTGACCCTGACACCCCGGCAGCGGGCCTTTGTGGAAGCCGGGGCGGACGAGGTGCTGTTCGGCGGGGCGGCGGGCGGCGGCAAAAGCTACGCTCAGCTGGCCGACGCGCTGCTGTATGCGCTGCGGTATCCGGGCAGCCGCCAGCTGATCCTGCGGCGCACCTACCCGGACCTGGAACGCAGCCTGATCGCCCAGCACCTGGCCTTTTACCCCCGGGCGGTGTACCGCTACGCCTCCAGCGCCCATCTGGGC
The DNA here is from genome assembly GCF_002160955.1 of Gemmiger sp. An120. Classification (GTDB taxonomy): domain Bacteria; phylum Bacillota; class Clostridia; order Oscillospirales; family Ruminococcaceae; genus Gemmiger_A; species Gemmiger_A avium. The sequence goes on from NZ_NFLN01000039.1 coordinate 7,223, forward strand.
CGGTTCGTCAACGGCAGCACGGTGGAGTTCGGCTACTGCGACAACGAAAAGGATGTGTACCGGTACCAGGGTGCGGAATACGACGTGATCCGCTTTGACGAGCTGACCCACTTTTCCGAAAGCATGTACCTGTATCTGCTGAGCCGTCTGCGGGGGGCGAACCGGTTCCCCAAATCGGTGAAAAGTTCCACCAACCCCGGCGGGGTGGGGCATGCCTGGGTCAAGGCCCGGTTCATTGACCCCGCCCCCGCCGGGCGGGAATGGGCCGCCGCCAGCGGCACCCGCCTGTTTCTGCCCAGCCGGGTACAGGACAACCCGTTCCTTATTCAGCGTGACCCGGGCTATCTGCGGCGGCTGGAAAATCTGCCCGACGCCCAGCGCCGGGCCCTGCTGAACGGAGAATGGGATCTGTTTGAGGGGCAGTTCTTCGCGGAGTTCCGGCAGGAGGTGCACGTCTGCGAGCCCTTTGCCATCCCGGCCCACTGGCCACGGTACCTGACCCTGGACTACGGCACCGACATGCTGGCGGCCTACTGGGCGGCCATGGACGAGACCGGCCGGGCCTGGGTGTATCGGGAGGTGTACGAGGGGCGGGACAACGGCAAGGGCGAGGGCGGCCGGGGCCACACCATCGGGGCGGCGGCCCGGCTGCTGCGGCAGGCCGGACAGGGGGAGAGCCTGCGGGCGACGCTGGCCCCGCCGGATTTGTGGAACCGCCGGCAGGAGACCGGGCGCAGTGCGGCGGACTATTTCGCCGAGGCGGGACTGCCGTTGACCCGCACCTCCAACGACCGGGTAAACGGCTGGCGGGCGGTGCGGGAATGGCTGGCCCCGGCAGAGGACGGAAAGCCCCGGCTGCAGATCTTTGCCAGCTGCCGCAATCTGATCCGCACCCTGCCCGCGCTGCAGTTTGACCCCCGCCGCCCGGAGGATACCGCCCGCCAGCCCCACGAACTGACCCACGCGCCGGACGCGCTGCGGGGGTTTTGCGTCTGGTGGACCGGGCCTGCTCAGGCACCGGCCAAACGCCGGGCGGTCTGGAGCCCGGACCAGTGGGAGGACTACGAGCGGGCTGACCCGGCGGGCCGGGCCTATCTGATCGAAAAATACGGCGACCCGTTCTGACGGGCCGCGGAAAAGGAGGAAGTATGCTACACGCGAAACGGGACAAATCCGCCGCCGGGGCGCGCCGCCGGCAGCTCTGGCAGCAGCGGCTGGCCGCCGCCCGGGCCGCCTACGCGGACACCCTGGCCAACATGGACCGGTGGGAGGCGCTGTACAACGGCAGCCGACGCCTGACCGACGCGGATGGCCGCCCCGCCCGGGACAGCAGCAACGTGCGGAACATCGCCTACGAGCTGGTGGAAAGCCAGGTGGACAGCACCCTGCCCCTGCCCCGGGTGGAGGCCATTCACGCGGAGGACACCGAACTGGCCCGCAGCATCGAGGCGGTGCTGCGCCACCAGATCCAGCTGCGGGGGCTGGCCGATCTGAACGACCTGCAGGAGCGCACCGTGCACATCCAGGGCGGCAGCTTCTGGCTGGTGGAATGGGACCCCAAGGGCGGCGGCCACTGTACACTGGGGCAGCTGTCGGTCACGCCGCTGCATCCCCGGCAGGTGATCCCCCAGCCGGGCGTCTGCGACATCGAAAAGATGGATTACCTGTTCATCCAGATGGCCCAGACCAAGCAGTCCATCTATAAACGGTATGGGGTGGATGTGTCCGCCTGCGGGGAACAGATCCCCGACCTGCGGGGCGAGGGGGAAACACCCCGGGAGGAACTGGTGACCCAGAACATCGCCTTTTACCGCAACCGCCGGGGCGGCGTGGGGATGTTCAGCTGGGTGGAGGACGTGACCCTGGCCGACCTGGAGGACTACCAGGCCCGCCGCCGGGCGGTCTGCACCGACTGCGGCGCCGAGGCGGAACCGGGCACCGAACGCTGCCCGGTCTGCGGCGGAAAGCTGGAGACCGGCCCGGTGGAATGGCAGCCGGTGCCGGAAACCCTGGCCGCGCCCGGCCCTTTTGCCGAGCGGCCGCTGCTGCTGGCGGACGGGTCCTTTGCGCTGGGGGAGGACGGCGAGCCCCTGACCCAGTGGGTGGCGGCCCCGGCCCAGGCGCCCTGCTACCGGCCGGGACGGTTCCCGCTGGTGCTGCGGCGCAACGTGAGCCGGGCGGGCAGCCTGCTGGGCGGCAGCGACGTGGAGATGATCCGGGATCAGCAGGACGCCATCAAGAAAATGGGGTCCAAGATCGACGAGAAGATCCTCAAGGGCGGCAGCTATGTGACCCTGCCCGAGGGTGTGCGGATCGAGACCACCGACCGGGAACTGAAGATCATCCGGGTACGCACCCCCGCCGAAAAGGCGCTGATCGGGGTGGTGAACGTGCAGCCGGATGTGAGCAAGGAGATGACCGCCCTGGAGCAGAACTACCAGTGGGCCAAGAGCACCCTGGGCATCACCGACGCCTACCAGGGCAAGTACGATTCCAGCGCCATCAGCGGCACCGCCAAGCAGTTCAGCGCCAACCAGTCCGCCGGGCGGCTGCAGTCCAAGCGGGATCAGAAGAACCAGGCCTACGCCCGGCTGTATGAGCTGATGTTCCGGTATCTGCTGGCCTACGCGGATCAGCCGGTGCCCTATGCGGAACGGCTGGCGGACGGCAGCCAACGGTTCGCCCATTTTGACCGGTGGGCGTTTCTCAAGCAGGATGCCGCCGGGGAGTGGTACTGGAATGACGAGTTTCTGTTCTCGGTGGATCCCAGCGCCACCCAGGCCAGCAACCGCAGCGTGCTGTGGCAGCAGCTGGACGACAAGTACCGGGCCGGGGCGTTCGGGCCCGCGTCCGAGCCGGCCAGCCGCCGGCTGTACTGGACCATGCTGGCCCGCACCGATTTCCCCCATGCCCAGGAGGTCAAGACCCTGCTGGAACAGGAGGGAGGTGAAACGGATGCTCTGCCCCCTGTGTAAGGTGGAGATGCGGGTAGAAAGCCACACCGCCGTGGTGGGGGACGATAGCCCCCTTACCGAGACCCAGGTGATGCTGGTGCAGGAGTTCTTCTGCCGCAACCCCCAATGCGAGCGATACGGCGGCGGGTGTGTGGACCGGGTGACCCACCCGGTGCCCCTGATCCGTCTGTGACCGAAAGGAGGTGAACGCGAATGGCCAAGCTGAAGATCGGCAACGGCGGCAGCATGCAGGTGCCCGCCCCGAAGCCCGTGCCCGGCGGCAAAAAGCCCGAGGTGCGCCGACCCGATCCCCGCAGCAAGTAAGCGGGATTGCCGGAAGTGAGAAAGGAGGGATGTTTCATGGAAGAATTGCAGCCTGTGCAGGAACCGGTGGAGAGCCCGGCGCCGGAAGTGGAACCAGCCGCGGCAGAACCGGCGGCTGAAATCCCGGCTGCCGAGCCGCTGCCGCCCCCGGACTGGGAACACCGGATGGCGCTGGAGCGGGCCGACCGCCAGCTGGACGACCAGCTGCGCCAGATCGGCCGTCTGGCCCCGGAGGTGGCCCGGTTCGAGGACCTGACCCGGATGCCGGATTTTGACAAGTTCGACCGGCTGGTGCGCGGCGGGCTGGATCTGGTCAGCGCCTTCAAGCTGACCCAGTACGACCGGCTGATGGACCGGCAGGTGCAGGCCGCCCGGCAGGCGGCCCTCAACGCCGCCCGCAGCACCGGTCATCTGGCCCCCGCTGGGGGCCGTGCCCGGCCCGAGGAGGGCCTGACCGACGAGGAACTGGATACCTGGGCCAAGTTCGGCCTGAGCCGGGAGGAAGCCCGCCGGTATCACCGGCGATTTTCGGGGCGCTGAGCCCCCACGACAAAGTAAAGGAGGTACGCACTATGTTTACCATTGCCAGCCGCGCCATCGGTGCGGTGGAACCGTTCTGCTATCTGCCCGGCGGTGAGGGCCTTGTGCCCGGCGCGGCCGCGGCGCTGACCGGCGGCAAGCTGACCGCCGCCACCGCCACCACCCGCCCCACCCATATCCTGATCGGCCCCGCCCGCCCGGACGGGCTGTATCCGGCCATGCCGGTGCTGCCTACCACCGTGTTTGAAACCAAGGCAAACGCCACTGTGGCGGATACTCTGGTGGGCAGTGCCGTCACCCTGAACGAGGCGGGCGACGGGGTCACCGCCACCACCGCCAGCGGGGTGTTCCGTATTCTGGCCACTGATGGCCAGGACGGCGGCGGCACCGTGCGTGGGTGCTTTATCTGAGGGGGATAAAGACTTGTAAAATATACGATTTGTATATTTTACTGGAACAGCCCGCAGCGGGCGCAGAGAAAAACATAAAAAGGAGGATGAAACCTGATGGCAGATATTATCTTTTCCAAGGGCAGCGGGGCAACAGCTGCGAGGTGAATCGGCCCTTGTAAGAGGGGCGATGAGCCCGCAGATGTCCCGTCATGCAGCGAAGGGATGAGAAGGAGAGCGGTGGCCCGGGCAGAGCCCGGGGTGCCCGGAGGGCATTTATCACGCACTCCGAAACAGCCCGCAGCGGGCGCGGAGAGAAGCATAAAAAGGAGGATGAAACCAGATGGCAGATATTATCTTTTCCAAGGGCAGCGGGGCAACAGCTGCGAGGTGAATCGGCCCTTGTAAGAGGGGCGATGAGCCCGCAGATGTCCCGTCA
>NZ_NFLN01000004.1 GCF_002160955.1 Gemmiger sp. An120
ATCCCCGTGTCATTGGTTCGATTCCGATCGGAGGCACCATTTTGCGGCTTTAGCTCATCTGGTAGAGCGCCACCTTGCCAAGGTGGAGGTAGCGAGTTCGAGCCTCGTAAGCCGCTCCATAAAGCACCCGTCGTACATGCGTCGGGTGTTTTTCTTTATCTGTCAGCCGGCAGCCCTGTTCCGTTTTTTCAGGGCGATTAGTAAACGATACCCTTACAGGATCGTTGGCAGCAGGGGGATCCCGCTATGAGTTTTATGCAGTCCTACAAACGGCTGGATGTACTCTGCCGGGATATGAACGGAATCGGAATCAGCGGTTATATTGCCGACATGGAGCAGCTCACCAATGGCAGGCTCTTTGTGGCCGGTTGGGAGGAAGATTACCGGTTGCTAAAGCATTACCGGCATATTCGCAACCGTATCGCCCATGATGTAGATGCTACGGAAGACGCGCTGTGTACAGCAGAGGATGCCGCATGGATCGAAGAGTTTTATGGACATATCCTTAATCAAACCGATCCTCTGGCAGTCTATTGCAAAGCTTCCCTGCAGCAAAAGAGTGTACGCCGTACCGCGGAGAGTTTTTCCTCGGGCATATCCTGCGCTCCCCCTTCTCTTCCCCGCCCAAACTGCAAATTGAACGCGAATCTCCCGCTAATTGTAACATTGCTTGCAGGCGGTGCGGCGGTGTTCATTCTGTTAATCCTGTTGTTTCTTCAATAAAAACGCTGTATGCGGATATGGCGGAATTGGCAGACGCGCTGGTTTTAGGGTCCAGTGTCCATGACGTGCAGGTTCAAGTCCTGTTATCCGCACCAATATCGGCGGGCTTTGCCCCGCGTGAAAAGCCCCGGGCTGCTGGCCGGGGCTTTTCATTTTACATCCTGCCATTTTCAAAATAGCAGCCAAAACAACCTGAAAAAGCGCCGCTTTGGCGTGTGAAATCTTGTGATATACCCCAAAATCCGCTATAATCAGTACAAGCTTTGAACTGTAGGGGGAAACAGCATGGATATCAGATTGCAGGATATCACCAAGCGCTTTGCCGGAAGAGGCCGGCGAAGCCAGGGAGAAACGGTTGCCGTTCGGGAGCTGAGCTTCCAGGTACCAGACGGTTCTTTGGTTGGTTTGCTCGGGCCATCGGGCTGCGGCAAAACCACCACCCTGAACATGATCTGCGGCCTGGAAAAGCCCACCACCGGACGGATCTTTTTTGGTGACGAGGATGTGACCGATCTGCCGCCGGAGCTGCGCGGGGTGGGCATGGTATTTCAGAACTACGCCCTGTATCCGCATCTGACGGTATTGCAGAACATTCTGTTCCCGCTGGAGAACCTGAAAGGGGCGGCACGGCCCTCCCGGCAGGAGATGCGCCGCCGGGCCACCGAGGCCGCCGCCCTGGTACAGATTGAGGAACTGCTGGACCGCAAGCCCCGTGAACTGAGCGGCGGGCAGCAGCAGCGGGTGGCTATCGCCCGGGCACTTGTCAAGATGCCCCGGGTGCTGCTGCTGGACGAGCCGCTGTCCAACCTGGACGCTCGTCTGCGGCTGCAGACCCGGGAAGAAATCTGCAAGATTCAAAAAAAGACCGGTATCACCACCCTGTTTGTGACCCACGACCAGGAGGAAGCCATGAGCATCTCCGACCAGATCGTGGTAATGAAGGAGGGCGTACTCATGCAGGAGGGCAAGCCCCAGCAGGTGTACGACGATCCGGCCAACCTGTTTGTGGCGCGCTTTCTGGGCACGCCGCCCATCAACGTATTCAAAGCCCGGGTACAGGCCGGCCAGCTGTGGCTGGCCAGCCGGCCGGTGCTGGCGGTGCCGGGCGTGGCCGACCGGGAAGTCTGGGCCGGTGTGCGCCCGGAGGGCTTTATTCCGGACGAGGCCGGGCCGGTGGTCTGCACGCCGGAGCGGGCCGAGGTGTTGGGCCGTGATTTGAGCATGGTCTGCTCCCACCCGGATGCACGGGACGGCGCGCTGCGTGCCATTTTGGACCCGGCCTGCGGGCTGCGAGCCGACGCCGAGACCGTGCACTTCGCACTGCGGGCGGACAAGGTGCTGCTGTTTGACACCGAAACCGAGCAGCGTATCCCCGTTGCGGCGGATAAGGGGGCGGCACGATGAACAACGGCTCCAAAAAAGCGTGGCTGTACCTGCTGCCTGCCCTGATCCTGCTGGGCGCGTTCCTGGTATACCCGCTGATCGACGTGCTGATCTACTCCTTTGAAGAGGGGTACAATTTTGCCTCCCAGACCTACTGGGGTATCGGCGGCTACAACTATTCCTATGTGCTGCATGACCCCTATTTTCTGCAGGCACTGAAAAACACCCTGATCCTGGTGGCGATCACGGTGCCGCTTTCCACCGGGCTGGCCCTGCTCATCTCCACCGGGCTCAGTTCCATCCGGCCGCTGCGCCAGCTGTACCAGACCGTCTACTTTCTCCCCTACGTGACCAACACCCTGGCGGTGGGCCTGGTGTTCATGGTTCTGTTTCAGAAAACTGAATACACCGACGGTCTGGTAAACCTGATGCTGCAATGGTTCGGCGGCCCCACCATCGACTTTATCGACGGGCCGTACTGGGCCAAGATGTTTGTGCTTTGCTTTTACACCATCTGGGTGGTCATGCCCTTCAAGATCCTGGTGCTGACCAGCGCGCTGGCCTCGGTAAACCCGGACTACTACAAGGCCGCCCGGGTGGATGGCACCTCCCGCACACGGATCTTCTTCCGCATCACCCTGCCCATGATCTCCCCCATGCTGGTGTATCTGGTGATTACCGGCTTTATCGGCGCGTTCAAGGCCTACAGCGACGCGGTGGCCCTGTTCGGCACCGACCTGAACGCGGCCGGTATGAACACCATTGTGGGCTATGTGTACGACATGCTGTACGGCGACAGCGGCGGCTACCCGTCCTATGCGTCCGCCGCCGCCATCCTGCTGTTCGCCATCGTGCTGACCATCACCTGTATCAACCTGCTGGTCAGCCGCCGGCGGCCGGAAGACTGAGAGGTGCCCCATGAAACATACTTCCGATCTGGCGGCCAACGGCCGGGCCGCCCGGCGGCGCAGCGGTGCTGTGCAGGCCGTTACCTACCTGGGGCTGAGCATCTGGGCTGTGGTGGTGCTGTTCCCCTTTTACTGGATGGTGCTCACCTCCCTGAAAAGCTACGCCGCCTACAACGCCGAATACACCCCCAGCTTTTTCACCCTCTCCCCCACCCTGGAAAACTACGCGGAGGCCTTTACCGCCGTACCCCTGGGCCGGTACCTGCTGAACACCCTGATCTTTTCGGTACTGACCACCGCGGCCATGGTGGTGGTCAGCACGCTGGCCGCCTACGCCTTTGCCCGGCTTTCTTTCCGGGGCAAGGATCTGCTGTTCGGGCTGTTTCTGTCCATGATGATGATCCCCAGCGAGCTGGTGGTGATCACCAACTTTGTGACCATCACCAACCTGGATCTGCGCAACAGCTTCCCTGGCCTGATCCTGCCCTCCATCACCTCGGTATTCTATATCTATCTGCTGAAAGAAAGTTTCGAGCAGGTGCCGAATGAACTGTACAAAGCCGCCAAGGTGGACGGTACTTCCGACCTGAAGTATCTGTGGAAGGTCATGGTGCCCATCTGCCGGCCCACCCTGGTGACGATTACAATCCTGAAACTGATCGAATGCTGGAACTCCTACGTGTGGCCCCGCCTGATCACCGACGACGCAGCCTATTTCCTGGTATCCAACGGCATCCAGGAGATCCGGGAAAACGGCTTTGGCCGGGAAAACATCCCCGCCATGATGGCCGCGGTGGTAGTGATCTCGGTACCGCTGATCCTGCTGTTCCTGGCGTTCCGCAAGAAGATCATGGAGGGTGTTTCCAGAGGAGGGATGAAGGGATGAGAACCGGATTGCGCCGGTTGGCCGCCGGGGTACTGGCGGCGGCCTGCCTGTCCCTTTTGGCCGGCTGCCACGGCCGGCAGGAGCAGACAGCCTTCACCGTGCCGGAAACATTTGACGAAAGCCGCCAGTATGAGATTACCTTCTGGGCCAAGAACGACACCAACAAGCGCCAGACCGACATCTACAAGCAGGCCATCGAAGAGTTTGAGGCCCTGTACCCCAACATTACAGTGACCCTGCGGCTGTACACCAACTACGGGGATATCTACAACGATGTAATCACCAACATCACCACCCAGACCACCCCCAATGTCTGCATCACCTACCCGGACCACATTGCTACCTATCTGACCGGCGACAATGTGGTGGCGCCGCTGGACGAGCTGTTTGCCGACGAAAAATACGGGCTGGGCGGTAGCGAGGTGCGGTTCGACTCCCCCGCGCAGGAGCAGATCGTGCCCCAGTTCCTGGACGAGTGCCGTCTGGACGGCCATTACTATGCCATTCCCTACATGCGTTCCACCGAGGCCTGCTATATCAACAAGACCTATGTGGAGGCGCTGGGCTACACCCTGCCGGAGACCCTGACCTGGGATTTTCTCTGGGAAGTATCCCGGGCGGCAGCCGCCACCGAGGGCGCGGATGGGGTGTACAGCCTGAACGGTCAGCAGGTGCTGATTCCTTTCCTGTACAAATCCACCGACAACATGATGATCCAGATGCTGCAGCAGCTGGGGGCGGGCTATTCCACCTCCACCGGGGTGATTCAGCTGTTCAATGACACCACCACCGATCTGCTGTATCAGATTGCGGACGCCACCGCCGCGGGGGCGTTCTCCACCTTCAAGATCTCCGGATACCCGGCCAACTTTCTGAACGCGGGCCAGTGTGTGTTTGCCATCGACTCCACTGCCGGTTCCACCTGGATGGGCACCGATGCCCCGCTGCTGGACATTCCTGCCGACAAGGTGGTGGAATTTGAGACCGCTGTTATGCCGGTGCCCCAGTTTGATCCGGAGCATCCCCAGATGATTTCCCAGGGGCCCTCGGTCTGCATCTTTAATAAGGAAGATCCGCAGGAGGTGCTGGCCTCCTGGCTGTTTGCCCAGTATCTGCTGACCGATTCGGTACAGATTGCCTATTCCCAGACCGAGGGCTACGTGCCGGTGACCACCAAGGCGCTGGAGAGCCCGGAGTACCAGGACTATCTCAGCCGGGCCGGAGAGGACAACGACACCTATTACCAGGTGAAACTGGAAGCCACCCGGCTGCTGCTGGACCATCTGGACGATACCTTTACCACCCCGGTGTTTAACGGCTCGGCCTCGCTGCGGGACGCGGCCGGCCAGCTGATCGAGACGGTGACCAAATCGGTGCGGCGCGGCCAGACGGTGGACGATGCCTTTATCGAAGCTCTCTATGCGGACACCGTCTCCCTGTACCATCTGGATTCGGTTTCCGCCTCCGGCGGCAAGGTGGATCTGGGGCCGATGCCCGCCATGTCGGTAGGGCTGCTGGCGGCGCTGGCAGCTGCCTGGGTGCTGATCCTGGCCTATCTGGCCCTGCGTCATCACCGCAAAAAAAGCGCTGAACGTTGATTTTTGCGCCGTTTACGGTATAATGTTTAGGTGTTGCAGCCTGCTGCGAATTTCCGGTCCGAGGGGGCCGGGCGCAGCAGACCGATATAAGGAGGAGATACCATGAAAAAGATTCTGGTCTTGCTGACCGTGTTCTGCCTGGCACTTTCCCTGGCAGCCTGCGCGGGCGGTTCCGGCTCCAGCTCCAGCAGCGAAGCGGCGTCCGCTTCCCAGCCTGCCGAGAGCCAGCCGCAGGAGAGCTCCAGCGCCGCCGCTGACGGCGAGGAAGTGGCCGTCATGAGCTACGAGGAGTATATGGCCGCCGAACTGGACAGCCAGGTTACCATCGAAGCCTGCGTGCAGGCCAAGCAGTCCTGGTGGGAGGACAAAGCCACCGTATACGCCCAGGACGAGAACGGCGCTTACTTCCTGTACAACATGGCTTGCTCGGAAGAGGACTACGCCAAGCTGACCGAGGGCACCCGCATCCGCGTGACCGGCTACAAGGCCGAGTGGAGCGGTGAAGTGGAGATCATGGACGGCACCTTCACCTTTGTGGAGGGCGATTCCTACATTGCCGAGCCCATCGACGCCACCAGCCTGCTGGGCACCGAGGAACTGATCGACCATCAGAACCAGTTTGCCCAGTTCAAGGGCCTGACGGTGGAAGCCGCCGGCCAGGATGAAGCCGGCAACGACGTGGCGTTCCTGTACAACTGGGACGGCTCCGGCAGCCAGGGCGATGACCTGTACTTCAACGTTTCCTACAACGGCGAGACCTACACCTTTACCGTGGAGTCCTACCTGTGCGACAGCACCACCGAGGTGTACGCCGCCGTGGAGGCGCTGCAGGTGGGCCAGGTGATCGACGCCGAGGGCTTCCTGTACTGGTACGAGGGTCTGAACCCCCACATCACTTCGGTGACCGTGGTGGGCTGAGAATCCCCGCAGCAAATACGCATACAGCAGGGACAGGCATATAAGCCTGTCCCTGTTTTTTTGCCGGCTTGGTGTGTGCTCAAAATTTTCACTTGACTTTATCAAGCAATCGGCGTATACTGGGGCCAGCAAAACAAGCAGGGAGGGCGTTTTATGTTCCGGCAAACTGTGGCATACAGTACCACCGTTCTATTTCGCGATTTTTCCGAGTATACATCCCGTCAGCTTCAAAAGCTGGGGCTGAACCGGGGAATGCTGTTTCTGGTGATCTATGTGGGCAAACATCCCGGGTGCAGCCAGTCCGAACTTACCGAAGCGCTGGGGCTGGACTGGGGCTACGGCCAGCGCAGCATCCTGAAGCTGGTGGAGGATGGTTTTTTACTGCGGGAGAAGCGCGGCCGCGCCTACCATCTTGACCTGAGCGAAAAGGGCCAGGAGGCCTTTGCCATCGGCCATCAGGTATTTTTTGACTGGGACCAGGAAAACCTCAGCTGCCTGGATGAAACGGAACAAACGCAGCTGCTTGCGCTGCTGGAAAAAATCACACAGAAAGTTGCAGGCAAACGCAGATGTACGAAACCTTAAACAGCCCCGTCAATTACGGCGGGATTACTTTAAAGAACCGGGTGATCTTTGCGCCCACCTCCATGGGATTGGGTGCCGAAGCCTGGCGGGAAGCCCTGCGCCGCATTGCCGCGGGCAGATGCGCCATGATCATTGTGGGCGATGTGCCGGTAACGCGGCACGGCTTTGGCCCCTCGCTGTACACGGCCAAGGGGCGTGCCTTTTACCGCAGCGTGGCTGATGCCGTACACCAGGAAGGCTGCCTGCTGTGCGCCCAGCTGCACCAGACGGATTCCGACTGGAAAGCTATGCTCAAGTACGTTCCCGGAGTTCTCACCAGGCGGATCAGCCCGCAGCAGCTTCGCCCGCTTTTGAACGAACAGGTGGGCCCCTGCATCACCGGTCTGCCGCAAAAGAAGATTCGTGCGATCACCGAAGCATTTGGCGAAGCGGCGGTACTGGCCCGGCAGGCTGGCTTTGACATGGTGCAGGTACACGGGGACCGGATGTGCGGCAGTTTTTCCTCCGCACTGTATAACCACCGCACCGACGAATATGGCGGCAGCCCGGAAAACCGGGCACGGTTTGCGGTGGAAGCGGTACGTTCCATTCGCCGCCGGCTGCCCGACATGCCCATCGACTACAAACTGGCGGTGCGGCAGGAAGATCCTCATTACAGCAACGCCGGGGTCCTGGCACAAGAACTGCCTGTCTTTGTCCCGCTGCTGGAGCAGGCCGGCGTGACCAGTTTTCACGTAACGCTGGCCAACCATGGTTCCCTCAGCGACACGATCCCCCCGGCCAACCACCCGTATTTTGCCGGGCAGGGATGTTTTCTTCCCTTCTGCGACCAGGTGCGGAGATTGACCCGTCTGCCGGTCTGCGGTGTGGGCGGGCTGAACGACCCGGATTTCATTGAGCAGCAGCTGCGCGCCGGGCGCATCGACTGCGCCGCCATGAGCCGCCAGCTGATTGCCGACCCGGACTGGCCCAACAAGGTATTCAGCGGCAAAGCCGGAGAGATTCACCGCTGCGTGCGGTGCAACAAGAAGTGCCTGGGCGGCATGATGGCCCACCAGGGTGTACACTGTATCTACGAAAGGATGGATTGAGTATGGGTTACGCGATCGTTTTCAGCAGCCGCACCGGCAATACCCGCCAGTTGGCCGAGGCCATCCGGGACGCACTGCCGGCGGATGCGTGCGTGTATTTTGGCCAGCCGGGCCCGGATGTGCCGGCAGCCGACCACTATTATGTGGGCTTCTGGACCGACAAGGGCAGCTGCGACGAGGATGTGGCCGCATTTCTGGAAAGCATCGGGGATGCGCCGGTATTTTTGTTCGGCACCGCGGGCTTTGGCGGCGCGGCCGCCTATTTTGACAAGATTCTGGACTCGGTACAGGCGCATGTGCAGGGCCCGGTGACCGGCCGCTTCATGTGCCAGGGCCGGATGCCGGCGGCGGTGCGTGACCGGTATGAGGCCATGCCGGACAGCCCCCGGCGGCAGGCCATGCTGGACAACTTCGACGCCGCACTGGCACACCCGAACGAAGAGGATCTGGCCCGTCTGCGCTGCGCTATTGAGGGCTGAATCGTTTGATAAAGAAACTCCCCGGAGGGGCCGCTGCCGCGGTTCCTACGGGGATTTTTCGTTTTCAGTGCCGTTCCGGCAGAATGCGGCGCAGCCAGAAGCTGCCGGCCAGCAGCACCAGCGGGAACAGAATGGCCGCCAGCAGGCCGGCCTGCAAGACGCCGCCCGCCCGCTCGGACACAAAGCCCACCAGGGTGGGGCCGGAGGAACATCCCAGATCGCCCCCCAGTGCCAGCAGGGCAAACAGCGCGGTGCCGCCGGCAGGCATCCGGCCTGCTGCAATGCTGAACACCCCCGGCCAGAGGATTCCCACCGACAGGCCGCACAGCCCGCACCCCAGCAGTGCCAGCGCGGGATGCGGGGCAAACACGGCCAGCAGATAGGACGCGACGCAGAGTACACAGCTGCCCCGCATAAAGCCCAGCAGGCTGATCCGGTCGCTGAAAGCCGCGTACAGCACACGGGCCAGACCCATCAGCACCGCAAAAAAGCAGGGGCCCGCCAGGTCGCCCAGGGTCTTGCTGATGCCCAGCCCCTTTTCGGCAAAGGCCGAAGCCCACTGGCTCATGGAAAGCTCCGACGCGCCGGCACAGACCATCAGCAGCGCCAGCAGCCAGAAACCGCTGCTTCGCAGCAGTTCCCTCACCGACATGCCGCCGCCCTCCGGGGTCAGGCTGTTGACCGGCACCCGGCTGAACAGCATTGCATTGGCGGCGGGCACCAGCGCCCACAGCAGCGGCAGCATCCGCCAGCTATCGCTGCCCAGCAGGGCCAGAAACGCAGTGGACAGCGCGATCACCAGCACACAGCCCCAGCAGTAAAAGGAATGCAGCAGGCTCATGGCGGCATCTTTTTTCTCGGTGGGGCAGGCCTCCACAATCGGGCTGATCAACACCTCGATCAGCCCGCCGCCCACGGCATACAGGCAGACCGCTGCCAGCAGCCCCACATAAGGATGGGGCAGCAGCTCCGGCAGCACAGCCAGGCCGGCCAGCCCCAGTGCACAGCACACATGGGCGATCACCGCGCAGCGCCGGTATCCCAGCCGGTCCACAAACAGGGTACTGGCCAGATCCACCAGCAGCTGCACACCAAAATTGAAGGTCACCAGCAGGGTGATCTGCCCCAGCGAGATCCCATAGGTGCGCTGCAATGTCAGGAACAGCAGCGGCGCCAGGTTGTTCACGATGGCCTGGCAGACATAGCCCAGATAGCTGGCGTAGAGGGTACGGTTATAGTTCCATCGGGTTTCGGTCATACTAACTCCTCACAGAAAAGCGGCGCCGCAGCAGAGCGGCGCCGCGCGTATTGCACAATCAGTCCGGGCTGAACACCGGCCGGATGGTACCGTCTTCCCGGATGTTGCTCACGTCCAGGGTACCGGTATCGGTGGCGGACAGCCCATCCGGGCTGGTCAGAATCGCCTGGGTAAACTGAATCTTATAGGTCAGATTGTTGGAGGTACCCAGCAGCACCTTGATCCGGCCGTCATAGGTAACGCTTATCTGGCTCAGATCGGTCATGTCCAGCTGTGTAACCGAATCCAGCAGGCCTTCCTCCTCCAGCTGTTTCAGGATCTGCCGCAGCAGCAACAGATCGCCGGAACGGTCTTCCGGCTCGGCCGTGGGGGCGGGAGTGGCTTCTGCCGAAGAGGCGCTGCTGTCCGTCCCGGAAGAGGAATCCGTCTGCTCGGCCGGCTTCTCCGTGGGGTCGGGCAGGTCCAGCTGGAGAAAAGTTCCCGGCACCGGTGTCTGTACGTCCAGCCCCAGAATGCTCAGCAGCCCGGCGGGCTGGGTGTTGGACAGTTCCATGACCTTGAACTGCTCGCTCAGGGTAGCCCACCCGGCGGTGGTCTGCACACAGTAGGTGGCCACGGCCGGCTGCACCCGCACGATTACGGTGGAGGGGATATGCTGGTAGACCTCCACCGTTTCCAGAAGCGGAAACTCCAGCGACAGTTCCTGGGCTTTTTCCTGGGCGTTGAAGCTGTACAGCTGATCCCCCACAGCCACCCCCAGTGCGGCGGTGATGGCCTCCTCCGCATAGGGGCCGGTATCCGCCGGGGTGGAGCGATCCAGATTCTGCACCGTGATGGTCTCAATTTTGAACAGCACCGTAAAAGAGAGCACCACGCCGGTGATGATCAGCGCGCAGATCAGCAGGCCGGCCAGGATCCGCCGGTTGCGGCGGCGGCGGCGCATTTCCCCTTTGGTAATCCGGCGGCGAACCGCCCGGGCGCGGGAATTGCGGCTTTTTTTACCCCGAGGGGGCCGCTGTGCAGGCGCAGGGGCGCGGGCCGGCATTTCGCCCAGATTCAGTTCAATCTGCTGCATACCGCCGTTTCGCCCCGCGCGGCGGGGTGGCGGTACCGGCGCGTTGTTCTGGTCGAACAGAGGGGCCTGCCGCACAGGACGCGGCGCAGGCCGGCGGACGTTTTTCTTTTTTCGTTTTGCCATCCGGCCTCTCCCCTCCTTTTTTACAAAGCCGCCATCCCCGGAGGGCACGGCGGCGCAGGCAATTTACTTTCCTTCGTCCACCAGACGCAGCAGGCGGGCGGTGATCTTGTTCAGGCTTTCCGGCTCGGCCATGGCGCGGGCCATCTTGCCCATAACGCCCAGCTTGCCCGGTTCGGCCAGCAGGCCTTCCACTGCCTGGATCAGGCCCTCGCCGGTCAGATCCTTTTCCTCGATCACCAGGGCAGCCCCGGCTTTCTGCAGTTCCAGCGCGTTGTAGTACTGATGATTTTCCGCCACATTGGGGCTGGGAATCAGGATCGCAGCCCGCCCGGCAGCCTGCAGTTCCGCCAGGGTCAGCGCCCCGGCCCGGCTGATGACCAGATCGGCGGCGGCCAGCAGCTGGGGCATATTGCGGATGTACTCACTGACCACCAGGTCCTGGCCGGGTGCAAAGCCCTTTTCCTCGCCCAGGCGGTGGAACAGCTCCACGCCCCGGCTGCCGGTGGCATGCAGATGCAGGATGGTATGCGGCCGACTCTTTTGCTCCCAGGCAACCAGATCGGCCACCACTTCATTGATGCGGCGGGCCCCCAGGCTGCCGCCAAAGCTCAGGATCACGGTTTTGTCCCCGGCAGCCAGGCGGGCCCGTGCCTCCGCGCGGTCCTGGGCAAAGATCTCCGGCCGTACCGGGTTGCCCACCACCAGGGTCTTGTCCGGCGCGCCCAGCTTTTCCACCGCGGCAGGTACCGCGGCAAACACCACGTCCACGTCCCGGGCCAGCAGCTTGTTGGTCACGCCGGGAAAGGCATTCTGCTCATGGATGGCGGTATGGATGCCCATTTTGGCGGCGCAGCGCACCACCGGGCCGCTTACATAACCGCCGCAGCCGATCACCAGATCGGGCTGCACCTCCCGCAGGATGGCTTTGGCCCGCGGCCCGGACAGGGCCAGGTGCCACACGGCCTGCAGGTTGCGCACTACGTTTTTAGGGGTCAGGCGGCGCTGGATGCCGTTGACCTCGATATGATGAAAGGTATACCCCGCCTCGGTTACAAGGCCGAATTCCATGCCCTCCCGCCGGCCGGCAAAATGGATCTCGGTATCCGGCCGGGCGGCACGCAATGCACCGGCGATGGCCAGAGCCGGGTTGATATGACCGGCTGTTCCGCCGGCCGCAATGAGTACTCGCATGGGGTGCGCTCTCCTTTCCTTTTTGCTTTTTACCCGTCAGGAACCAAAGAAATCCCGGCGGCGGGCTTTTTGCTGCGCTTCCCGCTGGGCGCGTTCGGCGGCCTGCCGTTCCTTTTCCAGCTGGCGCTGCAATGCCTGATTGGCGTTGCCCGCCCGGCATATACTGAACAGCACCCCCATCTGGGCCAGCAGCATCGTCAGACTGGTACCGCCGGACGAGAAGAACGGCAAACTGATGCCGGTGTTGGGGATGGTGTTGGTAACCACCGCGATGTTCAAAAAGACCTGCCAGGCGATCTGGGCGGTAATGCCGATGCCCAGCAGCGCGCCATACCGATCGGGGGCGTGCATGGACACCCAGGCGCACTGGATGATGAACGCCACAAACAGGCCGATGCACAAACAGGCGCCCACAAAGCCCAGCTCTTCGCAGAGCACCGCAAAGATAAAGTCGTTCTGTGCCTCGGGCAGCCAGAGGTTTTTCTGCATGCTGTTGCCGATGCCCACACCGAACAGCCCGCCGGACGCAATGGTATACAGGCTTTGGGCGGTCTGCATGGTACTGTTCAGAATGTCGGAAAAAGGGTCCAGCCAGCCGGCCAGTCGTTCTTCCACGTAGCCTTTCTGCACCAGAAAGAAGACCACGCCAACTGCTCCCACGCCGCCGGCGCCCAGAAACAGCCAGCGCAGGCTGGCCCCGCCCACCGCGATCGTGGTCATCAGGATGCAGACCATCAGCACCATGGCAGAATAGTGGGGCTCAAATTTCAGCAGCACCAGGATGGGCAGCACAAAAATCAGCGGCAGGATGATGCCGTACCACAGGGTGTGCACGCGCCGGTGATGGGCGTCCAGCAGATGGGCGCCGTACAAAATGACCGCGAACTTGGCGATCTCGCTGGGCTGAATGTTGGGCAGGCCGGGCAGACGGATCCAGCGGTGGTAGCCGTTCAGGTCCGGCAGGATCAGCACCAGCACCAGCAATCCCAGCGTTACGCCATAAAATGCCCAGGTCCATTGGCGCAGCCAGTGATAATCCACCATGGAGACAAACCAGGCCACGCCCAGGCCCAGCAATGCATAGAGAAACTGCGGCCCGATGTAGTAGAAGCTGTTGCCGCCGTGTTTATAATACGCGGTGACATAGCTGGCGCTGAACAGCATGATCAGGCCAAACACCATAAGCACCAGCAGGGTGACCACCAGATAGGGAGATACCTGGCCGGGATGCCGGTAGAAGAACCGGGGCCGGCGCAGGTGCGCCCGTTTGCGGGGGGCGGGCCGTACCCCGCGGTTTTGTGCCGTCGATGCCACGGCCGCACCTCCTTTTCAGAAAATCGGGCTGCAGCCCGTCAGCTCAGATACAGGAACACCACGCCCAGCAGAATCGCGCTGGCGGCCACAAAGCTGAAGGTGGCCACAATGCGCACCTCGCTCCAGCCGGAGAGCTCAAAGGAATGGTGAATCGGGGTCATTTTGAAGATACGCTTGCCATGGGTCAGCTTGAAGCAGGTCACCTGAATGACCACGCTGCCCGCCTCGCAGATATAGACAAAGCCCATGAAAACCAGCAGTTCGGGCCGGCCCATGCAGAAGGCCATGGCGGTGACCGCACCGCCCAGGAACATGCTGCCGGTGTCCCCCATAAAGGTCTTGGCGGGGTAGAAGTTCCAGACCAGGAATCCGGCCAGAGCGCCGCCCAGCGCCGCCGCGTACAGGGACAGTTCAAACATGCCCAGCAGGCCGGTGATGAGCAGATAGCCCACCATGACCACAAAGGTCACGCTGCTGGCCAGGCCGTCGATGCCGTCGGTCAAATTGACCGCGTTGACCATGAAGATAATCCCCAGAAACGCGATCGGGTAGAACGCCAGCCCCAGATCCACCGTGCCGAACACAGGCAGGGCTACCAGAGTGGTCAGGTTGCCGCTGTGGGCCAGAGACGCCATAAACATAACGGTGATAACCGCCTGAATGGCCATTTTCTGCCAGGCACGCAGGCCCAGGTTGCGATGGTGCACCACCTTGGAGAAGTCGTCCGCAAAGCCGACCAGACCAAAAGCGAAGGCGCTGAACATCACCTGCAGCACCCCGGTCAGGCTGCTGGGGGTAAACAGGCTGGGCTCCCGCAAAAACAGGGTAAGCAGCGCAAAGCACAGCCCCAGCGTGCTGCCCAAAATAAAGCACAGCCCGCCCATGATGGGGGTACCCTGCTTTTTCTTATGCCAGGTAGGGCCGATCTCCTTGATGGTCTGGCCCAGATGCAGCTTGCGCAGCATGGGCACGATAAAGCATCCGGAAGTGGCCGAGATCAGCGCCGCGCTCACCACGGCCACGATCAGGGAAATGGTTGTCATGGAAATCATTCTCCTTTTTTCTGCATCTGGTAAACCCGCTGCAAGATTGTTTCCAGCGCCATGCCGCGGCTGGCCTTTGCCAGCAGCCCGTCACCGGGGCGCAGCCAGGCAGCCAGACGGGCAGCGGCTTCCTCCGGGTCGGTGCAGTGCACCGCCTTCACCCCGGCTTCGGCGGCGGCCCGGGCGGTCAAGGCACTCTGCGGCCCATAGGCTACCAGATAGTTTACCCCGTTTTCTGCGGCCCAACGGCCGGTCTGGGTATGGGCTTCCTCGCTCACCGCGCCCAGTTCCAGCATATCGCCCAGCAGCGCCGCCCGGCGGGCCAGGGGCATCTGGCCGAACATGGTCAGCGAGGCTTTCATGCTGTCCGGGCTGGCGTTGTAGCAGTCCTCTACCACCGTGACGCCGCCGCAGTGCACAATATGCTGCCGCATGCCGGTGGCCTGATAATCTGCCAGGGCAGCCGCGGCCCGGGCCGGATCCAGCCCCAGACGGGTGGCCGCGGTCCAGGCGGCCAGCGCGTCCGCCACGTTATGGCGCCCGATCACCGGGATGCGGGCCTCGAACCGGCCAAACCGGCGGTCTTCAATGGTAAAGGCCTGGCCGCCGTCCTCATCCCGCACATCCAGCGCCCGCACGTCTGCGGAAAGGTCTCCCGCTGCGCTGAACCAGACCGGATGCAGCCGGCCGGGCACCTGCGCGCCGGGCAGCAGATCGTCGTCCCGGTTGAGAACCAGCGGCGCACCGTCCGGCAGGCCGGCGCAGATCTCCATCTTCGCTTTCAGAATATTCTCCCGGCTGCCCAAACTCTCCAGATGGGACACGCCGATGCAGGTGATAATACCAGCGGACGGGCGGGCGGCGCGGGTCAGCCGTTCGATCTCGCCCAGGTTGCTCATGCCCATCTCCACCACGCCGTAGCGGATGGTATCGTCCAGACGGAACAGGGTGTTGGGCAGGCCGATCTCGTTGTTCTGGTTGCCCTCGGTTTTCAGTGCCGGGCCAAAGGCGGACAGCACCGCGTAGCAGAATTCCTTGGTGGTGGTTTTGCCCACGCTGCCGGTGACCCCGATCAGGGTGGGAGAAAACAGGGTGCGGTAGTTGGCCGCCATACGCACCATGGCGTGATGGCTGTTGGCGCAGAGGATCAGCCGCTGGGCCGGGACACCCGGTACCGGGTGGTTGGCCACCACCCAGGCCGCCCCGTCCCGGATGGCGGCGGCGGCGTAGTCATGCCCGTCCACCTTCTGGCCGGGGAAACACACAAACACACAACCGGGAACGACCTTGCGGCTGTCGGTGACCACCGCGGTGACCGGGCTCCCGTCGGCCAGGCCTACCCCCGCCAGCAGATGATTGGCTGCGATCGGTTGCATACGATTCCCTCCTTGTTCGGGACAAACCGTCCCGGTAGTATGTGTAGCGGACAACCGGCCGGATTATTCCTCACCCGCGCCGGAATCGGTGGTGGTGATGGTAATCACCGTGCCCAGGGGCTGCTGGCTGTCCTTTTCCACGCTCTGGGCGGTGACCAGCCCGTTCTCCGGGCCGGAAACCGACACGTTGAATCCGGCAGCTTTCAGCATCTGGGAGGCAAACTCGCCCTGACGGCCCACCACATCCGGCACCGCGGCGGTCTGGTCCTCGGTGCTCTGGGTGTACAGATACACGGTGGAGCCAAGCGGAACCTTGGTGCCGGCGGCGGGCGACTGGTGGATCACCTGGCCGATGCCGTCCACCAGCTCGTGATCCAGGCCCTTGCTGTTCAGGGTGGACTGGGCCAGGATCCACTCGCTGGAGGAGTTGCCCAGCACCAGATTCGGCACCGTGACGGTGGAGGACAGGTTCGAGGTATCCTTTTCAAAGCCCATGTAGGGGCCGATCTCGCTGAGCATGTTGCCCACCAGCGGGGCGCTGATGGTGCCGCTGGTCTCAAAGGTATCGCTGCGCACATCATCCAGCATGACCAGCACGGCGATCTGGGGATCATCCACCGGCATAACGCCCACAAAGCTGTAACTTACATTATAACTCCCATCCTCGTTTGCGTCCACATCCAGTTTCTCACTGGTACCAGACTTGCCGCCGATGCGGTAGCCTGCCACGTACGCGTTGCGGCCGCTGCCGCCATCCACAACGCCCTCCATCATGCTGACCACCTGGCTGCTGACCTCTTCGCTGACCACCTGGCGTTTGGGTTCGGGGTCGATCTCCTCCACCAGGTTGCCGTTGCTGTCCAGAATGCTGGACACAAGATGCGGCTGCACCAGATACCCGCCGTTGACCACCGCGCAAACCGCCGTGATCATCTGGATCGGGGTGACCTTGTGGGTCTGGCCGAAGCTGCTGCTGGCCAGCTGCACCGGGCCCAGACTGGACAGGGTATGGGAGATACCGCTCTCCTCGCCGGGCAGGTCGATGCCGGTCTTTTCCCGGAAGCCGAAACCGTTGTAATATTCGTAGAACGCTTCAGAGCCCAGCCGCTGGGCAATCTGAATAAAAGCAATGTTGCAGCTGTTGTTCACCGCCTGACCCACCGTCTGGATACCGTGGGCCTTGTGGTTGTAGCAGGTGTAGGTCCGGTCCGCCACAGCATAGCTGCCCGGGCAGTTGAAGCTGGAGTTGGGAACGATAACACCCGCATCCAGCGCAGCCGCCGCCGTGGCCAGCTTGAAGACGGAGCCGGGCTCGTACAGCTCGGTGATGGCCTTGTTTTTCCACTGCCGTTCCCGGGCGGCACCCTGGGCTGTGGTAAACTCATCGCCGGACAGGCCGTCCAGCGTGGCGGCCAGGTCCTCGTCGTAGATGGTATAAGGATCGTTGGGGTCAAAGTCCGGCTTGCTGGCCATGCCCAGCACCGCGCCGGTGTTCACATCTATGGCGATGGCCACACCGCGCTCCTGCACGTCGTAGGTGTCGATGGCTTCGCTCAGGTATCGCTCCAGAATGGACTGGATGTTGATGTCCACCGTGAGTACCAGGCTCTTGCCGTCCTCTGCCGGATAGGTGGTGGCCTGGTCGTTGTCCACCTCATAGCCCCATCGGTTGCGCACCGTAACGGTGCGGCCGTCCACCCCGGCCAGCGTCTCATCGTAGTATTTTTCCAGGCCGTAGAAGCCGTCGCCGTCCGCATTGCAGAAGCCCAGCACACTGGCCAGGAACGCACCGCAGGGGTACTGGCGCACACTGGTCTGGGTGGTGATCACCGCCAGGTCCTTGTCAAAATCATTGACAAAGGCTTTGACCGCATCGGCGGTGGGTTTGTCCACACTCTTGGCCAGAACCTTGTAGCGGGTGGAGGTATCCGACAGCTTTTCGTATACCTCGTCCGCATCCAGATTCAGGATCTCGGCCAGCCCTTCGCTGGCCTCTGCGATCCCCTCCGGGTCGCAGACGGTGGGGTCGGCGGTAATGTCCCATACAGTTACACTGCGGGCCAGCACATTGCCGGTGGCGTCGTAGATGTTGCCGCGCTGGGCCGGCAGAGTGGCATCCAGGGTCTGCTGGGCTGCCGCCTCGGCCTGGTATTCGTCTCCCATGGTGATCTGCAGCCAGTACAGCCGCCCGATCAGCAGCCCAAAGCCCAGAACAATAAACAGCCCCAGCAAAACAGCGGTGCGCCGCGACAGAAGGCGGGGCACACCGGGCTGGGGTTCGGGTGGTGTGGGAGGTGTGATTTTGCGGGGAGGTGCCATAGGTGAAAGTACCATCCTTTCCGGCCATAGGCCGAGTAGGAAACGCCGCGCCGGGCGGCGAAAAGGACAACAAGCGTGCCGAAGCACGCTTGTCCGGTCCTGGTTTTGTTACGGATTGAGATAGTTCAGGATGCTCAGAGCCATCTCGCCGATCTGACGGGCAATCTTGTTCAGACCGCTGTCCGGGCGGGTGATCTGGCTCTCCTGCTCTACGGTTATGTAGGTAACCTGGCTGGGATCGATCTTCATCAGGCCCAGTTTGGCCGCGATCTCATCCACGTTGCTCTGGTTGGTGATGGCGTCCATCTGGCTGGTGAGATAGCTGTATTCGCTCTGGGCGGCAGCCAGCTGGCTTTCATACTTCTGGATATCAGCGGCCAGGGCCGACACCTGTGCCTGACTGAACAGGTAACTGCACAGCAAAGCCAGAAGGATCCCCCCCACCGCTACCATGCGGACCTGCCGAAGCACAACCCAAACCATACCGGTGCGGTTGCCTTTGGCTACACGCAGCGGCTGCTGTTTTTTGGCCTGCGGACGGTTTTCAAACACCGACAGGTCATAGGCAGTCTGAGGCATGAGGATCTCCTCCTTTCCGGATTGCTGAACAGGGTTTACAGTTTTTCAATGACCCGCAGTTTGGCGCTGCGGCTGCGGCGGTTTTCTTCCAGTTCCTGCGCGGCCGCTTCGATGGGCTTGCGGTTGACCAGACGGCCTTTCGCCTTGCCGCCGCAGACGCAGACCGGCAGTTCCGGCGGGCAGGTACAGGCGGTAGCCCACTGGCGGAACCGGTTTTTGACCAGCCGGTCCTCCAGGGAATGGAAGGTAATAATGGCGAACCGTCCGCCGGGATTGAGGGCTTCAAAGATACCGTCCAGCCCTTCGCTCAAGGCATCCAGCTCACCGTTCACAGCGATGCGCAGCGCCTGGAAGGAGCGGCGGCTGGGATTTTTGTCCTTGCGGCGCACCGCGGGCGGCAGCGCCGACGCGATGGTATCGGCCAGCTGCAGGGTGGTCAGGATGGGCTGGCGTTCCCGCAGCCGCACGATATGCCCGGCAATCGCCCAGGCATAGGGTTCCTCACCGTACTCCCGCAGGATGCGGGCCAGTTCTTCCCGGCTGGCGGTGTTGACCAGATCCGCGGCGGTGGGGCCGCTCTGGCTCATCCGCATATCCAGCGGCGCGTCCATCCGGTAGGAGAACCCCCGTTCCCCATCGTCCAGCTGATGGCTGGACACGCCCAGATCCAGCAGCGCGCCATCCAGCCCGTCGATGCCCAGCTGCCGCAGCACGGCGGGGGCATTGCGGAAATTGGACTGCACCACGGTAGCGGGCAGACCGGCCAGCCGCTGGGTAGCCACCTCAATGGCGTCCGGATCCTGGTCCAGGCTGATAAGGCGGCCGGTGGTCAGACGGCGGGCAATCGCACCGGAATGCCCGGCCCCGCCGGCGGTGCCGTCCAGATAAATGCCGTCCGGTTTGATGGCAAGCCCGTCCAGACATTCCTGCAGCAGCACGGGCTGATGGCTGAATTCCACGATGGCTTGTCCCCTTTCGGCTCAGAATGATCAGATGTCCAGTTCCTCCATGGTGGCCGCCAGTTTCTGGGTGTCCATGGTGATCTGTTCGTTATAAGCACGCCAGGAGCGGGTGTCCCAGATCTCGGCGTGGTTGCGGTTGCCGATGATGGTGACCTCCTTTTCCAGCCCGGCGTGGCGGCGCAGCACCGGCGGCAGCAGGATACGCCCCTGCTTGTCCGGCGTGACCTCCTCGGCGGCGGAAAACAAGAACCGCTGAATGTCGCGGCTTTTGGTCATGCCCTTGGCGGCAAAGGTGGCGGCCAGCTGCTCAAACTCGCTTTGGGAAAAAGCCACAAGGCAGCCGTCCAGCCAGCGGGTGACCACGAACCGCTCCCCCATTTCCTCCCGGAAACGGGCGGGGAAATTCAGGCGGCCCTTTGCGTCGATGGCGTAGTTGTACTCGCCCACCAGCATCGCGGCCCGCCTCCTTCCTCTTTGCGGCTTGTGAAGGGTATTTCCTGGATTTTAACCCACTTCTACCCACTTTTACCCACTTATATGGTTTATTATACTGAACAGCCCCCTAAAAAGCAATAGGCCCGGCGCAAAAAAGGCCGGGCCCGGATTGTCTATTTATGGCAGAATCTCGCCATTTTTGGCGTATTTATTCTCCGGTGTGAAAGATCGGTTACAAAAGTGGGACAAAGTGGTGAAGCCATCCCGCCCGCCAGCCAAAAGCACAAAAACCGGGATACCAAAAGCGGTATCCCGGTTTGTTTGTATGTCCGATCAGCCGTTCTTGGCGGCCTGGCGCAGATTGGTGCGCACGTTTTTCACCTCGGCTGCGCTGCGGGCCAGCTGCTCTTCGCTGGCGCGCAGCATATTGTCGCAGTACTCGGTGACGGTCTGGCGCATCTCCCGGGCCTGGCTCTGGGCCGTGGAGATGATCTCCGCCGCCCGCTGCTGAGCCGCGCGCACAACCTCCTGCTCGCCCACCAGGATGCGGGCACGCTCTTCCGCCTTTTTGATGATGCCCTCGCTCTCCCGCTTGGCACTGGCAATGATCTCGCCCCGGTCCTGCACGATGGCCTTGGCCTGGCGGATCTCATTGGGCAGGTTCAGACGGACCTCGTCGATCAGGTCCCGCACCTTCTCCACATCCACAGCACGCTTGCCGCCGCTGAAAGGCAGGCCCGCCCCTTCTTCCAGGGTCTCCTCCATCATGTCCAGCAATTCGTCGATGTTCATAGGTCTGCACTCCTTTTCTGATAGCGGGTCACCAGCACGGTGCCGTATCGGTATTGTTTGATTTTTTCCAGCCCGGCGGCCTCATCCGGCAGATCGGCGGCCAGCTCACTCTCGCAGAGCACCGTGCCGCCCGGCTCCATATGCGCCGCCAGCAGCGGCAGGATCTCGGCCAAAGTGCCGTGCCGGTAGGGCGGATCCAACAGCGCCAGATGGAAGGTATCCTGGGTGCGGGCCAGGAACTTGTCCGCCTCGCCCCAGACCACCTGCGCCTGGTTCTCCACGCCGGCAGCCCGGCAATTGCGCTTGACCACCTCTACGGCAGGGCGGCTGCTGTCCACAAAGACGCAGCGGGCCGCGCCGCGGCTCAGCGCCTCGATGCCCAGCTGACCGCTGCCCGCAAACAGATCCAGTACCCGGGCCCCGGGCAGCAAAAACTGCAGGGCACTGAACATGCCTTCCTTGACCCGGTCAATGGTAGGCCGGGTCACATCCTCGCCGGGCAGGGTTTCGAGGCGGGTGCCCCGGGCGCTTCCGGAAATCACGCGCATGGTTCATACCTCCTTGGGCGCCCCGTCTTGGGGGCATGTTTCATTATGGGGGCTGTCGGACGGCTTGTCAAGAGCCGTTTGGGGATGAAAATGGGCAAATATCGCCTGGGCCGTTACCGGGCCCACCCCCGGCGTTTCACAAAGCTGCTCCACCGAAGCCTCCCGCACGGCGGCCACGGTACGGAATTTGACCAGCAGCGCCTTGGCGGCGGCAGGGCCTACCCCCGGCACCTCGGTCAGGCGGGAGGAATAGGACTTTTTCTTCTGGGCCTGCCGCTGATACGAAATGGCAAACCGGTGCACCTCGTCCTGGATCGAGGTAATAAAGGTGAAGATCCCCCGGTGCATGCTGATCGTGATTTCCTCCCCGCCCGGTGCCACGATGGCCCGGGTACGGTGGTGATCGTCCTTGACCATGCCGAACAGCGGCACATCCGCCAGCTTGGTACCGGCCAGCACCGCCTGCACCGCGCTCACCTGGCCCCGGCCGCCATCCAGCAGGATCAGGTCAGGCTTTTGAGCAAAGGAACCGGCGGCATCCGACTTTTCGTACTCGGCGGCACGGCGGCTCAGGGTCTCGGCCATGCTGGCATAGTCGTCGGTGCCCAACACGGTGCGCATCTTGAAGCGGCGGTAATCGCTCTTTTTGGGCTTTCCCTCTTCAAACACCACCATGCCGCAGACGCTGGTGCCCTCGCCCCAGTTGGAAATGTCGTAACTCTCGATCCGGTGGGGCGGCGCGGCCAGGCCCAGCACCTGAGCGGTCTCGTCCAGCAGGCGCTCCTGCTTGCCGTAACGGCCGCTCTCCCGGGCCAGCCGCTCCACCGCGTTGGTGTAGGCCATGGTGACCAGCTTGGCCACGTCCCCTTTCTGGGGTACATACAGATGCACCTTGGCGCCCCGGGTCTGCTCCAGCAGCTGAGCCAGGGCGTCGGCGTCCTCCGGCAGGGCATCCACCGCAATGGTGCGGGGGATCTCCTCCCCGTCCAGATAATAGCGGGAGAGGAACTCCTCCCGCACACCGTCCGCGTCGGCGGTGTCGTGGAACACAAATTCCCGCTTGTCCGCCAGGCGGCCCCGGCGGTACCGCAGCACCGCGGCGCAGACCGCCCGGGTGGTGGCGGCCAGGGCGATCACATCCATCTGGGTGCGCTCGTCCACCACCACCTTCTGCCCTTCGCTGACCTTGCGGATGGCGGCCAGCTGATCCCGGATCAGGGCAGCCTGTTCAAAGTCCAGCCTCTCGGCGGCGGCGTTCATCCGTTCCTCCAGGTTTTTGATGATCTCTTTTTTGCCGTAGCGGATCATATGCACCGCCCCGGCCACGGCCTCGTTGTAGGCTTCCCGGCTGATCTTGCCGCTGCACAGACCCATGCATTTGCCGATATGGGCATTCAGGCAGGGACGGCCCTTGCCGATGTCCTCCGGAAACCGGCGGTTGCACCGGGGCAGTTGAAAGCAGTCCTGGGCCGTTCCCACCATCTCCCGCACCGCGAAGCTGGAGGTAAAGGGGCCGATATACTCGGCGCCGTCCTCCTCTTTCTGCAGCACGGCGGACAGGCGGGGATAGGCTTCCCGGGTAACGCGCACATAGCTGTAGCCCTTGTCATCCTTGAGCAGGATGTTGTACTTGGGGGTATGGGCCTTGATCTGGCTGGCCTCCAGCACCAGCGCCTCGAACTCGCTCTGGCAGACGATCACGTCAAATTCAAAGGCGTTTTCGATCATGCGGGTGACCTTGGCGTCGTGGGGCACCCCCTCCCGGAAATACTGGCTGACCCGGGTGCGCAGGCGCTTGGCCTTGCCGATATAGATGATGACCCCCTCCGCGTCCCGGATGATATACACGCCGGGCAGCAGGGGCAGCATGCAGGCTTTCTGGTACAGCTGGGCTTTGGTCATGGGCAAAAGGCTCCTTTTGCTGAAAATTGGGGAAAGCAAAGAGCGGGCAGCCGCCGGGCCGCCCGCTCATGACATGGTATCGGATTATTCGGCAAAACCGCTGTTGACCAGCTTAACCAGACCTTCCACGGCAGCCTGCTCATCGGCGCCGTCGGCAATGATCCGGATCGAGGTGCCGCCCACGATGCCCAGGCTCAGAACGCCCAGCAGGCTCTTGGCGTTGACGCGGCGCTCTTCTTTTTCCACCCAAATGGAAGACTTGTACTCGTTGGCCTTCTGAATGAAGAAGGTAGCGGGACGAGCGTGCAGACCGACCTGATTTTCTACAGTGACTTCTT
Organism: Gemmiger sp. An120; assembly: GCF_002160955.1. Taxonomy (GTDB): domain Bacteria; phylum Bacillota; class Clostridia; order Oscillospirales; family Ruminococcaceae; genus Gemmiger_A; species Gemmiger_A avium. The sequence goes on from NZ_NFLN01000004.1 coordinate 23,827, forward strand.
TAACAAACATGGTTCCTTCGCTCCTAATTCTCATCGTAGATTTGGGTTTGAGAGCCCCATTGCATGGTATAATTTTATAACATCGCCCCCGCCTTGTACAGGGGTTTTGGGCAATTTTGTCAGTTCTCCGAATCTTGGCTTTTTGAAAAACGCCGCATTTGTACAACTTCACCAGTTAGTTTTTCACAAGCTTGGCCAGATAGTCAAAGGTTTTCAACATCTTTCCACAATTGGCGAACACTGTATCAGGTTTTGTTGTTTTTCGCCTGCCAGGCGGCATACAGATCGGGGCGGCGGGCCCGGGTGCGTTCCAGGCTCTGCTGGGCACGCCATTTCTCGATATTGGCATGGTGCCCGGTAAGCAGAACCGGCGGCACGGCACGGCCCTGCCAGACCTCCGGCCGGGTGTACTGGGGATATTCCAGCAGGCCGTTCCAGTGGCTTTCCTCCTGGTATCCCTGGGGCTCAGCCAGCACGCCGGGCTGCAGCCGCAGCACGCTGTCCGCCACTACCAGCGCGGCCAGTTCCCCGCCGGTGAGCACGTAATCCCCGATGCTGATTTCCTCGTCGCCAATCTCCTGGATCACCCGCTCGTCCATGCCCTCGTAGTGGCCGCAGACCAGCAGCAGGTTGTCGTAGGTGGCCAGGCGGCGGGCATGGCCCTCGTCATAGCGAGCGCCGGCGGCGGTCATAAAGACGATATGAGGACGGGGGCGGCCATACAGCCAGTTCTGCCGGATGATGGCCCGGCAGCAGTCATAAATCGGCTGGGCGTTCATCACCATGCCGCAGCCGCCGCCGTAGGGGTAGTCGTCCACCTGCTTCTGTTTGTTCAGGGTATAGTCCCGGATCTGGTGGCAGTGGGTCTCGATCAGGCCCTTGCGGGCCGCCCGGCCCAGGATGCTCTCGTTCATATAGGCCTGGCACACGTCCGGGAACAGGGTGGCGATGTCAATGCGCATCATTCGGCTTCATCTCCGTTCTGGGCAGCGCCGAACATGCCGGGGATCGGCCGCACCCGGATATAGCCCTCCTCCGGGCATTTTTCCACCAGGAATTCCGCCACGCCGGGGAACCGGTACTCGGCGCCGTCCTCCGCCTTGACGGTATAGATGTCCTGGGCAGCGGGATGGCTGATGTCGCTTACCGTGCCGTAGCAGCGGCCGGTATCCGCGTCCAGCACCTGACAGCCCAGCAGGTCCTGAATAAAGCAGGCACCTTTGGGCAGGCGCAGATCCCCCCGGGCGGCCCAGAGCACACGGCCCACCAGGGCCCGGGCGGCGTCCATATCGGACACACCCTCCAGCCGGAGCAGGCCCATGTTCTTATGGGGACGCAGGCCGGTGACCTGCATCTCCCCTTCCCCCTGCCCGGAGCGGTATACCCGCTTCAGCCGGCCCAGAAAGGCCACACTGTCACACCAGAGTTCCAGTTTCATTTCGCCGGTGACCCCGTGGGGCGCCACGATCCGGCCGATCTCCAGATATTGCTGCATAACGGCTCCTTTGTTCACAAACAAAAAAGCCTTTTGCACGGGGCAAAAGGCTTTTGATCCTGCGGCCGGGATCAGTCGATCTCGACCATTACCTTGTCGCCCTGACGGACGGCAGCCGCCCGCATGACAATGCGGATGGCTTTTGCGATACGGCCCTGCTTGCCAATGACACGGCCCATGTCCCCTTCGGCCACATGCAGGTGATAGACGATGGTGCCGTCCTCTCGGGGGGCATCCACAGTGACCTGCACGGCGTCCGGCTCATCCACCAGCCCTCTGGCAACGGCCAGCAACAGCTCCTGCATGGATCGTACCTCCGTTTTTGGGTTACAGAATGTTGGACTTCTTCAGCAGCACGCGCACGGTGTCGGTGGGCTGAGCGCCGGTGGCGATCCACTTCTTGGCCTTCTCGGCGTCGATGTTCACAACAGCGGGCTCCTTGGTGGGATCGTAGTAGCCGATCTCCTCAATGAAGCGGCCATCGCGGGGGAAGCGGCTATCCGCCACAACCACACGATAGAAAGGAGCCTTCTTGGCGCCCATGCGGCGCAGTCTGATCTTAACAGCCATGATACGTTACCTCCTGTAAATGTGTCGGCCCGGTTCGGGCGCGGTAAAGAAAATGTATAACACCCGCACCGCCTGGCGGCCTGGGGCATACCGAATAAATTGTAAAGGGCTTTTAGCGCGGCATCATGCCGCCCATGCCCATCCGCCGGCCAAAGGCCTTGGGATTCTTCTTGAACTGCTTCATGAGCTTCTGCATCATCTCATACTGACGCAACAGCTTGTTGACCTGCTCCACCGTGGTGCCGCTGCCCGCGGCGATCCGGCGCTTGCGCTTGGGATTGATGATGGCGGGCTTTTCCCGCTCGGCGGGGGTCATGCTGTAGATGATGGCCTCGATCTGAACGAACGCCTTGTCGTCCACCTGGCTGGGGTCGATCTTGTTGCCGCCGGGCAGCATGCTCAGCAGGGCCGCGGCGCCGCCCATCTTCTTCATCTGGGCAAGCTGGGCCAGCATGTCGTTCATATCGAACTTGTTTTCCATCAGACGGCGGGCGGTTTCCTCCGCCTGCTTGTCGTCCTGGGCCTGCTGGGCTTTCTCGATCAGGGTGAGCACATCGCCCATGCCCAGGATTCGCCCGGCCATGCGGCCCGGATGGAAGACCTCCAGGTCGTCCAGCTTTTCGCCGGTGCCCTGGAACTTGATGGGTTTGCCGGTGACCGCCTTGACGCTGAGCGCCGCGCCGCCCCGGGTGTCGCCGTCGGTCTTGGTGAGGACGATGCCGTCCACCTCCACCGCCTCGTTGAAGGCCTTGGCCACGTTGACCGCGTCCTGGCCGGCCATGGCGTCCACCACCAGCAGAACCTCGTCCACTGTGACGGCTTCCTTGATGCGGCCCAGCTCGGCCATGAGGGCCTCGTCCACATGCAGACGGCCGGCGGTATCCAGAATCACGATGTCGTTGCCGTGATCCTTGGCATGAGCCACCGCCTTGGCGGCGATCTCCTCAGGCTTGGCCTGGCCCAGTTCAAACACCGGAACACCGGCCTGGGCGCCCACCACCTTCAACTGGTCGATAGCCGCAGGACGGTACACGTCGCAGGCTACCAGCAGCGGGCGGTGGCCCTGCTTCAGGAACCACTTGCCCAGCTTGGCGGCATGGGTGGTTTTACCGTTGCCCTGCAGGCCGCACATCATGATGACCGTGGGGGGCTTGGACTTGATGTGGATGCGGGCGGCTTCCTGACCGCCCATGAGCTCGGTAAGCTCTTCGTTGACGATCTTGACCACCTGCTGGGCGGGGGTCAGGCTTTCCATGACCTCCTGCCCCATGGCGCGCTCGGTAACCTCGTTGCAGAAGTCCTTGGCAACCTTGAAGTTGACGTCGGCTTCCAGCAGGGCCATGCGCACTTCCCGCATGGCAGCCTTGACGTCCGCCTCGGTCAGCTTGCCTTTGCCGCGCAGTTTTTTGAATACACCGGCCAGCCGGTCGGAAAGGGATTCAAATGCCATATCGTTTCCTCGCTGCCCTTACTCGCTGATATGCTCGATCAGTGCCAGCATCTCGCTGGTGGCCTTGTCGATCTCCTCGCTCATGGCGTAGGAGGTGGAGTTGTAGAAGCGGATGTCCCGCGTCAGCTTTTCCAGCTGGGCAACACCCTCCTGCACGGCCCGGTACCGGCGGGCAAATCCCACCTTTTCTTCCAGTTCCAGCAGAATGCCCTCGCCCCGCTTGATGGAGTCCCGCACACCCTGCCGGGTGATGCCGAAGTTATCCGCGATCTCCGCCAGGGACAGATCGTCGTTGTAATACTGCTCCATCACGTCGCGCTGCTTCTCGGTGAGGACTTCGCCGTAGAAATCCAGCAGGTACGAGATCTCCAGATTCTTGGCCACGGCCGCGCCCTCCTCCTCTGCATTTCTGTAAAGCGTTTCACTTTACAGTTGCAAATTATACCAGACGGGCACCGGCCTGTCAAGGGGAGAGGGGCAAATATTTTCGGTTTTTCGGGTTTTTGTGCTTGCTGGAGTGGGCCAGGCGCTTGACGGCGCAAAAACGATGGAATAAGATACTATAATAAAGGGGCAAATGCCGAAAGGAGGCGCCGCCATGGAGGTTCTGAACAGCTACTATCCGGTGCTTTACCGCTGCCCGGTGGTAAAGCTGGGGGGTTACGCCGCCCAAAACCGGCTGCGCGGCGAGATTCTGGCCTATCTGGATTTCGGCGGGGCCACCGGCAGCGCCAAGGACGGTCTGGCGGAGAGCATGCTGGCCCTGGCCACGGAACGGGGCGACCTGGCCCCGGGCCAGACGGTGGTGGAGGCCAGCAGCGGCACCTTTGGGGCGGCGCTGGCCCTGGCCTGCCGGGTAAGCGGCCATCCTATTACTTTAATAGTACCCCGCACCCTGGACGCGGAGCGGATGAGTTATCTGCGGGGTCTGGGGGCAAAGCTGCTGTACTCCTCCCCGCTGGACGGCCGCCGGGGTATGGAGCAGCTGGCACGCCAGACGGCCGAAAGCTGCGGCGGCTACTACATGGACTATTTTGCCAACGATGACAACCCGGAACACCACCGGCGGGTGACCGGCCCGGCGATTCTGAAAGCCACCGGCGGGCAGATCGACGCGGTGGTGGCCGGCGTGGGCAGCGGCGGCACTGTGACCGGCGTGGGCGAACACATCCGCGCCTGGCATGACCATATCAAGATCGTGGCGGTGGAACCCTATGAAAGCCAGGCCATCGGCGGCGGTTTTGTGGGCAAACACGGTATTCCCGGCCTGGGGGCCGGCTTTGTACCCGCCAACTACAATCCCTATGTGGTGGACCTGGTGATGGCGGTGACCAGCGGCGACGCCCAGCGCGCCGCCCGGGAGGTTCTGCTGACCGACGGCATCCCCGCCTGCCCCAGCGCAGGCGCCGTGCTGTTTGCGGCCCGGCAGCTGATTGAAAAAGGCAAGGCCCGCCGTCCGCTGTGCATCTTCAGCGGACGGGTGACCTATGACTGATTTTATTGAGGGAGAGGGAGTATATACCATGATACCGGAACACTACCGGAAGATGCTGGGGCAGAAATCGGCCATTCGGGAGATTTTTGCCTACGGCATGGAGCGGGCCAAGGTGATCGGCCCGGAAAACGTATTTGACTACAGCCTGGGCAATCCGTCGGTTGCGCCGCCGGAACAGTTCACCCAGGCCATGCTGGATCTGCTGCAGACCAGCGATCCCCTGACCCTGCACGGCTACAGCCCCAGCCTGGGCATCGAGAGCGTGCGGCAGGCCATCGCGGATTCACTGCGGCGGCGGTTCGGGATCGCCTACGAAGCCCGGCACATCTTTCCCACCACCGGCGCGGCGGGGGCGGTGGCCCACGCGCTGCGGGCGGTGGGCCGTCCCGGCGACCGGGTGCTGACCTTTGCGCCGTTCTTCCCGGAGTACCGACCCTATGTGGAGGGCGCAGGGCTGCGGCTTGAGGTGGTACCCGCCCATGTGGAGGACTTCCAGATCCAGTTTGACGAGTTGGAAAAGCGGCTGGCCCCCGATGTGGCGGCGGTGCTGATCAACACCCCCAACAACCCCAGCGGCGTGGTGTACACCGAGGCGACTCTGCGCCGCCTGGCCGCCCTGTTGAAAGAAAAGCAGCGGGAATGGGGCCAGCCCATCTACCTGATCAGCGACGAACCCTACCGGGAGATCGTGTTCAGCGACGAGCCCGCCCCCTACCCGGCCGCGCTTTATCCCAACACCCTGACCTGCTACTCCTTCAGCAAATCGCTGAGCCTGCCGGGGGAACGGATCGGGTATGTGGCCGCCGGGCCGGACTGCGCCGAGGCGGAAACCATCATCGAGATCTGCGGGCAGATTTCCCGGGGCACCGGCCACAACTGCCCGCCTTCCATCATTCAGCTGGCGGTGGCCCGCTGCCTGGACGTGACCAGCGATCTGCGTGTCTACCGCACCAACCGGGATATCCTGTACAAGGAGCTGACCGATCTGGGCTTCACCTGTGTGGAGCCGGGCGGCACCTTCTATATCTTCCCGAAAGCGCTGGAGGCGGACGCGGGGGCTTTCTGCAAAAAGGCCCTGCAGTACGACCTGCTGCTGGTTCCGGGGGACAGCTTCGGCTGCCCGGGGTATTTCCGGATGGCCTACTGCATCGACACCGACAAGGTGCTGCGCAGCCTGCCGGCCCTGCGCAAACTGGCGGCGGAGTACCGCTAAAGACACAAACGAACAGGCGCGCTGCCTTGAGCAGCGCGCCTGTTTTTTATTCTGTGTGCGAATCAGCTGAGCAGGGGCTTGAGGGCCGCCGCCAGGGCGTCCTTCTGGGCCTCAGCCTCGGCCAGATCCTTACCCAGGGTGGTGAAGTAGGTCTTGATCTTGGGCTCGGTGCCGCTGGGACGGACCACCACCGAAGCGCCGCCCTCCAGGGCATAGATCAGCACGTTGGCGGCGGGCAGGTCGATGGGCTCCACCGCACCGGTGGCCAGATCGGTCTTGGTGCGGGCCTGGTAGTCGGCCACCGACACCACCTTGTAGCCGGCAAACTCGGCGGGCGGGTTCTGGCGCAGGTTCTGCATGATACCGGCCATCTTGTCCATGCCGGACAGGCCCGGGAATTCAAAGCTGTCCACCTTGTTCAGGTAGCGGCCGTACTGGGCATAGATGCGCTCCAGCTCTTCCTTGATGGAAGAACCAATGCTGCGGTAGTAGGCAGCCATCTCGCAGATCAGCATGCTGCCGATCACGGCGTCCTTATCCCGCACGTAGCTGCCCGCCAGATAGCCGTAGCTCTCCTCGAAGCCGAAGATGAACCGCTCCACCTGACCGGCGGCCTCCAGACGGGCGATCTGGTCGCCGATCCACTTGAAGCCGGTGAGCACGTTGCGGCACTCGACCCCGTAATGGGCGGCCACCACGTCCGCCAGCGGGGTGGACACGATGCTCTTGACCATGACCGGATCCTTGGGCATGGTGCCGTTCTCGATGCGGGCGGCGCAGATGTAGTCCAGCAGCAGCACGCCTACCTCGTTGCCGCTGAGCAGCTCATAGCTGCCGTCCTTGCAGCGCACGGCGATACCCACACGGTCGGCGTCCGGGTCGGTGGCCAGCATCAGATCGGCGCCGCTCTTTTCAGCCAGTTCCAGGCCCAGGCGCAGCGCCTCGAAGATCTCCGGATTGGGATAGGGGCAGGTGGGGAAGTTGCCGTCCGGATCTTTCTGCTCGGGCACGATGGTGATATCGGTGATGCCGATGTCGTGCAGCACCCGGGTGACCGGCACCAGGCCGCTGCCGTTCAGCGGGCTGTACACCAGCTTGAGCCCGGCGGTGGCGCACAGGCCCGGGCGCACGCTGCGGGCTTTGATGGCGTCGTACAGGGCCTCGTAGCAGGCGTCCTCCACATACTGGATCAGGCCGGCGGCCATCCCCTCCTCAAAGGGCATGGTCTTGGCGCCGGTGAGCACGTCGGTCTTCTGGATTTCGGCATAGACGATGTCGGCGGCCTCGTCGGTCATCTGGCAGCCGTCCGGGCCATAGGCCTTGTAGCCGTTGTACTTGGCCGGGTTGTGGCTGGCGGTAACCATGATGCCCGCGTTGCACTGATAGTACCGGGTGGCAAAGCTCAAAGCGGGCACCGGCATCAGCGCCTTGTAGATGCGAACCTTGACCCCGTTGGCGGCCAGCACTTCGGCGGCAGCCTTGGCGAACACATCGCTCTTGATGCGGCTGTCATAGCTGATGGCGACGGTCTGGGTGCCGCCCTGGGTCTTGACCCAGTTGGCCAGGCCCTGGGTGGCCTGCCGCACCACATATACGTTCATCCGGTTGGTACCCGCGCCGATAACCCCTCGCAGACCGGCGGTACCGAACTTGAGCGCCACGGCAAACCGGTCCTGGATCGCCTCGTCATCCCCGCGCACGGATTCCAGCTCGGGTTTCAGGTCGGCGTCGTCCAGATCGGCGGCAAGCCAGCGTTCATACTCTTCCTGATACATGGCAATTACCCTCTTTCTGTGGATTCTGAGCATTGCAGATAGGTTTTCTATCTACTATTTTATAGACAGCCGGGGGGATTGTCAATTCGCACTTGTGGATTTTGGCAGGGCGCTCTATACTTATTTTAACAGAATGTGCGGGAGGGTCTGCCATGTTTGCCAGGGTGAACAGCTTCGGGATACACGGGCTGGAGGGATTTCTTGTAACGGCCGAAGCCGACCTGAGCGGCGGGCTGCCCCAGTTTGCCATTGTGGGCCTGCCGGACAGCGCCGTCAAGGAGGCGGCCGACCGGGTGCGCAGCGCCAGCAAGAACCTGGGATTCGGCTGGCCGGCCGGGCGGATCACGGTGAACCTGGCCCCGGCCCACCGGAAAAAAGCCGGGCCGGTATACGATCTGCCCATCCTGCTGGGCATCCTTTGCGCGGCCGGACAGCTGCCGCCCCCGCCGCCGGACTGCGCCTTTGTGGGCGAACTGGCCCTGGACGGGGCGGTGCGGCCGGTAAACGGGGTACTGCCCATGGCGCTGCATGCGGCCGCCTGCGGCGTCCGGCAGCTGTTTGTGCCCGAGGCCAACGCCCGGGAAGCCGCCGTGGCAGAGGGGCTGACCGTTTACGGGGTAACCAGCGCCCGACAGGTGGCGGATCATCTGCGGGGTGAGGCGCCGCTGACCCCGGTGGAACCTCTTGCCTACGCAAGCGCCCCTGCCGGGGATCTGCCGGATTTTGCCGACGTGCACGGCCAGGCGGAAGCCCGCCGGGCTATGGAGGTGGCCGCGGCAGGCGGGCACAACATCCTGCTGATCGGCCCGCCGGGCACCGGCAAAAGCATGCTGGCCAAGCGTCTGCCCGGCATCCTGCCACCCCTGACGCGGGAAGAAGCGGTGGAGGTGACCCAGATCTATTCGGTAGCCGGGCTGCTGCCCGCAGGCAGCGGGCTCATGACCCGGCGGCCGTTCCGCAGCCCCCATCACAGTGTGAGCGCCACTGCACTGGCAGGCGGCGGCTCCAGCCCCCGGCCCGGCGAGGTGAGCCTGGCCCATGACGGGGTGCTGTTTCTGGACGAACTGCCGGAATTCAGCCGGGACGCGCTGGAGATTCTGCGCCAGCCTGTGGAGGACGGCCAGGTAACGGTGAGCCGGGTGGCGGGCAGCGCCACCTATCCCAGCCGGTTTTTGCTGGCCGCCGCCATGAACCCCTGCCGGTGCGGGTATTTCGGCCATCCCACCCGGGCCTGCACCTGCCCGCCCAGCGCCATTGACCGGTACCGGCAGAAGATCAGCGGCCCGCTGCTGGACCGGATCGACCTGCATGTGGAGGTGGCCCCGGTGGAGTACGAGGATCTGGCCGATACCGCCGGAGGCGAGAGCAGCGCCGCCATTCTGGCCCGGGTGCTGGCCGCCCGTGAAATCCAGGCTGCCCGGTACGCCGGCACCGGTGTGCGCTGCAACGCCCAGCTGCCCCCTGCCCTGCTGCGCCGGTACTGCACAACCACCCCGGCCGCCGCTTCCCTGCTGCGGGAGGCGTTCCGGGCCATGGGGCTCAGCGCCCGGGCCTACGACCGCATTTTAAAGGTGGCCCGCACCATTGCCGATCTGGCGGGCGCGGACCGCATCGGTGAGGAGCATCTGGCCGAAGCGCTGCAGTACCGCAGCCTGGATCGGAAATACTGGTACACCGAATAATCGCTTCCCCGGCGGAACTGTCCGCCGGGATTTTTTGTTTATCGGAATAATTTTATTGTTTTTCGATAAAAATATATTGATTTTCAATTTTTGCTGTGGTATAGTATCGCCAGAGGATATCCCCACTCAAGGAGGAATCGACTATGAAAATCACAAGTAAACAGAGCATCCGGCTGTCCCAGGTGTGCGTGCTGGTGTTTGCCGTGCTGCTGGCGGCTTTGGATCTGGGCTGTTACTGGGCGGTGGACTGGTTCATCGGCACCCGGCCGGTACTGCTGGGGTTCGGTGTGCGGGAAGGGATTCTGATGATGGCCACCATCTACCTGGGCAGCATCCCCGCCTGGATTTTGCTGGTCAATCTGCACCGGCTGCTGGGGGCACTGGCCGCCGGGCAGGTATTCATATCGGCCAACGTGGCAAGGCTGCGCCGGGTAAGCTGGTGCTGCATGGCGGCCTGTCTTTTGTGCCTGGTAAGCGCCTGGTACTACCTGCCCTGGCTGCTGGTAGCGGTAGCGGCGGGTTTTATGGCCCTGATTGTGCGGATTGTAAAGAACTGTTTTGCCCAGGCCGCCGCCATGAAGGACGAACTGGACTTTACCATTTGACGCCGGGGAGGGAATGTGCTTATGTCCATCCGAATCAACCTGGATGTCATGATGGCCCGCCGTCACATCGCCGCCGGCGATCTGGCGGATCGGATCGGGATTACCCCGGCCAATCTGTCCATCCTGAAAAACAACAAAGCCAAAGCGGTACGGTTTTCCACCCTGGAAGCCCTGTGCCGGGAGCTGGACTGCCAGCCCGGCGACATTCTGGAATACCTGCCGGATGAGGAGGAAACACCATGAAACACTATCGATGGCTTCTGATCGTACTTTGCCTTCTTCTGGCACTGACCGGCTGCGGGGCCCGTTCCCTGCAGGGCGAAGCTTCCCGCGCACTGGAACTGGATCTGAGCGCCGGAACAGCTGTATCCGAACGTGATACCCACGGCGGCTTTCACGGGGACGGCATGTCCTTCCTGAAGCTGTCGTTTCCGGACGATGCGCTGGCCGATGTCATCGCGGCCGATACGGCCTGGAATCCGCTGCCTCTGTCCAATGTGACCACCGCGCTGGTATATGGGCTCAGAAGCGAAGAGGACGGCTCCGACCTGGGCTGGGGCCCTTACCTGACCGATGAGCAGGGCGAACCGCTGGTAAGCCCGGCGGTGGAAAACGGCTGGTACCGGTTTATCGACCGGCATTCCCAAAGCTATGATTCCACCGATGAAAGCGAAGTGCTGGAACGCGGTTCCTTTAACTTTACCCTGGCGCTCTACGACGCCGACCGGAATGAACTGTATTATCTGACCCTGGACACCTGATAAGGAGAATCCCTATGGAAAACCGCATGCAAGAGGGCGCGGGGCGTCCCCTCTATTCAAGTGCGCCTCAAACCGATCCCTCGCCGCGTCCGGCCGCACCGGCTGTACCGGTTCGCTCTCCGTTTACCGCCGCACCCGCCGAGCTGTGGGCCGCACTGGGCAGCTATCTAGTTGGCTTTTTGTACATTCAGCTGTTCAATATTGGCGACAACCGTATTGCCCTGTTTGCCGTAATTTTCTGCGCCGGGGTAGAGCTTTTCTGCCGTGCCATGGGCCACACAAAAGTTCCCGCTGAGAGCTGGTTCTGGCTGGTCTGCCTGGGGCTGGTCGCCCTAAGCATTGGCTTGTGGGGCAACAACGGCCGCACGGTAGGCGGTTGGGATCTGCTGGCCCTGCACGGGTTGGCTGTCTACTGGACTTTGAGCCGCACCGGCGCGCTGGCCGAGGGCAGCACCGGCCCGATGATCTGGCTGGATCTGCTGCGTGGGTTCTTTGCTTATCCGTTCGGCGGCTTTTTCCTGCGTATCCGCACCCTATTCCACCGCATCCGACGCACCAAACCTGGAAAAGGGTTGCCCGGAGTTCTGATTGGCCTGGCAGCCGCGGTACCTCTGCTGCTGGTGGCGTATGAACTTCTGGCCGCAGTAGACGGGCACTTCGCCGCGCTGATGCAGCTGACCCTGGATTGGAGCTGGCTAAACACGGAGCTGCTGGTTCGGCTGTTGCTCAGCCTGCCGGTAGGTGCCTGGCTGTACGGTCTGGCGGCATCCTGCCTGCGGAACAAGCAAGATCCCGCCATCTGCACCGAATTGCGCGGCGCTGCCGAGGAGCTGCGCACCCTCCCAAACAGTACAATTTGTATATTGCTTACAGCATTAAACGGATTGTATCTGATTTTCTTTGTTTTGCAGGGCAGTTATCTGCTGGGCGGGTTCTTCGGCCATCTCCCGGACGGCTTCACCGCGGCCGAGTACGCGGTCAGCGGGTTTGAGGAAGTCTGCCGCCTGATGCTGCTGAACATGGCGGTGCTGGGCGGCTGCGCCAAGCTCAGCCGGGTACCCCTGCGCCGCAGCCGGGCGCTGCAGGCACTGGGCGGCGCCCTGTGCGGATTCAGCCTGTTGTTTGTGGCGGTGGCCGGGGCCAAGCTGGCGCTGTACATCGGCCGGTTCGGCCTGACGCCCCGCCGGGTGCTGGCTGCCTGGTTTATCCTGGTACTGGGGGCCTGGGCCCTGATCGCCCTGCTTACCCTGCTGCGCCCGATCCGTGCCATCCGGCTGGCCGTGTGGGTAACGGCGGCAGCCTTTGCCCTGCTCTGCCTGTCCCATCCGGACGGCTGGATCGTGCGGGGCAACATCTCCCTTTATGCCCACGGTGTGGTGGACACCCTGGACGCGGACGTGATCGGGCAGTGCCAGGGCTGGGATAACCGGACGGAACTTGCCCAGCCTCTGCTGGACTGCGGCTGGATGCTGGGCCGCACCGAAGAGGAACTGGTGGATATGCTGGGCTATCAGGGTTATTCCGGCGGCAATACGCTGTACTGGCAGCTGGATGGCGGCCAGCGATTGACCGTAACCCTCGACCCCTCCACCGGTCTTTCAGATCGGGCCGAGATCCGCTGAATAGTTTTTTCATCCTTTTCTCACCGGCTGTTTGCAGAATCCACACATCGGCGGCGTATACTGCCTGCAGACCGGATAAGGTCATCCCGGAAGGGATGGCCTTTTCTTTTGCAAAGGAGCGTGGCACATTGATCCAAGTGGAGCATCTGACCCGCCGCTACGGGTCGCAAGTTGCGGTAAAGGATTTGTCCTTTACGGTTCCCACCGGGCAGATCTGCGGTCTGCTGGGGCCCAACGGCGCCGGCAAAACCACCACCATGAACGTGCTGACCGGGTATCTCTCCGCCAGCGAGGGCCGTGTGATCATCAGCGGGCATGATATTCTGGAAGAGCCCATGGAAGCACGGCGTCAGCTGGGATACCTGCCCGAGCAGCCGCCCCTCTATCCGGAAATGACGGTGGAGGAATACCTGCGCTTTGTGGCCGAATTGCGCCGGGTGCCCCGCACCCAGCGGGCCGAACAGGTGCGCAAAGCCATGAACCGGGTGGCAGCCGCCGATATGGCCCATCGCCTGATCCGCAACCTGTCCAAAGGGTACCGGCAGCGGGTAGGCCTGGCCGCCGCGCTGCTGGGCGACCCGGAAGTGCTGATTCTGGACGAGCCCACCGTGGGGCTGGATCCGGCGCAGATGATTGAGTTTCGCGCCCTGATCCGCCAGCTGGGCCGCAAGCATACCGTAATTCTGTCCAGCCACATTCTGAGCGAGGTAAGCGCCGTGTGCGACCAGGTGCTGATTCTGTCCCACGGGCAGCTTACGGCGCAGGGAACCCCGGATCAGCTGGCCGAACAACTGGCCGACCGCACCCGTCTGCAGGTACTGGTACTGGGAAATGCCGAAATCGCCGCCCGGGCGGTGCATGGTCTGGACGGCGTACAGGAGGTGCATGCTGAAGAGGAAAACGGCAAAACGCGGCTGGAAATCACCCTGAACGCCGGTGCGGACCAGAAACAGCAGGCCGCCGTCAGCCTGGCTCTGGCAGCCGCCGGCTGCGCGGTGCTGCATATGGAGACCGAGGCTCTGAGCCTGGAGGATGTGTTCCTGCAGCTGACCGAATTTGATCCCCAGGAAGAGGATCCCCCGGAACCGCCTGAAGCAGACGAGGACGGCTATGAGGATGACGTGGTTGAGCCGGATGAGGAGGAAGGAGGTCCGCAGCCGTGATTGCCATATTCAAGCGGGAGTGGAAAAGCATCTTCAGCGGTATGCTGGGGTATTCCCTCTGTGCGGCCTATGTACTGGTAGGCGTGCTGTATTTCTGGGTATACAACCTGCTGAACCTGTACCCGGACTTCGGTTATACCCTGTACAGCACCACCTTTGCCATGCTGGTGTTTATCCCTATCCTGACCGTGCGCAGCCTGGCGGAAGAACGCCGCGCCCGCACCGATCAGCTGCTGCTCACCGCGCCGGTAGGGGTGCCCTCCATCATACTGGGCAAATACCTGGCCATGGTGGCCGTATTCACCGTGCCGGTGGCGGTGCTGGGGCTGTGCCCGCTGGTGATGCGGATGTACGGCATCGTCAGCCTGGCCAAGGCCTACGGGGCACTGTTCGGCTACTGGCTGCTGGGCTGCGCCGGTATCGCCATCGGGCTGTTTTTAAGCGGTCTGACCGAAAACACCATTCTGGCGGCCCTGTCCACCTTCGGGGTGCTGCTGCTGAGCTATCTGATGCCCGGCATCCAGACCCTATTTACGGTGGGAAGCCTGCTGGCACTGGGCGTGTTCGGTCTGCTGGCAGCCCTGGCCGGCCTGCTGGCCGGCATCCGAAGCCGCAGCCTGACCTTCGGCATGCTGGTTTTTCTGGGGCTCTGCCTGGCGCTGGGGCTGCTGTACGGCCTGCAAAGTGCCGCGCTGACCAGCGCGTTTTCGGCCCTGCTGGGGGCACTGGGGCTGTTTACCCCCTTTGAGAGTTTCATCTACGGTATCTTCAGCATCCCGGCTGTTCTCTATTATGTAAGCATCGCGGCGCTGTTTCTGTTCCTGGCGGGCCAGGGGCTGGAAAAACGCCGCTGGAACTGAAAGGAGGCCCTCCCATGCGCAAACGCAAGGACAGGCCAAAGCGCCGGTTCCGCTTTTCTCTGCCCGCCAGGCCCACGGCACAGGTGTTCCGCAACGGTTCAGCCGCCACGGTACTGACCGTGCTGGCAGTGGCGGCAGTGGTACTGGTAAATCTGATCGGCAATGCCCTGCCCGCCTCGGTAAGCCAGTTTGACCTGAGCGAGACCAAGCTGTATACCCTGGGAGACGTATCCCTGGGCATTCTGGACGAACTGGAGCAGGATGTGACCATCTATTATCTGGCCCAGACCGGCAGCGTGGACAGCAATGTAACGGCTCTGCTGGATCAGTACGCCGGGCACAGCAGCCACATCCAGTGGCAGCAGAAGGACCCGGCCCTTTACCCGGGTTTTGCTTGCCAGATGGGGGTGGAGGACGCCACCGACGGCAGTCTGATCGTGGTGAGCGGTGACCGCACCAGGCTGGTGGACAGCAGCGTACTCTATTCCAGCGAATTTGACTACGACACCTATTCCTACACCACCAGCTTTGACGCGGAAAATCAGATCACCAGTGCGGTGCAGTACGTGACCGGCGGAGAACTCCCGGTGGTATATCAGCTTACCGGCCATGGCGAAGCCACCCTGTCGGACGGCGTGCAGCAGGCACTGGGGCTGCAGAATATGGAATTGCAGGAGCTGAACCTGCTGACCAGCGATATCCCCGAGGACGCGGACGTACTGGTGATCTATGCGCCCAGTTCGGATTTTGCCGCGGAAGACGTGGAAGCCCTGCGCAGCTGGCTGCTGGACGGCGGGCGGATGCTGGTCTGCACCGATCCCGGGGTGGATACGCCCAACCTGGACAGCCTGATGGAGGACTGGGGCCTGAGCCTGATCGATGGTCTGGTGATTGAAGGCAGCAGCAACTACCATCTGCAGGGCGCGTCCTACTACCTGCTGCCGGATCAGGGCAGCCATGCCATCAACGACGCTGTGGATGACGGCCTGTATGTATTGGCACCGGAGGCACAGGCCATCCGGGTGGCGGACGAACTGCCCGAGGGGGTCACGGTAAGCGAACTTCTGACCACCAGCGACAGCGCCTACATCAAATCCGAGGGGTATGATATGACCACGCTGAACAAAGAAGACGGGGACGAGACCGGCAGCTTTGTGCTGGCGGCAGCGGCCAGCCGCACGGTGACCGACGCTTCGGACGGTGAGGAAACGGACGACACCGAGGAAACCGCAGCAGACACCAGTGAAGCGGAAAGCCGCCTGGTCTGGCTGAGCTGCCCGATGCTGCTGATGACCGATGATCTGGATCAGATCACCATGGGCGGAAACGGCCAGTTTGCGCTGGGCTGTCTGACCTGGCTGGCAGATCAGGACACCACCGCCCTGATTGCCGCCAAGAGCCTGATGCTGAAAGGCCTGAGCCTGAGTTCCGGCCAGGTGACCTTCTGGGCCGGGGTGTTTATGGTGGCCGTGCCGCTGGTGCTGCTGATTCTGGGCATCACGGTAACCCTGAAACGGAGGAGACGCCGATGAAACAGAAACGGCTGCTGCTGTTTGTGCTGGTCGGGCTGGTGGTGGTGCTGGATGCCGGGCTGGCACTGGTTACCCATCTGGCCGCCGAGCCCGAGGAGACGGAAGACGACCCTTCCATCGCTTTGACCGACTATGCCGCAGCGGATATTACCGCCATTCAATACACCCGCGGAGACGAAACGGTCAATCTGGAGCGGATAACCGAAACGGTGGAGACCACCGATGAAGAGACCGGCGAGGTGACCACCGAGGAGGAAAGCCGCTGGACTCTGACCGACCGGCCGGACGAGACGGTGGAACAGACCCTGATCAACAGCATGACCACCGCGCTGGGAACCCTGACCGCCACCCGGGATCTGGGCGAAAACGAAAGCCTGGCCCAGTTCGGGCTGGATGAACCGGTGCTGACGGTTTGCGCCACGGCAAACGGCGAAGAGCACATCTACTACTACGGCGACACCAACGAGGTGACCGGCGAGGTATACCTGATGGTGGAGGGCGAGACCAGCCTGTACACCGTGAGTTACACCAGTTTGAATGTCTTCCAGTACACTGCCGACGAGCTGATCCAGGTGATCACCGCCGAGGTGGAACCGGAGGAAACCTCCGAATAAACAAACAGCAGGGCCCGGAAACTTTGTTTCCGGGCCCTGCTGTTTTTGCGCGGGATCGCGCTTATTTTTTCTTTTCGCCGAACTTGTATTCGGTACCATTGCGCAGGCGCTGGATATTGGCGCGGTGCATCCAGACCACCAGCGCGCCCATAATGGCGGCGCAGAGGGTGGGGAACCAGATCACATCGCCCTGGTACCAGCACCAGAGGGCGGTAAACACCGGATACAGCACCGCCACCGTGATGCTGGACAGGCTGACAATCCGGGTGGTGAACGCCAGGGTAAAGAAAACCACCGCCAGGGCGGCTACCACCACCGGCTGGCTGGCCAGGATCGCACCCGCGGCCACAGCCACCCCTTTGCCGCCCTTGAAGCCGAACCATACCGGCCACAGATGGCCGCAGGTGGCGGCAATAGCGGCCAGATGCGCCCCATACAGGGCAGCGTCCGGCACAGGCAGCAGGCCAAACAGCAGCCGGCCGATCAGCACGGCAAGCACACCCTTGCCCATGTCTCCCATCAGGGTCAGGGCGGCGGCCTTTTTGCCGTAGGTGCGCAGGATGTTGGTGGTGCCCGCGTTGCCGCTGCCCTTGCTGCGCACATCCTCTTTGAAGATGAGACGGCTGACCACTACGCCGAAATCGATGCTGCCCAGCAGGTAGGCCTGTGCCAGGCAGAGCACTGTGATCAGGATAATCCAGCCCACCGGCGAGCCGGTGACATAGATTGCGGTGGGGCCGTCCGCCCCGCCGATCGTCCCGATCGAACCAAGCGCCAGGATATTCAGATTCATACCGCCGATTCCTCCTTACAGGTACTTAGCGGGTCTTGCCGTCGCCCCGTTCCCGCACAAGCAGGCGCACCGGGGTGCCTTCCAGCCCGAAGGTCTCCCGGATCTGGTTCTCGATATACCGCTGGTAGGAGAAGTGGAACAGTTCCGCCCGGTTGATAAAGCAGACAAACGTGGGCGGCCGGGTGGAGGCCTGGGTCATATAGAAGATCTTGAGCCGCTTGCCCTTGTCGCTGGGAGGCTGCACACGGGCGGTAGCCCGGGCCAGCAGTTCGTTCAGCACACCGGTGGTCACACGCAGGGCGTTCTGACCGTCCACATAACGGATCAGCTCCATAAGCCGGTCCACCCGCTGGCCGGTGCGGGCGCTGATAAAGATGATGGGCGCGTAGGACATGAAGCTGAAATCATCCATGAGCTTTTTGCGCATGGCGTCCATGGTCTTGTCGTCCTTCTCCACCGCGTCCCACTTGTTGACCGCGATGATGCAGGCCTTTCCCTGCTCATGGGCATAGCCCGCCACCTTGCTGTCCTGCTCGGTAAAGCCCTCGGTGGCGTCGATCAGGATCACGCAGACCCGGCTGCGCTCCACCGCCGCCAGGCTGCGCAGTACGCTGTACCGCTCCACGCCGTCCTCCACCTTGGACCGCTTGCGCAGGCCCGCGGTATCGGTGAAGATAAAGCTGCCGTACTGGTTCTCCACCGGGCTGTCGATGGCATCCCGGGTGGTGCCGGCCTCGTTGGCCACGATCATCCGGTTTTCGCCCAGGATGTAGTTCACCAGGCTGGATTTGCCCACGTTGGGCCGCCCGATCACCGCCACGGGGATCCGGTCATCCTCTTCCCCGTTCTCTTCGGTCTTGGGCAGGTAGGCGCACACCGCGTCCAGCAGATCGCCGGTGCCGTGGCCGTGCACGGCGGAGACCGGGATCACCTCGCCCAGGCCCAGGGAGTAGAAATCGTACAGCTCCATGGGGGGCTCGCCCACCTTGTCGCACTTGTTTACCGCCAGCACCACCGGCTTACCGCTGCGCATCAGCAGGTTGGCCACGTCCTGGTCCAGGGCCGTGACACCGGCCCGCAGGTCGGTGACCATGATGATGCAGTCGGCCGAATCAATGGCCAGCTGGGCCTGCTGCCGCATGTGCAGCAGCATCCCGTCGTCCACATTGGGTTCCAGGCCGCCGGTATCCACCAGCAGGAACTTCTGGTTCTGCCACTCGCAGTCCCCGAAGATCCGGTCCCGGGTAACGCCCGGGGTATCCTCCACGATGGCCAGGCGCTGGCCGATCAGTTTATTGAACAGGGTGGACTTGCCCACGTTGGGCCGCCCCACCACTGCCACGATAGGTTTCGGCATGGTTGTCGCCTCCTCCTTTATTTCAGTTGGTTTTCTCCCCCAGCACGGCGCGCAGGGTGCCGGCACCGTCGGCGGGAAGAATCTTGACCTTTACCCCCAGCTGTTTTTCCAGCTGGGCCAGGGTCACGCTGTCCAGGAACATATCCTTTTCATCCCGCAGCATGACCTCGGGTACGCCCAGCACCCGGCTGGACAGCTTGCCCTTGCACTGGGCCTGGATATCGGCGGCGGTCACAAGGCCCGCCACGCTCACATTGCCGCCAAAGAAATCGTTCTGGATGGCGTGCACCGTCACCTTGACCGCAGGGAACCGGCGGTGCACCTCTTCCATCAGACGGCGGATCAGCGGTGCCGCCAGGGTACCGGTTACAATGTCCATCCGGCGGGGCAGCCAGACACGGCGGGGCTGGAACAGTTCATCCAGGAACTCATCGTGAAATTTGCGCCACATGCCCACGCCGTTTTCCAACTGGGGATACTCTTCGTAGAATTCTGCCGGCGGGATGGGCCGGCCGGCCATCAGATACCACTCGTCCCCCGGGTACACCAGGCGGGTGCCCAGTTCCTCACGGCACTGATTGCCGAATTCTTCCAGGATGTCCAGCACCGCGGCGGCACTGGCCGAATCGTAGGGGATCAGTTTATACAACCTGTCCCGGTAGCGGGTCAGGCCGCTGGGCACCGCCGCGATGCTTTTCACATGCGGGGCCAGGGCCTTCAGGTCGGCCAGGGTACGGCGCAGTTCGTCCCCGTCGTTCACACCCCGGCACAGCACCAGCTGGCAGTTCATCTCGATACCTGCCTGCGCGAACTGGGGCAGGTACTCCAGCACCTCCCCCGCCCGCTTGTTGGCCATCATCCGCACACGAAGCTGCGGGTTGGTGGTGTGCACCGAGATGTTGATGGGGCTGATGTGCATGGTTTTGATGCGCTCCACCTCGTGGGCGCTCAGGTTGGTCAGGGTGACGTAGTTGCCGAACAGAAAACTCAGCCGCTCGTCGTCATCCTTGAAGTACAGGGTGTCCCGCATACCGGGAG
This sequence comes from Gemmiger sp. An120, assembly GCF_002160955.1. Classification (GTDB taxonomy): domain Bacteria; phylum Bacillota; class Clostridia; order Oscillospirales; family Ruminococcaceae; genus Gemmiger_A; species Gemmiger_A avium. The sequence goes on from NZ_NFLN01000004.1 coordinate 43,852, forward strand.
GAAGCTGGTCGATGAAGCAGAACATGCAGTGGTTGGCGCAGGTATGCTTCTGGTCGATCAGATAGGTCTCAAATCCGCATCCCAGCGGCTCGTATTCGGTTTTGCTCACCTGCAGATAATCCAGGTGCCCTTCCGTGGACACGGCCAGCTGAAAGGACGCGCCGGAGGTATAGAACTGATAGTCCAGCATATCATTGAGCTCGTTGCCGTCTGCCGAGAGCAGCACCGAACCGGGCCGGATGCCCAGACGCTCGGCCGCCGAGCCCTTTTCTACCTGCTGTACACGCACCGCCATAATCGGGTAACCTCCTGTGGGATAACAAAGCAAAAAGGGGAAGGCAAGCCCTCCCCTTTGCACTGGAAACCTGGATCAGGCTTCCTTCTTGACGATTTCCTTGCCCTTGTAGTAGCCGCAGTTGCCGCATACCTGGTGGGGGAGTTTGTACTCACCGCACTGTTCGCACTTGACCAGAGCGGGGGCCTCCAGCTTCCACACAGAGGAGCGACGCTTGTCACGCCGTGCCTTGGAAACCTTTCTCTTGGGTACTGCCATCTTTAAGCACCTCCTCGATGGAATTCTGTCATTGAAGCAGTTGTTTCAATATACTTAGCCTTGCGTCTGCGGGGGCATCATCGCCGGCCTGCCGCTGACAGGCACAGCCTGCCGCTTTTGGTTGTCCGCATACGGGGCAAAGTCCCTGACAATCCGGGCTGCACAGCAGCACGGGCTCGACCTCCAGCACCAGTTCCTGATATGCCAGTTCGTCCAGATCCAGCGCGCCGTTCTCCGCCAGGGGAAGCTCGAACTCCTCGCTGTCAGGATCGGACGGACGGATCAGCCACCGGCGTTCAAAACACACCGGCTGACGCACGGGCGCCAGGCATCGGGCACAGGATGCGCAGACCTGCGACTCTACCTTGAGCACAAGTTCCACATCCGCTTCGCCGGGATAGGCCGCGAACTCCACCGAGACCGGCTCGTCCACCGAATATCCGGGAAAATCAGCGCCGGTAAAATCCAACGTAAAGGACTGGCGCCAGGGCTCTCGCCCGTTGTGCAGGAACTGTTTCAGATCAAATTGCATAGTCTACCTCAAAGGCCGCTTATCAATTATACCCACTGTACATTGGTTTGTCAACTACAAAATACAGCGGAAATCAACTTTTTTGGTGTTTTCACCCGATGCACCGCTCGGTGCACCTATATATGGATGCGGCGGGGGCCGTTGCCGGCCCCCGCCGCCCATTCACCGCCGAAAGGCGGATCACAGATACTTGGAAACGCTCTCCGGCAGCGCGGCGCGGTCGGCAGAAACGGTAACAACCAGCTTCAGGTTCTCGCCCGCGATGGCGCTCAGCTGATCCAGAACCTTGCCCAGGGTGTCCAGGTCATGATCCAGAACCTTCAGCACGCCGTCGATATACAGCTCGGTAATGTCGTAGTTACCGGCCAGAACGCCGGCCACGAAGCCATAGAACATATCAGCGCCGGCCACATGGTACTCGTCCATATCCACCAGGCGGGCCTTGTAGTCGATGTCATAGGTGAGCTGCATGCCCTTTTCGATAACCACCACGTTGCCGGAAGTGGTGCGGGTGCCGGCGTTGATCATGTCAACCAGGGTCTTGGTCTTGCCGGAGCCTTTGGTGCCGACGATAAGTTGAATCATAGGGGTATACCTCCTTGTATTTTCACACTGTACTCAGTGCGGGGGATCAGTCTGCCAGTTTGGCTTCCAGTTCCGCCTTGCGGTCCTCGTAGCCGGGCTTGCCCAGCAGGGCGAACATATTCTTCTTGTAGCTTTCCACACCGGGCTGGTCGAAGGGGTTCACGCCCAGCAGATAACCGCTGACCGCGCAGGCCCGCTCAAAGAAGTAGATCAGGCCGCCCAGGTCGTACTCGGACAGGCTGTCCAGCTCCAGCAGGATGTTGGGCACGCCGCCGTCGGTATGGGCCAGCACGGTGCCTTCCAGCGCCTTGTGGTTGACCACGCTCATGTTCTGGTCAGCCAGGAAGTCCAGGCCGTCAAAGTTGTCGGCGCTGCGCTCGATGAACAGGTCACGGGTGGGCTTCTTGATGTCCACAACCGTCTCAAACATGATCCGGGCGCCGTCCTGAACGAACTGGCCCATGGAATGCAGGTCGGTGGAGAAGACCACGCTGGTGGGCATCAGGCCCTTCTGGTCCTTGCCCTCGCTCTCGCCGTACAGCTGCTTGTACCACTCGTTCATCATGGTGAAGTTGGGCTCATAGCAGGCCATCAGCTCCACAGCCTTGCCCTTGCGGTACAGGATGTTGCGGGCCGCGGCGTAGCGGTAGCAGGCATTGTCCGGGCTGAGCACCGAATACTCGGCCATGGCATCGGCCGCGCCCTTCATCAGCGCGTCGATGTCGCAGCCGGCGCAGGCGATGGGCAGCAGGCCCACGGCGGTGAGCACCGAATACCGGCCGCCCACGTCGTCGGGCACCACGAAAGTCTCCCACCCTTCGGCGTCGGCCAGCTGCTTCAGAGTGCCGCGGGCACGGTCGGTGGTGGCGTAGATCCGGCGGCGGGCCTCTTCAACGCCCACGGTGTCTTCCAGATATTTCTTGAAGACACGGAACGCCAGGGCCGGCTCAGTGGTGGTGCCGGACTTGGAGATGATGTTCACGCTGACACGCTTGCCGCGGCAGCAGTCCAGGATATCCTGCAGATAGGCCGGGCTGATGGAGTTGCCGGCAAAGAAGATCTGGGGGCCGTCCTGCACGGTGCAGTTGTACATCGCGCCCTTGACAGCCTCGATCACGGCGCGGGCACCCAGATAGGAGCCGCCGATGCCGATCACCACCAGCACGTCGCTGTCGCTGCGGATGCGGGCCGCTGCGGCCTTGATCCGGGCGAACTCTTCTTTATCATAGGCCACCGGAAGATCGGTCCAACCCAGGAAATCATTGCCCGGGCCGGTCTTGCTCTCCAGCATCTGGTGGGCCAGTTCCACCTGCGGATAAATCGCGGCGAATTCCTCGTCCCGCACAAACCCGTTCAGGTGTTTTGCATTGAATTTTATGCTCATGCGTCTGCCTCCCTTTAGCAGTGGATGTCTTGTAATAACTATACAGTTTTGCCCGGGTACTGTCAAGGCAGGCGGCACAAGTTTGACAGAAAAAACGGAGTTTCCCGCCCCCGCTGTTTACAGGCGGCACAGCTCCCGCAGCAGGGCGGAAAAGGCGGTGGAAAGGGTACGGCGGGCCACCGGGCCGGCGGTGACCACCGGGTATTCGCCCAGCAGCTGTTCGCCCGCATACAGCTGCACCACCCCTACCTGTGCGCCCTGCTCCACCGGGGCTTCCAGCTGCCCGGGCAGGGTCAGTTCCGCATGCAGGGAAGCCGCGCCGCCCTTGGGCACCAGCAGCGCGCCGGGCAGCCGGTAGGCCAGCGTCACCCGGGCGTCGTCCCCCAGGGTCACGGGCAGGGTCAGCGGGGCGTTTTCCGGCAGCGGCGCGGCGGCGTTTTCAAAATTGGCAAAGCCGTAGTCCAGCAGGGTGGTGGCCGCGTCAAAACGGTCGGCACTGCTGCCCGCCCCCAGCACCACCGCGATCAGGGACAGGCCGTTCCGGGTGGCGCTGGCGGTGATGCAGATTCCCGCGCCGCTGGTGGTGCCGGTCTTGAGGCCGGTGATCCCCTCATACCGGCGCAGCAGTTTGTTGGTGTTGACCAGCTGAGTCTCGCCGCCCCGCAGACTGTCTGTCCAGATGGTTGTGTACTCGGTGATCTGCGGGTGTTTGGTAAGCGTCTCCCGGCTGAGCATCGCCACATCCCGGGCACAGGACAGATGGCCGCTGGCATCCAGGCCGCTGGCATTGGCAAAATGGGTGCCGGTCAGCCCCAGCTCCTGGGCTTTGGCGTTCATCATCTCCACAAAGGCCGCCTCGCTGCCGCCCACGTACTCCGCCACCGCCACCGCCGCGTCGTTGGCGCTGGCCACGCAGATGGCCTTGAGCATCTCTCGCAGGGTCAGCTGCTCGCCGGGTTCCAGCCAGATCTGGCTGCCGCCCATATCGTAGGCATGCTCGCTGACCGGCACGATGTCGTCCAGACTGATGCGGCCCGCCTCCAGCGCCTCAAAGGTGAGCAGCAGGGTCATCACCTTGGTGATGGAGGCGATGGGCAGACGCTCGTCCGGCAGCTTCTCGTACAGAATGGCACCAGTGGCCTGGTCCATAAGCACGGCAGCCCGGCAGGGTACGTCAAAGTCCGGCTGCGCAAAGGTAAAGGGCTGCACGTCCTGTGCCGTTTGCGCTTCAGCGGCGGACACCGGCATACCGACCAGCAGGAGCAGCGCCAGCAGCGCCGCAATACATTGTTTCATGATGCGTTCCTCACTTCCCCATTGATCTTTACCGTATGTATATGGGACAGGGTTGCAAATTAGTCGTGCGGGGCGGTTGTGCCGGGGCGCAGATTCCGTTATAATAAGGTGTGATACGGGGCCGCACATGCCCTGTAAGAAACACATATTGCGAGGAAACACTATGCGCGTTAGTTTTTATACGCTGGGCTGCAAGGTAAACCAGAACGAGACCGGGGCGCTGCAGCAGCTGTTCTGCCAGAACGGCTACACCCTGGCCGGGAAGGATGAACCGGCAGACGTTTATATTGTGAACAGCTGTACCGTGACCGCGGGCGGCGACAAGAAAAGCCGCCAGTGGCTGCGGCGGGCCAAGCGGGAAAATCCCGGCGCGGTGACCGTGCTGACCGGCTGCTATCCCCAGGCATTCCCGGAGGAGGCTGCCGCCATGGAGGAAGCCGATCTGGTAACCGGCAGCACCGACCGGCGCGGCCTGCTGGAGCGGGTGCAGCGGGTGCTGGACAGCGGCGAACGGCTGGTGGAGATTGCCCCCCACGAGCGGGGCGAAGCCTTTGAAGAACTGCCCATGGAGCGGTTCGAGGGCCATACCCGGGCGTTCATCAAGGTAGAGGACGGCTGCGACCGGCAGTGCGCCTACTGCGTGATTCCCCGGGCCCGGGGCCGGGTGCGCAGCCGCAGCCAGGAAAGCGTGCTGGCGGAACTGCGCACCCTGGCGGACGCGGGCTACCGGGAAGTGGTGCTGGCGGGCATCAACCTGTCCAGTTACGGCAAGGATACCGGCAGCACCCTGGCCCGCCTGACCGCCGCCTGCGGGCAGGTGGAGGGCATCGACCGCATCCGGCTGGGCAGCCTGGAGCCGGATCTGATGACCGACAGTGAGATTGAAATCCTGGCCGGGGTGGACAGCCTGTGCCCCCAGTTTCATCTCTCTTTGCAGAGCGGCTGTGACGCCACCCTGCGGCGGATGCGCCGGATCTACGACACGGCCCAGTATGTGGCTGTGGCGGACAAGCTGCGGGCGGCTTTCGGCGGAAATGTAAGCTTTACCACCGACGTGATTGCAGGTTTTCCCGGCGAGACCGAGGAGGAGTTCCGCCAGAGCCTGGCGTTTGTGGAGTCCTTCGGATTTCTGAAGGTGCATGTATTCCCCTACTCGGCCCGGCCGGGCACCCCAGCGGCGGATTTCCCGGATCAGATCCCGGAGGCGGAAAAGGCTGCCCGGGTGCACCGGATGCAGAAAGCCGCGGACGCGGCCCGGGCGCGGCTGGCGGCGGAGATGGAGGGCCGCCGGGAGGAAGTGCTGCTGGAAAAGCCGCTTTCGGCCACCCTGTTCACCGGCTATACCCGGCTGTACCTGCCGGTGGTGGTAAGCGCCCCCGGCCATACCGGCGGCGACGTGGTACCGGTGGAGCTGGGCCCCTGGGAGGGTGAGCACAGCCGTGCCCGGCTGGCGGAGTAAAAAAAGCGCAAAACTGCCAAAGAAAAATCCATTTTGCCCCTTGGCGGCGCGGCGGTTTTATGTTATTCTTTTGACGAGACCCGAAGTGTGAAAGGAGTACCACCATGCGAGGAATCTACACCCCCGTAATCGACATCCGCCGCAAAGTCTTTACCGAAGTGGCCCGGATGTCCTACGAAGGCGGAAATTATGCGGAAAAGATGACTACCCTGCCCTTTAAGATCGTGCCCGGCGAAATCGGCAAGCTGCGGCACAACATCTTCCTGGAGCGGGCCATCGTAAGCGAGCGTATCCGGCTGGCCATGGGCCTGCCCCTGCGTCCGGTGGACACCCAGATACCCGCCAGCGCCGGCGTGGAGCACAGCGCCATTGCGGAAAAGTACTACGATCCGCCGCTGATCAACGTGATTAAGTTTGCCTGCAACAGCTGCCCGGAGAAGCTGGTCAAGGTAACCAGCATGTGTCAGGGCTGTCTGGCCCATCCCTGCCAGGAAGTCTGCCCCAAAAAGGCGATTTCTTTCCGCAACGGGCTGAGCCACATTGACCAGGATCTGTGCATCAAGTGCGGCAAGTGCGTGGACGCCTGCCCCTACCATGCCATCGTGAAGATGGAGCGGCCCTGCGCCCAGGCCTGCGGCATGAACGCCATCAAGTCGGACGAGTTCGGCCGTGCCGAAATTGATTACGACAAGTGCGTATCCTGCGGCATGTGCCTGGTGAACTGCCCCTTCGGCGCCATTTCCGACAAGGGCCAGATCTTCCAGCTGATCCAGTCCATCCAGCAGGGCGACCGGGTGTTTGCCATCGTGGCCCCGGCGTTCATCAACCAGTTCCCCGGCCTGACCCCGGAGAAGTTCAAGGCTGCCATGAAGCAGCTGGGCTTTGACGACGTGGTGGAGGTGGCCATCGGCGCCGACCTGTGCACCGTGGAGGAAGCCAAGGACTTCATGCGTGAGGTGCCGGAGCATCAGCCGTTCATGGCGACCAGCTGCTGCCCGTCCTGGAGCGTGATGGCCAAGAAGCTGTTCCCGGAACTGGCCCCCTACATCAGCATGACCATGACCCCCATGGTGCTGACTGCCCGCCTGCTGAAGAAGCAGCACAAGAACATCAAGGTGGCCTTTATCGGGCCCTGCTCCGCCAAGAAGCTGGAGGCCAGTCGCCGCACCGTGCGCAGCGATGTGGACTTTGTGCTGACCTTTGAGGAACTGATGGGCATGTTTGAGGCCCGTGAAGTGGACTTCGACATTCTGGAGGACGAGGGCGGTCTGGACCGTGCCACCGCCGCAGGCCGCGGCTTTGCCGTCAGCGGCGGCGTGGCGCAGGCTGTGGCCGACGCCATCCATCGTCTGGACCCGGAGCGCGAGGTCAAGATCGCCAGCGCCCAGGGCCTGGCGGAGTGCAAGAAGCTGCTGATGATGGCCAAGGCCGGCAAGTACAACGGCTATCTGCTGGAGGGCATGGGTTGCCCCGGCGGCTGTATCGCCGGTGCGGGCACCCTGGCCGACCCGGCCAAGACCGCGGCCATCCTGGCCAAGTACAAGAAGGAAGCCAATCTCCAGGACGCGCTGGACAGCCCCTACGAGATTACCCTGAACTTCCTGCACGACTGATACAGAACATTATAACCGAGAAACCCCGGTGCGCTGTGCGCACCGGGGCTTCTCGGTTTGAAAGGAAAAACGAGCATTGAGAACCGTTCGCCGCACCCGGCCGCCCGGCCGGGGGAACACCGTCGGAACAACCCGGGCCGGCGCCCGCTCTCATACGTAGAAAAGCATATCGCTGTAGGTGGGCAGCGGCCACAGGGTACGGTCCACCGTCTGCTCCAGCTTATCGGCCGGGGTACGGACCGCCGCCATGGCGGGCAGCACCTTGTCGGCGCAGTAGCGGGCCAGCTCGGTCACATCCTGCGGCATGGCCGCCACGCAGGCATCCAGGCTGTCGGCAGCCGCCAGCATCTCGCCGGTGAGGGCACTCACCTTGCCGGTAAGCGCGGCCTCGGCAGGGGCCTCGATGCCCAGCGCCTTCTTGGCGCTTACGCCGGCGGCCAGGCCGTTGGCGTACTTGATGCAGGCGGGGGCAATCTGCTGGCGCACCAGATCCAGCAGTGTCAGGGCCTCAATGCGGATGGCCTTGCCGTACTCGTCCAGCAGGATCTCTTGCCGGGAGGCGATTTCTTCCCGGGTATAGATGCCGTGCCGGGCAAACAGCGCCACATTCTTTTCGTCGGTGTAGTGAACCAGCGCCTCGGGGGTGGTGCGGAAGTTGCACAGGCCCCGGCGCGCGGCCTCCACCGGCCACTCCTCGCCGTAGCCGTTGCCGTTGAACAGGATGCGCTGATGGGCCGCCAGTTCCCGGCGGATCAGGGTCAGCAGATCCTTCTGGAAATCGGCGCTGCCCTCCAGCTCATCCGCATACTGGGCCAGCGCGTCCGCCACAGCGGTGTTGAGCATCACGTTGGTGCAGGCAATATTGAAGGACGAACCGGGCATCCGGAACTCAAACTTGTTGCCGGTAAAGGCAAAGGGGCTGGTGCGGTTCCGGTCGGAGGTATCCCGGGGCAGGTTGGGCAGCACCACGGCGCCGGTATCCAGCACGGTGGGGGCATTGGGGCGGCAGGGGGTGCCCTCGATCAGGCAGTCAATGACCGCCTGCAGTTCATCCCCCACATACACCGACACAATGGCCGGGGGCGCTTCGTTGGCGCCCAGCCGGTGGTCGTTTCCGGCGCTGGCCACGCTGATGCGCAGCAGATCCTGGAAATCATCCACCGCCTTGATCACCGCGGTGAGGAACAGCAGGAACTGGGTGTTCTCGGCCGGGGTGGAGCCCGGATCCAGCAGGTTCTCTCCCTTTTCGGTGCTCATGCTCCAGTTGTTGTGCTTGCCGCTGCCGTTGACACCCTCAAAGGGCTTTTCGTGCAGCAGGCAGGCAAACCCGTGCCGGTCGGCCACCTTCTTCATGACCTCCATGGTCAGCTGGTTGGCGTCGGTGGCAATGTTGGCGGTGGCAAAGATGGGGGCCATCTCGTGCTGGCAGGGGGCCACCTCGTTATGTTCGGTCTTGGCCAGGATGCCCAGCTTCCAGAGCTCCTCATCCAGATCGGCCATAAACACCTTGACCCGGGGCCGCAGGGAGCCAAAATAGTGATCCTCCATCTCCTGGCCCTTGGGGGCGGGCGCACCCACCAGGGTACGGCCGGTCAGGATCAGGTCCGGGCGGCAGGCATAGTCCTGCTTGTTGATGAGGAAATATTCCTGCTCCGGCCCGATGGTGGCGGTGACCCGGCAGGCCTTTTTGCCGAACAGCGCCAGCACCCGCACCGCCTGGCGGCTCAGTGCCTCCATGCTGCGCAGCAGCGGGGTTTTCTTGTCCAGCACCTGGCCTGTATAGCTGCAAAAGGCGGTGGGGATACAGAGGGTATCGTCCTTGATAAAGGCGTAGCTGGTGGGGTCCCAGGCGGTGTAGCCGCGGGCCTCAAAGGTGGCGCGCAGGCCGCCGGAGGGGAAGCTGGAGGCGTCCGGCTCGCCCTTGACCAGTTCCTTGCCGGAGAAGTCCATAATCACGCCGCCATCGCCGCAGGGGCTGATGAAGCTGTCGTGCTTCTCGGCGGTAACACCGGTCATGGGCTGAAACCAGTGGGTAAAATGGGTGGCGCCCTTGCTTACCGCCCAGTCCTTCATACAGGTGGCCACCACGTTGGCCACATCCAGATCCAGCGGCGCGCCCCGCTGGATGGTATTTTTCAGAGAACGGTACACATCCCGGGGGAGGTGCGCCTTCATCACCTTGTCATTAAAAACCATACTGCCGAACAGTTCCGGTACGTTCTGCATACTAAACTCTCCTTCCCTCAAACACGCTGTTTTTCGTTTACAGCAGCGGAATACCCGCTTGTTCGCAATCCTTTACCATCTCCTGCGGCCACAGGCTGACCTGCACCTCACCAATGTGGGCCTTGCCCAGCAGCAGCATGCACAGACGGCTCTGGCCGATGCCGCCGCCCATGGTCAGGGGCAGGGTGCCGTCCAGCACCGCCTTGTGGAACGGCAGCTCCAGCCGCTGGGGGCAGCCGGCCAGTTCGCACTGGCGGCGCATGCTCTCCGCATCCACCCGGATGCCCATGCTGGACACCTCAAAAGCGTGGCCCAGCACACTGTTCCAGAACAGGATATCCCCGTTCAGCGCCCAGTCGTCATAGTCGGGGGCGCGGCCGTCGTGCTTCTGGCCGCTCTTCAAAGCCCCGCCGATCTGCATGACAAAGGCGGTGGGATGGTCTTGCAGCCAGGCGTCCTCCCGCTCTTTCGGGGTCTTGTCAGGCCACCGGTCTTCCAGTTCCTGGGTAGTCACAAAGCTGACCTCACGGGACAGCTCCACCGGCAGGGCGGGATATTCCTTTTTCACCGCGTCCAGGGTATCGCAGACCGCCGCCACGATCTGACGGACCGTTTCTTTCAGCTGTTCCACCGTGCGGGTTTCCCGGGTGATCACCTTTTCCCAGTCCCACTGATCCACGTAGACCGAGTGGAGAGCATCCAGTTCCTCGTCCCGGCGGATAGCGTTCATGTCGGTATACAGGCCGGTACCGGCGGCAAATCCGTAGCGGCCCAGCGCCATGCGCTTCCACTTGGCCAGGCTGTGTACCACCTGGGCGGCGGGCAGGGTGGGAATGGCCGGAATATCAAAGGATACCGGGCGTTCCACACCGTTCAGGTCGTCGTTCAGGCCGGTGGCCGGATCCACGAACAGCGGCGCGGTCACACGGGAGAGGCTCAGCCGCCGGGCCAGCTCCTGCTGGAAGGTCTGCTTGATAAAACCAATGGCTTTCTGGGTGTCATACAGGCCCAAAACGGGGGTATACGCTTTTTTCATAGGTCATTCCTCCTTATTCCAAGGCCGGGGCGCCAGCCAGGCGAACAAACGCCTGCAGGATACCCAGGCCTGTCTTGGCACTTTTTTCCGGATGAAACTGCACGCCGGTTACATTGGCCCGCTGCACCGCCGCGCATACGGTGTGGCCGCCATACAGGGTATAGGCCAGGCGGTCAGCCTCCCGGGAGGGATGGGCGGCAAAGCTGTGCACGAAGTACACCTCTTCGCCCGGCTGCACATCCGCCAGCGGCAAGGCGGCAAATCCCGCCGTGCGGGACGGGTACAGCCCGCTCCATCCCACGTGGGGAACCCGCAGCGGCGCGCCGTCGGTATCCAGCCGGGGCAGCGGCTCCACCGTGCCGGGGATCAGCCCCAGACCGGCGGTTTCGCCGTCCTCATAGCCGGTATCAAACAGCATCTGCATACCCAGGCAGATCCCCAGCAGCGGCACTCCTTCGGACGCCTTCTGCCGGATGGCCTCGTCCAGGCCGCTCTCCCGCAGACGGGCCATGCCGTCGGCAAAGGAGCCTACGCCCGGCAGCACCAGCGCCGCCGTTTTCTGCAGATCCCGGGGGCTGTGAGCGAACAGGGTTTGTGCGCCGCAGTGTTCCAGCGCCCGCCGCACACTGAGCAGGTTGCCCCGGCCATAGTCAATGATGGTTACGACCGGCCGCATACTCTCACCTCCACGCCCTGTCGGGCCAGTTGTTCCTTGAGGGTGGGGATGTCGGCATCGCCGTAGTGCAGGATGCTGCCTACGGCCACCGCTGCCGCGCCGCCCTGTACAGCCCGGGCCAGATCCCCGGCCCCGGACGCGCCGCCGGCAGCAATCACCGGCACAGGCACCGCGGCACAGACAGCGGCGATCAGCTCCTGATCCATGCCTTTGCGGAATCCCTCTTTATCTACGCCGGTAAGCAGGATCTCCCCTGCCCCCCGGGCCACCCCCTCTTTGACCCACTCCAGCACATCCCGGCCGGAGTGTTCCCGGCCATTGTCGTAGTAGGCTTCCCAGCCGGCGGACGGATCGGCGGGGTTCCGCCGCTTGGCCTGCACGCTGAGCACCATGCACTGGCTGCCGAACGCCCGGGCGACTTCCCCGATCAGTTCCGGCCGGCGCAGGGCCGCGGTGTTGATGGCGGCCTTGTCCGCCCCTGCCCGCAGGATGGCGGCCACGTCCTCCACGCTGCGCAGCCCGCCGCCCGCGGTGATGGGGATAAACACATCGGCGGTAGCCTGGCGAAGAATGTCCCCCAGATTGTTGCGCTCATACAGGCTGGCAACCGTGTCCAGGTAGAGCAGCTCATCCACGCCCTGCCGGTAATACCGCACCGCGAACTCGTGCGGATCGCCCAGTTTTCGCAGCCCCTCGTACTGGATGCCCTTGACCAGGTTCTCGTCCTTTACATCCAGCCGGGCGATCAGGCGTACCCGGCTCATCGCGCCGCCCCCCAGCCGCAGAGGCTGTCGCCCTCATAGGGGGTATGCCGCAGCGACCAGACGCCGTCCTTGTAATTCCACAGGTGGGGCGAACGGAACCGGTCGGCCAGGTGCATGAAGTAATCCAGATCCATTTCCGGCTGCTCAAAGCAGTCGGCGGCTTTGCCGAAATGCTTTTTGTCGATGGAGATATACCGGAAGAATTCATCGGCAAACCGGGCGGGGAATTCCCCGTCAAACTTGCGGCAGAGGGCCACGCCCTCCGGGCGGGTGATCTCGTGGTTGCGGATCTCCTGGGCCGCGTCGTAGGTGCAGCGGCCGATGCCGTACTTGATGTAGGTGGTGTAATAGAAGAAGTCGTCCACCTTGTCGTCGATGGAATTGTACTTGGAATAGGTACCGGCGGTGCGCTCCGGGCTGGGGACAAACCCGCCGTGCTCCACGCTGTAATAGTAGGCGCCCTGGGGATGCCACTTTTCGTAGTAGCCCATGTAATGGACCTGGATGTGGTTTTTCTCCACGTCGCTGGTCTCGCAGGGCAGGTAGATGGCCAGGTCGGCCGCGTCCACCCCGAAATCCTCCTTCAGCTGCCGCAGCGACACGCCGCCCAGATAGATATGGTCGAAGTCGTTGGTGGCAAAGAACCGTTCGTCCCGCAGGGCGGTGTCATTGTCCGCGATGGGATTGCCGAACTCGGCTTCGTTCTCCCCGTAGAATACCAGCGGAATACCGAATTTGGCGGCCATCTTGGGGGCCAGCTGCTTCTGGCCCAGGATAAACGGCTGGAACGGATGGAACAGGTTTTCGGTGGCCAGCCGGGTCAGCAGCCGGTGGGTCAGGCCGTTGGGGGTACACAGGTAGTTGTCAAATCCCGCGTGGATCCAGGCCTCAAAGTTCTGCCAGCCCCAGCTGGTGTAGATGTGCGGGGCCCAGGTAACGGTAAGCGGATGCATCCCGTACTTGTATTTCAGCAGATGGGCGGCATAGAAGCTGTCCTTGCCGCCGGAACCGGGCACCAGGCAGTCGTAGCTGCCGTCGGTTTTGCGATACCGGTCACACAGTTCCCGCAGCTGCCGCTCCCGGTCGGCCCAGTCGATGCGGCCCTCCTTGTTGTGGCAGGCGTGGCAGGCATCGCAGACGCCGTCCTCCTGAATCACCATGGTGGCCTTTTTCGAGCGGATGGTGTGCTCGAACTCCTGGCAGCTGTTGGGCTTCTGGTTGCTCATCACACATTCGCGGCAGAACTGCACCTTGCGGGGCAGGCCGAAATACGCTTCCCGCTCCTCGTCCGGGATGGACGGATCATATTTCGCATAGTCGATGGGCAGGTATCGGGGCAATTTTTCCATAGGTTGTACGCCTCACTTTTCCTTCAAAGATTCCTTTCAAACCGGCGCGGCCCTGCCGCGCCGTATATATAAAGGAAAGGCGCCTGCCGGCAGGGGGAGTTTTCCCTCTGCGCGGCAGGCGCCTTTGCCTGTCGATAGGATGGCGGGCTCACAGGGCCCGGTCTTCGTAGTTCTGCAAAATTTCCAGCGCGGCTTCCCGGCTGGTAATGCGGGCATCCATTGCCCGTTTTTCAATCAGCCGGTGCGCCTCCTCTTCGGAGAGGTCCGCATACCGGGCCAGCACGCATTTGGCGCGGCTGATCACCCGGGCTTCGTCCAGCCGTTTGGCCAGACGCTGGTTCTGGGCCATCAGCGCCCGCACCCGCTGCTGGCTGGTGCGGATGAGCCGCAGCGCAAACGCCGCCTGCTGGCGGGAAAGCGGCCGTCCCAGCACGAACACCCCGTACTTTTCCAGCCCGGCGGCCAGCCGGTCCGCCTGCGGCCCGGGGCAGAGCAGGATGACCCCCGCCCCGCTGTCCGCCGCCTGCACGGCCAGATCCCGGCCGAATTCGTCCGGCAGCGGCGCGTTGACCACCAGCAGTTCACAGCCGTTCTGGCCCATGGCGCGGCGGGCTTCCCCCGCGCTGGTACAGCAGACCGCCCCCTGGCCGGGCCCCGCAAACAGGGTGCGCAGGGTGTCGTGGTACTGACGGTCGCTTGCGATCAGGACACCGGCCATTGGGCTCACCTCACTTTTACGCCGCGTAGGGCGGTATTTCAGATACGGTCAAAATACTGTTCCATCTCGTAAAGGACCGGGTCCGGCTCAGCGGCGTAGGCCTCGGCCTCCTTTTGTTTATAGGCAAGATAGTCGTTCAGCAAACGGGCGGGCAGCACCCGGGGCAGAAAATCGCTCTTGCGGGCGGCCGCTACCGCCTCGGCCAGATCGGCGGGCAGCGGGGTCAGATTCGGCGCTTCGGAGGGCCGGTAAACCGCAAAGTTGGTGGAGGGCGGCAGGGTCAGTTTATCCCGGATGCCCTCAAAGCCCGCCTCCAGCAGCAGGGTTGTGACCACATAGGGGTTGCAGGAGGGGTCGGGGCTGCGCAGTTCCATGCGGCAGTCGTCCCCTTTGGCGGCAGGCACCCGCACCAGAGAGGAGCGGTTCTGGCAGCTCCAGCTGACCACGCCCGGCGCCTCGTGGCAGCCCAGCCGGTTGTAGGAGCCGGGCAGCGGGTCGGCAAACACGGTGATCTCCGGCACCCGCCGCAGGATGCCCGCCAGGAAAGCGGCCGCCTCCGGATCCGGGTTTTCGGCAAAGCCGCGGAACAGGTTTTCCCCGTTCCGGAACAGGGACAGATTCATGTGCAGGCCGCTGCCGCTGGCCCCGGGCAGGGGTTTGGGCAGGAAGGAGGCAAACAGCCCGTTCTGGGCGGCGATGGCCTTGACCGCCGTGCGCATGGTCATCAGGTCATCGGCCGCGTGCAGCGGCGAAGCGCACCGGAAATCAATCTCGTTCTGGCCAGGGCCCTGCTCGTGGTGACTGCGCTCCGGCTGGATGCCCATTTCCTCCAGCGTCAGGCAGATCTCCCGGCGCACGTTTTCACCCCGGTCCATGGGGGCAATGTCAAAGTACCCGGCCCGGTCAAAGGGGCGGTTGGTGGGCAGGCCCCGTTCGTCGGTCTCGAACAGATAGAACTCACATTCCGGGCCCGCCAGCAGGCGGTAGCCGGCCTGCTCGGCCTGGCGCTCCACCCGCTGCAGCAGGTGCCGGCCATCCCCCTCAAAGGGGCGGCCGTCCGGATAGCGGATGTTGCACATCACCCGGGCCACGCAGCTTTCGCTGGGGCGCCAGGGCAGCAGGCAGAAGGTATCCAGATCCGGCACCAGGAACAGATCCGATTCCGCCACATTGGCAAATCCCGCGATGGCCGACGCATCAAAGGAGACGCCCGCCTCCACCGCATGGGGCAGCTGGCTGGCCATAATGGCGATGTTTTTCTGCACGCCGAAGATGTCGCAGAATGCCAGACGGATGAATTTGATGTCGTTTTCTTCAATAAACGAGAGCAGCTGGGAAAGAGAGTGGCTCATGGGGATGCCTCCTTGCCGTGCGGATATGAATATGGGAAAAGGCGCTGCCTTCCCCTTGGCGGGGCCGCAGCGCCTTTGCTGGTTCCAATAGCTGCATTATAGCCCCGGCCGGGCGCTTCGTCAAGCAAAATCGGGCCGCCGCGGCCGGATTTTGTCAGTTGCACAAACTTTTTCCATTTAAAGCCCTGTGCCTTGGCAAGTATAGCGCATAGGCGGCGGCGCGCCTTGACAATTCCCGGGGGCGATGCTATTTTATATCCTATGGACAAAGGCGTCCGCGCTGGTACCGCTGCCGGTACCGGCGCGGACGTTTTGCTTTTTCGGGTTTCGGGAAAGGAGCGTATACAATATGATCAACCACCATTTTGACGATGTGCCCCGCAGCTACCTGTTCAGCGAGGTGGCTCGCCGGGTGCAGACCTACCGGCAGGCCCATCCGGACAAATCCCTGATCCATATGGGGATCGGGGACGTGACCCGGCCGCTCTGCCCGCCGGTGGTGCAGGCCATGCAGGCGGCCAGCGCCGAACAGGGCCAGGCGGACAGCTTCCGCGGGTATGGCCCGGAGCAGGGGTATCCGTTCCTGCGGCAGGCCATCAGCGGGTACTACGAAAGCATGGGGGTGCAGGTAGACCCGGCGGATATCTTTGTAAGCGACGGCGCCAAGAGCGATCTGGGGAACCTGCCGGATCTGTTCACCACCGACTGCCGGGTGCTGATCCCCGACCCGGTGTACCCGGTTTACCGGGACACCAACCTGATGGCCGGGCGGCCGGTGGCCTATCTGGACGCCACCCGGGAAAACGGCTTCCTGCCTCTGCCCGATGACAGCCTGGACGCCCAGCTGATCTATCTGTGCTCTCCCGGCAACCCCACCGGCGCCGCCTACGACAAGGCCGGGCTGACCCGCTGGGTGGAATACGCCCGGGAACATGACGCCGTGATTCTGTACGACGCGGCCTACGAGTCCTTTATCCGCAGCGGCGTGCCCCGCACCATCTACGAAATCCCCGGCGCGGAGGAATGCGCCATCGAGGTGTGCAGCCTGAGCAAGACCGCCGGATTCACCGGCACCCGCTGCGGCTACACGGTGGTGCCCCGTACCCTGGTGCGGGAGGGCATGAACCTGCACGATATGTGGCTGCGCCGCCAGAGCACCAAGATGAACGGGGTGGCCTATCCGGTGCAGCGGGCCGCCGAGGCGGTGTTCACCCCCGCCGGTCTGGCCGGCTGCCGGGAGAGCATCGACGCCTATCTGCGCAGCGCCGCTGTGGTGGCCCGGGTGCTGGATGATCTGGGGATCTGGTACTGCGGCGGCAAGGATTCCCCCTATCTGTGGATGGAATGCCCCCGCGGCATGGATTCCTGGGCTTTCTTCGACGCACTGCTGGAGAACGCCGGGGTGGTGGGCACGCCGGGCAGCGGCTTCGGCCGCAATGGCGAGGGATATTTCCGCCTGTCCGCCTTTGCGGGGGAACAGCAGGCCGCCGAGGCCATGGCCCGCATGGCCGACTGGCTGCGCCGGGGCTGAGTGAAGATACACAAAAAATCCCGGGGCCGACGGCCCCGGGATTTTTTGTGTTTACTGTTCCTGCAGGCAGGCGCGCACCAGTTCCCGGAACAGGGGATGGGCCCGGTTGGGCCGGCTTTTGAACTCGGGGTGATACTGCACCGCCAGGTAATAGGGATGGCCGGGCAGTTCCATGGCCTCCACCAGATGGCCGTCCGGCGAAGTGCCGCTGAACACCAGCCCCGCCTGCTCCAGCCGGGCGCGGAACACGTTGCTGACCTCGTACCGGTGGCGGTGCCGCTCCTGAATTTCCGGCGCGCCGCCGTACACGGCCCGCATCCGGCTGCCCTCGGCCAGACGGCAGGGATAGGCGCCCAGCCGCATGGTGCCGCCCTTGGGCAGATTGCCCTGCTGATCCGGCATCAGGTCGATCACGCACTCGCTGCCCTCCGGATCGAACTCCCGGCTGTTGGCGGCGGACAGGCCCGCCAGGCTGCGGGCCGCTTCGATCACCGCCACCTGCATACCCAGGCAGATGCCCAGATAGGGCACCCGGTTCTCCCGGGCCCAGCGGGCGGCCAGGATCATGCCCTCCACGCCCCGGCTGCCGAAACCGCCCGGCACCAGAACGCCGTCCACACCGGCCAGGCGCTCGGCCACATTCTCCTCCGTAAGCTGGTCCGCATCCACCCAGCGGATAGATACCGCCGCCCGGTTTTCAAAACCGCCGTGGTGCAGCGCCTCCACCACCGACAGGTAGGCGTCGTGCAGCTCCACATATTTGCCCACCATGGCGATGGTCACAGTGCGCTCCAGCTGGCCTGTGCGGCGGCAGAGTTCTTTCCACTCGGTCAGATCCGGTTCCGGGGTGTCAAAGCCAAACCGGCGGCAGACCAGCCCGTCCAGATCCGCGTCATGCAGCATCAGCGGCACGTCGTACAGGCTGTCCAGGGTCTGGTTTTCGATGACGCATTCCGGCTCCACGTTGCAGAACGCCGCCAGCTTCTGCCGGATGCCGTCCTCCAGCGGTTCGTCGCAGCGGGCAATGATCACGTCCGGCATAATGCCCATGCTCTGCAGCTCATGCACCGAGTGCTGGGCGGGTTTGGTCTTGTGCTCGCCGGAGCATTTCAGCCAGGGTACCAGCACCACATGCAGGAACATGCAGTTTTCCCGGCCCACCTCCCGGCTGATCTGCCGGATGGCCTCCAGGAACGGCTGGCTCTCAATATCGCCGATGGTACCGCCGATCTCGGTAATGACCACGTCCGCCTGGGTATACTCCGCCAGCCCGTAGACAAACCGCTTGATCTCCCCGGTCACATGGGGAATGATCTGGACGGTATGGCCCAGGTATTCCCCTGCCCGCTCCTTGTGCAGCACGTTCCAGTAAACCCGGCCGCTGGTCAGGTTGGACAGCTTGTTCAGGTCCTCGTCAATAAACCGTTCGTAGTGTCCCAGATCCAGGTCGGTCTCCACACCGTCCTCGGTGACGAATACCTCCCCGTGCTGATACGGGCTCATGGTGCCCGGGTCCACGTTCACGTACGGGTCCAGTTTCTGGGCCGCCACCCGCAGCCCCCGCTGTTTCAGCAGCCGCCCCAGGCTGGCCGCGCTGATGCCCTTGCCCAGACCGGAAACCACGCCGCCGGTCACGAATATATGTTTGCTTGCCATCTGCCGTTCCCCCTGTTCCTGTTTTTGCGCAAAAACGAGAAAGGACGCCCATCCCCCGGCGCGAAGCCCGCGTCGGGAAATGGACGTCCTTGTCCTAACAGCTTGCTATTATACCCCGCCCACAGGCGGCTTGTCAAGACAAATCAGCCGAGCCGGACGGCTGCGCCGTAACGCAGCGTTTTGTATATGGTGGTGCCCATCTCCGCCAGGGTAATCAGGATCATCACCGCCAGCACCACCGTGGACACCGTATCCGCGTTCCAATAGGCCAGATACTCCCCGGCTTTGCTGGTACTGGTTGCCAGCGCCGCCTGCGCCTCGGCCGAAAAGTTCGGGTTCCAGAAGGGCAGAACCTTCATCAGCAGGGCGCACAGCAGAATCTGGATGACGCCGCACAGAATATTGCTGATCATGACCAGCTTGCAGTAGCAGCCCATCACCATCTGCAAAATCTCGTCCGCCAGGGCGATAACCAGGCTGAGCACAAACACCGGCAGGATGGTCGGCCACTGCTCCAGATTGAACAGCGGCACAAAGATGACCGCGCCCTCCTGCGGAAAAACGGCCGAAAAGAGCCAGGGCGCCGCAATCAGCAGTACGCAGAATACTACCATGAACACGATGCCAACCGCGCTTTCTCCCCGGTTAATAATCGCCCGCTGATCCGGCACAGGTTCCAGAAAACGGGGCGTCCAGCGGGGTCGGGAGGGCTTCTGCCCGTCCGCCAGCTTTTCCACCGACCAGCTCTCCGCCTTTCTGGTCTCGATCTTCACCTTCTGCCATTCCATTACAATGAAAAGCAGGGTAACCGCGCCGAACGCGGAGACGCAGCCGGCCAATGCGTTCACGATCCCGTTCCGCAACCCCGCAGCCACTGCCCGCAGAATCAGCAGGGCGGCATCCTGCCCCGCCGCGGCGGGCAGGCCGGTCAGGGCGCTTACCAGTGACAGAACCAGAACCGGCACCGCCACACAGAGCAGCACCACCCGGACAAACCACAGATAGCTTTCCAGGTATTCCGGCCCGATCAGGTACTGGCGGCCGCTGCGGTATTGCTCCGCAAACCGGGCCGGGTCCCCCAGTTGGGTCAGCACCGCTTCCATGGAGCCCTTGTCCGCGTACATATCCCCGATCAGTTCTTCCAGTTCCATGCGCACCTCTTCCCGCTGCGCTTTGGGCAGGCAGCGGGTTACCTGGTACACATACCGGTTCTGCAGATCCTTCTCCTCCGTCGTCATGCGTCTTCCTCCCTCAACATACGCTCCATAGCGGCCGACAGGCTCTCCCACTGGGTTTTCAGCTGTTCATACACCTGGGTGCCATACTCGGTGCGCCGGTAATATTTGCGCGGTTTTGCGCCGCCGGTCTCCCACTGGCTTTCCAGAAGTCCCTGCCCCTCCAGCCGGCGCAGCAGCGGGTACAGGGTGTTGGGATCCATGGCGATCCCCTTTTCTTCCAGGCTCTGCACCAGCGCGTAACCGTATTTCGGTTCCTTCATCTGGCTGAGCACACTGATGGTCAACGTGCCCCGCCGCAGTTCCAGCAGCAGGGCAGACAACAGATCTTTTTCCTCCCCCATCGGCGTCACCTCCTGTTTGCATTATACTGTGTGCTGCACAGTATTGTCAATACAAAAATATTTGTTTTTGGTTTTAGCGCAAAAAAATCCCGGACGCCTAAGCATCCGGGATTCTGGTGCGGAAGATGGGACTTGAACCCACACGTCATGGACACACGCACCTCAAACGTGCCTGTCTGCCGATTCCAGCACTTCCGCATATAGGCAGCAGGCAAGCTGCTGCAAGGGATATTTTAGCACAAAACGCCCGCCCGCGTCAAGTGTTTTGTTGGCCGGGAACGCCGCCCGGCAGCAGGGTCACCGGTTCGTCACCGGTGTCCAGCTTGTCCAGCGCCTCCAGACGGCGCTGCATCTGACGGGTGCGCACCCCCACCAGGTTTTCCAGTTCCCGGCTGGCCTGGTCCAGGCGGACCTGGGTCTGGGCCAGGGCCTGCCCGAAGCGTGCGAACTCTCCTTTTACGCCGCCCAGCACCTGCCAGACCTCCCCCGAGCGCTTCTGGATCGCCAGGGTGCGGAAGCCCATCTGCAGACTGTTCAGCAGCGCCGCCATGGTGGTGGGGCCGGCGGCCACCACCTTGTATTCCCGCTGCAGCCGCTCGGTAATGCCCCGGCGCACCGCCTCAGCGTACAGCCCTTCCACCGGCAGGAACATCACTCCAAAATCGGTGGTGTGGGGCGGGGCCAGGTACTTGTCGTGGATGTCCTTGGCAAAGGCGCGCAGCCGCTTGTCCAGCTCCTTGGCAGCGCTCTCCACGGCGACCGGATCGGCGGCGTCGTAGGCCGCCAGCAGGGCGTTGTAGGCGTCCAGCGGGAATTTCGCGTCAATGGGCATCCAGACGGTGTTTTCCCCGTCCCCGGGCAGGCGCAGGGCGTACTCCACCCGCTCGCTGCTGCCGGGTACAGTGGCCACGTTGGCCTCGTACTGGGCCGGGGCCAGCAGCTGCTCCAGAATCGCGCCCAGCTGCACCTCGCCCAGAATGCCCCGGGTCTTCACGTTGCTCAGCACCTTTTTCAGATCGCCCACGCCGGCGGCCAGGGTCTGCATCTCACCCAGCCCCTTGTACACCGCTTCCAGACGGCTGCTTACCAGCTCAAAGCTCTGGCGCAGCTTGTCGTCCAGGGTCTTTTGCAGTTTCTCATCCACCGTCTGGCGCATCTGGGCCAGCTGCTGGTTGTTGTCCGCCTGCAGGCTGGCCAGCCGCTGCTCCACCGTCTGGCGGATATTCTCCAGCTTCTGCTCGCTCTGCAGGCCGGTGCCTTTCAGCTGCTCGTTCACCAGCAGCAGCTGGTCGGTCACGGTGCGCTGCAGGGTATTCTGCTGCTGGGCCAGATGCTGCAGCCCTTCCCGCAGGTGGCTGTCCTGGGTCTGGGCGGCCCGGCTCTGGGCTTCGGCCAGTTCCCGGCGGGTCTGGCGCAGCTCCGCCAGCAGATCCTGCCGCACCTTTTCCAGATCCTCCCCCTGCAATCCGCCGCTGCTGCGGCTGCGCAGCAGCGCCGCCAGCGAAAACGCACAGGCCAGCAGGGCGGCCACCATCGTCACAATTTCCATCTTTTTCTCCTTATTCCACCGGGATAACCCGGACACTTGCGTCATAGCTATAAGTATAAAAGCTTTGGCAAGCCAAATCAAGAAAAAGAGGCGAGAGAGATGCAGCTGACCTTACGCACCCGCCGGCTGCTGGCGGGCGGACTTCTGGCACTGGCCTGCGCCGCCGCTGCCCTGCGGCTGACAGGTCCGGGCGCGGTCTGCCGGGCGGGCGATCTGACCGACATACCGGATGATACGGGCTTTCTGCCCCGGGCCCAGGCCGCGGAAGCGGATGGGCAGAAATGGGTGGCGCTGACCTTCGACGACGGTCCCAGCCGCAATACAGAGCCCATTCTGGACATACTGGCTGAACAGCAGGTGCCCGCCACCTTTTTTGTGGTAACCGCCGAAAACAACGAAAAGTGGCTGCCCATGCTGGAACGCATCCAGGCGGACGGGCATCAGATCGGGCTGCACAGCTGTACCCACGAATACAGCAAGGTATACAGCAGCACCACCGATTTCTGGGCGGACATCAAGGCGCTGAAAGAAAAGCTGGCCCCCTATGTACCCGATCCGGAGGCATTGACCTGGCTGCGGTTTATCGGCGGCAGCACCAACACGGTCAGCCACCGGTACGGCGGCAGCCAGATCATGACCCGCCTCAAGGAGCAGGCGGAAGAGCGGGGGTACCATTCCATCGACTGGAATGTAAGCGCCGAGGATGCGGCCGGCGGGCACCCGGATGCCCAGACCATCCTGCGCAACATTGTAAAGGATGCCAAAGACCGGAACGTGTGCGTAGTGCTCATGCACGACACCAAAGCTACCGATACCACCGTAGAGGCCCTGCCGGACATTATCAGCTGGTTCAAGGAAAACGGGTACCAGTTCTGCACGGTGGCGGATCTGCCGCAATAATATACCGCCGCTTCGCGCCGCCGGAGCGGCTTTTTTGTGCGGTTCGGCGGATTTTCGGGGGAATATTTGTAAACTTTTCCGGAACAACCGCCCCGGCGAATTGTAAAATCCACAGGAATGGTGTATGATACAAGCATGCGAACGCCGGAAAGGGGGAAACTATGGGATGTTTGGCTATGTGACCCCCTGCAAACCGGAGCTTCGCATCCGGGAGTGGGAAAGCTACCGGGCCACCTACTGCGGCCTGTGCGGGCAGCTGGGCCGGGAGTACGGTTTTGTTTCCCGGATGTTCCTCAACTACGACCTGGTGCTGGTAGCCCTGATGGCGGACAGCCTGGCCGGTGAGATGGGCGGTGTATGTCGCTGCCGGTGCATTGCCAGCCCGGTACGCCGGCACTGCATTCTGCAGACCACCGGCGGGCTTCGGCTGGCGGCGGCCGCGATGGTGCTGCTGTGCTGGTACAAGCTGGAGGACGACCGCACCGATGAGCGCGGTCCCCGGGCGCTGGCCGCTAGCGGGCTTCGCCTGCTGCTGCGGGGTGCCTGGCGCAAAGCCGCCGCCGCGTACCCGGATCTGGACGCGGAACTGGCCGCCCAGACCCGGGCCCAGCAGGAGCTGGAAGCCGCCCGGGCCAAAAGCCCCGATCAGGCCGCCGAGCCCACCGGCCGGATGTGCGCCGCGATCCTGGGCCGCTGTGCCCCCTCCCCCGCCGACCGGCCTGCGCTGGAACGGTTGGGGCTGTTTCTGGGCAAGATCCTGTACTGGCTGGACGCCGCCGAAGACCTGGAAGCCGACCGGCAGCGGGGCCGCTACAACGTGTTTTTGCTGCAGGGCATGAGCCGGGAACAGGCCATCGCCCGGGCACAGGAACTCTGCCGGATGGCGGCGGGTGAGATCGCTTTGTGCTACAACCTGCTGCCCTGGCAGCACAGCAAGACCATACTGGACAATATTATCTTCCTGGGGCTGGCCCAGAGCATCAGCCGGGCGGGCAAACCGTCCGGCGCCCGCAGCCGGCACCCTGAACCATAAGGAGGCGTTTCAATGGACCCGTATCAGATCCTGGGGATCGCGCCCGGCGCGTCCGAAGAAGAGGTGCGGGCCGCTTACCGGCGGCTGGCACAGACCTACAACCCCGATAACTACGAGGCTGGCCCTCTGCAGGACCAGGCCCGGGAAAAGATGCAGCAGATCGATGCAGCGTTTGACGCTATCATGGGTCAGCTGCGCACCGGCCGTGCCGCCGGCAGCGAACCGGGCGGCACCACAAGCGGCCCCACCGGATATCCCCAGATCCGGGCGATGATCAGTGAAGGCCGGGCGGATGACGCGCTGACCGCGCTGCAGCAGATTCCCAACGGGCAGGCCAGCGCCGAGTGGAATTTCCTGATGGGCAGCGCCTACTATTATAAGGGATGGCTGGGTGAGGCACAGGCCTATTTTGAGCAGGCCTGCCGCATGGCGCCCTCCAACCGGGAATACGCCGCCGCTTACCGCAATCTGAAAAACAGCGCGGGCGGCCAGATGCATGGCAATCCCTACAACGCCCCCTATGGGATGCCCCAGGGTGGGGCTGTCGGGTGCAGCTGCTGCGATATGTGCATGGCCATGATGTGCATGGATATGTGCTGCGGCTGCGGGCGGGGCTGCTGAGATGCGCCGTCAAACAGGAAGCTGGCGGGTAGCATTCTGCGGCATCATGGCCGGGCTTTGCGTGGCGGTGATGCTTTGCGGCAGTGTGCTGCCGCTGGCTACCTTTTGTGCGCCGGCGCTGGGCGGTATTCTGCTGGTGCCGGTTCTGATCGAGTGCGGCGCCAAGGCCGCCTGGCTGACCTGGCTGGCTGTGTCGCTGATCTGCGCTTTGACGGTGCCGGATCTGGAGCTGGCGTTTGCCTTTATTTTTTTGCTTGGCTATTATCCCCTTTTGAAGGTGCGGCTGGATCGTATCCGGCCCGCCGCCCTTCGCTGGGGGGTAAAGCTGACGGTATGGAACGGGGCGATTGCCGCCATGTACGGCACGCTCACGCTCGTATTCCGTCTGGAATATATTATAGAAGAACTGCGCACGTACCAGTCCTGGATGCTGCCTTTGCTGCTGGTGCTTGGAAATCTGACTCTTTGGATCTATGACCGGGCACTGATCAACATAACGCGGGTCTATCTGGTGCGCATCCGTCCCCTGCTGCCCAAGCGGCGGTAAGGCGGGCGCGCGGGTATTACGCGAAAGGAGGCGGGGCCGATCCGCAGATATAGGAAAGCGCCGGGCCATGCGGCAGACAGGCCGTAAGGGTGACGAGGTGAGGGTTTATCGAAAGATTCGGCGGGTGACCCTCTGGCTGTGGACCGCACAGTCATCAGCAGCGGAGCAAAACCCGGCAGTAATGCCGGAACAGAGAACGCTGCCAACAAGTTGTATCGCAGAGTATCAGCCGGGCCAAATCGGCCCGCTGGCAGGCAAACAGCGCAATCTGCGCCCCGGGCACCAAGCGGCCCGGTGTGCCCCTGCAATGCGGCAAACGGTTCTGCTTATATAAAATAGTTTGGCCGGTTGCTTATGCCGGCCGGGCCGCCGCGGCGAACTGCGCGGCAGCCCTGGTTTGCTGTGTGCGTATCAGCGGCAAACCGTATATACGAACGGCGCATCCCCGCAGATAGAGGGCGGGATGCCGCCGTAATACCGTATGGCCGGAAACCGGTGAAAGCATTGCCTTTCCACGGACCGGAGGACCGGAGCGCGGGGCAAGGGAGCCCATTCCGCACGCGGTGCGGCGCGCCCCCTGGTTTTTGTGCGCTAAAATCAACCTTGGGCGGATAAAACGCCCCGGGCTTGGTTTTGTGCGGCCGTTTTCGGCCCCAGCCAAGGGAGAACAAGAGAATATGTGTGGAATTGTTGGATATACCGGCTACCGCAATGCGGTGGAAGTTCTGATGGAAGGCCTGAGCAAGCTGGAGTACCGGGGATATGACTCGGCCGGTGTGGCGGTCAACGACGGTGGAAGCATCCAGGTGGAAAAGGCCATGGGCCGGCTGGAGGCGCTGCGGCAGAAGCTGGCGGCCCATCCCCTGCCGGAATGCGGCTGCGGCATCGGCCATACCCGCTGGGCCACCCACGGCGCCCCCAGCGACATCAACAGCCATCCCCACAGCGGCGGCCGGGTATGCATCGTGCACAACGGCATTATTGAAAACTATGCCCACCTGAAAGAGAACCTGCTGCGCAAAGGATACACCTTTGAAAGCGACACCGACACCGAGGTGCTGGCCAAGCTGCTGGACAGCTGCTACCAGGGCGACCCGCTGGCGGCCCTACAGAAGATGGCCAGCCGGGTGCGGGGCAGTTACGCGCTGGCCGTGCTGTTCCGGGATGTGCCGGACACCCTGTTTGCCGTGCGCCGGGAAAGCCCGCTGATCGTGGGGTACGGCCAGGGCGAGAATTTTGTGGCCTCGGATATCCCGGCGCTGCTGCGCTACACCCGCCAGTACAGCGTGCTGGACGAGGGCGAGGTGGCGGTGCTGCAGCCCGGCGGGGTCTGCGTGTACAACGAGTTCGGGCATGTGATCCAGAAAGAGCGCCTGACGGTGGACTGGGATCTGGAAGCCGCGGAAAAGGGCGGCTATCCCCACTTCATGCTCAAAGAGATCCACGAACAGCCCCGGGCCATTGCCGCCACGGTAAATCCCCGGGTACAGGACGGACTGCCCTGTCTGGGCCTGGAAACCATCACAGATGATTACCTGCGCAAAATCCGCTCGGTGCAGTTTGTGGCCTGCGGAACCGCCATGCATGCCGGTATGGTGGGCCGCGCGCTGGTGGAACAGCTGGCCCGGGTGCCCGCCGCGGTGGACATTGCCAGCGAGTTCCGGTACCGGGACCCGCTGGTGGGGCCGGAGGACCTGGTGGTGATCATCAGCCAGAGCGGCGAGACCAGCGATACCCTGGCGGCGCTGCGGCTGGCACGCAAAAAAGGCGCCAAGGTACTGGCCGTGGTAAACGTGGTGGGCTCTTCCATCGCCCGTGAGGCGGATGAGGTACTGTACACCCATGCCGGGCCGGAAATCGCGGTGGCCTCCACCAAGGCCTACAGCGTGCAGCTGTGCGCTATGTACCTGCTGGCGCTGCAGATGTCGCTGGCACGGGGCGTCCGGTCGGAGATGGAGGTGCGTATGCTGACCGCCGAGCTGCAAAAAGCCGGCGACCGCCAGCAGGCGCTTCTGGACAGCTGCGACCAGGTGCAGTACCTGGCCAGTCAGTTCATGAACAGCGAAGATCTGTTCTTTATGGGGCGCGGGCTGGACTACGCCCTGAGCCTGGAGGCCTCGCTGAAACTCAAGGAAATCAGTTACATCCATTCGGAGGCTTATGCGGCCGGTGAGCTGAAGCACGGCACCATTTCGCTGGTGGTGCCCGGTACGCCGGTGGTGGCGCTGGCCACCCAGCAGGCGGTCAGCGAAAAGACGCTGTCCAATGTGCGGGAGGCACGCAGCCGGGGCGCGCGGGTGATCCTGGTATGCCGGGAAAACACCCTGGTGCCGGAGGATGCGGCGGACTATCTGCTGCGTCTGCCGGACTGCCCGGATCTGTTGATGCCGCTGCAGATGATCGTGCCGCTGCAGCTGTTTGCCTATTACATGAGCGTGCTGCGGGGCTGCGATGTGGATAAACCCCGCAATCTGGCCAAGAGCGTTACGGTGGAGTAAACTCTGCTGATTTTCGCCCCGCGGCGTTTTGTCGCGGGGCGTGTTTTTGCCCGCCGGCTTTCTTGCAACGGACGGCAGCAGCCTCTGGAATTTTGGCCGCGGCCACGCTATAATAAGAACAGAAAAGAAAAGAAGCGCCGCCTGACTGTGCGGCGGGGAGCGTGAAGGATGAAGAACAACAAATGGCAGGTCACGCAGAATGTGGCCTCCCACCTGATCGTGGTATTTTCCGGCATTCTGTTTTACCTGGGCCTATCCAACTTTGCACAGGTCAAAGCCGTGGCCGGGCAGGTTTTCTCCCTTTTGTCGCCGTTTTTCATCGGCATTGCCATCGCCTATCTGCTGGATGGCCCCGCCCGCTATTTTCAGAAAAAGCTGTTTCGCGGCAAGCGCGGCCCCGCTGTGGCGCTTTCCTTTGTCTGTGCGCTGGTTCTGGTGGGCGTGCTGCTGGGGCTGGTCATTCCCCAGGTGGTGCAGAGCCTTACCACCCTGGCTGCCGGTGTACCCGGCTATCTGACCCAGCTGCGGGTCTGGATCCAGGATATCTCGGTTGAATTCGGGCTGGACAGCGCGGAACTGGACAAGGTTCTTTCTTCTTACGGGGAGATGATCAGCCAGGCCAGCAGCCTGATTACCACCCTGGTACTGCCCAAACTGCTGGGCTACGGTGTGGCCATCGGCAACGGGCTGGTTACCGCTGTTACCGCCATCATCTCGGCGCTGTACATGCTGCTGGAAAAAGACAAGCTGATCCACCAGATGCACAAGGTGGTTTACGCTGCGCTGCCGCCCCGCCGGGGCCGCAAGGTACTGGAAACCTGCAGCCATGCCAACGAGGTATTCAGCGGGTTTATCAACGGCAAACTGCTGGACAGCCTGATCATCGGCATTATCTGCTTTATTGGTATGTCCCTGTTCCGGATGCCCCTTGCCGTGCTGATCAGCACGGTGATCGGCGTGACCAACGTGATCCCCTTCTTCGGACCATTTATCGGTGCGATCCCCAGCATCATGATCCTGCTGATCTTCGACCCCATCAAGGCGCTGGAATTTGCCATCTTTGTGCTGGTGCTGCAGCAGTTTGACGGCAACATCCTGGGGCCCAAGATTCTGGGCGATTCCACCGGCCTTTCCGCCCTGTGGGTGCTGGTTACCATCATTGTGGGCGGCGGATTGTTCGGGTTCCCCGGTATGGTGCTGGGTGTGCCCACCTTTGCGGTGCTGTACTCGCTGGTCAGCGACTGGCTGGCTCTGGCGCTCAAACGCCGTGGGGTGGACGAATACGGCCATCCCCTGCCGCCGGAGGAATGTCTGCCGCCGGAGGCCGAAGAAACGGCCCCGTCAACCGAATAACGCAAAAAGGACGCTCCCTGTCGGGAGCGTCCTTTTTTGCGTATTATTTACAGCAGGGCGCCCACGCCCTGCCAGGCCATACGCGCCATCATTACCAGAGACAGAGCATAAAACGCGCCGAAGCCCAGCTGGTCCATCCGGCCCCGGGGCGGGCAGCGCCGCACCAGCAGCAGGCACAGGGCCATGATGGCAAGCATAAAGAAGAGCTCGGTACGGGTGCCGGAGATCCAGATGGTGGGCGAAAAGCCCAGCATTCCCTGGGTGCACAGCCCGGCGGCCATCACCCACAGGCCAACCCAGCCCCGGATGCCCGGGCCCAGCGCCGCCAGCAGCGCCACGCAGCAGAGTAAAAACAGCACGCAGCAAACGACAAGCGGCAGGTAGGCCGCCCAGCTGCCGCTGGTTTGCAGGGTCACGCTGCCCTCCTCGTAATCCGAGGGGCGCAGAATTTCCAGCGCAGGCAGCAGGCGGAAGATCCACTCCCCGGCCCAGCCAAAGAGCAGAACCGCCGCCAGCGGAACGCCCGCGCAGAACAGAGGCAGCGGACGTCGGGCACAGCGCCAGACAGCCCGCGCCAGCAATACGCAGAAGATCAGGAATACCCAGTTCCGCTCAAAGAACAGCGGTTCCAGGCTGAATACCAGCCCCAGTTCCAGCCGCTGGGCCAGCCCCCGCATGGGCATGTCCACCCAGTAGGAGGCCGTCTCCCCGGCTGTGCGGTTGGCGACGCCGGGCGAAAGGGCGGCAAACGCCAGCATCAGCACCGCAATCAGGGTCATCCCCGCCAGAAGCACGCTTACCGGGCGGCGATGCGCCAGACGCCAGATACAGAACGGAACCAGGCAGAGGGTGCAGAACAGGGCCACCGGTTCCATATTGCAGGCAAATGCCATCCCTGCCAGCGCCAGGGCGGTTTGCCAGGGCCGCACCGGCTTGCCGTGGATACTGCGTATCAGCAGGCCCATGGCAGCCAGAGCCGCCGCCCCGGTCCAGAGATAAAACACGGTGGTGACCATCCAGCCCGCGCCGGAAATATGGTGCCAGGGATAGAACGCCAGCACACCGCAGGCGGTCATGGCCGCCCAGGGACGACTCTCCAGCCGGGCGGCCCGGCAGAGCAGCCAGGGCAGGCTGGCCAGGATCAGGCTGTCGAAAATCTTCCACACCCAGTACGGCAGCCGGGCAAACCAGGCCATGAATCCGTCGATGATCAGCCGGGCCGACCAGACCTGATAATGCCGCAGCAGGAACTGGGGCCAGGTCTCCACGTTCAGCACCGAACCGTAGTACAGATCATCGTTGCTGGCCGTCAGCGGCAGATGGTACAGGGCCACCGCCAGAAAAAACACACCGAAAATCACAGCCAGCCATATCCGGCGGCGCTTTGCTGTTTCTCCTCTCATGCCAACACCTCGCTGAGCATCACACCGGTATGTACCAGATTGTTTCGCTGGTTGGACCGGTCCAGGATGCAGAGTTCGCAGCTGTCGGCCGCGGCGGCCAGCTTGTCCGGGACCAGGGCATAAAAGCCGCCGAACAGGGCGTTCTGCGGATCGTCCAGCGTCTCCATCGGCTCCTCGTTCTCCTCCATCACAGTGGGCAGGCGGGTATACCGGCCGGTGCGGCTGTCGTATACGGCCACCCATTGGCGCACCTGCTCATACCGCTCCCCCTCCGGCACGGCCCAGCCGGTCAGGGCAATATCCCCGTTCCGGGTATCTTCCGCCGGATAAAAGGCGCAGGCATAGCTGCCGGCCGGAAGAATCTCCAGCCCTTCGGTTGAAATGGTACGGGGAAGACGCAGTTCTGCCCGCAGCATCAGGCAGAACAACCCGATGGCCGCCAGACCCGCCGCCAGCACCAGGGCGGGGGCACGATCCCGTTTTGTATGTTTTGCCACCTGCGGCAGCCTCCTTTGCGCCGCACCGGGCGCGAATTTTGTATTCATACGGTATCCAGTATAGCACATCTGTCCGACAGAAAAAAGCCGGACGAAAAAACGGCCGAAGGCGCTGCCTTCGGCCGTTTTCAGTTGCTGGATACGCGATCAGTCGCTCACGTAGGGCATCAGGGCCACGTGACGGGCACGCTTGATGGCGACGGTCAGCTCACGCTGATGGAACGCGCAGGTGCCGGTTACACGGCGGGGGATGATCTTGGCACGCTCGCTCACGTACTTGCGCAGACGGGCCACATCCTTGTAATCGATGTGCTCCACGCGATCCACGCAGAAGCTGCATACCTTCTTGCGGCCGCGCCGCACGGGACGAGCGGGACGGGCGCCTTCGGTCTTTTCAAAAGCCATGGCTTGTTACCTCCTGTCAGAATACTGTCGAACTCTGTGTTCGGGCCGGAAACCGGCCTTTAGAACGGAAGATCCTCGCTGTCGGCATCGATCACCGAGAAATCTTCATTGCTGCCCACGGAATAGCTGGGGGCCGCTTCCACGGCGGCCGGCCGGGCATACTCCTGCGGCGCGGGGCTGCCGCTGTTGCCGGACCCCTTGCTGCCCACGAAGTTGGCGTTGTTGGCCACAATCTCGATGGCAGTGCGGTTATTGCCGTTCTTGTCCTGGTAGCTGCGGGACTGCAGACGGCCATCCACGGCGATCATCTCGCCCTTGTGGAAGTACCGGCAGATGAACTCTGCGGTACGGTCCCAGGCGGTCACGTCGAAGAAGTCGGCCTGCATCTGACCGTTGGCATCGCGCCGGCCCCGGTCGCAAGCAATGCGAAGGGACGCCACGCTCTTGCCGGTGTTGGTCTGGCGCAGCTGCGGGTCGGACACCAGCCGGCCCATGATCGCAACAACATTCAGCATGGTTTGCCTCCTTACGCCTCGACAGCGGTGGTCAAGAAGCGCAGAACACCGTCGGTGATCTTGTAAACACGCTCCAGCTCAGCGGGGAAGCTGGGCTCGCTGGTGAACTGGATCACAGTGTAAACGCCCTCGACCTCGTCGTTGATGGGATACGCCAGACGGCGCTTGCCCCACTCGTCGACAGAATCGATGGTGCCGTTCGCCTCGATGAGGGACTTGAACTTGCCCACCAGAGCGGTGGAAGCCTCCTCATCCAGAGCGGCGCTGGTAACCAGCATGGTTTCGTACTTAGCCATTCTCTGTACACCTCCTTTTGGACGTATGGCCCCTTTCGGGGCAAGGATGCGGCGCAAAACAGCGCGCCGCCGCTGCCCTGTTCACAAGGCAGCAACTTATTATATCAAACCACCCCGCGGCTGTCAAGCGGCCGCGGGGTGGTTTTTTGCGAAAAATCCGCGTGTTTACAGGGTTTTGCTCACCTCACGCAGATACTCCCGGAACGCCGGGCCGATCTCCGGATGGCGCAGGGCGGTTTCCACCTG
Organism: Gemmiger sp. An120; assembly: GCF_002160955.1. Lineage (GTDB taxonomy): Bacteria > Bacillota > Clostridia > Oscillospirales > Ruminococcaceae > Gemmiger_A > Gemmiger_A avium. The sequence continues at coordinate 76,024 of NZ_NFLN01000004.1, forward strand.
GGCCTGCATCACACCCAGCTTGTTGCCCATGTCGTACCGCTTGCCGGTAAAGTCCACACCGGTCACGCCCTTTTCCCGGGCCAGCACCGCCATGGCGTCGGTGAGCTGGATCTCCCCGCCCGCACCGGGAGCGGTATGCTCCAGGATGGTGTAGATCTCCGGGGTCAGCAGGCAGCGGCCCAGGATGGAGAAGTTGGAGAATTCCTGCCCGGGGGCGGGCTTCTCGATCATATCGTCAATGAAATAGTGGTTGCCCTGAATAGGCTCGGCCTTCATGGAGCAATACTTCTGCAGATCGGCCTTGGGCACCTCCTTGATGCCCACCGCAGCCCGGCCGTAGGCCTCGTAGGCCCGGATCAGCTGGCCGGCCACCGGGTCTTCGCCCATGATCACGTCGTCGCCGTACATGACCACAAAGGGCTCATCGCCGGTAAAGGGCTTGGCCATCAGCACCGCATGCCCCAGGCCCAGGGTCTGCTTCTGGCGCACAAAGAAGATGTTGGCCATGCCGGCAATGCCCAGGCATTCCTCCAGGGCCTTCTCCTTGCCGGGGCGGCCCAGCGCGGTCTCCAGTTCGGGGGCACGGTCGAAGTGGTCCTCAATAATGTCCTTATTGCGGCCGGTGATGATCAGGATGTCCTGAATACCGGCGGCCACCGCCTCTTCCACGATATACTGGATGGCAGGCTTGTCCACGATGGGCAGCATTTCCTTGGGCATGGCCTTGGTGGCGGGCAAAACCCGGGTACCCAGCCCGGCGGCCGGGATGATGGCTTTGGTCACTCGCATAATGCTATACCGTCCTTTTTTCTTTTCTATCCGTTTTATCTCTACCGGCAGAAAGCCGGCCTTACAACATGGTACCGGAGATGCCCAGCCAGCTCAGCAGGGTGCCCACCGAGGGCGAGGACATCAGCATAAAGAACTCCAGCATGGCCAGCGCCACCACAGCGCCCAGCGCCAGGATCAGCGCCACCAGGCTGGGACCGCCCGCCGCGGCCAGCGTCTGTTCCCGCACCTCAGTCTGGGGCGGGCAGCCGTCCAGCAGGCGGCGGATACGCCGCCCGGCCTCCCGGCGGTAGAAATAGGTACCGAACAGCCCGCAGGACAGCATCATGGCGGCCCGCAGACCCGCGGCCACGTTGGACAGGATCTGCAGCACGTTCGGATCCATCCAGGCAAAAAGCGGATGCCCGGCAATCTGCAGCATCAGCAGCACCGAGGGCGCCGAGAGCAGCAGGCTCAGCGCGCCGAAGGCCACTGCCGCCCCCCATACCCGGCGATAGAAGAAGTACAGCGGCCCGAACAGCAGCGCGCTGATGCTCATGCCGGTTTTCTGGCCGCTGACCTCCATCCGTTTGAAGTTCAGCAGATAGATGGGCGCATTGTTGCCCACATAGGCCGCCCAGTAGCGGGCCTCGATGCCGTCCAGCTTTTCGTCCGGCTGCACCGGAAACTCCATCTGCACATAGGTCTGTTCCTGCTGTGCCTCCGTCTGCTGGGGACGGGCAGGGCCCGCCGCCTGATACCGGGGACCGGCAGCGCTGTGCTGGCCGGACTGTTCCGGTTCGGTCTCATGCATGGGCGCACCGCAGCTGCGGCAGAACAGCGCCTCGGCGGGGTTCTGGGCCCCGCATGCCGGGCAGACGCCGGTGGGCTCCCGACGGGGCCGGTGGAAATGCTGTTCCTCCGGCGGCGGGGCGGGCTTCCATTCAAAGTCCGGGGCATGCCGGTCCTCAAACAGGCAATGGCCGGCTTTTTCGTAGCAATCACGGTGATAAGGCGCACCGCACTCCGGGCAGACAACGATGTCGTCCCCCTGTTCAAAAGCCTTCTGGCATACGGCACATTTCTGGCCGGTATAATCGTACATACAAATTCCCTCCGCAGCGGGTAAAACGCTTGTTTTGTGTTATTATACCGCAAAGGGGGACAAAAAGCAAAACGAATCCCCCGTTCCGGCGGGCCAAATCATGAAAAATCCGTCTTTACTTTGTAAACTTTTTTCGATATACTAAATCTGATTGACAAAATGAATCTCGAACGGGCCCGCGGGCCCGCGGAAAGGACAGGTGCCCATGATCACCATAGACGAACTGAAAATGCAGCTGGGCGGCTACGAGACCGCCGTGGCCGACCTGGGGGAGGCGCTTGCCATCTCCGCCAGCGAAAAGCGTGTGGCCGAGCTGGAGAACAAGATGACCATGCCCGGGTTCTACGACGATACCGAGGCCAGCCAGAAGGTATTTGCCGAGATGAGCAGCCTGAAAGGCAAGCTGGAGCGGTACGCCAAGCTGAAGAGCCTGTATGAGGACGCACAGACCATGCTGTTGCTGTGCGAGGAAGAGAACGACCCGGAACTGATCCCGGAAGCGGAGCAGGCGGTGCAGGGGGTGGCCCACGCCATCGACGAGCTGCAGATGATCACCCTGCTTTCCGGTGAATATGACAAGAACAACGCCATCCTGACCTTCCACGCCGGTACCGGCGGCACCGAGGCCCAGGACTGGGCGGACATGCTGTTCCGCATGTACAACCGCTGGGGTACTGCCCACGGCTTCAAGGTAAGCACCCTGGACTATCAGGACGGCGACGAAGCCGGTCTGAAGAGCGCTTCCATCCTAATCGAGGGCCCCAACGCCTACGGCCTGCTGAAGGGTGAGAACGGCGTGCACCGGCTGGTGCGCGTGTCCCCCTTTGACGCCCAGAGCCGCCGCCAGACCAGCTTTGCTTCTCTGGAGGTCATGCCCGAAATGGACGACAGCATCCAGGTGGAGATCCGCCCGGAGGACATTGAAATGCAGGTGTACCGTTCCAGCGGCGCGGGCGGCCAGCACATCAACAAGACCTCCAGCGCGGTGCGTCTGATCCACAAGCCCACCGGCATCGTGGTAAGCTGCCAGACCGAGCGCAGCCAGTTCCAGAACCGAGACACCGCCATGAAGATGCTGGCTTCCAAGCTGTATCAGATCAAGGAGCAGGAGCATCTGGACAAGATCAGCGACATCAAGGGCGTGCAGAAAGAGATTGCCTGGGGTCACCAGATCCGCAGCTACGTGTTCATGCCCTACACCCTGGTGAAGGACCACCGCACCGGTTACGAAAGCGGCAACGTGCAGGCGGTCATGGACGGCGACCTGGACGGCTTTATCAACGCCTACCTGAAAGCCGCCAGCCGCGGCGAACTGCAGGCCACCTGATCGGCTGCAATACCAAAACAAAAAGGCCCTGGGCCGCGTTTCAAAGACGCAGCCCGGGGCTGTTTCTATCTGTGAAAATGCCTTACAGGCCGACCGCCCGGTCGATGGCGGCCAGTTCGTCGGCGGTAAAGGCGGGCGCATCGGCGGCTTTCAGGTTTTCCAGCAGCTGCTGCGGGCGGGAAGCCCCCACCAGCACACTGGTGACCCCCTCTTTCTGCAGCAGCCAGGCCAGCGCCATCCCGGCCAGGGACTGCCCCCGCGCCGCGGCAATTTCATTCAGCGCCCGGATCTGCGCCAGCTTTTCCTCGGTGATGTTGCCCTCTTTCAGGAAGCGGCCGTCGGTGCGCACCCGGCTGTCCTCCGGGATGCCGTGCAGATACCGGTCGGTGAGCAGGCCCTGGGCCAGCGGGCTGAAGGTGATCAGGCCCTTTTGCAGACGGCGGGCGGTTTCCAGCAGGCCGTTCTGCTCCACTGTGCGGTCAAAGATCGAGTAGCGGTTCTGGTTGATCACAAAGGGGCAGCCCATCTCATCCAGCAGGGCCGCCGCTTTCTCCAGGGTGGGGCCGTTGTAGTTGGACAGGCCCGCGTACAGCGCCTTGCCGCTGCGCACCGCCTGGGCCAGCGCTCCCATGGTCTCCTCCAGCGGAGTTTCCGGGTCCATCCGGTGGTGGTAGAAGATGTCCACATACTCCAGCCCCATCCGGCGCAGGCTCTGATCCAGGCTGGCCAGCATGTATTTGCGGCTGCCGCCGTCCCCGTAAGGGCCGTCCCACATAAGGTACCCCGCCTTGGTGCTGATGATCAGTTCATCCCGCCAGGGGGCCAGCTCCCGCCGCAGGATCAGGCCGAAGTTGCGTTCGGCGCTGCCGGGTTCCGGGCCGTAATTGTTGGCCAGGTCAAAGTGGGTCACCCCATGGTCAAAGGCGGTCAGGCAGATATCCCGCATGGTCTCATACCGGGCGGTGTCACCGAAGTTGTGCCACAGCCCCAGCGAAACCACGGGCAGTTTCAGCCCGCTGGCGCCGCAGCGGCGGTAGGGCAGGCGGTTATAGCGGTCGGCGGATGGCTGGTACATAATAAACCTCCTTGGCCGGGCACTCAGGCCCGCAGCTGGCGGATGTCCTCCCCTACAAAGAGGAAATCCTCACACTCGCCGCCCAGACGGCTGGCGATCTTTTCGGTGTAACGGGCTTCAAAGGCGGTGCCGTCCACAATGTTGGTGGTGTAGATGGTGGGCCGGCGGTTGCCGATACGGGTATTCAGGATCGTGTAGAAGCAGCTGAGCATATAGGGGGACACATACTCGGTGCCCAGGTCGTCCAGGATCAGCAGATCCGCTTCCAGAACGCCCTCCATCAGGCTGTTGTCCTCTTCAAAGCGGGTCTTTTCCAGGCGGCCGAACAGCTCCTGTGCGCTGATATAGACCACGTCATAGCCTTTTTCCAGCACAATCCCGGCGATGGCCAGCGCCGCGTGGGTCTTGCCCAGACCGGCGTTGCCCCGCAGCACCAGGCTGACGCTGCGCTCGTCAAAGGTGTTGGCGTATTCTTCCAGCTGATCCAGCAACTCGGTCATGTAATGGCGCTGGGTATCCCCCAGCGCCGGGTCGAACACATCCGGGTACAGGGTGCGGTCCAGCGCGTCGAACCGGCTCACCGACAGGGCGGTGGACGCCGCGATCTCCTCCCGGCGCAGCCGTCGGGCCATCCGGATCAGGCATTCACAGGTATTGCCGTTCACGCGGCCGGTATCCCGGCAGGCCGGGCACTGATACACCGGTTCCAGCCCGGCGGGGTCAATCCCCGCACCGCGCAGCAGCTCATCCCGGCGGGCACGGATCTCGTCTCCTTTGGCCAGCATGGTCTGCACCTTGTCCTTTTCCGCGCCGGTGGCGGCCAGACGGGCCGCTTCAAACCCGCAGCGCCGGGCTTCGTCCTCCAGCCCGGCCAGCTCCGGCAGCTTTTCCTGGGCCTGCTGCCGGTTGTACAGCGCCCGGCTCAGCGCCCGCTGGTGCTGCTCGGCCAGGCGGTCCTTGGCCGCACGGAACAGTTCCTGTTTGGTACGCATGGCTTATTCCTCCCGTTTCAGGCGGCGCACCCGGCCGGGCGCCCGCTGAAAGATATCCCGGCCGCTGGGGGCGGGCCGGTCTGCCCGTACATTGCTGCCGGTAAGCGCGCCGCTGCCCCGCACATCCTGCACCGTACGCCAGCCCTTGGCGTGCCAGGCTTTCAGGATACCGTGCAGATACCGCACCTCCCGCTTCTCGCCCGCATGGAGAAGCGCCTCCCGCACCATGTCCTCCCCGTAGCCGAATTCCTCGCTCCACTGGGCAATGCGGGTGCGCTCGGTAAGGGTGAGATGCTCGGGCGAAAGGCCCAGCATCTCGGCCACGGTCTTCTGGCTCTGCTGGCGGCGGGCCAGACGTTCCAGATAGGCCTCCGCCTGTTCGCCGGTCTCCACCCCGTCGGCACGCCAACGGCGCAGTTCCTGCCGCAGCGCCGCCACCGAATGGCGGCCGCAGCCCGCCACATGGGCTGCACAGGGCAGGATCACATCGATGGGATAATCCTCATTCAGATACAGCGCTACCAACTGCTGCAGGGCGCTGTGCCCCAGCGAGACGCCCAGCGCGGCCTGGGTCTCGGTGGTGAGCACCGCGATCATCGGGTCCCGCACCGAAGCCTCGTTGATCTGGGCAATGGTGGGCAGGGGCTTTTCCACCGGCGCGGCAGCGGGCTCGTCCTCCGGGTGCACCACCTCCAGCAAACCGGCGCCCGCCCACCAGAGCAGGGCGCTTTCCGCCGCCCGGGGGCTTTTCAGATGCAGCGCATGGGCGATGTCCCGGGGATCGGTGCTGCCGGTGGCCAGCACATACAGCGCCACCCGCACGCTGGCTTCGTCGGCATTGGGCAGCTGATGAAACACCAGCTGCGGCACCGCAATGGAATCACCGTTCTGGCGTACAATACGATAGGTCATACCTGTTTTCCTCTCTGTTCCGCCCCGTCGGGCGGGGTCATCTGTATTGTAGCACACCCCGCACCGGTTGACCAGCGCCGCACCGGATTTTCTTGCCCGGTACAAGAAACCATTTGACTTTTGCCATAGAATGCGGTATACTATGTAAGCACTTCAAAATGCGGATGTAGTTTAGTGGTAGAACTCCAGCTTCCCAAGCTGGCCGTGTGGGTTCGATTCCCATCATCCGCTCCAAAAATCCCGGATGCTTTGGCATCCGGGATTTTTCTTTATCCGCCAGCCCGCACAGCTTTGCAACAACAGAAAAACTCCCGGACACTTTCGTGTCCGGGAGCCTGGTACGAGTGGCGATACAGAACTTTTTGAAAAAACCAGTAATATCAATGGTGTTCGGGCATCCGAACAGAAAAATATCTTGTATATCCCCCCACATTAGGGCGACTGTTTTAAGGCAGCCGCCCTTTTTTACGCCTAAAATTTAGTGTGCCAATTAGGGGCGAAAATCCCTCTATTTTCTTCCTGTGCTGCCTGTTAGAAAGCAGGCGCAGGTGATTTGTCCTTCGGGTATCCGTTGGATACAGAGGTCATCTTTTCCCCGAAAACAAACACTTTTCCAGACCGCCGGAGGGAGGTGAGATTATGGCGGTATTTCGCATTGAGAAAACCCGCGACTACACGGTGATGGCAAACCATCATCTGCGAAACACGGCGCTGTCGCTGAAAGCGAAGGGGTTGCTGTCCCTCATGCTGTCCTTGCCGGAGGATTGGGACTACACCACCAAAAGTACATGGAGCACTTCAAGCAGCCGGAGCAGTTCATCAACCTGAACGGCCAGATCGTCGCCTTGCCGGTGGAGCCGGAGAACCCTCTCCGTACCGCTGAAATGACCCTGGAGGACGACTATGGGATGATTGACGGGATCATCAACAACGGCCGCCGTGGGGAGGAACTGGAGAAAGCCCAGGATGAGGCGCGCAGGACCACACCGGAGAAAAAGCCCTCTATCCGGGAACGGCTGGAGGACGCAAAACGGGAGTGCGGCGAGCGCAAGCCCCCGGACAAGGCTCATCAGAAAAAGCCCCCGGAGCATGACTTATAAGCCGAAGCAAAAAATGGCGTCTGGAATGGGCGTTCTTCCTGGGCGAGAACGGCAGACGCAAGTATAACAAGCTCTGCAAGGGCTGCGTCCATCCCTGCAAGCAGAGTTTCCGGGCGGTGGTGGTGTCCTGCCCGCACTATCTTTCCCTCCGTTCCAAAAAGTGCGGGAATTAGGGTTCAAAATAGGCGAAGAAACCGCCTGTAGTAGCTTTTCCGTGTAAGGGCAGTATGATTTCCTATGTGGAGCGGCTGGGCGTTTCTGCATAGGAAAAACGCCGGATTTTCACCTTTTATCAAGCAAAATGGGAGCGTCAACATCGGATGCAGTTATCCGATGTTGGCGCTCCCATTCTTTTTTTGTTCTGGCTGCGTCGCAGTCGATTAGTCATCCTCTAACAGCTTGGAGGGCGAGATTTTCAGCACTTGGGCGATCTTGAACAGTGTTTCAAGAGATACGCCACGGATCGTACCCGTCCCTTCTACCTGACCAACGAAGTCGACACTTTTCCCGATCCTCTCCGCAAGGACCTCCTGTGTCAGCCCCGCCTTTTTCCTGTAATATGCGATCTTTAAGCCCAGAGTGATATAGCGTTCTGGAAACTCCGTCTGCATAATATCACCTCCTGATATTATGCTACCAACAAAGCAGGTAAATTATAATTGAAACAAATTAGAGGATTATTTACTTTAAGTCAATATATGCATATATGGAGCTATTTTAAAAAAAGCTTAAAATTTGTTAAAGCTGCCCGCAAATCGACGGGAATATGCTATAATTAGGCCAAATTTTGCGGCCAAGGCCGCATGGGAGGTTGTTATGAACAAAAAGATTCCCCCGCTACACAGCTTGACATGGCTGTGGTGCAGCTTATTCGCATACAGCGTGCTGTTTGGGTTACTGCAAAAACTTTTGTCTTCTGTTCCCGGCTTGCCGGAGGGTATCGTGCTGCTCCTTAGCTGCGCGGTGGCATCGGCGATCCCCCTGCTCTGGTCCTCACTAGTGAGCGGCGAAGCCCCTCACTTCTCTTCCCAGAAGGCCTCTTTGGGCACGCTGGTTTTTCTCATAAGTGTGGCGCTGAGTGGAAATCTTGCCGTCATGGTACTTACTCCGGTTCTAGAGCGGGTGTGGAACCTGGTTGGCTTCACCGCCCAAGCGGCGGCAGTGGGAGAAGAAATCGCCACACCGCTGCTGGCAATATATATTTGTATAGTCGGTCCTGTCCTTGAGGAACTGATCTACCGAGGAGTGGTGCTGCGCCGCTTGCTGCCAGGGGGTGCGCGGCAGGCCATTTTACTGTCGGCCCTGTGCTTCGGGCTGATGCACCACGATCTCTATCAGGGGTTGTCCGCCTTCTGGTGCGGATTGATTTTCGGCTATGCGGCCCTGCACTACGGATTGGGGACGTCCATCGGACTGCACATCGCCGGAAACAGCATTGCTGAGGCGCTGCCGCTACTGCGCCAGGCGGGCACTCCTGGTGCCCTGGCTATCCTGGCTCTGGTGTTTGTCTCGGTGGTGATCGCAGTGACAGGAGGGATCCGCCTGCTGCTGAAAAGACGGGGACGGAAGCGCGAGAGAAGTCAGGCCGGCGGGAGTAGCGGCGTGTGGAGCAATCCCGCCCTGTGGATGCTGCTGGCCTTTGACACGGTTTATCTCGTTGTGGCCTCATTTACTCACCGCTGAAGTAGTATTTGGATAAAAGCCTTGCTTACAAGCCGTTGATATTACTGGATTTTCACAGATTCTTGAATGCCACTTGGACCATGCGCTATGCGCAGAAAGAAAAAAAGAATATACTTAATCTTGCTGAAGAAGGATACGGAGATAAAGAATGAGCGCCATCATCATTTCGGTGATGGCGCTCATTTTCAGCAGCAGTAGTAGGCGCTGTGGGAATGTGTGTAAACGGTCAAGGGGCGGAGCTGTGGGAAACGGTGTTTGCGGTCTGTGGGAAAGCTGGCAGCTTTTCCATCGGGACGTAAATATTTGTTTTCCATCGGTGGAGCGGCCGTTTTCCACATTTCCATAGTGGATCATTCGCAAATGGATTTTATAAAATTGTCCATCTCTTCAAAATCCCTCTCGGTGATTTCGGTGTTGTCATTTGCGGAAATTATTCTGATTCCCATACGCAGGAGCTTTTTTGTATATTCCATAGCGGACCATAAATCCCGCCCCAAACGGTCAAGAGCGGATACGACCAAAATATCATAAGCATGTTCCTCTGCCTTTTGAATGAGCTCCTGAAGGCTGGGGCGGTTTATGGTTGTTCCGCTTTCAAAAACTTTGCTTTCACCAACAGAAACAAGCCCATGTTTGGAGATATACTGATTGATCCAAAGTTCCTGTGTCCGTATTCCGCAGTCATCTCCATCATATCCTGCCTGGCGACAGTATTTCCACGCTCTATTCTTCATAGTACACGCTCCTTTGCATGGGGACTTTCTTTGCACAGTCCCATAGGCGATAGATGGTCAAGGGAATATACCAGGCAGCCACCAGCAGTCGCCAGACCAGGACGAAACCGCCGATCACTCCGCCAATAATAAAGTTCAGCAGAAACAACGGAAGGGCGGTTCCCAAAGAGCCGCCCGGCACGATCCAGGCAAACATCCGTGGGATGCCAAAAGGCAGGCCGCAAAGGATGAACAGCCATACATAGTCGGTGACTCCATCTTTTGTGCAGGCGGATTTGAAAATACAGTACAGCAAAACCGCCACCGCCACGGGCAACACGCTTTTCTTGAAAAACTCTTTGATTACTTCGGATTTCGTCACAGTCAGCACCTCCATTCCTGGTTCCATTATATCAGCCGGATAACCATGCGCCCAGGGGTTTTGCAAAGACTGTAAAAAGCGCCCAATCCCCGTTACTCCAAGTCGTTGCTCCGCTGCCGCTGCTGTTCCTGTTCCTGTTCCTTCGGCCTTTCCAGCAGGGCGTCCACATTCTGGCGGAGGGTGTCATACTCCTTTTCCTCCCGCCGTATCTTCCGAAGGTCCGTTTGCAGGGCGGTCTTGCGGGCGGAGAGTCCGTCCAATTCTGCTTTCAGCTTTTCGGAGGAAGGAAGTTTGGCGAGCCCGGCCTTTTTGATTTCCCTGGCTGCCGCCTCGAATAAGATAATCTCGCTCTCAAAGCCGCGCAGGAATTTTACCTTGTCTTTTGATGCCTTGTATCGGTCATAGACAGGTTTCAGCTTGCGATAAGTGTTAAGCTGCTTTCCCAGGAGGGCAAGGTCGGCGATCCGCTGTTCCGTATCCCGCAGGCTTTCCCTGGTACGGATGGAGGCGGCGGCAACGGCGTCGCACCGTTCTACCAATTCCTCATAGCTGCCGATGCCGTGTTCGGTGAGAAAGTTCATAGTGGCGGCCGCCCGTTTCAGATTCTCGATGGTCGCCCACCGCTGGTATCCGGCGCTCTGCTGGGCCTTGATATTGTTCTGAATGTCAATGAGCAGGCTGACCTTCCCGCTGCGCTGCTGGGGCTGTCTGGAGGGGCGGAGGCCTCCGGCAATGCGGGAGACAACGGCTTCTTCCGTGTAATCGGCGCCCAGGGTTTTGAGCCGGGTGAACCTCTCCTGGTCCGGCGCCCTGGCGGAGATATACTTTCCTCGCTTGATCTCGTACCCTTTCCGCTGTAACCGGGCAAGCAAATCTTCCAGGCTGGAGGATACGGGGATCAGCCGGTCGATGGCGGCTTTCAGCTTTGCCTTGTAGCTGGTGCCGTTCTGTGCAACCTGATGCTCAATGTAGCTCTTACCCTTATCCCGGCCAGGGACGATGACGGACAAGCCGTGTTCTTTGCACAGCCGGTCGCTGGCCCGGCGTATCTCGTGATAGCTGCGCTTGTTGGAATGGTAGTGCTTGTGGTCGGTGAAGCTGACCGCATTGAAAATCAGGTGATTATGGACGTGATCCTTGTCAATGTGAGTGGTGAGGACAAATTCATATTTGCCGCCCAGGACCTCCCGTGCCAGTTCCATGCCGATCCGGTGGGCTTCCTCTGGCGTGACCTCCCCAGGCTCAAAGGCTTGGATCAGGTGGCGGCCCAAGTGCGTGCCCTTGTCAATAGCATGGCGGCGTGTCCATTCAAATTCAATGTCGGCGGTCTCGGCGGCGCAGCCGAAGGAGGACACCAGCAGTTTCCCATCCGTCTTGTCGGGGTTGCAGATATAGTCAATCGCCGCTTTCAGCGTTGACTTAATAGGATGCGTCTTTGTAACTGCCATATCTGATCCAGCCTTTCCCGGATTTCCTCCATGTCGGCCTGATAGGTGGGACCTCCGGCGTTGACCCGCTTGGCGATCTGATTGATGTTCCGGCCAATGGCGGACAGGAGCTTGTTCATCTCCTTGATGTCCCTGGTGTCCACCTAGATGATATATCCGTCAATCGCCATCTTCCGCAGGTAGGCGCCGATCCGCTTTGTCTGGAGCTGGGCCATCTTCTGTTCCATCAGTTCCTTTTCCTCGGCGGTCACATAGAACTTCACCTGGATATTTCGTTTTCGGTTTGCCATCGTGGTATCTCGCCTCTTTTCGTATCAGGGTTTGGGATGTTCCCAACAAGCATTTTTCGGGTTTAGGGGGAGGGTTCCCTAAAGCCAAAAATCGCAAGCGGGTACTCGCTTGCTGTGCTTGCTATCGTCTCTCCCCAACCCTTTTCCCCTCTACTAATACTACAATCAAAAAGTGGGATACCAAGCTGGATGTAGTCTAATGTCTAATTTTTAACGATAACCGTTTCTATTTCAAATCATAAACATACATCCTCGACAAATCTACCTCACCATCGCCCTGCGCCATACATAGGAACTTCCATCCGTAGCGCTCATAGAAGCCTGTGTGGTCTGTAATGAGATATAAGGTTTCCAGGCCAAATGAACGCATATCCTCACAAACATATTCCAGCAGCTTTCCTGCAATTCCCTGACAACGGTAGTTTTCCTCAACATATACCGCGCAGACATTAGCAAGAAGCGGCGTATCAGCAACAAGATCAAGGGAAATGCAGGCGAGCCGATGGGCCAGCCTCCCTACGGGTACATCAAAGACCCCAACAACCCAAAACGATGGATCGTAGATGACGAAGCCGCCCAGGTAGTTCGACGGATTTACAGTATGACCCTGGAGGGTTATGGAACGGAGCAGATTGCCACTCAGCTTGAGCGGGATGAAATCCTTACCCCGCGTGCCTATTGGCTAAAGAAAGGCATCAAGCGCCCCGGAAAGGGCAAGCAGCAGCCCGCTACCAAGGGGAACAGTTCCACCGTGACCAAAATCCTGTCTTTGCAGGAGTATTGCGGTGACATTCTCAACTTCAAGACCTACTCCAAATCCTACAAGAACAAAAAGAGGTTGGAGAATGACCGTGAGAATTGGGTCATCTTCAAGGACGTCCACGAGCCGATCATCGAACGGTCCGTATTTGAGCAGGTGCAGCAGAAGCGGGGAAAAATCCGCAAGCGCCGCACCAACGAAGGCGAGCACAACATGTTCTCCGGCCTTCTGGTCTGTGCTGACTGCGGATGCAATCTTCACTTCCATTTCAATCAGGGAAACCCGGAGATCAAGTATTTCAACTGCTCCAACTATAAGGGCAACCGTGGGAGCTGTACTTCCACCCACTATGTCCGAGTAGATTTTCTGGAACAGGTGGTGCTTGGTGAAATCCGTCGCCTGACGAAGTTCGCCAGCCTCTATGAGGACGAATTTCTGAAAGCGGTGATCGGGCACTCCCAGCAAGCGGCGGAAACCGACCGTAAGCTAAAGGAGAAGGAATTGAAGGCCCTGCTTGCCCGTGATGAGGAACTGGACGGGCTGTTTGAACGCATCTATGAGGACAATGTTTCCGGCAAGCTCTCCGATGACCGTTTTGCGAAAATGTCCGGACGGTATGAGGACGAGCAAAAGGAACTGGCGGAGAAAATCAAAAAGCTCCGTTCCGAAATCGAGAAGCAGAGCAGCCAGGCCATGACCACGGATATGTTCATCTCTTTGGTGCGAAAGTACACCCGCACACGCAAGCTCACGCCTCGGATGCTCAACGAATTGGTTGAGAAGATCGAGGTTTATAATGCGGAGAAAATTGATGGTGTGTGGGAGCAGCGGCTTCGCATCCACTATAACTGCGTTGGAGAAATCATAATCCCTAAAATGCTGCCCCTGCCCATCCCTGATGTGACCGTCAATACCCGGAAGGGTGTGTTCGTCAACTACATCCCAGCCGAAATCGCCGGATGAAAACAACAAAAAAAGACGAGTGTTCTTACAGCTTTTCAAATGCTATAAGAACACTCGCCATGGTGCGGATGAAGGGACTTGAACCCATATGGAGTTGCCCCCACTAGAACCTGAATCTAGCGCGTCTGCCAATTCCGCCACATCCGCATATATGTAAACGCGGCGAACCGCGATTACGCTTTTTTGTTTACCCCGTCCTGCGGGGCGATTTATACTATACCACGGGTTTTGAGAAAATGCAAGCCTTTTTTTAAATTTTTTTAAAAAAATTTTTGCGGTGCAAAAAGGGGCCGTCCGGCAGTTGCCGGACGGCCCCTTTTTATCCTTGTAATCAGTCCCGGTTGCGGCCCACCAAGCGCAGCACAAACAGGAAGATGTTGATGAAATCCAGGTACAGGTTCAGCGCACCGAAGATGGAAGCCTTGGCCGCCATCTCGCTGTTGCCGCCGAACGCGAAGTAGTAATCCTTGAGTTTCTGGGTATCGTAGGCGGTCAGGCCCAGGAAGAGCGCAATGCCCAGCGCGCTGTACAGCACACCGGAGAAGCCAAAGCCAAACAGCATGCTGAACATGCCCACGACCAGCAGGGCAATCAGGCCCATGGAGAGCATCCGGCCCCAGCTGGTAAGATCCCGCTTGGTGAAGTGGCCATATACCGCCATCAGCCCGAAGTAGGCTGCGGCAGCCACAAAGGCCAGCGCCATGCTGCTGAGCTCAAACAGGAAGAAATACATGCTGAACACCAGGCCGTTCAGCGCCGAGTACACAAAGAACAGCGCCCGGGCGGTGCCCACCTGCATGGCATGGATCCGGGCGGACAGATACATGACCACGCCCAGCTCGGCAAAGGTGATAAGCAGCAGGAACATGGTGCCGCCGCTCAGCAGCAGGTTCCAGGTCAGGCCGCTGGCGTAACCCAGAAAGGCCACAGCCGCGGTGAGCGCCAGACCGCCGAACATCCAGCCGAAGGTCTTGCTCACATAATTATTCAGGGTTTCAACGCCGCCGTACGCGTACTGGCGCTGTTCCTGTTCATACATTTCATTCATGATTCTCGCACCTCTCTTGCTCTCGCGCCCCGCGCAGGGACGCGGGCTTGTATGGATTGGTTGGATCTGACCCGATTTTTTGGATCATTGTCATTATTATATCCTGTTTGACGGAAAAAGCAAAAGGTTTATAATAAACAAAGCATGAATTTTTTATGAAGGAGGGCCCATCCGGATGAGCCTTGGCCTGTATCTGCATATTCCCTACTGCCTGGCCCGCTGCCGGTACTGCGATTTTTACAGCCGGGGCGGTCAGAAAGAAGTTCCTGATGCCTATGTAGCGGCCCTGCTGCGGGAGATGGAGCGCATCTGCAACTGCGACTGCACCGCTCTGCGGCCGGATACCCTGTATTTTGGCGGCGGCACCCCCAGCCTGCTGCGGCCGGACCAGGCAGCCGCGCTGATCCGGGCTGCCGCGCCGGTTCCGGAGGGGGAAGTCACCCTGGAAGCCAATCCTGAAACGGTGGATCCGGCCAAACTGGAGGGATTCCGCCAGGCGGGGGTCAACCGGCTGAGCCTGGGGGTACAGACCGCCGACGACGAGAGCCTGGCCCGGCTGGGACGCCCCCACACGGCGGCCCAGAGCCGGCAGGCACTGGCCTGGGCCCGGCAGGCGGGTTTTGCCAACATCAGCGGGGATATCATGCTGGCGCTGCCCCGCTACACCCGGGAGGAATTTGACCGGACGCTGGACCTGCTGGCAGAGGGCGGCTGCACCCATATCTCGGCCTATCTGCTCAAAATTGAACCGGGCACCGCTTTTGCCCGGCACACGCCCGAGGGCCTGCCCGACCCGGATGAAGCCGCGGATTTCTATTTGTACGCGGTGGAACAACTGGCGGCGGCCGGTTACCGGCAATACGAGATCAGCAACTTTGCCAGACCGGGCTATGAAGGGCAGCACAATCTGCTGTACTGGGACTGTCAGGATTATCTGGGCCTGGGCCCTGCCGCCCACAGCTGCCTGAACCGGAAGCGCTTCTATTGGCCGGGCGACACCCGGGCCTTTATCGAGGGCACGGCACGGCCGGTGGAGGACGGCGGCTGCGACGGCGAGGACTACATCATGCTGCGTCTGCGGCTGACCCAGGGGCTGGACGAGGAGGAACTGGCCCGGCGGTTCAGTGTGCGGCTGAACGAACGGCAGAGAGCCTTCTGGCGGCGGTGCCAGCAGGCAGGCTATGCCCAGCCGGGCGAAGGTCCGCTGCGGCTGACACCCGCCGGGCTGATTATCCAGAACAGCATTCTGACCGAACTGCTGGCATAAGGCAGAAGAAAAATTTCAGATTTTTCTCCCACAAAGAGACAAAATGTGCTATACTGGGAAGAACGTGCGGCCGGGGGCCGCAGAGTGAAAGCGGAGGCGGATCTATGCAGGAAGAAAAGAATAGCGGCGTGCCGCTGGGAGGTGCCGTACTTTCCAGCCAGCTGGCCCAGACCCTGGCGGAGGAGATGCGCACCGGCTGCTTTGCCCATGCGGCCCGTCTGCCGGCCGAAGTGGAGCTGGCCGCCCGGATGGGGGTCAGCCGCACGGTGGTGCGGGACGCGCTGGGCGAACTGGAGCGGGCTGGTTTTGTGGAACGGGTCCGGGGCATCGGCACGGTGATCCACCGGAATGTGGTGCATCTGCCCAACCGGCTGGACCAGAAGGTGGAGTTTCTCTCCATGATTGCGGCGGCGGGGCATACCCCCCACACCGATCACGTGCGGGTGGACATTCTGCCTGCGGATGAGCCGCTGGCCCGCCTGCTGGAGATCGAGCCCGGCGCCCAGACTGTGCGGGTGCACAAGCGGGTGCTGGCAGACGAAAAGCCGGTGATCTTCTGCATTGACTACTTCCCGCTTTCCATCTTCCGGGGCACCAGTCCTCTGCAGCTGGACATGACCGAGCCGGTGTTCGACATGCTCAAGCGGGAATGCGGCCAGGTTGTGACCAGCACCACCACCCGGGTGCAGGCCGCCTACGGTGAGCCGGGTATGCGCCGGCTGATGGAGCTTTCCTCCGGCGAGGCGCTGCTGCTGCTGGATGAGGTCAGCTACACCCGCCTGTGCCTGCCGGTTATGCGCAGTCTGGGCTACTATACCAACTTCTTTGATTTTTCGATCCTTCGAAAAAAATTCTGAGGGCGGCCTTTTGCGCCGTGCCAAACCAACAACGGGAGGAACTGTTAGTATGCGTCATCTCATCAATCCGCTGGACTTCTCTCTGGACGAGCTGCACGATCTGCTGGATCTGGCCGACGACATTGCCGCCGCGCCGGAAAAATACCAGGATGTGTGTGCGCACAAGAAGCTGGCTACCCTGTTCTATGAGCCCAGCACCCGCACCCGGCTGAGTTTTGAGGCCGCCATGCTGAACCTGGGCGGCAGCGTACTGGGCTTTTCCAGCGCGGATTCCTCCAGCGCCTCCAAGGGCGAGAGCGTAGCCGACACCATCCGGGTGGTCAGCGGGTATGCGGACATTGCTGCCATGCGTCATCCCCGGGAAGGCGCGCCGCTGCGGGCTTCCATGTACTCCCGGATTCCGGTGATCAATGCCGGTGACGGCGGGCACGAGCATCCTACCCAGACCCTGACCGACCTGATGACCATCCGCCGCCGCTGCGGCAAGCTGGACGGGCTGACCATCGGCCTGTGCGGCGATCTGAAGTTCGGGCGCACGGTGCACAGCCTGATCACCACCATGGTGCGGTATCCCAACACCAAATTCGTGCTCATCAGCCCCAAGGAGCTGCGTGTGCCGGATTATATCTACAACGACGTGCTCAAGCCCAGCGGCTGCCGCTACGTAAAGACCACCAGCCTGGAAGAAGCCATGCCCCAGCTGGATGTGCTGTACATGACCCGTATTCAGCGGGAGCGGTTTGCCGATCCCAACGAGTACCGCCGCCTGAAGGACAGCTATATCCTGACCCCGGACAAGATGGCGCTGGGCAAACCGGATCTGGCGGTGCTGCATCCCCTGCCCCGGGTAAACGAGATCACCCTGGAGGTGGACGAAGATCCCCGGGCCGCCTATTTTGAGCAGGCGCAGAACGGTGTGTATGTGCGCATGGCCCTGATCATGACCCTGCTGGGCCTGACCGATAAGCCCCTGGCGGACAAGCCCGCCTGCAACGAGGAACTGGTGGAAATGCACTGCCCGAACCCCCGCTGCATCACCGGCGTGGAGGAGGGGGTAAAGCACCTGTTCCACCGCGCACCGGACGGCGTTCTGCGCTGCATCTACTGCGAGCAGGAAGCCTGATACAGAAATAGAAAACGCCCCGCGTTTGCCGCCGGAAACGGCGCGAACGCGGGGCGTTTTTCTGTTTTGGTCATCGATGGGCTTTGGCCGTGCCGCGATGGTGGCGCAGCAGCGCCAGAACCAGCGCCGCCGCCACGGTACCCAGCAGAAGCGCCAGCATATACCATCTGGGGTTGCCCGCC
This sequence comes from Gemmiger sp. An120, assembly GCF_002160955.1. Lineage (GTDB taxonomy): Bacteria > Bacillota > Clostridia > Oscillospirales > Ruminococcaceae > Gemmiger_A > Gemmiger_A avium. The sequence goes on from NZ_NFLN01000004.1 coordinate 94,019, forward strand.
AGCGGGAAGACTAACACCCCGCCGTGCGGCGCGGGCAGCGTGCAGCCCCAGAACATGGACAGCGCACCGGACAGCGCGCCGCCCAGCACGCAGGCGGGAATGACCCGTAGCGGGTCGGCCGCCGCGAAGGGTACCGCACCCTCGGTAACAAAGCACAGCCCCAGCAGATAGTTGACCGGGGCAATGCGCCGTTCCTGCTGGGTGAACAGCCGGGGGAAGCAGGTGGCGCAGAGGGCCAGCGCCAGCGGCGGCACCATACCGCCCGCCATAACCGCCGCCATCATCCGGTAAGCCGCGCTGGTCAGCGGCAGGCCGGAGGCCACGGCCGTGGCCATAGCGCCGGTGGCGGCCACATAGGCAGCCTTGTTGACCGGGCCGCCCATATCCACCGCCATCATGCCGCCCAGAATTGCGCCCAGCGCCAGGCGGCTGGCACCGCTCATGTTGTTCAGCATCTCACTGAGCCGGGCGCTGAATCCGCCCACAAAGGGATCCACCAGGCACATAAACACGCCGATAAAAAGCACGCCGGTGATCGGGTAGATCAGGGTAGGCTTGATGCCTGCCATCCGGTCGGGCAGGTGATCGCACAGACGGCGTATTGCCCGCATAAACAACCCGGCGGCAAAACCCGCCAGCACCGCCCCCACAAACCCGGAGGGCACTGCCGCGGTGCCGTTGAAAATTGTATCAAAGGTTATGCCGCTGGTGGAAAGCGCCCCGCCCACAAGCCCCGGCATCAGGCCGGGCCGGTCGGCCAGGCTGCGGGCAATGTACCCGGCCAGCACCGGCAGCATCAGGTTCATGGAGGTGCGGCCCAGCATGGTCAGGAAAGCGGCAATGGGGGTGTTCTGGCCAAAGGTGACCGCGCCCAGGGCCGGATCGTCAAACAGATATCCCAGCGCCACCAGGATACCGCCGCCGATAACAAAGGGCAGCATGTGGGACACACCCTCCATCAGATGCCGGTAGATGGCCCGGGGCAGGCCCGCCGGCTGGATCAGTTCATCCAGCGGGGCCCGTTTCGCTCCGGCAGGCATGACCGGCGCGCGCCCGTCCAGTACCGTCTGGATCAGTTCTGCCGGGCGGTGCACACCGTCCGCCACCGGTACCTTGAGCACCGGTTTGCCGGCAAAACGGTCCTCATCCACCGTCCGGTCCACCGCCAGAATAATGCCGTCGGCCGTCTCGATGTCCTCCGCGGTCAGACGGTTCTGTACCCCGGCGCTGCCCCGGGTCTCCACCTTGATGGTGACCCCCAGGTGGGACGCCGCCTGTTCCAGGGCTTCCGCCGCCATGTAGGTATGGGCGATCCCGGTGGGGCAGGCCGTGACCGCCAGGATGCGGGGCGCGTCTTCCTTGGGCTTTTCCTCACCAAAACGGGCCTGTTCCGCCTTGTCCACCGCGTCCAGAAATTCCTGCGGGGTGGCAGCGGCACGCAGCTGCTTTTGGAACTCCCGGTCCATAAGCAGGCTCATCAGCCGGGACAGGATCTCCATATAGCTGGTGCCGTCCTCGGTGGCGGCGATCAGGAACAGCAGATCGGAGGGCTGCCCGTCCATGGCGCCCCATTCCACGCCCCGGTTCAGGGTCATGACCGCCAGGCCGGTACGGCGTACCGAGGCGCCCCGCCCATGGGGGACGGCAATGCCTTCCTGGATGGCGGTGCTCACCTGCTCCTCCCGCTCCAGCACCGCCCGGCGAAAAGCGTCGGAATCGGTCAGCAGGCCGTCCTGCCGTGTGAGCGCGATCAGCTGATCCAGCGCGTCCTGTTTATCCGCCACAGCCACATGCAGCCGCATCCGGCTGGCGCTGAGTAGGTCGGTTATCTGCATAGATACCCCCTGTTTTCATCATCGGGCCGCAGCCCGGTAAGCAATATAAAAAGCAGCCGGTGCCCGGGTCAGGGATCGGCTGCTTTTATTGTATCATATTAGAACACTGTCGTACAATGCCCAAACTTGTTCCCGGCGGGCGATCCAGGGAGAAAATGCGGAGGCACTGCCTGCTGCCACCCCCATGCGCAGGGCTTCCGCCCACCGGCCGGTGGTCAGCCAGCCGGACAAAAAGCCCGCCACCATCGAATCTCCGGCCCCCACGGTATCCACTGCCTTGCCCTGGGGCGCGGGGCAGAACAGCCTTTCGCCCGAAGAGGTAAGCAGGGCGGCCCCTTCACCGCCCAGAGAGAGCAGCACGTTGGCCGCCCCTTTTTCCTGCAGGGTGCGGGCAGCGTCGAAGAGTTCCTCCCGGGTGGAGAGTGCCCGGCCTGCCAGAGCCTCCAGTTCCGGGCGGTTGGGCTTGATCAGAAACGGATGGGCCGTCAGCGCAGCGCTGAGCACCGCGCCCTCTGCGTCCACCACAGCCCGCACCCCCCGGGCCGTCAGCGGCATCAGCAGGCGGGCGTAGGTGTCATCCGGCAGACCGGCCGGCAGACTGCCGGCCAGTACCACCCAGTCGCCCTCCTCCAGCACCGCCAGGCGGGAAGCCAGTTCTTCCAGATGGGAGGGGCCCAGCACCGGCCCGCGCCCGTTGATCTCGGTCTCCTCGCCGGCCTTGACCTTCACGTTGATGCGGGTCATGCCCTCCCGGGCCCAGAGCAGCTCCGCGGGCAGGCCCGCGTCGGCCAGCTGCCCGGCCAGCATGTGGCCGGTATACCCGGCCGCAAAGGCCAGCGCCCGCACCGGCTGCCCCAGGCGGTTCAGCATCAGGGCCACATTCAGTCCTTTACCGCCGGGACGCACGCTCTCCGTCCGGGTGCGGTTCAGGCCGCCGGGCTGCAGCTGCTCCAGTTCCACGGTATAATCCAGCGAGGGGTTCAGGGTCACCGTACAGATCAAAGCGCCTCTCCCCCTTTCTTTTCGGCGCGGCTGCAGCCTGCCCAAAAGCTGATCTTGAGTGTGAGGATCGCAGCCAGCAGGCACCAGGCGGCCAGGTTATCCCCCGGCACCAGCAGGCGCACGATCACAACAACCACCAGCAGCGCCACCAGCACCATCTGGGTGGCCAGCACCGTACGGTACGAGGCCCGGCCGATCTTCTGGCGCTCGGCCTCGTCGCAGCTGTTGTACCACTCCTTGTTGAACTTCAGATCCCGCACATCCCCCCGTTTTTCCGGGTTGATACGGCGGATAAAGTCCACGATGCGGCCCTGGCCCAGAATCACCAGCGGCATGCTGACCACCACCAGCACGCTGCTTGCCAGCAGGGAAAGGCCCACCTGGGTCAAAGAAAGCGGCAGCAGGAACATCACCAGTATCTGCTGCATCTCCAGCAGGTTGATCGCCATATCGGCGGCCCGCAAAGCCGGTTCGGCCTGGTCTTCGTCGCCGGTATCCAGTGCGGCGGCAAACCGGCGCGCCCGTTTCATGTACGAAGCCGCTGTCAGGCTGCATACCAGGATGGCCAGCGCCTGCACCACCGGTACGCCCAGCGCCAGGCTGTTTTCCAGTTTTTCCACCATGTCCGCCGTCAGGCCGTCCATGCCGAACCAGATCACGCCAAAACCCAGCACACCGCCCACCACCATGGACGCCAGTATCATCAGCACAAATTTTACCGTTTTATTCATGGGTATCCTCCCCTTCCAAAGCAAAAATCTCCTCTACCGGGACGCCGAATTCCCGGGCCATCCGCAGCGCCAGGGTAATGGAGGGGTTATAATCCCCCCGCTCGATCAGGCTTACCGTCTGGCGGGAAGCCCCGATCCGCTGCCCCAGCTCCTGCTGGTTGATGCCCAGGCGGGCCCTGTGTTCCTTCACGCGGTTTGCAAGCGGCAAATCCACCACTCCTTTCCAGCTATGCCGGCCGGCATTTTGACAACTTTTCTTGTCATCATCAGTATAGCAATGACAACTATCCTTGTCAACAGGTTTGACAAAAAAAGTTGTCATTTTCAAACAGCAAAAAGCAGGGCCCGCACCACAAAGGGTGCGGGCCCTGCTTTTGTCTTATCTGGTGTTCGGTTTACAGCTGCGCGCGGCTTGCGGGGCGCGAAGCAGGATTAGCCGAAGTAACGCTCCAGCAGACCAGCCATGCCGCGGCCGTGACGGGCCTCGTCCTTGGCCATCTCGTGCACGGTGTCATGGATGGCATCCAGGCCCAGCTCCTTGGCCTTCTTGGCCAGATCCATCTTGCCGGAGCAGGCGCCGCACTCGGCGTCAACACGCATCTGCAGGTTCTTCTTGGTGCTGTCGGTCAGAACCTCGCCCAGCAGCTCGGCGAACTTGGCAGCATGCTCAGCCTCCTCAAAGGCGTAGCGCTTCCAGGCCTCGGCGATCTCGGGGTAGCCCTCACGGTCAGCCACACGGCTCATGGCCAGGTACATACCAACCTCGCTGCACTCGCCGTTGAAGTTCATGCGCAGGCCTTCCACGATATCCTCGGGAACGCCCTCCTTGGCGATGCCCACCACGTGCTCGGTCACGTAGGTGTTCTCCTTCTGCTCCACGAACTTGTCCTTGGGAGCCTTGCAGACGGGGCAGAACTCGGGCGCAGCGCCCTCGGCGATATAACCACAAACGGTGCAAACAAACTTAGCCATTGTTATTTCCTCCTGATTGTTGGATTCATTTTGTGCATTCGGTTCCGCTAAATAGGAACCGTTCCTTTTATGTGCTTATAATAGCATGGAAAAAGGGCATTGTCAATAGGAATCTTTATTATTTTTCAAGTTTTTCTCGGATCTTTTACCTTGGATCCGTCTTGAATCCCAGGCGGCTGAGGGCGGGCAGCAAAGCGGACAGGCTGCCGGAGGTAGCAGCGCCCATAAGCAGGCCGGAAATGATCAGAACCGGTGCATAGGCCAGGGCCAGATTGCTGGACAGGATCACGCTGGCCCCCAGCAGCTGGCCGATGTTATGGGCCAGCGAGCCGCTTACCGACAGGATGAACCAGGTAGGGCGGCGGGGCAGCCGGTAGAGGATCGCCATAACAGCCAGCGACAGCAGACCGCCGCACAGCGACAGCATGCCGGCCACTGCGCCCCGGGTAAGCAGCACAAAAAAAGCCTTGAGCACGGCCAGGGTAAGCGCCGGGCCAAATCCCATAAAGAACAGCGCGTACATGACCACGATGTTGGACAGGCCGATCTTGATGCCGGGCATCAGGCCCAGCAGCGGGGTGATGGTGGATTCCACAAAGGAAAGCGCCATGGCCAGCGCGAACAGCAGGCCGGAAAGCGCCACCTGGCGGGTCTTTTGATTGCGCATGAAATGCCTCACTTTGTCGAATTGCTATTATAAATAGGAAGAACCGGCAAAAATCCGGTTTTCTGCCCTTTCATCTTACGGCAGCAGACGCTGTGTGTCAAGGGCGCGGAGGGGCCGGTGTGCAATATTTGCGGCGGGCCGTTCGTATTGTGAATACAGGGCTGCCGGTATAGACGGCGAAATTTTCGCAAATACTTCCGGTAAGTCCTTGCATTGTCTGCTGGAATAGTGTACCATATGTTCCATAGCGTTTATTTCGGTAAAGGAGTAATTGCCATTATGAAAAAACTGATTTGTCTGTCCCTGGCTGCGGCTCTGCTGGCCGTTTCTCTGGCCGCCTGCGGCAGCGATTCTTCCTCTTCCGCCCCGGCGCAGGATTCCTCCGCGCCGGCATCCCAGTCCGCCGCGTCCGACTCTGCCGCCGCGTCCGGCACCTCCGCCTACAATCTGGATGACATCGTGACCGCCATCGAGGCCGCCAACCCGGTAACCAACCCCCGGGAGCTGGACGACTTTGCGCTGGAAAACCAGGTCATGCTGAACATGGACAATGTGGCGGACTTTTCCGGCAAGGTGAGCAACGACAACGCCAACAGCGCGCTGATCCTGGCCATCCAGGCTCAGCCCGGCAAGGCCGAGGACGTGAAAGCCGACCTGGAAAACTATAAGAGCGGCCTGACCACCGGCATGTATGCGGAATTTGCCGAGAAGGAAGCCCAGGCCAAGGATTCCCGCATCGTGGTCAAGGGCGACTATGTGGTGATGGTAATCGCCAACACCGAGGGCGCCAGCTATTCCGACATCGACACCGCGGTGGACAGCGCCCTGAACTGACGGCCCGATCCGCCGCCTGAATCCCTAAGGCTTGACCGGCGCCAATCCCCGCAGATTGGCGCCGGTATTTTGTAGTAAAACGCTTTTGATCCTGTGAGGTGAATCCATTGGTTTTCAGCACCGTTTTGTTCCTGTTCCGGTTTTTGCCCATTGCGCTGCTGCTGTACTATCTGGCGCCCCCCAAGCTGAAAAACACCGTGCTGTTTGTGTGCAGCCTGGTATTCTATTCCTGGGGCGAGGTCAAGTTCTTCCCCATCATGGTGGTGCTCATCCTGATCAACTACATCGCCGGTTTGGGGATGGAGCGCTTTGACAAAAGCACCGCCGCTCGCCGGGGCTTTTTGCTGTTTGCCATCATCGGCAGCCTGTCCATGCTGGTGTTCTTCAAGTACACCAACTTTATCATCACCAGCATCAACGCCCTGGCCGGTCTGACCATCCCCACCATTGAGGGGGTGTCGGTGCTGCCGCTGGGTATCAGCTTCTACACCTTCCAGACCATGAGCTACTCCATCGACGTATACCGCCGTGGGGTGCCGTCGGAGCATAACTTCATCGACTTCGGCGCCTACGTGGTCATGTTCCCCCAGCTGATCGCCGGCCCCATCGTGAAATACCGGGACGTGGCCGAGCGGCTGCACATCTACAAGGGCCGCGTGACCATGGACCGGATCGAGGAGGGCGTGGCCCTGTTCATCTTCGGCCTAGCCAAAAAGGTTCTGCTGGCGGACACCATCAGCGCGCTGTGGCACGATGTGATCGGCACCTACAGCGGTACGGTGGAAACCGCTGCCGGCATCGGCATCCTGAACGCCTCCACCCCGCTGGTCTGGCTGGGATTGATCGCCTACTCGTTCCAGCTGTATTTTGACTTTTCCGGCTACTCGATGATGGGCATCGGCATGGGCAAGATGCTGGGCTTTGACTTCCCGGACAACTTCAACCTGCCCTATATCTCCCGCAGCATCACCGAGTTCTGGCGGCGCTGGCACATTACCCTGTCCAGCTGGTTCAAGGAGTACGTTTACATTCCCCTGGGCGGCAACCGGAAAGGCCTGGCCCGCCAGATCTTCAACATCTTTGTGGTCTGGCTGCTCACCGGCATCTGGCACGGCGCCAACTGGAACTTCATCCTGTGGGGTCTGTACTACTTTGTGCTGCTGATAATTGAAAAGACCTTCCTGCTCAAGTACCTGAAAAAAGGCCGGATCTGGCCCCATGTCTACACCCTGTTCTTTGTGGTGGTAGGCTGGGCGCTGTTTGTGGGCAACGAGCCGGGCGTGGGCCTTGTGCCGCTGTTCACCAAGCTGTTTATCCCCTCCGGCGGGGTAAGCTGTTTGTATTTCCTGCGCAACTACGCGGTGCTGCTGGTTATCAGCGCGGTGTGCTGCACCCCGCTGCCGCTGAAGATCTGGAACAAGATCCAGCCCATCAAGTGGGTGCGCCTGACGGTGCTGGGCGTGCTGTTTGTGCTGAGCGTAGCCTATATCGTGGGTTCCACCAGCAGCCCGTTCCTGTATTTCAACTTCTAAGGGGGTGAGTCAGACATGAAAGAACGCCTGAAACAACTGGGCAGCCTGCTGCGCGCCTATCCTGCGGCGATCTGCTTCCTGGTATTCATCACCGGGTTTATGGTGCTGGACATGTGCTGGCCCACCCGGGAATTTTCCGAGCTGGAAAACACCATGCTGGACCAGAAGCCGGCTTTCAGCTTCCAGGCTCTGTTCAGCAACGAATGGACCGCCGACTACGGCGAATACGTAAAGGACCAGATTGCCCTGCGGGACAGCTGGATCGACCTGCAGAGCCGCAGCGAAAGCCTGCTGCTGCAGAAAGCCGAGATCGGCGGCATCCTGATCGGCAAGGACCGGCAGCTGTTTACCGAGATGTTCACCCTGACCCGCACCGAACAGCGCACCCTGCCCAACAACATCAAGGCGGTAGAACAGTTCGCCCAGCGTCACGGGGATAAGGTAACGGTGCTGATTGCCCCGTCGGCCAGCGCGATCTATCCGGAAAAGCTGCCCTTTGCGGCCCCGATGCTGGATGAAGACAGCTGGCTGGACCAGACCTTTGCGGCGGTGGAAGCCGCGGGCGGCAACGTGCTGGACCTGCGCAGTACCTTTACCGAGCACAAGGACGAGTATATCTACTACCGCACCGACCATCATTGGACCACCTACGGGGCGCAGCTGGCCTATGAGGAATTCTGTGCCCAGCAGGGGCTGACCCCCTTTGACACGGAAAGCCATACCCGTGTGGACGTGCCGGAGTTCCTGGGCACCAGCTATTCCAAGAGCCGGTACTGGCATACCAAGGCAGATGCGCTGACCTACTACCCGCTGGACAACGAGATGACCATTTTTGACGTAACGGTTCCCGGCCAGCGCACCCCCAAGAGCACCAGCGGCCTGTACGACACCGCCAAGCTGGAAGTGGTGGACAAGTACGCCACGTTCCTGTACGGGAACAACGGTTACAGCGAGATCCAGGGCGATGGCGAGGGCAGCATCCTGCTGGTAAAGGACAGCTACGGCAACTGCTTTGCCCCGTTCCTGACCGCCAACTACAGCAAGATCGGCGTGGTGGACCTGCGCAACTATCCCTACGGCATCGACGAACTGATCGAGAGCGAGGGATATGAGCATGTGCTGATCCTCTACAATTTCCAGAGCTTCAAGTCGGACAGCTACCTGTACAACATCAACCGGGATCCCATCGAGTAACCCGGCTTGCACAAAAGAACGGCCCGCTGCGGAGAAGGTTTCCGCAGCGGGCCGTTTTCTGTTTGGTTCAGGCTTTCTCCCCGGTGGAACGGCGGATCAGCGAGTGGGCGGGCACCGGCTCCTCCACCGGCATGGTGTACCGCATCATGGCGTGCGGGGTGGCGGCGATGCTCTCCCCCTCCTCGTTTTTCAGCCATTCGGGGGCCAGGCGCAGCACCTGGCCGGTGGGGGTGAGGATCTCCAGCGGCTTACCCGCCTCGATCCGGCCCCGCTGGGTGCACTGGGCCACCCCGTCCTGCCAGGATTCCACCACACCCACAAACTCCCAGTCCCGGATATAGCCGCCCTGCCGGGTGTTCTGGCGGGCGTTCTGCCTGCCGAAGAAAAATCCGGGCGAATACCGCCGGTGGCTGATACGGGTCAGTTCGTCCAGCACCGCGTCCGGGCACTGAAAGTTGTCCGGCGCGGCCAGGAACGCATCCAGCGCCTGCCGGTAGGCACTGGTCACGCTGGCCACATAGTACATCGTTTTGGCGCGGCCCTCGATCTTCAGGCTGTCGGCTCCGGCCTGGCAGACCAGGTCAATAAAGGGCGCCATACACAGATCGTCGGCGTTCAGGATGTAGCTGCCGCTCTCATCCTCCCCGATCTCCATAAACTGGCCGGGGCGGGTCTCCTCCACCAGATGATATTTCCAGCGGCAGGGCTGGGCGCACTGGCCCCGATTGGCATCCCGTTCGGTCAGATACTGGCTGAGCAGGCACCGGCCGGACACGCTCATGCACATGGCTCCGTGCACAAACACCTCCAGTTCCAGTTCCCGCGGGGTTTTGGCCCGGATGGTGGCGATGTCCTCCAGGGACAGTTCCCGGGCCAGCACCACCCGCTTGGCACCCAGCTCAAAGGCGGCGGTGGCGGCGGCATGGTTGGTAATGCCCATCTGGGTGGAAAAATGGATCTCCACATCCGGGGCCAGCTTCTGCACCATCCGCAGCACGCCCAGATCGGCCACGATAAAGCCGTCCACGCCCGCCGCCCGGGCATCGGCGATGGCCTGGGGCAGCCGGTCCAGTTCGGCATTGGTGGGCAGGGTGTTGAGGGTCAGGTAAACCCGCTTGCCCCGGGCGTGGGCAAAGATGCAGCCCTCCTCCAGCTGGGCGGGGGTAAAGTTATCCGGCGCGGCCCGCATCCCGAATTCGGTCAGGGCGGCGTACACCGCGTCCGCCCCGTAGCGGATGGCATATTGCAGCCGTTCCAGGTCCCCGGCGGGGGACAGCAGTTCCGGTCTGGTCATAGAAACGCTCCTCTCGGTTGATTTTGTAGGCAAAAAACGGGCAGGGCCTGCGCCCCGCCCGTTTCAGGGTCTTACTGTACAGAAAACGCCGTTTTTACATTGGCCTGATGCTCGGCCGGGGTCTTGCCGTAGTAGTATTTGCCGTTCTTGTCGGTAACAAAGAAGTAGTAGCCGTCGGCAATATACTGCTCATCCGGGTACAGGGCCGCCTTGATGGCCTCAATGCCGGGGTTGGACACCGGCCCGGGGGTCAGGCCCTCGTGCTCATAGGTGTTGTAGGCCGCGTAGATTTCAGCGGGAATGTTGTCCCAGCCGCCGTAATAGGGGGCGACCCAGTTGTACAGGTAGTTGTTGTCGTCCTCCCGCTGGACATAGCTGCTCACGTTGCTCTCCAGCCGGGGATAGGGCGAGCCCTCCGCCAGGCGGTTGTGGAATACCGCGGACACCTTGGCGTTCTGGTCGTTGCCCGCTTCTTCCTGCACAAAGGACGCCAGGGTAATGGCCTCGTGCAGGGTCATGCCCTCTTCCTCGGCCCGGGCGCGCAGATCCGCGGTGACCTGCCTGTCGAACTCGGCGTAGAAGGTGTTGACGTAGTTGTACACCTCGTCATCCGCGTAGAACTCGTAGGTGTTGGGGAAGAGATACCCCTCGCACTTCATGAAGATGGTATCGTCCTCCGGGATCTGGTTCCAGAAATCATACTGGCTGAAATCACCGTTGTTGGCTACGTCCAGGAACTCCTCGGCGGTGCACAGGCCGTTTTCCTCCATCAGCTGGGCAAACCGCAGAGCGGTGATGCCCTCCGGGAAGGTGATGGTCACGGTGTCCCGCTTGACCGTCACGCTCAGCGCCTCGATGATCTCATCGTAGCTCATGCCCGCACAGAGGGTGAAGTCCCCGTACTGCAGCTGGCCGGCGCTTTCAGTATAGCGCACATACAGCTGGAACAGCTTGGGGGTCTGGATCACGCCTGCTTCCTGCAGTGCGCGGCCGATGGTCAGCGGGCCGCTGCCCTGGTCGATATGCACCGTTACCTCGGAACCTTTTGTATCGCTGCCGTAAACTTCATTCATAAACCGGGCGCCAAGCAGCCCGGCGGCAATCAGAAGCACGGCAAACAGCACAATCACAATCAGGCAGCCAAAGCGGCCTTTTTTCTTTTTTCTGGCATGGGGCTGGTACTGCTCCTGCTCAAATTCCTGCGGCATAGGATGACCTCCTGTGTATGGGGTTGTATTTTATTCAAGCCTGGCCGGTCTCATCCAGCATCAGGCCCATATAACTTTCGCTCACATCAAAGCGTTCGTCCAGAAAACGGATCATGCCGTACTCAGCCGGGCGGCCCTCCGCCGGGAAGATGCTCTGGGCCGCGCTCAGGGTGATCTGCGCCTGGGTGGCGCCGGTCTTTTCCCGGGCGGCCTGCACCAGCAGTTCCGCGGCCCGGTCCCCCACGGCAAACAGTTCGATAAACCGCAGGGTATCCCAATGGCGGAAATACAGGCCGTAGCCATCCGGGCTGGAGACCACCGTGATCCCCAGGCTGTACAGATCCCGCAGCACCTCGGTAAAGGAGGGCAGGGTCAGCAGCACCGAATCGGGGGCAAACTTTTCCCGCAGCTGCAGCAGCGAACGGGCGGTGACCGCGTCAAACTCGGCGTTGGCCCACAGATTGGGCCGGATCGTGCGGGTAAAGGTGCGCCGGGCAAACGCCCGCTCGAATCCCCGCTTTTCGTAAAAGGCAAACAGGCCCGCTTCGGCCGGGATCGTCACGATAAAACGCGCCCCGGCAGCACGCAGCGCGTCGGCCACGTAGTCCATCAGGCCGGTCATGAGACCTTTGCCCCGGGCTTCGGGCGCGGTGCAGAGGGCGTAAAAGTAAGCGCCCGGCTTGCCGCGCAGGGTAACCGGCACCGCGCAGAGCATGGCTTCTACAGCGCCATCCTCCCGCTGGGCCACATAGACATTTTTCCATCCGGCAAACCGGACGGCCATCATCTCGGTAAACTCCGCCTCGTCGCCGAACGCGGTCTTCATCAGGCCGCACAAAGCCGGCAGATCGCCGGGCTGGGCAATTCGGAACATAAACTCTCCCCTCCCTGTTACTACACGCGCAATCCGCAGAGCGTTCTCCGCCGGGGCGCGCGCTGCCCCGTTTCCCCTCTTATCAGGCCTCGTCCGTCCGCAGGGCCAGCCATTTGGGTTCCAGCCGGACCGGATTGTAGGACAGCTTGGCCTTGCGCAGGCCCTCTTCCCCCACGTCGTCCTCCCGGTTGATCCACTGGCAGCCGCCGCAGAAAGCGCGGGCCATCTCCCGGTTGATGATGTTGTAGGCGCCGGTCACATCGTACAGCGCCTTTTCCACATGGGTATCAAAGATGCGGGGATTCAGCGCACTGCCAAAGGAAAAGGCCACGATCCGCCCGCCGGCGGTGATATAGCCGCCCTTGAGCCCCAGCTGACCGTAATGCTGAAACACCAGTTCGATGGCCCGGTGCTCATCGGCAATACCCGCATCATCCCGGTTGTCATACAGCTGGCACCACTCGTTGTTGAACCGGCGCACCGCGGGCAGCGCGTCCGGTGTAAGGGGGTGGAACTGCCAGTCCGGGTTGTCCCGCTCAAACCGGGAACAAAGGTTGCGTTTTTTCTGGAACTTGCGGCCGGGCAGTTCGGCCAGTTCCCTGGCGTCGTACAGATAGTCGGCATCGTCCCGCACGTCCTCAAAGCGGAACAGGCCGGGGAACCAGCCTTCCATCCGCCCGGCGGCATCGGGTGTTACCGAAAAGATCACCAGCTTGCGGCCGGCCGACCGTGCGTCCTGCACGATCGCTTCCAGCGCAGCCCGCTCGTCCCCGCTGCCGGCGGGATACAGATAGTGGTAGGCGTCCTCGCTTTCGCTGCGGGCAATCACCCGGTTTTCAAAGCGGGCAATCTGGGTGTGGTAGACATGGCTCCACATAAAGATGTTGACAAAGGAAAATTCGCAGCTGGCATAGCCGCTTTGCCACAGCAGCGGCTGGGCCCACTGGCCATCCTCTGCGGTGACGGGATGAAACTCAATCATAAAAATGCCTCGACGGCGTTGCGCACGTCCTGTTGAATGGCCGGGATGGGGCGCATCTCCTGCCCCTGGCAGCAGGGCACGGTATGCCAGCCCAGGCGGGCGGCACAGTACTCGGCGGCCCGGCGGCTGCGCGCCAGGTATTCCCGGTCTTTTTCGTGGATATCTTTCTTGCTCTCATCCCCCTGGTAGCGCCCGGTCATGAGCCGCTGGCTCACCGCCGGGTCCACCTGCAGATAGACCACTCTATCCGGCGCGGGGATACCCATATACTGGTACTCAAAGGTGAACAGCCAATCCAGATAGGCGGGCCATTCTTCTTCGGGCAGCTTGGAGCACTGGTGCACGGCGTTGGACGTGGTGTACCGGTCGGCCACCACCACCCCGCCGTTTTGATAAAAGCTGCCCCAATTGGTCTTGAAGCTGGCAAACCGGTCCACCGCATAAAACGCGGACGCCGCGTAGGCGTTTACATCGTCCGGATGGGTGCCGAATTTGCCCGCCAGATACATCTTGACCAGGGCGGAGGAATCACTGGCGTAGTCCGGAAATGTGATCTTTTTCACCGGCACGCCCTGCTGGGTCAGGTATTCCGTCAGCAGCGCGGCCTGGGTGGCCTTGCCGCTGCCGTCCAGCCCTTCCAGCACGATCAGTTTCCCGTTCATTGGGCATTCTCTCCGTTCAATTCGGCTTTGATCTGTTCGTACTTGGCCCGCATTTCGGCGGCGCGGCCGCAGGTCATCTTGCCCTCCGGGCAGGGACCGTAGGCACAGGCGGGGCCGCAGGCCTCAAACAACGCCGGAGCCACGGCATAGACCAGACGGAACATCTGTTCGGCCAGATCCCGGATCTCCCACTGGGCCCGGTTGCAGCACCGGTGCCGGAAGAAGTTTTTCAGGCTGCGGGCGTTCATGGTAACGATCATCTTGGTGGTGCAGGCATTGGGCAGCACGAACCGTGCGTCCTCAATGGCCATCTTCTCCGCCTTTTTGGTGGCTTCGGCCTCGCTCATCCCCTGCTGCATCAGGCGGCGGATATGGCCGTCTTTCAGCAGGGCGGCAATGCGGTGATACTCGGCGGCCTGGCTGTCCATCGCCTGGCGGAAGGCGGCCAGCGCCTCTTCGTCCCCGGCCACCTCCGGCGGGGTCACATAGTCAAAGGCATCCAGCCGCACATACCGCTGGCTCTGCACGCTGAAACTGGCGATGCGGTGCCGGGTGATCTGGGCCAGCAGGCTGCGGGATACGCCCTCAATAGCAAAGGTGAAGTTCACATGCTCGGTGGGGCTTTCATGGCCCATGCTGGCCAGCATCCGCACAAAGTCCCGGCTTTTTTCCGGGGTGAGACCCGCCATCAGGGTGTCGATTTCGGCGTTGGAATAGCACAGCTTGGCAGCGGCAGCCACCACGCGCTCCGGGTCGGGGGTATGGGCAATCAACGAAACTTTCAGCATTCCGGATCCTCTTTTCTCTGTCGGTCAATCCACCCGCTGCATGGGGGCGTAGTTGGCCATGGTCTTTTTTAAGCCCGCTTTTTCAAACTGGATTTCCACCAGGCTGTCGCCGGACATGGGGGTCACCTTGACCACCCGGCCCCGGCCGAACACCTTGTGCTCCACCAGATCGCCGGGCTTGTAGGCGGTGCCGCGGGCGGCCGGTTCGGGCGCGGAAGCGGTAGCGGTCCAGCCGCCGCGAGGGGCGGGGCGGGCGGGCTCTGCCGCCGCCGGGCGGGCAGACGGCGTCCACCCGGTGCGGGAGACCGGGGCGCTCTGCCCGCGGGAGGCGGAGGGTGTCCAGCCGGTACGGGAGGCCGGCGCGGCGGACGCGGCCACCTGGGATTTCCATCCGGCGCCGTAACCGCCCAGATCACTGCGGCCGGAATAGCCGCTCACGCTGCCCTGCGGGCGGCGGGGCGCATAGGGAGACTGCTCCCATTCCAGCAACTCTTCCGAGATTTCCCGCAAAAAGCGGCTGGGCGGGTTGCGTCGGGTCATGCCGAAGATCATGCGGGTCTGGCTGCAGGACAGGTACAGCTCCTTGCGGGCGCGGGTAATGCCCACATAGCACAGGCGGCGTTCCTCTTCCAGGTCCTCATCGGAGAAGCGGCTCATTTCGCCGGGGAAGACGCTCTCCTCCATGCCCACCAGGAACACCACATCAAATTCCAGGCCCTTGGCGGAGTGGAGGGTCATGAGCACCACCGTGTCGTTCTCCTCGTCGTAGCTGTCCAGATCGCTGATCAGGGCCACCTCTTCCAGGTACCCCGCCAGGCTGGCCTCGGGACCTTTCTGGTCGGCGTAGGTGCGCACGCTGGATACCAGCTGACCCAGGTTTTCCAGGCGGGTCTGGCCCTCCTCCCCCTGGGCTTTCAGCATGGTCTTGTAACCGGTAAGTTCAATCACCTGGTTGGCAAACTGATCCAGCGGCAACGCATCGGCCTCTTCGGCCAGCTTGTCGTACAGTTCGCAGAATCCCCGCAGCGCACCGGCGGCCCGGCTCAGCGCCGGATAATCGGCGGCATGGCGGCAGACTTCCAGCACACTGCAGCCCAGACCGGAGGCGATCTCGGTGAGCTTGTCCACCGTGGTGCCGCCGATCTTACGGGCAGGTTCGTTGATGATCCGCTTCAGGCGCAGATCGTCCCGGGGATTGGCCAGGATGGTCATATAGGACAAAATGTCCTTGACCTCCTTGCGGTCAAAGAACCGCTGGCCGCCCACAATCTTATAGGGAATGCCCGCCCGGGCAAAATAGGTTTCAACGGGGCCGGACTGGGCGTTCATCCGGTAGAGCACGGCACAATCCCGCAGGCGGCCGCCCTGCTCCAGGTGTTTGGCGATGACGCGGGAAATGTGGGCCGCTTCGTCCTGCTCGTTCTCCGCCTGGTAGGCTCGGATGGGCGCACCTTCCCCGTTCTCGGTCCAGAGGGTCTTGCCCTTGCGGCCCATGTTGTGGTCAATGACCTCATTGGCCGCCTGCAGAATCCGGGTAGTGGAACGGTAGTTCTGTTCCAGCCGGATCACCTTTGCGCCGGGGAAGTGCTGTTCAAAGTTCAGGATGTTCTCAATGGTGGCCCCGCGGAACCGGTAGATGCTCTGGTCGTCGTCGCCCACCACGCAGATGTTGCCGCTGCCGCCGGCCAGCAGCCGAACCAGATGGAACTGGGCCACGCTGGTATCCTGGTACTCATCGACGAGTACGTAACGGAACCGGTCCTGGTAGTAGCGCAGCACTTCCGGCTCGTTCTGCAGCAGGCGCACCGTGTGATAAATCAGGTCGTCAAAGTCCATGGCTCCGGCATTTTGCAGCCGTTTGGCATAGGCGGCATACAGCTTGGCCACCAGCCCGGCCTTGGTGTCGGCGGGAGCCTCCAGTGCCTCCTCCGGGGTAATCAGCTGGTCCTTCATACGGCCGATCTGGGAGAGAGTTTGCTTTACTGGCAGGAATTTATCATCTACCATCAACTCTTTGTAAAGTTCTTTCATGGCCCGTTCCTGATCGGAAGAGTCATAGATGGTAAAGCTTTGGGGAAATCCCAGCCGACCGGCCTCCCGACGCAGGATGCGCACACAGGCCGAGTGGAAGGTAGAAGCGTTCACGTCCCCGCCCTCGGTGTCACCCAGCATGGCGGCCAGACGGGCTTTCAGTTCCCCGGCTGCTTTATTTGTAAAGGTAATGGCCAGTACATGCCAGGGTCGGCAGGGTTCCTGGGCCAGCAGCGGGTACAGTTCGGCGGGGGCGTCGGTCTGCATGACCACCGCGGTGCGCAGGGCGGTAAGTTCCGGTTCGGTAACCGGACGAGGCAGCCAGTCAGAACCGTGGGCTTTGCCAAACCGGATAATATTGGCAATCCGGTTGACCAGCACCGTGGTTTTTCCGCTGCCTGCACCCGCCAGGATCAGCAAAGGGCCCTGGGTGGTAAACACCGCCTGCTTCTGCACCGGGTTCAGCTTGCCAAATCGCTGTTCAATATATTGATCCCGCAGGGCGAGGAATTCTGTATCAAGGGATGACTGCATAAACAAAAAAGCCTTTCTGTCTGAATCGTTCGCGTTTTGTTGAAACTTCAGATATTATATAACCAGGATATATAACTTACAATTTTACAATCAGCAATGGACATATGCAAAATAAAAGCCATACTGCGGCTATTATACCACAAGCGCACAGGGTAAAAAAGGGGCGCAGGCAAAAAAGCCCGCCGTTCCGAAGAACGACGGGCTTTGCATGTACAAAGATTAGCCGAAGATGTTGATCAGGATACCGGCCGCCACAGCGCTGCCGATAACGCCGGCCACGTTGGGGCCCATGGCGTGCATCAGCAGGAAGTTCTGGGGGTTCTCGGCCTGGCCGACCTTCTGGGACACACGGGCCGCCATAGGCACCGCAGACACGCCCGCAGAACCGATCAGCGGGTTCACCTTGCCGTGGGTGGCCCAGCACATCAGCTTGCCGAACAGCACGCCGCCGGCGGTGCCGAAGCCGAACGCGATCAGGCCCAGCACGATGATCTCCACAGTCTCCAGGGTCAGGAAGGTGTTGGCACTGGTGGTGCAGCCGACCGACACGCCCAGGAAGATGGTGATGATGTTCATCAGCTCATTGCCGGCGGTCTTCTGGATACGATCCACCACGCCGCTTTCCTTCATCAGGTTACCCAGCATCAGCATACCGACCAGAACCGCAGAATCCGGCAGGATCAGGCTGACGATGATGGTGCAGAGGATGGGGAAGATAACCTTCTCGGTCTTGGAAACGGTGCGCAGCTGGCTCATCACGATGCAGCGCTCTTTCTTGGTGGTGAGCGCTTTCATGATGGGCGGCTGGATAACCGGCACCAGAGCCATGTAGCTGTAGGCCGCCACGGCGATGCTGCCCAGCAGATGGGGCGCCAGCCGGGAGGTAACGAAGATGGCGGTGGGGCCATCCGCGCCGCCGATGATGCCGATGGAAGAAGCCTCCTGACCGGTAAAGCCCAGCCACTTGGCGCCCAGGAAGGTGGTGAAGATACCCAGCTGCGCGGCAGCGCCCAGCAGCAGGCTCTTGGGGTTGGAAATCAGGGGACCGAAGTCGGTCATGGTACCAATGCCCAGGAAGATCAGCGGCGGATAGATGCCCAGCTTAACGCCCATGTAGAGCATATCGCCCAGGCCGCCGTTGTTCAGGATGTCAATCCAGGAGGGGTGCAGCAGAACTTCGTCGCCCACACCAATAAAGTATTGCATGTGGATGATGTTGCTGCCGGGCAGGTTGGCCAGGATCATACCAAACGCGATGGGCAGCAGCAGCAGCGGCTCAAAGCCGCGGACGATGGCCAGGTACAGCAGGAGGCAGCCCACCACCAGCATAACGATGTACAGGGGCTCTTGCGCCAGGCCGGTAAAGCCGGAGTTCTGGATAATGCTAAGAAGGGTTTGCCAAATTGCGCTCATTCCTCACACAGCTCCTTTCTCAAAACGGGGCGGTGTTGGACTGAACACCGGCTTGGCCCCAGGCTTTGCGGCCGCTTGCCTGCGCAGCGCGGGACACGGGTTTGATGGAGCGGATGGTGAAAGCGCCCTGCTCCATGCTGGCCACCGCAGCGGCGATCACCGCCACGATCTCGGGAGTAACCGCACCGGGAGCGGGCAGAACCGCAGCAGCCGACACATTGCCGCCGTTGACCGGCTTGGCAGGCGCAGGCGCGGAGGGAGCCGGAGCCGACTTGGTCTGCTTCTTTTTGGCCTCCAGAGAGTCAAAGAACTTGCCCTGCAGGGTGATGATCAGGGTGAGCAGAATCAGAATCAGGAAGACCAGCAGCAGACCAGTAATAACCACCGTCAGGTCACTGGGTTCCGGCTCGATCGCCAGCAGAGCGGGGATAAAGGATGTTCCCATAGAACAAGCCTCCTTTTGAGAATGGGACTGTAAAACAATATCTTGTAACATTATAAAAGAAAAAACAGTGTGTTGCAAGACCCATCAGGATTTTTTTAACAACCTGGACAAAAATCACAGACGGACGTATAAATTTGCGTTTCACGCAAAAACCGGGACCCCGAACGGGTCCCGGTTTTCATTGTGCAGACTGGCCGATTACTCGTGGCGGATCGCTTCCAGCGCGCTGATCTTGGTAGCGCGGTGGGCAGGCCACAAACCGCTGAGCACACCCACCAGCATGGAGAAGCCAAGGCCCAGCAGAACCAGCCAGGGCGGGATGATGGACACATCCCCGCCCATACTGGCCATACCGCCCATCACACTGGTAAGGCCGCTCAGGTCAATGCCCTCGCCGCCAAAAAAGGCCACAATGGCGTTCAGGTTGTTGAGCACGGCAGATGCCGCGAAGCTTAACGCCACACCGATGGCGCCGCCCAGCAGGCCGATACTGCCCGCCTCCACCAGGAACAGGGTACGGATCTTGCCCACCTCGCAGCCCAGCACCTTCATAACGCCGATTTCCTTGGTGCGCTCGTAAATGGACATCATCATGGTATTGGCGATATTCAGCGCCGCCACCAGCAGCGCTACCGCCGCGGTGCCGCCCAGGATCATCTGGCTCTTGGCTACGCTTGCCTGCATTTCGTTGCGGATCTGGGTCATGGAGTTGGTCTGTTCGTAACCGATGTCGTGAAGCCAGTTTTCCACTTCTTCCACGTTGTCCACATCGTCTACCTTTACGTAGACCTCCCGGTAACCGTTGTCCTGCTCCCGCATGACACCGCCGGAACCGCCGATGATCACCGAACTGCCGGAAGAAGAATTTTTCTTGCCGCTGAGTTTCTGATAGGCCTGTTCCAGCATCTTCATATCGGAGATGCGCATGGCGATACCGGATTCCGTAAAGTAATGTTTGGAGGTATCGGAAACAAAGGTTCCCATTACCACCAGCTCAAAGTCCTGGGTCTTTTCATTGCCGTTGGAGTCATAGGCCATCAGGCGCAGCGTGAGTTTGTCTTTCTCCACGTCCACAAAGGGCGGGACCGGATTGCCCAGAGAATCGGTCTCCCCTGCCCAGCGCTGACGCTTGCCGCTGTTCCAGCTTTTGCGGGTGTCCTGGAATCCATACCCCATGTTGGCGCCTACCAGCACAGGGATCTTCTTCTTGCCCAGGTTCAGGTCATCCGGAATCCAGCTGCCGCTTTGCAGCTGGAACTCCATCGCCTGCAGCGCGGTCATGTTCACGCCATAACTCTCGTAGAAATAGGCCTCATACCGTTCATTTTTGCCCGCATAAATGCTGGCGTTAATTTCATTGGATGAGTAGAACGGCGTGGCAGCCACCACATGCTCCTGCGCACGGATGGTTTCCAGCATTTCATCGTCCAGCTTGGGGGTTTCCCCTACCGAGCCGTAGGCATAGTTCCAGATCTGGATCTGGGTCAGGTCACCCCAGCTTTGCAGCATTGCCTCGTTGTTGGCATTGCTGGCAATACCCAAGCTGATCAGCACGATGATGGCGAAGGTGCCCACCACCACGCCGATCACAGTCAGGGCCGTGCGGCCCTTGCGGCGGCGCAGGTTATCCGCGCTGAGCCGCAGCAGATCAGATATCTTCATCGCTGTCCTCCAGCTGCGCCAGCTTGGCGGCCTTCTTCTTGCGCACGATGACCACAGCAGCCACACCGCCGCCGATCACCACAACCGCCAGGATGATCCAGACAAACACCGGCACACCGCCGGAAGGCTCTTCCACTTCGCCGCCCATGGTGGGATCCATGCCGGGGTCGATCCAGATATCGCCGCCGCCCATGTTCTCTTCCACGGTGCAGCTGAAGGTCTTTTCCAGGGTGATGATCTCGCCCTGGGCATCCTCGTAGCTGAGTACAATGGTACCCTCAATGGTGCCGGCTTCGTTGGCCATCAGGGAGAAGTCCACCGAGTTTTCGGTACCGGCAGCCAGGTTGCCCAGATACTGGCTCTGGCCGGGGTTGGCCATGTTGCCCTTGAGTTCTGCGGACAGGTTGTTGATCTGCATCTTGCCCTTGTTGACAAAGGACAGGGACAGATAGCCTTCCTCGCCCACCATCATGGTTTCCGGAGCTTCCAGGCCGGTGATTTCAAAGCGGTCGGGCTGGGTAACCGGAACAGATACGCTGGTGGAGCCGTCGGTTGTGGGGGCCGCACCGGTGTTTTTGCCCTTGCCGGACAGGCCCACCGAGAATTTGGCCACGCCGCCGGTAAAGTTGGCGCCGGGCAGAATCTTGTAAGTAACCTGACGGGTGCTGCCGGGGGCCATCTCGCCCAGGTAGACGTTCAGGTTGCCGTTGGCCAGAGTAACGTTTTCATCGTTGATACCCAGGGTGACCATAACGTCGCTGAGGTTTTCGCCGCCATCGGTGGCGTAGATGGTCAGGGTCAGGTCAAAGGGCTCGCCGGCCGCCACGCTGGTGCCGCCGAAGTTGGTTTCTTTCAGGATCAGGCCCGGGGTCTTGGGCTGCGGGGTAGCCGTGGGCTCCGGAGTAGGCTCCGCGGTGGGCACCGGAGTGGGCGCCGGGGTAGGCTCAGGCAGCTGGCACTCGGAGATGGTGAAAATATGCGATTTGCCGCCGATAACCACCTCAATAGTGTTAGATGGGCCGTTATATTTAATATGGTCAAAAACAACAAAGCCCTCTTTGGCGGTATCAATAGTTCCTCCCTGCTGGACGAAGTTCGAGCCCTTCATCTCTGCAGTAGGCGCTTGCCAAGTGCTACCTGCTGTGTAGCTATAGTACACTTTAAGGACAAGTTCCGACTGATACAGCTGAACATCGGTGGTCGGAGTAAACGTTTTGCCATCTTCTCCTCCCATCGTGCCAATCTGGTAAGAATCGACCGAGGTCACGGCAAACTGCTCCGCCTGCGACTGGGAATCATCCTGCGGCTGGGCATCGGCGGCAACGGGCGTGCTGTCCGCCGCGGCGCCCTCTTCGGCAAATACGGGGGTAACGGCGCACAGGCTGCACAGCAGCGCCAGCGCCAAGAATACGCTCAAGATTCGGCTCATTTTCTTCATGGTCATGGTTCCCTCTCCTGTTTTTGTCAGCTTATCAGCTATGCGCCGGTACGGTGGTCTGGGGTTCCGCCGGCGCAAGGTCCACCAGATCTTTAAACATTTCGGCACGGCTGAGGCGGCGGGTCTCCTCGTCCACCACCACGTCGCTCTGCACCTTGCCGTCCATAATGGTGATCACCCGGTCGGCACAGCCTGCCAGCTCCCGTTCATGGGTGACCATCACAAAGGTTATGTTGTTCTCCCGCGCCATCTGCAGGATGCGGTACAGCACCTGCCGGGTGGTGGCGGAGTCCAGGTTGCCGGTGGGCTCGTCGGCGAAGATCACCTTGGGTTTTGCCACAAAGGCCCGGGCAATGCCCACACGCTGCTGCTGGCCGCCGCTCATCTCGGTGGGCTTGTGATTGGCCCGTTTGACCAGGCCCATCTTTTTCAGTTCTTCCTTGGCCAGCTTGAGCCGCGCCTTGCGGGGCATCCCCTTGAACATCAGGGGCAGCGCCACGTTTTCCGCCGCGGTCAGGTTGGGCAGCAGGTTATAACTCTGGAAGATAAAACCCAGATGCGCCTGGCGGAATTTTGCCAGTTCGTTCTCGGTCATGGCGCTGATTTCGTGTTTTCCGATGAACACCTGCCCCCGGGTAGGCTTTTCCAGCCCCGCCAGCTGGTTGAGCAGCGTGGATTTGCCGCTGCCCGACGCGCCGACGATGCAGCAGACCTCCCCCGGCTCGATGGCAAGGTTTACATCGTTCAGGGCAATTACCTTTTCGTTGCCCACCCGATAGACCTTGCTCAGGTTCACGGTTCGGATAATGGGAGCCATCGCTTCACCTCAGTTTCTTAAATCAGTGACAAGATCCCCACAAACGGATGCATCCATCCGGTGAGCGAGGACTTGAATACCCAATAATACAGCACCGCGAATACCTCGCGGAAATAGCAGGGCATCACCGAAATCGGGCTGATGCCCGCCGGCAGGGTGCGCACCTGCGAAAAGCCCGCCTGCCGGGCATAGCACCCGGCGCGGTAGCAATGAAACGCGTTGGTAACCACCGCCACCGGCACGTCGGCGGAAAGGCCCGCCTGCTCCAGCAGGGCGCGGGCGTTGCGCAGATTTTCCTCGGTGGAGGTGCTGGTATCGTCCACCAGGATCTGCTCTTCCGGCACACCTTGCGCCACCAGATAATCCCGCATGGCCTGGCCCTCGGGCAGGGCCTCGCCGTTGCCCTGGCCGCCGGTAGTGACGATCAGCGTTTCCGGATGCTGCTGCCAATAGGCCAGCGCCGCGTCCAGACGGCGGCGCAGTACATCCGACAGGCGCTCGCCCCGCAGGGCGGCCCCCAGCACGATCACGGCCTGTTCATCGCCCTGTGGCTGATTGGAATACCCGCTTACCGCCACAAAGGCGAGCAGCGCACAGAACAGCCCTACGCCGCAGAAAAACAGATTGCGCAGCACACGCCCCACCCCCACCGCGCAGAACGCATCAATGGGGTCATGGAACAGCGCGTAAATCCACAGCATTGCCGTGATGCCGTAGATAACCAGAATTCCGAAATTGAAGTTGGAGCGAAAGGTGCGCAGCACGCTGTCGCCCAGAAAGAGGACGGCAAGCGCCCAGATAATGTACAGTTTCACCTTGTGAATACCCTTTCCTCCCCTGTGTGCCGACCAGCCGGTCGGCGAAGTGTTCAGTTACAAAACGATTAAACCCGGCGAATTATTTCACCGGTCTCTGGAAACACTGTACAAAAATGTAATCCTTTTTTGTCGGTTTTCACCAATAAAATAAAATGCGTTTCCTCCCTCCGGGGAGAGAGGAAACGCAGATAGCTATCGGTCAGCGGCGGATTTCCGGCCACAGGCTGGCGCCGGTGGTCAGCGGAGTTTCCACATCCAGATAATCACAGACCGTGCGGGCGATGCTGGCAAAGCTCAGGCGGGTGCCCAGATCCACACCCGGACGCACCGGTGCGCCGGTGATCAGCAGCGGCACATACTCGCGGGTATGATCGGTGGTCTTGGTGTAGCCCGGATCGCAGCCGTGGTCGGCGGTGATGAGCACCAGATCCTCCGGCCGCAGCTTGCCCAGCAGTTCGGTCAGGCCCTTGTCAAAGCGGGTGGCTGCGTCGGCGTAGCCGTCGATGTTGCGGCGGTGACCGTACACCATATCAAAGTCCACCAGGTTTACGAATGCCAGGCCATTGAAGTCCCGGTCGGCCAGCTCCAGAGTAACCCGCATACCGTCGTCGTTGTTTTTGGTGCGGATGGTTTCGGTATCACCCTGCCCGGCAAAGATATCGTGGATCTTGCCCACCGCGATCACATCCCGGCCGGCGGCTTTCAGATAATCCAGCATGGTGGGGGCAGGCGGCTCCAGCGAGAAGTCATGCCGGTTGGGGGTGCGCTTGAAATCCGCGGCGCAGGTGCCCACAAACGGGCGGGCAATCACGCGGCCCACGCCATGCTCGCCCCGCAGCATATCCCGGGCGATCTGGCAGTACTCGTACAGCTGCTCCACCGGTACCACGTCCTCATGGGCGGCCACCTGGAACACGCTGTCGGCCGAAGTATAGACGATCAGGGCCCCGGTGCGCATATGCTCCTCGCCGTAATCCACCAGCACCTGGGTACCGGAATAGGGCTTGTTGCAGAGCACCTTGCGGCCGGTGCGGGCTTCATACTCCGCAATTACCTCGGGCGGGAATCCGTCCGGGTAGGTGGGCAGGGCCCGGGGGCTCTCCACGCCGGCGATCTCCCAGTGGCCGATGGTGGTGTCCTTGCCGTTGCTGGCCTCCTGCAGACGGGCGAACGCCCCG
This sequence comes from Gemmiger sp. An120, assembly GCF_002160955.1. Lineage (GTDB taxonomy): Bacteria > Bacillota > Clostridia > Oscillospirales > Ruminococcaceae > Gemmiger_A > Gemmiger_A avium. The sequence goes on from NZ_NFLN01000004.1 coordinate 118,930, forward strand.
GCGGGCGCATCGGTCTTTTCTCCGCAGGTTACACCGTCAATATTGAACAGGCCCAGCCGCCGCATCTGCGGGGTATCGAACGCCGGGCTGGCTGCAATGCTGGCCAACGTGTTGGAACCCTCGTCGCCAAAAGCGGCGGCATCCGGCTCCGCGCCGATGCCAAAACTGTCCAGCACAATCAGAAATACGCGTTTTGCCATATATTTTACCTCCTTACAGGCAAATTGTGTGGAAATCGACTGTATTATACCATATTAACCCATGAAAAGAAAGACTATTGCCCGAACGCTTGTACAGCCCCTGTTTTTCGTTTATAATGAATCCGGATATTTCCGCCCGGGCCACTGCGGCCCCTGAGGAACCTATATATAAAGTAAGAGGAGGACAACAAAGTATGCGCAAAACCAAGATCGTCTGCACGCTGGGCCCTTCCACCGACAACGAGGAAGTGCTGCGCGCCATGATCGAAAGCGGCATGGACGTAGCCCGCTTCAACTTTTCCCACGGCTCTCACGAGGAGCACAAGCGCCGGTACGAGACTCTGGACCGGCTGCGCCGGGAACTGGGCAAGCCGGTGGCTACCCTGCTGGATACCAAAGGCCCGGAGATCCGCCTGCGTCAATTCAAGGAAGGCAAGGTTCAGCTGACCGCCGGGCAGGAGTTCACCCTGACCACCCGGGATGTGGAGGGCGACGGCACCATCTGCGCTGTGACCTACAAGAACCTGCCGCAGGACGTGAAGGCCGACGGTACCATTCTGCTGGATGACGGCCTGATCGGCATGACCATCCTGGAGGTAAACGAAACCGACATCCTGTGCCGGGTAAACAACAGCGGCCTGATCAAGAACAACAAGGGCGTGAACGTGCCGGGCGTGAGCCTGTCGCTGCCCTACCTGAGCGCCAGGGACAAGGACGATATCCTGTTTGGCGTGGAGATGGGCTTTGATTTCCTGGCGGCCAGCTTCACCCGTACCGCCGCCGACATCCAGGACATCCGCCGCCTGCTGGACAGCAAGCAGTCCCGGATGCGGATCATCGCCAAAATCGAGAACCGGGAAGGCGTGGACAACATCGACGCCATCCTGTCCGCTGCCGACGCCATCATGATCGCCCGTGGCGACATGGGTGTGGAGATCGACTTCACTGAAATTCCGGTGATCCAGAAGGACATCATCTACCACAGCTTCTCCAGCGGCAAGCCGGTGATCACCGCCACCCAGATGCTGGAAAGCATGATGGAGCATCCCCGCCCCACCCGTGCGGAGATCACCGACGTGGCCAACGCCATCTACGACGGCACCTCCGCCATCATGCTGAGCGGTGAGACCGCCGCCGGCAAGTACCCGGTGGAAGCCGTGCGTACCATGGCCGCCATTGCCCAGCGCACCGAAAGCGACCACAACTACCTGTCCCGGATGCGCAAAGCCCCCAACGCTCATCATCTGAGCATTGCCGCCGCCACCGCCCACGCTGCCTGCACCACCGCCTCCGACCTGAAAGCCGACATGGTGATCACCGTGAGCAAGAGCGGCGAGACCGCCCGGCTGCTGAGCCGCTGCCGGCCGGAACAGCCCATCATTGCCTGCGTAATGGAAGAACAGGTGCAGCGTCACCTGGCGCTGTCCTGGGGTGTAATTCCCCTGCTGATGCCCTACGCCCGCAACACCGACGAACTGATCGACTTCTCGATACAGGTTGCCCAGGAGGCCGGTCTGGTGCAGGACGGCGACCTGGCCGTTCTGACGGCCGGCGTGCCGGTGGGCATCAGCGGCACCACCAACATGATCAAGGTACACCTGGTGGGCGACTCCCTGCTGACCGGCGTGGGTGTGGGCAAGCTGGTGTCCAAGGGCCCCCTGTGCGTCTGCCGCAATCTGGAAGAAGTACAGGCCAAGTTCCATGCCGGTGATGTGCTGGTAGTGCCTTTCACCAACAACGACATGCTGGAATACATGCGGCAGGCTTCCGCCGTGATCACCGAGGATCCGGGCCTGAACAGCCACGCGGCTATCGTGGGCCTGACCCTGGGCAAAGCGGTGATCGTGGGTGCGGCAGGCGCCACCCGGGTTCTGAAGGACGACGTGCGGGTATCGGTGGACTGTGCCCGGGGCGTGGTGCGCCGCCTGCCCCAGTAAGGAGGCACCCATGGAACGCATTGCCAGCTTCTGTGTGGACCACACCACCCTGCGGCCCGGGATGTATCTGTCCCGGCGGGACGGGGATGTGGATACCTGGGACATCCGGATGAAAGCCCCCAACCAGGGCGACTATCTGACCACTACCGAGGCCCATACGCTGGAGCATCTGTTTGCCACCCGGGCCCGCAACAGCCGCTGGGCTGACCACGTGATCTACGTGGGGCCGATGGGCTGCCGGACCGGCTTCTACCTGCTGACCCGGGGCCTTTCCGACGCGGAAGCGCTGGAACTGACCACCGACTGCTTTGCCTTTATGGCGGAGTACGACGGGCCGGTCCCCGGCGCCAGCGAGGCGGAGTGCGGCAACTGGAAGGACCTGGACGGCGCCTGCGCCCGGCCCCAGGCCGCTGCCATGCTGCAGGTTCTGCGCGGCTGGAGCCCGGAGAAAATGCGGTACTGACCGATCAACAGACAGAAAAATGCCCGCCGTGGCTTATGACCACGGCGGGCATTTTGTTGTTTTCTTTTCGTTAAAGGACCCCGTGCCGGTTACTTGCTGCTCTTGCGGGTGCTCTTCTTGGCGGCAGGCTTTTTGGCCTCGGTCTTGGGAGCCTCTACTTTGGCAGCGGGCTTGGTGGTCTCAGCCTTGGGGGCCTCCACCTTGGCGGCGGGCTTGGTCTCGGCCTTGGGGGTAGCCGCCTTGGCAGCGGGCTTGGTCTCAGCCTTGGGAGCCTCTACTTTGGCAACGGGCTTGGTCTCGGCCTTGGGGGCAGCCGCCTTGGCAGCGGGCTTGGTCTCGGCCTTGGGGGCAGCCACTTTGGCGGCGGGCATGGTCTCGGCCTTGGGGGCAGCCGCTTTCTTGGCGGCGGGCTTCTTCTCGGCGGGCTTCGCGGCCGCCTTCTTGGCAGCAGGCTTCTTGGCCGCGGGCTTCTTTTCCGCAGCGGCAGCCTTGGGGGCAGCTTCTGCCTTGGAGGCAGCTTCTGCCTTGGGGGCGGCTTCTGCCTTGAGGGCGGCAGCCTTCTTCGTCTTGGCCTCGGTGATGACCCACAGCTGGTTCTCACCATTCACATCCTGCCAGATCTGCACACGGGCACCGTTCTCCGCGTTCATGCCCACCACATCCAGGCACTTGCCGGCCAGGTTGGACTTGATCTTGAAACGGCCGTCGTTGGTGGGCTCCAGCACCCACAGCTGGCTGGACGCAGGCGCACCCTCCCACTGGTGCACCCAGGTACCGTCGGTCACGCCGCCGTCCACCAGGTCCAGCATCTTACCGGTAAAGCGGTTCTGAATCCGGTACACGCCCTCACCGGCACGCACAAAGTTCCACTGCTGCCAGGGTTCGCCCGCATTGGCGTACAGCTGGATGGCAGCGCCGTTCTCGGTGTTGAAATCGGCAACCTCCAGCACCTTGCCGGTAGCGGCGGTGATGGTGTAGAATTGATCTGCGCTGATAATGGTCTGACTGGTCTTTTTCATTGTTCCTCTCTCCTTATAAGCAAGCATACAGCAATACAGTGCGGTTCCCGGCAATCCGGGAACAGAATACGGGGTCCACAGAAGGCCCGGCCGCAGAAAAACGGCTGTATGGCGCGCTTTGAGAGGGGCGGGCCTTTGTTCCGATTATACCATTTCTGCATTTTGCGTCAAGCAAAACGGCAGAAAAAGCGCCGTTTTACCAGACTGCGCGGTCTTTCGCGCAGCATTTTTGTACTGAAAACCCTACAAAAGGAGGATTTTTTGTGCTATATCGCGATATTGTACAAGCCCGGTTTTGCCGCCGTCTGAACCGGTTTGTGGCACAGGCCGACCTGGGGAACGGCCCGGAACCGGTGCATGTAAAAAATACCGGCCGGTGTGCGGAACTGCTGGTCCCGGGCTGCCGTGCCTGGCTGCAGGACGCCGGCCCCGGCACCACCCGCAAAACCCGCTATGACCTGATCGCTGTGGAAAAGATCCGCCCCGGCCGGGAACCGCTGCTGGTGAACCTGGATTCCGCCGCGCCCAACGCTGTAGCCGGAGAATGGCTGACCGCCGGCGGGCTGGGCCCTCTGGAAGAACTGCGGCCGGAATACCGGCTGGGCGGCAGCCGGTTCGACTTTTTCGCCCGGCGGCCCGGTGGCCAGTCCGTGCTGGTGGAGGTCAAGGGCTGTACCCTGGAACAGGATGGCCTGGCCCGGTTCCCTGACGCCCCTACCCTGCGGGGTGAAAAACATGTGCGGGAACTGACCGAACTGCGGGCACAGGGGTACGAATGTGCAGTGCTTTTCATTCTTCAGATGGAGCAGATGCGCCGCTTTACCCCCAACTGGGATACGCATCCCTCTTTTGGCACAGCACTGGCCAAAGCACAGGCAGCTGGGGTGCAGGTGCTGGCCCTGGGATGCCGGGTGCAGCCGGATCAGCTGGAGGTCGCCTACACCGTTCCGGTCGACCTGACCGTGCCTGGCTCTGTGTAAAATTCCGCACTTTGCGCATAAAGCGCTTGACATTCCCGCCAAAAACATGGTACTCTGCTCTTTGTAAAAGGGAGTAGCCGGCGTCCCGCCAACAGGCAGGCCGCAGCTGTTTGCGTCATGCCGGGCTTTCGGGCCCCGCTTCTGCTATAATCGGCAAGACTTTTACCACCGGATAAGGACATCGGTGGTAAAGGTCTTTTTTTGTCGCCGTGAACGCCGGCTTCTGTACAGAAAAAGGAGTGGATTGAATGGAATACCTGTACGAAAATATTCTTCTGCTGGACTGGAAGATGGTGGTCATGTGGGTGATCGGCGGCCTGCTGATCTACCTGGCCATCAAAAAAGATATGGAGCCCAGCCTGCTGCTGCCCATGGGCTTCGGTGCGATTCTGGTAAACCTGCCCATGTCCGGCGCGGTGACCCAGGGCGCGGAGGAAGGCGTGCTGGACGTGCTGTACAACGCCGGCATTGCCAACGAACTGTTCCCCCTGCTGCTGTTCATCGGCATCGGCGCTATGATCGATTTCGGGCCTCTGCTGCAGAACCCCAAGCTGCTGGTGTTCGGCGGCGCGGCCCAGTTGGGCATTTTCCTGACCCTGAGCCTGGCCTGCCTGTTCGGCTTTGACCTGCAGGATGCCGCCAGCATCGGCATCATCGGCGCGGCCGACGGCCCCACCGCCATCTTCGTGTCCCAGTGGTACGGTTCCAGCTACACCGGCGCCATCATGGTGGCGGCCTACAGCTACATGGCTCTGGTACCGCTGGTACAGCCGGTGGTAATCCGCGCCCTGACCACCAAAAAAGAGCGGCTGATCCGCATGCCCTATCAGCCTGCCAAGGTCAGCCGCACCACCCGTATCCTGTTCCCCATCCTGGTGACCATCGTGGCCGGCCTGATCGTGCCCCGCAGCGTAGCGCTGGTCGGTTTCCTGATGTTCGGCAACCTGCTGCGTGAATGCGGCGTGCTGAACAGCCTGTCCGAGACTGCCCAGAACGTACTGGCCAACCTGATCACCATCTTCCTGGGCATCACCATTGCCAGCCGGATGCAGGCTGAGCAGTTCCTCTCGCCGGACACCCTGCTGATCCTGGCCCTGGGCCTGCTGGCTTTCGTCTTCGATACCGCCGGCGGCGTGATCTGCGCCAAGATCATCAACATCTTTGCCCGCACCAAGGTCAACCCGATGATCGGCGCCTGCGGCATCTCGGCCTTCCCCATGTCCAGCCGTGTGGTGCACAAGATGGGCCTGAAGGAAGATCCGCAGAACTTCCTGCTGATGCACGCGGCCGGTGTGAACGTGGGCGGCCAGATCGCCTCGGTGATTGCCGGCGGCCTGCTGCTCAACCTGATTGCCCGCTGATCGAAAGGAGAGGTAATGATGCTGAATACCGCGCTGTTTCTGGAAAGCCTGCTCTATCTGGGCAAGGGGATGCTGGGCATCCTGATCGTGATGCTGCTGCTGGCCGGCTGCATCGCCCTGCTGAACCGGGTTTTCCACGACTAAAGGCTTGCAATCCCGGCCGGGATACGGTATACTGTTTGCCAGTGGGAATGAAGTCCTCCCCCGCCCGGTCTTCGGCCGGTGCAAACCGCCCAAAGTTTTTTGAGCTGATGACTTCTGCCGCCTTGCGCGCAGAAGCCATCGGCTTTTTTGTTTTGCGGGGCGATACCAAACACTGTGGAGGAATGTTGTATGTTGTTGAGTTTGGCTTGGATCTTTCTGCTGGGCCTGGCGCTGGGCGGGCTGATGCAGAAGCTGGGGCTTCCCAGCCTGCTGGGCATGCTGCTGACCGGCATCCTGCTGGCCCAGCTGGGGGCCATCGACGCCTCGCTGCTGGATATTTCGTCTTCTCTGCGGGAGATCGCCCTGGTGATCATCCTGCTGCGGGCGGGGCTGAACCTGTCGGTACAGGACCTGAAACGGGCGGGGCGCCCGGCCGTGCTGCTGTGCTTTCTGCCCGCCGTGTGCGAGATCGGCGGAATTCTGCTTCTGGCCCCGCCGCTGCTGGGCTGCACCCGTCTGGAAGCGGCCATTCTGGGCAGTACTCTGGCGGCGGTATCTCCGGCCGTGATCGTGCCCCGGATGCTGCGCCTCATGGAGGAGGGCTGGGGTAAAACCAGGGCTATTCCCCAGATGATCATGGCGGGCGCTTCGGTGGACGACGTATTCGTCATTGTGTTGTTTACCGCTTTCACCGGTCTGGCGCAAGGCGGCGGTTTTTCTCCGGTGCAGCTGGCCCGTATCCCCACCTCCATCCTGCTGGGGGTGGCCGTGGGCATTGTGTGTGGTCTGGCACTGAACCAGCTGTTCCGGCGGATCCACCTGCGGGACAGCGCCAAGGTTCTGATCATGCTGAGCGCCGCCTTTTTGCTGGTAAGCGCCGAAGATGCCTTTACAGGGCCGGTTGGCTTTTCCGGCCTGCTGGCGGTGATGGCCATGGGCGCCTCGCTGCAGGCTAAGTACGGGTTAGTTGCCGGGCGGCTGAGCAGTAAATTCGGCAAGCTGTGGGTAGCGGCAGAGGTGCTTCTGTTTGTTCTGGTAGGCGCAGCGGTGGATCCGGCCTACCTGCTCAAGGCGGGTCCTGCCATGCTGGCCGTGATTGTGGGGGCTCTGGCGGTGCGGATGCTGGGCGTGGCCCTGTGCGTGGCCGGTACCCGGCTGACCCGGAAAGAACGCCTCTTCTGCGCCATCGCCTACTGCCCCAAAGCCACGGTGCAGGCGGCGATCGGGCCGCTGCCTCTGGCCATGGGCCTTGCCTGCGGGCCGATGGTACTTACCGGGGCTGTGCTGGCCATCCTGCTTACCGCGCCGCTGGGTGCGCTGGCCATCGACCACACCTACAAACGGCTGCTGCGCCGGGATGAGGGATTCGTGGCATAACCGGCTCAGAGCTTGACAATGGTATGATTTCGTACTATACTCTTTGTACGAAATCATACCATTTTTTATTGGAGGTTCTTATGAGCCATACCGTTTCACAGGAGCTCAAGCGATTCAACTACCTGTTGGGAGAAACCAGCATGGTCTATCATGAGATCAACCGGAAACTGGGCCTGTCGGACAGCACGTCCTCGATCCTGTATGCCCTGTTGGAAGAAGGCGGCAGCCGTCTGCTGAAGGATATCTGCCGGTTTTCCGGATTGAGCAAGCAGACCGCCAACTCGGCAATCCGCAAGCTGGAGCAGGAGGGCATCCTGTATCTGCAGCCGGCAGACGGAAAGAACAAGCTGGTTTGCCTGACCGAAGCGGGAAAGGAACTGGCGCAGCGGACGGTCGGGCAGGTCCTGACCATGGAAGACGAGATCTTTGCCGCCTGGCCGCGGGAGGATGTACAGCGGTATTTTGCCCTGGCCGCCGCCTTTTTGCTGGACCTGCAGAAGAAAGCGGACGCCCTTCCCGACGCGCCCCCGGCCGTTTCGTCTGAAAACACATCTGATCAATATATGCATCTATGAATCAGCAGCATCTTCCCTTGGCACAGTACTTCGGCTACGGCCGGCTGCTGCGCTACACCTTTCCTGCCATCGTGATGATGGTAATAACCTCTGTCTATACGGTGGTGGACGGCTTTTTTGTCTCCAACTTTGTAGGAAAAATATCCTTTGCTGCCGTTAATTTTGTGTTCCCGGTAATCATGATCCTGGGCTCGATGGGCTTCATGTTCGGTACCGGCGGCGGCGCCCTGATTGCCAAGACCCTGGGCGAGGGAAACCACGAACGGGCCAACCGGCTGTTTTCTCTGGTGGTTTTCGCCGCGCTTCTCTGCGGTGTGATCCTGGCTGCTGCGGCTCTGGTATTTCTGCGGCCTCTGCTGGCACTGCTGGGTGCACAGGGCCAGTTGCTCCACGACAGTGTGGTTTACGGCACCATTCTGCTGCTGGCACTGCCCTTTTTCATTCTGCAGTACGAATTTCAATGCCTGTTTGCCACCGCCGGCAAACCCAAACTGGGCCTTGTTGTTACCCTGGCTGCCGGTCTCACCAATATGGTGCTGGATGCCTTGTTTGTAGTGGGGCTCCGCTGGGGGCTGGCAGGTGCCGCAGGCGCTACCGCTTTCAGCCAGCTGGTAGGCGGTCTGATCCCGGTCCTCTACTTTGCCCGGCCAAACCGCAGCTGGCTGCGGCTGGGCCGATTCGTACCCGAGCGGAAAGCGCTGGCTGTTGTCTGCACCAATGGCGCATCGGAATTGCTGAGCAATATCTCCTCCTCCCTTGTGAGCCTGCTGGTTAATCTGCAGCTCATCCGATACGCGGGTGAAAACGGCGTTGCCGCCTATGGTGTGCTTATGTACGTAAGCATGATCTTTCAGTCGGTATTTCTTGGGTATTCGGTGGGCGTGGCCCCGGTGATCGGCTATCAATACGGTGCGCAGAACCGGCAAGAACTGCGCAGCCTGCGAAAGAAAAGCCTTCGGCTGATCACTGTTTTCTCACTGGGAATGTTTAGTTTCAGCCAGTTTCTGGCCCGGCCGCTTGCCCTGATCTTTGTAAGTTACGATCCGGAACTTCTGGCCATGACGATTCACGCACTGGTGCTGTTCTCCACATCGTTTTTGCTCTGCGGCATCGGAATTTTCGGCTCCGCTTTCTTTACGGCGCTGAACGACGGGTTCACCTCTGCGCTGATCTCTTTTTTGCGAATTCTGGTGTTCCAGTGTCTGGCCGTCCTGCTGCTGCCCCGGCTGTGGGGCCTGGACGGAATCTGGCTGTCGGTAACAGCGGCAGAAATCCTGGCGGCCGTACTGACAGGCTTACTGATTTTCTTCAAAAAGAAGCGGTTTGGATATTAACGCAAATTCATAGTAACCGGAAAAGCCGGCGACAGACTGTAGCTCTGCCGCCGGCTTTTCTATTGAGGCTTCATTCCGAGTGCTAAGAAATTGTCGCACCCCAAAACTGGTCTTTATTTATGGCACTTTCTGCACATCATTTTACACGGATTTCGCCATAAGTCTTCTTTGGAACCACTCGCCTAGCGAGTGGTTTTCGATGCACAAAAAAGCACCAGCCTTTCGGCTGGTGCCTTTGGTCCGAGTGGCGAGAGTCGAACTCACGGCCTCTTGAACCCCATTTTATGCGATGGGTGGTATAGGCGAATGCCCCGTCAAAAAAGCGCGGAAACAAGCCATTTTTCAGCAGGCTTGTTTCCGCGCTTTTGGTATGAAACAGGGTCATTCATTACGCATTCATTACGGGTCTTGAATGGACAATTGTTCGGGGCTATTTTGGTACGAGATCAAGGCTCTCCCACGGTATGAGTGAAGGAACGTTAATGAGTTGAAAATAGGCTTTTGGAACCTTCGCCACCGCCAAAACCGGTGTACCGATGTGAGCTGCTACACTCCAAAATTGGTGTGCGTTTGTGACGCTTCTGCCAGTAACCGAATCCACCTGTCCGGCAATGCATACAGCCAGTAAAATCGATGTGCAGTTGCGAAGTCCTTTCGGACGCCCTTATTGTACCAGATTTAAAGCTCCAGATAAATCCATAAAACATTAAAATCGATGTGCAGTTGTGGCATTTCTGCGCACATTGATTCATACCGATTTTGCCGGTTCTATACTAGTGCCGCACATCGATTTTAACAAGCTCTCAGACACACAGCCGTGAACCTGACATGCAAGCTATTCGACTGATGATCTTGAGGTTTCGGATTGGTAGTCAGCTAAACATATATTGCCCCCAATGAGTAATGTTACCTGTCAATCAGATATAATACTGCTTGCTGACTAAGATAGTCCTGGCTTCCACATCGAAGTCATTCCAGGGAAGTACCACCAACTCGCCTTTCCGCAATCCGCTCACCAGTTCCAGATAGGACATCAAAATACGTCGGATTGCTTCCCATTCTAAAACAACATTTTATCGATATATTTTTCTAGCATGCCACTCCTGATAGAGTCCATAAATCTGTGTGATTCCACGCTCATCTGGCACAATCCGAAAATTCTCATAATGCTTAGACTTGTTTTTGTAAAGATGCTCGCGCAAGAAAATGCACTGTCTCTCATAGAGTTCTTCGTTCAGCCTTTCAATTTTGTCCAAAGCTTGCGATCTTGCCGCATCAGTAAGTCGAGAAAGACTGCGCTTAGCGTCTGCCAACTCTTTTCTCATATTCACCACCGGGACAAGGCAGCTATGCAGCCTGTTGGCCAAAGAAATGTCTTCTGCTCTGCAGGTGAAAAGCAATGTCCTCACTTGAGATGCATATATTTCAAACCGACTCTTATAGGCAATCCTGTAGTTTGGGCCAACAGAACGACCGTCTGACATATGCATTCCTATCGTTTTAGACGATTCCTCGTCTGTGCAAACACGGAAGCATTGAACTTTCCCGTTCTGGCGACCTATGCAGACCGCAGTAAGACGAACACCATATGAATCGAATCGAAAAACAGTACCTGTTGAACACTCGGCTTTCATGTTATGTATGCTCCTTTTCTTACACATCTTGCCCACAGTTGAAATCGTATTGCTGCGCCTTTGTCATCCAATCTTCAGGAAAGCCGTATAACTTAAAGTATTTTTTTGGGTGCCGAACTCGTTCCTTACCCCGCTTGATTGGTTTATGCTGCAGATAGCAGGGCATATCCAGCACAGTAACACACCTGTCTTGCGCAAATACAAAACAATGGTCTTGATATAAAATGGGAGCGTACCCCGGTGATGTTTTGTATTTCAAATAGTTTCGTTGGCCGAAAATCGGAGCATTTTCAGCCGTAAATCCCCTCTCTAATGCATTGTTTACAATCCGTTCAGCCGTAGTTCCACGGTACCCCATACGTTCTTTCATGCGTTTCTGGCTGTGCTTAGTCATCATAGAAATGAGCTCCTTTCGATTTGATGACTTCAGTATAATCCCTCAAATATTGCAGCTGTAATTTTCGTTGCGCAGCCAAAAATGGCGAACGCACTACCTTGATCGGTAGTGCGTTCGCCATTTTTCGATGTATTACTGGTCCCACTTAAAATCCGAAGGAAACTCCGAGGGACGATATTCCCAAAGCTCTTGCGGTGTCAAATTCTGACGGCAATACAATTTGTCGGAATTAAGATACATGGAACTATCCTGGCCCACATCCTGAAAGGCATCAACGAGCCAGCGCATTCGCTCCTCAATTTCTCCCCTCTCCGAATTTAGGTCAAAGCAGAATGCATGTGCCCAGCAATGCTTCAATTGCTCGTATTTTAGGCAATACAATTTGTGCAGCGCCGGCGTGTTCGGAATAATGTACTGCCCATCCACATGAAATGCAGCATCCACCACATCATCGAGCGCTTCTTTCGCGGTTGGCGAAGCATTTTTACTCTCCGCTAAATATTCCTGATACATCTTCGCAAACAATTCTGCCGCAGCATTTATCGCGCGCCTCAGTTCGAAGAACTCTTTATCTTGAGCTTCCCAGGTAAACATATATTCATAGGCGATCATGGTCCGGCAGTATTGTGCCATCACCATCAACCCATCGAGTAAAAATTGATGTCGCTTTTGCTTTACAAATTCGACCAACGGCTCAAAAAGAACTACCGGGGACGGTTCCTGTCCACACTCAAACAGGCTGTTCCACAATTCTTCTTCATTTTCGCTTTTGTACTGATCAAACAAGCTGATAAACCTTTTCGCCGCGAAAGTTGCCCAGATTCCTCCATTTCTTTGAATTGCCCACCGCGAATATATCCACAGCACAATACGGGGGTCATAATTCCATTTTCCCCGTTCTTCATCGTATCGTGGGGATATACCACAGATATGGTTCACCATTCCTCGGCAACTATCCCTGTTGGGCTTCAACTGCTGCTGAACCATTTCAAAAATGAGAGGGTGAAGATCCAGCGAGCCTTTTTCACCGCTTTCTTGTACCCACCCCAAATGAATCAGCCGATTCAAAGTATTTAAATCAGCCGAACTAGTCCAGTGACGATAGTCCTGTTTTTGCACGCCTATCCCACTCAGAGTCCAGACATAGCGCATCGCATTTTGTTCTTCGGATGTGAATCTTGCCATGGAAAAAAGGGCTTCAAGGCCCTGACGGATCGTTTCCGCATTGGTCCGCCCATCCTTTTGATAACGGATGATCTCTTTCTGATCGAACAGGTTCGCTTTCATCTGCTCCACAGAGATGCCGGATGCAGCCAACTGTTTGCCCAACAGTTCCGTCATCAAAGTGTGATAGCCAACTGCTCCCAGTACATCATGCAAAACGTGCGCATCTGTTTCGTCAAGATGGGTTCCCGCATTTTTCTCAAACAACTGGAAGAGCTCAGGCTCTTCCAACACATCTACATTATACTGCACAACTTGTTGCTCACCAGCCCAGTCGGAAAAATCTGTGCGAGTGGTCACCAGTACATGACAAGGCAAACTCATCAGCTTCTCCCAATCTTCGCCGGGCAAATCCACATCGTAATTGTCCAGGATCAACAAGGTATGTTCGTTCATCGCAGAGCATACAGCACGAAAGCGTTTTGTTGTTTTGCCTGTCTGCGACTGGGTATCCTGCTCTGACTGTGTGTCCATCTCCGCGTTTTGCAGCGGTAAATCAGCAAGCAAACCATTGATACTGGCAAGCTTTCGATAGCGGCAGAAAGACACCGTATCATAAAGCGCATGAGGGCCATAATTCTCCCACGCATATTGCTTGGCTAGCGTGCTTTTTCCGATGCCACCAAAGCCAGAAAGAATCACGACCTTTTTCCCATTTACAAAGCTCGCCCGGATCCGCTCCAGTTCCTTTTCCCGTCCGATAAACCGGGCCACGTGCTCCACGTTGGACAAAAGGTATGGTTTTTTCTCGCGAACAAGCTTCAGTGCCTCATCCAATTTCTCTGTCAGTGTATCAGCATTTTCAAACCTGCATGCCACTCTGCAGCACAATGTATGGTGGAAGATATGGCGAAGGGCCCGCTTTAATTGGGGATTTTGGCTGTTAAAAAGTGGCCCTTCAAATTCCCATTCCGCAAAGATGCTCCGATCATCACAGCCCGGTTCTCTGCCCATGACCATCCAAAATAAAACGGCCCCTATTGAATAGATATCCGTTTGTTCGCTGATTTGAGAAATCATTTCTCCCCGAAGTTCTGGTGCAGCCCAGCGGGGGGAGTACGAGAGCACCGGAAGCGTTCCCTCCTGAATATCTTTTTTGCAGACCACACTATCCAAATCAAATAACTTAATCGCATTGGGCGCTTCCCGCAGCACCAGAATATTCTCAGGTTTGATGTCCAAATGCAGGAATCCGAGGCTATGATACCTACCAATAGTACCGGCAAGTGCTTTTGTGATTGCGAAAGCTTCTTCGAGTGTTGACACCTTATATCGATCCAGCGTCTTGCCGTAGTCCAACTCCATGATCATGTAGTGGGTATTGTTGGCCTCGCACATTTCCAGAGGCATATGAATAGCTGCATTCCCGGTTTCTTCCACACTTTGGAAGTGTCTCTGACGATTGAAGCCCTCTTGAAAGTGCTCTAATGCTTTTTCTCGTTGGCTTTCGTCCAACCATCTCAATTCCTGACCCTCACGGATCGGCGCTTGCCGGGCCGGATAGCACTCCTTAATCCGCACGCGATGTTTGGGAGAGCCGTCACGATATGCCTCATAAACCAAGCAGTTTGCCCCTTGCCCAATTTGCTGGCCGATAATAAACGCATACTGATTTTTGCTGGCGAGTTCCGTCACCAAAAGCTTTGTGCCACTACGCAAAAAGACTCGTTCCATAATTGTCTCCTTTTCTACTAAAGAGTTTTGGGAAAGCTTCCAGGCGCAGTATAGCAAGCGGCCTTGCAATGTTGTAATTTTCGTTGCGTCAGAGTTCTTCGTCCTCCATTGCCTCTGCTAAAATTTCACGAAAACAGTCAAGCGGGTTGTCTTCCTTCGCCGAAAAGAGAAACAGCCAGTCAAATGGATTTCCATAATAAAGGGGTGGTAATCCAGCCGTATTCAACCGGTCATTCATTTCCTGAATATAGGCATCCAGTTCCAACATTTTGCCGGTTCGTTTTGCCTGCCGCCACAGGTAATATGAGCCAAGCAAAATGATCATTTTACGCAGTTCTTCAAAGCTCGGATTTTTCTTTGAGAAAACAGATGCTTCCGGAAAATTGGTTCGTATCTCGCTGGGGAGGCAAGTATCTTTTATGATGGAACGTTTTCCTTTATTGCCGTTCTTCGCCTTCGGATCGATGTCAGTAATCACACAGACCATTGCCTCATTGGTATCATGAGGACGTCGCCGTTCTTCATTCAGATCCGCATCTTTATTCCCACGGGACTTTCGTGGACCTGTATTCAGAATACTGCTCCAATCAGGTCGTTCTGCGATTTCCCTGTCTACTTCTCCGGTTTTTTCCGCGTTCCCCTTTACTTTTTGAATAAGGTCTTGCAAGACTTCTCTGGCAGACTTGTTTTGTACTGTAAAATTGTAAAAATGCCTTTTCCAGTATTCTTTCAGTTCATCAGATGTTTTTATATCATCCAAGTTTTGTTGCAACACCCGCGTATAGACAGTCTGCTCGTCGGTTCCTTCTGCAGAAGGATATTGTTTCAACAAGCTTTGCCAAACTGTCCAGCTCAATCCTTCTTTCAGGCAAAATTCCGCCGTATACTCTTCCAGCCGGCGTGGATACAAGCCACGATCCAGATATACTTTTTGAAAAAGCCGATTTGTTTGCTCCACATTCAAATGAAGAGCAAATGCTACGCGAAGCATAAGATCCCGGCTATGCTCTCCCTTTTTAGGGCCAGCTTTAGAAAACCAATTTCGTACCGTATTCGGATTGATGTCAATACCCTCCGCTCGGCATCTATCTTTCAAGTATTGTGACGCACCGCTTTCACTAATGCCACATTCCTCCGCAATAAATCGCGATAGACGCGCACCGAAGGCCGCCTTTCCAGAACGCTTCTGCAAGAATTCAAGAACTTTTTCCCCAACGTCGTTCTCGCTTCCATCCAACTCCCACAATCCGTTTTCCCAGACTTGTGTACGGTTGTCCTCCATTGTGTACTCCTTTTACTTTTTGTTCCAACAATGTTTTGAAATTTGACAGCCACAGTTCCGCATTGGATTACTTTTCTTATTGATCATTTCCATCATTTTGAATTCAACTTTACACCGAGCCTATTTTCAAGGCTCACGCGTTTCCGGATTCCGCCCGCAGTACAAAACACTCGGACGGTTGCTCCGCACTGAACTGCTTATCTTTTTCCCTGCCAAGATGTACGCCGTTTGGATAGGTCAGAATAACCGCCACAAATCTTCCGTTTCCAATGGGAACTCAAGCGTTTTTTGCGCACCACGCAAAGGTGTGTCGCTCGGCTTGACAACAAACCTTCTTCCGCCGTCTTTCGGCAAAGCGCAAAACCGTCCTCCTCCCTGTCCCATCCAGAAGCGTTCGGAGCACAAAGTACAATCTCATCGCTGAGCGTCCACTGTGCTGCGTTTGACTGTTTCTGTGAACTTTCCTCAATATTCTCTGGTGGCAGACTCATCTGCGGTTCCGGTTCGGATAAGAAGTCGAGTACCGTGTCCCCCGTAGTCTCGGCAGTTGCGGACCGCGGTACTGCGGCAGTTTCTGGCTTCGCAGCAGGAGCTGGAGCAGATTTCAAATCTTCCAGCCCCGCGGCAAAGGCCTACGATAATTTGAAAGCGATCAAAACCATACTCTGTATGTTGCCTGTGATATTTTGGATGTTCGCTGTCTTTTTTCTTCTGCTTTGCAGTTCAGCGCCCATATTGCTCTGCGGCATGTCTGTATCGCTCCGCAAAATTTTCTGCCAGGTTAGAGGGCGCCAAAATTCGCGCCTCCTCTCCAAACTGAAAGAAATAGACTTTTGCTTGTTGTTGCGTGCAAGAAAACTCAAAGGTATTGTTGTCCAATTCCACGCGGCGTTCTGGCCGCAAATGAAGGATTGTGTCATACAGGCTTTTGCCTGTTTCCGTCAAATAGACCGTAACTTTTTCTTCCCTGTTTACATCAAACAGATACGGAACCCCTTTATTTTCGATCGCATTCCTGATTTCTGCACATTCCTCTTTTGTCAAGCCCCCGCTTTCTCTTAAAAATGAAAACTTCGCTATACGACTAAGTCGCAGGGACGCTATTCGCCATTCTTTTTCGTTGATGCGCCGACTTTTTACTACCAGATAGTTATATAAGTGTTCCGAATCCAAACAATGACCGTAAGGTTTGATATAAAGCGTATAGTTTTCCTCTTTGTTTTTTATTTGGATTTTCATTTGGCAGCGGTCTTTCATAGCCTGTTCAAATTGATCCAGAAGCTCCCTCCAGTAAATGCGTTCTCTCTGATGATAAGGATAGGTGGCATACTCTTCAAGCAGTGCGTTCATGTAACGCCTTACGTTGCCTTTGTAATATTCACTTTCCATCTGGCCCTCTTCAGATGCCAGATAGTCCAAGTTTTCCTTGTTTACACGTATCTGAAAACTCTTTTTCGGTTCCTTCACAGCAATTCTATCCACTGTCTTTTCATTGGCGGACAGATCCAACGAATCAATTTCTTCCTGTTGATCGATCTCTTGTAAAGCGCGAATCAACGCTTCTGCTATGGCTTCTCCCCCCGCAATCTGCTCTAAAGCCTTTTCCAGCCGTTGCTTTTTTTCATTTTGAATTCGACCAACAGAAGCCTGAGCGATCCCGTACAGGTTCAGCAGTAAACGATTTACAAAGCCGGAACCCAGTTCTTTCGTTCCGGTAAAGCGTTCTGCATCCTGCAATAAGACATCATACGCACGTCTGCTCAAACAAATCCTCTGTTTGTTTTCGAACCGATTGGAGGGATCCTCCAACTGCTGCTTATATTCTTTTTTTACATCTTTAAACTGCACAAAATCACCTTCTTGTTCCAGTGCTGGAACGAAATATATCTAATATTATCATTTTTCTTGCTAAATTGGAACAAATCGCTCATTAATACTCCCCCTACAAATTCCATCAGCCGTGCTGTACAATGAACTTGCAATAGGGAAACACACCATCCAAGATGCCCCAGCCATAGAGGCAGAAAGAGAGGGAACCATGAGCCGTATGACCAGCCAGCAGCGAGCTCAATGCCACGCCATCATTCATGCAGCCAGCGCCGGATGCGCTGTAGTAGGCGCCGGTTTGGCCCAAATCCCGATGGCCGACCGTTTCGCCATCACTCCCGTGCAGATCACCATGACCATCGCGCTCGGACGGGTGTTTAACGTCGAGCTGAGCAGAAGCGCGGCCGCTTCCCAGATCCTGTCCGCCATGGGCACCAACCTTGGACGCGGGGTTTCACAGGTGTTGGTCGCACGAATCCCGGTCATGGGCAATGTCGTGAATGCCGCTACGGCTGCCACCGTGACCGAGATGCTGGGCTGGGCGGTAGCGGAAAACTTCGCCAAAGCATACGCCCGGGAACTGGCCGTATAAGGAAGATCCCCATCAGGCATGCCCCTCATACAGGGGGCAATATTTCAATCCATCGAATGAAATATCCAACCGTAAAAACAGCCAAAACAGGAGGAAAAAGTATGCAAATCGAGAAGCTGAAAGTGGCCGAAGTAGGCAGCATGGTGGGAGCGATTGCTCTCGGAGCAGTGCACATTGGGCTGCGTTTGCAGCGGGATCCGGATGGACTTTCCCGTGCCGTGGACACGCTGCAAAAAGGAATGCAGTTTGCGGGCCAGATAGCGAACAACTTCTGCACGGCAACGGGTGCCGAACTGGCAGAAAGTGTATCGCTCGGAGAATTGGTGCAGTGATCCGGACCCTGCGCAGATCCACAAAACCAGTATCAAACGCTCGGGGGGTGCTGTTATGAAAAAAGTACTGTGGGTATCCAGGCACCAGATGACGCCGGAACAACTTGCGGATCTGGAGCGGGTAATGCAGGATCAGGTCGAGTTGCTGCAATACAAGGACACTTTAAAAACTGTAGACGAACTGAAGCCCCTTCTGCCGCAAGTGCAGGCGATTGCTGTTGTTCTGCCTCTGGAAATGGTTGCTCAGTTAATGCCGCTGGCGGGCGATCGTCCTGTGCTGCAATCCGTTTCACGGCGTATTCCCTCGGGGCGGATGCTCCACCTGGCAGACGGCAGGGCCGAAGAAGAATTTGTGTTTGAGCATAATGGCTGGCAGCAAATCGTACATCTGCAACTTCAGCTGAAGTTGCTAAGTTAAAGCGCTTATATCTGACAGGTGTACGCACTCCGTTTAACAAACAGAAGCATATGCCAGACAGCAACAACATCGTTTTGAACATTCTCTCGAGCATCGGCGCCAGACAAAAAGGTTAAAAAGAAAGCTATCCATTGTACGAATATTGCACAATGAATAGCTTTTCTTTTTTGTTTCCTGTGAGGGGTGTGGGGCGCATCTTAGACCATCAAGACAAGGTAGCGCAAAGACAAGACGAGTTACTGTCCCCGTGAGGGGTGTGAAGCGCATCATCCCGAGGTAGATATTGTCGCGTGCTTCTTCCGTTACTGTCCCCGTGAGGGGTGTGGAGCGCATCCCAAAACTTCGGCACCCTCCACCGGCACCTGTCCGGGTTACTGTCCCCGTGAGGGGTGTGGAGCGCATCATTGCCGGATCCATCGCAAAGGGGCAGGAATTCAAGGTTACTGTCCCCGTGAGGGGTGTGAAGCGCATCGAGGGATTCGAATTAAGATTCCAATTTCCTGCGGGTTACTGTCCCCGTGAGGGGTGTGAAGCGCATCTGGTGATGATTGGGTACACTTTACTTGCGAACTTAGGTTACTGTCCCCGTAAGGGGTGTGAAGCGCATCTCAAATAAGCGAGACAAACCTTCTTGTGCGGGCGAGTTACTGTCCCCGTGAGGGGTGTGAAGCGCATCCCGGCACCGACGGCGCGGTGAACGGCACCGCCGGTTGTTACTGTCCCCGTGAGGGGTGTGAAGCGCATCAGCAAATTTACACAAAAGCATTCTGTTGTGTTTGTGAAAACCTTCTGATTCTTACTTATTAGAATAGCACACATTGTATCTGCGTGCAAGACAATTTTGTTGAAACATGACAAAACTGCTCCTTACTGTTTGGAATGCGAATGGTGCGAACCCATGTTTTTTCTACTTTATAAAAGGGTAAAAATTGAAGCTTCGCACCAGATAATCGCTACCAATTACGAATCCATAGTACTTTTCAAATCAGAAAATTCAAAACAAAAAAACGTCAAAGCTCTGTCACAAATCGTGAAATATGCTACAATAAGGACATCAGCCGCCAGTATTCGGGGAGGATATTACGTATGCAAAAGACTCTGATGATCATGGAAGTATCGCAAAAGCAAGCCTATATCTTTGCCAGCCAAAAGCTGCAGCAAAATGCCCTGCGCTCAGCACAGATCAACTATGTGACCAGCGAGGAGTTTTTTCTTAGCGCCGCGCCGGAGATTTACCATCCAGAAAACATGGTGTATGCCGGTGGTGGGCATACGGTTCTCCAGTTTGACGATTCTCAGCAGGCACAACAGTTTGCTGCCCGTGTGACAAAAACCGCAATGATGCGTTTCCCGGGAATTGAGATGTTCGTTCGGAAAATACCCTATAATCATGCCAAAACACCCCGCGAAAACTTGTGTGAATTAACGCGGCAGCTTGAAGAGAAGAAAGCAAGACGTGCCGGTGCATTTTTCCATCAGGCATTCGGTGTTGAAACACTGGACCCGGTGGATTTCAGCCCCAGGCAAAAAAACAGTGTTGCTGAGTGCAGTGTAGGTATCATTATGCCCGAACCGCCACAGGGGGCCGAATTTGCCAGCGATTTTTCCGAGCTTGCCCAGACGCAGGGTGATAATTTTCTGGCGGTAGTTCACGTCGACGGTAATGCTATGGGCAATCGTGTGAACTCCATCTACCAATCGGCTCAGAACGACTGGGATCTTTGCTGCAGCAGCCTTCGCGCATTCAGCGAAAGCATTCAAAAGGATTTTGAAGCCGCCTTTCAAGAGATGTTACAGCAGGTACAGCAAGCTTTTCCTCAACAGAAACTGCTGCCGGTGCGTCCAGTGATTCTCGCGGGTGATGATGTTTGTTTTGTGACAACAGGCTCAATCGGCTTAGAAGCTGCCCGCATCTTTCTGCAACAGCTCGCCCAAAAAGTGAACGATCAAGATAAAAAGCCCTATGCGGCATGTGCAGGCATTGCTCTGGTACACACCAAGTTCCCCTTTTATCAGGCCTACGAGCTGGCTGAAGAGCTGTGCAGCAACGCTAAGAAATTCGGCGCTTCTTTAGATGCTTCCAAGCGTATCTGCGCTATGGACTGGCACATCGCTTTCGGCCAGCTAAAAAATGATTTGGCGCAGATCCGAGAAGATTATGCCACCGAAGACGGCGGCCGGTTAGAATTACGGCCGGTGACGGTAGTCATCCCGCCAGAGTGTGCTAAACAACCGCAAGAGTTGGACCTGCGCTCCTATGCATTTTTCCGAGATCTTTGCCTGCGTGTGAAGAGCGGAGCAGTTCGCAGCAAGGTAAAAGCGCTGCGCAATGCGTTCAAACAGGGTGAACTGGAAAGCACGTTCTTTTTGCAGGACAAGCAAATTCATGACTTTTTGTATTGCGGCGTGGATGCAGAATACGCCGAACCGGACAAGCAGCAAACAAAATTCGAGCAGATCATCCGGCACGGGGACACCTTTGAAAAGAGCGCATTCCGCAGCATTCAGGGGGAACGGCGCTGCATTTTCTTTGACGCCATAGAAATGGTCGATCATTTTGAAAAGCTGGGGGAATGAACTATGCCGGAACGGATATGGCTGAATGTTACAATGACGCTGTTGTCGGATGCCATTTTTGGCGCCGGGTACAGCATTCCGGGCGGAGAGGATATTGCTGTCTGCAAAAACGAGCAGGGCTTGCCTTATCTGAAAGGCTCCACTCTTAAAGGCTTGCTGCGAGAAAGCGTTGAAAACCTGGTCGAATGGACCGGACTCTCAGCGAGTCTTCCCAAAGAACTGTTTGGCGCGGAAGACTGGGAAGGCGTGACAGATGAACGGCGGATTCTGTTTTCCTCGCTTCAGTTGCTCCATGCTCCGAAAGATCCGCAGGAATGCTACCAGAACCGGGTATTTACCGCACTTGAGCAAGGAACTGTGAAGAACGGAACCCTGCGAATGGCCGCTTGCATCCGCGCCGGGCTGGTATTTGGCGGACGAGTATGCTGCGCAAAAGAGGACGAAGAATTGGTGCGGCAGGCTTTTGCCGGTATTAAATGGCTGGGCACTCTGCGCAGCCGCGGGTTCGGACGTGTGGATTTCCGGCTGGAAAGCACCGAATCAACTCAGTCCCAAAAGAGTGCTCTGCATGCGAAATGTCTACGCTATCGTCTGCGAACGATTCTGCCGGTCATGGTACCAAATCTGAGCAAAAGTCACGGAAATAGCAGCGAAACCCGCGGATATTTGCCTGGCTCTGTCGTCCGAGGAATGGTGCTTTCTCAGTTGGCGCAGCAGCAGCCGGAATGGTTCGAGCAGAATCGTCGTGTCCTGCTTTCCGATGAGATGCGCTTTCTGAACGCGGAGCCGACGGGCGCTCCCGGTGTTCTGCCTGCCATTATGAGCTTTTATGATGACAAAACCGACAATGGCGAAGTCGGCAACAAAGTGGTCAGTGTACTGAATAATGATGTAATGGGAAGTAAGCGTGCAAGCCTTGGAAGCAATTGTAGCTTGAACGGCGACACCGTCTATTATTGGAGCAGCCGCACCAGCAGTGCTATGCGCCTGAATCAGCGGGCTGCGGATTCCAAAGACGGCAAGGCACTGTTTCAGGTGCGGTATCTGGAACAAGGGCAGAATTTTGAGGGTTACATCGTTCTCCCGGAGCCTTCTTTTGCCGAAGCAATCAGTGAAGTTCTCCAGGGCCGCGTATGGATTGGCGCAGATCGCTATCAAGGATTTGGCGAATGCGAGGTGGAAGAACTGGAAGCTGTTGATCAGCCTGACTGGGTACAGCAATACGGATACCGTCAGCAAAATGAGATAGGGACAACGCTGTATCTTCTGCTGATGTCCCCTACTGCAATGCGTGACGACTGGGGCGAAAACCGTGGGTTGGATTTGGAGCAGCTGAAAGAGCAGTTGGGGCTAGAAAACCTGGAAATACTGGCTTGCAGTACATCCATTGCGGTCTTTGGCGGTTACAATCGCATGTGGAAATGCCGTACGGAATGGGAACGCATGTATGATCGCGGCTGCATCTTTAAACTTGATTGCAAGGGTGAATCTCCCAAGCTGGAGGCCCTGCAAAGGATCCAGGCGCAAGGGCTTGGAATACGTCGCGGGGAAGGATACGGTCAAGTACTCTTCCTTCGCCCGGAGTTGTTTGAGGCGATCCGGAAAAGAGCACCTCTTGAAAGGACAAACGATACAGAACAGCAGTCGCAACAGCAACTTGTTCGCCGCGCAAAGTACCAATGGATCATGGATCAAAGCCAGACGCTGTATAAAAACGGCTTTTCTAAAAGTCAGGGCGGCATGCTTCAGGCCCTTTGCGAAAAAGCCAAACGGCAGCATGGCGATTGTACCGAGTTGAACGCACATCTTGAGAAAAACCTTACCGCCCGCGGGCCCGCATTTCGAAAACGATACATGCATGTTGATGCTCTGGTGCGGTCTGTGCTGAATGCTCCGCTTTCCGAAACGCTTTCTCTGGCCGCAGTGCCGGACTCTATGGAAGAGCGTCTTCAGCTTTTGATCATGCTGTTTGATCACAGCCGCAAGGCAGTTCAGGAATAAGGTGGTGAATCTTATGGGAGCAAAGTTCGATTGTGCCGCGCTGTACTCAGTAAAGGCATGCTGCAAAAGTCCGCTGCGCACGGGCGGCGAAGATAATGACATGGAGTCTGTGCTGCGCTATGCAGATGGCCGTGCCTTTGTGCAGGGAACATCGCTGGCAGGTGCTCTGCGTGATTGGCTGGAGCAACAGAATGCGGCCATGGCTGATCAGCTGTTCGGCAGCCAAAAACAACCTGGGCAACTGGTAGTGTCCGACGGAATATTTGCAGAAAATGAGCAGCAGATTATGCGTCCCCGACTGAAACTCAATGGCAAGACAGGTACTGCCAAAGATGGTGGAAAATTCGATGTTGCCGCAATCGGTACCGGTGCATGCTTCACCTTTGAACTGGTTTGGATGGGATGGCAGGCGCAGCAGGATGCGCTGAATTGGATTGAGCAGATGCTTGCTGCGCTGCACCAGCAAGAGATCAGCCTGGGTGCGCAGAAAAGTAACGGGTTTGGCGCAGTCTCTCTAACAGTAAAGAAACGCATATTCCAAATGCGCGATGCAGTTGACCGGGCAGCTTGGCTGGAGAATCGCCCGGCCGAGCAGGAGATTTCTCTCCCTCAAGTACAGTGCCAGGGATTTGTCAAGTTCACGGTAAAGGCCAAAGCTGAACGGATTCTGGTTATGGCGGCAGAGCGGGAACTGCGAGAAAACAATCAAGCTGTCACCGTAAATATTTCGGAAAACGGCGAGGCAATCATCCCAGCGTCTTCTTTGAAAGGCGCCGTTCGAGCAAGAGCACAGCTGATCGCCCATCATCTGGGCTGTGACCCACTGGCAGAAAAGCTGTTCGGTAACTCCGCTGATGAATATGGGAATGAATTGCAAGCGGGAAGCGTGATTTTCCAAGATGCAAAGTTCTCCCGGACGATACGGCAGGAGGTCAAGCGAATCCGGATCAACAAATTCACAGGCGGTGTGATTCAGCGTGGCCTGCTGACGCAGGAGCCAGTCAGCGGTGAAATTCAGTTTGAAATAAAGATACCGGCAGAACAATCAGAAGGGTGCGGGCTTTTGCTGTTTGCTCTCCGTGATCTTGGCATAGGGCTTTACAACATCGGCAGCGGCGGCTCGATCGGACGCGGGTATCTGGATGTTCACACCGTGGAAGTAAAAGCACCGAAAGGCCGGACAGGCCGGATAGAGTTTTCGCAGGAGCACACCTGTGTCCTGACTGATCCTGACAAGATACTGGAAGGCTGGATTCAGGCCGTGGGGAGGAAAACCGAATGAAATTTGAAAAGTTAACCGTGGAGCAGGCGCTGCACGACGGGCACGCGCTTCCCTTTGTATTTGCACGGTGTCTGAGCGAAGTTAAATTCGGAATCAACACTGAACTGCCAGCCTCCGAGGAACTTCTGGAAGTGCGTTTTTTTAATAGCGAGAAGGAGATCCGGCTGTTCAGGCGGCAGGGGCGTTTGGAAGCCGTTTGTCTGACACAAGAGCCCGAAGACGATTGTCTCGAGGAAGAATATGAGATTGCGAATCCTTCGCTTTTCGGCACCAGCTTCACACTCAGCAAACTTCTGGATGTGGACGAGGACGGCCAAACTTTTGTAAAAGCTACTCGTTTGACCGGTTGGAAAGGAGGAAAGTAACCATGGCCGAAAACCAAAAAGTAACGGCTCGAGCGCCCTACAATTTTGTTCCATTTTCGTCCAAGGTGTTGATTCGCTATGAAAATGCAGATCAGCTTCCTCCCCATGATCGAATCGACCCTGCATTAAAGACAGGCGAGATTCATGTGACAATCAAGGCAGAAACTCCCATTTTCATATCGGACGGAAACCGTAATCCCGACTTTTTCCGCAATGCGGAAGGTAAGTTTGCCATTCCGGGTTCCAGCGTGCGCGGCCTGCTGCGACAGAACATGATGATTCTCGGGTATGGCTTGCCCAGACCCGGAGAGGATCTGGAGGATTATCAAGTTTATTTTCGGGATATGACTGCCGCCAAAAAGTCTGTTGCGAATGCTCGCCGTGAGTATTATAAAGCAGCACTGAATATTGTAACGGAACAGCATAACCAAAAGCCAGTCAGCAAGCCGAAAAACGTACAAGCCGGTTATCTGCATAAAGAAAACGGAAAATATTATATTCAGCCCATAGCGGGAGAGGTTTTCCGCGTTCCGCGCAGCCATCCGGATCTTGCACAGTTTCCGAGCCGGGATGCCAGCACCTGCTTTGTATCTTACACCGCTTCGAGCGACACGGTGAAAGAAATCAAGCCCGCGGGGACAGCCGGAATGCAGTCCGGTATGCTTCTCTACACAGGAAAGCATGTTGGTCAGAAAGCGAACCCTGTCTATCTGTTTCCACAGGAAGATCCAAGCCAGCCGGCTATTCAGCCAAGCGAATGGGATGTGCTGTCCTATGAGGTTGATTACAAGAGTCGAGCCAATTCTCTGAGAGAAAACAAATCCTTCTGGGCATTACCGGATGAAGGCAAGATGAAGCCGGTTTTTTATTGCGCACTGGACGGCCACATCTACTTTGGCATGACGCGATTTTTGCGGATCGGCTATAAACATTCTCTGCTGGAAGGTCTTCCGAAAAAACACAAAGAACTTCTGAATGAAGACCCCTTTGTCCTGGACTACCCTTCGGCCATTTTCGGATACGCTCGAAAAGCCGGAAGAAATCAGCAATCGTATCGTTCTCGGGTTTCCGTGGGTGATTTTGTTCTGTGCACAAGCGCAACACAGATGCAGGACATCACCACCGTGTTGGGAGAGCCAAAGCCCAGTTATTACCCCGGCTATGTTGTGGACGGAAAAGACTATAATCAGGATGATTTCCGTCTTCGCGGTTATAAGCAGTACTGGATGAAGCCTGCTCAAGCACAGCAATCAGCCAATCCAAACGAAAATGTTCAAACTAGATTAAAGCCACTAAAAGAAGGCTGTGCATTTCGCGGAGTAATACGATACAAGAATCTCTCAGATGATGAACTGGGGCTTTTGCTCTGGACGCTGAAACTGGAAGAAGGCTGCTTCCAAAGTCTTGGAATGGGAAAACCTTATGGCTATGGAAGGGTGACCGTATCAGTAGATAAATTGACCAGTCTGGATCTGGATAGCCTGTACACCTTACAGGGCTTTTGCAGCGATGCAAGGGACGAAACCACAGAAATTGACCGCTATATCCGCTGTTATGACGAATATGCCTCCAAACGTTTGGATGTCAAAAAAGGGAAGAAAAGTGTCTCGATCCGTTCGATGCGTGAGATAGAAGACTTTTTCTTCATGAAAAAGCCCGTACAAGAGCCCGTTCAGGCATCTTATATGGAATTGAAAGAATTCAAAGATATCTCTGCCCCTTTGCCGGATGTAACACAGCTGCGGAAAGAAACAGTGGAAAGTGCCCCTAAGAAAGCAGATTCAGAAATTGATCCTTTTGAAAAGTTGCTTGCGATGTATGGTTCCAAAAATAAACGGAGGTAAAGTCAATTGGCAAAGAAAATACTGCTGTTCGTCAGTGGGAATATAGGCCAGGAGGCGGAAGAGTATATTTGCCCGGATGGTACTGTGGTGCAAGGCGGCTTGACTAACGAAGCACCGGTAAAATACTTGCTCAAAACATATCCGAATGTCCAAGAATTGATCTGCGTTGTCACTCCGGAGGCAAAAAATGCATATCAAGAATTGAAAAAACGCCTGAATATGGTAGCTACTGGTTTGTCGTATGTGGAGGTTCCGTTTCAGGAATCCATGAGTATCGAGCAATGTCTTCCTGGTATCATGGAAAACATCAAGCAGAATGACGAGATCCTGCTGGAAACCACCGGCGGTTTCCGTAATGCGGTCATGTATATGATGCTGCTCAGCCGGCTACTTCTGTATGTGGATTCCCCGATTGTTCAGGCCGTATATTCCCGCCGGCCAGCGCCCGGGAAACAGGGCAGCATCGAAGATGTATCCAAAATTATCCGTCTGTTCGATCTGATTAATGGAATGCAGGAGTTGAGCTCTTTTGGTAGTGTCCGAACGCTGCGGCAATACTACGGGCAGGCGCCGGAAGACGCTCGGATCGCCAGCTTCCTGGAATCAATGGAACAGCTGAACGAATCGATTCTGCTGTGCCGGGTAAAGCAGATCTCTGAAAATCTGAAAAATTTTCAAACCAGTTTGATCGAACTGAAAAATTGCAGCGACCCAATCATGCAGGCACTGCTCCCTGCTTTCAGAAAAAAATTCAACGGAAAGCTGAAAACAATTGACCTGATTCGGTGGTATCTGGAAAGCGATATGCTGCCGCAGGCTCTGACTCTGTACACGGAAAAAATCCCCGAGCGTATCTTGGGCAAGAACCGGCCCCTGGAAACACGCGAAGGGCAGAGCCCTTGGCGTGTGAAACCGGAACATGCGTATCGCGATGAAGCAACAGATGAATTGCTCGAGAACGTGTTTATGCTGTCGTGGAAAAGCCAGAAAATTAATCCATATCAAACCGAGAAGAGTCATGGAAAATACAAACAAGATTGGTACCCTTGGACATTGAAACACCTGAAAAAGCTGTTGCCGAATGAGCAGTATGACGTGAATTGTAGCATGGAAAAGCTGCACCAGATTTTGTGCGATTATTTGTACATCAAGGCTCTTCGCAACTTGACCAATCACGCCAGTGAAACAGTGGACTCATTCAAGAAAGAGCAGGAAGAGTATCTGTGCGAGCAGGGGTATCCCGCACTGAACGATGTGACATTGCCGCAAGTTAAGAAAATCATGTTCAAAGCATTGGCGCGGTTGTCTACCATCCGGTAATTTGCCAGCCAGGCGAAAGCGGAGCGCAATTCGCTTTCGCCTGGCGATTGTAATTGTGGCAAAATTAACTCTCGTATAAAAGGCAGAAAGAAGCAAAGATTATGGCAGCCATGACACGATATCAGATTGAATTAACACCCAGCTGCGGATGCAAGCTGGATATAGGATGGGCCTATCGACTGTATGCGGCGCTTCTGGAGCAGCTTTCTCCTGAGCAGGCGCAGCAGATTCATGAAGCTCCTGTAGCGCCGTTGGGACAGCATTTAAGATTTGAGGCTGGCCGATGGATCTGGGAAATCGGCCTGCTGGGTGAGCAGGGAGAGCAGTTCCTGCGCCCTGTTCTGGAACAAACAGACGTTTATTCTCTTAAAGACGGTGCAATTAAACTGCGTGCGAAAATTTTGCAGCAAGAAACAATTGACAGCCTGGAAAACCTTCTCGAAATCAGCCCCGCAAAGGGGTGTCAGCATGAACTTTATTTTCGTACGCCAACGGCTTTCAAAAGCCAAGGTGAATACCTGAATCTTCCCAGCGCCAAATTGTTGCTTCAAAGCCTTGTAAAAAAGTGGAACGGCAATTTCCCAGAATGTCAAATAGAGGACACTGACGGGGAAGGTCTGGTGGTGATGTCCCATAGGTTGCATTTCCAGGTTTTTTCGCTAAAAAGTCAACGGTTTTGGCTGAAAGGAAAAGCCGTTACAGGCTTCACGGGAAAAATTGTTCTGGAGGACAGGAACCAGGGGTTTCATTCGGAACTGGTAAACGCGCTCCTGTATTTTTCGCAATTCAGTGGAATAGGAATAAAAACCGCACTCGGTATGGGCGGAGTGGAATATCGCCGGTAAGAATAACGGCCAATCTCTTTAATTGAGAGTTTTCTCTCCGGCGAATCCAGCAGGACGCGCATCACGGTCTTGGTGCGAAGCTCTTTTTTCTCACTGCTGTCTCGTGGCTTAAAACATGGGGTTCGCACCAGACATCGTTCAAATATTATCGCTTTTTTCTGGGATTTCTCACAAAACCAACTTGTGTTCAAGTAAAAAGTCTGCTAATATAATAGCAAGACTTGGAAAGTCTATTAAATGCATCGATAAATTTTTGTGCAATTTTGCCGATGCATCCTACACCCCTCACGGGGACAGTAACGTGGTAGCAGTGGTCAGAGCAATGTTCTTTGCGGATGCATCCTACACCCCTCACGGGGACAGTAACGTGATGCAACGGAGAAAATCGTCCTCACAATTTCGAGATGCATCCTACACCCCTCACGGGGACAGTAACATAAACTTTTCTCCGCTTTTTTACGACAGAATATCCAAGATGCATCCTACACCCCTCACGGGGACAGTAACCTCTCGCAGAAAAACAGCTCTCGACCCAGCCGACTGGGATGCATCCTACACCCCTCACGGGGACAGTAACTGGATCGAGGCAGTGGTGTTGGATTCATCCACATCCGGATGCATCCTACACCCCTCACGGGGACAGTAACCCCTTCTTCCTCAAACTTCAGATGCCGTTTATCCCAGCGATGCATCCTACACCCCTCACGGAGTCAGTAACCCAGCAAAACGCTCTGTTTGGTGATCGTGCTGTTGATACATTCCACACCTACTGTTGAAACACTAACAGGGCATTTCACAAGATCAATAGTACTCGGATTGCGGTGTACCTGATTCCTTTTCCCGAGCAGGATAAGGTTTCTTGTGCCATCTATATTTCATAATAAGTTCAGTGAAAGAACTGTTACTTTTCTGGTCGGCAAACTTCAGTTGCCGGCCTTTTTGATTTTCGCGCTCTCCTGCCTCTTCCCCCTCGCAAAGAAGAATCTTAGGCTTCCATTTCAAATAGCGATGTTTGGGGACAAATTCTGCACATCTTTCTGATGATGGACATTTGTCTGTCCAAGGCGTAATGGTACAGTACCCTTATAAATACAGGGGCAACGTTTCCCCTGTAAAAAGGAGGAACGATCATATGCCTTTTTGCCAACGCTGTGGTTGCAAGCTGGAAGACACGGCGCGTTTCTGCCCCTCCTGCGGGCAGGCCGTCGCTTCCGGCAAAGAAATGCCCGCAAACATCGAAGAAAAAATCAAAGGATTTTTGCAGATTACCCCCGAGATGGAACAAGAACAAATGGAGGCGTGGGAAAACCCGGCGCCCCCTGCCGGAAATTTGAAAAACCGGCATTTTCGGGAGCAATTTGCGCGGATCAATGCAGGCAAACCGCTGGAACTCAAGTACAACCTTTTTTCGATGGTCTTTGGCCCGTTCCAGCAGCTCTATCACAAAAGCTATTCTCTTTTTGCCAAAACTTATCTGCCGGTTATGCTGCTGCTTGCGATCGACGCCGGTCTGTCCGCCTATGCGGGTCTGACTTTTGATCCCACACTGCTGACCATTTCCCTCGCATTGAATGGCATCGGACTTTTTTGGGGCTTAGGAGTAGCAATTTTGAACGGGAAGAACTATGTCCATGCTCTATATAAACAAACAGACGGCAATGCTGACGCGATTCCAGCTTCACCTCTCTCGGTGGTTCTCGGCTGCGTCATTTTGGCAGCATCGATAGGGCTTAGCAACTGGTTAGGATACTCCCTCGCAATGGAACAATGGGAGGATGAGCTGCAAAACTTCCCGGCCTACACCGATCAGGAAACCATGCCGCAAGATGGATGGAGCGAGGATGCACTTATCGCCACCACAATAATCATGCCAAACGACTATGTGGTAGCGCCTGCCGAAACACCTTGGTACGGCGTATGGCAGGACCCTGTGCGAGGCTACCGGTTCACCTACGAGGAAAGCCTGAACTATTGCAGCGAACAGGCCCAGCAGTTGGAAGGCGGAAGCTACCAAATCCGTCAAACGGACAACTATGATGACTCTCTTTTCGCCCAATATATCTGCGCAGCGGATGGCACAACTTTGGAAGAATATGATGCGGCCGGCACATTTTTAACCAGTTATTCTCGGCCTGATGCTCCTGATGGTACTTCCCTTCCCCGGGACTGGTGGGGTATTTATACTCTCGTCAGTGATTCTTCCGGACTGGCATCAAGCACCCTCACCATCGACGCATACCAGTTTGGCGGTTATCTCTACACCGAACTTGAACAGCTTGATGATCAGACTTTCAAATTCTTCCAGAGCGTGGCACCGGATGGCTGGTACGAAACCGCCCGGTATGACGCAGCGGAACAAACTATCGCCCTCTTGGACGATACGGGGACAGTGTACGCCTTGTACCATAAGGCAACGTAATTGGGGGTACAGGCGCAAAGTAGAAATACATTAATTCAAGTTGAAGCTCTTGTCCAAGAAGGAGTATAATAAACATGCTGACGGAATGCCTGATTTTATATTCAGGCATTCCCTTTATACAGATGAAACGGAGGAGTTGCCGTGTCTGCCAGTCGTGTAGATCGTTTGCTGTGGATGCAGCAAAAACTTATCGAGAACGGCGTCCTTTATAAACGCCAGTGCGCCGAGCGGTTTTCGATCACCCCAAAGACTGTCCAGCGGGATATTGACA
Organism: Gemmiger sp. An120; assembly: GCF_002160955.1. Taxonomy (GTDB): domain Bacteria; phylum Bacillota; class Clostridia; order Oscillospirales; family Ruminococcaceae; genus Gemmiger_A; species Gemmiger_A avium. The sequence goes on from NZ_NFLN01000004.1 coordinate 150,624, forward strand.
CTCTTCGAGGATATTATAGTGAAAGCGGGAAGGATCTGTCCTACGACCGCAGTGCAGATGGTTACAAACTGACGGACACCGACGCCATGCGTCTGACTAACAGCGAAGTTTTAGCTGTTTGCAAAATCCTCTTGGAAAGCCGTTCTCTGGTAGAAGCTGAAATGGATCCTATCCTTGACAAACTAATTGCTTGCTGCTCTCCCCGCACCAGTATGAAGGCCGTAGAAGAACTGGTGGCAAACGAGCGGTTCCACTATGTTCCGCCCCATCATGGCCGTAAGTTCGTTGACAAATTATGGGATTTGGGGCAGGCAGTTCAGCACCATCAGGTGTTAGAAATCGAGTATCGTGGCACCCATGATCACACTGTACGCCACCGCCGGGTGCAGCCTGTCGGCATCCTGTTCAGCGAGTACTATTTCTATCTGGCAGCTTTCATCGAAGGCATTGATCGAAAAACACATTATGACAACCCGGAAGACAAATCCCCTACGATTTATCGAGTGGACAAAATTGAAGTCTATCACCTAACTGACGAGCATTTTTCTGTCCCATACAGGGATCGCTTTCAGGAAGGAGAAATGCGCAAGCGAATCCAGTTCATGTATGGCGGTAAACTACAAAAAATTCGCTTTTTGTATACCGGACCTAGTCTGGAGGCTGTACTGGATCGGCTTCCCACTGCACGAATCACCGGCGCAGCGCCCGATGGAATGGGCAGCTGGATCGAAGCAGAGGTATTCGGCAGCGGCATTGATATGTGGTTGCGAAGCCAAGGTGAATATATAACCCGGTTGGAAAAACGAGGATAAGATCTGAGGCCGCTATTTGTTTATTCATTGTTAAGTCGGTTTCACATCTGATATTAAAAGATAACCGGTGTGTATGCCCAGACATTTCGTTGTTTAGATTCAATATTCACACCTATTCTTTACTATCTACTAACAGATGGAAGGTATGAGACACTGTATGAAACAGATTGCTCATACCCTCTATCTCTTATTTGGGTAACTGATGTTTTGTTGGCGTTCAGCTGAAATAACCCGCCATTTGGGGACATCTTGCTACAAAAACATTCTATCTGATAGATGATATTAAGTGAAAGTATCGTCAAAAAAGCGCAGAAACAAGTCGTTTTGAACTGACTTGTCTCCGCGCTTTTTGTATAGGTCAGACCATACGCGTTTATTTATGAGTTTTGGATGGAGAACTATTTCAGACCGTCGTGTTACAAAGATAGTATCAACAATTTTGGCAAATTGGTTTAGCGTCATTAATGTACGTTGCTCGTCATGCGTAAAACGAGTATACCATGGGACAAGCTCCCCGTGCTCGGCCCTTCGTAGGTTGATAAACAGAGAGGTCGAAATAGCAGAGCAGAATGCTGCGGAATAATGGTAAAGGCGCATGCCTCAATTTGAAACATGCGTCTTTATTATGAAAGCCTTGCAACAGCACAATACACACTAAAGGTAAGACATCTTATATAGAAATTACTGGGGAATCGACAGCTTTTCGCCCAACGACTGGGCTTCTTGAATAAGGAGCAGCCCAGCGGCAAAGCCGCTGCAGAAGTGAGACTGGCACTCCAGGCTGTGCTGTTCAAAAATCTTTTCGGTAAGCTGGTCTACCAGCAGGTAATCTTCCGTGTCCAAACGCCGCTTCAGCTCATCGCGCAGTTCGCCGATTTCCTTGCCCAGATCCCAGCTACCGGGAATATCATCCACACAGGTCTCACTGGGGCGGAAATTACCGCTATAAATTGCTTCCATCATCATTGGTGTATGACACATCCTTTCAAAATCATACAAGCTGCTTTTCAGCATGAGTAGCCAAACTAAAGTTATAAGGGGCACTGGGTGACCCGTCAGGGAAAAGAGGCGCAGGCAATGCGTTCATCAAGGGCAGCATCGCCGCCATGTGTTCGGCAAAGCCGGCGGCCAGCAGTACGCCCCGGGTGGGCTGCACACCGCTCAGCACTAGGCCGTCCCAGTACATCCGCAACTGATACAAATCCTGCGGTTCGCCCTTGCCCGCCTTGAGTTCGTAGATATCGCACTTGCCAGACTTCGTCCGATCAGTCACGTCGATGCGGGTGCCGGTGGGCCAGACAGTCACCTCGCCGGTCACATCGTCTTCGGGATTGGTTGCTTTCAGCATCTGCATCCAGCGCAGGCGCAATTCCTTTTCTCCGGCCGACTGGGCATTCTTTACCGGCGGATAAGCTGCCAAAGCCTCAAATACCTTGTCCCAATCCGGATCGGTACGATCGATGCCGGTCTTGTTGGTGAGGGTCGAAAGCACTCCCCTGGGCAACTCGGGGATCAGCAGTTCGCCCACAAAGTCATTGTAAGCGTTATGGCGGCTTAAAGCTGAACCGTCCTCTTTGCGCCAAATTTCGCCGAGTTGGGCCGTTGCAATTACCCGCTTGCCCAGCCGGATGTCGATGCCCTGCGTAGGCTGAGATCCCTGGTAGTAGTAGCGCACCTTTCCGCCCTGTACCAGATGATCCCGCATAGAGCGATCCAGCAGACCGTACACGTAGGTCAAGGTTACGATCTGGCCACCCAGTTCGACCTGGAAGTGCTCCGTGTGCGTCATCATCATCGGAACATGAATCGGAGGCACCAGCACAGCGGAATCGCCAACCGTTACTACGATCTTCGCGCTGGGTTCCAAGGTTTCGCTGTCCAGAGCCAAAAAGCCGCGATATGCAACTCCCAGATGTTCGATGAGCCAAGTGCGCATTGTAGCCAAATCAGTGAGCCGACGGTTGCCCTGCCGCTGCATAGTACGGGCAATGGTCATGGGTACCCGAACACAGACTACAGTAGAGGGATCGGCCCAGTGCAAATTCAGCCCCGATGCCAGGTCCAGCGTATCCACCTGTTCGACAATCATGGTGAGGTCGAAGGGACCGCTAACCCTGTAGTAGTTGCCGGGCTGGCTGCGGGTATAGATACACCAATCGCCGGTGCCACCGGAGAGACAGGCCAGCGCGTTGAGAAGTCCGAAGCCATGCTCATTCAGCCGGTTGGTACCCGTGGGCAGACTGCCAAGCTGCAAGGCATTTGTAAGAGCGTCCAGGTCCATGCCCCGGCCCCAGTCTGCGACCGCCAGATTCAGATAGTTCTGGTCGTTATCCGGGGCCAGCGCGATGCAGATACGGGCCTTATCTCCGGGCAGCGCGGCAGCCAGAGCGTTGTCAACGACCTCGCAATTGCCCTGCGGAAAGGTCATTCCCTGACGGGCCAGTCCGTCAAAGGCTTTATTGGTAATGTTGATGTGAATCTCGTGCCGATCCGGGGAAGAATCAGCCGACGGAAGTTTCGGCAGGGGGGCGGGTACGGTGTTTGTAAGATTCATTTCATTCATAGGTGATTACCTCGTTTCTTGTAGTAGATTGGTCACACAATGGATTCCAGCGCAGCCACAGCGTCTGCCAGGCTGTCGTCGGAGATATGCAAATAATGGTCGGTGGTTTTGATGTCGGTGTGTCCGGTGAGCCGTGCAATGGTCTCCATGGGCACACCCTGGCTCTGCAGCAGTGTTACATAAGTGTGCCGGCAGCAGTGTGGAGAGGGGGAACGAACATTGGGGTATTGGGCCAGCAGCTTATAGTACTTACGCCGCACGGTGTAGGTGGCGTAGAGCAGGCTGTCCCGGCGGGGCGCGCACCAGAGAAATGCCTGGCCGCCGTTCTCCCGCAGCCACAGCGGGATGTGGCGGTATTTTTGTGCAACGGGGACCACCCGGCGGCTGGTATAGCTCTTGGGCGAGCCAAGCTTAGGGATGCCGTCTACCATCTTGACGGCCTTGTTCACGCGCACCACGCTTCCGTCCGCGGCAATGTCTTTGGGGGTCAGTGCCAGCAGCTCCTGCATACGTAGGCCGGTAACGAGCATCAGTCGGATGCTGTTGCCCAGCAGGTCATTCGGCAGGTCTTTTAAAAGAATCTCAACCTCTTCAACAGTGAACGCATCCTTTTGATGGGTCCGCTGGCTTTTGCTGAGCCGCTTGGTGGTGCGGAAGGCCCGGCGGGCATAGTTTTTAATGACCAAGTCGTCGGCCTCGGCTACATCCAGGATCTGGATGAGCAGTGAGCGGCACTTGCTGATTTGAGAGGCGGAATATCCACAGGATTCCAGCTCATTGATGAACCGGTTGATCTGAACGGTCTTCACAGCGGTAAGCCGCAGATGACCGAAGGCCTTGTTCAGCAGTTTGATGGTGTAGCGATAATTGCACCAGGTGGATTCCTCTACCTGTGAGCGGTAAGACTCATACCAAAGGTTGGCATAGTCGGCGAACAGTGGCACTTCCTGCGCCTCGACGCTGCCGGGTTCAGGTTTGTTCAGAAGATACTCCCGCATACGGGCCAGAGCCTCCGCTCGGGTAGGGGCGGTAAAACTCACGATGTGTCGCTTGCCCTCGTCGGTGAAGCCGTCCATGATCTGACTCTGCCAGCTGCCGCTGGGCAGCCGGTGGACGGAGCCTTCACCCTTGCCGCGCTTACCCGACACGGAGACCTACCTCCTTATCCGCGGTACGCAGGTCGGCCGGCATACGGGTGTGCTTGTCCACCCAGGCCAGAAACGGCTTCGTGGGGATGCGGATGGAGTTCCCCAGCCGGCAGACCGGGAAGTCCTTGCGGTGGGTAAGCTCATAGGCTGCGGTGGAACTGATACACAGATAGCTCTTCACGTCAGCCACGGTGAGGTAGTTCTTTTCAAACGAGATATCCTTTTTCATGTCAGTTCTCCTTTATATAAGATAAGGTGTGGGTTTTGAGAACTGCCCTTTTCGGCTTGTGCAGTACAGGCCAGTGTGGTATGATGAAAGGGCAGAACGGACTTGTTTGGTTTCGGGTCGGTTTTGCGTTTGCCGTGTCCGGGTGGCCGCCCGGATGCGGCTTTTTGTTTGTATATCTGGGGGGCGCGTGGGCTCTTGATAGCAATACGATTGGCGCGATGGGCGAAGCGCTCACTGCGGTGAATGCTAATGCTGCCGGCACTGTAGATGTATTGAGTGCGTTTCATGCTTTCGCCTCCTTTGTCTGTGTCGTTGTATATAGTATACACCAAAATAAGTGTACATTTCAACGGTGCATATTCACAAATATTTGTGCATATGCGCTACTGGAATTTGCTGATGTGCACAAATGCCCCTGAAGTCGATATACACTTGACATGGTGCAGAGGGCACCCGTATACTAACAAGTAGAAGGAAGGTGTATGTTGTGCCGATAAAATATGATAAGTTGTTTTCCTTGCTCAAGAAAAAAGGATATACGACCTATCGCATACGCAAAGAGGGGCTCCTTGGACAAGGAACTCTGACTGCATTGAAAAATGGTAAAGGTGGATTGACGGAGAAGTCCATTGAACGGCTTTGTCAAGTTCTGGAATGCCAGCCTGGTGATTTAATGGAGTTTGTTCCCGATGAAAAATAAGTCGTTTTCTGACTGAAAGCATATCCAGATGAGCAACATAGGATGGCATAGTCAAGGCTCCGCAGATAAAAACCTCAAAGCTGTTTTACCCTGCGCCTGCGGCCTGACCAAAGAGGAACTGGATGAGGATTACAAGAAGAACACCGGCAAGGTAATCGTGGAGACCTTCACGGGCCGGCGCATTGACCCGGTGCATCTGCCCGCGGTCATCTGCCGCAGTCACGGGCTTTTACCTGGGGCAAAACGGCGGCCCAGGCGGTGTATCACGCGGTGGTGCTGGAGGAGGTGGCCAAGATGGCCGCCTATACCCGCCTGGTCAGCCCGGGCGCGCCCCCCGCTCCCGCCCATGGGTGGAAAAGCACTTCATGCGCAAGCATGGGCCCAATGCATATTACGGGCAGAAGAAATATACAATGCGTTTTTTCCATTGATACCGCCAATGTGGACGAGATCCGCGCTGCCAACAATATGGGCGTGATCGCGGGCGTTATTACTAACCTCAGTCTCATCACCAAGGAGGACCGGGACTACGCCGAGGCCCTGAAAGAGATCGCCACCATCGTGGACGGCCCCATCTCCGGCGAGGTGAAGGCCACCACCACCGACGCAGCGGGCATGATCAAGGAAGAGCGCGCTATCTATGCGCTGGACCCGAAACACATGGTGTGAAGATCCCCATGACCGCCGAGGGGCTGAAGGCCATCAAGGTGCCTTCCGCCGAGGGCATCCCCACCAACTGCACGCTGATTTTCTCCGCCAACTAGGCGCTGCTGGCAGCGAGGGCGGGCGCGGCCTATGTGTCGCTCTTCCTGGGGCGGCTGGATGACATCAGCCAGCCAGGCATCGACCTCATCCAGACCATCAGCGCCATCTTTAATAACTACCCCGACCTGCACTGCGGAATTATCGCGGCCAGCGTGCGCAACCCCATCCATGTGACCGACTGCGCTCTGGTGGGTGCGGACATCGCCACCGTGCCCTACAAGGTCATCCGAAGCACCCACTAACCGATTCCGGCATTGAAAAGTTCAAAGCAGACTATGTAAAGGTGTTTAGCATGTAAATGAGTAGGTCTGCTGTTTACTAAGGCAGGCAGTATATAAAACATCCCGAGCATTGAGGATCGTTTTGGTTGACCCAGTTTGTAACAGATTCAGCAGAGTCGTGTGTACATATACACATGGCTTTTTGCATCCTACCATATAACTGAGTGCCGACAGTATCATCTTTACCGCAGTGTATAAAAGCCGTTTCAAATTGAAGCATGCACCTTTACGATTATTCCGCAGTATTCTACCCTGCCGTCTCAATCTTTCTCGGCTTATCCCACAATTTTGCATGTTCTTCGCTGGCACACCACCATTCACCACTTAGAACGTGTTCATTGGATACCAACAAGAAGAAAACGACAGGCTTGCGATTTTCCTTCTACGCTGGCCACACCAACAGATACGGGATACACAGCGCCAATTCTATGGTATAATGACAATTAAAGAGAAAAGGGGGTGCGCTAATGGACTGGATTTTACTGAACAAAGATACGCCATTTCTGAAATTCTCCACCTATCAGAACGAATTTGGCGATGTTTCAGCCCAGGAAACGGCCTGGATTTCTCCCTTGCGGCCCATCGGATACAGATCTCTTTTGGGTTTCCTAGAAGGGCGACGCGCTCCCAAGCATCGAAAACACATTGAACAACTTCTTGCGCAATACGGCTGCCTCACACTGGACGGTTTTTTGCAGGTCAGCCACGCGCTTTCCCTCAATGATACCTTTTGGGTAAAACAGGAAGATTCGCCGTTGTGCTGGCAGGCTGTGTCCCTGTATCAGAATGACTTTGATGAGATCATCGCCGAGGCCGCGCTGAACGGCTCCTTCAGCGAGCAAAGCCTTTCTTCCACTTCGCCGGAATTTGCTACAGACGGGTATTATGCCAAGTGCTGGAAACGGGAGCAAGACGGCATCTATCTCTATAAAGCCGGCAGCGCCACCTATGAACTGGAGCCATTATCTGAATATCTGGCTGCTCAGCTTTCGGGTATCCTGTGCCCTGGTGCAGTTCCGTATGATATGCGATTTCATCATGGGCGACTGGTATCTACCTGTCCCCTGTTCACCAGCGAATCTGTCGGCCTTGCCAAAATAGCTGCCATTGCCCGTGAAGACCGGTCTATATCCGGCTTACTGGAGTATTTCCGTTCGATCGGCAGTGAGGACGCCTTCCGCCGCATGATGGTTCTGGACGCCATTATCCTGAACACAGACCGGCATCTAGGAAACTTCGGTGTACTGTTTGACACGGATACCATGCAGGTGAAAACCATGGCGCCGGTATTTGACAATAACCGTAGTTTGCTGTTTGATTTGGATTCTGATCAATTGAATCACGCAGAGTGGTATATAGCCCATCTTACCCCACGGCTGGGATCGGACTTTATTGCCCCAGCGAGGGCCTTGATGACAGAAGATATCCGCAGTGACCTGAAAAACCTGTATGGCTTTGCGTTCCGGGAACATCCGCAGATTCCGGTGACGGATGACCGGCTTGAGAAGTTGAGTACAGTTGTGAACAATCAGATTCAGCAGTTGCTATGATCTTTTGAAACGTGTAAGGCTTTTTCTTTCGCAAATATCCTGCAATATAAAAGAGTCATTTGGTGTTACCGCATCTTTGCGGCTTTACACCGGATGACTCTTTTTTCATTAAAGGGCCATCGTTGCAGCTCACAGGTGCAAAGTCATTCAAATGGCTTTATGAAGCCATTTCCAGGCGTTTTTGAAATAATACGAATTGTAATATTTTTATGAACACGTGGACATTTCAATTCCTGTGCGTACTAATATAAATAAGGGGCAAAAAATAGGAGGTACAAAAACATGGCTCATTCTCACAACGATTTTCCCATTTCCGGGTACTGGGGCCGACAGAAAGTTCACCACAATACAAATCGGAACAAGATGCAATACGACGCCCGCTATATGCTCAAAAACCCTGCCACAAAAAAGGTCTACACCAATGCACAAATACTGACAGACCTTACACGGCGCAAGAAAGAGTATCCCGGTCTAGCTCTTTTGCTGGAGCCATGGATTGCGGAAATTACTTCCCGCGCCCAGAAAAATCCTGATGCGGAATTCTCCCTGCACTGCAGTGATTCCACCGAAGAACGCGCACTGGCCCGTTTGAAAAAGATGCGCTGGAACGAGTTGGAAACCTTGGCACAGCTGCTTTATCGCCCGCTGTACGAGCGCAATCTGAAATACGGTGATGTGACGGTACGTGACTTTGTGACGTACCAGGCCAATACACTGTATGCCGGAGAAACGCCCACCACGCGTACTCGTCTGATTGGTTCCTTAAAAAACTATATTCTACCTGAGATTGGGGAGAGCAAACTGAACACATTGGATGCCGGTCGCCAGAAAAAAGCCCTGGAGACTGTCAACAAGAAACTGTCCGTCGGCAAAACTACCCGCAATACCATTATGAGGGCGTATCGGGGTCTCATTCTGGCGTTCGAAAGCAGCGGCTGGACAGGCTGCTCCGCCGGTCTGCGGCTGGTTGACCTGCTCAAAGGTCCCACCGATCCGAACAACGCTATCATCAGAAGCTGCCGTGTCGCTCACTTGGACGATACTCAGCGTACGGCGCTGTTCCAGCTGCTTTCTGATTCGGCACATCTGTATGACCTGTTCTGGATCGCGCTGCTCTACTCTGGAATGGACCCGGCCGACATCGCCGGACAGACCTACGGCGATATTGAGGAGCTGACCATGCAGGATGGAAGCTGCTGCTATACCGTCCTGATCAGCCACCGGGTGCGAAAGTTGAGCGACCGATATTCCACGCTGCAAGCAACCAATGAGAACTTCCCTATTTATAAGTTTCGCCGTCTCGTGCTCACTCCCTGGGCCGGACAAGTGCTACTGCGCCGACTGGAACAGCTGCGCGGCCTCGGGTTTTCCACTGACCAGATCCGGGAAATGCGCCTTTCTGCCGAAAAGCCTGGCGACGCCATCGTCGGGCCGGATGAGCTCGCCAAGCGCCTGCGACCGCTTTTGCAGCAGGCAGGCATCCCGGATATTTCTCCCACCCGTACCGATAAAAAGGGGCGTGCTTATCGCCAAGTCATTAAAGAAGATATAAACCTGTTACTGCGGGATGTCCGCCACCTGGCAAAGCAGTGCGGCGCCGATGATGTAATGCTGCATACCATGTTTGGCGAGCAATGGTCGGATACAGACGAAGAGGCATATCTGGATTTGCTGGGTGATTCATACGCTGTAGCTCGCTGGCAGCGACTGCGACGCTGGTCTCCCCTTGCGCCGACTCCCCTGTCTACTACCGGCAAAGGATGTCTGGCGGGCTATACCCATGTGCCTGCCCGCCACATTCTACAGGTAATCAACTCCACCGGCCATCCGGTGACATTGACCCTGCGTGCCCCCTATGCGCTTAGTGCGTACTGGGCCCGCAACGAAAAAGAAAGGAACGCATCATGACCAAAAAATCCCCTCCCCCAAAAGAATTCTCGTATCAAGGCGTAGATTTTCGTATTTGTTATGCATATCCATCGGCAGACAAACACAAGGACGCCCCCTGCCGCGGCCGCATTAATCCGTTGGACCCTATGACCGGCAAGTGCCTTACAAAGCGGCAGTTGTTCGGCAAAGATAGCGACTCGCCAGTTAATCACATCGTACATGGCAAAGACCCCTGGGACATCTACAACAATCGAGAGAAGGAAGCCAGCTATCTGCTTTCCATGATGACGCAGTGCGGTTTACTGGTCGGTGTTGCCGTGGCGGATCCCTCCGCGGTCGCTGATCTCGCCGAATTGGCCCGGAAGTACAAACAGACCCTCTTTGAAATGCATTCAAAATGGGCAAAGTCCACTGTGAAAAGTTATAGTGGTCAATACGACTCGCTTGTGGAGGAGATGACCGGCCTGCGCGCCGGCGACCTGGATGATGCCGCTTACAAGCAGCTCCAGAATAAAATCTGCCGCAACGCAGCGCAAAAGGCTCTCAAACACCACACGTGGGCATATGGTGAAACCCCACCTCCCTCTGCCCAGAGACGGTTGAGCCTGTTGTATGATCTGATCCGCTGTCTGAAGGCAGAAGGCGTGTCCATTCCAGTGGTGCCGTTTCCGTACAACGGAAAGCCTTCCCGCCAGATGCTGCTTCTGGACCGGACTGACCACGCCCGCGCAATTCCGGATGGAATCCTCCGTGCCATCTGTGCCGACCCGGTCATCCAGGGCCAGGCAGAAATTCTGGCTGACGCTGGTCTGCGGATTGGCGAATGTACTGGTCTTTTGTTTGATTCCTTGCGCTGGCTGGACACCTCGCAGGGCCGGATGTATTATCTGGACATCAGCGGCCAGGTAGATGATGACGGCAAGCGCACCGAGCTGCCTAAAACCAAAGATTCCTACCGGGTGGTTCCTCTCTCTCGGGAGCTGGGAGAGGCTCTTGCGCGCTATCGGAACGAGATGGAAACGAAGTATGGCGACCTTTCCCTGCGTCTTATGTGCGGACAAGCCGACGAAAACGGGTTTGACGACAGTCCCGCCAAAGCAGCCGCCTGGGAAGCGCAGGTGCGCGCACGAATCTCGATGCTGCTGCGTAAGTCCTCCGCCTTCCAGGCGATCGCTGCCAATCGCGTTTATCTTTTCGACAAACAAGCCCAAGATGCTGAGCTGTACTCCCAGCTTTTCGCTCATTCATGGCGGCGCAATTTCTGTACCGAGTTATATTGCTCCAGCGGACTGAATTCGTCGAAGATTCATCGGCGGATGGGGCATGTCTACAAGCCCCTTCCTCCCCAAAAGGCCAGCGGCCTCAATCCAACAGAGCTGTGCCTAATGTGTCTCGAAAAGCATGTGAGCCCCACGCTCTATCATCCGGCCAATCCTCTTCGCTATGATGCGGACGGGCCTTTCCAGGCCACTGAGGTGCCCTCCTGTTGCATCGAGTTGACCTTGAAGCCGGGCGATTCCGTTGAGCTGACGGTGGAGGACACCGAGCCGGGCACCGTAACCCGCATTTCCGGTGAGGGATTGACCATTCAGCGCTTGCGTCGTGATGAGCGCCGTAATGTTACTTACGATTATGGCCTTCTGTCGTCTGCTGAAACCATCACCGTTGTGAAAAAGCGTAACTTGGTATAATACGGAGGTTTCTGCCTGCGAACTCAAATTGACCTTTCCGCCGAATTTTTGCTTTGAATTGATTGTTGAGGATATCGAACCGGATACTGTGTAACCCATGTTCTCCGCAAGGGGTTGTCTATCCATCATATATGTCCTGAAGAACGCTATGCCCCGACCTACAGCTACAGTCTGCTGACGGTGGAAAACTTTGCTGTTGTGAAAAAGCATAAATTGTTAGACTAAGGAATTCCATGGTATAAAAGGAGCTGATGCAAAATAGCCAATCCTAAAAATAGTCAGGACCCCCGGCTAAGCCAGGGGCTTGAGTAAGCCCTGGAAGGGCATCGTACCGGCAAGCCTCTCAAGAGGCACTGAATTATCCACCTCTTGCATCACTTGCACGGCAGCCCGTAAACGGGCGTTGCTTTTCCAAAAATCAACTTTCGGGCAACCATAACGTTGCTGTTCTTTTCTCGCTTCGCTCGGTACTTGAAGCTAAAGCTTTTTGACACGCCCCGGCAGAGCCGGGGGTTGCCTTTGCGCTTAAGCAAACAATGCAAAAACTGACCTCAAAAGAAGTGTTTAGGCTGCTTTTGAGGTCAGTTTTAGTTGTTTGCTTTCTCCATTTTTGTGTAGGCTACTATTGTGGTTTCATTTTGCAACATTCCTCTTTTGTATACCAAAACACCAGTTTTGTGTAGCTTTAGAAGCATGGTAAAGTCCCGCAACCAGCTTGAACAAATCCCATAGAAATAGCTAGCAACAAAAATCCAACTGCTGTAGAAAAGCGGACTACAGCAGAGAAACTTGCCATGAAGAAGCAAAATCATGCACATATTCAAGTACTATTGCCAGGGAGTAAAACCATGCTGGTAGAGGAGACCACAGCGGGAAGTTTCAGAATGTTAGAGTTTTTCAAGATAAACAGGTGATAAAAGGCTACTTGCGTGTGAGGAGAGGAAAGGACGAAAGCTGGAAGCCTAGACCTGTCCACAACCGCAAGGACGACCAAGAAAAGCCGCTGCGCTAAGTAACATTGCAACAGGGCAGGCCTATTAGCTCCAACTGCTTCATATGAAAATAGGCAAATGTATCACCTATTACTGATGGGCTAAACAGATATGGAGAACGCTATCCCTCGTCCGGTGCCGGAGCTACCGGAACGTTTTCTCCGAGAGCGGCCACCCCACAATACACTGTCTATCCAAACATAATCAGGCCCCCGGCTGAGCCAAGGGCCTGACTGTATGGCTATTCAGGAATCCAAATGGAGCAACTCGCGATTTCTGATGGAGTGGTGTCTACTGTCAGCAGGGCAGTACGCCCTGCAACTCCTGCTCAGCCCAGCGGGCGAAGCCGGGGTTTTCCTGCCGCAGATGCTCCATAAGCAGTTCATGCAAAGCAACAGCTCGGGACGTCCAGACGGCAGCCTTGAGATTCAAAGGCTTTTTTTGCTCCGGGTCCTGCAAGCGGTCGTAGAGCAAGATCTGGCTTTCCTCACCCGGCATATATCCTCGCACGATCACATAGGTCCAGCGGTCATCCCGGACGGCCCGCCATCCCACATCCACCGGTAGGACACCGATAGCACGGAAGGCCTCGATGAAGATGTCCCTGCTGACATAACCGGCGATGAAGCTGTAGTTTTCAGTCACCGTCTGACAGGCGGCTAAATCAGCGGCAATGTCCCGGCTTTCCTGCCATTCCGGCGGACGGATATCTAGCAGGGAGAGCAGGGTGGGCATCAACTGTACGGTACTAATGCAGCTTTCGTTGCGGTGGGGTATCAGCTTGGGTGGGAAGCGCAGCAGCATCGGCACGTTCACCGATTCTTCGTACCAAGTATGTTTGCCCACCAGCCCGTGGGAACCCAAATGTTCCCCGTGATCCGCGGTCAGCAGGATCAGTGTGTCATCGTACAGGCTCTTTTTCCGCAGATAGGCAGTCAGGCGACCAAACTGCTCATCCAGGCCGGACACACAGGCGTAGTATTGGCGGGTCTTTTCCTGCATAAGTTCCCGCCCCGCAAAGCCCTGTTCGCCGGTATGGTTTGTATATTTGTCCGTTTCCACATTCTCCATTCGCAGAGTCCGGCCCTGGTACAGGTCCAGATACTTTTGCGGCACCTGGTCAAAGGGAGTATGGGGCGGATTCCAGGCTAGGAACAGCGCAAAGGGACTACCGGCACTGCGCTCGATAAACTGGAGCGCCCGGTCGGTCTCGTGGATGGGTGACCATTCTTCCGCCTGGATCTTGCGAGGGGTGTCCTCCCAGTAATGCTGGTGCATATGCTCATTCCAGGCATTATAGGCATGCCAGTAGTCGATGTGGTGTCTGCGGGGGCCCGGCGGGGTATAAGCGTCCCATCCGGACGCGCCAGACTCCGGCGCGTCGCAGTAGTTCAGCTCTGGCTCGTCCAGATGCCACTTACCGATGTAGGCCGTAGCGTAGCCGTTGCGTGCCAGCACGTCGGTGAGGCATTCCTCCTCTTCCTGCAGGGCGATGTTGTAGCCTGTCATGCAATTGCCGTATACGCCGTTCTGCACCGGGTACTTGCCGGTGAACAGAGCCGCTCGGCAAGGTGAACAGAGCGGGCAGACAGTCACCGCATTTTGGAAGGAAACGCTATCCTGGTAAAACGCGTCAAAATTGGGGGTGATGACTTGGGGATTGTTGTAACCGATGGTCTTGTTCCGCCACTGGTCCACCAGGATCACTATCAGATTCTTTTTCATAGCGCATACCTCCTCAGGATTGGCTGATGAGCAGCAGTTTCAACTCCAGCGGATGCAGACAGAACTGACCGTCGATCCGGGCACCGTCGGTCTGGCGCAGGACATGGCGGGTCTCCACCGTGACCAGTTCCTCGTCCAGGCCGGTGTTCAGCAAAGCCAGCAGCCCCTGCTCCCCGTCCTCGTAGTAGAAAGGCGCCACGTTCACCCCGTCCTGCAAGGTAAAGGGCTGGCCGTCCCGCCACAGATACCGCAGGATGTTCCGCAACAGGAAGGCCCGGCTGCGGTGAGCGAAAGTCCAGGCGCTGATCTGCCCGGACAGCACCGCCACTCGACCCCTCAGCTCGTTTTCATACAGGCAGGCGCCACAACCGATGGGTTGGTATTCCACGTCCAGGATCTCGGTGAGCGGGCGGGCCTCCGGCCGGGGGATGAGCAGAGGCAGATGGATATTGCGCAGCCCCAGGCGCAGCCAGTCAGTGGGGAGCAAATTGCCGGTGAAATCGCCACAGAAGTCCCGGTCGGTCAGACGCTCGGCGGACACTTCCTCCAGCGTCTTCTCACTGCGGCATCCCAGATAGCGGCCAAAGCCGCGCCGGGTTAGGCAGTCAAAGCCCTCCGCGTCCAGCAGCAGGCCACCCTTCAACAATTCGGTGATCTGCCTGTCAGACAAGGTTTCAGCCACACTACCGGTCAAAAAATTGACCTGCTGGGCTGAAAAAGCGGTGGGGATGCCCAGCAGCGGGAACAGCACGTCCCCCTCTCGGCGGGGAATCATTCCCTCGGCAGTGTGGGTGGAATTATGCTGAGTTTGGGCGGATTCCGAACTCCAAAGCAGCCCCAATCCCGTCGCCTGTTTGCCCCGGCGCAACGCTGCGATCTGTTCTAGTTCCGGGCGTAGGTCGCGGATCAAATCGCAATAGCCCTGCTCCTGCTCATAAGGGGTGCCCATGAAGTCGAAGATGTTCATGGTGATCCCATCTGCCCCCGCCAGCATATGCAACTTCATCTGCAGGGCAGTCATACGCAGCCCCTTGGTGTAGCGGGTATGGGGCCAGTTTTCCACCTCGCTGACGATTTCAGCATTTTCCAACTGGGCCATACTCAGCGCCATACCCTGGTGGATTGCCACCAGTTCGCCATGCAGACAGTCGCCGTAGGCCCCGCCCAACGGGCGGGACAGCGGGCGAGTATCCCCCGCGAAGGCCCGCAGCAACTGCGGCATATCCCGCCCCTGCACCGAGTGGTTTGGTTCACCGGAGTTCATCAGCCCCACCCGTATGGCGGGATTCACCGCATGAACGGCCTGTTCGATCCCCCGGGCGGCCTTGAGCTGCCCAGCAAAGTTGATCCTTCGCCAGGCGGCACGCACTTGTTTGTCTTGTTCAGAATTACCCAGCACATGGTCCCGCAGACTCTGCGCGGTCAGGGACAGGCCGCACTCCCGGGCGGTCTGCTCCACATGCAGAGGGCAGAAGCACCCCAGGTAGCCGCTGTGGTTGAGGGAACGGAAATCGTCATCCACAAAAATAGCCTCAGGCCCGCTTTGGGCGTACAGACGCACTACCTCCCTGGCGTAGGCTTGCCAACCCTCGTCCAGAAGGCAGTAGGTGGAATGGTTGGGCTGCAGGCTCTCGCTCACAAATTTCGTGTAGGGCAGGGTCAGGGCTGGGGGTAGCTTTGCGTCACAGTGGCCCGCGATGGTGGCCAGGTTGATTCCAAAGCCGATACCCTCTCGGCGCAAGCGCTCACCGATCTTTGTATAGATGGCTGCCATACGTCGGTATTTTTCCAACGGGAAGGGGGACATCAGGATCTGGTGGCACTGTTCCTTGAGCAGCACCCGCTCGATACCGGCATACCGGCACAGGGCGACAATGTCTTCCAGCTGGCGCTCCCATTCAGGCTCATGGATGACAACGCGTAGAATATAGTTCATGGAGAACCTCCGGTCAGTTTTTCATGCCGCTGGTGGCGATACCCTGCACAAAGAACCGCTGAGCAAAGACGAATACCAGCAGAACTGGGATTAGCACCAGGGTGGCGCCGGCCATCAGCAGGCCGTAGTCCACCGCGTTGCTTACCTGAAACATCTTCATACCGACCGACAGCATCTGCTTTTGGGGGTCGGAGATGAAGATGTAGGGGCTCATGTAATCGTTCCAAGCCCAGATAAAGGTAAAAACGATGACGGTAGCGATGGAGGGCCCCGCCATGGGCAGCACGATGCGGGAATATATGCGGAAATGGCCGCAGCCGTCAATGATGGCTGCCTCGGACAGTTCGTTGGGGATGGAGATGAACGCCTGGCGTAGCATAAACACGAAGAACACGTCAAAGATTGCCGGCAAAATTAAGCTCCACATGGTATCGGTGAGGTGCAGGCTTTTGAAAATCACATATTTGGGGATGATGACCGCATCCGGCGGGATCATCATAGAGGAGAGCAGCACCAGGAACAGGGTATCCCGCCCTTTGAACCGCATTTTGGCAAAGGCGTAGGCAGTGATGGTGACTATGAACAGCTTGAGCGCGATGTTGGTCACGACCATGACCCCAGTGTTGATGTACCAGCGGATGAAACTGTACTGCTCGGAAAACAGCTCGGTGTAGTTGGACCAGATAAAAGTTTCTGGGATGAGCTTGATGGGATAGGTAAAGATCTGGTTCAGCGGCTTAAAGGAAGAGGACAGCATAAAGATAAAGGGAAAAATATTGGCCAGCCCCAGCAGAATCAGCACGATGGTCCAGATAATGCGGGGCAGCTTCTTTTTATCCATGGAAAACCCTCCTTAATCCACATATTTTTTCTGCAGCTTCCACTGCACGGCGGTGACCACCATCACGATCACGAACATGACCATCGCCTGGGCGCTGGCATACCCCATCCGCATGGTGGAAAAGGCGGTGTTGATGATATTCAGTGGTAGCACCGTGGTGGCGTTGCCGGGGCCGCCCGCCGTCATGACTTGGATGATGGTGAAGTTTTTGAGCGAACCGATGATGGAGGTGATGGTGAGCAAGAAGGTGGTGGGCAGGATACTGGGCAGCGTCACATGGAAAAAGATTTGCCGGGTGTTGGCGCCATCGATGCTGGCGGCCTCCTTCAGCTCCACCGGCACGTTTTGCAGCGCCGCCAGGTAGGTGATGAACTGCAGGCCCACCCCTTGCCAGATCGCGATCATGGCCACGGTGGGCAGGGCGCTGTCCGAACTCATCAGCCACATGGGCGGGTCCGCGATGCCCAGCGCCTTGAGGGTCATATTGATCGGGCCGCTGATCGGGTCCAGCAGGATGGACCAAACCACCGCCACCGCCACCATGTTGGACACATAGGGCATAAAGATCATGCTGCGGATTAAATTGCGGGCGTACAGCTTTTTGTTGACTAACACCGCCAGCGCCAGACCCACCACCAGGATGAAAGGCACATACATCAAGGTGAACAGGACACTGTTCCAGAGCGAGCCCAGGAACATCTCGTCGCCAAACATCTCGGTGTAGTTGGACAGGCCGATGAACTTGACCTTATCCAGGCGGCTGATGTATTTCAAGTTGGTGAAGCTCATGAGGAAGGACATCACGAGCGGCAGAAAATGGAACAGAGTGTAGCCAATGAGATACGGCGTGATAAAAAGCCAGGCCAGGCGTGTTTCCCGCGCATTGTACAGCCGGGGGACCGGTTGAGATAATTGTTTCACAGAAAGCCCTCCGATCTTCATAAATACAGGCTGCAGCGTATGGCTGCAGCCTGCGCTTGTTAGGTTGTTTGTTTACTGTTCGGCCGTATCCTGAATGGCTTTGTCCGCACGTGCTTTGATGTTGGCCATGGTGGTATCCAGGTCCTGCTCGCCGATTGCATACAAACCGCCCTCATCCATGAACGCTTTGTTAATATCGGCTGCGGCAGCACCCACGACCTTCTCGTCAAAGGGCCGTATCTCCGGGTTGAACCAGGCGGCGCGGATTTCCTCCACCGTAATGCCGTCATTGGCCAGAGAGGGAGCCAGGCTGCTCTCAATGTAGCTGTTGATCTCCTCGTCGGTGAGATCGACCCGGGCGGGAACACGGCCGCCGCCCATCAGGTACATATTCTCCGCAAACAGCGCAGCGCACTGGAACGCCAGCTCTTTCTGCTCCGAAGTGGCAGGCACATAGAAGTTGGACACGACCACGCTGGTGGAGGGTTTCTCTCCTTCCGGATAGGGCATGGGCAACATACCAGCCTTCCAGTCGCGGGGGTACTTCTCGGTATCAGTCAGCCAGACGGTGGTCCAGCCGCCGGCCACGCTCATGCCGATGTTACCGGAGGTGAAATAGTCCAGTGGCATCTGCTTGCTCTTCTGAACCAGATACTCTGGATTCACGTGCTCCACATTACCCAAGTCATAGTAGAATTTCAGCGCCTCTTTGAACAGAGGATCATCGTAGTTGGAGGTGCCGTCCGCCTTGTAGTGCTCGGCGCCCTTCTGCATGGCGTACATGTAATTGTAGTGGGCCCACAGCGGGTTGAAAGCGCCGTAGATGCCCTCCGCCTCGTTGGTCAGCTGCTTGCCGACACGGATGAATTCTTCCCAGGTCCAATTTTCTGCGGTGGGATAGGGAATACCAGCCTTGTCGAACAGCGCCTTGTTGTACAGGGTGACCGCGGTGTCCACAAAAGCAGGCATACCGTACAGCTGGTCGTCAAAGCGGGCGGGATACTGGCCAAAAGTCTTTTCCACGTCGTAGCCGGCCTGTTCGGCATAACTATCCAGCGGCTCCAGCACGCCGGCATTGTAGTAGGGGATGGCATTGGCGTAGGCGGTCATGAACAGATCGAAGCTCTCGCCGCCCATCAGGGAGATCAACAGCTTGTCCGCCTCACCGGCAGCCGGATCCGGCAGCACAACCGTTTCCACCTGAATACCGTTCTCCGCAGCCAGATCAATCAGATTTTGAATCTCTTGACGCCCCGCCTCCGAGGCCTTGATGGCCCAGCGCAGCGGCTTGGTTTGGCCGGAGCCCGCGGATGTTGGGGTGCTGCCCACCTGTGAAGAAGAGTTGGCGCCGCCACAGGCCGTCAGCATTGTCAGTGCCAAACAGAGGCACAATACAATAGCTACTAACTTTTTCATGGTAATTCCTCCTGTTCGATTTCTCCGGGCTGAGCCCAGTATGAGGGTCGTTCTTTCTGTATCCAGCATACCGCAAGCGAACAGGCGGTGTCTATCTGACAAAATTTTGGTTTATGGTGTTTTTTTACGAAAGGACCTTATACCGGCTGCACCGGGATCCGGATCTCAGTGCAGGTTCCTTGGCCTAGGCTACTTTGGATGGTCACACCATACCGATTACCATAGTACAGCCGCAGGCGCTGGTGCACGTTCACGATCCCGATGCCGTTGCCCTGGCACTTCTCCCGCTCCGCCCCTTCTCTATCATACATCACAGACGGATCTTCTAGCTTGCGGACAAGACTACACAGCTGCTCCGGCTCGATGCCGTTTCCGTCATCCTCCACATAAAAGACTAACCCGTCCCCTTCCTGCTCCACATGGATATAGATAGTTAGGATGCCCTCTGCGGGCGGCATCCCGTGCAGGATGGAGTTTTCCACCACCGGCTGCAGGATTAGTTTTAGGGTCCGGCAGACCAGCAGAGCCTCGTCATCCCAAGATATCTTCAGTCGGATACGGTCGTTATACCGCATATTTTGTAGATTCACATACATCTGCACGTGTTGCAGTTCCTTTTCGATGGACATCATGGGCTTTCCCTTGTTGACTGTCAGATTAAACAGCTCGCCCAGATAGTGAGCCATATCCGCCACCCGGGGCACCCCGGCTGCCCGAGCCTGCCATACGATGGATTCCAGCGTATTGTACAGGAAGTGTGGGTTGATCTGGGTGACCAGTGCGTCCATTTCCGCTTGCTGCTTCTGTCGGCTAACCTCGTATTCTCGGTAGATCAGATCATCCACGTCGGACAGCAGCGAATTATAGTTGCCGATCAGGCGGGACACATCCTTGGTGCCCTGCTCTGGGATATGACCGGAGAAATCCTTGTGGGAGGCCCGGCTCATGCTGGCCATCAAAGTATACAGTGGTCCAGTGATAGCGTTGGCAGCAAAGGTCACTACCAAGCAGATTACCGCCAGAAGTCCACCTATCCAGATCGCGTCCTGCGCAGCCTTCCGCCCGACTCCCTCCTCAATGGTGGCCAGGGACGCCTCGCACACCAGCGTCCAGCCGTTGACCCCGATAGCCGACCGCCCGGTGTAGGTCTTTTGTCTGTCATCCAGCCCCGGCGGCGGCGGACTCTCCTGATTCCAAGCGGTCAGGTCGGAGCAGGAAATCTGCCGCCCCTGTTCGTCGATCAACCAGATGCGGCTGTTTTTCGCCAACTCGCTGGCGTTGTACAGTGCGAACAGTTGCTCCTCCGGCAGCAGAAAGATCTGCTTACCATAGAGTTTTTGGGTCAGAGGGGAAATGATGTTCCGGGTCACTGGTATTACCATATTGCTCCTGGAACCGGCGTATGGGCTTTCCAACGGGTTTTCCACCGGCGGATACCAGTGAAAGCGGATGGTCCAGTCATCCTCGTTTTTGCATAGCCCACTTACCCAGGGATTATCCCGCCCCAGCACCTGGATAGGATAGGCCAGGTTGAAGCACTCACCCCGCTCATTCATCAGAAGCGCCAGGTGCATATCCATCACACCGTAGTTGGCCATTCCCTCCAGATGTCGATTTAGCAGGTATTCCCGGGCCATGTACTCCCACCGGAGGGCCTCCGGCGTTTCGCCGGCGGGCAGATCGGCGTTCAGCAGCGTATGGAATTCCGCGTCGTACAAAAGGGCCTCGGAGATAGCCAAGATATTGGCGTTCAGGTAATTGTCGATGGAATCCGCAATCCGCACCAGCTCGTTGTTCACATAGGAGATATAGTCCTGCAGCATTCGCTGCTTATACTGGTGAGTCAAGCTCACCGAGATTACCACCGAGGGTAGGCAGATACCCAACACCGCCAACAAAAGTAGAATAGTACGCAGCCGAAAATGCTTCATCATCACACATCACCAAATTTCACGGCACTGTCCCGGTATTCCTTGGGGCTCAGGCCTACGTGCTTTTTGAACACCTTGATAAAATACGAGCAATCCGCGTACCCCACTTCTTCCGCAATCCGGTAGGTCTTATGGCTGGTGGTGCGCAACAGCTCCTTGGCGTATTCAATCCGTCGAGCCACGATCACATCGTTGATGTTCCGGTCGGTCTCCTGCTTGTACAGGCTGGAGATATACGCCGGAGAGCGGCCCACCGCCTCGCTGACAAAGGACAGGGACAGCTGCGTGTTGGCAAAGTTCTCGTCGATGACCCGATTGATCCGCTTGACCAGCTTGGCCCGGTTGTCGGTGCGCTCCCCTTCGGCCAGGCACTGCAGGCCCTGCAGCACCTGGGTGAAAAACCGCCGCTTTTCCTCCAGCGGCAGGATCTCGGTGATGATGGCGTGGAAGTTTTCCGGCTCGGCAAACTGCTGCACGATGCTTTGCAGCCGGCTGATGGCCGCAAAATACAGATTGTTGCAGATGCAGTCTATGTAGTCGTAATCGCTGGCCACCCGGCCGGCACAGCCCGCGAACACCGTGTCCACCTCGGCCCGCCACCGGTCGTCCAGCGCGAAAAACAGCGAATTCAGGATAACGGCCTGGTCAAAATCCACCTTTTCGATCTGAGGCATCCCGGGCATATCCCGGTAGGCCAGGGCGGCCTGCCCGTGCAGATAGGTGATCTGGCGCATGGCGATGTAGGCCTGGCGGTAAAAGTACCCGCACTCGGCCAGGGTGGGGCTTTTTTTGCTGATCCCGGCAAAGATGCGCCCGCCGGTCTGGGCGGGAAAATCCGCAAAAGCCTGTTCCAGCCGCCGGCGCAGCGATTCCTCTCCGTCGGCGTTGCACAGGCAGACGATCTCCCGGTCCCGGTAGGCGCCCGCCAGGTGCGGCAGATCCTGCACGGCGCTCTCCACCGCTTCCAGCGCCGCCTGCTGCCAAAAGCCGGGCTGCCGGCGGCCTCCCTCATCCGCGGATGTCCCCGCACAGAAGGCCGCGCCGATCACATATACCCCCTCCTGCTCCAGCGCCGAGCCCCTGGCCCGCAGCTCACCGCGCAGTTCCGGCCAGGAAAACCGCCCCTGCAGGATGGTGCCGAGGCAGCCCTGGGCCTGCCGGGGGTCGCCCCGCCGGGCCATCCTTTCCAGCAGCTGCAGCCGTTTTTGCTGCAGCCGTTCCTCGTCCAGCTCCTTTTTCAGCTTGCCGAACACCCGTTGGAAATCCTCCAGGCAGGTGGGTTTCAGGATAAAGTCAAACACCTTGTATTCCAGCGCTTTTTTGTAGTATTCGATATCGCTGTACCCGCTTACCAACACAATCTTGATGCGCGGATAAGCCACCGACAGAAAGCGGATCATCTCCAGTCCGTCCATGATATTCATCCGGATGTCGGTCAGGATCGCATCCGGCGGCTGCTGTTCCACCTTGTGGATAGCCTCCAGGCCGTTTTCGGCCTGATCCACCGGAAAAAAGCCCAGGCTTTCCCAGTTTACCCCCTGGAACATACCCATGCGTACGTCCCGGTCGTCGTCCACGATCAAAAGTTTCAGCAATTCCTGGTTCTCCATGTTTCCTCCTGCCGCGCCGGCCGGCGCCTTTGCACACACTCACCCCCTTATTATCGCGCCTGCACGGGGAAATTACAACCGCCAGCCCCCGTTCCCTAAAAATCCACCCGCAACCGAAAAAAAGTCCTATTCCGTCCCGCGGCTTTTTGGCTATCATTGAATAAAACGCTGCCGGTGTTACCAAGTTACAGGAGGTGCCCTATGGAACAAAAGCCCATGAATTTTATCTTCTTTTTCCCTGACGAAATGCGCGCGGACGCGCTGCCCTGCTACGGCGCCCCCGTTACCCAGGCCCCCCACTACGACCGGCTGTGTGCCGAGGGAGTGACCTTTGAACAGTGCCATGCGCAAAACCCGGTGTGCTCGCCCTCTCGCTGTACCCTGGCCACGGGCCGTTACCCCCACTGCGACGGCCACCGCAGCCTGTGGAACCTGCTGAAAGAGCATGAAGCCAACCTGTTCCGTTACCTCAAAGAGGGCGGCTATGACGTGCGGATCTTCGGCAAGAACGACCTGTTTTCCAGCCAGGCAGCGCCGCTGAGCTGCACCGAGATGCGGCTGGGCACCGACTCCTTCCCTGCTCCGATCCGGCCGATACAGAAGTTCGGCCAGCCGGGCTGCTACAACTTTTTATATGAGCCAGTGCCAGGCCGAGTGGAGGACACCGCCGACTGGAAAAGCGTGGAGCGCGGGGTGCAGTTCCTGCACAGCCGCCGGAAGGATGACAAGCCTTTTTTCCTCTTTCTGCCCTTGATGTACCCCCACTGCCCCTACACTGCACCAGAGCCCTATTACAGCATGTATCTGGATCAAAAGGAGAAATTTGCTCTGCGCCCCCCCTGTCAGGGCAAGCCCGCCTACCACGAGCTGATCCGCCGTTACCGGCAGACCGATTCGGACAGCTGTCGCACCATCCGGGCTGTCTACGCTGGGATGATCAGCTTTACCGATAGCCTGCTGGGACGCATCATGGATGTGGTGGAAGAGTGTGGACTGGGCGACAGCACCACACTGATCGCCGCCTCGGACCATGGAGACTATGCTGGCGACTACGGCTTGGTAGAGAAATGGCCTAACGGCTGCGAAGATGTGCTGACCCATGTACCACTCATCATTCGCACCCCAGGCGGGAAGGCAGGCCATCGGGTATCGACCTGTACCGAGCTGTTCGACGTAATGCCCACGGTGCTGGAACTGGCCGGTATTCCCGTGCGGGAGCGCATCTTTGCCCGTTCGCTGGTGCCGCAGCTATGGGGTGAAGTTGGTGATGCCAGCCGCACCGTATACTGCGAGGGCGGCTACGGTACCGGCGAGTCTCAGTGTTCAGAAGGGGTCGATAAGCCGGAAACTATCTGGATGCAAGACCCCTCTAACATCTATTATCCCAAGTATCGCCAGCAGAAAGAGCATCCCGCCAGCGTGGATCGGGCAGTGATGGCCCGGAACAGTCACTACAAGTTGGTGCGGCGGGCCAGCGGCGAGCATGAATTCTATGACTTGGTCGCCGACCCTGGGGAGCTTCATAACCTGTACGGCAACGATAGGTACACCAAAGTCTGCCGTCAAATGGAACAGCAGATGCTGGACTGGTATCTGCGTACCGCCGACACTGCTCCTATCCAGTCCGACGCCCGAATCACTGAGGATATCTTAACACCGCCCCCTTGAAATCAAACGGAGAATGGGTAAAGCCTTGCACTGTCACTGTTTACCCGAAATATCCAGGCAGAATGCACCAACGCAGACAATGTGGTTGGGTTTAGATTATCAATGTCTTACTCGCCACCTCTTCTATTCATTATGAAACTCTCTGAAAATATGTTTCATTGACATTAAAACGTATTCCTCGATAGTTCCAACCATTCTTTGGAACGATATCTCGCATTTAGCCGTCTTTCCAGGTTCAAAAGGGCCCAAACGCAGGCGCTATGCACAAATTTTATCTCGCAAATTTTATGTTTTGACGAAGCTATTTTGTGGCGATTTCGAGTTGTTTTATCGATTATTGTTGCAGGATATGCCTATCCCACCAGCCTGTTTCAGGGCTTATTCATTACGCATTCATTATGAAGCGCAACAAGGGCCCCTTTTCAGGTGGTTTCCCCCACCCGGAAAGAGGCCCTGTTATTGTACTGGTATGCCCGCAAACCCGCATAAACAAAGAAAAATCCCTCGACCTTTCGGTCGAGGGATTTTGGTCCGAGTGGCGAGAGTCGAACTCACGGCCTCTTGAACCCCATTCAAGCGCGCTACCAAACTGCGCTACACCCGGACGTCACTCTTGGCGACAGGTAATATTATATCGTGCCGGGTGGGTTTTGTCAACACTTTTTTCGATCTTTTTTAAATAATTTTTTGAGGCCTTTTTCGGGCCGGATTTACCGGTAAAGAAGCAGCACGTTGGCGGGGGCGATGCCGAATTCTTCGGGGAATTGGGCGGGGCGGCGATCCTTGGGGACGCGCCACCAGAGCGGGGCGGCGTCCGGCGCCTGATCGCGCCAGCGGAACTCCACGATCCACTCAAAGGGTTCCTCCATTTCCCGCAGGTATTCCACGGGTGCCCGGTTCTGGGCGGTGCGGGGATTGAAATAGTGGGCGCGGATACCCACCGCCCGGATGTTCTCGCCCACCGGCTGGGCGGTTTGCAGGCGCAAACCCCAGGCGGGCACCTCCACCTCGTACTCGCCCACCTTACGGGCGGCGGCAATATTCTTGCAGCCGGTCAGGCTGGCGGCGCAGATACTGCCCGGATCGGCAAACAGCTGCTTGGTCTCCTTGAGGGCCAGCAGACTGCCCTCCTCCAGCACCGCGATGCGGCGGCACAAATGATAGGCTTCGTCCCGGCTGTGGGTGACCAGCAGCACCGTATGGCCGAACTCCGCCAGCACCTGCCGCAGCTGCAGCTGCAGCTTGTCCCGCAGGTGGCTGTCCAGGGCACTGAACGGCTCGTCCAGCATGAGCAGGCGCGGCTTGTTGACCAGGATACGCCCCAGCGCCACCCGCTGGGCCTGCCCGCCGGACAGCTGGTGGGGACGGTGGTTTTCCAGCCCTTCCAGCTGCAGCATGGCCATCACCCGGCGCAGCTCCTGCTCGCGCACGGTTTTGTCCTTTTCCCGGTGCAGGCCGCACAGGATGTTCTGCCGCACAGTCATGTTGGGGAACAAAGCATAGTTCTGGAACAGGTATCCCACCTGCCGCTTCTGGGGCGGCAGGTCGATGTGCCGCTCCGAGTCAAACAGGGTCACCCCGTCCAGCACAATCCGGCCGCTGTCCGGTGTTTCGATGCCGGCGATGCATTTAAGGGTATAGCTTTTGCCGCAGCCGGATGCCCCCAGCAGACCCAGCACCTCCGGGCCGTCGGTGCGGGTCTCAAAGGTCACGTCCAGGGTGAACGCGCCCAGCTTTTTATGAATCTGTACCTGCAGGCTCATCGTTTCACCGCCTTTTTCTGCCGGTCCTCCAGCAGGTTTACTACCAGCAGCACCACCGCGCTGATCCCCAGGTTCACCAGCACCCAGCGGAACGCACCCACCTCATCGTTGGTGCGCCAGAGCTGGTACACGGTGGTGGAGATAGTGGCGGTTTTGCCGGGGGTGTAGCCGATCAGCATACTAGTGGCGCCGTACTCCCCCAGCGCCCGTGCAAAGGCCAGCACCGCCCCCGCCAGAATACCCTGGCGGCAGGCCGGCATGCGGACCCGCCAGAAAATCCAGGTATTGGACAGGCCCAGCGTCTGGCCGGAATAGGCCAGATTCATATCAAAGCTTTCAAACGCGCCGCGGGCGGTGCGGTACATCAGCGGGAACGCTACCACCACCGACGCCAGAATGCCCCCGTACCAGGTCATGACAAACTTGATGCCGAACTGGGCCAGAAACTCGCCCA
Organism: Gemmiger sp. An120; assembly: GCF_002160955.1. GTDB lineage: Bacteria > Bacillota > Clostridia > Oscillospirales > Ruminococcaceae > Gemmiger_A > Gemmiger_A avium. The sequence goes on from NZ_NFLN01000004.1 coordinate 177,510, forward strand.
GCGGCCGCTTGACACCGAAGATCAGCAGCAGAAAATAGCCGCAGACGGTGGGCGGCAGCACCATGGGCAGGGTGAGCACCACATCCAGCACCCCTTTGATCGCCCGGGGCAGCCGGGCCGCGTAGTAGGCGCAGAAAATACCGCTGAAGAACACCACCACGCTGCTGATCGCCGCAATGCGCAGTGAGTTCCAGAGAGGATACCAATCCATATTGCAGATTCCTTTTGAACCGATGGCGCACCGGCGGGGCTACAGACACCGCCGGTGCGTACTGCACGGTTTATTGTATGGGTTTATGCGGTCACGCCACGGGCGAGAAGCCCACCGTCTCAAACACGGCCATGGCCTCGTCGGTGGTCAGGTAGTCCAGGAACGCCTGGGCGGCGTCGTGGTTCGGGGCGTTCTTGAGCACGGCGGCGGGATAGATCACCTGGCCGCACATCTCCTCAGTGGCGCTGTCCACCACCTTCAGTTCGGCGCTGAACGCGTCGGTGCAGTAGATCACGCCGCAGTCCACGCTGCCTTCCTTGACCTGGGTGGTGACCTCCTTGACGTTGGAGCCGTAGGTGATCAGGCCCTCATTGGCCAGGGCGGTCTCGTCCAGGCCGTAGCAGGCCAGGATCTTCTGGGTGTACTGGCCCACCGGCACATCGCTGTTGCCCATGCAGAACAGCACGTCCCCGGCCTGGAAGGCTTCGGCCAGGTCGTCAAAGCTCTCGATGCCCTTCGGGTTATCGTCCGGCACGCAGAGGGTGACCTTGTTTTCCAGCAGGTTCAGCCGGGTGGCACTATCCACAAAGTCCAGGCCGTCGGTGTTGACCGAAGGGTCGGCCTCTATGTCCAGCTGGTTCATCTGGGTCTGACCGGCCGAGATGAACAGGTCACAGTCCGCGCCTTCCTCGATCTGGGTCTTGAGGGTGCCGGAGGAATCAAAGTTGTAGGTGATGGTCACGCCGGGATGGGCGTCCTCGTAGATGGTCTTAATCTCGTTCAGGGTCTCGGTCATGGAGGCCGCGGCAAAGACGATGATCTCCCCCTCCGGTTCCTGCTCGTCGGGCGTGGAAGCCGCCGGGGACGGCGCGCTGCTTTCCGGTGCGCTGCTTTCGGGCACAGAGGAAGAGCTGCCGCCCGTACTGCCGCAGGCGGTGAGGGACGCTGCCAGCACACCGGCCAGCAGCAGCGCAAGAAGTTTCGTGTGTTTCATGGTTTACTCCTTTTCCCCGTGTTACGGGGCAGTATATTTTATAAACGTGGATTTACACGCTTATAACCATGGAGAAAAAAGAATCAATGGCGGGCGCAGTCGCCCACTTCGCCGCGCAGCAGGCCCATGGCGTGGGGGATGGTGTCCATAAACACATCCATGCACTCCATGCAGGCCTTGGGGCTGCCGGGCAGGTTGATGATCAGGGTCTTGCCCCGGATGGCCGACGCGGCGCGGGACAGCATAGCACGAGGGGTGATGGCCAGCGACGCGGCCCGCATCGCCTCCGCGATGCCCGGCGCGGTGCGATCGGCCACCGTCAGGGTGGCTTCCGGCGTGATATCCCGGGGACTGAATCCGGTACCGCCGGTGGTGAGGATCAGGTCCAGCTTGCGCTGGTCGGCCAGGCGGATCAGCTGGGTGCGCAGCGGCGCGGCTTCGTCCGCCAGCAGCAGCTGTTCCACCACCTCGTAACCGGCCTCCTGCAGCCGTTTGGCGATGGCAGGGCCGCTCTCGTCCACCCGTTCGCCCCGCGCGCCCTTGTCGCTCAGGGTAATGACTGCCGCCTGCCAGGGACGGGGCGCGGTGCGCGGTTCCAGGGTCATCTCGTCCCCTACCTTGATCTCGCCGGGCACCAGGACACGGGCAAACACGCCCTCCCGGGGCATGATGCACTCGCCCATCTTTTTGTAGATCTCGCAGTGGCTGTGGCACTCCTTGCCGATCTGGGTCATTTCCAGCAGCACGCCGCCGCACCGCAGCAGGGTGCCCACCGGCAGGCTGCGGAAGTCGATGCCTTCCACCACCAGGTTTTCCCCGAACGCGCCGGGCTTTACGTCCGCGCCCCGGGCGTTGAACGCCTCGATCTTATCCGCCGACAGCAGGCTGACCTGCCGGTGCCAGTTGCCGCCGTGGGCGTCCCCCACCACGCCCCAGTCCACCGTGAACCGGGCCGCGGGCACCGGCTGTTTCTGGGTGCCCCGGGCGGGGCTGGTGCAAATCGCAATGACCTTTCCCATTTGTGTTATCCTCCGATCTCACTCATCTTTTTTTGTTCGGTGATGGCCGCCGCGTCGTCAAAGCAATGGGCGCGGGGCTTGTTCCAGATCGCCTGTTGCAGCGCTTCGGTCAGGGTGTCCAGATCGTTTTTCCCGCCGCGCAGCAGCGCCCGCAGGTCGGTGCCCTCCCCGTAGCACAGGCAGGGTTTGAGCAGGCCGGTGCTGGTCAGCCGCACCCGGTTACAGCGCTCGCAGAATTTATGGCTGACCGCGTCGATCAGGCCGATGCGGCCGGTAAGCCCCCCGGAAGCGTAGTAGTGGGCCGGGCCGTTGCCCCGGATCTCCTCCACCGGATGCAGGTCGGGCCAGCGTTCTTTCAGGATGTGAAGAACGGCCTCCCGGTCCGGCCCGGGGGTGCGGGCCCCCTCCCCGATGGGCATGACCTCGATGAACCGCACGTCCACCGGGCGATCCTGGGCAAAGCGGGCCAGTGTCAGCACACGGCCCTCGCAGCCGGGCAGCAGCACGCAGTTCAGCTTGGTTTTGAGCCCGGCGGCCAGGCTGGCCTCCAGCCCTTCCAGCACGCGGGCGTACTGGTCAAAGCCGGTGATGGCGGTGAAGTCCGCCGGGTCGGCGGCGTCCAGGCTGATGTTCACCCCGTCCAGGCCCAGCGCCGCCAGCCGGGGCGCCAGCGGGGCCAGCAGCACCCCGTTGGTGGTGAGGGTGACCTGCTCCACCCCGGGCAGGGATTTCAGCCGGGCGATAAACTCAGTACAGCCCCGGCGCACCAGCGGTTCCCCGCCGGTGACCTTGAACCGGGTGATTCCCAGCCGCACCGCCGCGGCAGCCACCTGCAGGAACTCCTCGTAGGTGAGCAAATTCTCATGCCGTTCCAGGCCTACCCCGTCCGGCATACAGTAGCGGCAGCGCAGGTTGCACCGGTCGGTGATGGAAAAACGTATGTAGTCAATGCCGCGTCCGAACCGGTCTTTCATGCCTTGTCCTCAAAGCGGAAATCCCCGCTTTTGCCCCCGTGTTTTTCGATCAGGTGAATATCCGACAGCACCATCCGCTTGTCCACCGCCTTGCACATGTCGTAGACGGTGAGCAGCGCCGCCGACACGCCGGTGAGCGCTTCCATCTCCACGCCGGTTTTGCCGTCGCAGCTGACGGTGCAGCGGGCCAGGATGGCGTTCTGTTCCGACAGCAGGGTGAACTCCACCCCGCTTTTGGTCAGGTTGAGCAGATGGCACAGGGGGATGATCTCGGAGGTGCGCTTGGTGGCCATGATGCCGGCCACCTGGGCCACACCCAGCACGTCCCCTTTCTTGGCGCGGCCCTCGGCCACCATGGCAAAGCATTCCGGGCTCATGGTGATGGTGCCCTCGGCCACTGCGGTGCGGTGGGTGATCTCCTTTCCGCTTACGTCCACCATGCGGGCGTTGCCCGCCGGGTCGATATGGGTAAATTCGCTCATGGGTTTACACTCCTTTGCCGAAGCCGCAGTTGGGGAAATGACATTCCGGGCAGTTCAGGCACAGGCCGCCGTTGCCCAGGCCCGCCAGCCACTGGGTGGTGACCGGCACATCCGCCAGCAGGCGGGGCAGCGCCAGATCAAAGACGGTGCGCTTGGCGTACATGACACAGCCGGGCAGGCCGCAGACCGGGCGTCCGTCCTCGTTATACGCAACCAGGAACATCGCACCCGGCAGAACAGGCGCGCCGTAGCTGACCACCTTGGCCCCGGCGTTGCGGATGGCCAGCGGGGTGCGGTCGTCCGGGTCAACGCTCATACCGCCGGTGCAGAGGACCATCTCACAGCCCGCGTCCAGCATACGGCGGATGGCGGCGGTGATGGCCTCGCTGTCGTCCCCCAGCACCTCATGGGCCACCATTTCGCAGCCGTATTCGGCCAGCTTCTGCTGGATGACCGGGGTAAACTTGTCGGTAATGCGGCCGTAGAACACCTCGTTGCCGGTGGTGACCACGCCGTATTTCTTGGGTTTCAGCGGGGCCAGCTGCAGCAGCGGCTCGCTGCCGGCGGCCTGTTTGGCCCGCTCCATTTTTTCCTTTTCGATCACCAGCGGGATCACCCGGGTGCCGCAGAGCTTATCGCCCTTTTTCACCACAAAGCCGCTGGGACGGGTGGCGATCATCATTTCGCCCAGGCTGTTCACCGCCCGCAGCCGGTCGATGTCCGCCAGGAACAGGCCGTCGCAGTCGGCGATCAGCTCGATCTTACCCTCCTTGGGTTCGGTGGCGTGCATGTTCGGGCCCTGGCACAGGTCCCGCAGGATCTCCGCCGCCTCGTTTTCATGCAGCTTGGTTTCGTCGTTTTCCCACACATACAGATGGTCCTTGCCCACGCTCAGCAGCACGGGGATGTCCTCCGGCTGCACGATGTGCCCCTTGCGGAACACCGCGTCCTTGGTCACCCCGGGGATGATCTGGGTAATGTCGTGGCAGAGCACCTGCCCCACCGCGTCCTCTGTGCGGATCAGTTTCATGGTCGTTTCCTCCTTGTATCGGTACAGCGCGGCTCCCCGCGCCGGACTGGCTTGGTTATTCCGCGGCGCGCCGCGCGGCCCGGACCTGGATCATCTGGGCCAGGATGCTCACGGCGATCTCCTCGGGGGTCTCGGCCCCGATGGACAGGCCGATGGGGGTGGTGATGCGGGCGATATCCGGATCGGTAAAGCCCTCTTCCCGCAAACGCTGGGCCGATGCGGCGGCTTTGCGGGCACTGCCGATCACCCCGATGTAGCAGGCGGGGGTGCGCAGCATCTGCCGCACCACCTCATGGTCGTGCCGGTGGCCGTGGGTCATGACGCAGACGTAATCGTCGGGGGTGATGCGGGCGCAGACCTCTTCCAGGCGTTCCAGGTCTGCCTGCCGCACCTCGGCCGCGGTGGGGAAGGCCTCCGGCCGGGCATACTCCGCCCGGTCGTCCAGCACATGGCAGGAAAAGCCCACCCCCGCCAGGCCGGGGGCCAGCGCCTGGGCCACATGTCCCGCGCCGAAGATATACACCGTGTCCTGCGCGGTCAGACATTCCAGATACCGGTAGCCGCCCTCGGGGGTATCGGTGAACCGTCCGCCGCCGCAGATCCGCCGGCCGCCTTCCAGCTCCCGGGCCGTGCACAGGCGTGCCTTGCCCTGACCGGTCTTGTCCTGCTCCAGCAGCAGCCAGAGCAGCGGCCCCTCAGGGCTTTGCTCCAGCACAGCCCCGGGCAGGTACTGGAACCAGACCGTGACGTCGCCGCCGCAGACCATGCCCAGATCCCCCGCCCCCTGAGGGCGCAGTTCAAACCGTTCCACCGCGCAGCGGCCCGCCGCCAGCAGTTCCCGGGCGCGGGCTTCGCAGCTGTATTCCAGCTGCCCGCCGCCGATGGTGCCCCAGGCACGGCCGGTTTCGGTCACCAGCATTTTGGCCCCGGACGCGCCGGGGGTGGAACCGTCCCGCTCCACCGCCAGCACCAGCATCACGTCCTGCCCGGCCAGTTTATTCAGTTGTTCCTGCCATTCCATCCGTATGTACCTCCCTTTTGGTTACAGGGCGCCGCCTGTGCGGGCCCGGCAGATCTGCTCCAGCCGCAGCGCCCGGTTCAGCCGCCGCTCGTGAGCGGCCAGAGCCTCGGGTGTGCGGCATTTATCCCGGCTTTTGGCAAAGCGGGCCAGGATGGTGGTTTCTTCGCATTCCTGCACCAGCTTGTCCGCCAGGAACACCAGCCCTTCCTCGTTGGGTTCGTGCCAGTCGTCTCCCTCCTCATGAAGCGCCACCACCGCCGCCAGACGGAAATATCCGCTGCGGCGCAGCAGCCGGGCGGCCGCCTGCGGATGGTGGGGCTGATGGCGGCACAGATCGTGCAGCAGCGCCGCGGTGCGGACCAGATCCTCGTCCAGCACCAGGCCCGCCGCTGCCAGACGGCGGCAGATCCGCACTGCCACCCGGGCCACCGTCTCCCCATGCAGCCGGGCGGGTTCCCCCGCGCCGCAGGCCCGCCAGAGCGCCTCGATGGCGGGTGGATCGGGCAACTGGCTGGCCGGTACGCCTGCCTGCAGGCAGCGCCAGCCCGCCGGGCCGTATTCCACCGCGCAGATACCGCCGTAGGGCAGCGCCAGGCGGCGGTTCTGCCGGTAGGGCAGGCCGGTGATCCGGCACAGAAACGCCCGGATCGCCCCGCTGTGGCTGACCACCACCCGTTCCTCCTGCTCGTTCAGCGGCGCGGCGATGGCGGCCAGGGTGCGGCTCATGCGGGCCGCTGCCGCCGGGAAGCTCTCCGCCCCCGGCGGCATCAGGGCCTGATTCTCCCCCCGGGCGGCGTACAGTTCCGGGTACTGCGCCCGGATATCGGCAAACCGCTTGCCGTCCCACTCGCCCATGTCCAGTTCCCGCAGCGCCCGCCGCACCCGGATCTCCCCGTCCGGGCCGGCCAGCAGCCGGGCTGTTTCCCGGCTGCGGCGCAGGGGGCTGGCATACACCGGGGCGGGCCGCATTCCCTGCACCCAGGCGCGGGCAGCCCGGGCCTGGGCCTGCCCCTCCGCGGTCAGGGGGCCGTCGGTGCGGCAGCCCGCGCAGAACGAACCCGCCGGTTCCGCCATGGCATGCCGCACCAGATACAGACAGGCCATCCCTCTCCCCTCCGTTTCACAGACGGCTGCCGAAGTATTTCTCCAGCAGCCTGTCGGTTTGCTGCTTCAGTTCCCGCTGCATGCCCCGGTAAGCGGCCAGAAGCGCCCGGCCTTTTTCGGTAAGCAGGGTGTAGCCGCCCTCGCTGCCGCCGTTCACCCGGACCACCACCTTCTCCCCCAGTTCTTCCTCCACCCGGTTGAGCATCTTCCAGGCCTTGGTGTAGGACATGTGCATGGCCTCGCAGGCGGCGCTGATGGTACCGGTCAGATCGATCATTTCCAGCAGCTGGGCGGTGCCGGGGCCAAAGAATAACGTGTCGGTGCCCAGCACCAGCTGGTTGCGCACCCGGATGTGCCGGTCCCCTTTTTTGTGGAGCAGGGCCTCGTAATCCTGCGGGGTGTCCATGTCCAGTATCGTGCCCTCGTCCTCTACTTCCACGTCCCGGATGGTCAGGCCCGCCTCCCCGATGGCGCCCCGCAGCCCGTCCTCACCGGAACAGGCAAGCAGCGCGGGCACCACCGAACGGTGCAGCAGCAGCGGATGGCCGGGCTGCCCGTGATACAACGGGCGGACGCAGTCCCCGCTTTGGGCCAGCAGGGTGCGCACCGTGTCCGGCTGCACCAGCGGCACGTCCGCCGGGGTCAGCAGGATCTTCTCGCAACTGTCCCCCATGGCAGCCAGGCCCAGCCGCACCGAATCAAACATTTGGGTCTGGGCAAACCGTTCGTTATGTACAAACATAACGCCCGTATGAGCGAGGTGCTCTTGGAGCACCTCGCTTTGATACCCGGTGACCACCAGGATACGGCTTACACCCGCGGTCTGCAGCACCCGGACCACGTTCCGGATGACCGTTTCCTCCCCCATGGGCAGCAGGGGTTTGAACTCTCCCATGCGGGACGAGATCCCCGCTGCCAGGATCACAGCACCATGCGGCATATCGTTTCCTCCGTTTCCAGGCGCGGCAGCCGCGAAGGTTGGCCCTTCGCGGCGCCGGGTATCTCTGATTTTCTGTCAGCCCCGCGGCAGACCGGCCAGGCACTGCCGGAGCAAGGCCTCCATGGCCGCGGGCTTTTCTGTGTTGTTTGCGGTGGGGCAAAGCTGGGGACGGATGGTCTCCAGCACCGCCGCCGCGTCGGTCTGCGGGTCCAGGGCGGTAATCTCCCGGTGTTCCAGCCGGCGCTCCCCCTGCGCCAGCCGCACCGGAACCGGCGCAATGCCGCCGAATACCAGCCGGGCGATCTGCACCCGGCCGCCCGCCAGCAGAAACGCGTAGCTCAGGGTGATCTCCCCCTGCCGCAGGCAGCCGCTGTGGAAATCCCCGCTCATGGGGATCTCCAGCGCCGCGGGCGTTTCCCCGGGCTGGAAGGTCTGCCAGGGCGTGATCTGAGCAAAATAGTCCTGGGCGCGGATGGTGCGCCGGTCGGTGACAAGGGCGGTTTCCAGCATGTACAGAGCGGTGCAGGCGCTGGAGGCTGCCACCCCCAGGCAGCTGCAGTTCAGGCAGCGGGAGGCCTCCCGCAGAGCGGATACCTGCTGATCGGCTGCCTGCCAGTCCGCGGGGGGCTGGGTCAGGCCGTAGCGGTCAAAGGTGCAGAAATCGCCGCCCGGTTCCAGGAAAGACTTGAGACCGAAATCCAGGTTGATGCGGCGGGCCTCCTCCCGGCCCTGCCGGATGGAGTCCAGCACATCCTCCAGATCGTGGCTGCCGGGGCCCTGCAGATCCAGCGTCAGCGCAAAGGCGGGGCGGTCTGCGGGTGCATCCGGGCTGTCGGGGGTGAACTCCACCCCCATATGGGCCAGGTTCTGCCGGTAGGTTTCCAGCGGCCCGGCCATAACGCCGGCCAGGTCGGCCCCATAGGGGGCCAGAACATCCGCGGCGGGCTTGTCCCGGAACACCACCACATGGTTGCCCATCCGCCGCAGGTAATAGGCGGCGGCCAGCGACGCGAGGGTGGGATGGGCCAGGGCGATCCACTTGCGGCTGTCGCCCCGGGGCGGGACAAAGAAGATCTCCGGCTGGGCGCTGATGGTCTGCCCCATCCAGTGGATGATCCGGTGCACCGCCACCGGCGCGTCCTCAGCGCTGCGCACACAGCCGCCGGTGCACCGGCCGCAGGCCTGGCAGACCGTATCGGCCATGGGCAGATACTTCATCAGGGTGCGCCGGGCCTCCAGCAGAGAGCCCTCCCGCAGCAGCTGCAGGATACCGGGCAGATCCGCCGAAAGCGGACAGACCGCCTGGCACCGGGGACTGGCCGGGCTGCGGCCGCCCAGCACCGATACTTCGGCGGGGCCGCCCTCCCGGATGGCGGGGCAGGTGCTGCCGCCGTCCCGCAGACAGGGTTCGCCCTGGCCCCGGCAGGGGCAGAGCAGATCCTGCCGCAGCAGGTCAGCCGCTGTTTCGCTGCCGGCAAGCAGGCCCGCCTGCCGGTCCAGAGCCAGACCCTGGGCTACGGCGGGGGCTTCCTGGCGCAGCAGGGGCGACGCCAGCAGTTCGTCCACTGTTGTGTCCCCGCTGATCCGGAGCACATCGTCCAGCGGGGTGATCCCGCCGCTTGGTTGTTGCATAGTGTTTCCTCTCTTTATTGCCCGAATTGCACCGAAAGGGCTCCGGCCCGGGCACTGGCCCGCCGGAACCCTGTTCTTTTTGCCCGGTGCGAAAAACAGCCGTTCGGGGCGGCCGGTTTACGCCGGCCGTCCCGAACCGATCTGTTTACAGTTCCAAAGAACGTACGATCTGGGCTTTGACTTCCTGCAGTTTGTAGGCGTTTTCCTTCATGGGCTGGGCGTCCTTCATCGCGGCGGCGAAGGCTTCCTGCGCCAGCTCAGCGGATTTCTTCTTGCCGATGAGCACCTGCTCGGCAGCGGTCAGACGGACCGGTACCGGCGCGATACCGCCAGCCACCAGACGGGCGTCCACGATCACGCCGTCCTCCTCTTTGTAGGCGTAGGCCAGAGCGGTGACGGCAAAGTCGATGGCTTCGCGCAGACGCATCTTCAGATAGCCGGTGCGGTAGCCGGGCATCTTGGGCACCTGGATCTCGGTGACCAGCTCGCCGGGCTTCAGCTGATCCACGGAGTGCATCACGCTGAAGAAGTCGGCCGCCTTGAAGGTCTGCTCGGTGGTGTGGATCTCGGCGTCCAGCGCCACCATCACGGTGGCCATATCGGAGGCGTTGACCGAGTAGCAGCCGCAGTTCATGCAGCGGCCGGCCTCGGCGCGGGCTTCTTCCATGGTCAGGCTGGTGGAGTCTTCCTTGTCCAGGCAGCGCTCGGCCACCGGGGTGTCCTTCTCCACAGCGCCCTTGGTGATGTAGATGCGCTCGGCATCGAACTTGGTGAAGCCCTTGTCGCGGGCGGGAACTTCCGGCTCAAAGCCCATGTAGCGGCTCATGCTGCGGGCCGCGATACCGCCGTCGCGGATGGCCTTGATGGCAACCGACGGGCCGTAGGCCGCGTCGCCGCCGGCGTAAATGCCGGGGGCCCGGGTATCCCGGTGCTCGCCAACCTCGATCAGGCCGCGGGCGCTCTTGAGCTCTTCCCGGTACTTCTCGCCCAGGAAGTCGATGTCCACCTTCTGGCCGGTAGCCAGGATGATGCAGTCGGAGGAGAAGACGCGGGTCTCCTCACCGTAGCTGGGATTGAAGCGGCCGGACTCGTCGCGGACCGACAGGCACTTCATGCTCTCCAGGCCGGTGATCTTGCCGTCGGCGCCGGTGATGACCTTCTTCAGGCCCCAGCCGTTGAAGATCTCCACGCCTTCTTCCTCGGCGCGGGCGATTTCCTCGGCGGAGGCGGGCATCTCATCCCGCTGCTCCAGGCAGACCAGCTTGACCTTCTGCGCGCCCAGGCGCACGGCGGTCAGGGCCACGTCCATGGCCACGTTGCCGCCGCCGCAGACCAGCACTTCCTTGCCGATCTGCTTGGTCATGAACTTCTTGACCTCTACCAGGAAGTTCAGGCCGAACTGGGTCAGGCTCTCGCCGTCGATGCCCAGGATCGGCTGTTTCCAGGCGCCGGTATCCAGGAAGACGGTGTCGCTGGCGGACTTGATCTCTTCCAGGGTGATGTCCTTGCCAACCTCGGTGTTGTTCTTGATGACCACGCCCATCCCGACGATCGCCTTGACCAGATCCCGCACATAGTGCTTGGGCAGGCGGTACTCGGGGATGCCGTACATCATTACGCCGCCGGCCTCTTCCATTTTCTCATAAATGGTGACCGAATGTCCCGCTTTTCTTAAATAATAGGCCGCGGTCAGGCCGGCAGGGCCGCCGCCCACGATGGAAACCTTCTTGCCGGTCTCCTGGGCGGGCGCGGGATAGAACTTGTCGGCATGGGCCAGGATGTAGTCGCCCAGGGCCCGTTCCACCGAATGGATGCTGACCGAATCACCGTGCTGGCACTGGTTGCACTTGGTCTGGCAGGTGTGGGGGCAGACGCGGGCGGTCAGCATGGGCATGGGGTTGACACGCAGGATGATCTCCGCGGCGCCGTCCCAGTCGTTGGCCCGGATCTTTTCCATGTAGGCGGGGATGTCGGTGCCGGCGGGGCACTCGGTGGAGCAGGCGTTGTGGCCAGTATGCATACCGCCCATGATGGAGTGGTACTGGTTGCGGCCCTGGATGGCGTAGCACTCGTCGCCGCCTTTACGGGCGCAGAGCAGCTTGCCGCCCACCGCATCGGGGTAGCGGTAGTACCAGCAGCGCACGTCCTGGCACAGGTTGCCGCCCACGGTGGCGGAGTTGCGGATGATGGGGGTGGCCACGCTGTGGGCCGCCTCGGCAACCGCCTTCAGCTCACCGGTAAAGGCATCGGACTTCTCCACATCGGCCAGGGTGGTCAGCGCGCCCATGGCTACCTTGTCGCCCATATCGCGGATGTAGGCCGCGTCGGGGATGGTCTTCAGGTTGACCACCAGGCTGGGGTAGTTGGGGAGGATATTCGTTTTCAGGGTGCCCAGCAGGTCGGTGCCGCCGGCAATGGGCTGGCTGTATTTGGCGGCCTGCAGTTCCTGCGCGGCCTGCTCAAAGCTGGCTGCGTTGCTGTGTTCAAAGTTTTTCATTCTACAAGACCTCCTTTGGCCTTACCCAGCGCATTCAGAATCTTGTCCGGGGTGGCGGGATACTCGTTGATCTCCGCGCCGCCGATGGCGTTCTCAATGGCCATCAGCACAGCGGCGGGACCGGCCGCGCCGGTGATCTCGCCGATGCCGATCGCACCGTAGGGATTGGCCGTGGGCCAGACGGATTCCAGAACCGCCGTATCGAACTTGGGCAGTTCGTTGAACGGCCGCCACTTGTAGTCGATCATGTTGTGGGTCATGACACGGCCGATGACCGGATCCAGCACCATCTCTTCCAGATGGCCGGTATCCATGCCGGCGGAGCCCAGGCCGCCCTCAAACTGCATCTTCAATTCCAGCGGGTTGATGATGCGGCCCACGTCGGAGGCGCTCAGCGCGTCGGTGATCTTGGCCAGACCGGTCTCCAGATCGACCTCGACCTCCACAAAGTTCATCACGCAGTTGTTGTGGTTGAAGTCGCCCTTGACCACGCCCTCACCGGTGATGGAGTAGTACATGGGGCAGATGGCGATCCAGGGCAGGCAAACGGAGGGATCGTCCTTGCGGAAGACCATCAGATCCTTGGTATCCAGATCCTCGGCGGAGCAGCCCATCTTCTCGGCGGCCTCTTCCAGCAGCTTCTGGCGGGCGGCCTTGGCGGCATCGCCCACGGCGCCGCCGGCGGTGATGGTCTCACGGGAACCGGCCGCGCCGAAGTCGGCGGGATCGGTACGGGTATCGGAGGAGTTGATGGTGACGTTCTCCAGAGGAACGTTCAGGATCTCCGCGGCGATCTTGGCCAGGGCCAGGCGCTGGCCGTTGCCGAACTGGGACACGGCGCAGTGCACCATGACCTGGTCGTTCTCCAGACGCACATAGGCGAAGGTCTCGTCGCTCTGGGGGTCGCCGCTGCTGTGCAGGCTGAAGCCCACACCGTAGGCCTTATTGCCTTCCACGCGGCTGGGCACGCCCCAGCCCTTCCAGCGGTCGAACCAGTGGAACTTCTCCGCCGCCACGTCAAAGCACTTGTCGTAGTTGATGACCGGGTTGCTGTACTTGTGGCCGGTACGCCAGTAGTACTGATCGCCCGCCTGGCAGAAGTTCTTCTTATAGAAGGTAACCGGATCCATGTCGATCTGGCGCAGAGCACGGGTCAGCAGGTGCAGCGCGCAGGCTTTCAGTTCCTGGCCGCCGAAGCCGCGGGCGATACCCACGGGGATCTTGTTGGAGACGACCACCTTGGCCTCGATGTCCCAGTTGGGGCACTTGTTCAGGGCAATGTGCAGCTCGCCCAGACCCTCGGCCACCTGGCCCTGGGTCAGCTCGGAGCCCGCACCGGTACCAACCAGCCAGTCACCCTTCAGGGCCTTGATGCGGCCGTCCTTGGTGATGCCGATCTTGCCGATGAACTTGTTGTCCAGACGGCGTTCGTAGAACAGCAGGTGCTCTTCCTTGGTCAGGGCGTACTTGACGGTAACGCCGGTCACCTTGGCCAGGGCCACGGTGAGCATGGTGATGTAGCCCAGGGCGTCCTTGTTGCCGTAGCTGCCGCCCACGTTGGGGGTGGTGACGTTGATGTGCGCGCCGATGGTGTAGGCCAGCGGACGGCAGACCATGTTGGGGCCCTGGGAAGACGCCCACACGTTCACATGGGTGTCATCGTCCCAGCCGGCGGCCACAAAGGGGCTTTCCGGCGCGCCGGGGAAGGTCCAGGTATAGGCAACCTTGCCCTCCACGACCACGTCGCTCTCGGCAAAGCCCTGTTCCACGTTGCCGTCCTGGATCTTATAGAACGGAGGATCGTTGCCCTCGAACCAGCTGCCCGGAGGCAGGCAGTTGCGCTCATAGTGATAGCCCTTGGACTCGATGTTGTCCTCGGCCCGGTAAACTTCGGGCGCGCCGGGCTTGGTGGCGTCCTCCACGTCGTAGACGGGAGGCAGCTGCCGGTATTCCACATGGATCAGTTCCAGCGCCTGTTCGGCGATCTGGGCGTTCTCCGCAGCCACGGCGGCCACCGGATCGCCCACGAAACGCAGATGCTGGCTCATGACCGGGCGGTGCGCGGGCACGCCGGTCTTCCAGTCGGGAGCGTTCTTATAGGTCATGACGCCGCACACGCCGGGCAGCTTCTCGGCCTCGGAGGTGTCGATGGACACGATCTCCGCATGGGGATAGGGGCTGTGCAGCACCTTGGCAACATAGCAGTTCTTGATGGGAAGGTCATCGCAATACAGGGCCTTGCCCGTGACGATGGCGCGGCCGTCCTGACGGCGGCGTACCTTGCCGATATGACGGAATTCGCTCATGCCTGTTCTCCTCCCTTTACGATAGACTGAACGGCTTCGATCACCTGGTAGTGGCTGATGCAGCGGCAGAAGTTACCGCTGAGCGCTTCCTTGATCTCGTCCTCCGTGGGATGGGGATTGGCATTGAGCAAGGATTTTACCGCGATGATGATGCCGGGGGTGCAGAAACCGCACTGGAATGCGCTGTGCTCCAGGAAAGCCTCCTGGATGGGGTCCAGCTCGCCGGTGACCGGATCGGCCAGGCCCTCGATGGTGGTGATCTCCTTGCCCCCGCACTCGGCCGTCAGGGTCACGCAGGAGGCCACCGCCTTGCCGTCCATCAGCACCGCGCAGCAGCCGCAGGCGCCTTCCCCGCAGGAGAGCTTGGTACCGGTCAGGCCCAGACGTTCCCGCAGAGTCTCCAGCAGCGTTTCGGATTCCGGGATCTGGCCCAGTTTCCGGCCAATGGTAAACTCGTAGGTCTGCCCATTGATGTGTAGCGTAAGTTCCTTACTCATTTCCATCATTACTCCTTTCCATGAGTAGATGTATTCTGTTATTATTTTAGCAATGCTGGGGACGGCAACTCTGCATACAGCGATATATCCGCAAATCTTTTTTTGTCTACCTGTAGACAAATATTTAACATCGGTTGTCTGTTCTGCTCTTGTTTTTCCTTGAATTTTGCTGTAAACTGTATATAACTATCAAAAATTATAGGATTTTCGCCGTTTTCTGTCAACTGTCAGGCTGTGTAAAAGCCGTGTAAAAAAGCGGTATTTTCTGTTCCGGAGGAACGTTTGATGAGCAGTATTCGTTTTTTTGTGGAAGGCTCCCTGCGCAAATACAGGGAGCTTTTTGAGAGCGTATGCCCCGCCCCCATGACCATTCCCAGAGGGCAGTCTCTCTGCACCCAGTGCTGTACCCACGGCTGGATGTACTATATTCTGGACGGTCTGGCCAAGGTGTACATCACCACCAGCGACGGCAACGAGCAGATCATTGATTTTATGAAGGAAGACACCCTGATCGGCATGGACTGCGTCGGGGACGGCAGCCGCTCGGTGGTAAGCATCACGAGCATGATGGACATGCGGGTGCTGCCTTTTACGCCGGAGATTCTCAAGCGGATGATCCTGCAGAACCCGGAACTGGGCTTTGACCTGGTGGTCTATTATGGCGAGGTACTGCGGCAGGTGTCCTTCCTGGTGGGCAGCCTGGGCCACTCCAACCTGATGGTGCGGCTGGCCTCGTTCCTGCTTCTCTTTGTGGATACGCCCGAATACCAGCGCACCAAAAAGATCTATCTGACCCAGCAGGAGGTGGCCTCCTCCATCAATGTGTCCCGGGCGCAGATCGCCAAGATGTACGGCCAGCTGCGCAAAGAGGGCACCATCGACACCGGCAACCGGTATGTGACCATTCTGAATGAGAAAAGGCTGCAGGAGTACAGTAAACTCTGATTAATTTGCCGATAAAAAAGCCCGCCTGGCACACTACACTGTTGTGTGCCAGGCGGGTCTTATTAATTCTCTGTTATCGTATCAGTTTGAAATGCTCCTCCAGCGCGGCCAGGCCGTCGGCGGTGCGGCCGGTGCGCAGGGATTCCAGAATACACCGGTGGGTAGCGCACAGCGGTGCGCGGACGGATTCGTCCAGGGTGGTCAGGGTTTCGCGGCGATAGGTCTGCCCCGGGGCAGCCAATGCATTCTGAATCAGCCGGAACAACCGGTTTCCGCTGCAGGCAAGCAGTGCCCGATGGAAAGCCTCCTCCGCCTGTTCCAGCTGCTCCAGAGTACCGGCCTGCTCCATCTGCTCCACCGCCTGCTCCATTTCCGCCAGGCACGCCGGGTCCGGTGCGGCAGCCGCCGCGGCAAAGGCCGAAGTCTCCAGGCAGCGACGCAGTTCCCAGAACTCCTGCCGGTCGGTCTGATGCAGCAGCAAGAGCATGGAAAACAATTCCGCAAAACCGCGTCCCGCTTCGTTTACGAGAAAGCTGCCCTGCCCGTGGACGCTACGCACAAAGCCCATGTTTTCCAGCTGCCGCAGCGCCTCCCGCACCGAGTTCCGGCTCAAAGACAGCCGGGACATGAGTGCCCGTTCGCTGGGCAGCTTGTCCCCCAGTTTCAACTCACCGGCGGCTATCTCCCCTTTTATATACGCCAGGACCAGATCGTAGGCGCGGGCCTCCGGTGCACAGGCCGTTTGGTTCGCATCCATTGAAAACTCTCCTTACAGAAATTGCGCAAACACCGAGGCGGTAACTACAGTGAGAAGCCCTGCTACCGCCACCGCCAGACCACTCATGGCGCCCTCCACCTGGCCCATCTCCATGGCCTTGGCGGTGCCGATGGCATGAGATGCATTGCCCAGCGCCAGCCCCCGTGCTACCGGTTCCTCAATGCGGAACAGGGCAAATACCCCGTCGGCAATTACGCTGCCCAGAATACCGGTGACGATGATGGTGGCCACCGTGATGGTGACAATGCCGCCCAGTTCTTCCGATACGCCCATACCAATGGCAGTGGTGATGGACTTGGGCAGCAGGGTCACGTAGAGTTCATGCTCCAGGCCAAAGACCAGCGCGCAAATCAGAACCCCCACCATACTGGCCAGCACCCCCGCCACAATCCCGCATACCACAGCGGTCAGGTGTTTTTTCAGCAGCGCCAGCTGTTCATAAAGTGGCACCGCCAGGCAGACGGTAGCCGGGGTAAGCAGGTAAGACAAATACTGCCCGCCTGCGTTGTAGGTTTGATAGTCCACCTTCATCACCGCGTTGACCCCGATCACGCAGATGACCGCAATCAGCAGCGGATTGAGGATGGCCAGCCGGAACCGGCGCTTGAGCATCAGCCCCAGTTCATAGGCCAGCAGGCTGACCACCGCGCCGAAAAACAGCGATTCTTCCCATACTCCGTTCATTCGGCGTCTCCTTTCTTGCGGCGGATGACAAACTGGGTCACGGAACCGGTAACCGCCATCACCAGCACAGTGGTAAACAGGGTGGTCACCGCGACCGGCAGCAGCACCGGGGCCAGACTGGACCAGGCTTCGGTAAGCCCCACTGCTGCCGGAATAAACATAACCGGCATGATCTCGATCAAAAACAGCGCGGCCTGCCGTACCTGCCCCACCTTGAGCAGGCCGGTGCGCAAAAATACCAGCATCAGCACCAACCCGTATACACTGGCCGGAATCGGCAGCGGCAGCAGGGCTTTCAGAATTTCTCCCAGCAGCGATACCAGCAGGATCCGGGAGAATTGTTTCAGCAGATTCATAGGTTCCCTCTCACGGTTTTGCAGTCGGTTCCAACTGGTAGGACCAGTTGCGTTTTGCATTATACCCCACCGCCGGGGCGGTTGTCAATGAAAAACGCCGGGCGCAAACCGCGCCCGGCGTTTTCCGGGTTTTATTGGGGCAGCGCCACTGCGGCGCAGAGACCGTCAGGTCCGAACTTCAAAATCGCCGGTCTCGCTGTTCCAGGTATAGGCCTCGCAGGTATCCTGCGCATCCACCCGCAAAACGGTCTGCCCCGCCAGGTAACAGCGGTCGGACTCGTTCAGGGCCGGAAGCGTTATTGGAATTTTTTCCCACTGAGATTCACGGATTGAAAACAGTTCTATATGATAGGTGGAGAAGCCATGATTCGTGACAGTGGCAAAGCAGAGAATAACCTCATTCCCCTCCGGAGAGGGCAGATACTCGATCTGCACTTCGTCCGCCTGTAAATCCTTGCTGGCAACCACCTTCAGGTCTTCGACAGTATAGATAACCGCCAGCGTCCGGTCGAGGCCTTCCACGTGGACGGTTGACTCATATTTGAATAGCGCGCACAATTCCTGCGCCGAGGGCGAGGAAAAGCTTCCGTAATGAACTGACTCCAGCGAAAGTTTTCGGGGCTCTTCCCCTGTTATATTCTCAGCCAAAGGCTGTGCACCGTCGAGCAGGCGCTCTTCAAATGTTTTCTCCGGCTCTGCCACCGTATCATGCTGCGCACAGGCACACAGCAAAAGTCCCCCCATAAGAAGAACCACTAACAACAGCCGCCGCTTCATCCTCACCATCTCCTTTCGCTTTTCCGATCGCGTATTCTTCCCTCTCCGGTTTCAGTATACCATCCAGCGCTCCCCCGCGGCTACTGCCGGTTTTCACAAAAAAGGCCGGGGATTTTGGACGGTGAAGCGGCCCGCCGGGCCGGTTTCGCCCGTGTTATCCTTTTGTTTCTTGCCCCGGCGGCACCGGGACGGTACAATGAAAACAGAGGATCGGTTTTCCAGGCAGCCGCGCTGGAGGTCTGCGGCGGAAAGGACGAAACGCTGCCATGAAAAAGTATGACTGGGAAAACTCGCAACTCAAAACCCTGCTGGCCGCGCTGTGCATCTTCGGGGCGCCGCTTTTGCTGGCCTTTTTGCTGGCGCTGGCGATCCTATATGTTCCGCCCGAGAAGGATACCAACGACCCCAATTGGTGCTATTACAACAAGGAAACCCAATCGCTGGATGTGATTGAAACCTTTTGCGGAGACGACTGGCTGCTGGATCGGTTTACCCTGACCGACAACTGCACCACCACCTACCTGCTGTCGGTGAGCGAGTGGAAAGCATTTTTCGACATGGACTGCTGGGAATCCCTGCATGTTACCGTGGACTTTGGAGAAGACCAGCCCGACCGGCCGGCAAACCAAGTGTCCTGCACGATCTGCTTTAACGGAGATCTTCCCGCCGTGGGGATGACGGAGCGGCTGCGCGAGCCGTCCGCTGTCATCCGGGAGATCGGCAATTACAGCGTCACCTGTTCGGAAATCTCCAGCGCGAACGCCGAACAGTACGGATCTGCTTCGGCGGGCCCGCTGGAATATTCCGGTGTGGCCAGCTTCTCCCACAACGGCGCGGACTACTATCTAAGCACGCTGTCGGACGACCCGCAGTTTTTTGAAGAAACGCTGGAGTCTCTTCTGGCGGTATAAATCGATTTTGCAGGCTTCAAACATCTCACAAGACTTTATGAAACTGGGCAATTCATGCACAAAGCCCCGCCGGACGATCTGTCTGGCGGGGCTGTTTTATTATTCCCCATATACCTGCTGGCTGCCGGAGATGGCCTTGCCCAGATACTGGTCGATCCAGGCTGCGGCGGCGGCTTCGTCCCGGTTTTTCAGGTGGGTGTAGAGCAGCTCGGTGTTGCGGCAGAGGGATTCGATGCCGTAGCGGCGGCAGAACCGGATCCACAACGTGAGCACCGGGGAACGGAACGAGTAATAGAACAGCGGCAGAATGCTGTTGCCGCTGGCCAATGCCAGCTCGTGCTGAAAATCAAAGGCACGTTCCGCCGCCTGGGCCGGGTTTTCGGACGCTGCCAGACGGGCCAGCGTATCCCCCAGCGCGGCGATCTGCTCGTCGGTGGCAAAGCGGATGATGCGGGTCACCGCCAGGTGCTCCAGCGCGCGGCGCACCTCCAGGATGGAGCGGATCTCCTCCCGGCCCAGTTCGCCGCCGTTGTATTCCATAATGGCGATCAGGGTGCTCAGGTTGCCTTTGCGCCGGTAATCCGCCACAAAGGTTCCCTGCCGGGGGCGCACCTCCACAAAGCCCTGGGCGGCCAGTTCGGTCAGGCCGCCGTTCACCACCGCCCGGCTTACCTGCATCTGCCGGGCCAGCTCCCGTTCCGGCGGAAGCGGCGCCCCCTCCGGCAGTTCACCCGACAGGATCATCTTCTGCATCTGCTGTACAAACAGCTGTTTCAGGCTGGGGGCGGACAGCTTTTCAAACTCCATGGGGCTTTCCTCCTAGTCTTGGTTATACCAGATACCACAACCGTATTTTACCATGCAAAAGGCTGAATAGCCAGAGGATTTTTTGCACAGATCGGAGAAAAGTTTTTGGCTTATTGACGCTTTTTGTCCGTATATGTTATTCTTTTAACGTAAGGTTTTCCGGCGCATTTTCCGCCCATATGCCTGGACATACCAGAGGAGAACCATTGCAGCAGGTTTGTACAGGCCGCGTTCCTTTAAAGGCGCGGCCTGCTTTTATCGCCGGGTACAGGCAAAGAGAGGAGAAACCGATGAGCGAAACACATTTCCCCCTGGACGAGAGCAAGCTGTCGTTCAAGATCCCGAAAGATGAGAAGCCCCGGGAAAAGATCATGAAGCTGGGCCGCAAGATCACCGACCGAATCCCCGCCAAGATCAAGGGGGTTACGGTTGACGATCCGGAATACTGGGGCCTGGCGGGTCTTGTGACCGACGAGATGGCGGACGTAGCCCTGAAGATGGACGTGCGCAAGCCCATGACCCTGCCCCAGCTGGTGAAAGCCACCGGCAAGAGCGCCGAGGAGCTGGAGCCGCTGCTCTACCAGATGAGCTACATCGGATTGCTGGAATACAACTGGGAGAATGAGCGGCACGAAAAGCAGTACGTGCTGCCCATGTTCGTCCCGGGCAGCGCCGAGTTCTTCAACATGCAGAAACAGCAGATTGAAGAACATCCGGAGGTGACCGCCTTCTTTGAGCGGATGACCTTCCTGCCGCTGGAGCACATCCCCGCCATGGTGCCGCCAGGCGGCGCGGGCATTGGTATGCACGTGATTCCGGTGGAAAAGGCCATCGAGACCGAGAACCGCTCGGTAGACATTGAGCACATCAGCCACTGGCTGAAAAAGTACGACGGCAAATACGCCGCCAGCCCCTGCAGCTGCCGGATGAGCCGGGCCAAGCTGGGCGAGGGCTGCGGCGACGACCCGGAGGACTGGTGCATCGGCGTGGGCGATATGGCCGACTACCTGGTGGAAACGAAAAAAGGCCATTATGTGGACTACGACGAGGTGCTGCGCATCCTGAAGCGGGCCGAGGACAATGGCTTTGTGCACCAGATCACCAACATCGACGGCGAGAACAAGATCTTCGCCATCTGCAACTGCAACGTGAACATCTGCAACGCGCTGCGCCTGAGCCAGATGTTCAACACCCCGAACCTGGGCCGGTCGGCCTATGTGGCCAGCGTGACCCCCGAAAACTGTGTAGCCTGCGGCCGGTGCGTGGAGTACTGCCCGGCGGGCGCGGTGAAGCTGGGCCAGAAGCTGTGCACCAAGGACGGCCCGGTGACCTATCCCCGGGTGGAACTGCCGGACAACACCCCCTGGGGCCCGGAAAAGTGGACGGTGGACTACCGGGACAAGAACCGGATCAACTGCCACGACACCGGCACCGCCCCCTGCAAGACTGCCTGCCCCGCCCACATTGCGGTGCAGGGCTATCTGAAAATGGCGGCACAGGGACGGTACGAGGAAGCGCTGGCCCTGATTAAAAAAGAGAATCCCTTCCCGGCGGTCTGCGGCCGGGTGTGCAACCGCCGTTGTGAAGAAGCCTGCACCCGGGGCACGGTGGACCAGGCAGTGGCCATCGACGCGGTGAAGAAGTTCATCGCCCAGCGGGATCTGGATGCGGCCACCCGGTACATTCCGTCGGTGGTGACCCCCTCCAACCGAGGCGGCTTCAGTGAAAAGATCGCCATTATCGGCGCGGGCCCGGCGGGTCTGTCCTGCGCCTACTATCTGGCGGAAAAGGGCTACACGCCCACCGTGTTCGAGAAGAACGACAAGCCCGGCGGTATGCTGGTATACGGCATCCCCTCCTACAAGCTGGAAAAGGACGTGGTAGCCGCCGAGATCGACGTGATCCGCGCCATGGGCGTGGAGATCCGCTGCGGCGTGGAAGTGGGCAAGGACATCACGCTGGATCAGCTGCGGGCTGAGGGCTACAAGGCGTTCTATATTGCCATCGGCTGCCAGGGCGGACGGATGGCCGGCATCCCCGGCGAGGACGCCGCCGATGTGATGACCGCCGTGGACTTCCTGCGGGCGGTAGCCGACAACGAGGGCACCTCCGTGACCGGCCGGGCCGTGGTGATCGGCGGCGGCAACGTGGCCATTGACGTGGCCCGCACCGCCCGCCGCTGTGGGGCCGAGCAGGTTTCCATGTACTGCCTGGAAAGCCGGGACGCCATGCCCGCCACCGCCGAGGAGGTGGCCGAAGCCGAGGCCGAACAGGTACAGGTAAACTGCGGCTGGGGCCCGAAAGAGATTCTGACCGAAAACGGCCGGGTGACCGGTGTGGTGTTCAAGCGCTGCACATCCGTTCTGAATGAAGCGGGGCGGTTTGCGCCGGTTTACGACGAAGCCGACACCGTCACCGTGCCCTGCGAGCGGGTGTTCCTGAGCATCGGCCAGAGCATCCAGTGGGGCGGCCTGCTGGAGGGCACCCAGGTACAGCTGGCAGGCGGTGGACGCGCCGCGGCCGATCCCCTCACCTACCAGACCGCCGAACCGGACGTGTTTGTGGGCGGTGACGTATATACTGGGCCGAAGTTTGCCATTGACGCCATTGCCGCCGGCAAGGAAGCGGCGGTATCCCTGCACCGGTTTGTACAGCCCAATACCAGCCTGACCATCGGCCGCAACCGGCGGGATTTCATCCAGCTGGACAAGGACAATCTGGCGCTGGGCAGCTACGACGCTTCTCCCCGCCAGCAGGAGGCGCCCGCTGCGCCGGGCCTGTCCTTCCGGGATACCCACGGCACCCTGACCGAAGAGCAGGTGCGCACCGAAACCGCCCGCTGCCTGGGCTGCGGCGCTTCGGTAGTGGACCCGAACAAGTGCATCGGCTGCGGTATCTGCACCACCAAGTGCGAGTTTGATGCGATCCATCTGTCCCGGGAACTGCCGGAATGCAGCACCATGATCCGCAGCGAGGATAAGTTCAAGGCCATTCTGCCCTACATGATCAAGCGGGGCATCCGGCTGAAATTCGGCAAAAAGGAGTAACCCATGCACGAACTGGGCATTGTGTTCCATATTATCCGCACGGTGGAGGACACCGGCCGGGCCAACCGGATCCGGCGGGTCAGCGCCGTGACCCTGGAACTGGGCGAGGTGTCCGGCGTGGTGGGCGACTACCTGCAGGACTGCTGGAAATGGGCCGCGGCCCGATCCGAGATGCTGGCCGGGGCGGAACTGCGGGTGGAAACCATCCCCGCCCGCACCCTGTGCGAAGCCTGCGGTGAGGTGTACCCCACCCTGCCCCAGGGGCGCATCTGCCCTGTTTGCGGCAGCGACCGCACCCATCTGATCCAGGGCAACGAAATGCTGATCCGGGAGATCGCGGTGCCGGATGAGCCGCCCGATGCGGAGAGCACATCCGCCTGACGGGCCGGCAGCTATATTCATCGATTCAGCCCGGCGTACCGAGCGCCGGGCCCATTTGAGGAGGTTTTTATCATGTTGTTTCAGATCTACGGTGAAAATGCCGGCTTCCAGCTGCTGGGCTGGGTGCTGGTATTTGCAGGGCTGGTGCTGGCCAACGAGCTGGCCCGGCGCACACCCCAGGGCGGCATCTTCTGTTTTCTGATTCTGCCCGCCGGGCTCACCGTTTACTTTATCTCCATCTATGTAGGCGCGGCCATGGGCGCGGAATGGGCCCTGACCAACCCCACCTATGTGCACATGAACAGCTGGTTCCACTACGCCAAGCTGTACGCCGCCACCGCCGGGTGTATCGGGTTCATGATGCTCAAGTACAAATGGGGCGTGGGCAAAACCCACTGGTTCAAGGCCTTCCCCTTTGTGATCGTGGCCATCAACATCCTGATCGCCGTGGGCAGCGACTTTGAGTCCGGCATCCGGGGCCTGATCTCTCTGGCCCAGAACGGCGACCGCTGGTGGCTGTCCAGCGAAAATGTCTGGCTGTACGGCGGCTGGTGGAACTGGGTCAACGGCATTGCCGGTATCCTGAACATCCTGTGCATGACCGGCTGGTGGGGCATCTACTCTTCCAAGAAGCGGACCGATATGCTCTGGCCGGACATGACCATCCTGTACATCATCGCCTACGACCTGTGGAACTTTGAGTACACCTACAACAACCTGCCCACCCATGCCTGGTACTGCGGCGTGGCCCTGCTGCTGGCCCCCACCTTTGCCAACGCGCTGTGGAACAAAGGTGGCTGGATCCAGAACCGTGCCAACACCCTGGCCCTGTGGTGCATGTTTGCCCAGGTGTTCCCGCTGTTCCAGGACGCCAGCGTATTCAGTACCATCCCGGTACTGTACGCGGACGGCGTGATGGATCCCACCGTACGGCCCACCGCTGCCGATCCCACCATGCAGGGCGTGATCGCCATCCTGGCGCTGGCGGCCAATGTGATCGTGCTGGCTATCATCATCAAGCGCTCTGTGCAGCAGAAGAAGAATCCCTATACCAACGAAATCTTTGCTGATACCCGTGATTTCCGCGAGGCGATGGAGCGCGCAGAGTGATCTCTCCCCCATCCGGCAGCACAGGCGCTCTGCGTGCAAAGTGAACCGGTTCCGTAAAAACAGACTGTAACAACAGCCCCCCTGATGTAGGAATCTGCAAGTACTACATCAGGGGGGCTTTACGTTAAGCAACGGAAAAGCGCAGTGGGACGTGTTGAAGCCTTTGTTTGGCGTTAAAACCTGTCCGCCGGGAGGGAGCCAAGCCGCGCAGGCAAGAAGCCGGAACGACAAACGGATGACCGTGCTTTGCTTGTTTGTGCAGTTGGCGGGGCGCATTTTCGACGCAACAAAAGAAGTTGTTTTTTTATCGACAGCCGTCTTTTTTGAACCTCTCGCCTAACGATTGATTTTTGGCATATAACAAACGGGAGGCACGGCATTTGCCGTGTCTCCCATTTTTGATGGTTTCAGCCGCCGCGGCGTTTTTTCAGCAGTGCCCGCACGGCGTTCACATACCAGTCTGCAAGGCCGCGCTTGTAAAGCTCATGGAACGGCGCATGGCTGGTATACAGGGCGTTGTATTCTTTCATCCACCCTTCTTCCATGCCCGGACAGTAATGGTATTCCTTTCCCGGCACATCCCGCAAACGGCGATATGCTTTTTCGGCCGGCTGCGAAAAAATATTCACAAGAAACGCTTCAAGCTGGCTGTATCGTGCGTCCACATAATCTTCCTGCACAAAAGCCGGCTGATGCAGCACGGAAAGATACTCATCGTCATTTCTGTCCAGCTGCTCAACACGCTGCAGGATTCGCTCCCAATCGTAGTCATAGTCAGCGGCATTGATGTATGCGTTCGGATTTAGTATCTCCGCAGTTTCCACATGCCCGCAGTAAATGGGCACCGACCAGGCTGCAAGCGGATGAATCACTTTTTCGCTGATATATCCGGGGTAACTGATGCTTTCGATGGCCAGGCTGAATTTGCTCTTTTGCTGAAGCTCCAGTTTTCCGCCGCCAATTGCGTGGGTAACCACCTTTCCGTCCGGCATATTGTTCAGAAAGGTGCCTGCCGCTGCCACAGGTTTATAGGCGTTCAAAACATCAAACGCCTTTTTTCTGTGACCGTAATCGTCTTTTCCATGCCGATAGATCAAATCACAGAAGATTTCTTTTCGGGCCAAAATGTCGGTGGGAACCGTTTTATGCTTTTCCTGCGCCATGAAAAGATATTGCGGATAGTCCCAAAAACAGGGAAGCCAAAAATACCGATCGCCAAACCGGATCCGATCATGGCACATAAAATAGTCGAACTGGTTGAAATTCGGCGCGAACGTGTCCCAGGATATTCCAATGCGCACACAGTCGTAACGGGTATACTCAAACGGGGCCGTTGCAAAGGAGCATAACAGGTATTCCGGGTCCTCACTCATCTCGATCTCGTAATGCTTCGAGAGGATCTGCCCAAACACACTGTTTTCGAAGTCGAAACCCGGCCAGAAGCCCAGCAGCTTTAAGCGTATTTTTTTCATCTGTCACCACCCCCGATTTTGGCTTTCAGTTTCTCCAGCACCGCCTGCTTTTCACCGCGGTCAAAACCCAGCAGAAAGCCGACCCCGTACCCCATTCCACCTGTAACAGCGGCCGCCGCCGCGAATTGCAGCCAGCCGCCCGGTTCCAGCAGATTGTTCATCACCCGGAAGAACACCGTGAGGATCCCCAAAAGGAGGATGTTCCGCCCCAGACTGGGAAAGAAGCAATACCATTTCTCCCCCAGTACCCGTGCCACATAGATCGGCTGGATCAGCCAGGCGTTTAAAAGCGCCCAAACGCAGGTTCCCAGCACGATTGCAAACACCCCCATCGAGGTGGTGCGCAGAAAAACAAACTTGTTGACCAGGCACGCAATCCCCACGCCCAGGCTGATCAGCATCGGGATCCTCACCCTTTTGTAGATTCCCGGGATCACCAGAAGCGCTTCCACTATGGCATTGGCCGCGGACGGCAGAAGCAGCAAAATGGTGAGCAGATACAGCTCTGTTACCTCCTGCGGGGTTTTGGTGGGCAGCCACAGGCGGAAGAAGGAATCGCCAAATCCAAACAGGCCGGCACAGGGCACCATAAGCAGCACCGCAATATAACGCATCGCGCTCTTTACGCTGGCCAGCAGTTCACGCTTTTTGCCTTTTGCATACAGGATCGTAAACTGCGGATGAAACGCCGAAGCCACTGCGCTATACAGGGAGTCGAACGCCTGTTGAAAGACCCGCACAATGGCCAGCATCCCCATCTCCGCCGGGCCGACAAACAAATTGGCCAGCACAAGGTCGAGCCCGCTGGTCAGCAGTGAGCTGATGCGGGAAAGAGAACTCCAGACCCCATAGCGGAACATCGTCCACATCGCGCTGCGCCGGATAAAGCTGCGGTCGAAGCGGATCTCCGGCAGGATGCGTTTGGTGACCGCCCAATAGCCGCCGTACAGCACCAGGGTATAGATCAGGCCGCCCACCGAGATGAAATATACATGGGGAGCAAAGAAATACAGCAACGGCACCAGCACGGCTACCTTGCCGATATTGGCCAGGATGGTGAGCATGGCCGAGATCTCGATCCGATTCGCCGCAAAGCAGCTGCTGGCAAAGACCGACAGCACCGTAGTCACGACAAAGTTGAGCACGGCCACCGCGAAGGTGATCCTTACATCCCCCAGCAGATGGGGCGAAACGTCAAAAAAAGTCTCGACCCGCGCCGAGATACCCAAGCCCACCGCCAGGATCGCCGCCGAGAGCAGGCCCTCCGCCATCAGCACGGACCAGAAATAGACGTTCATCTCTTCCTTTTCGCCGCGCTGATAGGCAACTGTAATGAATCGCTGCGCCATTGCATTGAATGCCAGTGTCAGGATACCGGCGTAGCCGATGAATGTGTTGGCCAGCCCCACATAGCCATACGCCTCGTCCCCCAGCGTACTCACATAATACGGGGTGAGCAGATAGCTGATGCCCAGTGTGAACAGGCAGGAAACGACGTTGGCAAGGACGGTCAGATTGATTTTTGCTGATTTCATTCCATTAGGTCCTTTTCGGGTTAAAAATAAGAGCGCCAGTTTTTCACATATCGTGACAGGTCATGCTTTCTGCCCCACCACGACTCCGCAAACGGGACCTTGATCTCGGGATTGGGCAATATATGCTCCTCTATGAATCCTCTTTTCGAAAAGTCCATTTCCACATTTTCCCGTGCCAAAAGATCCGGCATATCCTGGCGCCACTTCCCTCGATGGATTGCGCCACCCACCGGATAATCGAAGATAAGCGGTGCGCCGTTGGCAAGGATGTAGAACTTTTTTCGAGTCTTGTAATAGCGCGCTCGAATAGTGCCGAATTCTTCAAACTGCCATGCGTTCTCGTGGTCGCGCAGCAAGCTGATCAACTCTTTTCGATTCCATAGACCGGCCTGGCAATTCACTACGTACGCTGTCACACGTTTGCGCAGTTCAAAGTTTTCAAACCGCTCATCTTTTATATTTTCAAAGTAGTCCGGGAAAAGGCTGAAGTTTGCAATTTCCGGATTCTGTTGCATCCAGTACACGCAGTTCTCCAGTCTTTCAGTGTCCACCGGAGCCTGCAGAAAGAAATCATCCAGAAGCATCAGCACTTGATCAGTCTGTATCTTCTTCAATGTTTTGCGCAACCGCTTGCCCCATGTCATGTTTTTCCCGAAACCAAAGGCTTCTATTTCCAAACCCGGCCACTTGAAGTCCAACGTTTCCGTATTCAGTACGATCTTGTATGGGCAATCCGGCCAATAGCGCTTGAGCAGCGCAAAAAAAGCAGGCCAAAGATCCCGGTAGGCGTCGCAGGAGGACACCACGATCGTGCAGTCCTTTGTATTTCTCATGCTTTCAATCCTTTCTGTCGGTCTTTAAGTATCTCCATGCTATCAGCCCAAAAGCCCTGTATTTTACAGCAGTCATCAGTTTATCTTGCAGCGAGAGTTCCCGGCTGGCCCAGAACTCGCGTCGGTTCCGCCTAACCCATGGCTTAAGTCGCATTCGCATTTGTTTTGGTGCGCCGCCTTTGACCGCCAGGATCATTTGGATCATTGCCTGTTTGCAGATATTCGCTTTTACTTCATTTGCAAACTGCGGATAGTATTTTTGATAAAACTCATACCGCATCTCGCCGGCTTTCAGCTGATCGAAGTTCCTTTCACTGAACGCTTTTTGGGTGGTGCTGCCCGCGCGCAGCCGATAGAAATAAACCGCGCGCTGATCGATCGCGATGGTCTCGCACTGGTGGAGCAGCGCATGCATCACCGCCTTGTCTTCATACACCATTCCCTCTGGGAACCGCAGAGTATCGAACAGTGACCGGTGATACAGTTTGTTCCAGGGGCTGCTGGAAATGCGTATGTCATTCATCAGCAAACGCATGACCGTTTCCTTGTCGATCACCTGCCGCTGCTGAAACCCGTCCACAAAAAGCCATCCCTGTTTGCCTGCATCATCCTGCGTCCTGACTGCAGACATAACCGTCTGGGCAGAAAACTCCATCGCACTTTCCACAAGATATTTGTACATATCCCTGTCAACGAAGTCATCCCCATCCACAAAGCCGATGTAGTCGCCGCTCGCCCGGTCAAGGCCCATGTTCCGTGCGGAGGACTGACCGCCGTTCGCCTTGTGCAGCGCCTTGAAGCGCTTATCCCGCGCCGCCCATTCATCGCACAGCCTGCCGCTCGCGTCGGTGGAACCGTCATCCACAAGGAAAACTTCCAGATTTTCGTAGGTCTGTGCTGCCAGCGATTCGATGCACTGTGGCAGATATTCCTGAATGTTATAAATCGCCACGATCACACTTACTTTGGGCAGCATAAGCGTTTCTTCCTTTCTGATTTTGCAGCACCACTCTGCCGTGTGGCTCTGCCGGGATGTTGAATTTCAGATTGATCCCGGCGATTCACGCGCTTCTGCGGGTCATTGCACCCCTTCAGCACTCAACGCGCTCAAACCACATAGCCCGTTTTCGCGGCCTGTGTTTCCTCGCACATTTTCCGGCGCAGCTCATCTGAGACATTTTGCCGCAGCGTGTATTCCTCGCCGTATTTGGGGATCGCCGGGTCCTGCAGGGCCTGCCGGTGCTTTTCCAGTAACGCGTGGGTCGTGGTGATAAAGCGGGCCGGGTTGCCGGCCCACACTTCCCCTTCCGGGATGTCCTTTACAACGCAGGAGCCCGCGCCCACGATGACATTACTGCCAATGGTCACGCCGGGCAGAACGATACTGCCCGCACCGATGAACACGTCGTCGCCGATGACCACATTGGCAACGCGCGTATATCCCAGCGCCCGGTGCATCGACGCATCATGCGCCAGAATATGCACCCGGGGCGCCAGGGTAACGTTGTTCCCAATGCGGATATGCCAGCAGTGGCCCGGATCGATGATGCACTCGCCCATGCGGTGGAACCCCGTGCCCACCTGCAAACCGTTTTTGACCAGCGTTTCGGTGGGAACTTCGCCCCGCAGGCGATCCAGAAAATAATGCAGTTTTTCCTTGATTCCCATACAGGTCACTTCCTTTTCCCGGTCAGAGTTTCATATATGGCCATCATCCGCTTGTAGGCCCCGGGGCCAAGCGTGCGCGCCACGCCGTTGCGCACCGCCCACTTGAGTTTGTCGCCGCGGGGCATCCAGCTGCCTTCGTAATACTGCACTCCGTAGGTCTCCGGGGTGATGCAGAACTGCAGATCCTGGTTTTTGGCGCAGAACGTTTCCACCGGCCAGATAGAAATGCCCTGGGTCAGCGTCTGCCTGCGGCCGCTGCGTTCCAGGCCGCGGGCGCACAGCAGCTCGGTGAAAATACGGGGGTTGGGCTGCGCCGTGATGCGCCCTGTCTCGTCCTGAAAGGCGTTTTCCTCATAATACTTTTTGAATTCGTTGATCAGCGGATGGTTTTGCTCAGCGGCCAGCACCCCGACCATCACGC
This sequence comes from Gemmiger sp. An120, assembly GCF_002160955.1. Classification (GTDB taxonomy): domain Bacteria; phylum Bacillota; class Clostridia; order Oscillospirales; family Ruminococcaceae; genus Gemmiger_A; species Gemmiger_A avium. The sequence goes on from NZ_NFLN01000004.1 coordinate 207,942, forward strand.
TCTGCTCCGTTTCAAATCCCGCCACCAGCGAAGCATCCTGCAGCAGCGGGGTGATGTCTTTCAGCAGTTCCTCATCGGTGTCCAGATAAACGCCTCCATAGGTCTGCAGGGCACACAGGCGGGCATAGTCGCTGACGTAAGCATAGCGTTTGGCTGCATATGCCTGCCGGGTGAACCGGGTAGCGTTCACGTCGAAGTTATCCTCTGTCCATTCCATGAACTCATAGCCGGGCAGCTTCTCTTTCCAGGAGTTGATACATTTACAGATCAGTGCAGATTTTTCGCCCCGGCCGAACCAGCAGTAATGAACAATATGGGGTATCATCTGTTCTCTCCTTCAGTGTCTGATGTCACGTTGCCATTTGCTCCTTAAATACAGGCTCGCCGGATACATCACAGCTGCCAGCAGCCGGCCGGGTGCGTTTTGAATCGTCTGCGCAAAACCAACGCCCTGCATCCCGGTATAAACGTCGTACAGCAGCGCGCCTTTCATGCGGATCTTCAGGCAGCAGTGAGGATCCATCAGCTGTCTGGCCCGCACCGCACCGCCCCGGGGCGAGGACATTTTCATAGCCCGGCCGTTCTTGGTCAGACCATCCTCCAGATAATCGCACAGATAGATCACCCGGTTGATTTGAACCACGTCGTACCGCGCCGCCATGGGGATCCATGCCACGTCCTCGCTGATGAAGCGTTCGCCCGGAAACTCGGGAAACGGGAATTCGCGCAGCACGCGGGTATAGTATACCTCCGCTTTATCGCCCCACATACCCTTGTTCAGCCGGTCTCGGATGTAGTTGCCGATGGATTCCGGCTGCGGGAACAGCCCGTCCAGCACGGTGCCGTCCTCGCAGCCTTTCAGAAAGCAGAAGCCCGACAGCCCCTCCTGCCCGCAGTATCGGTCGCGGGCGGCCACGATCTGCTCCACCGCGTCGGGCGTGAGGGTATCGTCGCTGTCTACGATGAAGGTCAGCTCCGTGTCGATCCGGCTCACCCCCAGATTGACCGCGGTGTGCCTACCCCCGTTGGGTTTCTTGATGTAGCGGATCGCAAAGGGCGCCCCGCCCTGGATGTCGCGCATGTACGCTTCGGTGCCATCTGTGCTTCCGTCGTCCACCACCAGCCAGACAAAGTCCCGGAAGGTCTGCCTTACCAGCGAATCATACAGGCGCGGCAGCAGATGCACGCGGTTATAGGCCGGTGTCAGCACCGTTACAGCAGTCATCTTCCTCTTCCTTTCCGGCGTAAACGCCGCAGGTGTTTTGCGCCACCTTCTGCCAGCTGAACCGGCAGGCGGCATAGTCTCGGGTGTTCGGGCGCGCCACCGGCTGCCGGAATTGCTCCAGCACGCGGTACAGCGCATCGGTGTTTTTGCTTTTAAAATAGGTCGCGCATTCTTCCATGACCTCTTTGTTCTCCGGGATGTCGCTAACGATACACGGACAGTTGTAGCTCATCGCCTCCAGCAGACACATGGGCATCCCCTCCGCCTCGCTCGGAAAAACGAACGCGCGTGCGTTGGAGTACAGCTCGTCTAGCAGCTCCCCCTGCACAAAGCCGGTAAAAATCACATCCGGGCAACCGGCTACCTTTTGCCGGATGCTCTGATAAAACGCCGGCACGTGGACACTGTCACCGGCGATCACCAATTTGGGCCGGGGCTGCGGCAGCTGCAGGTAGGCATCCACCAGGTATTCCAGCCCTTTACCCGGCACGATACGCGAAAGGAACAAAAAATAATCGTCACCAGCCAGGTTCCAGTTGCTTTTGATCTGCGCGGGGCGGCGGATCTGCCGGAGCTGCACTCCGTTTGGGATGTAGCGGGTTCTGCGTCCATAGGTGCGCAGGAAATACTGCTGCGCATCCCGGCTGAGAACAATGACCTCGTCGGCGTACTTTGCCACGATCTTTTCACCCAGACGGATGTACCAGGCGGCAAAGCCTTTCCATTTGGGGGTCTTGTAATTCAGGCCATGCACTGTGGCTACCGTGCGTATACCCAGCAGATGCGGCAAAAGCAGCATCACGCTGGGGCCGATGGCGTGATAGTGGATCACATCATAATGTCCGAACAGCGCGTGCAGTGTGGCGAAAAAGGAATACACCACCGCGTCCAGACTTTTTTTGTTGATGGTCGGCACCCAGATCAGGTGCGCGCCGTTGAAAGCCTTCTGCCGGGGCACTCCCCTGCATCTTCGATTGTAGGCGGTCACTTCATGGCCCATGCACACCAACTGTGCGGCCAGTTCTTCCACGACCACCTCAACACCGCCCTCCCGCCCCGGGATGCGTTTGTGGCCAATCATCGCTATCTTCAATTTACGCTCCGTCCTTTATAGAGGCAAAAAGTTCTTCGTATCGCTGCTGCAGCAGCGGTGCAGCGCGTCGGATATCGTGCACGCCCATTTCCCGCGCGGCCCGTTCGCCGGGCGCTTTTGCCGTTCTCTCCATCGCCTGTGCCCATGCGGTTTCGCCGTTCTCCAGCGCCAGGAAGGCACATTTTTCCGAGATGCACACATCCCGCGGCACATTGGCAGAAAACAGCACCGGCAGATCGGCCGCCTGGGCCTCCAACCCGACCATGGGCAACCCCTCGAACAGGCTGGGCATCGCAAACAGATCCATCGCCTGCATCAGCGCGGGCACATCGTCGCGCACACCCAAAAAGCGCACGCTTTCCCCCAAACCCAGCTGCACAGCCGTATCTTTGGCCTGCTGCTGCAGCTCGCCAGCGCCCGCCAGGAGCAGCAGGCTGTCCGGAAGGCGTTCGTGCAGCTGCGCAAAAGCGCGGATCAGGAAAGGCTGGTTCTTGGGGTAATAGAAGCGGCCCACATGCCCCACCACGAAGGTATGCGCCGATATGTTCAGTTGTCTGCGCGTTTCCTGACGCAGCTGCGTATCGAAGCGGTAGCGGGATGTGTCGATCGCATTGGCGACCACCTCAAAGGGTCGCCCGCGAAACAAAAAGCGCCCCGCCGTCTCACCGCAGGCCAGTTCCAGTGTGGTAACTGTGTGCAACTGCCGGCGGAACAGCAGTTTGAGAGGATATTTCATGTCGCGGTCGATGCCCGCACTGTGGCTGTGGGCGATGCGCACCGGCACCCCCGCCCCTTTTGCCGCCAACAGCGGCAGATAGCTCATGGCGTCGATATGGCTGTGAACGATTTTGTATTCCAGATGCTGACGGTAAAACTCCGCCATCGACCGAAAATATGCCGGATAGTTTTGCGGATACAGCCGCGGCGCATGGTAGACACGCCCGCCCAGTGCCGCGATCTCCGCGTCGTAGTGGCCTTCTTCCGGCCGGTGGGTCAGGAAATCAAACTGTACCCGGCTGCGGTCCATCTGCCGGTAATAGTTCATCAGCATCGTTTCCAGGCCGGCGCGATTCATTTGATTGACGCATTGTAAAATCCGCAGCATCCAGCTTCCTCCTCAAATTTTGCAGGATCGGCACCAGCCGAATGGCGCCTGCGGGGCTGCGGCATCCCGCGCAAACCGTTCAGTATGCCCCTTCGCCCCGCAGCACGACGCCCACCGTTTTAAACAGGATCTTCATATCCGTAAAGAACCCCTGTTCCTCTACATACTTAAGATCCAGCTTCATCCATTCATCAAAGCTCAAATTGCTGCGGCCGCTCACCTGCCAGTAGCAGGTAAGTCCCGGCTTCACCGCAAGGCGTCCCCAGTCCCAGTCGGTGTATTGCTCCACTTCACGGGGGATGGGCGGCCGCGGCCCCACGATGCTCATATCACCTTTGAGAATATTGACAAGCTGCGGCAATTCGTCGATGCTGGTCCTGCGGATGAAACGTCCCACCGGGGTGATGCGAGGATCGTTTTCCATCTTGAACGCAGGCCCATCCACCTCATTGAACTTTTGCAATTCCGCCAGGCGTTCCTCCGCGTCCACATACATGCTTCGGAATTTGTACATCTTGAAGCGCACGCCGTTTTTTCCCATACGCTCCTGGGCGAAAACAGCCGGGCCGCCGTCATAGCGCTTCACCGCCAGGGCGGTGACCAGCATGATCGGGCTTGCCAGCACCAGGCCGACGCCTGCGCCCACAAGGTCCATTGTCCGTTTGATGAACGCCCACGCAGGGCCCTTGTCCGGTGTGCTGCGTACGTTGATAAGCTTCAGATTCCCCGCCGCCTCCACCGTGGGCGTGGCCGGGATAAAATCGTTGTATTGAGGGATCACCGATGCCTTTGTTCCATAGCGGCCGCAGGCGGCGATCATCGCCCCCAGCTGATCCAGATCCGCCCCCGGCAGGGCAAACACCACCTGGTCCGCATGGCAGGTGCTGAGCATGGAAGAAAATTCCTCATAGCCGCACAGACGTGGCGCGGCACAGCCCGCCCGCTCGCTGGCGGAAACATAGCCTGCCAGATGGAAACCGTACCGGGCGTTTTCATTGACATATCGGATGTATCGGTCGGCAAATTCGCCCTCGCCCACCACGATCAGCTCCCGCCGAGCGTAGCCCAGGCTGCGGCTACGGCGCAGAATGCCCCGCAGCAGCACCCGTTTTGCCAGCACCATGGCCACGCTGAGCACATAGAAGAACCCCAGCACCAGGCGGGAAAAGTCGGTGAGGCGGGCGACGTACAGCACCGCGCCTACCCCCAGAATGCCCACGCCGTTGATGAGAGCGATGGTATGGGCCTCCTGCCAAAAGGTCTGGAAGCGGAAAGAGCCGTACAGACGGCAGGCCACATAGGCCACGCCGATACAGGCGGCGTACACAAAGGCCACCAGGAAATACTGTTTATTCAGCAACTCCAGCAGGCCGTCGTCGGAGCCTGTCATAAAGCCGTTTCGCAACCAGTTGGCCAGCACATAGGCCACGAGGATCAGCGCCACATCCGCAGTGAAGTTGACCATATTCACAAGCCACTGGTGTTTTCGCATCGCTTTTCACGCCTTTTCATTTCAATTCCCAGATAGAAACAGTATACCATAAAGCAGACGCACTGTTCAATGTATCCGGCCCGTTGCTCGGCTGGTTTTCCGCATTTTCAGCGCCGCTCGGCATTATACCGTGCGATGATCGCAGCGGTCTCCCGCTCGGTGGAGTCCATTTCCCGGAAGAACATCTGTGCATCCCCTCCGTAGCGTACCGTGTCAATCATCCCCCGGCTTTCCAGCACAGGACCCATCCGCCCCGGTTCCAGAAGGAGCGAAACTCCAGTTCAACACCCCAGGCCGGCAAGCAGCGCTTCGCCCCTACAGCTTCAGCGCAGAGCCAAAATAATATAGGAAAGCCCGCCAAGCCACAATGAGCCCGGCGGCGCTTTGCTCGCTCACCGTACCGTCGGCGAAATATTCTTCCGTGACCGCCTCGTTCAGACCATCCTGTTCCTTGCCGCGTCGATCCGGCCAAGGTGAAAAGCCTCCCAACCGCCGGTATTCCAGGCTTTTCGGCACCCGGCAGATCCATCCCGTCAGTGTTCAGAAAGGCGCTGCTGTGATCTGCCCGGCCGAACTTCTTTCGCCGGACGCCCGATAGAACCGCGCCCCGCTCAAGGCCGTTTTCCAGCACTTGCCCGGTTCTGCCGGCAGCATTGTGCCTTATCGCGGCTCATCCTCCGCTGCGAAGCTGGGTGTGCGCTCCGCAGGCAGCAGATACAGCACGCAGGGCAAAAGCCACAGGCACACATTGATGCAGGGCCAGCAAAAATGCACATCCATGAAGGCCTGAGCCAGCATCGCCACCAGGCAGACGCTCTCGGTGACTGCGCCCTTTTTCAAAAGTCGCCACAACAGCACTGTGACCGCGCCCCAGAGCAGCAGACTCATCACCGGGCCGCTGTAGATCCACTGCGCAACATAAAAATTGTCCACCACAAAATTTTCTTCCAGCAGCTGCTGGCCGGCAATAGCGATATGGCTGCCGGTCAGTGCCTGGTGAGCAAGATCCAGCCGCCCGGTAAACAGTTCGTTCAGCTTTTCCCAAAAGGGGATCGCGGGGTCGTACAGCCAGCCGCTCAGCAGGCTGACGAGAAAGACTGCCGCCGGAGCAACGCTTACCAACACCCGCACCCACTGCGGCTTTGCAACGGCGGGAGCAAAGCGCAGCAGCAACGAAAGCACCAGAACTAAAACGATGCAGACCGTGGCGCACCGGCTATCCGGCCCCTGGTCGGAAAATACCGCCGCCGCCGCCAACAGCACGAAGTCAAACCATCGGAGGTTTTTCACCTGCCGCCAGCACACATACATCAGGCACAGGCCCAACAGGACAGCGCCGGTAAGGGTATACCAGCCATAACCGAAGCTATATCTTGATCTTCCGTTCTCCCACACGTCGGACAGCATCGGAATAAGCCCCGCCGCAGCCCCCAGAACCACCGTTAAAAAGCTTGCCGCACTCACCGCAAGGCCCGCTTTCAAGGTTCGGCGCAGGGGCGCATCCTTGGCAGCCAGCGCAAACAGGATACCAAGGATGAACCAGTAGCTGTGGTTGTTGATGAACACCCAGCGGGACACAAAGAAAAAGCACCAGCCCGCACCCCACTGCCAGCCAGAATAGCGGGTGAAGAGAGTCAGCTTGAAAAAGATGGCCGCAAAATAGACCACTTCCAGTTTGGGCGCCAGAAAGCTATACCATGCATATCCCTGTTCTCGCACCAGACTGCTCATGAAAAACACATCAAATTGCAGCAGGACCACCGCAGCTAGAAACAGCCATCCGCCCGCGGCCCGGCGTATCTCCGCGGCCCAGCCACCAAAGAGGAACCTCTCGGTTTTAAGTAGGTCTGCCGCTTTGTCCTGCAGCGTTCCCCGAACAGTTAAGGCGCGAATTACCAGCCAGACGCCCCCCAGCGTCCAAACGCACAGGATTAGATCCATCCAACTGTATACTCCGTTCAAAAAGAAAGATTGAAACACTCTCTCATTCCCTTTCATAGCATTTCAATATAAGGCTATTTTATATATTATACTCAAGAGCTTTTGTCTTGTCCACATTCGAGTCGGGCGAAACTAACCTTCAAGTGTCGGGCATTCGCAACCAAATTTAGTCGGAAAAGATAAAGCCACTACCGACGCTCTTCTAAATCCTGTACACTGGAAAGTGCCAACAACCCAGTGGAAAGGAATAGCGATGAAAGAGCAAAATGGTAATGGCTTTGCACCAAGTATAGCACAAGCCATAGAAGAAATGAAGGCAGAACAGGGAGACTCTTTTTCCCTGGAACACATCAACTTAGCGGAGTTAGAACGACGAACCGGCATATCCCGCAGCAGACTGCGCAGACTCAAGAGAAACAGGTTTCAAGACTTGCCTCGCAGCACAAAAGGTCGCAGACATCGGATCACAAAACTCAGCGGTTATACTGGCCTGTTGGACAGCTTGCTGCGCCAAGGCGTCAAGAATTCCTCTGTCGTATTGGAGCGTTTGAAGCAGGCTGGCTTTGAAGGAGGGGCGACCATTGTAAAAGAGTATATCGCCGCTCACAAGGAGCTCATTCCGGCAAAACGCCAGTTGGTTGCACCGCAGGGGAATCGTGGCCGACGGTACGCTACAAAGCCCGGTGAAGCCTACCAGATGGACTGGGGATTCACGGATGTCCTAGATCACAACAGTCGGACCTACCGCGTTGCCTGCTTTGCCATGATCTGTCACCACTGTGGCCAGCGGTATATTGAGTTCTTCCCCAACGCCCGGCAGGAAAACCTATTTATTGGGATGATCCACGCTTTCCAGTACATGGGGATTCCAATTAACCGACAATATGAAGAGTGTCGTGCTGCACCGGGATCTGGAGGGACATCCAGTCTGGCAGAAAGACTACGAGGCCTTTATGCAAGCCCTGGCCTTCGAGACAAAACTTTGCAAGCCACGGCATCCCTTTACCAAGGGCAAGGTGGAGCGGTTGGTTCGCTTCGTGAAAGACAATTTCCTGGCTGACCGAGTGTTCTGTGATCTTACAGATCTGAATTGGCAGGCGCTGGAATGGTGCAACAAACAGAACGGAACATACCGCCGTACTGTGGATGGTGCGCCTCAAAAGATTCACGAAACTGTATGCGGAGAACAACTGCGTATGGTGCCGGAGGATTCTGTCCGATTCTATCTCTGTCCAGAAAGAAAGATTTCCTTTGATGGCTTTGTAAATTACGAAGGCAGGCGTTTCGGTGTACCCTACAGCTATCCTGGCGCAACAGCAAGAGTAGAGCGCAGCGGTGATTTGTTGCGTATCTATTCTGCTGATCTGAAGGTACTGCTGGCTACACATGCCGTTACCTGGAGCCGCACCGACAGCTTCTGTGAGGGACAGTACGAATCCTTGGCACAGCCAGAAGAATTTCCCACAGCGCCTGTACAAACGCAGATCTTTCAGTTGCCAAAACCCTCTCAGGATCTCTCCTTTGCCAAATTCGATTTTGACAAGGAGGACCAGGTATGAAGGAAACAATCTTTGAGCAGGTGGCGTCCGCTGCTTCTGTTTTGAAGCTGGATCTTTCCGCTGAGGAATTCGCTCTGTTCGCAGAAGACCGGGAATTCTCGGAAGCGGGAATGGAGGCGGTACAGATGCTGCTCGGCTATCTTAGCGAAAAGAAACAGCAGACCACCATTCAGACCTTATTGAAGATGAGTCGTCTTCCCACAAAAGCACCCAAGACCTTTGAGAATTTTGACTTCTCTCTGCTCAAGGGGAAAGATGTGGAACGCCTGAAGGTTTTGTCCTCCTTGAACGCGATCTACTCTCACCGCAACCTGGCCTTTATTGGCCCGGCAGGCACAGGCAAAACGCATTTGGCTCAGGCTTTCGGATACGCCTGCTGCCAGCATGGGTTAAAAACCTATTTCATTAAGGCATCCGAACTCCGTGACAGATTCACAGCAGCCCGACGTTCCGGAAAGACTGATTCCTGCCTAAATGGTCTTGTGCGCCCTTCTTGCCTGATTATTGACGAGATTGGCCACTGTGCCTTTGACAAGGAGAATACCAGGCTGTTCTTTGACCTGATTGACCGGCGCTACAACAAGGAAGGCAGTTTCAATATGATCTTCACCAGCAACAAGAATCCGGCTCTCTGGCGTGAGGATTTTGAGGAAGATGCCACCTTGTGTACGCTGGACCGCATCTTTGACGATGCCACTGTGTTTAAGCTGCGTGGTGAAAGTTTCCGGGGAAAGAAGCTGGAAACCGTCTCACTGCAAACTGGCAGGGTACCTACAGTTGAGCCGGCAGTAACGAAAGAATAACTAATCTATGAGTGCTGGGTTGTTGGCACTCTTTTTGTTTATTCTACTAGCTCTGGGGGTCGCCGACAAAAATTGGTTAAATACTCCCGACAAAATATGGTCGCGATCTCCCGGCGCCAACAACATCGCGCCCGGACAGGCCCTCCCTATTACGGCCGCAGGAGATATTGTACCGTTTTAAGCCGGTGAGATTCCGGATGTCTAACAAAAGCAGAGGCCCCGCGGGCTGCCCGCAGGGCCTTTCGTTTATTTGGGAAGCCTCTTGCAGTCCGTCCGCGGGGCATCCGATCGGCGGCGCGTCGGCGCGTGCCCGGATCTTCCGCTCTTCCGAGCCGCCCCGCGGGCTGTCGCTGCTGAAAATCCTATGCGCCGCCTCCATTTGCAAGGGCGGATGCCGCTCAGCGGATATAGAGGCTCAGGATATTCAGCAGAATCTCCACGCTCTTGTCCATCCGCTCGGCGGTGATGAACTCGCAGGGGCCGTGGAAGTTGAAGCCGCCGGTGCCCAGGTTCGGGCAGGGCAGCCCCATCCAGGACAGCCGCGCGCCGTCGGTACCGCCCCGGATGGGCAGTTCCTTCGCCTCCAGGCCCGCCTGCTCTATCGCAATGCGGGCGTTCTCGATCAGATGGAAATGGGGCCGGATCTTTTCTTCCATATTGTAGTAGCTGTCCCGCAGTTCCAGTTCTACGGTGCCGGGGCCATAGGTGTTGTTCATGGTCTCAGCCACCTGCCGCAGGAACGCCTTGCGGGCCTCAAACTTTTCCCGGTCGTGATCCCGCACGATATACTCCAACTTTGCCTCGCTCACGCTGCCGGTCAGCCGGTCCAGGTGGTAGAAGCCCTCGGTGCCCTCGGTGGTCTCGGGGCGCTCGCTGGCAGGCAGCATGGCGTGCAGCTCCATGGCCAGGTTGGAGGCATTCTTCATCAGCCCCTTGGCGGATCCGGGATGCACCGAAAAGCCGTGAACGGTAAACACCGCCGACGCAGCGTTGAAGTTGCAGTACTCCAGCTCACCCACATCGCCGCCGTCCACCGTATAGGCAAAGTCTGCGCCGAAGCCAGCCACATCAAAATTGTCGGCACCCTCGCCGATCTCCTCGTCCGGGGTAAAGGCCACACAGATCCGGCCGTGCGGGCGGTTCTCCGCCTGCAGCCGTTCCACCGCAGTGAGGATCTCCGCGATGCCCGCCTTGTCATCCGCCCCCAGCAGGGTGGAACCGTCGGCGGTGATCAGGGTCTCCCCCTTGCAGGCGGCCAGGGCCGGGAACCGGCTGACCTCCATCACATCACCGGTGGCGGGCAGCCGCACATCATTCCCGTCGTAGTTTTCGATCAGCTGAGGCTTGACCCCTTCGCCGGAGGCGGCGGGCGAGGTATCCATGTGGGCAATCAGACCGATGGCGGGCTTGTCCTCACAGCCCGGGGTGGCGGGCAGAAAACCGTACACATAGCAGGTCTCATTCACCCGCACATTCTCCAGCCCCAGTGCCCGCATCTGATCCGCCAGCAGCCGGGCCAGATCAAACTGTCCGGGGGTGCTGGGATGGGTACCGGTGGTATCGTCCGAGGTGGTATGGACCTTTACATAATCCAGAAAGCGTTCGTATGCGCGCATGGGCACGCCCTCCTTTATGGTTGTTCTCTGCCTTGTATCATACCACATTCCCCGGCAAAGGGAAAGGCCGGCATGCGCCGGCCTTTTCAGTATATCAATGCAGGCTGCCCTCCGCTGCCGGAATGTCAGCGGCGTTGGTCTCAATCGCCCGGATGGCAGCCTCCAACCCCCGCACGATGTCCGCCAGCGGCAGGCTGGGCACAGGCGACGGGCGACCGGCTGCCTGCTCAGTCAGAAACGGCACATGCAAAAACCCACCCCGCACACCGGGATATTCGGTTGCCAGAAGATGAAGCACGCCATACAGCAGATGGTTGCACACAAAGGTTCCCGCCGTGTTGGAGAGGTCGGCGGGCACGCCCGCGTCCCGGATAGCCTGCACCATCGCCTTGACCGGCAGGGTGGAAAAGTACGCCGCCGGCCCGCCCACTACGACGGGGCAATCGATGGGCTGGTTGCCCTCATTGTCCGGGATGCGGGCGTCGTCGATGTTGATGGCTACCCGTTCCGGGGTAAGGCCGCGGCGCCCGCCCGCCTGCCCGACACAGAGCACTGCGTCCGGGGTTTCCCGCCGGATGGCCGCGGCCACTGTATCCACCGATTTTCCAAAGACGGTCGGCACTTCCAGCTTGACGATCTCCACGCCGCCGATCCGGGGCCGCACCTGCCGGACGGCTTCCAGCGCCGGATTGAGCGTCTCCCCGCCAAAGGGATCAAAGGCTGTCAGCAGCAGCTTCATAATGCGTGTCTCCTTTTGCTTTTTGCAGAAATTCCCGCCACCGGGCCAGTTTTCCCGGCAGCACAAACGGCAGCAGCGCCAAGCCCATAAACGCAAGCGCCAGCACTTCCAGCAGCACCAGATAGTAGGGCCAATCCGGCAGGAAGCTCAGCAGCGAGGCGGAGTCCGGTTTCCGGGCCAGGAACATGTAGTTGCCCCCGGTCAGCAGGTTGGCGGCGCCGGCGCATACCGCCAGCAGCTGCAGCCAGACGAAACTCTTTTTCAGCGAGGACAAATCCACCCGCCAGCCCCGCACAGCCAGGAAGTAGAAGATGGTCACCACAATCATCCCATGCCCCGCAAAGAACTGGAAAAACCGGAAATGCGGAAACACATAGCCATCCATGCTGGGGGTGAGAAGCGCCTGCGCCGTACCGCAAAGCCCCCAAAAGTACACCACCTCAAAGATGCGGTGATCCTGGGTGATCCAGAGTGCCACACACAGCCAGACACTGGCGCCGCAAAGCTGGAACGGCAGGCAGGTGGATGCATCAAACCGTCCGATGGAAGCATACCACAAGTACAGGGCCAGCTGCTGAAATACCATAAAGGTCAGAAAGATACGGCCCAGCATGCCGCCCGCAATTTTGCCATCCTCCCGGGCGCGAAGCCGACTGCGGAATACAAAGAAACTCAGGCACACGATCCCGATCCCCGCCAGTGCCGCCAAATGCGGCAGAGAAAAGGTTGGGAACGACTGATACGGCATCTCACAGAAAAACTGCTCCACACAAATCTCCCCCTTCTCTTCGATACTAGCACAGGGGCAGCGCAACAGCAAGAAGCCGCGTTAATTCTATACATATTTTCGACAGAAACTGTACGAACCGGGGCACAGTGCTCCGGTTCGACGGCAGTTTTTTTGCTCCCCGACGGGGGAATGTGCTATAATGAAAAAAGCCGTTTCGGCCAGACTAACAAAGGGGTACCAAGCCATATGAACGAAAAAGAAGTCGCGGAGATTCGCCGCCGTTACCGTCAGGGAAAGAGCTCCGTTTCCCATATTGTGGGCTGCTATGTAAACGAGAAGCGGGAGATCGTAGCCCGCTTTGACCAGTCTCTGACCCTGTCCGGGCAGGAGGAATCGGAGAAGTTCCTGGCGCTGCTGCGCCGTACCCTCTCCGGGCAGCTGGGCAAAAACCTGATCGATATCAGCTTTTCCACCGCGCAGGTCGCGGGTAACGAGGGGGACGAACATGCCCTGCTCATGGCCCTGCGGAACTCGGCGCTGGAGGACGAGCCTGCCCGGGAAGAATTCTTCGCCCGCGCCATCGAAGCCATCGATCTGGAGGGCAATTATCTGATCCTGCTCACCTGCGACCGGTATGATGTGCCCTACTACGCCAAGGACGGTCAGCGTCAGGACGACGCGGGCAGCGAGGTGTACACCAGCATCCTGTGCAGCATCTGCCCGGTCAAGATGACCAAACCGGCGCTGAGCTATTTTGTATACGAGAATGAGTTTCACAACCGGGAAGCAGACTGGCTGGTAGCCGCGCCGGAGATGGGATTTCTCTTCCCTGCCTTCACTGACCGGGGCGCGGATCTGTACGGGGCACTGTACTACACCCGGGACGCCTCCCACAGCCACACCGGCTTCACCGACCGGATCTTCCATGCCCCGATCCCCATGCCCGCCGCCGCGCAGAAAGAAACCTTCGAGACAATCCTGGCGGAATCCCTGGGCGACGACTGCAGTTGCCAGGTGGTGCAGGCCGTGCAGGAGCAGCTCTGCAGCCTGATCACCGAGCACAAGGAAAGCCACGAGCCGGAGCCCCTGGTCCTGAACCGCCGCCAGGTAACCGAAATGCTCGCCGACTGCGGCGTGTCGGAAGAACGCGTGAACGCCTTTGCCGACCGCTTCGACGAGGACTTTGGCCCGGAAACCACCCTCAGCCCCCGCAACCTGGTGGACACCAAACACCTAGAACTGCGCTGCCCGGATGTGACCATCCAGGTCAATCCCGAGCGCGGCGACCTGGTGGAAACCCGGGTGATTGACGGCGTCCGGTATATTCTCATCCGCGCCGAAGAAGGCGTGGAGGTCAATGGGGTGGAGGTGCAGATCAAGGAGTAACTGCAACAGGGACGGCTGACACGGCCGTCCCTGTCTTTATGTTTCGAATTTTCAAGCAAGAAGTTCAGGCCGTTGCTTGCGTAAAATTGCCACCGCCGCCTTCACTGCCGCTTCACTCTTTCCATTCTCAAGAATCGCCTCAAGCTTTTTTGTCTCAATACGGGCAGCCCGTTCGGTCTCTGACTGTTTCCACTCAGTATACGAGTGAGCCAAGCGCACCACATCTTCTTCTGTTTTAGGCAACTCTTTGGTGCGCATAAATTCCTCATAAGCTGTGCAATACAGTTCCACTTTGTCTGTAAATGCAATCTGCCGGCCATGATCCAGCCAAAGGATTTTATTGCAAAGCGACTGCACTTGACGCATGGAGTGCGAGATCAAAAGGGTAACAGCCCCACCTCCTATAATCTCCTTCATCCTTTTTTCGCTCTTTTTCCGAAAACCACTATCACCAACGCTCAGCACTTCGTCCAAAATCAGGATCTCAGGATCTACTAGGCTGGCAATAGAAAATCCCAACCGTGCCTTCATTCCAGAAGAAAGCTGCTTAAAGCTTCGTTCCTCAAATCCCTGTAATTCCGCAAATTGAATGATATGGTCATACGCCTTCAAAGCATACTCTTTGGAATACCCCATCATAGCAGCACGTAAAATTGTATTTTCTCGCACTGTTAAATCCGGGTCGAAACCAGCACTCAATTCCAGCAGGGCTGTGACTTTTCCGCCTCGGGCAATAGTTCCGCAGGTCGGTTTTACCACTCCGGCAATCGCCTTTGCCAAGGTGCTTTTACCTGCACCGTTGTGGCCGATGATTCCCAACATATCCCCCTGCTTTAAAGAAAAGGAGACATTATCCACCGCTACAAATTCACGGATTTGAAAGTCTCTCTTGATCTTTCGGATAACCGTTTCTTTCAGCCCAATATCCAGAACATCTCCCACCGGGTATGCAATTCTGAGATTTTTGACATCAAGCACTTGCATTCCTCCTAATCAGAAATAGAACACAAAAGTATCTTCGTATTTTCTGAAAATATATCTCCCCACGACAAACGCCGCTACTGCATATCCGATCGCAAGTGCATGAACAAACCCAGAAGGGACACGCCCTTCCATTGCTACTTCCCGAAAATAGGTAATATACACATAGACAGGGTTCAGCCAAAACAACCGCTTCATGGCTTCTGGATATCCATCAATTCGGTAAAATACCGCCGACATATACATCAAAAGTCTTAGGCATACACTCCAAAGATACCGAATATCCTTCATAAATACATAGAGCGTTGATAGAATTAACGTAATTCCCAAATTAAACACAAACAGAAGAATCGTAGGGATAATCAGCGTTATAAAGTGCCACCCAAAAGGAATCCCATCAAAGGCACAGAAAACAAAAAATACTACAATGCTAATACCAAAGTTCAATGCAAAAGAGATAGATTTGGAAAATACAAACAGCATTTGTGGAAGGTCAATTTTAGTTAAAATCCGCGAATTACCCACAACTGCGCTCATTCCTTCTGAAGTAGCATCCCGGAAATAAGAAAATACAATATTACCTGCCAGAATATAGGTCGTATAATAAGGTATGTCACGACCAAAGAACTGAGTAAACATCAGTCTCATCACCAGCATCATTAACACTGGCGACAGAACAGACCAAAAAATCCCCAATATTGACCGCTTGTATTTCTTTTTAAAATCCCGTTTGACCAATTCCTCCAAAAGGAATTTTCGCGCCTTGATTTTTTCTGCAATCGTGGTATAACTTATCATCTGATGTTTTCCTTTATCTTTCGAAGGGTTACCTTCCATCCATTTACTTTAATGTTGTAATACAACTTTTCCAGCATAGAGCTATCCATCTCAAGTTTTTTATCCGATGCGCCAGTTTTGTCACCAGCCCCTTTTTTTCTGAATAATTCTTTAAACTTTCGCTCATAGGATAATACATCAAACTTATAGTTTTCCAGGCTTTCCTCCAACGCCTCACGCATCACCTGTTGTTGCCATACAAGCCGGTCGTATTCCGAAAGACTATATCTTTCCGGAATACTTTTAGAAGTCTCAGCAAATTTGCGCACAGACTGAATAAGGGCTTCCCGAGTTTCTTGATGCATGCCATTATTAGTCGGCGGGTTACAGAAAGAATAGGACACTTTTCCTTTTCGAGCATCGGCAACAGTAGCCGTATGCATCCACTGTACATATGGTTGAAAGCGTACATTATCCAAATCCGGGCGGACAAGCAATACTGGAACCCCCAGCGCCAAACAAGGCAGCGCACAATGGAGGCGGCTAGTGACTACACAGGTCGAATTTTGATAAACCGTAAGCAATTTCTCTACCTGCTGTGCACGGACCTGCCAAGGTGTATCAGCGCTATATTCCTTGATCAAGTGCGTCATGATTCGGCAATCCATCCCCTGCTTCTTCGCTTGGTCGCTCATAACTTCCGTAGCTTTCGCATCCACGTCTACAAAGCATACATAGGGGGATTTTGATTCAATTCGTGGCATCTGTGGCAACGTCAATGTCATGCAACCAGAAAAATACGCCTCTACTCCTAATTTTTCCAGCAATTTTACGGTATTAAGATCCCGACACCCAATTGGTGCCCAAGCTTTGAGATAATCCAGCCCGGGCCCACTTAAAAATTTCGTTTTAATATATTCACCATAATATTGTGCAACGCGATACTCTGCGTAGTGAAAGGCCACAAAATGCGGCCGCAGGCAGTTTGCCGGAGGCCAGTTCCATTTTTTGTGCAGGAACCAGCCGTTCATGACCGCAGCGATAGGCTCATCGCTTTCTACCGTATCCAAATGCTCCCTATCCAAAACTATATCCACACTAGGAAGCAGACAGGAAACGGCATAGCATTGAATATCATCCCCGATGTTTTTTGTTTCTTTGTATACGACTAATCCAAATTTCATGTGTTAGAGCCCCTTCTTTTTTTACTTGGCAAATCGCTTAATGAACCTTTTAGCTTTTCCTTTTGCCCATATCAGCACACATCGCAAAAAATAGCGTGGTCCAACCTCCCCGCGACTAGCCATCTTTATCATTTCCTGCCGAGGATTTTTACTTGACACATTATTGCATGCCAATAACTGGCATCGCAAACTATCTGCGTAAGGGGTCCAAGAAGCAGCCTGATAGAAAAAAAGATGACACCGTCGAAAGCTTACCCACCAAGGTTTCTGACGATTCAGATAGTGCACAATAGCAACGTCATCCATAGCACCCCCATCTGAATAGTCGGCATCATAATAGAATTGTGACATATTCCATTTCTCAGGTAGGAACAGAATGCGCCCTTTGCAAACTCCATTTAGCACATCTTGATCCATCCATTTCAATTGACGATGTGTTTCTAGATACGAAATGCACTTCTCTTGTACCTTTTCCTGTCGAAACAACTCTAGGTTCATAACCAAGATCCCAGCATTGATATACTTATCCGGAGTAACCCCCATAGTTCGCTCTAGATATTCTTCTTTGCTCCGTTTCTCTTCCGGCTTACCCCGATAAATTACCACACCTCCCAACAGATTATTGCCAAGTTCAACGTCATACAGCTCTCCTACATCCTTTAAAATTGCGATGTCGCTGTCAAGGTAAAGGATTTTATCATATTGCGGAAAAACATCTCCTACAAAAAAGCGGTAATAAGTAGCAATCGATTGCCGACCATGTGTATAGAACAGTTTTTTATCAATATATCCGGAAACATTTACGCATTCCACTGACGCCCCCGGCTGTGACATGCTCTCTAATAAGCATTTATCTTCCGAGTCTAACTTATCATAAAACACATAGATTCGGTATTCCCGTTCGAGATCCCGCGTTCTCAACAAGCTTGCAATAGACGTGCTGCAATACGGTGCAAACTCCTTATCCGTAGCAAAAACAACCGGAACTGTTTGTTTCATACGTGTCCTCCTGTTTCTCTTTTTTCCTCTTTTTCAAATCGTGAGCGCTCGGGAAAGATCTGCTGAAAAGCGTGTTCCACATTTTCACGGACTTTTGCAAAGTCGCTGATCTCATCAGAATCATTAATGCAAATCATTCGCGTTTTTCTTTTTAAAATATGTGGTACAGTTTCTTCTGAAAGCACATTCAAGTCCTTTCCACGGTAGGGAGATCCTGGAATAAAACAGTTTTTTCCGAACTGCCAATAGCGCATCAGCCATTGGTTTACATCTCTTTGATAATCCCGGAAACGGTGAGTACACACTTCTTCCAACAGATCCGCCTCTTGGTACCAAATCTCACAAAAAGTTTGTTTAAGGAAAGGTTGGGGAAGATGATCATTGTAGAACCCTGCAAAATGACGCCACGGCATCAGGCATAGCGTGCGCAGTAATTTTTGTCCATAGCGCGGATTCATCCATTTACCGGGTGCCTGCTTAATCACATTTCTTTTGTCAAAATAGGTGTTAATAACGGCCATATCATTGGCAACTATGTTGCCAATATCCTGTTTTTTAGTTAGCATAATGGGACTCAAAACTGCATCATCCACCGGAAGTCCATGAACGAAAAAGTCCTCTGGCCGTACGGGTTGCAGTAAAAACATATCATCATTAAAAAACACGAATTGTTCTGCCAGCTCTGGCAACCGGTGCAGATTCAACTCAATAGGGTTTGCGCTGAAAGTAGGAAGATAGTTTAAAGGAATAAAGTCTCTGTGGTCGGTAATTCGCAACTGCGGATGCTCCTCATTGAGCCATGCAGGCTTTTGCCCATCGCTAATAAAATAAATTCTTCTCACCCATGGCGCGCACTGTTCCACTGCTCGAAACCAGTATCGTAGCAAACCCCAGTCTCTGTATCGAATTTCACGATCATCTTGTTGAGCATTCGGCAAATATCGCTGTTTTTTTTCTTTCCATATGGGATCATTGCCATTCACCCACATAATCACAAAATCAATTTCTGCTCTGCTTTTCAATCCGGCCGCACCCACCTTTTATAGGTCTTCCAGAAAAAATCATATCCCCAATGTCCCAACATTACTGCTCCTATGCCTATTTTATCGCGCATGGGTGCTCTCGGATCCAGCAATACGTCTCCGCCTGCTTTGCGAATTAGCGCTTCCAGCCGATTCCGAAGCAATTCATCTTCCGGAGAGCAATCAACCAAATAGCGGCGCACACTCAACGCTGCATGTACTTTTCGACGCACCGCTCCCTGACGCATATCTGGAAAAGATTGGCACATTACGTCCGTCATGTGCGAAACCGCTTCCATAAAGTCCAATTTGTCAACTCTGAAACTACCACGACTAATAGAATCAGGCTGGATGGAATACCAATACAACGGTTCGTCCACATAGGCAATCCGGCCGGCATTCAAGACCAACTCAGCAATGCAAAATGTATCTTCGTAGCATTTCCCTACCGGATACCAAATTTTCCTCAACAGTTTTTCGTCATACAGCTTTCCCCAAGGGCTTACATCAGGAGGTGCGTCATACAGAATATTTTCACAGGCGGTCCGAGCAGTTAGCACTCCGCTTGGAACCCCGCGAAAACGCTGAATACATCTAGTACTTGTGTGTATCCAATGGTTGCAAGCACTCATGCTGGTGTGGTTCGCCAAACAGGCCGACAGCATTTTTTCAATATACGTTGGCTCTACCCAGTCGTCGCTATCCACAAAAGCAATATAATTTCCTCGGGCATTTTCCACAGCAGTATTCCGGGCCGCAGATACTCCTCTATTTTTCTGGCTCAAAATACGGATTCTTGTATCTGCAGCCGCAAATTTTTCGCAGATTTGAAGACTTTTGTCAACCGACCCGTCATCAACCACCAAAATTTCCAAACAGGAATAGCTCTGCTGCTGAATCGATCGCAAACAGCGATCTATATACGCTTCGCTATTATAGATCGGTATCAGCACCGAAACCAATATATCTGGTTTCCTTACAAAGCCTTGTGCATCACTATCCAGCAACCTTTTTACACCGAACTTCTCCAGTTTGGTCGATTTATGCGGCAATCGTATCGATGCGTTCATTGCTTTTTTCTGGTTCTGACGCATAAACTTACGTTTAAGAAATGCCCCTCCTTTATTAATCCAGTTCTGCTTTTCTGTAAAAACAACCGGTAATTCAGTATAAGTCGCCCCTATCGTCTCCAGCCATACATCCAGCAATCGTTCACTTACAAAACCGAACACTCGAGCATCGTTCGTGTTATAATCCCGAATATCCAGCCGCGCTTCCAATTCAAACAAAACATCGAACAACCAACTGCAATAGACATCCAAGATGTCACGGCGCATCACAAACATGTTAAAACGATGACCACTCGTTCGTCTCATTACCCGGTCAAAAGCAGGCAAATAAGTTGGCCAACGCTCGGCCAAAATACAACGAGTCATATCCAGATCACAGGCATGATGGGCATGCGCATATTGACTATAATTGGTTTCGATAAAATACCGTCTCTTTTTGGGTAGTATAATTCCACTGCCAATCGCCCGTTCTAGTGTTTCACGATCGGCAATCCGGTTCCACTTGCTTCCTCTTAATGTCCGCACGGCAAAATACCGCCGGTAATGGCATAAGCCCAAGTAGTCAACATCCAGATTCTTCCAGCCCCAATATAAAGCCGTCAATTCACAATAGTGAGGATTTTTAAATGATATCGAATCACCTGTATCGTCCCGTTGCATTCCAGGAAGATGAAGGTGATTGGCTGCGCCTACTTGAATAGGGAGAAACACATCTCCTTTAGGAAGGCGACAAGGTTTGTGCGTCGCCACCAAAATTTTCAAGTTCAAAGCAAACCCTTCCCATTTACCGCATTTTTCCTCGTTGATCATTCCACCAAAAACGGTCATGAACATTATTTTGATATCCAGCCAGATGCTCCAGTTTTCAATATACCAGATATCATATTCTACCCGTTTTTCGATGCTGGTATCTCCCCGCAACCCATGCACCTGCGCCCACCCGGTCATTCCCGGCCGCACCTGCTGCCGCACCAGATACAAAGGTACTTCTTCTTTGAACTGCCGCACATAAAAGGGGATCTCCGGCCGCGGTCCCACCAGGCTCATATCCCCTTTCAGCACATTGAATAGCTGCGGCAACTCATCGATACTATATTTACGGATAAAGCTTCCAAATTTTGTTTTCCGGGGATCCGAATTGGTACTCCAAGCCGTTGTTTCCGTATCGTTTACCCGCATGCTTCGGAATTTATACATCCGAAATGGCTTTTTGTCGCGTCCCACACGGTTTTGACGGAAAATCACAGGGCCCGGACTGGACAAACGCACACCAATAGCCGCAACCAGCATCAACGGGCTGGTAAGTACTATGAGCACCAGTGAACCGATGATATCCATCATTCGTTTGGCAAACTGCCACAATACGTTATCCAGCGGTGTAGTGCGGATATTGATCAGCTTTGTGTTGCCTACCACATCCACAACCGGGTGCGTGGGAATATAATCGTTGTAAAAAGGAATTATAGAGACTTTTGTTCCTTCTTTATCCGCACAAGCCAATACTTGCTCCATAAAACAGATCTCGTGCGGTTCCAGCGCCACAATAAGTTCATCTGCGCTGTATCTCTCCAGAATAGACTCCAGCTCTTCGTATTCGCCCAGGCGGCGGCCCATACCGGGCTTGTCTGTCTTGCTAACGTACCCATCTACCACGAATCCCAGATAGGGCCGTCTTTTCACATCTTCAATATACTGTTTCGCAAAATGGCCATTCCCGACCACAATGACATGTTTCTGGTTGTATCCAAGTTTTCGGAAATATCGCAAAAGCGCCCGCAGACAAATGCGCTTGGCCAAAACCAACACCGTGGAAAAGACAAAAAAGAGGAAAAGGGCCAAACGCGAGAAATTCAAAATTTTTGTAACATACAGAATTTCTGTGATCACGGAAACGCCTACAGCGTTAATCATCACGATAACAGAAAGTTCCCGTATCTGTGACTGAAAGCGATACGATCCATACAGTTTAAACGCATAGAACGCCGCTACCAGCGCCACCGTATACAGTGCGGCCGCTCGCAGAAAATGCGGGGTCCATCCCTGTTCCAGCACCGATCCCCGACCATACATGATTTCAAAGCGGATATACGTAGCCAGCAAATAGGAAGAAAAAATCAGGATCGCATCAAGAATCATGTTGATCGCATTCAACAGATTTTGATTTCTTCGGATCACAGACATGTCCTCCTTTGCGAGCTTATTTAACGCACAAGGCTTCTATTAATGTATCACACCTGACAATGTTCAGCAACGTTTGCCACACTTATCCAGCGCACTTCCAACATTTTTTACAGTTTTTTACGCCTACACCGTGGCAGAATCGTTTTATATTTTGGCATAGTTTCCTGAAAGGTTTTTAAACTGCAGTTTTGTCAGGAAATATTGATCTAGGATCTCAAAATATCCCGGCAAAAAGATTAGGGAAATTTTTATCCGTCTCTATTTTTCAGCATCTGTAATGGGGTCTGCAAAGTCTGGAGTTCTTTCCTGCGGCAGCAGATACACTACGCAAGGCAGCAACCAAAGGCACACATTGATACAAGGCCAAATAAAATGGCTTTCCATAGTGGCATGTGCCAGCATTACCACAAGGCAGATACTTTCTGCCGCTGCTTCTTTCATCATAAGCCGCCAGAGCAACAAGGTAACTGCACCCCAGAGCAACAGACTGGCTACCGGGCCGCCATATATCCACAGATATACATAGTAGTTGTCCACAATGAAGTTTTTGTCCCACAAGCCCTGCCCAGCAATGGCAATACTGGTTTCTTGCAACGCCTGCTGGCCCAAGAGCAGCCGTCCCGACAGAAGAGTATTTATAGCATAGAGGACTGGATTATCATCCTCGTACAACCAGCTTCCAAGCAAACTGACCAAAAACGCCACTGCCGGTATGGCAGCTACCAAAGAGCGAATCCACACCGGCTGAATTACCTGCGGCCACAACCGCAGAACTACCGCCAGCAAAATCAAAAGTGCTATACAAGTAGTAGCCGCCCGGCTGTCCGGCCCATGATTGCAGAATACCAAAACACTGCCCAGCAGCACAAAATCAAACCACTTCAAGTCTCTGATCTGCCGCCAGCAGAGATACATCAAACAAATCGCCAACAGTACCGCGCCGGTCATATTATACCAGCCATAGCCAAAACTGTCCCGTACGCGGCTGTTGCTTTCAATCGCTCCAGTTCGAAGAGTGGGAATCCATCCAACTATTGAACTTCCTGCTACGGCGACAAAGCACAGTATACTGGCAATCAGTCCCACTTTGACTGTGCGACGCAGATCTGCATCCTTAGCGGCTAGAATGCAAAGCAGACCAAGCCCCATCCAAAATGCATGGTTATTGATAAAAACCCAGCGGAACACAAAAAAGAAGCAGAATCCCACAACCAGCTGTCGGCCTGAATACCGCGTAAAGAACACTATTTTAAGCAGCAATACCCACAGATACAAAAACTCCATTGCCTGTAACAGCAGCGTATACCAAGTGCCGGCATTCTCACGAACAAGGCTGTTCAGAAAAAAGGCCGTAATCTGGGTAGCGACCACACCGGACAGAAACATCCATGCTCCAGCCCGGCCACGGAATTCACCGCCCCAGTTTCCAAAAAGATATTTCTCTTGCTGCAAAAAACCAGTCAGCTTTTGCCGAACTCCTCCCTGTAGACGCGCGGCGCATCCGGCTAGCCAAAGCAAACCAAGTGACCATCCTGCCAGAAGAACATCCATTACACTAAATATTCCATTGGTAAATGTCAAAAACATCCCGTTTTCTCCTTTTTTTTGCAAAATCCTCCTATTGTATAATACTATAGGCGATTTGGGGTTGCTTGTCTATAAACCAGACTATTTTATTGCAAGAAAACGCGCCCTGCCAACCGGCGGGGCGCGTTTTGAGTTTGTGTAAGACTTACTCCTGTTCGAACATATCCTTGCCTACGCCGCACAGGGGGCAGACGTAGTCTTCGGGCACGTCGGCCCAGGCGGTGCCGGGGGCTACGCCGTGATCCGGATCGCCCGCCGCTTCTTCATAGATATAACCACAAACGGTGCACACATAACGCATGGTTCATCGCTCCTTTTAACATTTCATAGGTAAATATTGCAGCTCCTTGCCCGCTTGGCAAAGACTGTAGGTTTATTGTATGCGAAGCAATTTAAAAAATCCGTTGTTTGGGCAACATTTTTCTGTTTCATTCCCAATTTTTGCCCGCATATTTCCTATGCCGGACTTGCAGAGCAAAATTTTCGGTTTCTTCATGAATTCGCCATATTTTTATTGGATAATAGCGTTGTAAACAAACTGTATCGAAAGGACGGTGACGGCATGCTGCAGCGAATTCAGGTGGAACAGATGGGGCTGGCCCCCGCACAGGTACAGCGGTACCGCTCGTTCTGCACCCAGATGAGCCGCACGCTGGTGCGCCGTCACGGTCCGCTGGGACGGCTGGCCCGTATGCCGGATCTGGCATTTCTGGCCCTGCTGCTGACCAGCCTGCGGGAAGGCGGCGGCAGCGGCCCGGCACCGGGGCCGGACAACCCTTATACCGATTATGTAGCGGACATGGCCGTTGCGCTGCGGTACCAGGATTACATGGACAACTGGCTGGATGACCACAGCTACCGGGATCTGGCGCTGGCCAAACTGCTGGAGCCCGCCCGACTGAATGTGCTGCAGCGGTATCCCCGCCAGTGCGCGGCCGCGCACAGCTGCCTGAGCCGGTTGCACCGGGGCGAACAGCAGAACTGTACCGACATTGAGCAGATGAGCAGCTACTGGGGCCAGGTCATGGCGGAGATCTTTGATTTCTGCCGTGGTTCCCACGGCGAGCAACTGCGTGCCCTGGGCGATGCAACCGGCCGGCTGTTCTATCTTCTGGATGCCTGGGAGGATCTGCCCCACGACCAGCGGACCGGTGCCTACAACCCGTTGGCACATCTGGCTGACTCCCCCGATTTTGAATCGGATTGCCGCGCTTTGCTGGACCGGCAGCGGCAGCTGGCGCTGGATGCTTTGGACAAACTTCCCCTGCGCACCGACTGTGCGCTTGCCGAACGCTTACTGCTGAGTCTGGCCGCCCCCCGGCCGAACCCAGCTGCCCATCGGCGCCCGGTTTCCCGCCGGGCGGTCTGACAGGAAAGCAAGCTCCTCTTTATTTTCTCTTTTTCACCCTAGCAACGGCAAATGGGCCCTGCGGAGCAATCCGCAGGGCCCATTTGCCGTTTTATTCTTCTTCCTGTTCATCCAGATAGCCCAGGGGCAGCACTTCCACCGCCTCTACCAGGCCATCCCGCATCCACATGGCCGCATCGCAGCGCACGGTATAGCCGCAGCCCGGGTCGGCCATCCAGTCCTCCGGCTTGTGCTGGGGCAGCGCCTTCTGGGCCAGCATGCTCATGATCACGCCGCCGTGGGTAACGCAGGCGGCCTCGCTGACGCCGGCCTTGATCAGGTACTCAAACAGCCCCATCAGGGTGCGGGCGCAGCGGGCATGGAAATCCGCCGCCGGCTCAGCCCCTTCCGGCGTGAAAGGATGGCTGGGATCCATCCAGCGGGCAAAGTCCGGCTCGTGCACCAACTCCCGCACCGGGCGGCCCTCCCAGCATCCGAACGCCATCTCCCGCAGATCCGGCACGATCAGCTTTTTTTCCGCTGTGGGGAACAGAATATCCGCCGTCTGAACGGCGCGCGCCAGCGGCGAGCAGAACACCGTGTTCGGCGCCGGATAGGTAAACCGGGCACGCAGCTCCTGCAGGGCGCGGCGCCCCTCTTCACACAGTTCCGGGTCGGTGCCGCTGCCCACATAGATTCCATCCAGGTTGGCCTGGGTGAGCCCATGCCGGATCAGATGCAGACGAAAAGTTTTCATAAAATACGTCCTTTCCCGCTTGAAAACAGGCGTTAAATATTACAAATTTATTACATTTTCAACACACTTTGCCAAAACGCACCACAATATTTGGGGCAAACGGCCTTTTGATATCATACATATTGTTACCCCCACAGGGCAATAGACAGAATTGCCGAAAATAAGAATCAAATCTTGGCGCTTTTTGTATTTACAAAGGGTTTTCTCTGGTTTATAATTTACGATGCGTTATAGCCTCTTGGGGGTAGTACGCCAAAAATTCAGAAGGACAGGTGCCCTTATGAACATGGAATTCAACCGCATTATAACCCTGCTTCGCAAGGAGCGGGGCATTACCCAGAAGCAGGCTGCTCAGGATCTGGGTGTTTCCCAGGCCTTGCTGTCTCATTATGAGAAGGGTATCCGTGAGTGCGGTCTGGATTTTGTGGTGCGGGTTGCCGACTATTATAATGTATCCTGCGATTACCTGCTGGGCCGCAGTGCGGAGCGCAGCGGGCTGATTCTGTCTGCGGAAGAGCTGCCCAGCCCTGAAACCGCCAAGGATAACGTGTACAAGGGCAGTGTGCTGCCTACCATGAACAAAAAGCTGATCTCCAACAGCCTGAACATCCTGTTTGACAAGCTGGCTGCCAGCCACGACAAGGGCCTGGTAACCGAGGTAAGCGCCTATCTGATGATGGCGGTGTACAAGATGTTCCGGATGGTGTACGCTTCTGCGCCCCGCAACGCGTCCAGCCTGTTCCGGCTGAGTGCCTCCCGGTGGGAGGGCTACTCCTCCGCTGCCATGACCCGCGCCGAGGCCGACGTGAACGCCATCCTGCACGGGGAAGAGGTGGGCGAAGAGCCCGCCTTCAAGGACACCAGCTGCTTTGCCATGACCAGTGAAAGCTTGGCCCGGGAATACCCGCTGTATTCCACCAGTCTGCTGCATCTGATCAAGACCAGTGAGACCAACATCGAAAAGCTTGTAAAATAAGCATTTTCCTTATAGAAAGACAAAAACCAGGCGGATCGCCTGGTTTTTTTGTTTGCGCGGAGTGCCCGGCCGTTTATTCCAATCCGGCCAGCGCAGCACGGCAGGCTTTGCAGACGTTGCGTCCCTTGAAGCTGACCACGTCCCGGGCCTCGCCGCAGAAGATGCAGGCGGGCTGGTATTTTTTCAGCACAATGGTGTCACCGTCCACATAGATCTCCAGCGAATCCGCGTCGCCCACGTCCAGGCTCCGGCGCAGCTCAATGGGCAGCACGATACGGCCCAAACTGTCGATCTTTCGTACGATACCGGTGGATTTCATAGCATGGTTCTCCTTTATTCGGCAGGATAACGGAAGCTGTGCGCCTTTGCGCCCCCAGCGTTCCGGCTTCGACTTAATTGTACCGTCTTCTGGTGGAACTGTCAACATTTGGTAATTTTATCGCAGGAGAAGTTTTCGACAGAAAACCCCGCCCCACGACCGGTTAGGCCGCGGAAAGCGGGGTTTCGACGAGTTACGACTTGTAACAATTTTGTGAATTTCAACAGCTTGTATTTTTACAGCTGTCCAAATCCGGCTTACAGCTGCAGCAGGCCGATCTTTTTATACACCTTGGCAACCATGCGGTCAGCCAGACGGGACGCCTGCTCGGCGCCCTGTTTCAGCACGCCGTCCACATAATCCTTGTCCTCCAGGATGCGCTTGTACTCACCCTGGATGGGGGCCAGACCGTCGATGACGCTCTGGGCCACGGCCTCCTTGAAGGCGCCATATCCCTGGCCGTCAAACTCCTTCTCGATGGCTTCGAAGTCCTTGCCGGTGAAGACGCTGTAGATGGTCATCAGGTTGGTGACGCCGGGCTTGTCCTCCGAAGCGCGCACCACGCCGTCGCTGTCGGTAACCGCGCGCTTGAACTTGCGCAGGATGGTATCAGCATCGTCGGTCATGAGCACAAAGCTGTTGGCATTGGTGTCCGACTTGCTCATCTTCTTGTCCGGCTCCTGCAGGCTCATGATCTTGGCGCCCGCCTTCAGGATATAGGGTTCCGGCATGGTAAAGGTGGGGCTGTACAGACCGTTGAACCGCTGGGCAATGTTGCGGGCCAGTTCCAGATGCTGCTTCTGGTCGATGCCCACCGGCACCAGGTCGGCGTTATAGATCAGGATGTCCGCCGCCATAAGCACCGGATAGGTGAACAGACCGGCGTTCACGTTGTCGGGGTGTTTGGCACTCTTGTCCTTGTACTGGGTCATGCGGCTCA
Organism: Gemmiger sp. An120; assembly: GCF_002160955.1. Lineage (GTDB taxonomy): Bacteria > Bacillota > Clostridia > Oscillospirales > Ruminococcaceae > Gemmiger_A > Gemmiger_A avium. The sequence goes on from NZ_NFLN01000004.1 coordinate 235,772, forward strand.
GCTCACCGAATTGGGTGCAGCAACTCAGCGCCCAGCTCAGCTGGGTGTGGGCGGGTACATGGCTCTGCACAAACAGCAGGCTGCGGGCCGGGTCGATACCGGCCGCCAGCAGCATGGCCGCCGCCTCGCGGGTGTTGCGGCGCAACTTGGCCGGCTCCTGCCGCACGGTGAGGGCGTGCAGGTCGGCGATCATATACAGGCACTCGTGCTCCTCCGTCTGCAGGGCGCCCCAGTTGCGCACCGCCCCCACATAGTTGCCCAGTGTAAAGGTGCCGGTGGGCTGGATGCCCGAGAGAATGCGCTTCTTGCGCGGCAGTTGTTCACTCATTCTTGATGCCTCATTTCTTTTAAGGACGCAGGTGCGTCCGAAGATACTTACTTTGTATTATACCGGCTCGCCGGGCACTGTCAAGACACCTCCGCCAGCAGCAGCGGATTGGCTCCCGGCTGCAGGGCTGCGTTCAGATATTCGGTGTCGATCAGTACCACCCAGATTTGCTACTCGCCATGTTTTTCCAGCATCCAGGGCCGGGCTTTTGCGGGCAGAATCCACCAGCCGGCAAACACCAGCGCTCCGAACCCGGCAAAGGAAAAGGACAAGAATTCCATGTGTGTACCTCTCTATCCACACCGCAAAGTGACAAAATACCCCTTTATTATATAGGAAAAGAGAGGAATCTGCAAAGCAAAGAGCGCCGCGCCCGGTTGACAAGCCGCGGCGCGGCCCTTACAATAACAGGAGAAGATCAGTCCGGGCCTTGTTGCGCCTGGAAAATCACATAAAAGGAGAAGGATCATCATGGCATCCAACACCGTCCGCACCCGCTTTGCGCCCAGCCCCACCGGCTATATGCACGTGGGCAACCTGCGCACCGCCCTGTACGCCTACCTGAAAGCCAAGAGCAAGGGCGGCACCTTTATCCTGCGCATCGAAGACACCGACCAGGGCCGCCTTGTGGAAGGCGCCGTGGACGTGATCTACGATACCCTGCGTCAGACCGGCCTGCTGTGGGACGAAGGGCCCGACGTGGGCGGCCCGGTAGGCCCCTATGTGCAGAGCGAACGGATGGGGATGTTCCGCCAGTATGCCGAGCAGCTGGTGGAGCAGGGCAAGGCCTATTACTGCTTCTGCACCGCCGAGCGGCTGGAGCAGCTGCACGCCGACCAGAAAGCCGCCGGTGAGGCGGTGGGCCACTACGACGGCCACTGCCGCGACCTGCCCGCCGAGGAGGTGCGCCGTCTGCTGGACGCCGGCACCCCCTACGTCATCCGCCAGAAGATGCCCCGGGAGGGCGTGACCGGGTTTGACGATGCGGTGTACGGCCACATCGAGGTGAACAACGCCGAACTGGAGGATCAGATCCTGATCAAGACCGACGGCATGCCCACCTACAACTTTGCCAACGTAGTGGACGACCATCTGATGGGTATCACCCACGTGATCCGGGGCAGCGAGTACCTGTCCAGCACCCCCAAGTACAACCTGCTGTACGACAGCTTCGGCTGGGAGAAGCCGGTGTATATCCACTGCCCGCCGGTCATGAAGGATGCCCAGAACAAACTGAGCAAGCGCAACGGCGATGCCAGCTACCAGGATCTGATGGCCAAGGGCTATCTGAGCGCCGCGGTGCTGAACTACATCCTGCTGCTGGGCTGGAACCCCAAGGGTGAGGAGGAGATCTTCAGCCTGGAGGAAATGGTCAAGATCTTTGACGAGAGCGGCATCAGCAAGAGCCCGGCCATCTTTGACCCGCTCAAGCTGCGGGCTCTGAACGCGGCTTACATCCGCCGGCTGAGCCCGGAGGAGTTCCGCAAGATGGCCGATCCCTGGATCGACAAGGCCGTGCATGTGGAGATCGACCGGGATCTGCTCTGCGCCAACCTGCAGCCCCGCTGCGAGGTGCTGGGCGAGATTCCCGAGCAGCTGGACTTCTTTGACGCGCCGCTGCCTTTCGGCCCTGAACTGTACGCCAACAAGAAGCAGAAGACCACCCCGGACACCGCCCGCCAGGCGCTGAGCGCCCTGCTGCCGGTGCTGGAGAATCTGCCTGACTGGAACAAGGACGCCATCTTTGAAGCCTGCAAAGCCAAGGCCGAAGAGATGGAGGTCAAGAACGGCTGGCTGCTCTACCCGCTGGGCATTGCCCTGTCCGGCAAGCAGCGCACCCCCGGCGGCGGCACTGACCTGGCCGCCATGATGGGCCGCGAAGAAACCCTGGCCCGTCTGCGTGCCGCACTGGCCGCCCTGTAAACACCTGCTGTTTTGTGCCGTTCCCGGTTTATGCCGGGGGCGGCACTATCTTTTCGGGACAAAAATCCATGAAATGTGCCAATTGTCCTTGTTCTTTGTATATCGGTGCGCTACAATGAAGGAAAAGCGCCCGGTACACCGGGCAGGAAAGAGAGGCTGTTTTCATGCGTTTTTTCATTGACACCGCCAATGTAGACGAGATCCGCGCCGCCAACGATATGGGCGTGATCGCGGGCGTGACCACCAACCCCAGCCTGATCGCCAAGGAGGGCCGGGACTACGCCGAGACCCTGAAAGAAATCGCCACCATCGTGGACGGCCCCATCTCCGGTGAGGTAAAGGCCACCACCACCGACGCGGCCGGTATGATCGAGGAAGGCCGCGCCATCTACGCCCTGGATCCCAAACACATGGTCGTAAAAATCCCCATGACCGTGGAGGGCCTGAAAGCCATCAAGGTGCTGAGTGCCGAGGGCATCCCCACCAACTGCACCCTGATCTTCTCGGCCAACCAGGCGCTGCTGGCGGCCCGGGCGGGCGCCAC
>NZ_NFLN01000040.1 GCF_002160955.1 Gemmiger sp. An120
GGTCCTGCTGACACAAAACAGAACGGCGCGGCGCCCCGCGGGGGGCGCCGCTCCGTTTTTCTATGCCGGAAATCAGCTGTACTTCTTCACGATGGCGGCCATCTCGTCCCAGGCGGCCTCCATGTCGCGCACCAGCTTGAACTGGGTGCGGCAGCGGTCCAGGTTCTGGCCCGGGCGGTGGGTGCGGAAGTAGTGGTCACCCTCCAGGTAGTCGGTCAGGAACCGGATACCGCACTCCAGGGTCATCAGCTTGGCGCCCCAGGGCAGGGTTTCCTTTTCCAGATCGGTCAGCGCGTCGCCGGCGGCCTGCAAAAAGCCCTTGGTGTAGCTCTCGAACAGGGGCAGGCTGAAGTTCACCTTACTCAGGTCGGGCTCGTCCTCGGCACAGTCGTTGGCGCCGAAACGGATGGAATCACCGTAGTCGTTGGCGGCCAGGCCCGGCATCACGGTATCCAGGTCGATCACGCAGATGCCCTTGCGGGTGGCCTTATCCATCAGGATGTTGTTCAACTTGGTGTCGTTGTGGGTAACGCGCAGCGGCAGCTTGCCCTCGGCCAGCAGGTTCATCATGAAGCTGCAGTCATCCTTGTGGGCCTGCACAAAAGCGATCTCCTCCGCCACATCCTTGGCACGGCCGCAGGCGTCGGCAGCCAGGGCCTTCTCAAAGTTGGCGTAGCGGTTGGCGGTGTCATGGAACCGGGCGATGGTCTCATGCAGGGTGGAGGCGTCGTAGCCGGCCAGCTGGCGCTGGAAGTTGCCGAACGCCACCGCGCTCTCGTAGAAGTCCTCGGGCTGCTCCACCTTCTGCAGGCATACGGTGCCTTCCACAAAGGTGTACACGCGCCAGGCGCCGCCGTCGGAATCGGCGTAGTAGGGCTTGCCCTCGCGGGTGTACACCACGTTCATGGTCTCCCGCATCGGATCGCCGCCCTGCTCCTCAATCACCTTGCGCAGGTAGCCGGTCACGCCGCAGATGTTCTCCATCAGGCCGTCCGGATCGGTGAAGGTGTTGGTGTTGATGCGCTGCAGGATGTAGCGCACGCAGTCGCCGGCCTCGTCCTGCACATACACGCAGAAGGTGTCGTTGATATGGCCCGCGCCGTAGCGCAGGGCGCCCGCAACCTGGCCGTTCCAGTCCCAGGCGGCCAGGGCTTCGTTCAGAATCTGTTCAGCGGTGCAGTTCATGGCTCAGTCCTCCCACAGCTTCTCGGGGTATACGCCCGCGGCGGTCTTGTCGGCAATGGCCTGCACAACCACCGGCTTGTCTTCCTTGTAGGTCACGCCGTACCACTTGTCGGTGCTGTGCAGAACCTTGACGCGGGCCTTGCCCTCGCCGATCAGCTCGCTGACCACGCTGGGCAGGAAGTACTCGCCCTTCAGCGGGTTCTCCACCAGAGCCTTGTCCAGGAACTTGGCGAAACGGGCCTTGGCCTCGCCCACAAAGCTTTCGGTGAAGCCCCACAGGTTCATGGAAACGATGGTGTCGCCGGGCACGTCGGTCCAGGTCGCGCCGTCGTCCTCGGTGAAGTGGATGCCGCCCTCGTAGGTGGCGATCTTGGTGCGCTCGGTCACGCTGGCCAGGTAGCCCTCGCTGTCGGTGACGCAGACGCCGCGGGCCACATGACCGTTCTCGGTCACGGTGTTCTTCAGCAGGTAGCCCACCATGCTGTACTCATACACCGCGTCGTCCTGATGGGTGCTCAGGTAATCGTAGATCACCTTGAACGCCTCGGGGCCGTAGTAGTCGTCGGCGTTGATGACGGCGAAAGGCCCGTCGATCACGTCAGCGGCGCTCAGGATGGCATGGCTGGTGCCCCAGGGCTTGGTGCGGCCTTCCGGCACGGAATAGCCCTCCGGCAGGTTCTCCAGCTGCTGGAACGCATAGCGCACTTCCATGTGCTTCTCCATCCGGTTGCCGATGGCTTCCTTGAATTCCTTCTCGATCTCGTGCTTGATGATGAACACCACGGTCTCGAAACCGGCGCGGCGGGCGTCAAACAGGGAATAGTCGATGATGACTTCGCCATGCTTGCCCACCGGGTCGATCTGCTTCAGGCCGCCGTAGCGGCTGCCCATACCGGCAGCCATAACAACAAGGATCGGTTTCTTCATGATAAAGGCTCCTTTCATACTGTTAAACAGGCGGCGCCGGCGGGGCGGCCGCGGATACCAGGTTTTGTCTCTCTGCCTACTATTCTACGGGCTTATTCCGGTGGACGCAAGAGCAAAAACGGCCCCGTTCTTTGCACAAAAGTCCGGCGGTGGGTTCATTCGTCCGCGCTTTTGGCCGCATCAGCCGCGGCGGCCTGATTCTGGGCACGGCGGCGGTATTCGCTGGGGCCTACCCCCAGAGCCTTTTTGAAGCTTTGGCTGAAATAGCTGGGGCTGGAAAATCCCAGCACCTGGCTGATCTGGCTGACCGAATAGTTGGTGGAAGCCAGTAGACGCTTGCTTTCGGTGATGCGGCGGGCAATCAGGTAGTTGATGGGGCTGCAGCCTACCTCCCGGTTGAAAGCGTGCACCAGATAGTATTTGTTCATGTGGGTCAGTTCGGCAAGAAAATCCAGAGTAATATTTTCGGTGTAGTTTTCGTCGATGTAGCGGCGGGCCTTGGTGCATTCGTGGCCGGCCTTGCGCTGCCCGGATTTCTGCTCCACCTGCACGATATGGCGGCTCAGTTGGGCCAGCAGTACCTCGGTCAGGCCCTGACAGATAATGTCGTGACCGATGGCCGGGCTTTCCATTTCCCGCAGCAGGGTGCGCAGATAGAACAGATAGTCTTCCCGGTCGGGTAGATTGGTCAGACGGGTATAGCGAGTTTCGTTCTGGCGTTCGTCCAGAAAATGAACCCCTTCTACTCCGATCACGATATATTCCATGGGGCTGTCGGAAAAACTCACCTCGGTGTGCTCCACCTGGGGGTTCACCAGGACCATGTCGTTGGGGCGCAGGGGAAACTGTTCATTTTCCACCTGGAAAAATCCGGACCCGTTGAGTACGTAGAACAACTCGGCGCAGTGATGGGTGTGGGGCAGACTATGCCAGTCACCTTCGTATCGGCTGCGGGTTACATACAACAGATTCACCGAACTTTGCACCCGAACCCGCGGCGCAAAGTCGTATCGGGCATTGCTCACAAAAATGCACCTCCCTTTTTAGCAATCTTGCCAGGAGCAAATTGACAATATAATTACAAAAATACAGACGAATTCAGAACGCATTATATTATGTGTTATAATATTGCTTGTTCCTAGTATAACGCGCGGAGAAAAAAACAGCAAGAAGTGACCGGTAACCATACGCAGAAAATAGGCTTGCCAGCAGAATTTGCGGTTTTCCGCGAATGACTGCGTGGCCAGGCGACATTAAGACGGGAGGTGCTTAATGGGAAGAACAATGGCAGGCAGATTGTCGGCGCTGCTCCTGGTTACCATTTTTGCGGCATGCAGCGCAGGTTCCGGTTCGGAACAGGAAGCGGTCCCGATGCGGGAGATCAATTACTGGTCCATGTGGTGTGATTATGAACCGCAGGCGGCGGTTTTGAAACAGGCGGCGGCCGCCTTTGAAGAGGAGAGCGGCATTCACGTGAATCTGGTCTGGGTGGGGCGTTCCATCACCGAGTATCTGGACGACGCGCTGAAGGCGGAAGAGGTTGTGGATCTGTTTGATGATGATATGAAACGGGTTTGTACGCAATTGTCCGCCTATTGCCTGGACCTGGAGGAGATGGCCGCCGCCGCAGGCTACGACGATTATGCTGTTCCCGTTCTGACGCAGGCGGTGCGCAGCTGGGCGGGCAGTTTACGCTGCATCCCGCACCAGCCTTACACCACCGGTGTATTCTTTACCCTGAGCAGCTTTGCCGCGGCTGGCCTTGTTGACGATCAGGGGCAGCCTGTTGTGCCGCGAACATGGGATGAATTTCTGAACACCTGCGATGCTCTGAAAAAGGCCGGCTACCTTCCGTTGGCTCAGGATGAGGGGTTTGTGGCGTTCCTGTACGGATATCTTCTGGCCCGGATTGGGGGGCAGAAAACAGCATCGGACCTGGTCTGCAGCGGCGGCTGGACCGAGAGCGATGCAGCCAGGCAGGCAGCCCTGTGCGTGCAGGAACTGTGGGACAAAGGGTATTTGAACCGGGAAGGTGCAGAGCCATTCCCGCAGGGAGAAGACCGGTTGGGGCAGGGGAGCGCCGCCATGGTGGTGAGCGGCAGCTGGGTTCCCTTTGAGGTGACCGAGCATACAGGCTGTGAGGAAGAATGGGGCTTTTTCAATTTTCCGGATCTGGGCGGACAGGATGGCGGTACGGCAGCGTGTGTAGGCGCGCAGGCCATGGCGGTGTGCCGGGAGAGCCGCGACCCTGAGGCAGCCTTTCAGTTTATTCTGTATGTGACCAGCGGCCGGTGGGACCAGGAGATGAGCAAAGCGTGCAACAACATCCCGGCGGATGTGCGCAATACCGAATGGCCAACCCTGGTGGCTGGAGTACGGGAAGACTTCCTGGCGCAGACCTCCGCCTATGATTGGAACATGGGATTGAATGATAATCCTGCCGTATTCGATGCACTGTGGACCAACTTGCTGGATCTGTTTGCAGGCAGAATTGACGCCGGGCAGTTCCTGCAGCAGATGGATGCTGCTTATGCAGCTTCCGGAGAAGATGTAGAAATATCTTAAGAAATATTGTCGATGCAAAAATGGCTTTGACTTTTACAACCTGGCTGGAAAAAGCCCCAACTTACCTTTTGACGATGCTTCGTGAAGCCGAATAATCCGCTTTATACGTCAAAATGCAGGCATCCAAAATTTCATGCGTTTTTTTGTGTAAGGATTACATAAAAAATAACAAAATCGTTGCAATCATTTTTGCGAAAAGCACAACGAGCCAATATTTATAAAATATATAGCAACTATTTGCTTGTTTTGACACGCCAAACTTGTATACTGGTAAGTGTAAAGGGCGCCGCGCGAACGGCGCTTCCACAACGGAACGGCGGTTTTGCCGTCGGGATGATACAATCATAAGGAGGAGAGCAAACAATGAAAAAGATTCTGGCGATCGTGCTGGTTCTGGCCCTGGCTCTGAGCCTGGCTGCCTGCGGCGGCAACGGCACCACCAGCAGCAGCACCCCTGCTGCGAGCGGTTCCAATGCGCAGGAGCCTGCGGGCGAGTTCGCCGGCCAGACCCTGAAGGTGGCCGCGATCGAAACTGCTTACGGCGTTGAGATGTGGGAGCAGGTCTGTGCCAAGTTTGAGGAGAAGACCGGCGCTACCGTGGAACTGACCACCGACAAGAACCTGGAGGACGTGATCGACCCCCAGATGAAGGCTGGCAACTTCTATGACGTGATTCATCTGGCCACCGGCCGTGAGAAGGCCCTGCCTGAGACCATGCTGAAGGAGAATGCTCTGGCTGATCTGAGCGATATCCTGACCATGAATGTCTACGGTGAGGACGTGACCGTGGGCGAGAAGATAATCCCCGGCTTCACCGGCAACACCACCACCAACCCCTACGGTGATGAGCGCGTGTTCATGATGCCCATGTTCTACTCTCCCTGCGGCCTGTTCTACAACAAGGCTAACTTCACCGAGGGCGGCGGCGAGCTGACCCTGCCCACCACCTGGGACGAGTTCTTCGCTCTGGCTGACCAGACCGATATCCCCCTGTTCACCTACCCCACCGCTGGCTACCTGGATGCTTTCATCTACGCCATGATCCCCGAGGTGGGCGGCCAGGAGTTCTTCAACAAGGCTCTGCAGTACGATGCCGAGGTTTGGAGCAGCGAAGAGACGGGCAAGATGTTTGAGGTTCTGGGCAAGCTGGCCGAGAACACCGAAAAGTCCACCCCGTCCAACGGCAACAACGACAACTTCCAGAAGAACCAGCAGCTGGTTCTGGACAACGGCGCTCTGTTTATGCCCAACGGCAACTGGGTTATCGGTGAGATGGCCGACGCTCCCCGCGCCGACGGCTTCGAGTGGGGCTTCATGGCTCTGCCTGCCATGGAAGAAGGCGGCGACCGTTACAGCTACACCTTCTTTGAGCAGTGCTGGGTGCCCGCTGGTTCCACCAACCAGGATCTGGCCAAGGCCTTCATCAGCTACCTGTACAGCGACGAAGCTGCTGAGATCTTTGCCACCGTGGGCGGCGCTGTGCAGCCCATTGCCGGCATGACCGACAAGCTGAGCGACGACAACAAGGTCTACTACAGCGTGTACGACAACGGCGCCAAGGCTGCTATCGGCACCTTCGCCACCACCAAGCCTGTTGAGGGTATGAACTTCAAGCAGATCTTCTGCTTCACCATGGACAGCGTTGTCAACGGCAACAAGACCGTGGAGCAGTGGTGGACCGATATGCAGGATGCCTGCGCCACCATGGCTGCAAATATGTGATTGCTTCCGGATCGCTGATCCGCGCAATAATTTCCCTGCGCAGATGATCTGGTAACCTGTGCGGTGAGCAGAAGGATCTGCCTTTTGCTCACCGCATTTTTAATGAGAATGGAGATGAACTCATGCAGAAAAATAAAGGCCGCAGCCGGTTTATCGTAGCCTGCGTTGCGCCGGCCACGATTCTTGCGTTCATTTTTCTTGTGATCCCCACCATCAATGTATTCCGCATGTCCCTGTTCAGATGGGGCGGCTATTCCCCCAACCAGGAGTTTGTGGGCCTGAGCAACTTTGTAACCTTGTTTAAGGACCAGAACTTCTATCAGTCCTGCCGCAATACCATTCTGCTGATCGTGGTGGTCACTGCTGTTACGATTACCTTCGCGCTGCTGTTTGCGGCGATCCTCACCCGGGAAAAGATCCGCGGGCAGAACTTCTTCCGTATTATTTTCTACATCCCCAATATCCTGTCTGTGGTTGTTATCAGCGCTATCTTCAGCGCCATCTATGACTCCAAGCAGGGTCTGCTCAACAGCTTGCTGAGTCTGTTCCGCGGCGATGCCGAACCGATCTACTGGCTGGGTGACCAGAAGCTGGTTATTTACAGCCTGGCTATCGCCATGGTCTGGCAGGCTATCGGCTACTACATGGTCATGTACATGGCCAGTATGTCTGCCGTTTCCGAGAGCCTGTATGAGAGTGCCAACCTGGAAGGCGCCTCCAAGCTGACCCAGTTCTTCCAGATCACCCTGCCCCTGATCTGGACCAACATCCGCACGACCCTCACCTTCTTTATCATCTCCAACATCAACATGAGCTTCCTGTTTGTCAAGGCTATGACCGGCGGTGGCCCGGACGGCGCTACTGAGGTGTTCCTGAGCTACATGTACAAGCAGGCGTATACCAACTCTACTTACGGTTACGGCATGGCGATCGGCGTGGTGGTATTCAGCTTCTCCTTTGCGCTGGCTGCTGTGGTGAACCGGGTAACCAAGCGCGAGCCGCTGGAAATGTAAGGAAGGAGCAAGTGCGTAATGGCAATTAATAAAGAAAAAGCCGTGGGCGAAAAGAGCAGCGTGCTGGGTAAAGCTATTACCTACATTGTGCTGAGCCTGCTGGCTATTACCATTATCATCCCGGTGGCCTGGGTGTTTATGGCTTCCGTCAAAGAAAACAGCGAGTTCTACGGCAATCCTTTCGCTCTGCCCAAGGGCATCCACTGGCAGAACTTTGTGGACGCCTGGACCAAGGCCAACATGGGCGATTACTTCATGACCAGCGTCATGATCACCGCCATGGCCCTGATCATCCTGCTGATCGTGGCGCTGCCCGCCGCCTACGTGCTGAGCCGCTACACCTTCCGCGGCAGCAAGCTGCTGAACGGCGGCTTTATGGCCGGCCTGTTCATCAACGTGAACTACATCGTAGTGCCCATCTTCCTGATGTTCGTCTCCGGTGACCGGCTGCTCAACAAGCTGTTTGGCAAGGGCTTTTTCCTGAACAATCCCTTTGTGGTGGCGGTGGTGCTGGCTTCCACAACCCTGCCCTTCACCATCTATCTGCTCAGCGGCTATTTGGCCACCCTGCCCAAGGCCTATGAAGAGGCCGCCTACGTGGACGGCGCCGGCTACTTCACCACCATGGTGCGCATCATTCTGCCGATGGCCAAGCCCAGCGTGGTTACCGTGATCCTGTTCGAGTTCCTGTCCTACTGGAACGAGTACATCATCTCTATGACCATGCTTACCGACCCCAACGGTCCTCGTACCCTGCCGGTCGGCCTGCTGAACCTGATGAAAGCCCAGAACGCCAAAGCGGAATACGGCCAGATGTACGCCGGCCTGGTTCTGGTTATGGTGCCTGTGCTGATCCTGTATATGTGCGTGCAGAAAAAGCTGACTCAGGGTATGACCCTGGGCGGCCTGAAAGGGTAAGGAGGCAGCCGCAATGGATGAATACAAGAAGAAAACATTAAAAACCGTGATCCGGCTGGTGCTGCTGTTTGCCTGCATCGGCCTGGTAATCGCGGGCCACAGCATGGGCTTCATGGGCGACCTGCGGCAGAGCATTATCAGCCTGCTGGTAGAGCTGCTGGGCCTGGCCGGTATTTTGGTTCTGCTGTACCTGTACAATAAACCCTTTACGAAATAATCAAACACGTGGTAAAGGCCGGAACGACCGGCCTTTACCCGTCATTTGCAGGAGGAAATCCATAATGAGCGAAGCCAATCTGACCGGCCGCGTAACAATCCCCACCGACCTGGACGTCGTGCCCGAAACTATTGAGGTTCTGAAAAAATGGGGTGCGGACGCCATCCGCGACTGCGACGGCACCGAGTTCCCCGCCGAGCTGACCAAGACCGGCGCCAAGATCTACTCCACCTACTACACCACCCGTAAGGACAACGCCTGGGCCAAGGCCAATCCGGACGAGGTGCAGCA
>NZ_NFLN01000041.1 GCF_002160955.1 Gemmiger sp. An120
CGCCGACACCCGGTCTGTCGGGGCAGTTTCCGGGGCGGGCAGGGTCACCCGCCAGCCGGGGGCCGCGGGCAGTTGGGGCAGCGGCAGCGCCAGCAGCACCGGCCCGGCCAGCAGCACCGGCCCGGCCAGCAGCACCGCCGCCAGCACGCCCCACAGCCGGCACCGCCAGCGGGCGGTATACCGGCGCATCAGCCAGGGCCGCAGCGCCAGCGCAGCAACCGCCGCCGCCGAACCGCCAAGGCCAATACTCACCAGCGCAAGCAGCCAGGTTTTCACAGGTCAGCCCTCCTTCTTTCATTCCGGCGTATGCCGGACACAGCTTTCCACGATCCATGCCGCCGGGTCCGCCGGGGAACGGCGCAGGGTGTAGACCAGGTCATAGTCCGGCACAATGCCTGCCGTGCCCTGATAGTCCCGCCAGACCACGGTGGCGATATCCCCCGCCCATGTCACTCTCAAACTGACCATCCGGTCGTCCGGCCAGACCTCACTGTCTGCCCGGGTGGCAAAATCCCGACCATCCTGACCGTACAGAACTTCGGACAGCAGGTCCATGGCGGGCACATAGTCCGCTAGGTCCAGCCAGGTCTCGGCGGCCTGGGTCAGCTGTTCCGCGGTGGGGTCGCCTGTCAGCGCCCCCTGTTCCCGCAGCTGATACGCCAGATACAGCAGCAACTTATCCTCCGGCAGCTCTGTCACCGCCGCAAAGGGGCCGGTGCTCACACAGCGGCGGAAGATGCGGGTGGTTTCTATCAACGTATCGCTGTCTTCCGTTTCAGAGCCGGATGTTCCGGTATAAAGCGATACATCCTGTGCCGGGTAAAGCAGCAGCACCGTACCCGCCTGCCCGTCAAACAAAAATCCGTACTTGTTTTCTCCCTCCAAAAGTGGGGTATCTCCCGGTTCCGCCACATCCAGCGTAAGCCAGACCGTGCCGTCCTCTCCTGCTTCCACGGTAAAGTCGGTCACCCGCGTCCCGGAAATATCCCGCAGGGCATAGATGCCAAAGCGGTATTCGTCGGGCGGGGCGGTGGTGCCGGAAAAGCACCAGTCCACCCGGGTCTGGTCATTCTCCTTCAGCCCCTGGCCCAGCGCCCAGGCGTACCGCAATTGTGTACCCAGCTGGGGGTCAGCGGCGGCCTGCTGTTCCAGCTCCTCCGGCAGCGAAATAAAGCTGTTGTCCCGCAGTACATGGTAGTACCAGCCATTCATCACCCAGCGCCCCTGTTCCCGCCGGAGAACGACCGGCAGCAGCGGACTGGTAGGCCAGTCCGGATTGCCCCATATCGCCTCCAGGTACAGGGTGTCCTCGGAAGCGCCCAGCAAACGCAGGCTGTCATAATCGTACCAGCCATAGCGGGGATCGACCGGTGTTTCTATGGGAAACGCTTCGTCATCGTGCACATACAGTGCGCCGTCGTGCTCCACCACCGTGGGGATGCTGTCTCCAAACCAGATTGTTTTTGTATCGATGGATGCCTGGCTGTACACGGTTCCGGCCACGGCCAGGAACTGCTCCCGGTCCGTGATGTCCCGCTGCCGCACCATCGTGCGGGTATCGCCGCCCCAGGGCACCTGGATCGTATCCGCCAGATCCAGATTATCCCGGTAGCCCTCGCCGGCCCATTCTATCCACAACAGGCACCGGTCCAGCACATCCCGTACCAGCGCATAGATCTCTTCGTCGGTCATTTCATTTCCGGGCCGGGCGGGTTCGGGCAGGCCGTCCGTTTGGCCGGTGATGGCCGCCAAATCCAGCTGCCCGCCCTCCGGCTGAGTAATATCCACCCAGACCGGGGCCTCATCCTCTGTGTTTGTCCGGGAAGTGCTGGCCGGTTCCAGCCGCACGGCGCAGCAGCACAGGGCCACCGCCAGCGCCGCGGCGCAGAAGGCCAGCAGCCCCCGGCGCATCCGGCCCGGTTTCATGATCTGCCGCAGCCGGGCAGTGATCTGGTTTTTCCCTACCCCGAACCGGGTGGTCAGCACCGGCCCGGCCGGGCATTCCAGCGCGTGCAGCAGCACCTGACAGTACTGCCGCCGCCAGGTCTCTGGTTTGTTTGCTGCCGCCGATTCATCGCAGGCCATTTCAATATCCTGCCGGGCGGCGCGAACCAGGAAATGCACCGGCGGGCTGTACCAGTGTACCGCCCGGGCCGCTTCCAGCAGCAGCATATACCACAGGTCACCCCGGCGGCAGTGGGCCATCTCATGCAGGCAGATCATGGCCAGTTCGTCTTCCGGGGGCAGGGTCTCGGGCAGCAGCAGGGTGGGCCGCACCAGGCCGGTGACCAGCGGCCCGCTGATCCGGGCATTGCACCGCACCGGCACCCGCCGGGTCAGGCCCTGTTCTTTGGCAGCCCACCGGGCAATGCTGACCGCATAAGCCGGGGCCGGGCTGTC
>NZ_NFLN01000042.1 GCF_002160955.1 Gemmiger sp. An120
CTCAAGAAGTATAAAAGAGGTGCGTTAAAAGCAGTATTCACTCAACAAGTTTCTTTTTCGGCTAAGCCTCAAAAATGGGATAAATACAAAATGGGAGACCTCATCTCGCTACAATCAGGACAAGACTTTGCGCCTGCTGAATACAATGATCAAGAAATAGGTGTTCCTTATATGACAGGAGCCAGTTGTATTGTGAAAGGAGAAACAGTGGTCAGTAGATGGACGCAGATACCCCGGTGTTATGCGTATAAGGGTGACACCCTACTTGTCTGTAAAGGCTCTGGTTCAGGAGCAGTTGTGAGATTAACACAGGAAAAGGCACACATAGCGAGACAGTTTATGTCTTTGCGTGCAAATGAAAAAATGACAAGCGACTTCTGCTATTACCTGACGGGTTTCTTGTCGGATAGGATCAAGCGGAACGCCACAGGACTAATTGAAGGCATAGATCGTGGAACGGTTTTGAATCAAACTGTTTTTCTGCCGCCTTTACATGAACAAAAGAAAATCGCCCGTTTTTTCTCAAAACTTGACTTCACAATAACCGCTCACGAAAATATGCTGGACACGCTTATAAACGAAAGAACGGGGCTTATGCAGCGGCTCTTTATATAAAAAGCCGCTGCAATAAAGCTATTTTTACTTGTTCGATTTGTGATAGAAGATTTCCCTCTTTGCAGATTAGATTGTTGAGATTAGTAGCCAAGGTGGAGATTTTATTTTGTAGCTCTAAGGGCGGAAGCAGAAAGCGATATTGTTTATATTGCTCAGCGTTAATTCCTGGCTGGCCAGATCGAGCAGATTCAAGGAGAACCCAACGCTTATATGCCTCAGTTAATGTATTCTGAAAAACATAACCGCAATTCACATCTGAATTTACATGAATGCGAATAAGAAAGCCAGCATAATAAAGATCACCGTCACTACGCTGGTAGCGATAGCTTTTACCCACAGATGCCCCTGTACGAGCAAATAAGATGTCGTTTTCTCGAACTCGATACTTTTCATCTACTTGCCCTTCTGGTGAGACCGGTACATCTTGGCTATAAAGATGGGAATTATCATCAATATCTGTAATCCTAATGTACTTATGAGAACCATCGTAGACCGTGGCAGCGGCATTCATGCCATACTCAAAGCCGCTTGCTACATCACATAAAGCTACTTCTTTCCATGTTTCGGATGAATAATAAGGATTAGTCTTTGAACTTAGAAGTGCAGATATGACACCTCTTTTATACTTCTTGAG
>NZ_NFLN01000043.1 GCF_002160955.1 Gemmiger sp. An120
TCGGGGAAGAAGTAGGGCAGGAAGCGGCCCTCGGTGTACTTGACGCCGGGGATGTCGCTGATCAGGCGCAGGGTGGAGCCGTTGCCCACGCTGCCCACCACCGCGTCGATGCCGATGGTGGCGAACTCGGGCATGAAGGGCTCGGTGCCGATCCAGTGGTCGCCCAGGAACATCATGGCTTCGCAGCCCAGCTCGTGGGTGATGTCCACCATCTCCTTGGCCAGCTTGGCCACCTCACGGCGCTGGAAGGCCATGAAGTCACGGAACTCCTTGCTGGGCACACGGTACTGGTTGTTGTAGTAGCCCTGGTCGATGATGTACTCAGGACGGAACTTGTAGCCCACTTCCTTTTCGAACTGCTCCAGGATGTAGGGGGACACAGAGGCAGAGTAGCCGTACCAGTCCACGTACTTCTCACGCTTCAGCTCGTCGAACATCAGGGTGAACTGATGGAAGAAGGTGGTGTAGCGGATCACGTTCACGTAGGGATGGTCGGCAATGAACTTGCGCAGACGCTCCATGGTGAACTTGTGGGTCTTGGGCTGGCGCACGTCGAAGGTGATCTGGTGCTCCACGTCCTGCCAGTCGTTGATCACGGCGTTGTACATATGGACGGGGTCCCAGATCAGGTAGGCCAGGAAGCTGACGGTGTACTCATGGAACGCGGCCGGGGCGGGAATGTCCACACAGCCGGTGGCGGCGTTGTAGCTCCACTCGGTGGTGGGAACCGGCTGGCCGGTGGTGCGGTCCATGACCTCCCACCAGCGGGCGGGATCGTCGTTGCCGTTGACCTGCATCAGTTCCGGGCTGATGCCCTTCATCAGGGGGATGCTCAGCATGCCGCCGGTGGCGGTGTGGAACCCGGTCATGATGTAGCACTGCTGCACCTCGTCCGGATTGGCCTTGGCCCAGGCGTTGTCCTTACGGGTGGTGTAGTAGGTGGAGTAGATCTTGGCGCCGGTCTTGGTCAGCTCGGCGGGGAACTCGGTGCCGTCGCA
>NZ_NFLN01000044.1 GCF_002160955.1 Gemmiger sp. An120
GTCCTCCATGGAGTTTTACCTCCACTTCAACCTGACCATGGATAGGTCACCCGGTTTCGGGCCCACTGCATGCAACTAAACGCCCTGTTCAGACTCGCTCTCGCTTCGGCTCCGTTGCTCCAGCAACTTAACCTTGCTGCATACAGTCGCTCGCCGGACCGTTCTACAAAAAGTACCATATCACACTTTGACGTGCTCTATGTGCTTGTAGGCACAGGGTTTCAGGTTCTCTTTCACTCCCCTCCCGGGGTGCTTTTCACCTTTCCTTCACAGTACTATACGCTATCGGTCACTGGGTAGTATTTAGGCTTGGAGGGTGGTCCCCCCGTCTTCCGACCAGGTTTCACGTGTCTGGCCGTACTCTGGATACTGCGCAGCTGCTCCCGTTTTCGCCTACGTGTCTCTCACACTCTCCGGATGGCCTTCCCATGCCATTCGGCTAACAGTTGCAGTCCTAAAAGCAGTCCGAACCCCTGCGGTATTTCTACCCCAGGTTTGGCCTCTTCCGCGTTCGCTCGCCACTACTTACGGAATCTCGGTTGATGTCTCTTCCTCGCCCTACTTAGATGTTTCAGTTCAGGCGGTTCCCTCCATACACCTATTTGATTCAGTGTATGGTACCGGAGTATTGCTCCGGTGGGTTTCCCCATTCAGAAATCTGCGGATCAAAGATTATTTGCATCTCCCCGCAGCTTATCGCAGCTTATCACGTCTTTCGTCGGCTCCCAGTGCCAAGGCATTCGCCCTGCGCCCTTTCTAGCTTGACCGTTCCTTATCGTCTTTCGACGATTTCAGCTTTTCAGATTCTCCATTTGCCAACAAGATTCAATCAAAATTGTAGTTTTAATTGTTTCTCATTTCGCAGTTTCTTGCTATTCAGTTTTCAAGGTGCATCTGTGACCTTTCGGTCACATCTGCCTTCGACTTCGTCGAAGTGCATCCGCCCGAAACCGGAAAGATGTACTCGA
>NZ_NFLN01000045.1 GCF_002160955.1 Gemmiger sp. An120
AGCTCCCGGCTGACCTGGAGAGGACGAACCTTCCTCCAGAAACCTTAGGCTTTCGGCCATTGTGATTCTCACACAATTCTCGCTACTCATTCCGGCATTCTCACTTGTATGAACTCCACATCCGCTTACGCTAATGCTTCTCCGCGCATACAACGCTCCCCTACCCAATGTTCTGCTGAACAAAGCCCATAAGGCAGCTTCTATCCTTAACGGACAATTTACCGCCGCTCCGCGGCGGCAGATTCAACCTTACAAACTTTGTTCAACAGAACATTGCCTAAGCTTCGGTGCAGGTTTTAGCCCCGTTGAATTTTCGGCGCAAAGTCACTCGACCAGTGAGCTATTACGCACTCTTTGAATGAGTGGCTGCTTCTAAGCCAACATCCTGGTTGTCTTAGCAACTTCACATCCTTTTCCACTTAAACCTGCTTTGGGACCTTAGCTGTAGATCTGGGCTGTTTCCCTCTTGACTGTGAGACTTATCTCACACAGTCTGACTCCCATGCATCAATTCTCCGGCATTCTTAGTTTGATAGGCTTCGGTACCCTCTCGGGCCCTAGGCCATTCAGTGCTTTACCTCCGGGAATCTAACATGAGGCTAGTCCTAAAACTATTTCGGGGAGAACCAGCTATCTCCGAGTTCGATTGGAATTTCTCCGCTATCCACAGTTCATCCGCCACCTTTTCAACGGGGGTCGGTTCGGTCCTCCATGGAGTTTTACCTCCACTTCAACCTGACCATGGATAGGTCACCCGGTTTCGGGCCCACTGCATGCAACTAAACGCCCTGTTCAGACTCGCTCTCGCTTCGGCTCCGTTGCT
>NZ_NFLN01000046.1 GCF_002160955.1 Gemmiger sp. An120
CACCTCTTTTATACTTCTTGAGGGCATCAATGATTTTACTCTGAGCCGCTGCCCTTTGATCCAGCAGATATAGAAAACGGCTTATCTTTTCCTGTTCAGCAATCGTTTGTGGAGATGAGATTTCAGTTTTAGAAATATTACCCTTGCTGATAGACAGAACTTTAATACCTTGCATTAAAGGAAGGAGCTGCTTGTGATAGTGGGGGGTGTTCATGTAATACCCCAAATACATGGATGCAAACGGGAAAAGAGGTCTACACGGAACTGTATGCAGTCCAGCCTCGATCTTTCTGCCGGAAATATTCAATAGTTCAATTGTTTTTCCAACCGTTTCATCTTCGGCGGTATCTGCAACAATTATATCCCCGTCTTGAAGATAGTCGTAATTTGTGCTTTCATGCCCAGAAATAATGTGGGGAATGGTGTTGTCTGTGGCATTGAGAATACTTCCGTATTTGATCAATACATCACCATAATGAATATCCAGCACATCTCCGGTTGCATCAAGCTCAGCTCGTGAAAGAGTGTTGTTTTGCAAGAAGAAAAATACAGAGCTGAATTTGTGGCTACACCACGGCTCATCAAAGCCAGGGAAGCGGAGTTTCGGACGCTTTTCGAGACCGTTACTTGAGGAT
>NZ_NFLN01000047.1 GCF_002160955.1 Gemmiger sp. An120
CTCCGGCTGGGTAATATCCACCCAGACCGGGGCTTCTTCCTCTGTGTTTGTCCGGGAAGTGCTGGCCGGTTCCAGCCGCACGGCACAGCAGCACAGGGTCACCGCCAGCGCCCCGGCACAGAAGGCCAGCAGCCCCCGGCGCATCCGGCCCGGTTTCATGATCTGCCGCAGCCGGGCGGTGATCTGGCTTTTGCCTACCCCGAACCGGGTGGTCAGCACCGGCCCGGCCGGACATTCCAGCGCGTGCAGCAGCGCTTCGCAGTACTGCCGCCGCCAGGCCGCGGGTTTGTTTGCTGCCGCCGATTCATCGCAGGCCATTTCAATATCCTGCCGGGCGGCGCGAACCAGGAAATGCACCGGCGGGCTGTACCAGTGCATCGCCCGGGCCGCTTCCAGCAGCAGCATATACCACAGATCGCCCCGGCGGCAATGGGCCATTTCATGCAGGCAGATCATGGCCAGTTCTTCTTCCGGGGGCAGGGTCTCGGGCAGCAGCAGGGTGGGCCGCGCCAGACCGGTGACCAGCGGCCCGCTGATCCGGGCATTGCACCGCACCGGCACCCGCCGGGTCAGGCCCTGTTCTTTGGCAGCCCACCGGGCAATGCTGACCGCATAAGCCGGGGCCGGGCTGTC
>NZ_NFLN01000048.1 GCF_002160955.1 Gemmiger sp. An120
CGCTTCCAGACGAGGCCGTTAAGACCGACCTTCCGGTGGAAGGTCGGTCAGGCCGAGAGTCCCTGCGAGCTGAACCGGAGCGCGCAGCGCGAACGGCGAAGCCGCCCCAGGGGAAACGAATAGTTTCCCCTGGGGGAAGCAGCACCAAACAAAAAAGCCGCCCTCTGCCGCCCGTCATCCGTCCGCCGCGAGCCTGGTGCGCTTCCAGACGAGGCCGTTAAGACCGACCTTCCGGTGGAAGGTCGGTTAGGCCGAGAGTCCCTGCGAGCTGAATCCAAGCGCATAGCGCGCAGGATGAAGCCGCCCCGGGGAAATTTTATTTCCCCGGGGGAAGCGCAACAAAAAATCCCGACCGGATTGGTCGGGATTTTTCTGGTGCGCTTCCAGGGACTCGAACCCTGGGCCCGCTGATTAAGAGTCAGCTGCTCTACCAACTGAGCTAGAAGCGCATATAGGGCCGCCGCAATGTGCGGCCCGTTTTTGGGTAAAAGAGAAAGCCGGCGCCTACCTATTTTTGCGGGTCGTCTCCAACCAACTATCTTCGGCACGACAGAGCTTAACTACTGTGTTCGGAATGGGAACAGG
>NZ_NFLN01000049.1 GCF_002160955.1 Gemmiger sp. An120
CACCTCTTTTATACTTCTTGAGCTGTTCAACGAGTGCTGCCTGTGCAGCGATTCTTTTATCGAGGGTAACGAGGATAGAGGCGATTTTCTCCTGCTCTTCAATTACCGGCAAATACACCTTTATTGTTTCTATCTGCGGGTATTTCAAGTTCCATGTATCTGAGGTCATTCCCTGCGAGTTTTTTCTGAACTCATTGATCAGCTTATAGTTTTTGAAGAGTGCAGCAAAATAATCATTGCAGATAGGTAACTTAGCTGTAAGAACGGTATATGCAGGACTGACAATGCCGTCATAAGGGGAAACACCATTTGCTCCTTGCCACATACGCATGGAGTTATAGACCATATCGCCCTTGCGAACAACTTTGTAGCTGCTTTTATCCTCGCTTGAGTTATCTTTTCCCTCAATTTCGGAACGCTGCATAACCCCATCATTCATCGTTACAGAAAGTAGCTCCATATCAGCTGCCCCACGCTCACTGCGCTCGGCATAGATGTCTCCTATGCGATGCAGCACATACGGCTCATCAAAGCCAGGGAAGCGGAGTTTCGGACGCTTTTCGAGACCGTTACTTGAGGAT
>NZ_NFLN01000005.1 GCF_002160955.1 Gemmiger sp. An120
CTCCGGCTGGGTAATATCCACCCAGACCGGGGCTTCTTCCTCTGTGTTTGTCCGGGAAGTGCTGGCCGGTTCCAGCCGCACGGCACAGCAGCACAGGGTCACCGCCAGCGCCCCGGCACCGAAATGACCGACGAAGAAATTTACGCCCTGGCGGAGGACCTGATCAAGCGCGGTGAAGCGTGGGAAGCCTGGGCCGGGGATACAGCCCGGTATGCGCTGATCGAAGCCGACCATGTGACGTGGACTTGGGAAGGCGAAGCGGGTGTTGGTTACCGGCTGCTGGACGTTACCGACGCGGTACAATTACGGGCCGTGCTGGAAAGTTTGTTCTCCCGGGCATATGTGGAAGAGAAATGGCAGCATTTGGTGACGCAGGAAGAGAACTACCTGTACACGGGCACGCTGCTGGAGCGGGACGGCAAACTCTACGCCAACGAAAAGCGGGCATTTGACAGTTCAAGTGCCTACCAATATGACCCGGCTTCTATACAGATCATGGGCGTGACCGAAGAGAGCATCAGCCTGCAGGTGAAACTGCGCTTTACAGTAGATTCAACGGCGGATCGTTCCTATCCCCTGACACTGCGCCGGGAACGGGGCCGGTGGGTGCTGGATGGTTGGGAAAACGATGGGCGATCGGACAACTCGTACATACGGCTGCCGGAGAAATTGGACGCTCGTGTTGCCGCTGACCCGGAGCTGGGCACCCGGCTGCGGTATGTCTGGGCACTTGGCGAGGGCCTGCGGGACGGCGACCAGACCCGGGTGGACTGGGCATTTTCCGGCGTGCTGGAGCCGCCCTCCCATTACGACTGGATGGGGCCTGACGCCTACTCCCTGTCGGACATCACCGGCCTGCAGGTGGCGGATTTCAAGGTGGAAGTTACCGAAGAGGATGCCATCTATCTGTGGCTGGATGTGACCGACCCCGACAATACGCCGCTGCGGCCGGGGGCGGTTTGGTATCGGGTCGTTTCCGCCCAATGGCTCGGAACTTCGCTGGAGGGAACGGTGGACAAGCTGTATCCTGAGAGCGAGACAGAGGCGTTCCGGGGCGTAGCGCGGGGCACCGAAGACGATGCCACCGCCCAGGAACTGTTGGAAACAGCCAACTTTTACCACGCTGTGACACATGGAGGCTCATTTAGCAACGATCAGAATATGCTGAGTGACACCGGCGTGATCGTGTATCTGGCCGGGCGGATGAGCCAGGAAACAGGAGAGACCAACTTCACGCGGGAACGGCTCGGGCAGGCGGCATTGGAATATTTGGACTGGTCGGACTATTTGCCCGCCCCTGAAGCACTGGCGCAGGTCTGTACCGAAGAAAATGGAGTTTATGGAACCATGCCGATGGGCTTTATAGACGAGGTGGGTACAAACTGCCGCTGGCTTGGGGCGGAACTGGCCACCGGTACCGGCTATGCGGTGCGCCGCTTTTACAAGGACGGCTTGGGCCTTGTGCCGGACTATGACCTGGTCTACACCATGCACCGTTCTCAGGGCGGAACCGGCAGCTGGGTGGTGGACGGCTGCCAGAAGATGGACGGCGGCTGGGAAGGCGTCTATTAACCTGTAATAAAACAAGCGCCGGGGGCGCGGCTTTTGGCCGCGCCCCCGGCGCCCTGTATATTGGTTCTTCCGCGGGCCGGAATTTTCCGGCCCGCAGGATGGGGTCTGGGGCCAATGGCCCCAGATTGGCTCTTACTGAACCGTGCGCAGGAACCGCTCGAAGGCTTCGCGGCCCTCGTCGGTGCACTTGTAGACGCCCGCGTCCTCCAGCACCTGACCGAACACATGGCCGATCTCCTCCTGTACGATGGCGTGCAGGTTGTCGGCGTTCATCTCGGGATGGCGGGGCAGGAACTCCTCCACCCAGTCGGCGTGCTTGGCCAGGGTCTCGTCGGCACGCAGGTCCGCGCCGGCCAGGATGGCCTTTTCCAGCGCTTCCATCTCGCCTTTCAGGCGGGCGGGCAGCACCGCCAGGCCCATCACCTCGATCAGGCCGATGTTCTCCTTCTTGATGTGATGCAGCTTGGCATGGGGATGGTACACGCCCAGAGGATGCTCCTCGGTGGTGATGTTGTTGCGCAGCACCAGATCCAGCTCGTACTTGTCGCCGTTCTTGCGGGCGATGGGGGTGATGGTGTTGTGGGGCTCGCCATCGGTCTGGGCAAACACGAAAGCCGCTTCGTCGGTGTAGCCGCGCCAGGCGGTCAGGATATGGTCGGCCAGCTCCACCAGACGCTCGTCGTCCACGCTGCGCAGACGCACCACGCTCATGGGCCAGCGCACGATGCCGCTTTCCACGTCCTCAAAGCCCGGGAACACAAACTCCCGCTCCATGGGGGCCTTGGCCATGGCAAAGGTGTAGTGGCCGCCCTGGAAGTGGTCGTGGCTCAGGATGCTGCCGCCCACGATGGGCAGGTCCGCGTTGCTGCCCACAAAGTAGTGGGGGAACCGCTTGACGAAATCCAGCAGCTTGCGGAAGGTGGCCCGCTCGATCTTCATGGGGGTGTGCTGGCTGTTGAAGACGATGCAGTGCTCGTTGTAGTACACATAGGGGCTGTACTGGAAGCCCCACTCCTGGTTGTTGATCACCACCGGCAGGATGCGGTGGTTCTGGCGGGCGGGATGGTTGCCGCGGCCCGCGTAGCCCTCGTTTTCCCGGCACAGCAGGCACTTGGGATAACCGCTCTGGGGGGCCAGCTTCGCCGCCGCGATGGCCTTGGGATCCTTTTCCGGCTTGGACAGGTTCACGGTGATGTCCAGTTCACCCCAGGGGGTTTCCGATACCCACTTCAGATCCTTGCAGATCCGGTAGCGGCGGATGTAGTCGGTGTCCTGGCTGAATTTGTAGTACCAGTCGGTGGCGGCCTTCGCGCCCTGTTCTTTATACAGCGCCGCGAACTTGGCCCGCACCACGCTGGGGGCCGGGGTCAGCGCGCCCATCAGCTTGGTGTCGAACAGATCCCGGTCGGTCACGTTGTCCTCCAGCAGGCCCTGCGCCACCGCCCAGTCCAGCAGATTGGCCAGAATGGTCTCCAGCGGGGCTTCTTCCACCGCTTCGGGGGCGTCGTAGTCGCTCTTGTGCAGGATCTCCAGCACCCGGTTGGTTACATAGATCTTGTCGGCCTCATCCACAAGGCCGGTGCGCAGGCCGTATTCCACCAGCTGCGCAATGTACTGGTCCACCATCAAAACTCCTCCTTATGTATGGACAACGGATCACAGGGTCAGCTCGGTGCCGCCCACCGGCCGGATGGCCAGCACATGGCACTTGCCCTCGCCCAGAACCGCCTCAGCCCCGGCGCGGAACGCATCCAGCTTGTCCAGGGGCACAAAGGCCTGTACGGTACCGGCAAACCCGCCGCCGTGCACCCGCACAGCGCCCGCGCCGTCCAGCAGATGCTGGCACAGCCGGATGGTCACCGCTACATCCTGATGGGTGGTGTACCCGGCGGGAATCACGTTCTGCAGGCATTCCCAGCTGCTGCGGCCGGAATCGGTCACCAGTTCCAGGAAGCTGGCAAAATCACCGCCGCGCAGGGCAGCCACCTGCTTTTCCACACGGGCGTTGTCCGCGTACACATGGGCCGCGCGCAGGGTGCCCCGGTCGCCGGCGGCCGCGCGCACCTCGGGCAGACGGGCCCAGAACTCGGCCTCGTCCACCTCGCGCAGCACCTTCTTGCCGAACACGCCGCATACCTTGGCCAGTTCGCCGGGCACCGCCGCGTACTCGTCGGTCAGATCGGCGTGGTCCGCGCCGGAATCCAGGATGCACAGCGCATGGCCCACACCGCCGAAATCAAAGTCCACACGCTCCACGATCGGGGCGGAGGGATCGTTGAAGTCGATGGTGATGATGTTGCCCACGCTGCTGGCCATCTGGTCCATCAGGCCGCAGGGCTTGCCGAAGAAGTTGTTCTCGGCCCACTGGCCGATCTGGGCAATCTGTACCGGGTCGGCCTTGCCGTTAAACAGCAGGCTGTTGACCATAACGCCCACCAGAACCTCAAAGGCCGCGCTGCTGGACAGGCCGCTGCCCTTGGGCACAAAGCTGGTGGTGTAGGCGTTGAAGCCGTGCAGCTCGCAGCCCATCTGGGCAAAGCGGGCGGCAATGCCGCGCACCAGAGAAGCGGATTTGTTCACCTCGTCCGGCTGGGGCTCCAGCTGGGACAGGTCCACCACGTCCATGGGATACCCCTCGGACTGTACCCGGATGATGTTTTCGCCGTTGGGCACGGCGGCGGCGATCACGTCCAGGTTCACGCTGGCGGCCAGAACGCGGCCGTGCTGGTGGTCGGTGTGGTTGCCGCCGATCTCGGTGCGGCCGGGCGCGCTGAACAGGCGGATACCCTCCTCCACCGGGCCAAAGGTGGCTTCCAGACCGTCCACTGCCTTCACGAACCGTTCGGCGTAGGGCAGGGTCTCGTTTGCGGGCCGGCAGTACAGCCGGGACAGCTGCTCACCGTAAGCGCCGCCCAGAAGCTGCTGACGCAGTTGCTCTGTTTTCATGCTGCTTCCTCTCCTTACCATGCAAGCTGCGCGCCCGTGCGCGGGCGCATTTCTGGTTTCATTATACTACCCCTGTCCCGTCATTCACAATAGAATATTGACGCACTCACCCTTAAAAAGGTTGCATCTTGCACAGAAAGCCGGGCAAAGCCCGGCTTTCTGTGCCAAATAAAAAGAATGGGAGAGGGCCCGCAATGCCCTCTCCCGATACTGTATCTGTTTCACACCATGGGCGGCAGCCACACCCGGATACGGGTGCCCTGGCCGGGATGGCTGTGCAGCTCCACCGAACCGCCGTGCAGCAGGGCGCAGTGCTTGACGATGGCCAGCCCCAGGCCGGTGCCGCCGGTAGCTTTGGAACGGCTTTTGTCCACCCGGTAGAACCGCTCGAATACCCGCAGCTGATGCTCCGGCGCAATGCCGATGCCGGTGTCCTCCACCTCCAGGTAGGCGCCCCGGTCGCCCCGGCCGGTGCGCAATACCACCGAGCCGCCGGGCCGGTTGTACCGGATGGCGTTGTCGCACAGGTTCTGGCACAGCTCATCCAGCAGCTGGCGGCTGCCCCGCACCATCTGGCTGCTTCCCTCACAGGAGAGGGTCACATAGGCTTTCCGTGCATTGAGCGCCTGGGCCTTGGCACAGTTTTGGGTCACCTGCTGCAGATCCACCGGCTCAAACTGGGGATCCGCCATGGGCTGATCCAGACGGCTCAGCTCCAGAATATCCCGGATCAGGGTCAGAAGCCGGCCGGCTTCGGTGCGGATGCGCCCGGCAAATACCGGGATGTCCGCCGACTGGGCAATGCCGTTTTCAATCAGCTCCGCGTAACCGCTGATGCTGGTCAGCGGGGTTTTGAGTTCATGGCTCACATTGGCGGTGAACTCCTGCCGCATCTGTTCGCCCTCCCGCAGGGCCCGCCGGTCCTGCTCCAGGGCGCGGGCAAAGGGTTTCAGTTCCCGGTAGGGCACATGGGCGGTCAGGTCGTCCAGATCCCGGCCCATCTGTTCAATGGGCCGCACCAGCCGCCGGGTCAGCAGCAGGCTGGCCGCCACCGCAAAGAACAGCACCCCGATCAGCGCCAGCGCAATGGCCGGCACCGCCTGGTCGTACAGGGCGTGCAGTTCGCTGCTCTCGGCCGCCAGCCGCAGTACCCGGCCGTCCTCCAGCAGCATCGCATAATAATAGGTATTCACCCCAAAGGTGCTGCTGGTGCGCCGGCTGGAACCCGTTCCCTCGGCGCGGGCCTGGATCACCTCCGGCCGGTCGCCATGGTTGTCCAGATCGTCGCCCTGGCTGTCGTACAGCACGTTGTCCTGCTCATCCAGCAGGGTTGCCCGCACATCGCCGCCGGCGGTCATCTCCGCCAGCTCGGCCGCTCCGCCGCCGGACAACTCCAGCGCGGCGGCCAGAACCTGTGTCTGGCGGCCCAGATCCTGCACCAGCTGGTCACCCAGGGTGCGGGTGAACATCACGCTCACCAATACCGCCGTCAGCAGCATCGAGGCAAGCCCGATCAGCACCATCCAGCCGCTGATGGTCTCCTCCATGCTGCGCACAGGCGTATCGTCATGTTTCCGGATCAAGCTTGTAGCCTACCTTTCGCACGGTCTGGATGGCACTGCCTGCCTCGCCCAGCTTCTGGCGCAGGGTACGCACATGCATGTCGATGGTGCGGCTTTCCCCGATAAAATCGGTATCCCACACCCGGCGCAGGATCGCGTCCCGGGTCTGCACCACACCCGGCTGTTCCAAAAACAGCCGCAGCAGTTCGTATTCCTTGAAAGACAATTCCACCGGCTGGTTGTTTACCGTTACGGTGTGGCGCTCGGTATCCATGCGGATAGGGCCGCAGGCCAGCTGGCCGCTTTCGGCAGCGGGGGCGCTGCCCGCACCGCTGCGCCGCAGCAGCGCCTTGATCCGGGCCGAAAACTCCATCACGCCGAACGGCTTGGCCAGGTAATCGTCCGCGCCGTCTTCCAGACCGCGCACCCGGTCCAGCTCGGCGCCCTTGGCGGTCACCAGCATCACCGGCAGCGCCCGGGTGGCCGGGTCCGCCCGCAGCTTGTGCAGGATGCTCATGCCGTCCTCATCCGGCAGCATGATGTCCAGCACCGCCAACCGGGGCGGCTGCTGGGCGCAGGCTGCCCAGAAATCCCGGGCATTGGTAAAGCCCTGCACCGTAAATCCGGCGCTGCGCAGTACATATTCTTCCAGTTCCCGGATGCTGTCGTCGTCTTCCACGATATAGATCATGGGTCGTCCTCCTGTTTATTCGCCGTCCACCGGCTCGGGCATGGTGTAGCGGCGGCGGTATTTCTCCAGCCGCTGGGCAAACTTGGCGTCGCCCGCCTTGATGCTGGCCAGGTATTCGTGGGTATCAAAGCTGTCCTGGGCCATCTCAATCACGGCCACCGCCACGTTGCTGCAGTGGTCGGCCACACGCTCGTAGTTGTTCAAAAGATCCGAGAAGATAAAGCCCAGTTCGATGGTGCACACCCCGTTCTGCAGCCGCAGGATGTGGCGGGCTTTCAGCTCACGGGTAAGCTCGTCCACCACCTGTTCGATGGGTTCCACCTTGCCCGCCAGATACACGTCGTCCTTGCGGAAAGCATCCAGCGTCTTGTCCAGGGCTTCCTGCACCGCGCCGGTCAGCACCTGCATCTCCTGCCGGGCTGCCTCAGAGAACCGCAGCTGCTTGTCGTGCAGTTCCCGGGCGGCTTTCAGCACGTTGACCGCGTGGTCGCCGATCCGCTCAAAGTCCGCGATGGTGTTCAGCAGCTTGGAGACCTCCCGGCTGTCGTCCAGGGTCATGCTGCGGCTGGACAGATGCACCAGATAGGTGCCCAGTACGTCTTCGTAGTGGTCCACCAGTTCCTCGCTCTGCTCGATCTCGGCCGCCAGCTTGTCGTCCCACTTTTCGGTCAGGGACATGGCTTTCAGCAGGGAAGTGCGGGCCAGGGACGCCATCTCACCGGCCAGGTTGCGGCTCTGCTCCACCGCCACGGCAGGGGTGGAGAGCAGACGCTCGTCCAGCAGGGTAAAGCTTTCCGGCTTGCCGGAGGGCTCGTCCGGAATCGTGATATAGGCCAGCTTTTCCAGCCAGCGGGCGAAAGGCAGCATCAGCGCAGTGGCCAGCAGGTTGAAGGTGGTGTGCACCACCGCGATGCCCATGGCGTCGATGGGCAGCTGCACAAACTGGAACTGGAAGATGGCCCGCAGCAGATAGAACACAATCAGGAAACCGGTGGCGCCGATCACGTTGAAGTACAGGTGCACCAGGGCGGCCCGGCGGGCGTTCTTGGTGGTACCCACCGAAGAGAGCATAGCGGTCACACAGGTGCCGATGTTCTGGCCAAGGATGATGGGAATGGCGCTGCCGTAGCTGACGGCGCCGGTGGCGCTCAGCGCCTGCAGGATACCCACGCTGGCGCTGCTGGACTGGATGATGCCGGTCAGGATCGCGCCGGCCAGCAGACCCAGGATCGGGTTCTCAAAGGCGGTGAACATGCGGGTGAAAGCGGGCACCTCGCTCAAAGGCGCCACCGCGTCGCTCATGGCCTCCATGCCGGTCATCAGGATGGCAAAGCCCAGCAGGATGGAACCGGTGTCCTTCTTGCGGTCGCTCTTGCAGAACATATACAGGATAATGCCGATCAGCGCCAGCACCGGCGAGAAGTTGGCGGGTTTCAGGATCTGCACCCACCAGCTGTCACCCTCGATGCCGGACAGGCTCAAAATCCAGGCCGTGACGGTGGTGCCCACGTTGGCGCCCATGATCACGTTGATGGCCTGGCCCAGCTGCATCACGCCGCTGTTGACAAAGCCGACCACCATAACGGTGGTGGCGGAAGAGCTCTGGATCACCGCGGTGACCAGAAGGCCCAGCAGAAAGCCGCGCAGCGGCTTGGAGGAAAGTTTTTCCAGAATGATCTGCAGACGGCCGCCCGCCTGCTTCTCCAGGCCCTTGCCCATTACGTCCATACCGAACAGGAACAGGGCCAGCCCGCCGAACAGGCTGAACACGTTAAAAATCGACATGAATGATCCCCCTTGTTGGTACACACTATCACTATACCACACGAACCGTGTCATACAATGTATAGTTTATGGTACTGCGTGTAAAATTCTCGTTCAGA
The DNA here is from genome assembly GCF_002160955.1 of Gemmiger sp. An120. Classification (GTDB taxonomy): domain Bacteria; phylum Bacillota; class Clostridia; order Oscillospirales; family Ruminococcaceae; genus Gemmiger_A; species Gemmiger_A avium. The sequence goes on from NZ_NFLN01000005.1 coordinate 8,655, forward strand.
ACTATGTAAAGTTTCTGTAAAGTGGCCCCGGAACGGGTTTTGCGGCCGGTTGCAGTTGCCCTTTGACAGGATGATGTGGTATAATACATCAGTTAAACTGGCCGTGGCATACCCTGAAACAGCGCCCCGGCCCGGAGGGAGGGAACGCCATGCGGGTACTGGGCCTGGACCCCGGCTATGCCATTGTAGGCTGGGGCGTGGTGGAATATGTGAGCAACCGGTTTACGCCGGTGGATTTCGGCGCGGTGACCACCGCCGCAGGCACCCCTTTTGAGCAGCGGCTGTGCCAGGTGTACGACGGGGTGGACAAGGTGCTGGAAACCCTGCGCCCGGAGGCCATCAGCATAGAACAGCTGTTCTACCAGCATAACCAGACCACCGTGATCGGGGTGGCCGAAGCCCGCGGGGTCATCCTGCTGGCCGCGGCCCGGCGGGGGGTGCCGGTGTTCGAGTACACCCCCATGCAGGTCAAACAGGCGGTCACCGGCTACGGCAAGGCGGTCAAGAAGCAGGTGCAGGAGATGACCCGTATGATGCTGCATCTGAACGCCGTGCCCAAGCCCGACGATACCGCCGACGCGCTGGCCATGGCCATCGCCCACTGCCATTGCAGCCGCAGCCGCCTGTCCGGCCTGCCGCTGCGCTGATCGGGAGGAAACCAAGATGATCTATTGCCTTACCGGCGAACTGATAAAGAAAACCACCGAGCAGGCGGTGCTCTCCTGCGGCGGTGTGGGGTACCTGGTGCAGGTGCCCGCCACGGTGGCCGCCTCGCTGCCCGGCGTGGGAGCGCAGGCCACCTTATATACCTATATGAATATAACCGAAAATGATGTAAGCCTGTTCGGCTTTGCCACCGAGGAACAGCAGGCCTGCTTCAAGATGCTCATCGGGGTTTCCGGCGTGGGGCCCCGGGTGGGCATGGCCATCCTGAGCGTGCTCAGCCCGGAGAAGGTGGCGCTGGCGGTCTCCGCCGGGGACCACAAGGCCTTTACCGCCGCCAGCGGCGTGGGCCCCAAGCTGGCCCAGCGCATCACGCTGGAACTGAAGGATAAGGTGGGCAGGGGCCTGGCCGAGGGGCTGGGCTTCGGCGGCGGCGACGCGGCTGCCGCACCGCCCGCCGGGGCCGCGTCCCAGGCGCTGGCCGCCCTGATCAGCCTGGGCTACAGCCAGGGCGAGGCCGCCGCGGCGGTGGCCCGGCTGGACTACAGCCTGCCGGTGGAGGAACTGGTCCGCCAGGCGCTGCGCAGCATGGCCGCGAGGAGGTAACCCATGGACGAACAACTGTATCAGCCGGCCGGGCGGCTTATCAGCCCGGACCTGACCCCCGGCGAGAGCGAGGAAATAAGCCTTCGCCCCCGCACGCTGGAGGACTACATCGGCCAGGAAAAGGTCAAGGAAAACCTGCGCATCTACCTGACCGCCGCCCAGCGCCGGGGCGAGCCCATGGACCACATCCTGCTCTACGGCCCGCCGGGCCTGGGCAAGACCACCCTGGCGGGCATCGTGGCCCAGGAGATGGGGGTGCAGATCCGCATCACCAGCGGCCCCGCCATCGAAAAGCCCGGCGACCTGGCCGCCCTGCTGACCAATCTGCAGGAGGGCGACGTGCTGTTTATCGACGAGATCCACCGCCTCTCCCGCCAGGTGGAGGAGGTGCTCTATCCCGCCCTGGAGGACTACGCCCTGGACATCATGATCGGCAAAGGCCCCAGTGCCCAGAGCATCCGGATCAACCTGCCCCGCTTCACCCTGATCGGGGCCACCACCCGGGCAGGCCAGCTGACCGGCCCGCTGCGGGACCGGTTCGGCGTGCTGCTGAAACTGGAACTGTACAGCCCGGACGAGCTGGCCCGGATCATCCGCCGGTCGGCGGGGATTCTGGAACAGCCCTGCACCGAGGAGGGCGCTCTGGAGCTGGCCCGGTGCAGCCGTGGCACCCCCCGTGTGGCCAACCGGCTGCTCAAGCGGGTGCGGGACTTTGCGGTGGTGCTGGGGGACGGCACCATCGACGGGGAGACCGCCCGCCTGGCGCTGGGCCGCATGGCCATCGACAAGCTGGGCCTGGATGAGCTGGACCGCAACCTGCTGCGGGCGGTGATCGAACTGTACGGCGGCGGGCCGGTGGGCCTGGATACCCTGGCCGCCGCGCTGGGCGAGGAAGCCGTGACCCTGGAAGACGTGTGCGAGCCCTATCTGATGCAGATGGGCTTCCTCACCCGCACACCCCGGGGCCGGTGCGTCACCCGGCTGGCCTATGAACACCTGGGGCTGAAAGCCCCTGAAAAGCCCGACCCCGTGCGGGAGTCCGGGCAGCAGAGCATGTATTAAGAGCGCCGGACAAGCGGCGCGCCAAAGGAAGGGAACGGTTTGCCCGCACAGCCAGAAAAAGCGGGAGCACCCAAAGGGGACCGGTTTGCGTGCTGAGCCATAAAAAACACGAAACGTTCATATTTTGAATGTATAATGGGGCGTATCGGTCTTACAGCCGGGCGTTCCGCACAAGAAAGTGAGGAAAACAATATGGGAAAACTCTTTGGAACCGACGGCGTCCGCGGGGTGGCGGGCGAAGACCTGAGCTGTGAACTGGCTCTGAACATCGGCCGGGGGGCCGCAGCGGTGCTGACCGCCCACCTGAGCCACCGTCCCCGCATCCTGATCGGCAAGGACACCCGCATCTCCGGCGACATGCTGGAAAACGCCCTGGCCGCCGGTCTGTGCAGCGTGGGCGCCGACGTGGAACTGCTGGGCGTGATCCCCACGCCGGCCGTGGCCTATCTGGTGCGGCTGTACGGGGCGGACGCGGGCGTTGTGATCAGCGCCAGCCACAACCCGGTGGAGTTCAACGGCATCAAGATCTTCTCCTCCGACGGCTACAAGCTGCCCGACGAGGTGGAAAACGAGATCGAGGCCCATGTGCTGGAAAACTGCCAGGGCCTGTCCCTCTGCACCGGCCCGGACGTGGGCCGTGTGACCCGGCGCGACGGCGCGCTGGACGACTATGTGGACTACCTGGCCAAAGCCATCGACGCGGACCTGTCCGGCCTGCGGGTGGCGGTGGACTGCGCCAACGGCGCGGCCAGCCAGGTGGCCAAGGCCCTGTTCCCGCGGCTGGGGGCGGACTGCACCTTCATCGGCGCCGAGCCGGACGGCTGCAACATCAACCTGGACTGCGGCTCCACCCATCTGGACAAACTGGCCAAGTTTGTGGTGGAGGGCGGCTATGACTGCGGCATTGCCTTTGACGGCGACGCGGACCGCTGTCTGGCCGTGGACGAAAAGGGCGCCGAGATCGACGGCGACAAGATCATCGCCCTGCTGAGCCTGGACCTGAAAGAACAGGGCCTGCTGAACGAGGATACCGCCGTGGTCACCGTCATGAGCAACCTGGGCTTTATGCAGTTTATGGAAAGCCAGGGCATCCATACCGCCCGCACCGCGGTGGGCGACCGGTATGTGCTGGAGGAGATGCGGGCCAAGGGCTACGTGATCGGCGGCGAGCAGAGCGGCCACGTGATCCTGCTGCGCCACTCCACCACCGGCGACGGCGAACTGACCGCCGGCATGCTGCTGCGGCTGCTGGCCGCCCGGGGCTGTGCCATGAGCCAGCTGAACGGCATCTATGAAAAGTTCCCCCAGGTCATGGTCAACGTGGTGGCCAACGCCGAACAGAAGGCCGCCTATAAGGAAGACGAGTACATTGCCGGCTTTATCGAGAGCCAGCAGCAGAATCTGATGGGCATGGGCCGCGTACTGGTGCGCGTGTCCGGCACCGAACCGAAAATCCGTATCATGGTGGAGGGCAAGGACCCCGCCGCCATCGAAGCCAGCGCCCGGCGCATTGAAGAGATGATCGTCCGGCGCATCCTGAACAAGTAAGGAGAGCTGCCTCATGCGCCCCGCGCAGAATTGGAACGACTACGAACTGATCGACGCCACCGCCGGCAACCGGCTGGAACGGTGGGACAAAGCGGTGCTGGTGCGCCCGGACCCGCAGGTTGTCTGGAAGCGCGAACCCGCCGACCCCCGCTGGCAGCAGGCCGACGGGGTATACCACCGCTCTGCCCAGGGCGGCGGCCGCTGGGAGATGCGCCGCCGTCTGCCGGAAAAGTGGACCATCCGCTGGGGTGAGCTGACCCTGGTGGTCAGCCCCACCGGCTTCAAGCACACCGGCGTCTTCCCGGAGCAGGCGGTCAACTGGGAATGGTACCAGAAAAAGATCGCCGCCGCCGGCCGCCCCATCCGGGTGCTGAACCTGTTCGGCTATACCGGCGGGGCCACCCTGGCCTGCGCCGCCGCCGGGGCATCGGTCTGCCATGTGGATGCCTCCAAGGGCATTGTGGCCTGGGCACGGGAAAACGCCGCTGCCAGCGGCCTGACCGACCGGCCCATCCGCTGGATCGTGGACGACTGCGCCAAGTTCGTGGCCCGGGAGATCCGCCGGGGCTCCTTCTACGACGCCATCATCATGGACCCGCCCAGCTACGGCCGGGGCCCCGGGGGCGAGGTGTGGAAGCTGGAGGACAACATCTACGACCTGATGACCCTCTGCGAGGGGGTCCTGTCCAAGGATCCGCTGTTTGTGGCGGTCAACAGCTATACCACCGGCCTGTCCCCGGCGGTGATGGAGTATATCCTGAAAACCGGCCTGGTGCCCGTGTACGGCGGCCGCACCTGGTGCGATGAGATCGGCCTGCCGGTATCCGCCACCGGCGGCGTGGTGCCCTGCGGCGCCACCGCCGTCTGGGAACAAGCCTGACGAGAGAGGGGAAAGCATCCGATGAACGAGATGATCCAGGCAAAGGACGTGCGGTTCCGCTACGATCCGGAAAGCCCGGTATACGCGGTGGACGGCGCATCCCTGGCCGTGCGCCGGGGCGAGTTTGTGGCGGTGCTGGGGGCCAACGGCTGCGGCAAAAGCACCCTGGCCAAGCACTTCAACGCCATCCTGCTGCCGGAGAGCGGCACCGTGACGGTGGAGGGTATGGATACCGCCGACGAGGAAAAACTGTATGATATCCGCCAGAAGGTGGGCATGGTGTTCCAGAACCCGGACAACCAGATCGTGGCCACCGTGGTGGAGGAGGACGTGGCGTTCGCCCTGGAAAACCTGGGCGTGCCCCCCGCCGAGATCCGCACCCGCATCGACGAGGCCATGGAGATGGCCGGCATCTACAAGCACCGCCACAAGGCCCCGCACAAGCTGAGCGGCGGCCAGAAGCAGCGGGTGGCCATCGCGGGCGTGATCGCCATGCGGCCGGACTGCCTGGTGCTGGACGAGTCCACCGCCATGCTGGACCCCCGCGGCCGGGAAAAGGTCATGAAGACCATCCGGCACCTGAACCGGGATTTCGGCATCACGGTGGTGGCCATCACCCACTATATGGAAGAAGCCGCCCAGGCCGACCGGGTGCTGGTGATGAGCGGCGGCAAGGTGGTCATGGAGGGCACCCCGAAAGAGGTGTTCAGCCAGACCGAACGGGTGCGCAGCCTGCGGCTGGACGTGCCCCAGGCCGCCGAACTGCGGGACGAGCTGGTCAAGGCTGGCCTGCCCCTGCCCGAGGGCATCATCAACACCGAGGAATGTGCCCGGGCACTGTACGAACTTTTGAAGTGAACCAACTGGGAACAAGGGCGGGCGCGACCCGCAAAACGGGCGCACACCGCCGGTAAGGACGTGAGAAATTGGCAGCGATCATCAAGACCGAACACCTGACCCATGTGTATGGGGAGGGCATGCCGGACGCCACCACGGCGCTGGACGACATCAACATCGAGATCGAAGAAGGGGAGTTTGTGGGGGTCATCGGCTCCACCGGATCGGGCAAAAGCACCCTGATCACCCACTTCAACGGTATTCTCAAGCCCACCTCGGGCAAGGTATATGTGGACGGCCGGGACATCTGGGCCGATCCGGGCAAGATCCGGGAATTCCGGTTCCTGGTGGGGCTGGTGTTCCAGTATCCGGAATACCAGCTGTTTGAGGAAACGGTGGCCAAGGACATCGCCTTCGGCCCCCGCAACATGGGGCTGGACGAAGCCGAGATCGCCCATCGGGTGGAGGTGGCCGCTCAGTTCTGCGGCCTGCCCGCCGAATTCATGGAGCGCAGCCCCTTTGAGCTGAGCGGCGGCCAGAAGCGCCGGGTGGCCATTGCCGGCGTGCTGGCCATGCAGCCCCGCATCCTGGTACTGGACGAGCCCGCCGCCGGCCTGGACCCGGAAGGGCGGGATACCATCCTGTCCCAGATCAAGCGTTTCCACAAGGAAACCGGCACCACCGTGGTGCTGGTAAGCCATTCCATGGAGGATATCGCCAAATACGCCGACCGGGTGCTGGTCATGGACCAGCGCAAGGTGGCCATGTTCGACACCACCGCCCATGTATTCGCCCAGGCGCCCCGCCTGCTGGAACTGGGGCTCAGCGTGCCCCAGATCACCCAGATCTTTCTGCGGCTGCGGGAGATGGGGCTGGACATCGACACCGACGTCTACACCATGCCCTACGCGGTGAACAAGATCCTGGAACGGGCCCGGGAAAAGGGGGTGCTGTAAATGCTGCGTGACATTACCATCGGCCAGCATTTCCCCGGCGATTCCATCGTCCACCGCACCGACCCCCGTCTCAAACTGGTGCTGGTGCTGGCCTATATCATCCTGCTGTTCACCAGCAGCAACCCCCTGGGCCTGACCCTGAGCGTGCTGCTGCTGGGTGTGCTCTACCGGATCAGCCACATCCCCCTGAAACTGATCCTGAAAAGCCTGAAGCCGATTTTCCCCATCGTGGTGTTTACCGGCGTGCTTAACCTGTTCTTCATCGTGGGCGAGGGCGACCCCCTGTTCCAGTTCTGGTTCATCCGCATCTATAAGGACGGCGTGGTCTACGCCATCCAGATCGCGGTGCGGGTCATGGCCCTGATCGCGGGCACCAGCCTGCTCACCTACACCACCAGCCCCATCGTCCTCACCGACGCCATCGAGCGGCTGCTCAAACCCTTTGCCAGGCTGGGGCTGCCGGTGCACGAGCTGGCTATGATGATGACCATTGCTTTGCGGTTTATCCCGCTGCTGATCGAAGAGACCGACAAGATCATGAACGCCCAGAAAGCCCGCGGCGCCCAGATCGATTCCGGCAACCTGAAACAGAGGGTCACCGCCCTGATCCCGGTGCTGATCCCGCTGTTCATCTCGGCTTTCCGCCGGGCGGACGAGCTGGCCATGGCCATGGAGTGCCGCTGCTACCGGGGCGGCGACGGCCGCACCCGTCTCAAGGTGCTGCGGTTTGCCGGGCATGACTGGCTGGCGCTGGCCTTCTGCGCGGTCTGCTTCGGGATCATCTTCTGCACCCGCTTTATCATGCCGGGGTGGTGAAGCCTATGAACATCCGGCTCACCCTCTGCTTTGACGGCACCGCCTACTGCGGATTTCAGGTGCAGAACAACGGCGTTTCGGTCTGCGAAACGATGCAGAACGCGCTGGAAGCGGTGCTGGGCACCCGGCCCCCGGTCAAAGGGTGCAGCCGCACCGACGCGGGGGTGCATGCGCTGGCTTTCTGCCTGAATTTTCAGGCGGACTGCGCCGTGCCGCTGCACAAGCTGCCTCTGGCGCTCAACGCTCACCTGCCCCGGGACGTGCGGGTAACGCAGGCCGTCCAGGTGCCGGAGGACTTCCACGCCCGGTACGCTGCCCACAGCAAAACCTACTGCTACCGCATCTGGAACAGCCCCATCGACCGGCCTTTTGACGAGGCCTACTACCACCGGGTCAACGCCCCGCTGGACGAAGCGGCCATGCAGGCCGCCGCCGACCGGATGGTGGGCACCCATGATTTTCTGGCGCTCTGCGCCGCGGGCAGCGATGTGGCCGCCCGGGGCGATACCGTGCGCACCATCACCCGCTGCCAGGTGCGGCGGGAGGGTGCGCTGATCACCGTCACCGTCACGGCGGACGGCTATCTGTACAATATGGTGCGTATCCTGGCCGGCACCCTGGTGCAGGCGGGTCTGCACCGCATCCCGCCCCAGGCTGTGGACGCCATCCTGGCCGGCCGGGACCGCAAAGCCGCCGGGCCCACCCTGCCCGCCAAAGGGCTGTTTTTACAGTCGGTGGACTACGGCGACTGAACTTTTAAGAAAGGAGGCTTTCCATGGACGAGCAGCAATCCCCCCGTCCGGCGGGGCGGGTATCCCGCCTGTCGGAGATCCGGCGCCGCCGCAAGCGCCGCCGTCAGCTCACAGTGCTGGCCGCCATGCTGCTGGTGGCGGCGATCCTGGCCGGTGTGGCCGGGGTATACGGCTCGGCCATGGTGGGCCTGGGCGACGTGCTGGACTCGGTGCGTATCTGGCTGCAGCCGGGGCCGGGCTTTCCGGTGCACACCGGTGTGCGGCAGGCGCTGTCGGTACAGCCGGTAAACGGCGGGTTTGCCCTGCTGGGCACCCAGGACCTGCAGGTCTATTCCGATTCCGGGCGGCAGCTGCGCAGCATCCAGCACAGCTATGCCCGGCCGGGCCTGGCGGCGGGGGGCAGCCATCTGTGCCTGTACAGCCGCGGCGGCTATGAACTGCGGGTGGAAAGCCGCAGCCAGACCCTGTATACCGCCAGCCTGCCCGGCAGTATCCTGCTGTGCGATATGAGCAGCAACGACAGCCTGGCTGTGCTGACCACCTCCACCCGGGGTACCGCCGAACTGATCGTCTACGATTCCCGGTTCCGCCAGATCTACGGCTGGCAGATGACCGAGAGCGAGGGCGACCCGCTGGTGCTGGCCTTTGCGCCGGACAACCGGCAGCTGGCGGTGGGGGCCATCCGCACCCAGGACGGCCGTCTGGTCAGCCAGGTGCATCTGCTGGATACCGGCAGCGACTATGTCACCGCCACCTATTCCGCCACCGGCAGCCTGCTGCTGGTCGCCGAATGGCTCAGCAACAACCGTCTGCTGGCCGTGTTCGACAGTTTTGCCGTGGTGCTTTCCTCCAAAGGGGAGGAGGTGGCCCGTCTGGACTATTCCCCCGGTGAGGAGCCGATGGACGTATCGGTCTGCGGGCGCACCACCGCCCTGCTTCTGCGGGAAAACACCGTGGACGAAAGCGGCCGCCTGCTGATCCTCAACGACACCCTGACCGCGCTGGCGGATTTCAGTCTTTATGGGGCCGAACAGGTGGTGTGCGGGCGCACCGCTGCATATTGTATGACCAACGACAGCGTGCACAGCTACGATTTCTCCGGGGATCTGAACTGGGAGCATTCCTCCCTGTCCAGCCCCCAGGCGCTGCTGGTGCGGGGCGGCAAGGTGATGTTGTTCACCTCCGAAAAGGCCGAGCTGCTGGACAGCGGCAACGAAACCGGCGGCGCGTCCGCCTGATTTTACGTGAGAACCGAGGTACTTCATGACGATCGCAAACATTTTCGACATTCTGCTGCTGGTGCTGCTGGCGGTAGTGACCCTGCGCTATATGCAAAAGGGCTTTCTGGCCGGGCTGATCCAGTTTCTGGGCAACCTGCTGGGGCTGGTGGGGGCGGCGCTGCTGTCCCCCCGTGTGGCGGACTGGATCTTCGCTACCTTCTTTAAGGGCGGGCTCACCACCCAGATCCAGACCACCATCAGCCAGCAGGGCACGGTGGATCTGGCCGCCCTGGTGGACAAATACGCGGGTTTCCTGCCCGATGCCATGGAACAGAGCCTGGTACAAAGCGCCACCGACCTGATGAACAGCGGTGCCCCCGACCTGGCCCACAGCCTGGTCACCGAACTGATCCAGCCGCTGGTCACTCCGCTGATCACCGTGGTGGTGTTCTTTGTCTGCTTTGCCGTCTGCAAGATGCTGGTCAGCTTCCTGGCCGCGGTGCTCACCAACCTGAACCGGGTGCCGCTGGTGGGCGGCGTCAACCAGTTCTTCGGCTTCTTCATGGGCCTGCTGGCCGGTGCGATGGATGTGTTCCTGGTGGTCTGCGGCGTGTGGGCCGTGGTGGTCATCACCGGCAACAATCTTTCCTGGCTCAACCAGACCGTGCTGCAGGACAGTGTGGCTTTCTCCCTGTTCAGCAGCTTCAATCCCTTTATGTAATTCCGCGCGCCGCGCGATCTTTGCGGGGTGTCCCGCATCCCAAAGTGAGGTGTTGTTCCCATGATTTGTGTACGCTGCAAAAAACGCCCGGCCATCGTGTTCGTGCAACGGATGGAGGCGGGCCAGACCAAGCAGGAGGGCTACTGCCTGACCTGTGCCAAGGAACTGGGCATCAAGCCGGTGGAAGATTTGATGAAACAGTTCGGCGTGTCGGATAAAGACCTGGAAGGCATGGAGGAGCGGATGGCCAGCTTCATGGAAGAAGCCGGCGAGGACGGCATCCCCGGCCTGGCCGCCCTGATGGGCCAGCAAAACCCCGACGACGCCTCCGACAGTGAGGATACCCCGGACAGCCCGGACAACTTCACCGCGGGCGGCAGCGCCACCTTCCCCTTCGGCATCGGCCAGCGGGGCAAGGAGAAAAAGGAAGGCAAAAAGGGCGGCCCCCGGCGCAAGTTCCTGGACACCTACTGCGAGAACCTGACCGCCAAGGCCGCCGCCGGCAAGCTGGACGACATCATCGGCCGCGACCGGGAGATCTACCGCACCATCCAGATTCTCTGCCGCCGCCAGAAAAACAACCCCTGCCTGATCGGTGAGGCCGGCGTGGGCAAAACCGCCATCGCCGAGGGCATTGCCCAGCGCATCGCCCGGGGCCAGGTGCCCAGCCAGCTGCGCGGCAAGGAGATCTACCTGCTGGACCTGACCGCCCTGGTGGCCGGCACCCAGTTCCGCGGCCAGTTCGAGCAGCGGGTCAAGGGGCTGCTCAGCGAGGTTACCGCCGCGGGCAACATCATCCTGTTTATCGACGAGATCCACAATATCACCGGCGCCGGGGATTCCGAGGGCGCCATGAACGCGGGCAATATCCTGAAACCCGCCCTCTCCCGGGGCCAGGTGCAGGTGATCGGCGCCACCACCTTTGCCGAGTACCGCAAGTATATCGAGAAAGACCAGGCCCTGGAACGCCGGTTCCAGCCGGTCAAGGTGGAGGAGCCCAGCGTGGCCGACACCATCGCGGTGATGCAGGGCATCCGCCAGTATTACGAGAGCTACCATCATGTGCAGGTGCCCGCCGATGTGCTGGCCGCCACCGTCAGCCTGAGCGAGCGGTATATCACCGACCGTTTTCTGCCGGACAAGGCCATCGACCTGCTGGACGAGGCCTGCGCCTGCTGCAGCCTGCGCCATCCCGAGATTACCGAATGGCTGGAAAATACCAAAAAGCTGGAAGCCCTCAAGGCCCAGGAGGCGGAGCTGGAAAACACCCCCGCCGATCAGCCGCTGGACTATGAGAAGATGGCCAACGTGAAATCGGAACTGGCCCGCCTGGAGGAGCAGCAGCCCGCCCTGGAGGCCGCCGCCAAGGAGATCCCGGTGACCATGGAGGACGTGGCCAAGGTCATCGAGCTGTGGACCGGCATCCCGGCGGTAAAGATCCAGGAGAGCGAGTACACCAAGCTGCTGGGCCTGGAAAGCGCCCTCAAGGCCAAGATCATCGGCCAGGACGACGCGGTGGAGCGGGTGGCCCGCGCCATCAAGCGCACCCGGGCGGATCTGTCCGGCCGCCGCCGTCCCGCCAGCTTCATCTTTGTGGGCCCCACCGGCGTGGGCAAAACCGAGCTGGTCAAGCAGCTGGCCGGCCAGCTGTTCGATACGCCGGACCCGCTGATCCGGCTGGACATGAGCGAGTTTATGGAAAAGCACGCGGTGAGCCGCCTGATCGGTTCGCCTCCGGGCTATGTGGGCTACGACGAGGCGGGCCAGCTGACCGAGAAGGTGCGCCGCCGTCCCTACAGCGTGGTGCTGTTTGACGAGATCGAAAAAGCCCACCCGGACGTGATGAACATTCTGCTGCAGATTCTGGACGAGGGCCGCATCAACGACGCCCAGGGCCGTGCCGTGAGCTTTGAGAACACGGTGATCTGCATGACCAGCAACGCCGGCAGCACCGACCGGGTGGGGGAGACCGGCTTCAACAAGACCGCCGCCCAGATGAGCGAGAGCAAGACTCTGAAAGCCCTGGGAGAGTTCCTGAGGCCGGAGTTCCTGGGCCGCGTGGATGAGGTTGTGGTCTTCCGCCCGCTGGAGGGCGAGACCCTGCAGAAGATCGCCGCCCTGATGCTGGACGAGTACAAACCCGGCCTGGCCAACAAGGGCGTGGAATTCAGTTATACCCCCGCCGCCCTGGCCGCGCTGGTGGAGACGGCTTCCGGCGGCAAGTACGGCGCCCGGGATCTGCGGCGCACCATCCGCCGCCAGGTGGAGGATCCCCTGGCCGAGCGTCTGCTGCAGGGCACCCTGGGCACCGCCGTCACCCTGGACGCGGAGGACGGCAAACCCGTCCTGCGCTGACCCGAGAAAGGAGCGCAAGCTATGGCGCTGCACGCGGTGCATCATGTGGCCATTCTGGTCAGCGATTACCAGGCAAGCCGGCATTTCTATGTGGATCTGCTGGGCTTTACAGTATTGCGGGAGAATTTCCGCCCGGAGAAAAACGACTGGAAGCTGGATCTGATCCTGGACGGGGTGGAGCTGGAGATCTTCAGCGCCCCCGCCGCCCCGCCCCGGCCCGACCGGCCGGAGGCGCTGGGCCTGCGGCATCTGGCCTTCCGGGTGGAGGATGTGGAGCGGGAGGCCGCGGCCCTGGGTGCCAAAGGCATCCCCACCGAGCCCATCCGGATGGACCCCTATTCCCAAAAGCGGTTTACCTTTTTCCGGGACCCGGACGGCCTGCCGCTGGAACTGCATGAATAAAACAGAGAGCGCGTGCACAACGCGCTCTTTATTTTTTAAAAATAAAGTTTACTATTGACTTTAATATTATTCAATGATATATTGAAATAAATTCAAGAAAGGAGGGCGGAACCGTGAGCATCAATGTGGTGCCGGAGTGGATGGTAAACCTGGATCCGGAGGATGTGGCCTTTATCCGCAACTTCCTGCTGGCATCCGGCTCTCTCAAGCAGATTGCCGGGCAGTACGGGGTTACCTATCCCACGGTGCGGCTGCGGCTGGACAAACTGATCCAGAAGATTCAGGTCAGCGAGGATGTGGAGAACGACGACTACATCGCCCTTATCAAGCGGCTGGCCATCAACGACAAACTGGATGTGGCCGCCGCCCGCCTGCTGATCGAGGAATACAAGAAACGCAAAAAGGAGGAATAAAGGATGTCGATTTTCCCTGTGCTGATCATTCTGCTGGTGGGGGCGCTGGTGATGCTGGCGCTGCAGGTGGGGCTGTGCCTGCTCAAACCGCTCTGGCCCGGCCTGATCCTGCCGGCACTCTGCCTGGCATTTTCCGTTTTTCTGGCACTGAACACGGCAGCTACCGGTTCTGTGCTGGAAACTGCCATGACCATGGCGCTGACCTTCCTGCTGGGCAATGTGCCTACCCTGATCCTGCTGCTGATCCTGCTGCTCTGCCGCAAGGGCCGCAGCAGCAAAAAGCAGCTGGACAAGATGAACATTCAGGATCTGTAACCGATTTTTCCCGGCCCGCTTTGTGCGGGCCGGCCGCCTGATGACCGACGGGGAGGAACCATGAAGGTAACACTGGAACTGCGGATCTGCGACGAGGCAGGCCAGCGGTTTTTCGGGGAAGGGCCCCGGCAGCTGCTGGAGGGCGTGGAGCGCCTGGGCAGCCTGCGGGCCGCCGCTGCCGAAATGGGGATGGCCTACACCAAGGCGCTGGCCCTGGTGCGCCGGGCGGAAAAGGAACTGGGCTTCCCCCTGACCCGGCGCAGCATCGGGGGCAAGGGCGGCGGCGGAAGCTGCCTGACCCCCCAGGCAAAGGAATGGATGGAACGGTACGAAGCCTGCCGAACCGCCTGTGACCGTCTGGCACAAGAGGTGTATCAAACCTATTTTGCCGGCTTCGGGCAAACACAGCCGGCCAATCGCGCGCCCCGGGTGGGCTGCGTGGTGCTGGCGGCGGGAAAAGGCCAGCGGTTCGGCGGCAACAAGCTGCTGGCCCCGCTGGGCGGCAAACCGCTGCTGGCCCATACCCTGGCCGCTTTGCCCCGGCAGCGGCTGGCCCGGCTGCTGGCGGTGGCCAGCGCCCCCGAAACGGCCGCCCTCTGCCAGCAGAGCGGCGTGCCCTGCCTGCTCTACCCGGGCGGGCCCCAGAGCGAATCGGTGCGGCGGGGCCTGGCGGAGATGACAGATCTGGACGGCTGCCTTTTCCTGCCCGGCGACCAGCCTCTCTGCCGCCGGGAAAGCCTGGAAAAACTGCTGGATGCCTTTGCGGATCATCCGCAGTCGGTCATCCGTTTGGCCTGGCAGGGCCGTCCGGGCAGCCCGGTGGTGTTCCCGGCGGTGCTGTTTGACCGCCTGGCGGCCCTTTCCGGCGATGTGGGCGGCATGGCCGCCGTGCCCGGCAGCGGCGTTCCGGTGCGGCTGGTGGAAGCCGCCCAGCCCTGGGAACTGTGGGACGCCGATACCCCCGCCGCCCTGGCCCGGCTGGAAGAATGCCTGGCCCAGAACGATCGATAAACGCAAAAAATCCCGGATGCGGATGCATCCGGGATTTTTGGTGAGCCACCGGGGATTCGAACCCCGGACCCATTGCTTAAAAGGCAATTGCTCTGCCGACTGAGCTAGTGGCTCTCAACTAGCTTTACAAGTATAGCAGGGCTTTTCAGGATTGTCAAGGGGTTTGCGGCGGAAAAGTCAGGATTCGTCTGCCTGTACGGTGGGGCGGCTTTGATTCTCCCGGCGGCGCAGGTGCTTTTCAAATACCAGGGCGAATACGGTGCCGCTTACACAGGCGGAAATCACGTCCGCCAGAGGCTCGGCGTAGAAAGCCGCCTGCGCGCCCCAGAAGATAGGCAGAATCAGGGTGAACACCACAAAGCTGCCCTTACGGAACAGCGACAGCACCAGCGAAGTTTTGGTGCGGGCCAAAGCGGTGAGGCCGTCCACCCGGGCGTACTGCACCGCCAGCGGGATGATGGCCAGGGTGAATACCCGCAGCCCCCAGGCGGACAGATCGATCAGGGTGGGATCGGCGGTGAAGATCCGCACCACCCAGCCGGCCATCAGCTGGAATACCACGAACAGAATGGCGGTGAAGCCCAGGCACATCCGCAGCACGCAGCGGGTGGCCTGCCGCACCCGGTCACTCTGGCAGGCGCCATAGTTGTAACTGATGATGGCCTGGGTACCGCTGCTGATGCCCAGCATCGGGCCGGTGATCAGAGCCATACAGCTCTGTACGATGGTGGCGCAGGCGATCAGAAGGTCGCCCTGCTCCGGGCCGCCGTACCGCTGCAGCACCGCGTTCATGGCAATCAGGATCAGGCTGTCGGTGGCCATGATCAGAAACGGCGGAAAACCAATGGTCGCCACCCGCAGCATAAGGCGTCCGTCCGGGAGGGAGAACCCGATGCGGATGGGCGGCTTGCGGAACAAGAACCACACGGTGAAGCAGCAGCTTAAAAACTGGGCCAGCACCGTGGCCACCGCCGCACCGGCCACCCCCATGTCCAGCACAAAGATGAACACCGGGTCCAGCACGATGTTGGCCACCGCGCCGATCAGCACCGCCGCCATCCCCACCGTGCTGAATCCCTGGCAGGTGATGAAGTAGTTCAGACCTACTGCCATCAGCGCAAAGAAGGTGCCGGCCGTGTAGATGGTCATGTAGGTGTCCGCGTAGACAAAGGTGGCGCTGCTGGCACCGAAACAGAGCAGCAGCGGACGGCGGCAGAGCAAAAAGCCTACCGTCAGCACCGCCGACAGCCCGGTCAGCAGCAGAAAACAGTTGGCCAGCACCCGCCGGGCCGCTTCGTTATCGCCCTCGCCCATGCGGATGGCCATCAAAATGGAGCCGCCCAGACCTACCAGAGTGCCGAAACTGCTCAGCAGGGTCACGATGGGGCCGCATACCCCCACCCCCGCCAGGGCAAGGTCGCCGATCTCCGGAATGTTGCCGATATACACACGGTCGATCAGGCTGTATAATACATTAACAAACTGGGCGATCATGGCGGGCACCGCCAGCCCCAGCACCAGCCGGGGGATGGGCGCGCGGCCCAGATCCTGTCTGCCTTTCATAAGAACGAAACTCCCTCATTCGATACCAAATCTTACGGCCGCCCGGGCAGCCGCATTGCGGCTATTATAGCATCCGCGCCGCACGGTTGCAACGGGGTTTTGCCTTGTGGTATAGTGAAAAAAACGTCCGCTGTTCCGGCGGGCGGAAGGAGGGCCGGTATGATTGCTTTTTGCGAATATGAAAGCCCGCTGGGCATGTTGGTGCTGGCGGCGGATGAACGGGGGCTTTGCCGGGTGGGCCTGCATGCGCAGCCCGGCCCGGAGATGACGCAGAAGGACACCCCGGTGCTGGCGGCGGCCCGCACCCAGCTGGACGAGTATTTTGCCGGGCGGCGCACTGCGTTTGACCTGCCTCTTTCGGAGACCGGCACCGGGTTCCAGAAACAGGTCTGGGCGGCGCTGCGGGCCATTCCCTGGGGCGAGACCCGCAGCTACGGCCAGATCGCCGCGGCGGTGGGGCGGCCGGCGGCAGCCCGGGCGGTAGGCGGGGCCTGCCATGCGAATCCTCTGCTGATCGTGACCCCCTGCCACCGGGTGGTGGGGGCAGGCGGGGCGCTTACCGGATTTGGCGCCGGGCTGCCCGCCAAGGAGTTTCTGCTGGCGCTGGAACATCCGGAACCCTCCCGCCCTTGACGAAGCGGCGCGGGGCGGGTATGATAGGGTAGAACAGGCGGGCGGGGGCCCGCTGCAAACAACGGCGGCGCAGCCAGCGTCGCGGTAAGGAGTAGAAGAATGAAAAACAGCGAAAAGAGTTTTGAGACCATCGTAAACCTGTGCAAAAACCGGGGCTTTGTCTACCCGGGCAGCGAGATCTACGGCGGTCTTGCCAACAGCTGGGACTACGGCCCCCTGGGAGTGGAGTTCAAGAACAACGTAAAGAAAGCCTGGCTGAAGAAGTTCGTGCAGGAAAGCCCCACCAATGTGGGCCTTGACGCGGCCATCATCATGAACCCCCAGACCTGGATCACCACCGGGCATGTGGCCGGCTTCTCTGATCCTCTGCTGGACTGCCGCGCCTGCAAGGCCCGCCACCGGGCCGACAAGCTCATCGGCGACGAGTACCCCGACGTAAACGTGGACGCCATGAGCTTTGACGAGATGGACGCTTTCATCAACGAGCATACCGATCTGGTCTGCCCGGTCTGCGGCAAGCATGACTTCACCCCCATCCGCAAATTCAACCTGATGTTCAAGACCGCCATCGGCGTGACCGAGGACTCCTCCTCCACCTGCTACCTGCGTCCCGAGACCGCCCAGGGCATCTTTGTGAACTTTGCCAACATCCAGCGCACCACCCGCCGCAAGCTGCCCTTCGGCGTCTGCCAGGTGGGTAAAGCGTTCCGCAACGAGATCACCCCGGGCAACTTCACCTTCCGTACCCGCGAGTTCGAGCAGATGGAGTGCGAGTTCTTCTGCAAGCCCGGCACCGACCTGGAGTGGTTCGCCTACTGGAAGGACTTCTGCCGCGACTGGCTGCTGAGCCTGGGCATCAGGGAGGAGAACCTGCGCCTGCGTGACCATGAGCCCGCCGAGCTGGCTTTCTACTCCCGCGCCACCACCGACATCGAGTACGCCTTCCCGTTCACCGACTGGGGCGAGCTGTGGGGCATTGCCGACCGTACCAACTACGACCTGGGCCGCCATCAGGAGGCCAGCGGCAAGAGCCTGGAGTACTTCGATCAGGAGACCGGCGAGCACTACATCCCCTACGTGATCGAGCCCTCCCTGGGCGCCGACCGGGTGGCCCTGGCTTTCCTGTGCGACGCTTACGACGAGGAGCACCTGACCGACGCCAAGGGCAAGGAGGACGTGCGGGTTGTTCTGCGTCTGCATCCCTACCTGGCCCCCTTCAAGGCCGCCGTGCTGCCCCTGAGCAAGAAACTGGGCGACAAGGCTATGGAGATCCGGGGCGAGCTGAGCCGCTACTTCATGGTGGACTACGACGAGGCCGGTTCCATCGGCAAGCGTTACCGCCGCCAGGACGAGATCGGCACCCCGCTGTGCATCACCGTGGACTTTGACACCGTGGGCGATGGGGAAAAGGAAGGCGACAACTGCGTCACCGTCCGCGACCGCGACACCATGGAGCAGGTGCGTCTGCCCATCAGCGAGCTGCGCGCCTATATTGAGAAGAAGATCGAATTCTAACAGCAAGCCCGGCGGAGCGTGCCCTGTATCATGGGCCCGCGCCGCTTTTTTATCAAAAAGGAGAAAACTATGGATCGGAACCTTTTACAGGAATACGCAGACTTCGCGGTCAAGGTGGGGGTCAACGTGCAGAAAGGCCAGACCCTGATCGTGCAGGCCCCGGTGGAAGGGGCCGACTTTGCCCGCCTGTGCGCCGCCGCCGGCTACGAGGCCGGGGCCGCCCGGGTGCTGGTGCGGTATAAGGATGAAAAACTGGCCCGTCTGGACATGGAAAAGGCGGAGGAATCGGAACTCTGCGACAACAAGCCCTGGCTGCTGCGCAGCTATCTGGACTATGCTGAAGCTCCCGGCGGGGTGTGCATCCTGCATGTGGTGGCCGAGGACCCGGAACTGTACAAAGGCCTGGACGCAGGCAAGGTGAACCGGGTGGCGCTGGCCCGTCAGGCGGCGCTGCGCCCCTGGCAGGCGTATACCCATTCCAACCGGGTGCAGTGGTGCATCGTGGCTATCCCGTCCCCGGCCTGGGCCCGCAAGGTGTTCCCGGACCTGCCTCAGGAAGAGGCTATCGAGACTCTGTGGCAGCGCATCTTCACCGCCTGCCGGGTGCAGTCCGGCCGCAGCGCGGTGGACGCCTGGCGGGAGCATGTGGACGCCACGGCTGCCCGGCGGGACAAGCTCAACGAGCTGGGGCTTGTCCGGGTGCGGATGACCACCCCCGAGGGCACCGACCTGACGGTGGGCCTGGCCGATGACGCAGTCTGGGCCGGGGCCAACAGCACCACCCCCGCCGGCGCCACCTTTATCGCCAACATCCCCACCGAGGAGGTGTTCACCGCCCCTCACCGGGATAAGGTGGACGGCGTGGTCAAGGGTACCAAGCCCTTTGCCTACAACGGCCAGCTGGTGGAGGACTTCACCGTCTGGTTTGAGAACGGCAAGGTGGTGCGCTGTGCCGCCCGCGCCGGGGAGGAGCAGCTGAAGGAGATGCTGGCCAGCGACGAGGGCGCCAGCCATATCGGCGAGCTGGCGCTGGTGCCGGCCTCCAGCCCTATCAACCAGGCGGGGGTGCTGTTCTACAACACCCTGTTTGACGAGAACGCCGCCTGCCACATCGCCTTTGGCGAGGGCTATCCCGAGAATATCCGGGGCGGCGAGAGCATGGAAAAGCCCGCCCTGGCCGCCAAGGGCCTGAACCTGTCGGACATCCACGAGGACGTGATGGTGGGCAGCGCCACCATGACCGTTACCGGCTGGACAGCCGACGGCCGGGAAGTGCCCATCTTCGAAAACGGCGAATGGGTGCTGTAAGCACAATACCCGCCTGGCGCCGGGAACTGGCCCGGCCGCAGGGGGCGGACGTGTTCCGGGTGCTGGCCGTCGGGATGGTGGCCGCCTTTCACTTCTGGCAGCAGACCTGGATCGGCGGCGGAAAGCTGGACTATCTGCTGCGCACCGGCTGTGCCTGGGTGGACGGCATGATTCTGCTGTCGGCGTTCTGCCTGTACCTGCCCCACGCGCTGGACGCGGCGGAGGGCCGGCCTTTTGCGGGTACGCCGGGCTTTTTCTGGCGGCGGGTGGTGCGGCTGGTGCCTGCCTACTGGGCGGCCACCCTGCTCTGCGGTGCGGTGGACGCTGTGCAGCGGGGGCTGGATGCCCACCTGATCAAGGACATTCTGGCCCATCTGCTGCTGGTTCCCACCCTGTTTCCGGAAAGCTATATCTGGGCCCGCACCAACGGGGCCCTGTGGACGGTAGGGGTACTGGTGCAGTTCTACCTGCTGTTCCCGCTGCTGGCCCGGGCTTTCCGGGCCCGGCCAGTGCTAACCTTTGCCGGGCTGTGCGCGGTGCAGGCAGGCTGGAGTATCTGGATCACCCGCTTTGATGACTGGCGGTATTCCTTCACCTTCAACCAGCTGCCCGCCTTTGCCGGGGTGCTGGCGCTGGGCTTTGCGGCAGCGATGGCGGTGGCCGGGCTGGGCTGCCGGGTGCAGGGGCGCTGGCGGTGGGGCTTTACCCTGCTGGCGGCGGGCGCCCTGTGGGCGGCGGCCCGGGTGCTGCGGTATATGAACGACATGGGCAACATCCAGCGGGCACAGCTGCTCTGCCGCATGCCGCTGGTGTTCTGCCTGGCGCTGGCCCTTGTGGGCCTGTGCCTGGGGGTGCGGCTGCCCGGCGGGCGGGTCTGGGCTTTTCTCAGCGGGATCAGCTACCAGTTCTATCTGTGGCACCAGTGGCTGGCGGTGCAGCTGAAATACCACCTGCGCCTGCCGCCCTGGCAGGGGGACACCCCGCCCAATCAGCTGGGGGATACCGTCTGGATGTGGCGATACTTTGCGCTGATCCTGGCGGTCTCGCTGGGGGTGGCGGCGCTGCTTACCTATACGGTGGAGCGTCCGGCGGCCGCCGCACTGCGGCGGCTCTGGCCTCCGGCGCGCCCGCAAAGCGGGCAAATCTCGCAAAAGGCTTGCAAATAGCAAGGCTTTGTGGTATAGTGCTACTGTACGATGATCAGCATGGAAAGTGGGCCGCAAGGTCCGCTTTTCTTGTTTGTTTAGGAGGTTTTTCATGGCGAAGGCAAAAGGCGGCCCCAGCACCGCGCAGGTGGTGGAGACTCTGGTGCGCCCGGTCGTGGAGGGCATGGGCCTGCGGCTGTGGGACGTGCGGTTTGAAAAGGAAGGGCCGGACTGGTTCCTGCGCATCCTGATCGACCGGGATATCCCGTTGGATACCGATACCTGTGAGGCGGTGAGCCGGGCTATCGACCCGGTGATCGACGCCGCCGATCCCATCGAGCAGAGCTATTATATGGAGGTGGGCAGCCCTGGTCTGGGCCGCCGCCTGACCCGGGACGAGCATTTTACGCTTTGCCGCGGCCAGAAGGTGGCCGCCCGGCTGATCCGCCCGGATGAACAGGGCCGCCGGGAACTGGCCGGCCTGCTCACCGGCAAAGAGGGCAGCCTGGTCACCCTGGAAACCCCGGAAGGTCCGGTAAGCTTTGACGCTGCCGCCGCCAGCTTCATCAAGCTGTGCGACGACGAGGACCTGTTCGGCTGAACGACGATTCCCGCGGAAGAAAACCGCATACAATAAACAGGAGGAAACCGCAGAAATGAACAACGAGTTTTTTGAGGCGCTTGCCCAGCTGTGCAAGGAGCGGGGCATCGCTGTGAGCGATATGGTGGAGAAGATCCGCGCGGCCATCGTGATCGCCGTCAAGAAGGATTACGAGGTGGAGGACGACAACGTTCTGGTGGAGATCAACCCCGAAACCGGCAAGTTCACCGTCTCCCTGGTGCGGGACGTGGTGGAAGAGGTGGAGAACCCCCACACCCAGATGACCCTGGAGGAGGCCCACGCCATCCGCAAGACCTACGCGCTGGGCGACCGGGTGGTCACCCCGCTCAAGACCAAGGAGTTCGGCCGTATCGCCGCCCAGACCGCCAAGCACGTGATCCGGCAGGGCATCCGGGAAGCCGAGCGCAGCCTGCAGTACAGCGAGATGCAGTCCAAGGCCCATGAGATCGTCAGCGGCACCGTCACCTCCATCGACCCGGTGCGCGGCATCGTGGCGCTGGATCTGGGCAAGGGCGGCAACGCCATCCTGCCCAAGGGCGAGCAGGTTCCCGGCGAGGAGTTCTACGAGGGCCAGCACCTGCAGGTCTACGTGGTGGACGTGATCGTCACCGACCGCGGCCCCAAGGTCATGATCAGCCGTACCCATCCGGGTCTGGTCAAGCGGATGTTCGAGATGGAGGTGCCCGAGATCTTTGACGGTACCGTGGAGATCAAGGCCATCAGCCGCGAGGCCGGCGCCCGCACCAAGATCGCCGTGGCCAGCAAGGACCCCAACGTGGATCCCCAGGGCGCCTGCATCGGCGTGCACGGCAGCCGTGTTTCCAAGATCGTGGAGGCCCTGAACGGCGAGAAGATCGACGTGATCCCCTGGAGCGAGGACATCACCCAGTTCATCGCCGCCGCCCTGAGCCCCGCCAAGGTGCTGAAGGTGGAGCTGCTGGAGGGCGACACCCGCAGCTGCCGCGTTACCGTGCCCGATGCCCAGCTGAGCCTGGCCATCGGCAACAAGGGCCAGAATGCCCGCCTGTGCGCCCGGCTGACGGGGTATAATATCGATATCCGCCCCGAAAGCGGCTATTACGGCGAAGAGTAATCCGCGGAGGGCCCTGCCCTCCCGTGCAAAATCCGGAAAGGAGTGAACCCCCAAGATGCAACAACGAAAGATCCCGCTGCGCCGGTGCCTGGGCTGCAACGAATCCAAACCCAAAAAGGAGCTGGTGCGGGTGGTGCGCAGCCCGGCGGGGGAGATCTCGCTGGATCTGGTCGGCAAAAAGCCCGGCCGCGGCGCCTATGTGTGCCCCAGCGTCCAGTGCCTGGCCAAAGCCCGCAAGGCCAAACGGATCGAGCGCGCGCTGGACACGCCCATCCCCCCCGAGGTGTACGACGCCATGGAGCAGCAGATGAAGGAGGCCGCCCATGACCAGTGATAAAGCCTTTCAGGCCCTGTCGCTCTGCCGGCGGGCCGGCAAGCTCGTAATGGGCTTTGACCCGGTGGCCGACAATGTGATGCGGGGCCGGGCCCAGCTGGTGCTGCTGGCCGCCGACCTGAGCCCCAAAACGGCCAAACGGGTGCAGAATTTCTGCGAGGGGCTGGTGCCGGTTGTGGCGCTGCCCCATACCCAGGCCGAACTGGCCGCCATCGCCCACAAGCCGGTGGGGGTATTTGCCGTAATCGACCAGAACCTCGCCGTTCTGTGCAAGAACAGCCTGACGCAGACAAAGGAGGACCGCTAATGGTTATCAAATATAAAGTAAGCGAAGTAGCCAAAGACCTGAACAAGCCGGCCAAGCAGATCATCGACCTGCTGGCTGCCCGGGGCGGCGAGCCGAAGAAGACCGCTTCCAACCTGGACGAGGCCGAGCTGAACTACATTTTTGAGCATTTCACCAAGGAGACCGAGGAGCCCAGCCTGGACGCCTACCTGGATTCCGCCCCGAAGCCGAAGCCCAAGGAGAGCGAGATCCTGAAGAAGGCCGACGGCACCGTGGTGGAGATGCCCACCCCGCGCCATAAGAAGAAGGAAAAGAAGCAGGCCGAGCCCCAGGGCGAGGCCCAGCCTACCGAGACGGTAGAGGCCCCCAAGCGGGAGGTCGTGACCAAGGTGGTGGACACCCGTACCGTGGACGTGAACCTGGATAAGTTCAACGAGCGGTACACCGAGCTGGCGGGCACCAAGAACGTGGAGAACCGCCGCAAGCCCACCCCTGCCGGCAACAAGCAGAAGTTCACCAACAACAAGAACCGGGGCCGTCAGCCCTTCCAGAAGCGCCGGGAGACCGAGGCCGAGCGCCTGCAGCGCATCCAGCTGGAAAAGGCCCGCAAGGCCCAGCTGAAGGTGCAGATCCCCGACGAGATCACCGTGGGTGAACTGGCCAGCCGTCTGAAGCAGACCGCCAGCAACGTGATCAAGAAGCTGATGGGCCTGGGCGTGATGGCCAGCGTCAGCCAGGTGGTGGACTACGACACCGCCGCCATCGTGGCCGAAGAATTCGGCGCCAAGGTGGAGAAGGAAGTCCATGTGACCATCGAGGAACGCCTGTTTGAGGTGGAAGCCGACAACGAGGCCGATCTGGTGGAGCGCCCGCCGGTCGTGGTGGTCATGGGCCACGTCGACCACGGCAAGACCAGCATCCTGGACGCCATCCGCAAGACCCACGTGACCGCGGGCGAGGCCGGCGGCATCACCCAGCACATCGGTGCGTACCAGGTCATGAGCGGCGGCAAGCCCATCACCTTCCTGGATACCCCGGGCCATGAGGCGTTTACCAGCATGCGTGCCCGCGGCGCCAACATGACCGACATCGCCGTTCTGGTGGTGGCGGCCGACGACGGCATCATGCCCCAGACCATCGAGTCCATCAACCACGCCAAGGCCGCCCAGGTGTCGGTCATCGTGGCCATCAACAAGATGGATAAGCCCACTGCCAA
This sequence comes from Gemmiger sp. An120, assembly GCF_002160955.1. Taxonomy (GTDB): domain Bacteria; phylum Bacillota; class Clostridia; order Oscillospirales; family Ruminococcaceae; genus Gemmiger_A; species Gemmiger_A avium. The sequence continues at coordinate 32,927 of NZ_NFLN01000005.1, forward strand.
TCCCGAGCGTGTCATGGAACAGCTGACCCAGTACGAACTGGTTCCCGAGCAGTGGGGCGGCGACGTGATCTGCGTGCCCGTGTCCGCGCTGACCGGCCAGGGCATCAGCGAGCTGCTGGAGAACATCGCGCTGGTGGCCGAGGTCAAGGAACTCAAGGCCAACCCCAACCGCCGCGCCAAGGGCGCCGTGGTGGAAGCCCGTCTGGACAAGGGCCAGGGCCCCGTGGCCACCATCCTGGTGCAGAACGGTACCCTGCATAAGGGCGACTGCATCATCGCCGGCACCGCTGTGGGCCGCGTGCGTACCATGAAGAACGACAAGGGCCAGTACATCGAGCAGGCCGGCCCCTCCACCCCCGTGGAGATCACCGGCCTGACCGAGGTGCCCGCCGCAGGCGATTTGTTCGACGCGGTAGCCGACGAAAAGCTGGCCCGCGAGCTGGCCGACCAGCGCGCCACCGAGGCCAAGGAGCGTCAGTTCAGCACCTACCAGAAGGTCACCCTGGACAATCTGTTCAGCCAGATCGCCGAGGGCGAGCGCAAGGAACTGGACATCATCGTCAAGGCCGACGTGCAGGGCAGCGCCGAAGCGGTCAAGCAGAGTCTGGAGAAGATCAGCAACGACGAGGTGCGGGTCAAGGTCATCCACACCGGCGTGGGCGCCGTCAACAAGTCGGACGTCATGCTGGCCAACGCCTCCGGCGCCATCATCATCGGTTTCAACGTCCGTCCCGACCCCATCGCCAAGGAAGAGGCCGCCCAGGCCGAGGTGGAGATGCGGATGTACCGCGTTATCTACGACGCCATCAACGACGTGACCGACGCTATGAAGGGCATGCTGGCGCCCAAGATCCGCGAAGTGGAGCAGGGCCGTCTGGAAGTCCGGCAGGTCTACAAGATCAGCAGCGTGGGCCTGGTGGCCGGCAGCTATGTGCTGGAAGGCAAGATTACCCGCAACAGCAAGATCCGCGTGGTGCGCGACGGTATCGTGGTCACCGAGGACGAGATCGCTTCCCTGCGCCGCTTCAAGGACGACGTGAAGGAAGTGGCCCAGGGCTACGAGTGCGGCGTCACGCTGGAGAAGTTCTCCGACATCAAGGAGGGCGACATCTTCGAGGCCTACATCCTCGAGGAGTATCGTGACTGAGAGGAGGGCGTACCATGCCCAGTAAAAATCAGGGCCGTCTGGCCCAGGATATGAAGCGGGAGGTCATCGGCATCATCGGCCAGATGAAGGACCCGCGCCTTACCGGCGCGGGCCTGCTCACCGTCACCCGCCTGGACGTGACCCCGGATCTGGACCAGGCCCGGGTGCACATCAGCGTGATGGGGGCCTCCGACCAGGCCACCGCCGAGGCGGTCAAGGCGCTCAACAAGGCCAGCGGCCATGTGCGCACCGAGGTATCCCGCCGCATGCACATCCGCAAAGCCCCGCGCTTTGTGTTCTGCGCCGATGACGGCGCCGCCTACGCAGCTCATATCAACGAACTGCTGGCCGGGCTGGAGAAATCCGGCGAGCCGCAGGAGGAGTAAGCCGAAAGGAGAGCATCCATGACGGATCGTTTACAGCCGGAGGAGATGGTCAGCCGCCTTCTGAATGCGGAGGATATCCTGCTTCTGTGCCATAAAAATCCCGATGGGGACACCACCGGCAGCGCCGCGGCCCTGTGCCACGCGCTGCGGGCGCTGGGCAAGCAGGCGGCGGTATTCTGTGCCGACCCCATCCCGTCCATGTATAGCTATATGCAGATCCCGATGTATACGCCGGATCAGTTCACCCCCGGCTGCGTGCTGGCCATCGACGTGGCCAGCATCCAGCTGTTCGGGGACCGGGCCCGCCCCTGGAGCGAGCGGGTGGACCTGTGCATCGACCACCACGGCTCCAACGCGGGCTACGCGGGGGAGACCCTGCTGGACGACTCGGCGGCCGCAACCGCCGAGATCCTGGCGGATCTGATCCCCCTGCTGGGGATCGAGATCACCCCGCTCATCGCGGATTGCCTGTATACCGGCCTGTCCACCGACACCGGCTGCTTCAAGTTTGCCAACACCACCGCCCGCACCCACCGCACCGCTGCCCGCCTGATGGAACTGGGCGCCCGCGTGGAGGATCTGAACCCGCTGCTGTTTGAAAACAAGTCCCGGGCTCTGATGGAGATCGAGCGGATGGCGCTGGCCGGATTGGAGTATTTCTTTGACGGCCGCTGCGCCGTGATCTGCCTGACCAAGGAGCAGATTGCCAGCAGTGGCGTCACCCCCGGTGAGCTGGAGGGCATTACCAGCCTGCCCCGCATGATCGAGGGGGTGCAGGTGGGTATTACCATGCGCCAGCTGCCCGCCGGCAGCTGCAAGATCAGCGTGCGCACCATCAAAGGGGTGGACGCCTGCGCCATCGCCCGCCGTCTGGGCGGCGGCGGCCACAACCAGGCCGCCGGCTGCGAGCTGGAGGGCAACCTGGAAAACGCCAAGCAGGCGGTGCTGGATGAGGTAGAAAAGGAATTCCGCCGCATGGCCGCCGCACAGGAGGAAGAATGAGCGAGCTGAACGGGGTGCTGGTGGTAGACAAGCCCGCCGGCTGGACCAGCTTTGACGTGCTGGCCAAACTGCGCGGGGTGCTGCACACCCGAAAGCTGGGCCATTCCGGTACCCTGGACCCGATGGCCACCGGCGTGCTGCCGGTGTTTGTGGGCCCCGCCCGCAAGGCGGTGGACCTGCAGACCAATCACGACAAGGAGTACGAGGCGGTGATCCGCCTGGGCGAGCGCACCGATACCGGCGATGTGACCGGCACGGTGCTCGAAACCGCACCGGTCACGGTGGGGGAGACGGAACTCAAAGCCGTGCTGCCCCGTTTTCTGGGGCCGCAGATGCAGCTGCCGCCCATGTACTCGGCGGTCAAGGTGGGGGGCGTGCCTCTCTATAAGGCCGCCCGCCAGGGCAAAGAGGTGGAGCGCACCCCTCGCCCGGTGGTGATCCACGAACTGGAGTATCTGGGCCCCTGCGGGCCGAATGAGTACCGGTTGCGCATCCTCTGCGGCAAGGGCACCTATGTGCGGGTGCTGCTGGAGGAGATCGGCGCGGCGCTGGGCACCGTGGCCACCATGGCGGCCCTGCGGCGTACCCGGGCCGGGGCCTATACCCTGGCCGGCAGCCATACACTGGAAGAGATTCTGGCAGCGGGGGAGAACGTCTCCGCCCTGCTGATCGGGCTGGACACGGTGTTTGCGCACCTGCCCGCCCTTACCGCCGATGCGGCCACCGCGGGCCGTCTGGCCAACGGTGCGCCCACCTGGCGCTGCGGCCATCCCGTCGGCCGCTACCGGCTCTACGGGCCGGACGGCGGGTTCCTCGGCGTGGGCCGCTGCGATGCGGACGGCGCACTCCGGGCGGAAAAACTGTTTATCGAGAGAGGATGAGTCGGTTCTTGCAGATCAGCGATCGAGTACAGAGCCTGGACTGCCCGCAGGGAAGCGCGGTGGCCCTGGGCTTTTTCGACGGGGTGCACATCGGGCACCAGTCGGTCATCAAGGCCGCGGTGGACTGCGCCCGGGCTGAAGGGCTGGCCGCCGGGGTGTTTACCTTCCGGCTGCCGCTGTCCCATCAGCTGAAGGGCGGCCGCCTGGAAACCGAGGCCGACAAGCACCGGGTCATGGCGGACCTGGGCGTCCAGGTCTATCTGGAACCCCCGTTTGAGGAGGTCTGCGGCCAGTCCCCCGAGGAATTTGTGGATCAGATTCTGGTGGGGGTATTCCGCGCCAAGGCCGTGTTCTGCGGCGATAACTTCACCTTCGGCAAAAAGGCCGCCGGCAATGTGGAAACCCTGCGCACCCTCTGCGGGCAGCGGGGTATCCGGGTGGTGCAGGTGGAGATGGCCCAGTGGCAGGGAAAGAGCGTCAGCTCCACCCGCATCCGGGCCGCGCTGGAAGCCGGGGACATCACCGCCGCCAATACCATGCTGGGCCGGCCCTACCGCATCGATTTCCCGGTGCGCCGCGGCCAGGGGCTGGGCCATACGCTGGGCTTTCCCACCATCAACCAGGTGTTCCCGGAGGGCTTCATCCAGCCCCGCTTCGGCATTTACATAACCCGGGTGCAGATCGGCGGCACCTGGTACGCCGGGGCCACCGGCCTGGGCACCCGGCCCACCGTGAACAGCAGCGGCCAGAACCCCACCTGTGAGACCTTCATCCCGGGCTTTACCGGTGATCTCTACGGGGCGCAGCCGGTGCTGGAATTCTACGAGTATCTGGCCCCCAGCCGCAAATTTGATACTCTGGAAGAGCTGACCGCCTGCGTGCAGGACGCCGCCGCCAAAGCGGCCGCCTACTTCGCCCCCGGCGGGGCGGGCAGCGCGGTTGAAGCCCGGTAAAAATCATCCACAAAACCGCTTGTAATCCGGCAGGTGGTGTGGTATACTGATTATCGATACCGTGGCCCGGCGAGGGGAGTATGCCCTGCATCAGGGATTCCTCGTTCCCTCCGCTGAGCTGTCGGCAAATATATAAAAGTGAGGTAACTGAACATGGAAAACAAGCTGAACATCATCGAGTCCGCCCGCGTGCATGAGAACGACACCGGTTCTCCGGAGGTCCAGGTCGCTCTGCTGACCGCCCGTATCAACCACCTGAACGAGCATCTGCAGGCCAACCCCCATGACCACCACAGCCGCCGCGGCCTGCTGAAGATGGTCGGCCGCCGCCGCAACCTGCTGGCCTATCTGCAGAAGAAGGACATCGAGCGCTACCGTGCCCTGATCGCCAAGCTGGGTCTGCGCAAGTAATCGTCGCCTTGAGGCAGGCGGGCCGTCCCGGGCCGCCTGCCTCTCTGTTTTTTCATAGCCCGCAAAGGGCCTGTCTGCGTGTGTTTTAGCAGTGAATCGAGCCGTTTTGGTCCCCCTCAAAACGCCTGGATTTATTGCTAAAGCCGCGCCGGGCCTGTTGCGGACGAACAAAATCCCGGGCGGTCTGCGCAGCGCGCGCCGCCCCTATATGCAGGAGGTAGAACAAATGGCATTGGAATTCGCGTCCCGGCACGAGACCTTCCCCAATTACAAGACCTACCAGATGGAACTGGCCGGCCGCCCGCTGGTGGTGGAAACCGGCAAGATGTGCGGCCTGTCCAACGGCAGCTGCCTGGTGCGCTACGGCGAAACCGTGGTGCTCTGCAACGTGACCATGAGCGAGAAGCCCCGCGAGGGCATCGACTTCTTCCCGCTGAGCGTGGAGTTTGAGGAAAAGCTCTACTCTGTGGGCCGCATCCCCGGCAGCTTCCTGCGCCGTGAGGGCCGCCCCGGCGAGAAGGCCATCCTGACCAGCCGCGTGGTGGACCGTCCCATCCGTCCGCTCTTCCCCAAGGAGATGCGCAACGATGTCTGCGTCACCATGACCGTCATGAGCGTGGATCAGGACTGCAGCCCGGAGATCACCGGCATGATCGGTACCTCCATCGCCCTGTCCATCAGCGAAATCCCCTGGAAGGGCCCCATCGGCGGCGTCTTCATGGGTCTGGTGGACGGCAAACTGGTGGTCAACCCCACCCTGGAGCAGCGTGAAAAGAGCGACCTGCAGCTGACTGTGGCCGCCACCGAGCAGAAGATCGTCATGATCGAGGCCGGCGCCAACGAGGTGGACGAGACCACCATGCTGAACGCCATCAAGATGGCCCACACCGAGATCAAGAAGGTCATCGCCTTCATCAACAGCATCGTGGCCGAGATCGGCAAGCCCAAGGTGGAATTCCAGAGCGCCGATCTGGACATGAACCTGTACCATGCGGTCAAGGACAAGTACCTGGACGACTTCAAGGCCGCTATGGACACCGATGACAAGAACGTGCGGGACGCCCGCCTGAGCCCCATCCGCGCCCGTCTGGAAGAGGAGTACCCCGATCTGGACGCCGCCACCATCGAGCTGATCATGTACAAGATGCAGAAGTTCGTGGTGCGCCGCTGGCTGCTGGATGAAGGCAAGCGTGTGGACGGCCGCGGCATCAACGAGATCCGTCCTCTGGCCGCCGAAGTGGGCATCCTGCCCCGCGTACACGGCAGCGGTATGTTCACCCGTGGCCAGACCCAGGTGCTCACCGTCTGCACCCTGGGCAACACCAAGGACAGCCAGCTGATGGACGACCTGGGTACCGAGCCCTACAAGCGCTATATCCATCACTACAACTTCCCGCCCTACTCCGTGGGCGAGGCCCGCGCGCCCCGCAGCCCCGGCCGTCGTGAGATCGGCCACGGCGCTTTGGCCGAGCGTGCCCTGCTGCCCATGATCCCCTCGCAGGAGGAGTTCCCCTACACCATCCGTCTGGTCAGCGAGGTGCTGTCCTCCAACGGCTCCACCAGCCAGGCTTCCATCTGCGGCAGCACCCTGGCGCTGATGGATGCGGGCGTGCCCATCAAGGCCCCCGTGGCCGGCATCAGCTGCGGCCTGATCACCGAGGGCGACCGCTGGATGACCATGCTGGACATCCAGGGCGTGGAGGACTTCCACGGCGATATGGACTTCAAGGTGGGCGGTACCCATAAGGGCATCACCGCCATCCAGATGGACATCAAGATCGACGGTCTGACCTACGACATCATCGAGGAAGCCTTCGAGAAGTGCCGCAAGGGCCGCCTGTTCATCCTGGACGAGATCATGCTGCCGGTCATCCCCGCTCCCCGTGAGCAGCTGTCCAAGTACGCGCCCAAGATGCTGTCCATGGTCATCCCTGTGGACAAGATCAAGGATGTCATCGGCAAGGGCGGTAAGGTCATCCAGGAGATCTGCGCCAACTGCAACTGCAAGATCGACGTGGAGGAAGACGGCCATGTGTTCGTCTCCGCTGTGGACATCGACGATGCCAACCGGGCCATCCACACCATCAAGACCATCGTGGAAGATCCCGAGATCGGCGCCATCTACAAGGGCCGCGTGACCCGTCTGATGAACTTCGGCGCCTTCGTGGAGATCGCTCCCGGCAAGGAAGGCCTGTGCCACATCTCCAAGCTGGACACCAAGCGTGTAGAGCGGGTGGAGGACGTGGTCGCGGTGGGCGACGAGCTGATCGTCATGGTCACCGACATCGGCCAGCGCGGCATCGACCTGAGCCGCAAGGACGCTCTTGCCGCCATCGAGGCCCGCAAGAAGCAGCAGAACGGCTGATCTCGTTCATACAAATAACAGCAAACAGGGCGCGCTGCCAATGGCAGCGCGCCCTGTTTTGATTAAATACGGTAACCGTTTTATGCCACTGGCATGATAAAGGCACGGTACATGGTGAGAAGCCCATAAGCGGTCAGAACCGCCGAGGGCAACCAGAAAGCCCAGCGGGGTAAACGGCTCTCCACCGCGCCGCGAAATAGTTGGCGCAGGCTCAGCAGGTTGATCAGAATATTGCTCACATAGAAAGGGCGCTCCAGAGAAGCGTAGAGGGAGGGAGAAAAACCCATTACCACCAGGTTCGCCAGCACTGCCAGCCCCATCAAACCGGCTGCCCAATCGGGCTGGCCGCCGTCTGCCAGCAGAAGCCCGCAGAGCAGGAACCAGAAGAACAGTCCCAGCCAGGTCAGCAAAAGCGCATGGTTGCCGCCGCCGTACAGATTGTCACCGGACACAAAGGCAAACAGCGGTTCCACAGCCGGAACAAAATCCCGGGCACTGGCCAGCATCCAGTATCCGGTACAGAGAATCCCCATCAGCGCCGGCAGCCAGCGGCGGCACAGCAATAGACGCAGGGTCAGCAGCCCGGCCAGAATAAATACATAGCGCGCTAACGGTCCGGTCAGGGCGTCCAGCCCGTAGGTAAGACCCAGTGCCAGCTTCTGCCACAGATTGTAGCTGCCGTAATCCGGCCAGCGGGAAATGGTTTCAGCAAAGCTGCGCACACCGTTGCCCGGTGCGGCCAGGTTTACTGCGCAGTTTACGGCAGTCAGGCCCAGTACTGCCCAAAAGGGGAGGGGGATACGGCGCCGGCTCAGCAAAAAGGCGGCCAGAAGTGCCAGCAGGCAGCCCAGCAGGGTAGCAGCAGGCTGCTCAGCATAGGCGGCAAAACAGGCACAGAGAGCCGCCGCAATCCATAAAAAGGGCGAAACCGCTTCGCCGCAGAAAGCCCGGCATATGACCCAGACCGTAAACAGACAGGCGGCCAGTCCCCACACAAAGGAGAGGGAAGCGCAGCCCCAAAGTACCGTGTTGAACAGCGAGGAAGTGCACACCGTCAAGGCGCCTGCGGCCACCGTCAGGGCAGGCAGTGCGGGCTTTTCATTGGCAGGAAGAATAAAGCAGGCGGCCAGACGTTCCAGGCACCAGGCCAGCCCGGTGAGTACCAGTGCGTTCAGGGTGCGGAATATCCAGACCGGCATCCGGGTCAGGGGAACGTAGAGCAGGTGCAGAGCCCGGCCGCTCCAGTTCAGGTAATAGTAAACAAACCAGTTCCAAAGGCTGCCGTAATCTTCCGGTGCAGACATATATCGCAGATCGTCGGCACGAAATACAAGGCAGCTGTTGAAAACAAAAAACACCACAAAGATTCCCGCATACAGCAGGACGCGAGTTTGGATCCGCTGCTTTTGGGCGATCATTGGCGCACCTCCTCACCGGTATGATACAGGTACCGGCTTCCGTCCGGCAGGGTAAAGGTCACGCAGATTTCCGCTCGCTCCGGCAGTTTGGACAGCGAAACGCGGCTAGTCAGGCAGGGGCGGCCGTAGTTCAGCCCGTCCTGCGGCAGCCAGGCCGCATCCTCTGCCGGCTCGGACGCCTGCGTGGGAAGCAGATACAAGGTACCGTTCGTCGAATCCAGCAGCGCAAACCGGCTGTCATTCCAGGGGCCCCGAACCGGCCCGCCGTTGCCCCAGTTGTAGCTGTCGTACTGTACGCCCTCATCCAGGGCCCAGCCGGTCAGCACAAGAACATCATTCTCCTGCACGGCACCTTCCACGCCGGCTTGCAGGGAAGAACGCTGAGAAGCGTCGGCCCAGTCGGCGGCGGTTGAGCGCTCCACGCGGGCGCGCAGCGCATAGAGGGGCAGACACAGGGCTGCCAGCAAAGCGGCGCCCAGCGGAATGAGCAGCAGCCGGGCTGTTTTCAGGGAAGAGCGGGCGTATTGCACAGGCATGGGGAAAACTCCTTACTATGTAAAAACGGATATCAGCAAAAACACAGCGCGCCGGAGCGCAGCAGGGAAAAGGCGCAGTGCCTTTCCGCCCGCGCTCCGGCGCGTGTTGGGGTTTATTTCGCGTATTCCACCGCACGGCTCTCGCGGATCACATTCACCTTGATCTGGCCGGGGTAATCCAGCTCTTCCTCGATCTTCTTGGTGATGGCGCGGGCCATCAGAATCAGCTGATCGTCGTTGACAGCCTCGGGCTTGACCATGATCCGCACCTCGCGGCCGGCCTGCACCGCAAAGGCGGTTTCCACGCCCTCGAAGCTGCAGCTGATTTCTTCCAGGTTCTCCAGACGCTTGATATAGCTTTCCAGATTCTCACGGCGGGCACCCGGACGGGCGGCGCTGATGGCGTCGGCCGCCATGACAATAAAGGCCAGCGGAGTCTTGGGCTCCACGTCACCGTGGTGGGCCTCGATCGCGTGGATGACAGCCGGGCTCTCCTTGTACTTGCGGGCGATCTCCACACCGATCTGGATGTGGCTGCCTTCGATCTCGTGGTCCAGCGCCTTGCCGATGTCATGCAGCAGGCCGGCGCGGCGGGCCTGGGTCACATTCACGCCCATCTCGGCGGCCAGCAGCCCGGAGATCCAGGCCACTTCCAGCGAGTGATTCAGCACGTTCTGGCCGAAGCTGGTGCGGAACCGCAGGCGGCCCAGCAGCTTGACCATGTCGGGATGGATGCCGTGCAGGCCCAGATCCATCACGACCTTTTCGCCCTCCCGCTTCATGCTGATTTCCAGCTCGCGGCGGCATTTCTCCACCGTTTCCTCAATGCGGGCGGGATGGATACGGCCATCGCTGATCAGCTTCTCCAGCGCCATCCGGGCAACCTCCCGGCGGGTCTGGTCAAAGCTGGACAGGGTGATAGCTTCGGGGGTATCGTCGATGATCAGGTCCACGCCGGTGGCGGTCTCCAGAGCGCGGATGTTCCGGCCCTCACGGCCGATGATCCGGCCCTTCATCTCGTCGCTGGGCAGCGGCACCACGCTCACGGTGGTCTCGCTGGAGTGATCCGCCGCGCAGCGGGCGATGGCCTGGCCGATCATCTCACGGGCGATGTTGTCTGCCTCGTCCTTCAGGTTGGCCTCATAGGCGCTGATGCGCATGGCCTTTTCGTGAGTCAGTTCCTCTTCCAGGCGGTTCAGCAGCAGCTGCTTGGCGTCCTCCTGGGTCAGGCCGGCGATGGTTTCCAGCTTTTCCATCTGGCGCAGCTTCAGCTGTTCCAGCTCATCCAGACGGGCTTCCACCAGCTCGCTGCGGCCCTTCAGGTCTTCTTCTTTCTTTTCCAGGGCGGCGGTGCGCTTGTCCAGGGATTCTTCCTTCTGGTCCAGGCGGCGCTCCTGACGGGTCAGTTCGCCGCGGCGCTCCTTGACCTCTTTGTCAGCCTCGGCTTTCAGCCGGAACACTTCGTCCTTGGCCTCCACCACGGCTTCCTTGCGTTTTTGTTCGGCGGTGCGGATGGCTTCATTTACCAGCCGCTTGGCTTCTTCTTCGGCGCTGCCGATCTTGGCCTCGGCCGTTTTGCGCCGGTAGACCGACCCTGCGTAAAACGCAAGGGCGCCCACCACTACGGCAACGACCAGACCCACCACGACGCACGCAATTACAATGCTCGGGTTCATGGATGGTGTCAACTCCTCAAAATATACTTGCTATCTTGAGATGGACCGCCGTACAAGGGGGCGCCTTCTGCAAAAGGTTATTCAGTTTTTTATAAGTCGGGCAACAGCAATCACACGGACCGCTCCACAACGCGCCGTGCACAGAATGAAAATGCAAACTTATAAAAAGGGATTTCCCCAGAAAACAGTAAGGCGGGGCAGGCGCCCCAGACGGTCCACCAAAATATCAGTATTATTGTAAGGTAGATTTAGTGCAATGTCAAGAAAGAGTTGACTTTTGGAAACGGTGGGGGTATAGTATAGGCGACGGTGAAACGCAATGTTCCGCCGCCGGTTATCAAACTGTTTCATCTTGCAAAAGGTGTCGATGCGGCCATGAGCCGGGCGCATCCGCCGCAGCAGAGAGGGCCGCCGCTCCCCGGAGCGTGCTGTGAGCGGCCTTGCGCGGTGCCCGGTCTTACCAACCGCGGAACTGCGGGGGCGAACCCCCGCCGGGCAGGCCCGTTACAGCCGACAACGAGAGGCACCCTGTTCACAGGGCGCAATCCGGGTGGAACCGTGGAGCGTGCATACCGCCGCTTCATCCCGTGGCAGCAGTTGCGGGATGAAGCGGCTTTTTTCATTCCCGCCGCCCCAAGGGCGTGCGGAAAACAAACGAAGAATGGAGGAAACGACAATGATCAATGTGGATCTGAAAGGCACGGTACGGCAGTACGAGGCGGGCGTCACCGCCGCCGACGTGGCCAAGAGCATCGGCATGGGCCTGTACAAGAGCGCCTGCGCCGCCAAGGTGAACGGGGAAGTGTGCGACCTGCGCACCCCGCTGAATAAGGACTGCGCCCTGGAAATCCTGACCTTTGAGGACGAGGGCGGCAAGCATGCTTTCTGGCACACCGCTGCCCATGTGATGGCCCAGGCGGTGCAGCACCTGTTCCCGGGCGCGCACTTCGGCATCGGCCCCGCGCTGGAAAACGGCTGGTACTACGACATCAAGGCTGACCGCACCCTGACCCCGTCCGACTTTGCCGCCATTGAAGCGGAGATGAAGGCCATCGTCAAGGCCGACCTGCCGCTGGAGAAGCGCACCATCACCGTGGAGGAGGGCCGCCAGATCTTTGCCGGCCAGACCTACAAGCTGGAGCTGCTGGAAGAGTACGCCGAAAAGGGCTGGGAGCTGACCGTGTACCAGCAGGGTGACTTCACCGACCTGTGCGCCGGCCCCCACCTGATGAGCACCGGCGCCATCAAGGCGGTCAAGCTGACCAAGGTGGCCGCCGCCTACTGGCGCGCCGATGCGTCCCGGGACAGCCTGGACCGTCTGTACGGCATCGCTTTCCCCAAGGCCAGCCAGCTGGAGGAGTACCTGAAGCAGCAGGAGGAGGCCCTCAAGCGAGACCACAACAAGATCGGCCGTGAACTGGAATACTTCACCACCGTGGATGTGATCGGCCAGGGCCTGCCGGTCATGCTGCCCAACGGCGCCCGTGCCATCCAGCTGCTGCAGCGCTGGGTGGAGGACACCGAGCAGAAGCGGGGCTACCTGCTGACCAAGACCCCGCTGATGGCCAAGCGGGAACTGTACAAGATCAGCGGCCACTGGGACCACTATCTGGACGGCATGTTCATCCTGGGCGATCCCCACGACGAAACCAAGGAGTGCTTTGCCCTGCGTCCCATGACCTGCCCGTTCCAGTATCAGGTGTACCTGAACCGCAAGCGCAGCTACCGTGACCTGCCCATGCGCCTGGGTGAGACCTCCACCCTGTTCCGCAACGAGGACTCCGGCGAGATGCACGGCCTGATCCGTGTGCGTCAGTTCACCATCAGCGAGGGCCACATCGTGCTGCGTCCCGATCAGCTGGAGCAGGAGTTCCGCGGCTGCCTGGAGCTGGCCAAGGAGATGTTGGAGACCCTGGGCCTGGCCGAGGATGTAAGCTACCGGTTCAGCCAGTGGGACCCCAACCGCAAGGATAAGTACGAGGGCACCGCCGAGCAGTGGGAGGAAGCCCAGGGCCTGATGAAGAAGATCCTGGATCACCTGGGCCTGGAGTACAAGGTGGGTATCGACGAGGCCGCCTTCTACGGCCCGAAGCTGGATATCCAGATCAAGAACGTGTTCGGCAAGGAAGACACCCTGATCACCATCCAGATCGACATGCTGCTGGCCCAGAAGTTCGGCATGGTCTACACCGGCGAGGACGGCCAGGAGCACACCCCCTATATCATCCACCGTACCTCCATCGGCTGCTACGAGCGTACCCTGGCCCTGCTGCTGGAGAAGTACGCCGGCGCCCTGCCCACCTGGCTGATGCCCACCCAGGTCATGATCGTGCCCATTACCGACCGGCAGCATGACTACGCCCGTGAGCTGAAAGAGAAGCTGGACGCGGCCGGCATCCGGGTGGAGGCCGACTACCGCAGCGAGAAGATGGGCTACAAGATCCGCGAGGCCCAGCTGAAGAAGATCCCCTATATGCTGGTGGTTGGCGACAAGGAGATGGAGAACGGCCAGGTAGCCGTGCGCGCCCGCAAGGAAGAAAAGGGCGGCGTCATGAGCGTGGAGGACTTCATCGCCCAGATCCGCGCCGAGATCGACAGCAAAGAGCGGTAATCTCTATACCTTATAGAATAGAAAAGGGAGGAACCCGGACGGGTTCCTCCCTTTTTCTGTCAAAACTGCAGCGCCCGTACCAGCGCCTCGGCGCTGTCCGCGAACCGTATCCCCGCGGCCCGGGTTTTGGACGGGTCCATCCGCAGTTCCCGGGGCGGGTAGTCCTTGGGCCGGGCCAGCCCCGGATCCGCGCCCAGCGCCGCCAGACCTCGCCGGGCCAGTTCGCAGATGGGCAGCCCGGCCTCGTTGGGGCTGCCCCAGTTCCACACCCCGCCCGGCAGATCAAAGGCAGCGGGCAGGTTGGCCAGCAGTTCCCACACGTCGGTCACGCCCCGCCGGTCGGCGGCGGCAAACTCTGTGCTCTGGCTGCTTTGCGCCATCCGCCGCAGCGTCTGGGCCAGATCGCCCCGGCGGCAGGGATAGGGCCGGGCATCGTACAGCCAGGTCAGCCGCAGACTCACTGCGCCCGGGGCCAGCGCTGCACAAAGGCTTTCGGCGGCCAGCTTCTGCTGCCCATAGGGCTGCACCGGGGCGCAGGGCTCTTCCTCTTTATAAGGGCCGCCGTTTTCCCGGCCCGGCCGCCCCAGGTACACCTGGTCGGAACTGCAGAACACCAGCCGGGCCCCAACCTTGCCGCAGGCCTCAGCAATCAGCCGGGTGCCCTCCACATTGATCCGCTCGCTGCCCGCCGGGTCAGCGGCGCAGGCGCCCACGTCGGATACCGCCGCCGTGTGCAGCACCCGGGTGGGGCCAAATTCCCGGAACACCCGTTCCACCGCCGCCGGGTCGGTCAGATCCATCTCCCGGCGGCCCACCGCCTGTACCTGCCAGCCGCGCCGGGCGGAAAAGTATTCCGCTGCCCGGCTGCCCAGAAATCCGTTTGCCCCGGTAATCAGAAGCCGTTCCATACCGCAGCCCTCCTTTTTTGGTCAGTATACCCGCTGCCGGCACTGCCCGTCAATCCTGTATTTCCTGCATATATGCATAAAATATGCATGATAATTCGCTTGGTTAAAGTGAATTGCAGGATATTGCACAGAAAAATCAGGAAAATAAGAGGATAGTTCGGCTGCTTTACCTATTGCAAATGCATGAATATTCATGTATACTGCATATACAGTCAAACGCGACTGGAAAGGATGGGATCAATCATGAAAAAGGTATTCGCTATTGTTTGTGCGCTGACTCTGCTGGTCAGCCTGCTGGCCGGCTGCGGCAATGCTGCTTCCGGCTCCGAAACTGGTTCTTCTGCTGCCACCGGCAGCAGCGCCGCCGCCGGGGATTCTTCCGCTGCTGAGGAGAAGCCCGAAGGCTGGTGGAAGGAAGAACTGACCACCGTCACCGACGGTAAGCTCACCGTGGCTACCAGCCCGGACTTCGCCCCCTACGAATTCTACGCCATCGACGAGAACGGCAACGCCCAGCTGGCCGGTTTTGATATGGCCCTGGCGCAGTACATCGCCGATTATCTGGGCCTGACCCTGGAAGTCATCCCCATGGACTTTGACGGCGTGCTGGCTGAAGTGACCGCCGGCAACGTGGACCTGGGTATGGCCGGCCTGAGCCCGGACCCTGACCGTATGGAGGCTATGGACTTCTCCGACATCTACTACCAGGGCGGCCAGTCTCTGGTGACCGTGCAGGCCAACAAGGACAAGTGGTCCTCCCTGGCCGACCTGAACGACGCTTCCCTGAGCATCGGCGCTCAGCTGGGCTCCATCCAGTATGACCTGGCTATGGAGAACACCCCCGACGCCGACGTGGTGACCCTGGCGAAGGTGACCGACGTGATCGCCGACCTGCTGGGCGACAAGCTGGACGCCGCTTTCATTGAAACCGTGGTGGCCGAGAGCTATCAGAAGAACTACCCTGACCTGTACATTGCTTTCGACGTGCCCTACGAGGTGGAGGGTTCCTCCATCGGCGTGGTCAAGGGCAACGAAGCCCTGCTGGCCGGCGTGAACGAGGCCATTGCCGCCGCCCTGGCTGACGGCAGCATGGACACCTTCGTGGCCGAGGCCAACGAACTGGCTTCCGGCGAGACCTACGAGGGCCTGCTGGAGGATGCCAGCGCCTCCTCTGCCGCCTGATTTACCGGCACAGACTTGTATGACCGACAATTCCTCTCCGTCCTCCGGCGGGGAGGAATCGTCATTCCAGAACGAACCCCCCGAAAGGAGTTTCTGCCATGAGCATTTCTGCCGTCGGCTTTGAAAAGACCTTCCAATACGCCCAGATGTTCAAGGAAGGCATGCTCTGCACGGTCTATCTTTCCCTGTTTACGGTCATCCTGGGCTTTATGCTGGCGCTGGTGCTGGCGGTCATGCGGATGAGCAACTTCCGTCCCCTGCGATTCCTGGCCATGACCCCGGACGGCCATATGCGGGAGGAGGGCTTCCTGGCTGTTGTCAGCCGGTTCAACCCCATCAGCTTTATCGCCGCCGTCTATGTGGAGGTAATCCGGGCTACCCCCATGCTGGTGCAGCTGTTCATCGTCTATCAGGTGGTGTTCAGCAAGGATGTGATCAACCTGCCTTCGGTCACGGTGCTGGGCTTTCTGAAACTTAACCGTTTCCTGCCCGGCGTGGTGGCCCTGGCACTGAACTCCGGCGCGTACCTGTCCGAGATCATCCGGGCGGGCATTCAGTCGGTGGACGGGGGCCAGACCGAGGCATCCCGCTCGCTGGGCCTTAACCAGGGCCAGACCATGCGGTTTATCGTGCTGCCCCAGGCCATCAAGAATATCCTGCCTGCCATCGGCAACGAGTTTGTAACCATCATCAAGGAATCCGCCATCACCTACACCATCGGCGTGGCGGATCTGATGGCCGCCGTCAAGGCCGCCCAGGCCGGCACCTTCCTGGTGCTGGAGCCGCTGCTGGTCGTGGCTGCCCTCTACTTCTGCCTGACCTTCCCCACCAGCAAGATCATTGCCTATTTTGAAAGGAGGATGCGCCGTGGCGACCGTCGATAATCTGATCCAGGTCACAGACCTCAAAAAGCACTACAACCGGGGCGCCATCAAGGCGCTGGACGGCATCACCGTGGACATCAACAAGGGCGACGTGATGGTGGTGATCGGGCCTTCCGGTTCCGGTAAATCCACCTTCCTGCGCAGCCTGAACCTGATGGAGGAGCCCACCGGCGGCGCCATCGTATTCGACGGGGTGGACATCACCAAGAAAAAGGTGCGCAACGAGGCCGGCAAGATGGTCAAGCTGGACATCGACAAACACCGTCAGAAGATGGGCATGGTGTTCCAGCATTTCAACCTGTTCCCCCATATGACCATTCTGGACAACATGACCCTGGCCCCGGTGAAGGTGCTGCACATGAGCCGACCCGAAGCCGAGGAAAAGGCCAGAAAGCTGCTGGAGCGGGTAGGCCTGGCCGACCGCGCCGACGCGTACCCCATCCAGCTGTCCGGCGGCCAGAAACAGCGCGTGGCCATTGTGCGCGCGCTGATGATGGAGCCGGAGGTCATGCTGTTTGACGAGCCCACCAGCGCCCTGGACCCGGAGATGGTCGGCGAAGTGCTGGACGTTATGAAGGAGCTGGCCCGGGAAGGCATGACCATGGTGGTGGTCACCCACGAGATGGGCTTTGCCCGTGAAGTGGGCAACCGGGTGCTGTTCATGGCGGACGGCAAGCTGCTGGAACAGGGCACCCCTGCCGATATCTTTGAGCATCCCCAGCACCCCCGTCTGCGGGAGTTTTTGAGCAAGGTGCTGTGAACCGAGGCGAACCCACAATGGAACAAACGAACAAACAGGCCGCCCTGGCGGCCATTGACCGGTACGCGGACCGGATCTGCCGCCTGAGCGACGCGATCTGGGATTTTGCGGAACTGAGCCTGCAGGAGCATCGCTCCGCCGAGCTTTACTGCACCGAGCTGGAACAGCTGGGCTTTGCGGTGGAGCGGGGCGTGGCCGGCATCGACACCGCGTTCTGTGCCCGGTGGGGCAGCGGTAAACCGGTGATCGGCATTCTGGCCGAGTACGACGCGCTGAGCGGGCTGTCCCAGCAGGCGGGCGCCACCGAACCTGTGCCCCGCACCCCGGGCGGCTGCGGCCACGGCTGCGGCCACAACCTGCTGGGGGCGGGCAGCATGGCTGCCGCGGTGGCCATCAAGGAATATCTGCAGGCCACCGGCCGCCCCGGCACGGTGGAGTTCTACGGCTGCCCCGGTGAAGAGGGCGGCGCCGCCAAGGCTTTCATGGCCCGGGACAACGTCTGGCGCAACCTGGACGCGGCCCTGACCTGGCATCCGGACACGGTGAACGAGGTGGTCACCGGGTCCACCAACTCCTGCATCCAGACCCAGTATTTCTTCCATGGGCTGGCCGCCCACGCGGCGGGCGAGCCGGAACGGGGCCGCAGCGCCCTGGATGCGGTGGAGCTCATGAACATCGGTGTGCAGTTCTTGCGGGAGCACATGGGCGACAAGTGCCGGGTGCACTACGCCATTACCGACGCGGGCGGACGCAGCCCCAACGTGGTGCAGGCCGAGGCCTCGGTGCTCTACATGGTGCGGTCCAACAAGGTGGCCGAAGCCGTGGAACTGCAGAAGCGGGTGGACGACATTGCGCAGGGCGCGGCCCTGATGACCGGCACCACCCTGACCAAAAAATTCATCGACGGCCTGGCCGACACGGTGCCCAACCACACGCTGGAGAAGGTGCTGTATGCCAACTTCCAGGCACTGGGCGTGCCCCACTATACCCCGGAAGAACTGGCCTTTGCGGACAAGCTGGCCGCCACCTGCCCGGCCGGCGCGCCGGTGCCGAGCATTGCCGCGGCCAACAGCACCGAGCTGGCCAGCCAGGTGCAGGCCATGCAGCAGGCCGCCGGCCATGCCATGAACGAGTTCCTGGCCCCCTATTATGGCGGCCCGGCCTTTGAGCCCGGCTCCACCGATGTGGGGGATGTGAGCTGGCAGACCCCCACCGGCCAGATCCACCTGGCCTCCTGGCCCAACGGCACCCCCGGCCACAGCTGGCAGGCGGTCAGCTGCGGCGCCACCGCACTGGCCCACAAGGCTCTGCTGCAGGCGGGCCGGGTTCTGGCCGCCGCCGCCATCGACCTGTACGAGCAGCCGGAACTGCTGGCCGCCGCCCGGGCCGAGTTTGAGCAGGCCGCTGCCAGCGGTTATGTATGCCCCATCCCGCCGGACGCAGTTCCCACCCTGGTGGACTGACCGTTTTCCGGCGACCATCCTTTCCCGCGCCCCGGCGTCAGCAGCGCCGGGGCGCGGCCTTTTATCCCGCACAAAAAGAGACGCACGGTTTTGGTTACACAAAAACCGTGCGTCTTTCTTGTATGCGCTCAGGCCATGCCGTCGCTTTTGGCATCGTCCGGGCCGGGGGCAAACAGGCCGGGAATAGCGCAAAGTGCCGCCGCGCCGATCACCGTGAACACGATCCGGCTGATCAGCGACGCGGTGCCGCCGAACAGCCAGCCCACCGCGTCAAAGGTGAACAGACCCATCAGGCCCCAGTTTATGCCGCCCAGAATCAAAAGCAGCAGACAGATTTTATTGAAGATACCCACGTCAGGTTCTCCCTCCTTCCTTGGCATAGTCTGCCCGGAAAAGAAAGGGCTTATACCCGGCGCACGCAAAAAAGGCCGCCCCGCGCAAAGCGGGGCGGCCCTGATACCGTTCAGATTTCCCACAGGGAGATGAACTGCACGCTCAGAAGAGGCAGCAGGATCACCGCCGCCAGGACTTTCTGCCACAGCTTCTCCAGCCGCAGCCGACGGCCCACCAGCACGCCGCATACCGCCGCCGCGATGGCGAACAGAAAACCGGTGCGCTCCCCGGATACCGCCGCCGCCGGGGTGAACCCGATGGCCGCCCGGGTGGCAAAGCCGCTCAGCAGTACCGCCAGCGCCGCAAAGGCCTCCGGGGTGTGGCCCAGCGCGATGTACGCACAGCCGCACACCAGGGCAAAGCAGCCGCACAGCAGCAGAAAGGGAATCCAGGCGGTAAGCTGGTTGCAGTTGGACACATGCACCGTGCCCACGCCCCGGGCCGCAGCCACCGCGTCCCGCAGCGCCGGAACCAGGTCCTTGTAATGGCGGAACAGCAGCCCCAGGCTCAGCTCCACCGCCAGCGGCACCAGCGCCGCCGCCCGGTACAGCCAGTTGCGGCTGACCTGCCATACCACCGCCGCCAGAATCATCAGGAACAGCGCGTACAGCAGATTCCGGTCCAGGAACATCTCGCCCAGGGCGCCGGATACGCCCGCCTCCACCTTGGACAGGAAGGACTGCATCCCGAAATCCTTGTAGTAGGATACGATCTCGTTCTCGGTGCGCATGGCCGAACCCGGGCAGGCCAGCATGTAGGCAAGCCCCGCCAGCGCCAGCGCCGCCTCGGCAAAGAACAGCCGGGGCAGGGGCAGCTTGTGGAATACCCGCCAGCCGCCCCAGCAGGCCAGCAGCAGGATGGCCAGCACCATGGTCTGCTCCATGTTCACCGCGCACACCATTCCCAGGATGGCCGCCGCGATGCCCCACCGGCCGCCCCAGCCGTCCAGGGCAAGAAAGCCCAGGCACAGCCCGGCCAGCGGCCACAGGTAGTTCAGGGTGGTCACCACCCAGCCGGCGGTGCTCAGGTACCACCAGGGATACAGCCAGAGCAGAAATGCCAGCAGCCAGTTTTCCCGGCTGTCGGGGGCGTTCTGTCCCCGCAGCAGCCGTCCCAGCGCCAGGGCCAGCCCCAGCACCACGGCGCTGTCCGCCAGCCGCCAGACCCAGCGGGGCAGGGTGGAGAAGACGCAGAACAGCGTCTCGATCACCGTGCGGGAAGACCAGGTCTGGTAATGCTCTATCAGAAATTTCACCAGGGACTGCTGCCCCAGGATGCTGCCGTAAAAAATTTCGTCCGCGTCCACGATCACCAGGCCCAGATGCCACACCAGCGTCAGCAGACCGAACACAACAAAGGGGGTCAGCGGATTCCGCAGCCCCTGCCGCAATTTGTTCATACAGCGCCTCCCGTTGTGGTCTGCCCGGTGTGGATCAGGGCGTTGTGGCCGTCACTGCGGTAGGCAAAGCAGAGCTCCAGCTCCCCGGCGGGCAGCTGCTCGGTCAGCGCAAAGCCGTACAGCCCCGCGTACAGCGCGCCGGATTCCCCGGTGGCGGCCACCGCCGCCTCGCTCTGTTCCATGGTGGTGGGCAGCCGGTAATACCTATCCTGTGCCGGGTCATACAGCACATACCGGCAGTCCACCGCGCCGGGCCCCTCGCCCTGCACCATTGCCCAGCCGCTCAGGGTCAGCACCCCGCTGCCGGGCGTGATGGTGCACTCGTACACAAAGCCCTCCGGCGCCGGTTCGGTGTAGGCGGCCGGGTTCAGCCGGTGCACCGAACGCAGATCGGTGCGCAGCAGAAAGGCAAACAGCAGGATGCCCGCCGCCGCCAGCACCCAGAATCCCCACAAAAGCCGGGGATCGGCCGGTTTGGCCGGTTTCATACTCCTCACCCCTGTGTCAGTTCTTCAGCGCCTGCATGGGGGCCGGGATGCGGCCGCCCCGGGCCACAAACACCTCCGGCGACCAGGTGCTGATGGGCATGATGGGCCCATAGCCCAGCAGCCCGCCGAAATCCAGGATCTCGCCCGCCTTGCGCCCGATGGCCGGGATCACACGCACGGCGGTGGTCTTGCTGTTTACCATACCGATGGCGGCTTCGTCCGCGATCAGGCCGCTGATCACCGCGGCGGGGGTATCGCCGGGCAGCACCACCATGTCGATGCCCACGCTGCACACGGCGGTCATGGCCTCCAGCTTTTCCAGGCTCAGGCTGCCCCGCTCGGCCGCCTTGATCATGCCGTCGTCCTCACTTACCGGGATGAACGCGCCGGACAGCCCGCCCACATGGTTCGAGGCCATCACGCCGCCTTTCTTCACCGCGTCGTTCAAAAGGGCCAGGGCGGCGGTGGTGCCGCAGCAGCCGCAGCTTTCCAGCCCCATCTCTTCCAGAATGTTGGCCACGCTGTCCCCGATAGCGGGGGTGGGCGCCAGCGACAGGTCCACAATGCCGAAAGGCACGCCCAGCTGCTGGGCCGCCAGGTTGCCCACCAGCTGGCCCATCCGGGTGATCTTGAAGGCGGTGCGCTTGATCAGCTCCGCCACCTCATCCAGCGGCGCGTCCTTGGGCAGCTTGGCCAGCGCCGCGCGCACCGCGCCCGGGCCGGAAACGCCCACATGCACCACACAGTCCGGCTCGCCGGGGCCGTGGAACGCGCCCGCCATGAAGGGGTTATCCTCCGGCGCGTTGCAGAACACCACCAGCTTGGCGGCGCCCATGCACTGGTTGTCGGCGGTCAGCTCGGCGGCCTTGCGCACCACATGGCCCATCCGGGCGATGGCGTCCATGTTCAAACCGCTCTTGGTGCTGCCGATGTTCACCGAGGAGCACACCACGTCGGTCTCGGCCAGGGCGCGGGGGATGGCTTCAATCAGCCGCTCGTCCCCGGCGGAAAAGCCCTTGTGCACCAGCGCGCCGAATCCGCCGATAAAGTTCACACCCACCGCCTTGGCCGCCTTGTCCAGGGCCTTGGCATAGTCCACCGGGTCGGCCTCGGGGGCCGCGCCCAGCAGCATGGCAATGGGGGTCACGCTGATGCGCTTGTTCACGATGGGAATGCCGTAATCGGCGCTGATCTTCTCCACCACCGGCACAAGATTCGCCGCTTTGGTGGTGATCTTGTTGTAGATCTTCTCGCAGGCGCGCGCCGGGTCCGGGTCGATGCAGTCCAGCAGGCTGATGCCCATGGTCACGGTGCGCACGTCCAGGTTTTCGTCGGTGATCATCTGGATGGTCTCCAGAATGTCCCGGGTGTTCAGAATACTCATCTTTTTCCTCTCCCGCCCTGATCAGATGTGGTGCATGGCTTCAAAAACTTCCTGCCGGGTGATGGTCACCTGCATGCCCATCTCCTTGCCCAGGTCGGCCAGCGCCTCACGCACCTGCTCATGGGATACATTGCAGCGGCTCAGATCCACCAGCATGATCATGCAGAACATCTCCTGCATAATGCTCTGGGTAATGTCCTCAATGTTGATGTTCAGATTTCCACACACGCCTCCCACGCGGGCCACAACGCCCACCGTGTCCTTGCCTACAACCGTGATAACAGCTTTCATGTCTGTTCTCCTTCCAATGATCAATCTGTGCCAAGGTCATAACAATTATAGCAGGCCGCGGGCAAATATGCTATAATATTTGGCAACACGGCGCAAACAGCGCCGCAGGCTGCAAGATTACCCGGCTTGCCGGGCGGGAAAGGATGGTATCGGGAATGGAACGTATGCTGAAACTGCTGGAGCAGAACGCACGTCTGAGCGTGGAGGAACTGGCCGCCATGCTGGGGGTCACGGCGGAGGAAGTGGCCCTGCAGATGGACAAATACCGGCGGGACGGGGTCATCCGGGGCTTCAACACCCTGATCGACTGGGACAAGACCGACGACGGCCGGGTGCAGGCGGTGATCGAGCTGCGGGTGCGCCCCAAGAAGGACCGGGGCTTTGACGACGTGGCCGCTGCCGTGGCCGCCTTTGAAGAGGTGGAAAGCCTGCTGCTCATGAGCGGCGGCTACGACCTGCAGGTGGTGATGCGGGGCAAGAGCTTCCAGGACATTGCCCTGTTTGTGGCCAAGCGGCTGTCCCCGCTGGACGACGTGCTGGGCACCGCCACCCATTTTGTGCTGCGTACCTATAAAAAAGACGGCCAGCTGTTCCAGGACGATGAGCCGGAAGAAAGGGAGACGATGTTTTGAACATGGACTATGAGAAACTGATCTCCCCCCTGGCGGCGCAGATGCGGCCTTCCGGCATCCGCAAGTTTTTCGACATCGCCGCCGAGATGGAGGAGTGCATCAGCCTGAGCGTGGGCGAGCCGGACTTCAAGACCCCCTGGACCATTCGGGACGCGGCCATCAACAGCCTGCAGCGGGGCCGCACCCGCTACACCGCCAACGCCGGCATGAAGGAACTGCGCACCCAGATCGCCGCCTATATGGACCGGCGGTTTGGCCTGTCCTACGATCCGGCCAACCAGATTCTGGTCACCGTGGGCGGCAGCGAGGCCATTGACCTGACCATCCGGGCGCTGGTCTGTCCGGGGGACGAGGTCATCATCCCGGAACCCTGCTTTGTCTGCTACGACCCCATCACCAGCCTGACCGGCGGTGTGCCGGTGCCGGTGCCCCTGAAAGCGGAGAACGGCTTCAAGCTGACCGCCGAGGAACTGAAAGCCGCCATCACCCCCCGCACCAAGCTGCTGGTGCTGCCTTTCCCCTGCAACCCCACCGGCGCGGTGATGGAAAAGCAGGATCTGGAAGCCCTGGCCGAGGTGCTGCGGGACACCAATATAATTGTACTGTCCGACGAGATCTACGCCGAACTGACCTACGGCGCCCACCGGCATGTGAGCATTGGCTCGCTGCCCGGCATGGCCGAGCGCACCATCGTGGTGAACGGCTTCTCCAAAACCTACGCCATGACCGGCTGGCGGCTGGGCTACGCCTGCGGGCCCGCCCCCATTATCAAGGTCATGCTCAAGCTGCACCAGAACTGCATCATGAGCGCCCCCACCACCAGCCAGTACGGCGCCATTGTGGCCCTGCGGGACTGCGACGACCAGATCGAGCAGATGCGCCAGGAGTACGACATGCGCCGCCGCCTGCTGGTGCGGGAATTCAACAACATGGGCCTGGCCTGCTTTGAGCCGGGCGGCGCGTTCTATGTGTTCCCCTATGTGGGGGGCACCGGCCTGTCCAGCGACGAGTTCTGCCAGCAGCTGCTGCGCCGCAAGCATGTGGCCATCGTGCCCGGCACCGCCTTCGGCGCTTCCGGCGAGGGGTACGCCCGGGTCAGCTACGCCTACTCGGTGGCCCATCTGCAGGAAGCCCTCTCCCGCATCCGGGAATTTTTGTGGGAGCTGCGGGGATGCTGAGCCCGGTGATTGTGCGCCCCGTGGCCTCCTATGAGGACGCGGCGGCGCTGGACGCAGCGGTGGAGGCGGTGTTTGCCGCCCTGCCCGCCGAAAAGCAGCCCACCCCCGCCAGCCGGGTGCTGCTCAAACCCAACCTGCTGGCCCGCCATGCGCCGGACAAGGCGGTCACCACCCATCCGGCCCTGCTCCGGGCGGTGGTGGCGGCGCTGCGCCGCCGGGGCGTGACCGATATCCTGCTGGCGGATTCCCCGGGCGGGCTGTACACCCCCGCCCGGATGCGGGCACTCTACGAGGGCACCGGCATGACTACCCTGGCCAAAGAGCTGGGCATCGCCCTGTATGATGCCTGCAAAAGCGTGACGGTACCCGCCGCCCCCGATGGCCTTGTGCGGGAGTTTGAACTGATCGAGCCGGTGGCACAGCGGGATTACCTGATCGACCTGCCCAAGATGAAAACCCACGTGATGACCGGGGCCAGCCTGTCGGTAAAGAACCTGTTCGGCTGCATCCCGGGGCTGAAAAAGGCCGAGTGGCATACCCGGTTCCCGGATAAGGAGCGGTTTGGCGAGATGCTGACCGATCTGTGCCGTACCGTGCAGCCCGCCCTGACCATCCTGGACGGGGTGGTGGGTATGGAGGGGGACGGCCCCTCCGGCGGCAGCCCCCGTCCGCTGGGGCTGGTGCTGGGCGGCGCGGACCCGTTCCTCGTGGACCTGGCCGCCTGCCGCATCATGGGCATCGAGCCGGAGCGGGTGCCCTATCTGGCCGCCGGCATCCGGCGTGGCCTGTGCCCGGCGGAGTTTCCGGCGCAGGCGCTGGACGGGGACGAGACCCTGCTCCGGCCCGCGCCCTTCCGCCTGCCCGCCAGCTACGGCGCGGGCGATACCGACTTTGCCCGCCATGCCCGCGGCCCCGTGGCCTGGGTGCTGCCCCGGCTGGAGCGCTGGGCTGCCCCCCGCCCGGTGGTGGAAACGGTCAAATGCATCGGCTGCGGCCGCTGCGCCGAAATCTGCCCCCGCCATACTATTGAGCTGAACAAGACAGCCCGCATCCGCCCGGCGGATTGCATCCGGTGCTTCTGCTGCCATGAGATGTGCCCGGTGCAGGCCATCCAGGTCAAGCGGCTGCCCCTGTTCCGACATCTGTGAGGTGTGTTATGCGCAATCAAGTCACCGTGATCGCCCCCGCCAAACTGAACCTGGCGCTGGACGTGGTGGGCACCCTGCCCGGCGGCTACCACGGCCTGGATATGCTGATGCAGGCGGTAAGCCTGTATGAAACGGTCACCCTGCGCCGCAGCCAGAACCTGACCCTGCGGCTGCCCGGCAGCCGTGTGCCCGCCAACGACAAGAACACCGCCTACAAGGCGGCGCTGGCGTTCTTCCACTACACCGGCCTGCTGGCGGGTGTGGAGATGGAGATCCGCAAAACCGCCCCGGTGCGGGCGGGCATGGGCGGCGGCAGCGCCGACGCGGCCGCCGTGCTGGTGGGCCTGAACGAGCTGTACGGGGCCAAGCTGTCCATGAGCGAACTCTGCGCCCTGGGCGCCCAGCTGGGGGCGGATGTGCCCTTTGCGCTGATGGGCGGCACCTGCCGGGTGCAGGGCAAGGGCGATCTGATGAAAGCCCTGCCCCCCTGCCCGGACTGCCGGTTCGTGGTGGTGATGCCCAGTGTGGGGGTTTCCACCCCGGAGGCCTTTGCCCGGTACGATGAGATGGGAAGCCCGGTGCATCCCGACTGTGATGTGCTGGAAGCCGCTGTGCGCGCCGGGGATCTGCGGGCCCTCTGCGCCGGGATGGGCAACGCCCTGGAGATGTGCAGCGGCGCCAGGGAAACACCCCGCATCCGCCGGATGCTGGACGAAGCCGGGGCGCTGGCCAGCATGATGACCGGTTCCGGCGCGGCGGTGTTCGGGGTGTTTGAAAGCGAAGAACCCGCCCGGGCCGCCGCGGCCGCCCTGCGCCGGGTCTACCGGCAGGTGTGGGTGCTGGCCCCGGATGCGGGCGGCGCTCGCCTGGCCCCCCGGCCCCGCAAAAAAAAGGAATAAGTTTCCATACGCACGTCCATACTTCCGCTGCAAGACCAACGCGGGAAAGGACGTGCGTTTTTATGTGGACCAAGGTACTTAGAATAAACAGGGCCATTGCCCTCCGGCTGGCGGCGGCGGTGGCGCTGGGGCTGCTGACGGCGGCACTCTGGCAGGGGATCGGCTTTGCCCGGCTCTGCGCCCGGGTGCGGGGGGATACCCTGCGGCTGCACGTGCTGGCCGCTTCGGACAGCGCGGCCGACCAGGCATTGAAGCTGCAGGTGCGGGACGCGGTGCTGGAGGCTGCCGCCCCGCTGCTGGCGGACAGCGCCGACAAGCAGCAGGCCCTGGACGCGGCCGCCGACGCGCTGCCCGCCCTGGAAGCTGCCGCCGCCGAAGCGGTCCGGGCGGCGGGGCAGAGCTGCCCGGTGCAGGCGGAGCTGGTGCGCCGGTATTTCCCCACCACCGACTACGCCAACGGCCTGACCCTGCCCGCCGGCTGGTACGACGCGGTGCAGGTGAAGATCGGCGCGGCCGCCGGGCACAACTGGTTCTGCGTGCTGTATCCCTCCCTCTGCGAAGCGGCGGCCGGGGGCGGTTACGCCCGCCCGGAGGAGAACGACCTGGTGGTGGGGGACTACGTGCTGCGGTTTGCCGCGCTGGAGTGGTGGCAGCGCATCACCGGCCAGGCGGAATGAACGCACCCTTTTCCCTTTGCCGGCATAGGCTGATGCGAAGGGAGGGGATACCCCATGACAGAAGAGAAGATCACCCTGACCGCTCAGCCCCCGTTCTACGGCACGGTGCTGAAAAACGGTTCCCAGGGGCCGGACTGCGCGATGGTGCAGACCTGGATCAATGGCCTGCAGGGCCGCTGGCCCAGCCTGCCCAAGCTGACGGTGGACGGCAAATATGGTTCCGGCACCGCCAAGGCGGTGAGCCAGTTCCAGACCCTCATGGGCCTGACCGCCGACGGCGAGACCGGCCGCAACACCTGGGACGCG
Source organism: Gemmiger sp. An120 (assembly GCF_002160955.1). Lineage (GTDB taxonomy): Bacteria > Bacillota > Clostridia > Oscillospirales > Ruminococcaceae > Gemmiger_A > Gemmiger_A avium. Next base: position 60,305 of record NZ_NFLN01000005.1, read on the forward strand.
CTCTACACCGCCTGGGCGGGCCAGAAGGGCGCGGGCGAGGTGTTCTGCGGCATCATCATCGTGGCGGCCGCCAAGGGCGCGGTGGTCAAGAGCATGCAGCAGAAGCTGGATGTGTGCGCCGCCGTCTACAAATCCATCAACAAGCCGGAGACCGACGGGCTGTTCGGCAGCGCCACCGGCGCGGCGGTGCGCCGGTTCCAGCGGGAGATGGGCCTGTCCATCGACGGCATGGCCGGCAAAACCACCTGGAACAAGCTGGTGGAGGCCACCGCCGCCATCCGGGCAGGCAATCCGCTGCCCAGCGCCGCCCGTTACCCCAATACGGTGCTGAAGGTGGGCTCCACCGGGGATTCGGTGCGGTGCGTGCAGGCCTGGCTGGGGGCGGTGCAGAACACCTCCCTCAAGGTGGACGGCCAGTTCGGAACCGGCACCCGCAACGCGGTGATCGTGTTCCAGACCGCGGCGGGCCTGAAAGCCGACGGCATGGTGGGCAGCGCCACCTGGAACGCCCTGCGCGCCGCCTTTAACGCCACCCTGTAAACCTGTAAGTCCCGGCCGGCACAGCTGCCCGGCCGGGCGAGTTTTTGCCCCGGGCGGCAAAAACTGTCGCAATCCGCGTTCCCATCTCGTATAATAAAAAGAGCAAACGAGAGGGGGACAAGCGGTATGTATCGCATCCTGATGGTGGAGGACGACCCGGCCATCGCCGGGGAGGTGGCCCGGCAGGCGGCCAACTGGGGCTTTGAGGTAAAACAGGTGGAAAACTTTGAAACGGTAATGGAGCAGTTTGCCGCCTTCGAGCCCCATCTGGTGCTGCTGGACATCACCCTGCCCCGGTACAGCGGCTACCACTGGTGCACCCGCATCCGGGCGGCCAGCAGCGTGCCCATCGTGTTTCTGTCCAGCGCGGCGGACAACATGAATATGGTGATGGCCATGACCATGGGGGCGGACGACTTCATCGCCAAGCCCTTTGACATGGAGGTGCTCATTGCAAAACTCCAGGCGCTGCTGCGCCGCACCTACGACTTTGCCCAGCCTGCCTCGCTGCTGGGCTGCGGGGGCGCGGTGCTGGATACCGCCGCCGCCGAACTGGCCTGGCAGGGGCAGAAGATCCCCCTGACCAAGAACGAAAACCGCATCCTGCAGGTACTGCTGGAGCATAAAGGCAAGGTGGTGGAGCGGGATACCCTGATGACCCGCCTGTGGGAGACCGACAGCTATGTGGACGAAAACACCCTGACGGTCAACGTGGCCCGGCTGCGCAAAAAGCTGGAGGCGGCGGGCCTGCGGGACTTTATCCAGACCCAGAAAGGCGTGGGCTATAAGGTGGGAGGCACGGTATGAAAACAGGTCTGCGGTGGCTGGGCGGCTATCTTTGGGCCCGGCGGGGGCGGCTGGTGCTGCTGGCGGTCTGCTGCGGCATCTTTGCGGTCGTGCTGACGCTGTACGGTGAAAAAGGGGAGCCTGTGCTTTATGCCGGTGCCCTGTGCGCCGTGGTGCTGGCGGGGGCCGGGGCGCTTGGCGCGGCGCGGGAGTATGCCCTCTGCCGCCAGCTGATCCGCCTGCGGGAAGAGCTGGCCGCGGGCCTGGGGGAATTGCCTGCCCCCCGCACCCCCGCCGAAGCCGAATACGCGGCCCTGTGCGCCGCGCTGGAATCCGGCCGGGTGGACGCCGCCCGCGCCGCCGACGCCGCCCGTCAGGATATGCGGGAGTATTATACCCTCTGGGCCCATCAGATCAAAACGCCGCTGGCAGCGCTTCGGCTGCTCACCCGGGGCGATCCGGGCCGGGCGGCCATGGAGGCGGAGCTGGTGCGGGTGGAACAGTATGTGGAGATGGCCCTGTGCTATCTGCAGGCCAGCAGCGGCCAGGATCTGGTGCTGCGCACCTGCCCGCTGGACCCGGTGATCCGGGCCTCGGTGCGCCGGTTTGCCCCGCTGTTTATCCAGAAGAAACTGGCCCTTGTCTACGAGGGCACGGAGCTTTCCGCCCTGACCGATGAAAAATGGCTGGCCTTTATGTTGGAACAGCTGCTTTCCAATGCGCTGAAATACACCCCGCAGGGCTCCATTACCCTGCGGGTGCTGCCGGGCCCGGTGCTGCGTGTGGAGGATACCGGCCCGGGCATCCCGCCCGCCGACCTGCCCCGCATCTTTGAGCGGGGCTATACCGGCTGCCGGGGCCGGGCGGATAAGCGGGCCACCGGGGTAGGGCTGTATCTCTGCCGCCGCCTGGCCGACCAGCTGGGCCACCGCATCAGCGCCGAAAACCGGCCCGGCGGCGGGGCGGCGTTTGCGCTGGATATGACCCCCACCACGGTGCAGGCCGAGTAACCTTGCAAAACTGTAAGCAAGCCCCCCGCCGATTGTAAGCCTGCGCGATGGCAGGCTGCCCGGCGCGGGGGTATACTTATGCCTGTAAGGGGCCGAAAGAGGGCGCCCCGCACAAAAGGAGGCACGAAACTATGAGCATCTTACAGGTGGAAAACCTGAAAAAGACCTATACCACCCGGTTCGGCGGCAATCTGGTGCAGGCGCTGAGCGACGTTTCCTTCTCGGTGGAGGAGGGGGAGTATGTGGCCATCATGGGCGAGAGCGGCAGCGGCAAAACCACCCTGCTGAACATCCTGGCCACCCTGGACAAGCCCACCAGCGGCCGGGTGCTGCTGGACGGGCAGGACACCGGCCATATCCATGCCGGGCAGCTGGCGGCGTTCCGGCGGGATCATCTGGGCTTTGTGTTCCAGGACTTCAATCTGCTGGACAATTTCTCCCTGCGGGACAACATCCTGCTGCCGCTGGTGCTGGCCAATACGCCGGTGCGGGAGATGGACCGCCGTCTGCCCCCGCTGGCCGAAAGCCTGGGGCTGGAAAAGCTGCTGGATAAATTCCCCTATGAGGTGTCCGGCGGGCAGAAGCAGCGGGCGGCGGTGGGCCGGGCGCTGATCACCCGGCCCCGGCTGCTGCTGGCGGACGAGCCCACCGGCGCGCTGGACAGCCACGCGGCCGACAACCTGCTGCGCATCTTTGACGAGGTGAACCAGCTGGGCCAGACGGTGCTGATGGTCACCCACAGCACCAAGGCGGCCAGCCATGCCAAGCGGGTGCTGTTCATCAAGGACGGCCAGCTGTACCACCAGCTCTACCGGGCGGACCAGACCCCCGAGCAGATGTTCGGCCGCATCTCGGATACCCTGTCGGCCATCGCGGCGGGAGGCGGGCGCTATGAATAAGTGGCTGTATCCCCGGCTGGCTTTGTCCAACCTGCGCAAAAGCCGCCGGTTTGTGGTTCCCTATATCCTGGCAGGGGGCGGCGCGGTGGCCATGCTGTACATCGTGGGCATGCTGGCCATGGACAATGGCCTGGACAACATGTTTGCCGGCTATTGGGTCAGTATGCTCATGGCCATGGGCCTGGGCGTAGTGATGGTCTTCGGCGTCATCTTCATGCTGTACATCAACTCGTTCATCCAGCGCCAGCGCCTCAAGGAGTTCGGCCTGTACGCGGTGCTGGGTATGGAAAAACGCCACATGGCCCTGGTGCTGGTGTTTGAGATGCTGTTCAGCGGCCTGGCTATGCTGGTGCTGGGCCTGGCCGCCGGGCTGGGGCTGGGCAAGCTGGCGTTTCTGGTATTGCTCAAGCTGATCCAGATGCCGGTTCCCCTGGGCTTTACCGTCTCTGCCCCGGCGCTGGTTTTCTGCACCGAATGGCTCATCGGGGTGCTGGTGCTGTCGCTGCTGCTCAACCTGCGCCGGGTTCTCCGGGCCGACCCCATCCAGCTGCTGTACCAGGGCCAGAAAGGCGAGCGGGAACCCCGCACCCGCTGGCTGCTGGTGCTGCTGGGCCTGCTCACCATGGGCGGCGGATACGCCATCGCCTGGCTGGTCACCTCCCCGGTGGCTTTGATCCTGGTGTTCTTCCCGGCGGCGGTGCTGGTGATCATCGGCACCTACTGCCTGTTCACCGCCGGCAGCGTGGCGGTGCTCAAGGCCCTGCGGCGGGATCGCCGCTACTACTACCAGCCCCGCCACTTCATCACCGTGTCCGGTCTGCTCTACCGCATGAAGCAGAACGCCGCGGGCCTGGCCAGCATCTGTATCCTGTCCACCATGGTGCTGGTCATGATGATCTGTACGGTGTCCCTGTACTCGGGGGTCAGCCAGTCGCTGGATATGCGGTATCCCATGCAGTTCTGCGGCTCGCTGTCCGACACTGCCCCCGCCAAACAGGTGGTGGAGGAATCCGGCGTGCAGATCCTGCGCCAGTACGAGTATGAGTCCATTACCTTTGCCGGTCAGCTGGTGGATGATGTGCTGGTTCTGGATGGTACGGATGGTACGGTTTGCCAATTTAATGCTATCACCGCCGAAGGCTACACCAGCCTTACCGGCAAGACCCTGACGCTGGAACCCGGCCAGGCGCTGTTCAGCAGCCAGGATGGCGAGGCCTGGAACTGGCCTACCCTGACCATCGGGGATACCCGCTGGGAGATCGTAGGCAGCTGGCAGGCCCCCATCGTGGACGGCCGCGTGTATGCCTATATGGTGCCGGTTTACTATCTGGTGGTGCCCGCCCAGGCCGATCTGGAAGCGCTGGCGCAGTTCCAGCAGGAGGCCTATGGGAAACATGCCAGCGAGATTGCCACCGTCTGGGCCTTTGACACCGCCTGCACCGAGATGGCCGATATCGCCGCACTGAAAGAGTCCATTCAGGATGCTATACAGAATTCTGACCTGAGCGGCTGGATCGACTGCGGCGCCACCGACCGGCAGGAGGGCTACGCCATGTACGGCGGCTTTCTGTTCCTGGGCCTGACGCTGGGGCTGGTGTTCCTGCTGGCCACCGCGCTGATTATTTATTACAAACAGGTCAGCGAGGGCTACGACGACCGGCAGCGGTTCCACATCCTGCAGCAGGTGGGCATGAGCCGCAAGGAAGTGCAGGCCACCATCCGCACCCAGGTGCTCACCGTATTCTTTCTGCCGCTTATTACAGCGGGCATCCACACGGCGGCGGCTTTTCCCGCCATGACGCGGATGCTCTCGGTGCTGGGCATCGGCACCAACCGGGTTACCGTGTATGCGGTATGCGGCCTGGCCGCCTTTGGGGTGTTCAGCCTGATCTATGTGGCGGTCTATGCCCTTACCGCCCGCGCCTACGCCCGCATTGTGGGCTGAATATAAAAAGGCAAGCCCCCGGAACCAGATGGTTCCGGGGGCTTGCCTTACCGTACAACAGGCAAAGCGCCCCGGCAAGCCGGGGCGCTTTGCTGCGCAGGAATAATCGTAAAAGAGGAGTCGTGAAAAAGAACACGAATTGTGGAAAATATCGTTTAGGCGTTGGCGCTCTCGCTGCCGGCCTCCAGAGAAGAGCTCTCGCTGCCGGATTCGCTGCTGGCGGCATCGGAAGCGGCGCTGCTGTCCTCAGCGGCGGCGCTGTCATCCTCGGCTACGCTGCTGTCCTCAGCCACGCTGCTGTCTTCGGCAACACTGCTGTCCTCGGCAACGCTGCTGTCCTCCTGGCTGGCGGACACGCTGGAAGAGTTGTTGGCTGCAGCAGAAGAGGAAGAATCATCCTTGCCGGTGCAGCCAGCCAGCAGGCCGGCGGTCAGCAGGGCGCAAACCAGGGCAACACCCAGGCGGGTAGCGGTACGTTTCTTTTCAGTATTCTGCATATTCATGATGTTCGCTCCTTTGTTTATGTAAGAGATACACGTTCCGCTTCGGGGCAGCGGTTTCGTGGCCGCCTCCAAAAGCTTGCCCCTAGTATACCGGCGGTTTGTGTGCAATTTGTTATAAACAGCTTAAGCTTTTCTGTGGAAAAGGTGACAAATTTGTGCGCCGCCCCGCCCCTTTTGCCCCATCGGGGGCTGTGGTATAATACATTTATCCCATACAGAAAACGAGGTGGCAAGCTATGCTGCAGCTGGTGTTGGGGCCGTCCGGTTCCGGCAAAACCCATACCCTTTATACCCGTATCCTGGAACGCGCCCGCGCGGGAAAACGCAGTATCCTGCTGGTGCCTGAACAGTTTACCTCCTCCACCGAGGGGCGGCTCTACCGCCTGCTGGGGGACGAATTATCCGGTTTTGTGACCAGCTACAGCTTTACCTCCCTGGCCGAGGCGCTGCTGCAGCGGTACGGCGGCGCGGCGGTGCGCACCCTGGACGACGCGGGCCGGGCGGTATTGATCCGCCGGGCGGTGGCCTCCCTGGGGGACGAGATCGTCTGCTTCGGCCGCCACAAGCGCAGCGCGGCCTTTTGCCAGATGGCCGCCGATACCATCCGGGAGCTGAAAAACGCCGGGCTGGACGGCCCGCGCTTTCTGGAGATTGCCCGCCGCCTGGGCCCCGGCAACGAAAAATTGCAGGAACTGGGCCTGATCTTCACCGCCTACGAAGCCCTGCTGGCCCGTTCCGCCATGGACCCGGAGGACCGGGTGGACACCGCCGCCCGCCGCCTGGAACCGGATTTCTTTGCCGGGCAGGCGGTATTTGTGGACGAGTTCGACGCCTTCAACGCTTCCAAATACCGGCTGCTGGAGGCCATTCTGCCCGCAGCCGAGGAGATGACGGTGGCCCTGTGCGCCGACGGCCTGGCCGACCCGGAACAGGGCCTGGGCCTGTTCAGCCGCGCCAAGCGGGTGGCCGCCCTGCTGCTGGACGACGCCCGCCGCCGGGAGGTGCGCTGCGCCGCCCCGGTAGTTCTGACCGGGGACGAGCGCCACAAAACCGCCCCCGGCCTGGCCCGGCTGGGGCAGCTGCTCTGGCAGGGGGACTGTGAAGAGCTGGGAGCCCCGGAGATCACCCTGTCCTCGTATCCCGGCCCCCAGCAGGAGGCCGCCGCCGTGGCCGCCGCCGTGCAGAAACTGGCCCGGCAGGGGATACCCTACCGGAAGATGGCGGTGATCTGCCGCACCGCCGAGGACTACCTGCCCGCCGTGCGGTACGCTTTCCGGCTGGCGGATATCCCGCTGTTCTGCGACGAGGCTGTCACCGCCGAGCACTCTGCCCCTGCCCTGATGGTGCGGGCGGCGCTGGGCCTGGCCCGCCGCGGCCTTGCCAGCGAGCCGCTGCTGGCCCTGGTAAAATCCGGCCTGTGTGACCTGCCGGAGGAAGCCTGCTGCGCCCTGGAAAACTACGCCTACACCTGGCAGCTGCGCGCCGCCGACTGGCGCGCGCCCTTTACCCGCTCGCCGGAGGGGTTCGGCGGCCGCCTGGACGGGGAAGCCGCCCGCCAGCTGGAACTGGCCGAGCAGGCCCGCGCCTTTGTGGTGGGGGCCGCTGAACGGTTTTTGCAGCGAATCAAGGGGGATACCAATGCCGCCGCCCTGAGCCGGGCGGTCTGGCTGCTGCTGGATTCCCTCGGCGCGCCCCGGCGGCTGGCACAGCTGGCCGGGGAACTGCGCGCCCAGCAGGGGGAGGGCTACCTGGCCGCCGCCGACGCGGTGCGGGAATGGAACACCGTCTGCGCCCTGCTGGATCAGATGGACCGTCTGGTGGGGGAGGATGAGCTCACCCCCGCCGAGTACGACGAATTGTTCGGCCTGCTGCTGCGGGCCACCGATCTGGGCCGTATCCCCCAGACCCTGGACGCGGTCATCCTGACCACCGCCCGCCGCATGGGCCTGGAGGATGCCGACTACTGCTTTGTGGTGGGATTGGGAGAGGGGCAGTTCCCCCAGGCCCCCGGCGGTGCCGGTCTGCTCACCCACGCCGACCGGGACGCCCTGATCGGTCAGGGGGTGGAGATGCTGGACAGCTTTGAAAACCGGGTCATGGGCGAGCAGGGCTATTTCTATAAAGCCATCACCGCCGCCGGCAAGGGGCTGTGGCTCTCCTGGTGCGAGGGCGCGGCGGGCACCCCGCTTACCAGTGCGTTGTCCGCGGCGGTCAAGCGGCTGCATCCCGCGCCGCCTGACCTGACCCCTGCTGACTATGCACCCACCCCCGACGCGGCCCTGGACGCGCTGGGCCAGACCTGGCAGCAGGCGGGCGGCCCCGCCCCCGCGCTGCGGCAGGCATTGGCTGCCCGGCCCGAGATGGCCCCCGCCCTGGCCGCCATGGAGCGGGCCGCCCACCCGGAGGACTTCGCCGCCCAGGACACCGATGCCCTGGCCCGGCTGCTGGGGTCCTCGCTGCGGATCTCTCCCAGCCGGATGGAGCGGTACTATACCTGCCGCTTTGCCTACTTTATGGAATATGTGTTAAAGGTCAAGCCCCGCAAAAAGGCCGAGCTCTCCGCCGACCAGACCGGTACCCTGGTGCACTTTGTGCTGGAACAGGCCCTGCGCCGCAGCGGCCCGGGCTTTGTGGACCTGACCGCCGACCAGCTGGCCGCCCTGGCCCACACCCTCACCGAGGAGTATGTGCAGGCCAATATGCCCGGCCTGACCACTCGGATGGAGTATCTCATCGCCCGGCTGGAGGACAACGTGGCCGCCCTGCTGGCCTACCTGCAGGAGGAACAGCGGCAGGGCGAGTTCACCCCCGCGGCCTTTGAATTGTCCATCGGCATGGGGGCGGACGCGGTGCCGCCGGTGACCCTGACCACACCGGAGGGCCAGACCATCCAGGTGATCGGCCAGATTGACCGGGTGGACACCTTTACAAAAGACGGCCACACCTACCTGCGGGTGGTGGACTACAAAACCGGCACCAAGACCTTCAGCCTGGACGCGGTCTACAACGGCCTGAACTGCCAGATGCTGATCTACCTGTTCACCCTGACCCGGCAGGGCGCGTTTGCCAGCCCGGAACCCGCCGGGGTGTCCTACATCCTGGCTGACCCGGCGCCATTGTCCGGTACCCGGCAGGAGGCCGCCGATACCCAGCCCTACCAGGTGGACGGGCTGGTGCTGCAGGACGACGCGGTGATTCTGGCTATGGACTCCGGGGCCACCGGCCGGTTCGTGCCCTTTACCTTTAATGAAAAGACCGGCAAGCCCCGGGCCACCAAAAAACTGGCCAGCCTGGAAAAGCTGGGCCGCATCCAGCAGCACATCGACGGATTGCTGGTAGAGATGGCCCGGGGGCTGTACAGCGGCCGCATCGAGGCCGAAGCCCATTATAAAGGAGACCGGCCCCCCTGCCGCTGGTGCGACTACCGCGCCGTCTGCGGCCACGAGGAGGGCCGCCGGGAGGTGCCGGTGCAGGCCCCGGACAAGGTATTTGAGGAGGTGAGCGAGGAATGAGCGTTAACTGGACCGAAGCCCAGCGCCGGGCCATTGAATCCCGGGGCGGGGCCCTGCTGATCAGCGCCGCCGCCGGCAGCGGCAAAACCGCCGTGCTGGTGGAACGGGTGGTGCGGATGCTCTGCGACCCGGACCAGCCGGTCAGCGCCGACCGGCTGCTGATCGTCACCTTTACCAATGCGGCCGCCGCCCAGCTGCGGGGCCGCATCGGGGACGCGCTCACCGCCCGCCTGGTGGCCGACCCCGGTTCTCTGCGTCTGCGCCGCCAGCGCCTGCTGCTGCAAAAGGCCGCTATCTGCACCATCGACGCTTTTTGTCTGCAGCTGCTGCGCAGCCATTTCCATCAGCTGGACATCCCGCCGGATTTTACCACCGCCGACGAGACCGACCTGCTGGCGCTGCGGGCCGCCGCGCTGGACGAAACGCTGGAACGGGCCTACCAGGACCCGGATTTTCGCGCCTTTGCCGACCTGTACGGCCGCAGCCGCACCGACCGGGCGGCGGGTGCGGCGGTACTGGCGATCCATGATTTTGCCCGCACCCTGCCCCATTTCGGCCAGGCGCTGGAGCAGCTGGGCCGGGAATGGGCCAGCGACGCCCCCTTTGCCTCCACCCGCTGGGCGGCGGTGCTGCTGGACGAGGCCGCCCGCGCCTGCGGCCAGGCCCTGCGCCTGACCCGGGCCGCCCTGGCGGTGGCCGAGGAATTAACCGCCCCGCTGGACAAGTATGCCGCCCCCCTGAAAGAGGATCTGGAGCGGATGGAGTGTCTGGAGGGCGCCCTCGCCGCCCGGGACTGGGACAGCGCCGTCAGCCTGGCGGCGGGCTTTTCTCAGGCCCGGCTGCCCTCGATCAAGAACTCCGCCTGCCTGGAAACCGACCAGATCAAGGCCCTGCGCAAGGAGGCCAAATCGGTCATGGAGCGGCTGCCCCGGGATCTGCTGCTCTGCACCGCCGCCGAATTTGAGGAGGACCGCCGCCGGGCCGCCCCGCTGGTGGCCGCGCTGCTGCGGGCTACCGCGGACTTTGAAAAGACCTTCTTTGCCGCCCGGGTAGAGGAAAAGACCCTGGACTTTTCCGACTTTGAACACCTGGCTTTGCGGCTGCTGCAGAACGAGGACGGCACCCGTACCCCGCTGGCCGAAACGGTCAGCGCCGGGTTCGATGTGGTCATGGTGGACGAATACCAGGACACCAATGCTTTGCAGGACGCGCTCTACCACTGTCTGGCCCGGCCGGACGGGAGCAACCTGTTCTTTGTGGGCGATCTGAAACAGAGCATCTACCGGTTCCGCCAGGCGGACCCCCAGGTATTTCTGGACAAGCTGGCCGCCTTTGTGCCGCTGGACCAGGGCTGGCCCGCCAGGCTGGCGCTGGACGCCAACTTCCGCAGTGCGCCGGGGGTCATCCGGGGCATCAACTACTGCTTTGCCACCCTGATGAGCCCCCGCCTGGGCGGGGTGGAGTACGGGGACGGCCAGCGGCTGGTGCCCGGGGCCGATACCCACGGCTTTGAGGGCAGCTGTGAAATCCAGGCTGTTCCTGCCGCCGGGCCCGCCGCTGACGCGGACTATGTGGCCCGCCGCATCCGGGAGATGGTGGAGAGCGGCGTCACCGTGCGGGATAAAGAGGGGGAGCGCCCCTGCAACTGGGGGGATTTCTGCATCCTGCTGCGCAGCCGCGCCAACATGGACGCCTATCTGGACAAGCTGGAGCAGGCGGGCATCCCGGTCTACGCCGACACCACCGAAAACCTGCTGGAGGCGGTACAGGTGCGCCCGGTGGCCGCGCTGCTGCGGGTGCTGGACAACCCCGCCCAGGATGTATACCTGGCCGCGGTGATGCTCAGCCCGCTGGGCGGCTTCACCCCGGACGACCTGGTGCGGCTGCGGGCGGCTTTCCCGGAGGGCAGCCTGTACGGGGCGGTGTGCGCCGCCGCAGACGAGCAGACCGCCGCCTTCTTTGCCCGCCTGCAGGGGCTGCGCCGTCTGGCCCGCACCCTGCCGGTGGACCGGCTGCTGGAAGAAATTTTTGCCCGCACTGGCTACCTGGCCGCGGTGGGCGCCATGGAAAACGGCCTGCGCCGCCGGGAGGATCTGCTCACCTTTGCCCGTTGGGCGTCCGGGGCAGGCCGGGCGGGTCTGCCCGCCCTGGTGCGCGCGCTGGACGCCGCCGCCGAGGGGGACGGCCTGACCCAGACCGGCGGGGGCGAAAGCCGCCCCGGCTGCGTGGCCATCATGACGGTGCACCGCTCCAAAGGGCTGGAGTTCCCCATTGTGTTCGTGGCGGATACCGCCCGCCGGTTCAATCTGCGGGACCTGAGCGAAAAACTGCTGCCCCATGCCCGGCTGGGTGTGGGCCTGGTGTTGCGCGCGCCGGGCCGGGGCGGCACCTATCCCACCGCCGCCCACCGGGCGGTGCAGCGGCAGCTGCGGGCCGAATCTTTGAGCGAGGAGATGCGGGTGCAGTATGTGGCCCTCACCAGAGCAAAAGACCGGCTCATCGTCACCGTGCCTCTGGCCGACCCGGAAAAGGAGCTGGGCCGCCTGGCTTTGCGCCTAAGCGCCCTGGGCCCGGACGAGTACAGCCTGGCCCAGGCCCAGAGCCCGGGCGAGTGGTACCTGACCGCCGCTCTGCTGCATCCAGACGGGCGGGAACTGCGCACCGCCGCCGGCTGTCCGCTGCTGCCCGCCGATACGGTCAGCCGCATCACCATCGGCCTGCAGGCCCCGGCCCCCGCCGCGGAAACCGCGCCCGCCGCCCCGCCGCCCGCGCCGACACCCGACCCGGTCCTGGCTCGGCGGCTGGCGGAGCAGTTCGCCTGGCGCTATCCCGGTCAGGCCCTGACCCGGGTGCCCGCCAAGGTCAGCGTCACCGCCCTCACCCACGGCCAGCAGGAAGTCCTGCCCGCCCGGCCCGCCTTCATGAGCAAGAGCGGCCTGTCCGGGGCGGAACGGGGCACCGCGCTGCACGCCTTCCTGCAGCAGGCGGACCTGGCCCGCGCCGCCGCCGACCCGGCCGCCGAGCTGGCCCGCCAGCGGGCCGAACAGCGCATCGCGCCGGAACTGGCCGACCAGATGGACCTGGACAAGCTGCGGGCCTTCTTTGCAAGCGGGCTGTTCCGCCGCATCCAAAGCGCTGAAAAGGCCTTGCGGGAGTATGCCTTCATCACCGCCCTGCCCGCCGCCCGGGTAGCGGGGGAGAGCGACCCCGCCCTGGATGGCGCCGTAACCCTGGTGCAGGGCGTGGCCGACCTGGTGCTGCTCTTTGCCGACCATGCCGAGATCGTGGACTACAAGACCGATCGCCGGGTCACGCCCCCGGAACTGATCCGCCGCTACGGCGCCCAGCTGCGCCTCTACGCCCGCGCCCTGGCCGCCCGCCTGCCGGTGCCGGTCACCCGCTGCACCATCTACAGCTTCGAGCTGGAGCAGGAGATTGATGTGCCGAAAGAGGAAGGATGAGAAAAATCCTGCAAAAACCGCTTGACACCCCGCGGCGCGTGTGCTATGATAGACCGGTAAAGAAAGCAGCAGTCGGCTTGCCGCCGCGCTCACCTTGCGGTCGAATCACGGCCCGGGTCATACGGTATAAGCCCCTTTGGGGCGGATTACGTGTGTATTGCGCGCGGCTGCTTTCCGGCAGCCGCGTTTTTTCTTGTGTGTATTGGCCACAGATTTTGTTTTGAGTTGGAGGTGTATTACAATCGCTACGAACGGCAAAAAGGAACTGGAGATCAACGAGGCTATTCGTGACCGTGAGGTGCGAGTCATCGCGGAAGACGGCAGCCAGCTGGGTGTGCTGAACACCCGCGAGGCGCTGCGCATGGCCGAAGAAAAGAACCTGGACCTGGTGAAGATCGCCCCGCAGGCGCAGCCCCCGGTGTGCAAGTTCCTGGACTACGGCAAGTACCGCTTTGAACAGCAGAAACGCGAAAAGGAAGCCAAGAAGAACCAAAAGGTGATCGACGTCAAGGAGATCCGCCTTTCGCTGAACATCGACACGAATGACTTCAACACCAAGGTGAACCAGGCTGCGAAATTCCTCAAGGCCGGGCACAAGCTCAAGGTGTCGATCCGCTTCCGCGGCCGCGAGATGGCGCACACCAATCTGGGCCTGGAAGTGCACAAGCGGTTTGCCGAGGCTCTGCCCGGCGCCGTGGTGGACAAACAGCCCAAGCTGGAGGGCCGCAGCATGCTCATGTTCATGAGCCCCGCCCCCAACCAGAACAAGTAAATTCTTTAGGAGGAACAAACAATGCCTAAGATCAAGACCCATTCCGGTGCGAAAAAACGCTTCAAGCTCACCAAGAACGGCAAGGTGAAGCGCGGCCATGCGTTCCGCAGCCACATCCTCACCAAGAAGACCACCAAGCTGAAACGCGGCTTCCGCAAGAGCAGCTACGCTGACAAGACCAACAGCGCCGCCGTCAAGCATATGCTGCCCTACGCCTGAGCGTAAGGTTCAGCGGCTTCTGATCCCGGCGGCCCCGGCCGCCCTCTAAGATTGTGACTGAAAAGGAGATATAAACAATGGCTCGTATCAAAGGCGCGATGATGACCCGCAAACGTCGGAAGAAGACCCTGAAGCTGGCCAAGGGTTACTATGGCAGCAAGTCCAAGCATTTTAAGATGGCCAAACAGCAGGTCATGAAGAGCGGCAACTACGCCTTCATCGGCCGCAAGCAGAAGAAGCGTCAGTTCCGCAACCTGTGGATCACCCGCATCAACAACGCGGTTCGTCCTCTGGGCATGAACTACTCCAGCTTCATGAACGGCCTGAAGAAGTCCGGCGTTGAGCTGAACCGCAAGATGCTCAGCGAGCTGGCTATCCATGATCCTCAGAGCTTTGCCGCTCTGGTGGAGACCGCCAAGAAGGCTCTGTAATTACGTCAAGCGAAACGCCCGCGCCTTGTGCGCGCGGGCGTCGCTTTTGTATTTGCCCCTTTTTGCACCCAAATTCGACACAGAAGGGCCTGATGCTATGCAGCAGCCGGACATCACCAGCCGGGACAATGCCCGGATCAAATATGCCTGTAAACTGGCACAGAGCGCAGCCTTCCGCCAATCGGAGCAATCCTTTCTGGCGGAGGGCTCAAAGCTCTGCCTGGAACTTGCCAAAACCTGCCCTTTAAAGGTATTATATACTACGGCCCGTGCGCTGGAACACACCCCCGCTCTGGCCGGACTGGACGGGGAACGCTACACCATCGCCGACCATGTGGCCGAAAAGCTGGCCGGTGTGCCCTCCAGCCAGGGGGTGTTCGGGGTGTTTGGCTTTCCGCCGCCGCCCGCCGGATTCCCGGCGCCGGGCGGGCGTTATCTGGCGCTGGAAAACGTGCAGGACCCGGGCAATGTGGGGGCGCTGGTGCGCAGCGCCGCCGCCTTCGGGTACGACGCTGTCATTCTGGGCGGCGCCTGCGCCGACCCCTTTTCTCCCAAAACCCTGCGGGCCTCCATGGGGGCCTGCGGCCGTCTGCCGCTGGTGCGGGTGCCCTGCCTGCCGGATATGCTGCATGAGCTGAAAGCCGCGGGCATTGCTTGCCTGGCAGCGGCCCTCTACAACAGCCGCCCGCTGGATGAGGTCGACCCGGCCCAGCCCGGCGGGGTCTGCCTGGTTATCGGCAGCGAGGGCCAGGGCCTGACCGACGCCGCCATTGCCGCCTGCGACGCGGCAGTACGCATCCCCATCAGCCCGCTGGTAGAAAGCCTGAACGCGGGGGTGGCCGGCAGCGTGCTGCTGTGGCACTTCCGCAAAGGGGGCGCCTGATGGACCCGGAACGCTGCTGGCTCTGGCTGGCCCGGGTGCTGGGCCCCGCCGCCGAAAACGCCGGTGATCTGCTGGCTGTGTACGGCGATGCCGAGACGATCCTGAACGCTCGCTTTGCCGAGGACTTCTCCGCTTTTCTCACCCCGCCCCAGCTGGACCGGCTGCAAAGCCTGGACCCGGCGGACTGCGACCGGGAACTGGCCGCCTGCCACCGTTTGGGGGTGCAGCTGCTGTATCCCGGGCATCCGGATTATCCCGCGGCCTTTCTGGCCATTCCGGACCTGCCGGTGCTGCTTTATGCCACCGGCGAGCCGGGCCTGCTGACCGACCGCATCCTGGTGGGGATGGTGGGCAGCCGCCGTCCCAGCCCCTATGGGGTGGAGGCCGCCGCCCGCCTGGGCGGCGAGATGGCCCGGGGCGGTGCGGTGCTGGTGAGCGGTCTGGCCGACGGGCTGGACAGCCAGGCCCATGCTGCCGCCCTGGACGCGGGCGAACTTACGGTGGGGGTGCTGGGCTGCGCCATCGACAAGACCTACCCCGCCGCCAACCGGGTTCTGCGCGGCCGCATCGAGCGGCAGGGGGCGGTATTCAGCGAATACGGCCCCGGCGCCCAGACCTTTGCCGCCAGCTTTCTGCAGCGCAACCGGCTGATCGCCGCGTTGAGCGACGCGCTGGTGGTGGTGGAAGCCCGCCACAAAAGCGGCACCATGAGCACCGTGCGCCATGCTGAGCGGTATGGCCGGCCAGTGTACGCGGTGCCCGGCAGCATCTTCAGCAGCCTCAGCGAGGGCACCAACGCCCTGCTGGCCGAAAACCGGGCCCGGGCGGTCTGCCGGGGCGCGGATGTGCTGGAACCGCTGGGCCTGACCGCCCCTGCCGCGGCAAAATCCCGCCGCGCACCGCTCCCCGCCGGGGACGCGGGCCGGGTGCTGGCCCTGCTGGGCCCCACCCCCAAGGGATTTGAACAACTCAAACAGGAAAGCACGCTGAGCGCGGGCGCCCTTCTGGCCGCCCTCACCCAGCTGGAACTGGCCGGGCGTATCGACGCGCTGGCCGGCCGCCGCTACCAGCGGCGTGGATAAATCAACAACAAGGAGACGACTATGGCAAAGCTTGTCATTGTGGAGTCGCCCGCCAAGGCCAAGACCATCGGCAAATACCTGGGCGACGGCTATGAAGTGACCGCCAGCATGGGCCACATCCGGGACCTGCCCGCCAGCCAGATGGGCATTGATGTGGAACATGACTACACACCCCAGTATATCAGCATCAAGGGCAAGGAAAAACTCATCAAGGAACTGAAAGCCGCCGCCAAAAAGGCGGACGAAGTGTTCCTGGCCACCGACCCGGACCGGGAGGGGGAAGCCATCAGCTGGCATCTGGCCAACATTCTGGGCCTGCCGCTGGACGCCCCCGACCGGGTCACCTTCGGGGAAATCACCAAGAAAGGCGTGCAGGAGGGCATGGCCCATCCCCGGGTCATCGACACCAACCTGTTCAACGCCCAGCAGGCCCGCCGGGTGCTGGACCGTCTGGTGGGCTATAAGCTGAGCCCCTTCCTCTGGCGCAAGGTGCGCCGGGGGCTTTCCGCCGGCCGTGTGCAGAGCGTGGCTGTGCGGCTGATCGTGGACCGGGAAAAGGAGATCGAAGCCTTCCAGCCCGAGGAATACTGGAACCTGGACGCGCTGCTTTCGCCCCCGGGCAGCAGCCGCAAGTTCACCGCCCGGCTCACCTCCACCGCCGCCGGCAAAAAGCTGACGGTCAAGAACGGCGAGCAGGCCGAGGCCATCCGCACGTCGCTGGAGGGCCAGGACTACACCGTCACCAGCCTGGAAAAAGGCACCCGCAAAAAGGTGCCCGCGCCCCCGTTCATCACCAGTACCCTGCAGCAGGAGGCCAGCCGCCGGCTGGGCTTCACCGCCGCCCGCACCATGCGCGCC
Source organism: Gemmiger sp. An120 (assembly GCF_002160955.1). Classification (GTDB taxonomy): domain Bacteria; phylum Bacillota; class Clostridia; order Oscillospirales; family Ruminococcaceae; genus Gemmiger_A; species Gemmiger_A avium. Next base: position 77,206 of record NZ_NFLN01000005.1, read on the forward strand.
GCCCAGACCCTGTACGAAGGCGTGGAGGTGGCCGGGCATGGCATGATGGGTCTGATCACCTATATGCGTACCGACAGCCTGCGTGTGTCGGACGAAGCGGTGGCCGGGGCCAAGGCCTATATCGGCGAGCGCTGGGGCCAGGACTACGTCTGCGCCTACAAGCGCACCTATAAAACCAAAAGCGCCACCGCCGCCCAGGACGCCCACGAGGCGATCCGGCCCAGTGTGCCCAGCCTGACACCCGACGAGGTGGACAAGAGCATCACCGGCGACACCGCCAAGCTCTACCGCCTGATCTGGAGCCGGTTTATCGCCAGCCAGATGAGCGACTGCCTGCAGGACACCGTCAGCGTGGGCATCACCGCCGGGGACTATCTGTTCCGGGCCAGCGGCTATGTGGTTACTTTCGATGGCTTCACCGCCCTCTACGAGGAGGCCACCGACGAAAAGGAAAAGAAGGAAACCGCCCTGCCCCCGCTGGAAAAGGACCAGGTGCTGAAGCTGCGGGAACTCAAGAGCGAGCAGAAATTCACCCAGCCCCCGGCCCGGTACACCGAGGCCAGCCTGATCCGGGCGCTGGAGGAAAACGGCATCGGCCGCCCCTCCACCTACGCCCCCACCATCAGCACCGTCATCGACCGGGGCTATGTGGAACGGGATCAGAAAAAGCTCAAACCCACCCTGCTGGGCCGCACCATCAACGAGCTGATGATGGAGCAGTTCCCTGACATCGTGGACGTGGGCTTCTCCGCCGAGATGGAACGCAACCTGGATAAGGTGGAAAGCGGCCAGGCCGACTGGCGCAAGACGGTGGACGTGTTCTACAAGGGCTTCGAGCAGTCGCTGGAGCAGGCCGAGAAGAACATGGAGGGCAAAAAGGTCAAGGTGCCCGACGAGGAAAGCGACGAGATCTGCGAAAAGTGCGGCCGCCGCATGGTCATCAAGACCGGCCGGTACGGCAAGTTCCTGGCCTGCCCGGGCTTCCCGGAATGCCAGAACACCAAGCGCCTTGTCAAGGATACCGGCGGCCGCTGCCCCAAGTGCGGCGGGCGGATGCTGCAGCGCCGCAGCGCCAAGGGCCGTGTCTACTACGGCTGCGAGGGCTATCCCCAGTGCGATTTCATGACTTGGGACGAGCCGGTGCCCGATACCTGTGAAAAGTGCGGCGCCACCCTGTTCAAGAAAGGCGGCAAGCTCTACTGCGCCAAGGAGGGCTGCGGCTTTGAAAAGCAGGTGCGCAAGGGGGAAAACCATGAGTAAGGTCCGTGTACTGGGCGCCGGGCTGGCGGGCTGCGAAGCGGCCCTCTGGCTGGCCGCCCGGGGCGTGGAGGTGGAACTGTGGGAGCAGAAGCCCCTGCATTTTTCCCCCGCCCATAAAAGTGAGGGCTTCGCGGAGCTGGTCTGCTCCAACAGCCTGAAAGCCGAGCGGCTGGATTCCGCCTCCGGCCTGCTCAAGGCCGAGATGCGGCTGCTGGGCAGTCACATCTTGCCCGCCGCCGAACAGGCCCGGGTGGCCGCCGGCGGCGCGCTGGCGGTGGATCGGGACCAGTTCAGCGCTCTGGTCACCCAGGCGGTGACCGAATGCCCGGGCATCACCCTGCGCCGGGAAGTGGCCGATACCCTGGAACCCGACCCGGCTCTGCCCACCCTGGTGGCCACCGGCCCCCTCACCAAGGACCCGCTGGCCGGGCAGATCACCCGCCTTACCGGTGGGGAGAGCCTGTCCTTCTACGACGCGGCGGCCCCCATCGTCACCGCCGAAAGCCTGGACAGGAACCGCATCTTCGCGGCCAGCCGGTACGACCGGGGGGACGCGGATTACCTGAACTGCCCCTTTAATAAGGAGGAGTACGAGGCGTTCCACGCGGCGCTGGTCAGCGCAGAGCGGGCCCCTCTGCACGGCTTCGACGGGCCGGTCACGGTCTATGAGGGCTGTATGCCCATCGAGGTCATGGCCTCCCGCGGGGCGGATACCATGCGGTTCGGGCCCCTGCGCCCGGTGGGCCTGCGGGACCCGGCCACCGGCCACCGGCCCTGGGCCAACGTCCAGCTGCGCCGGGAGAACGCCGAAGGTACCCTGTTCAACATCGTGGGTTTCCAGACCAATTTGAAATTCGGCGAGCAGAAGCGGGTGTTCCGGATGATTCCGGGCCTTGAAAACGCCGAGTTTGCCCGCTACGGGGTCATGCACCGGAATACCTTCCTGAACAGCCCCCAGGTGCTGGGCGCGGATCTGCAGCTGAAACAGCATCCGGGCATCTGGTTTGCCGGGCAGATCACCGGCTTTGAGGGCTATATGGAAAGCGCCGCCTGCGGCCTGCTGGCCGCCCGGCATATCTGGGCCGCCCTGAACGGGCAGACCCTGCCGGCCCTGCCCGCCGATACCATGTGCGGGGCCCTGACCGGATACATCACCGCCCCCAACGCCAACTTCCAGCCCATGGGGGCCAATATGGGTCTGCTGCCCCCGCTGGCCGAGCCGGTGCGGGACAAGCGGCTGCGGTACGCCGCCCTGGCCGACCGGGCCGTGGCCTCCATGAAAGCCTGGCTGAACGAGGCCGGCGGCGAGGGCTGACCAGACAGGAGAAGCAACATGAAAGTTTATATAAAGGGGAGGAGCAAGGTGAAGATCATCGTAGACGCCATGGGCGGCGACAACGCCCCCGCGGAAATCCTCAAGGGCATCTGTGCCGCCCGGCGCTTCGGCGTGCAGCTGGTGGCGGTGGGCCGGGTGGATGAGATCCAGGCCTGCGCCAAGGCGGAAAACCTGGACCTGACCGGCATCGAGCTGGTGAACGCCACCGAGGTTATCGAAATGTGCGACGAGCCCGCCCGGGCCATCCGCCGCAAAAAGGATTCCAGCCTGGTGGTGGGCCTGCGGATGCTGGCCGAGGGCCAGGGCGACGCCTTTGTGTCCGCCGGCTCCACCGGCGCGCTGCACGTGGGCAGCAGCCTGATCGTGCGCACCATCAAAGGGGTCAAGCGCCCGGCCCTGGCCAGCGTCATCCCCGGCGCCAAAAAGCCCTACCTGCTCATGGACTGCGGCGCCAACGTGGAATGCCGCCCCGCCATGCTGGAAGCCTTCGGCGTGATGGGCAGCGTGTATATGAACAAGGTCATGGGGGTGGCAAGCCCCGCCGTGGCGCTGGTGAACAACGGCGCCGAGGAAACCAAGGGCACCCCTTTGTATAAAGAGGCCCACCAGCGGCTCAAAGCCAACACCGCCATCCGGTTTGTGGGCAACATCGAGCCCCGGGACATCCCCTCCGGCGATGCGGACGTGGTGGTCTGCGACGGGTTCACCGGCAACGTGATCCTGAAACTCACCGAAGGGCTGGCCCGCAGCCTGCTGGGCATGGTCAAACAGGTCATGATGGCCAACCTGCTCACCAAGCTGGGCGCCGCCACCATGCTGGGCGGCATGAAGCAGCTGAAAAAGAAGATGGACAGCGAGGAAGTGGGCGGCGCGCCGCTGCTGGGCACCGCCCGGCCGGTCATCAAGGCCCACGGCAGCAGCAAGGCCCGCGGCATCGAGAACGCCATCCGCCAGGCGGTGATCTGCGTGGAAAACGATATGGTGGGCACCATGGCCGCCGCCCTGGCCCAGACTGCCCCCGCAGATGAGGAAGAAGAATAATGCATCCTTTGGAAAAAACCATCGGTTATACCTTTAAGGACCCCACCCTGCTGGAGACTGCCCTCACCCACACCAGCTACGCCAACGAGAGCCGCACCCCGGTGCACCACAACGAGCGGCTGGAGTTTCTGGGGGACAGCGTGCTCTCCATCGTGGTGGCGGATCATCTGTTCCACCAGTGGAAGGACCGGCCGGAAGGGGAACTTACCCGCGCCCGGGCCAGCCTGGTGTGTGAGAGCGCTTTGTTCAACTTTGCCCAGGAGATCGAGCTGGGCCGGTACCTGCGTCTGGGCAAGGGCGAGGAACGCTGCGGCGGCCGCACCCGGCCCAGCGTGGTGTCCGACGCCTTTGAGGCGCTGATCGCCGCTTTGTATCTGGACGGCGGCATCGAGGTGGCCCGCGCCTTTATCCTGCCCTTCATCACCGAGGGCAAGACCGCCGAGGCCGACTACAAGACCCAGCTGCAGGAGGTCATCCAGCAGAACCCCGAGGAGCGTCTGCGCTACGAGGTGGAACAGGAGACCGGCCCCGACCATGACAAGCGGTTTGTGGTGGCGGTGTATCTGAACTCCAACTGCATCGGCCGGGGGTCCGGCCACAGCAAAAAGGCGGCCGAGCAGCACGCCGCCCGGGAGGCGCTGGCCCTGATGGGCCTGACCTCCTGATCCCGTTTAGGTTAGGAGCGCGCGAATGGTATTACAGGAACTGGAGATCCAGGGCTTCAAAAGTTTCCCGGATCGCACCAAGATCAAGATCGGGCCGGGCATCACCGCCGTGGTGGGGCCCAACGGTTCCGGCAAAAGCAATATATCCGACGCCATCCGCTGGGTGCTGGGCGAAACCAGCTCCAAGCAGCTGCGCGGTGCGGGCAAGATGGAGGACGTGATCTTTGGCGGCACCCAGACCCGGGGCGCTATGGGCTACGCCATGGTCAACCTGACCATGGACAACCTGGACCGCCGCATCGACGTGGACGCGGATCAGGTGACCATCGGCCGCCGGTACTACCGCAGCGGCGAAAGCGAGTACACCATCAACGGCCAGAACGTGCGGCTCAAGGATATCTACGAGCTGTTTCTGGACACCGGCGTGGGCCGGGACGGCTACTCCATCATCAGCCAGGGCCGCATCGCCGAGATCGTGGGCGCCAAAAGCAACGAGCGCCGGGAGATCTTTGAGGAGGCCTCCGGCATTGCCCGCTACCGGTACCGGAAAAACGAGGCCGAGCGCCGTCTGGCCGGGGCCGAGGACAACCTGGTCCGTCTGCGGGATATTCTGGCCGAACTGGAATCCCGGGTGGGCCCCCTGGAAAAGGAGAGCCAGAAGGCGCAGCAGTTCCTGGAACTGAGCGCCCGCCGCAAGGAGCGGGAGATCACCCTCTGGGTGGACAACATCCGCCGCAGCCGGGAAACGGTGCGGGAACAGCAGCGCCGGTTCGAGACCGCCCAGGCGGACTACGACCGGCTCACCGCCGAGCTGGAGTCCATCGACGCCGAAACCGAGGAGATCCGCCGCCGGGTGCAGCAGTACACGGTGGAGATCGAGCGGCGCAACGCGGACATCCGGGCCATCACCGAGGAGATGGCCGGCAGCGACAGCCGCATCGCCGTGCTGAACAACGACATCGCCCATAACGAAACCACCATCGCCTCCCTGCGCGGGGAGATCGAGCAGGGGCAGGCGGGCAAGGAGGCCATCGCGGCCCAGATCGCCGAGAAGCAGGCCGCCTGTGAGGAGGCCGCCGCCCGGTGCGCCCAGCTGGACGAGGCCATTGCCCGCCTGGAGGAGCGTCTGTGCCAGATCCAGGAGGGCAGCCAGGCCACCGGCGAGCGCCGGGGTCAGCTGACCGCCCAGCTGGCGGAACTGACCGACCGGCAGACCGGCCTGCGGGTGCAGGCGGCGTCCGCCGCCGGCGCCGGGGAACAGGCCCGGGAGCGGCAGACCGCCGCCGCCGCGGAACTGGAAACCGCCCGCGCCCAGCGGGAGGCTTTGCGCACCGAGCAGGCCGATACCGAAGCCTATCTGGCCCAGGTGTGCGAGACGGTCACAAGGCTGGAGAACATCAAGGGCGGCCTGCAGCTGAAGCTGGACAGCCGCCGTCGTCAGCTGGAACAGGCCGACGCGGCCGAACAGTCCCTGCAGCGGCAGGCCGAGGCCGCCCAGCAGCGGCTGCAGGTGCTGCGGGATCTGGAACGGAACATGGACGGTTTCCAGCAGAGCGTCAAAACCGTCATGCGCGCCGCCCGGGAACGGCGGCTGCGGGGGATCATCGGCCCGGTGGGCACGGTGCTCACGGTGGAACCGGGGTATGAGATGGCCATCGAGACCGCCCTGGGCTTTGCCATGCAGAACATCGTGGTGGAAGGGGAAACCTCCGCCAAAGCGGCCATCGCCTTTTTGCGGGATACCAAATCCGGCCGCGCCACCTTCCTGCCGCTGGATACGGTGCAGGGCAGCCGGTTCTCCGGCCCGCTGCCCGCCGGGGCCCGGGTGGCCGCCGACCTGGTGCAGGCCGACGCCCGCTACGCCGCCGTGGTGGATAACCTGCTGGGCCGCATCATCGTGGTGGAAGACATCAACGAGGCCAGCCGCGTGGCCCGGGAACTGCGCTACCGCAACCGGGTGGTCACGGTGGACGGCCAGGTGGTCAACGCGGGCGGTTCCTTCACCGGCGGCAGCGTGTCCCGCACCGCGGGCGTGTTCAGCCGCAAGCAGGAGATCGACGAACTGAAAGCCAAGCTGGAAGCACTGGATAAAAAGCAGGAGCAGGCCCGGGAATCCACCGACAAGTGGAAAGCCGAGGTGGACGCCCTCACCGCCGAGCTCACCGCCACCGGCAGCGAAGCCATCACCGCCGGCGGGGACAAGATCCGCGCCGAGATGGAGTGCGAGCGGCTGAAAAACGCCCTGGCCCAGGCCGACGAGACCCTGGCCGGGCTGGAGGCCGAGAACGAGCAGCTGGCCGGGCGCATCGAGTCTGCCCGTGCCCAGGCCCGGGCCGCCGCCGAAGAGGATGCCCGGCTGGGGGAGGAAATCGCCCATCTGGAAGCCCAGCTGGCCGACCTGGCCGGCAGCGACGACGAGTTCCTGGCCACCCGGGCCCGCCTGTCCGACGAGCTGAGCGAGAAGCGTCTGGCCCGTCTGGGCGCGGAAAAGGACGGGGACATGCACCGGGCCGCTATCGAGAACCTGGAAAGCCGTACCGGCGAGAACGCCGCCCGCGCCCGGGAACTGGCACGCAGCATCGGCGCGCTGGAGCAGCTCAACGAGAAGAACCGGGCGGACGTGGCCGCCATCCAGGCGGAAAAGGCCGCTGCCAACGAGCGGATCAACCAGGTGGAACAGGCCATCCGCGCCGCCACCGAGGCCCGCATGATCCAGGAGGGCCTCACCACCAGGCAGTCCCAGCAGTCCCGCAATGTGACCGACCAGCGGGAAAAGATGAGCCAAGAGATGGCCCGCCTGACCGAGCGCAAAGCCGCCGCCGAAACCGATTACGACCAGACGGTGGCCAAGCTCTGGGAGGAATACCAGCTGACCCCCCACGACGCGGAGGGCCAGTGCGTGCCCTTTGAAAGCGCCGCCGACCTGCGCCGGGAGGTGCAGGAGCTGCGGGGCAAGATCCGGGCGCTGGGCAACGTGAACGTGGGCGCCATTGAAGAATACGCCGAGGTCAGCGAGCGGTTTGAGTTTCTGCGCAGCCAGGTGCGGGATGTGGAAAAGAGCAAGGCCGAGCTGACCCGCCTGATCGCCGAGCTGGCCGGGGAGATGAAAGAGATCTTCACCGCCAACTTCAAGCAGATCAACATCAACTTTGCCCGCATCTTTGCCGAACTGTTCGGCGGCGGCACCGCCCGGCTGACCCTGTCGGACGAGGAGAACGTGCTGGAAAGCGGCATCGACATCCAGGTCTCCCCGCCGGGCAAGGTCATCAAGAACCTGGCGGCCCTTTCCGGCGGCGAGCAGTCGCTGGTGGCCATCTGCATCTACTTCGCCATCCTGGCGGTCAACCCCTCGCCCTTCTGCATCCTGGACGAGATCGAGGCCGCGCTGGACGACGTGAACGTGGCCCGGTACGCCCAGTACCTGCGCCGCATTTCGGACCGCACCCAGTTCATCGTCATCACCCACCGCCGCGGCACCATGGAAGCCGCCGACGTGCTCTACGGTGTGACCATGCAGGAGGACGGCGTGTCCAAGCTGCTGCGTCTGGACCTGGACGAGGTGGATGCCACCCTGGTATCCTGATCTATGTAAGGAGGTGCCCATCATGGGCCTGTTTGGCAACAAGAAAAAACTGGACGACGGCCTGAAAAAGACCCGCACGGGCTTTTTCGGCGCGATCCGCAACAAACTGATCGGCAGCCAGATCACCGATGATCTGTACGATGAGCTGGAGGAACAGCTGATTTTGGCCGACGTGGGGGCCGACACCGCTTTCCAGCTGGTGGAACAGCTGCGCCGCACGGTGGAAAGCCGCCACATCCGCACCGGCGAAGAAGCGCTGGAAACCCTGAAAGACCTGGTGGCCGAGCATCTGGCCGCCGACCGTCCGCTGGATCTGTCCGGTCATCCGGCCGTGGTGCTGGTGATCGGGGTCAACGGGGTGGGCAAGACCACCAGCATCGCCAAGCTGGCCGCCCTGTACAAGGGCCAGGGCCGCAAGGTCATGCTGGCCGCGGGCGATACCTTCCGCGCCGCCGCCACCGAACAGCTGGAGGTCTGGGCCGGCCGGGCCGGTGTGCCCATCGTCAAGGCGGGCGAGGGGGCCGACCCCGCCGCCGTGATCTTCGACGCGGTCAAGTCCGCCGAGGCCCGGGGCTATGACCTGGTCATCTGCGATACCGCCGGCCGCCTGCATAACAAAAAGAACCTGATGGACGAGCTTTCCAAGATCAGCCGTTCGGTGAAAAAGGCCAGCGAGACCGCCAGCGTGGAGACCTTCCTGGTACTGGACGCCATCACCGGCCAGAACGCCATCAACCAGGCCAGCCAGTTCATCGACGCCGCCGGGGCCACCGGTATCATCCTCACCAAGCTGGACGGCACCGCCAAGGGCGGCAGCGTCATCGCCGTCAAGGACAAGCTGGGCCTGCCGGTCCGGTTCGTGGGGGTGGGCGAGGGCATCGACGACCTGATGGAGTTCGATCCCCGCGCCTTTGCGGACGGTCTGCTGGGCGGGGAGAAGTAAACCCGCCGGCAAATTTTCAAAATGTTCACAAAACGGCCGCAACGATAGCGCCGGCCGATTCGTACTTAAGAAAGGAGCCCTCCCCATGCTGATCTGCGCCGCCACCGGCAACGCCGGCAAACTCAAGGAACTGCGCCGCATTCTGGAGGCCCAGGGCCATCAGGTCAAAAGCCAGAAGGAGCTGGGCATCACCTGCGAGCCGGAAGAGACCGGCACCACCTTTGCGGAGAATGCCCGCATCAAGGCCCAAACCATCAGCGCCCTGGCGGGTCTGCCCACCGTGGCCGATGACTCCGGCCTGGAGGTGGACGCGCTGGGCGGCGCGCCCGGCGTCTACAGCGCCCGGTACTGCGGCCGCCACGGGGACGACGAGGCCAACAACGACAAGCTGCTGGCCGAACTGGCCGATGTGCCGGAAGGGCAGCGCACCGCCCGCTTTGTGTCGGCGGTCTGCCTGTGGATGCCCGACGGGCGGGACCTGGTGGTCACCGGCGACTGCCCGGGCCGGGTGATCTTCGAGCGCCGGGGTACCAACGGCTTCGGCTACGACCCGCTCTTTGTGCCCGACGGGGTGGGCCTGCCGGACGGCACCACCCGCCCCAACAGCGAGGGGCTTACCTACGCCGAGCTGGCCGATGAGCAGAAGGACGCCATCAGCCACCGGGGCCACGCCCTGGCCCGGCTGCAGCAGGCGCTGCCGGAATTTCTGGCCGGCTGCGAATCCGTATAATCCGAATCCAGGCCCAGCGCCCCGCCGTGGGCGCGTGAGTTGACAAGGAGAAGAAATTCATGCTTACCAGCAAACAGCGGGCGGCCCTGCGCGGCGCCGCCAACACCCTGGACCCGGTCTTTCAGGTGGGCAAGGGGGAGATCGACGAAACCCTGATCAAGTCCACCGCCGACTGTCTGGCCGCCCGGGAACTGATCAAGATGAAGGTGCTGGACAACAGCCTGTACAGCGCCCGCGAGGCCGCCAACGTTCTGGCCGAAGCCACCGGCGCCGAAGTGGTGCAGGTGATCGGCTCCAAGTTTGTGCTGTTCCTGCAGAAGGATAAGGACAGCAAATTCACCGATATCCTGAAGTAAAAGGCGGCGTTTGTTATGCGAGTTCTGCTGTTCGGGGGCACCTTTGATCCGCCCCACAACGGCCATATCCATCTGCTGCAGCAGGCCATCCGGGCCGTCGCGCCCGACTGGGTGGTGGTGATGCCCGCCTGCCTGCCGCCCCACAAAAGTCCCAGCACCACCGCGCCGGATCTGCGCCTTGCCATGTGCCGCTGCTTTGAGCCCATCTTCCCTGATCTGGAGGTCAGCAGCTGGGAGATCGAGCAGGGCGGCGCCAGCTACACCATCGACACGGTGGCCATGCTGGAAAACCGGTTCCCCGGCGCGCAGATCTTCCTCACGGTGGGCAGCGACATGCTGCTATCCTTTACCGGGTGGAAGGACTGGCAGCAGCTGCTGGCCCGCACCATTCTGGTGGTACAGAGCCGCCGGGAAGGGGACGAGGAACAGCTGGCTGCCGCCGCGGCCGGGCTGGAACAGAAGGGCGGCCGGGTGGTATTTGCCGGCGGTACCCCGCTGGAAGTGTCCAGCAGCGAGATCCGCAGCGGCCGCGGCCGCAAGAACATCCCGCCCCAGGCCCGGGAGATCATCCGCCGGTATGATCTGTACCGGCCCCATCCCACCATCTCCATCGAGGGGGCCCGCCGCCTGGCCAAGCGTACCCTGAGCGACAAGCGGTATACCCATACCCTCAACGTGAAAAAGCTGGCGGTCAAGCTGGCAAAGCAGTACGGGGCCGACCCGGACAAGGCGGCCCTGGCCGCTCTGCTGCACGATATCGCAAAAGAACGCCCCAAGGCGGAATTATTGCAGATATTGCAGGATAATGCTATAATAGCAAAAGGTGCCGCCCAGCGGCCGGTGCCCGTGTGGCACGGGATCTGCGCGGCGCTTCTGGCACAGCACCGGTGGGGCGTGCAGGACGAGGAGGTCCTGAGCGCCATCGCCAACCACACTGCCGGAAAACCGGGCATGACCCGGCTGGACAAGATCATCTACCTGGCCGATATGTGCAGCGCCGAGCGCAGTTACCCTGAGGTAGACTGGCTGCGCGCCCTGCTGGCCCAGGATCTGGACCGGGCTATGGCGGTAAGCCTGGGGCAGAATATCCTGTGGATGCGCCAGCAGAACAAGCCCATCGACCCGGTGAGCCTGGCGGCCTATGACGAATTGCGGCGACCCTATCATCTGGAGGCTTTCTGAACATGAGCAATAACCAACAGCCCCGCCGGCTGAATACCGGCGGCGCCCGCGGCACCGGCAGCGGTTCCGGTTCTCCGGCCCGCCGCACCGTGCACACCTCGTCCGCCCGTACCGTTTACACCGCGTCTGCCCGGGGCAGTTCCCAGGGTACCCACCGGGCGCCTGCCCACAGCGCACCCGCGCACAGCGCCCCGCGCCGCGGCCAGAACAAAAAGAAAAAGCACGGCTGCGGCTTTTATATCTTCGTCACCCTGCTGGTGATCCTGGTTCTGCTGGTCGGCGCCGGTGCGGGCGTGTACCACTGGGTTATGAGCAATATCGCCCCCGAAAACCCGTCCCAGTCCATTTCCGAAGAGATCCGCACCGCTGAGGAATACCGGGGCGACGTGGTCAACGTGCTGGTCTGCGGTATCGACTACGAAGAGGGCCGAACCTATTCCAACGACGCAAGCTCCAACGACGGCATGACCGATATGATCCTTTATGTCAACTTTGACGTAAAGAATAAGAAGGTCAACATGCTGCAGATTCCCCGGGATACCTTCGTGGGCGAGATCGCCGGTACCACCGGCAAGATCAACGCGGTGGCCCTGCGCAACGACGGCATTCCCAGCCTGGCTCAGCTGATCAGCGACCAGCTCAAGCTGCCGGTGGACTACTACGCCACCATCGACATGCAGTCCCTGAAAGAGATCGTGGACCTGTTCGGTGGCATTGAGGTCTATGTGCCCCATGACATTTCCTTCAAGGGCAGTACCATCAAGGAGGGTGTGCGCACCCTGGACGGCGACGCGGCTGAGTTCTTTGTCCGCTGCCGCTACGGCGAGGGCTACGCCAACAGCGATATTGACCGTCTGAACATGCAGCGCAACTTCTATGCGGCGCTGTTCCGCCGGCTCCGTACCCTGACCGCGGGCGATCTGATCAAGATGGTTCCGGTGGCGGTCAAGTATCTGACCACCGATATGCCTGCCGGTACCATCGCCAGCGTGGGCCTGTCCCTGCTGCAGGTGGATTCCGCCGACATGATGATCTGCCAGATGCCGGTGTACAACGGTCAGCCCTACAACAAACAATCGGTGGTGGTGGCCGACCCGGTAGGCACCGCCGATCTGCTCAACACCTACTTCCGCACCTACGGCGAACAGGTCCCCGCCGAACAGCTTGAACTGGCTGAGTGGGGCACCACCTCCAGCACCCCCACCGATCCCAACGTGCAGTATATGGGCCAGCTGGATGCCGACGCCGAAGCCGAAAAAGAAGCCAACGGTGTGGATAACTGACCACATCCCCCACCCATAAAGGAGGCAAATCTATGGAAAGCAAAGAACTGGCCATTGCCGCCGCCAAGGTGCTGGACAAGAAAAAAGCTGCCAGCGTCAAGGCGCTGCATGTGCGTGATCTGACCGTGCTGGCGGATTACTTTGTGATCGCCAGCGGTACCTCGTCCACCCACGTGAAGAGCCTGGCCGAAGAACTGGAGTTCCAGCTGGAGCAGCAGGGCGTCAAGCCCCTGCGCACCGAGGGCATGGACGCCCGCAACTGGATCGTGCTGGACTACGGCGAGGTCATCGTGCATGTGTTCTATCCGGAAGCCCGCAGCTTCTACGATCTGGAGCACCTGTGGGCCGACGGCGAGGAACTGGACCTGGCCCCTTATCTGGTCGAGGAAGAGCCCAAGACCGAGGAATAAAAACACGCCGCGCCCCCGGGCGCGTTCGGGAAAGTTTATACGGGAGTTGATCGCTTGTGAAATACGATTACAAAGCCATTGAGAAAAAGTGGCAGAAGGTGTGGCAGGACGAAAAGACCTTCCATGTGGAGATCGACCATACCAAGCCCAAGTTCTACGCCCTGGTGGAGTTCCCCTATCCCAGCGGACAGGGCCTGCATGTGGGCCATCCCCGCAGCTACACCGCGCTGGACATCGTGGCCCGCAAAAAGCGGCTGTGCGGCTACAATGTGCTGTACCCCATGGGCTGGGACGCTTTCGGCCTGCCCACCGAGAACTACGCCATGAAGAACCACATCCATCCGGAGATCGTCACCCGGAACAATGTGGCCCGCTTCAAGAGCCAGCTGCAGAGCCTGGGCCTGTCCTTTGACTGGGACCGGGAGATCAACACCACCGACCCTTCCTACTACAAGTGGACCCAGTGGATCTTCCTGCAGCTGTACAAGCACGGCCTGGCCTACAAGAAGGAAATGAACGTGAACTGGTGCCCCGGCTGCAAGGTGGTGCTGGCCAACGAGGAGGTCGTGGACGGCAAGTGCGAGCGCTGCGGCACCGAAACCACCCATAAGGTCAAGAGCCAGTGGATGCTGCGCATCACCGCCTACGCCGACCGCCTGATCGACGATCTGGACGGCCTGGACTTCATCCCCCGCGTGGTCACCCAGCAGAAGAACTGGATCGGCCGCAGCCACGGCGCCGAGGTCACCTTCGGCACCACCGCCGGCGATGATCTGGTGGTCTACACCACCCGCCCGGACACCCTGTTCGGCGCCACCTACATGGTGCTGAGCCCGGAGCATCCCATCCTGAAATCCTGGGAGAATCGCCTGACCAACCTGGACGCCATCCATGCCTACCAGGCCGAGGCCGCCCGCAAGAGCGACTTTGAGCGCACCGAGCTGGCCAAGGACAAGACCGGCGTGCGCCTGGAGGGTGTGGAGGCCATCAACCCGGTCAACGGCAAGGTCATCCCCATCTTTATCTCCGACTACGTGCTGGCCAGCTACGGCACCGGCGCCATCATGGCGGTGCCCGCCCACGATACCCGCGACTACGACTTTGCCAAGGCCTTCAACCTGCCCATCATCGAGGTGGTGGCCGGCGGCGACGTCACCAAGGAAGCCTTTACCGACTGTGCCACCGGCAAGATGGTCAACAGCGGTTTCCTCACCGGCATGACGGTGGAAGAGGCCAAGAAGGCCATCACCGACTGGCTGGAAAAAGAGGGCAAGGGCCACGCCAAGGTCAACTTCAAGCTGCGCGACTGGGTGTTCAGCCGTCAGCGCTACTGGGGCGAGCCCATCCCCATGGTCTGGTGCGAGAAGTGCGGCTGGCAGCCCCTGCCCGAGAGCGAGCTGCCCCTGCGCCTGCCCGAGATCACCGACTTTGAGCCCGGCGAGGGCGGCGAGAGCCCCCTGGCCCGCCATACCGAGTGGGTCAACACCACCTGCCCCTGCTGCGGCGGCCCCGCCAAGCGGGAGACCGATACCATGCCCCAGTGGGCCGGTTCCAGCTGGTACTTCCTGCGGTATATGGATCCCCACAACGAGGAGGCCATCGCCAGCAAGGAAGCCCTGGAATACTGGAGCCCGGTGGACTGGTACAACGGCGGCATGGAGCACACCACCCTGCACCTGCTGTACAGCCGGTTCTGGCATAAGTTCCTGTACGACATCGGCGTGGTGCCCACCAAGGAACCCTACAATAAGCGCACCAGCCACGGCATGATCCTGGGCGAGAACGGCGAGAAGATGTCCAAGAGCCGCGGCAACGTGGTCAACCCGGACGAGATCATCGACGAGTACGGCGCCGACACCATGCGTCTGTACGAGATGTTCATCGGCGACTTTGAGAAGAGCGCCCCCTGGAACACCAGCAGCATCAAGGGCTGCAAGCGCTTCCTGGAGCGTATCTGGGCCCTGGGCGAAAAGGTGCTGCCCGGCGAGGGCATCCGGCCCGAGCTGGAAGGCGCGTTCCACCGCACCATCAAGAAGGTGGGCGAGGACATCGACGTGCTGAAGGCCAACACCGCCATTGCCGCCATGATGAGCCTGCTGAACGATCTGAACGACGCGGGCGGCGCTACCCGTGAGGAACTGCGCATCCTGCTGATCCTGCTGAACCCGTTTGCTCCCCACATCACCGAGGAGATGTGGCAGCAGCAGAACTACGGCGGGCAGGTGTCCGGCGCTCAGTGGCCGGAGTATGACCCCGCCAAGTGCGTGGAGAGCACCGTGGAGATCGTGGTGCAGGTGAACGGCAAGGTGCGCGCCCGTCTGAGCGTGGCCGCCGATATCGCCGCCCCCGAGGCCATTGCCCTGGCCAAGGCCCAGCCCGCTGTGGCCGCCGCCCTGGAAGGCAAGACCCTGGTCAAGGAGATCTACGTGCCCGGCAAGCTGGTGAACCTGGCAGTCAAGGGCTGATCGGGGCAGTTTGTGAACAGCCTGTGAACAGCTTTTGAAGATAACAAAATACCTGTTGACTTGACTTCGGTTGCATTGTATAATTAGAACGTTGATTACTCTGTAATCGCTAAACTCCGGTCCTCAGGCCCAAGGGAGGGAACAAGATGTCGGAAATTCGCGTGAAGGAAGGCGAGTCGCTGGAGAGCGCCCTGCGCCGTTTCAAGCGCTCCACTGCCCGCAGTGGTGTGCTCGCCGAGGTTCGTAAGCGTGAAGCTTATGAGAAGCCCTCTGTGCGCCGCAAGAAAAAGTCCGAAGCTGCCCGCAAGCGGAAATATAAGTAAGCTGCGGAACTGTGAAGACGAAAGCGTCCCGGTCACCGGGCGCTTGAGGCAGAGCCCGATGGGCTCTGCCTTTTTCATTACCATCCCGCCGCCGTGCGCGGCGCAGACATATATTGAAAAGGAGGGCGGTTCCCATGCTGCTGACCCCTGACTATCTCTTTTCCGGCGCGGCGGCCGTAACGCCGGAATTTTTGCGTGAACACGGTATCCGGGCGCTGGCACTGGATGTGGACAACACCCTCACCGCCCACAACTCCCAGACCCTGCCCGCCCCTGTGGCCGCCTGGCTGGAACAGATGAAGGCGGCCGGCATCAAACTGATGATCGTTTCCAACAACACCCGCAAGCGGGTCTCGCCCTTTGCGGCTTCGCTGGGGCTGCCCTTTGTGTCCCTGGCCTGCAAGCCGCTGCCCTGGGGCATCCGCAAGGCCGCCCGGCAGCTTGGCGTTTCCCGCCGGGAATTTGCCCTGGTGGGGGATCAGCTGTTCACCGACCGGCTGGGCGGTGCGCTGGCCGGGGTTCCGGTGCTGGTGGTGCGGCCCATGGCGCCGGAGATCAAATGGGGCATCAAGGTGCGCCGCCACCTGGAAAAGCCCTTTATCCGCCGTTACTATAAAAAGGGAGGAAAACTGCTGTGAGCGATACCATCCGTTTCGGCCCCGCCGGTACCAGCGAAAGCTTCAAGGCCATGGGCTATAAGAACAGCAAGGATATCCCCGCCCATACCGCCCGGTTCGGGCTGCATGCCTTTGAGTACCAGTGCGGCCGGGGCGTACGCCTGTCCGACGAGACCGCCGCCGCCATCCGGGCCAATGCCGAGGGACTGGATATCCGGTTCAGCGTCCACGCCCCCTACTACATCAGCATGAGCAGCCTGGAAGAGGACAAGCGCCTGGCCAGTGTGGACTACATCCTGCAAAGCTGCCGGGCAGTGCGCGCCTTGGGCGGCAGCCGGGTGATCTTCCACGCAGGCAGCTGCGGCAAGCAGAGCCGGGAAGAAGCCCTGCGCAAAGCCCTGGACACCATGGCCCGGGCCCAGGCTGCCGTGGACGAGGCGGGCTACGGGGATATCACCCTCTGCCCCGAGACCATGGGCAAGATCAATCAGCTGGGTGATCTGGAAGAGGTGCTGGCCCTGTGCAGCGTGGACAAGCGCATCACCCCCTGCATCGACTTCGGCCACCTGAACGCCCGCACCCTGGGCGGGGTGGGCGGCAAGGAACAGTTCGCCGCTATCCTGGACCGGATGGCCGAGGCGCTGGGGGATGACCGGGCCCGGTGCTTCCATTCCCATTTCAGCAAGATCGAGTATACCGCCGGGGGCGAAAAACGCCACCTGACTTTCGCGGATACCGTCTTCGGCCCGCCCTATGAGCCTCTGCTGGATCTGTGCGCCGCCCGGGGGCTGACCCCCACCTTTATCTGTGAGTCCGCCGGTACCCAGGCCGAGGATGCCCGCGCCATGCAGGATTATTTCACCGGTCTGGTTCGTGGCTGAATTGTCACGAAATACGCCTTGAATTTTCCCCGGGGCTGGGGTATACTGTTACCATAGTTTATTTTAGCAAAGAGGGGGTATGCTCCATGTCCGAACCCACCGCCATTTTCTCTATCCGGGACGAGCGGGATCAGGAGATCCGCGCCATCATGCAGGAAGTGTACGACGCGCTGAAAGAAAAGGGGTATAATCCCATCAATCAGATCGTGGGCTACATCCTTTCCGAGGACCCCACCTACATCACCACCTACAAGAACGCCCGCTCCATCATCCGCAAAGTGGACCGGGACGATCTTCTCCAGGCGCTGGTGCGCAACTTCATCACCCTGTAACGAACCCGCAAGGGCGGGCGGCACAGCTTTGTGCCGCCCGCCCTTTTTGTTGCAAACTGCCTGGTTTTCGCCTATAATATACACTATATAGGTATGCCCTGGCATACCGCAGAAACCGGGCGTTTTGCCCGGCGGGGAGGTGCGCCGATGGCTCCGGTCCGGGTGCTGCAGGTGGTGCCCGCCATGAACGCGGGCGGCATGGAAAACTTTATCATGAACGTGTACCGCGCCATCGACCGGCAGCGGGTGCAGTTTGATTTTCTCTACCATTTTGATATGCCCTGCTTTTTTGATGAGGAGATCACCGCGCTGGGCGGGCAGATCACCAAGCTGACCGTCCGGCAGGATCTCAACCTGCCCCGGTACCTGCATCAGCTGAACCAATTCTTTGCCGATCACCCGGAGTACAAGGTGGTGCACGGCCATTACAGCGGTTTCGGCATGTTCTATAACCATGTGGCCCGCCGTCACGGGGTGCCGGTGCGGGCCGGGCACAGCCACAACACTTCCAGCGAGCGCAGTCTGATCGGCCTGCTGGACGCCTCCATGTCCTGGTTCTTCAACTTCGACCTCACCGACCGGTTCGCCTGCGGGCAGGATGCCGGTAAAGCCCTGTTCCGGGGCAAGCCCTTTGTTTTCCTGCCCAACGGGGTGGACGCGGCGGCCTTTGCCTTCAGCCCGGCCCGGCGGGAAACCATGCGGGCCAGCTTCGGCTTTTTGCCGGAGCACCGGGTGCTGGGCCATGTGGGCCGTTTCAACCAGCAGAAAAACCACGGGTATCTGCTGGATATCTTTGCCGCATGGGCTGCCCGCTGCCCCGAAGCCCGGCTGCTTCTGGTGGGCACCGGCCCGCTGGAAGAAGAGGTGCGCCGCAAGGCCGAAACTCTGGGCCTGACCGACAAGGTGGTCTTTGCGGGTCTGCGGCGGGATACCGCCGCCTGCTACGACGCCATGGACGCTTTCTTGTTGCCCAGCCTGTTTGAGGGGCTGCCGGTCACCATGGTGGAGGCCCAGGCCGCGGGCCTGCCCTGCTATGTGTCCGACGTGGTGGACCGCAGCGCCGCCATCGCCGACGGGGTACAGTTTTTGCCGCTGAACAACGCGCCCGCCTGGGCGGAGGTCCTGGCGGCCCCGCTGCCCGGCCGCAACCCCCGTGCGTTGGAACAGGTGCGCGCCGCCCACTACGATATTGTGGATACCGCCCGGTATCTGCAGCGATTCTATCTGCATGCCTACGGGGAGGATATGCCGTGAACAAGACCCTGATCTCCCTGATAATCCCGGTGTACAACGCCGGGCCCTGGCTGGCCCCCTGCCTGGCCAGCGTTACCGCCCAGACCCACCCGGCCTGGGAGTGTATCCTGGTGGACGACGGCTCCACCGACCAAAGCCCGGCCGCCTGTGATGAGGCCGCGGCTGCTGATTCCCGGTTCCGGGTGATCCACCAGGCCAACGCCGGTCCCGCCGCCGCCCGGCAGACCGGGCTGGAAGCCGCCCGGGGCGAGTGGCTCTGCTTTGTGGACGGGGACGACTGGCTCCCGCCGGAGTATCTGACCCGTCTGCTGGCCCTGGCCCGGGAACGGGAGGCCACCGTGGCTGCCTGCGCCATGTGCCGCTTTACCGGCGAACGCCCCACCCCCGCGCCGGACGCGCCCGCCGTGACCCTTACCGGCGACGGCATCCGCGCTGCCCTGCTGCAGCAGGCGCAGGGGATGAACTGGGGCCTGTGCAGCAAGCTGTACCACAGAAGCCTGTTTGAAGGTTTTCGCTTTCCCACCCAGGTGCGCCACAACGAGGATCTACTGGCCAACTGGCAGCTGCTGGCCCGCTGTGAGCGGGCGGCGGCCACCCAGTGGCCCGGCTACGGCTACCGGCAGGTGGACACCTCCGCCAGCCACCGGCTGCCCGGCCCCGCTCAGCTGGCGGATCATCTGGCCGTGGCCGACGCGATTTTAGCCGACGCCGCCGGCACCGGGCTGGAATCCGCCGCCTGGGCCTTCCACTACGAAAAACTGCTGTTTATCGACAGCATGGTGCTGCGCCAGCCCGCTTCTCCGGATTTTGCGCCGCTGCACAGCGATGTGCGCCGGCGTCTGCGGGTGGGGCTGGGCCGGGCGCTGACCTGCCGCGGCCTGGCCGCCTGGCTCAAGGCGGCGGGGCTGCTTACCCTTTGTGCCCGGCCGCTGTACCGGGCCCTCTGCCGCCGCTGCCTGCCCGGCGGGGTATAAACCGGCCGTCTGGCCAAGGAGCTGCAACATGAAACTGCTTTTGATCCTGGACCGGGTGGAATACCCCCTGGCCCCCAACCCCCGCCTGGCCTGCCGGGTGGGGGAACAGCTGGCCCTGGCCGGCCATACCGTCGATCTGCTGGAGCTGAACGACGGCGCCGTTCCGCCGCTGCCCGCCCCCTGGGCGGCGTCCCACCGCTGCCTGCCCTTTGCCGACGAGGCCTGCATGGAACGCTGCCTGGAACACGGCAACCCCGGCGGCACACCGGTGCCGGTGCGGCTGCTGCGGCTGGCCGCCCATCCGGCGGCGGCACTGGCGGCGGTGCGCAAACTGGCGCTGCATCGCCCCCGGCGGCAGGGAACCGTGCGCCGTTTTCTGGAATCCCGGACCGGCTACGACTGGATGGTGGCGGTGGCCTCCCCCTATGAGGGGGCGCTGGCGCTTGCCCGGGCCCGAACCGGGGCCCGGCGGGCGGTCTGGTGCATGGACCCCTATGCCAACGACCATCCCAACGATCCCACCCCCGCCCGGGAACAGGCGCTCTGGGCGGCTATGGACAAGATCTTTGTTACCGAGCGGATGTATGCGGCGCTGGAGGAGCCCGGCTGTGTGCTGGGGGCTTTCCGGGGCAAGACCCGGGTGCTGGAATTCCCCAGCCTGACCCCGCCCCCTGCCGCGTCCCGGGCCGAAAAGGCGGACGATACGCTGGAATGCCTGTTCGCGGGCAGTCTGTACCCGGCGCTGCGCACCCCGCATTTTGCGCTGGCCCTGTTTTCTGCCATGAACCTGCCCGGGGTGCGGCTGGCCTTTGTGGGTCCGGGCTGGGAAAACTACCCGGCCGATACCCCCGCCGCCGCCCGGAAACAGCTGGGGGAGCGGCTGCGCATCCAGGGCCCGGTATCCCCGGCGGAAGCCGCCGCCCGGGTAGGCGCCGCCGATGTGCTGGTGCATCTGGGCAACGACAACAACGATCAGGTACCCAGCAAACTGTATGAATATTTTGCCGCGGGCAAGCCGGTGCTGGCGCTGCTCAAGCGTCGGGACGACCCGGCCCGGGAGGCGCTGGCCCGCTGGCCGCTGGCCTGCGTGGTCTATGAGGACGAGGGCACAGGCCCCCAGGTCTGCGCCCGGGTGGCGGAGTTTCTGCAAACCAAAGGCCGCGACCGCCTGCCCTGGCAGGAAGCCGAGCGGCTGTTTTGGGCCAACACCCCGGCCGCGGTGGCTCAGGCCCTGGCCGACGGACTGCAAACGGAGGAGATACAATGAAGGTTCTCTGGCTCGTAAGCGTTACCATGACCCCGGCTGCCCGGGCGCTGGGTCTGCCCGCCCCGGTGGGCGGCGGCTGGCTGGACGGTATGCTGGGCCGGCTGCGCGGCCGGGTGGAACTGGTGATCGCCTCGGTAAACGCCGCCGTGGGCCCGCAGCCCAAACCGGTGGAGACCGACGGTGTGCGTTTCTGGGTGCTGCCCCGGGGCGAGCAGGCGGATTTTGCCGAGCTGCTGGCCCGGGAACAGCCCGATCTGGTGCAGATCTGGGGCACCGAGTACCCGGCGGCGTCCGCGCTGCTGGCGGCGGCCGGGCCCCGGCGCACCCTGGTGACCATCCAGGGCCTGATGGGCCCCTGTGCGGAACATCTGCTGGACGGCGTGCCCGCGGAATACTGCGGTTCCGGCCCGGCCCAGCGTCTGGTGGACAAGCTGGTGCCCGGGGGCCTGCTGGACAAAAAACAGGCCTGGTTTGACGCCCAGGCCAGGCGGGAGGCCGCTCTGCTGGCCGGTACCGCCCACGTGAGTGGCCGCACCCCCTGGGACAAAGCCCAGCTGGCCCGGCTGGCCCCGCACGCCGCCTACTATTCCTGCGGGGAGATTCTGCGCCCCGCCTTTTACACCGCCCGCTGGCCGGGCATGCCGGAAAAGCCGGTGGTGTTCCTCACCCAGGGCAACTATCCGCTGAAAGGGCTGCACCGGCTGATCCAGGCGCTGCCCGCGGTGCTGCGCCGCTACCCGGATCTGACGGTGCGGGTGGCGGGCTGGCCCCCGCTGGATAAAGGCCCGCTGCTGCGCCCGGTGATCCGCTGGATGTTCCCGTACCAGCGCTATCTGGAAACGCTGGCCCGGCAGCTGGGGGTGGCCCACGCCATCCGGTACACCGGCCCGCTGGACGAGGCCGGGATGCTGCACCAGATGCAGAGCGCCAGCGTGTTTGTGCTCTGCTCTTCCATTGAGAACAGCCCCAACTCCCTGGGCGAAGCCATGCTGCTGGGGATGCCCTGTGTGGCGGCCGATACCGGCGGTGTGCCGGGCATGGCCGCCCATGAGCAGGAAGCCCTGCTTTACCCCCCGGCCGATACAGAGGCCCTCTCCGCCGCCCTGCTGCGGCTGCTGGACGATCCGGCCTATGCCGCCCAACTGGGCCGCGCCGCCCGGCAGCGCGCCCTCGTCACCCATGACCCGCAGCGCAACAGCCGGGCCCTGGAAACCATCTACCAAACCATTGCCGAATAAAGGAGCCCGCCATGGAGCAGCCGCTCGTGACCGTACTGGTCACCACCTACAACCAGGAACGATATATCCGCCAGACGCTGGACAGCGTGCTGGCCCAGCGCACCGATTTTCCGTTTGAGGTGCTGGTCAGCGAGGACGCGGGTACCGACGGCACCCGCGCCATCCTGCAGGAGTACGCCGCCCGGGACAGCCGCATCCGGCTGCGCCTGCGGGATAAGAACGTGGGCATCAGCCGCAACTGGTACGAGGGCCTGTGCGCCGCAAAGGGCGAGTTCGTCTGCACCCTGGAAGGGGATGACTGGTGGTTGTCCGAAGACAAGCTGCAAAAGCAGGTGGATTTTCTCCGCACCCATCCCGACTACGCGGCGGTGAGCCACCGCATCCAGGAGATCGACGACGCGGGCAACCGCTACAACTGCCCGCCCAGCGATCCCCGGCTTCTGAATCGGGACGCCACCATGGAGCTGTTTTTGCAGGGGGTGACCTTTTCCTGCACCGCCTGCCTGGTGCGCAATTTCTTCCGTACCCCGGATCCGGCCCGGGAGGCCTATGTTACCGCCAACCGCAGCATTGCGGACTTTGCCCTCTGCATGCTGTTTCTGGACGCGGGCCGGGTCTTTGTGATGGACGAGGCCCTTTCCGCCTACCGGGTGGCCGGGGTGGACGCTGCCCATCAGAACTACAACGCCACCACTACCGCCGTGCAGAAATACCGGGACTTTCTGCAGGTGGTGGAGGCCAGCCGCCGGTATTTCCGGGGCCGGTATCCGTTCACCCGCTGTGTGTGTGTGGGCACCTTTTTCCCGTTCTGTGACCGGCTGAAATACGGCGGCGCGGGCGCGTTTTTGAAGGAGATGAACCGGATGCCCTGGAAAGCGAAGCTGGCGTTTCCGTTCTACTTTGCGGGCCGGTGCATCCAGCTGGCCGTGCGGCGGCTGACGCGCCGGGGAGGCAACCCGTGACCGCCCCGCGGCTGAGCGTGGTGGTGCCGGTGTACAACGCCGCCGCCACCCTGGACCGGTGTGTGGAGAGCATCCTGCAGCAGACCGTTCCCGGCGGGCTGGAGCTGATCCTGGTGGACGACGGTTCCAAAGACGACAGCCCCGCCCTCTGCGATGCCTGGGCGGAGCGG
Organism: Gemmiger sp. An120; assembly: GCF_002160955.1. Classification (GTDB taxonomy): domain Bacteria; phylum Bacillota; class Clostridia; order Oscillospirales; family Ruminococcaceae; genus Gemmiger_A; species Gemmiger_A avium. The sequence goes on from NZ_NFLN01000005.1 coordinate 100,478, forward strand.
GATGCCCGGGTGCGGGTGATCCACCAGCCCAACAGTGGCCCCAGCGCCGCCCGCAACGCCGGGCTGGACGCCGCCCGGGGGGCCTATATCAGTTTTGTGGATTCAGACGACCGGCTGCTGCCGGATACCTGCGCCGTCTTTCTGCCCCGGATGGGGGTGGAAGGGCTGGATCTGCTGGTCTTTGGCCTGGAACGGGCCAGCGGCTACGACGAACCGGTGCCCGACCTGACCGTGCCGGACTTCGCGGCCCTGGCCGGCCGTCTGGAATACCTGCTGGTGGATACCGGCATTCTGGCCAGCCCGGTGAACAAGCTGTACCGGGCCGCCTGCCTGAACGCGGCCCCGCCGGTGCGGTTTGATGCCCGCCTTGCCATCAACGAGGATCTGCTGTTTCATCTGCAGCTGCTGCCCCGGTGCGGGCGGATGGCGCTGTGCTCCCGGCCCGGCTACTGGGTGGACGACAGGGGAGAGAACTCCCTGTCCCGCCAGGGCCGCACCGACCTGCTGGCCGCCGAGGCGTACACCCGCCCCGCCTTTGCCGCGGTGCTGGACGCCGCCCGCCTGTCCGGGCCGGAAAAACAGCACCTGCTGCAGGCCCGCCGGGTCAGCGTGTATACCATCCAGTTCTGGCTGCTGGCGGGGCGCCCCTGCGCCGCCGGTACCCTGCAGGTGGCGGGGCTTGTGCGCCGCATCCTGCGGTATGCCCCCGCCCGCCGGGCGCTGCTGGCGCGGCTGCGCACCGATCCCAACCGGCTGGCCGCCGGATTGCTGCGGCTGTGTGTGACGCTGCGGCTGGCCCTGCCGCTGGCGATGCTGTTCCGGCTGCGCCATCCCGGCTGAACCTTGCAACAACAGGAGGACACTATGCCCCTTATCAGTATCATCACCACCGTATACGACGCCAAAGACTACCTGCCCCGCACCATCCAGAGCATCCTGGCCCAGACCCTCACGGATTTTGAGCTGATCCTGGTGGAGGACGGCAGCCCCAACGGCTGCGGCGAACTCTGCGACGAGTGGGCCGCCAAGGACAGCCGCATCCGGGTGATCCACAAGCCCAACGGCGGCCCGGCCAGCGCCAGCAACGCCGGCCTGGACGCCGCCCGGGGCCAGTACATCGGCTTTGTGGATTCGGACGATCTGATCGCGCCGGATATGTACGAAAAGCTGTACCGGGCCCTGACCGAGGCGGGCTGCGCCATGGCGGGCTGCAACGCCCGCTGCATCAACGAGCAGGACCAGAAGGTGGAACGCACCGTGTCCGCCGCGCTCTGCGGCCGGCAGGACGCGCTGGAACTGTTCCGGGATGTATTCCAGAACGGCGGCATGTACGGCATGCTCTGCTGGAACAAGCTGATCGATGCCCGGCTGTTCGAGGGGCTGCGGTTCGATACCACCCTGCTGTACGGGGATGACTGCAACATCCTGCACAAAATCTACGACGGCCAGCAGATCGTCTGCCTGCCGGACGAACTCTATTTTTACCGGGAACGGGCGGGCAGCCTGACCGCCGCTGCTTTTCGTCCCCGCATGCTGGACGACCTGACCGTCTATAAAATGTGGTATGACTACCTGCTTACCCGCCCCGGCCGGGAGGATCTGGCCCAGTGGGCGCTGGCACGGTACTGGCAGGTGTTCTACATCTTTTATGTGCATGCCCGTCAGCAGGGCGAACTGGACGAGACTGCCCGGGCGGCGTTTGCCGCCCATCTGCCGGTGCTGCGCGGCCTGAAACGGGCCATCCGGGCCTGCCCGCACATCGCCAAAGGGGAGAAGCTGCGGGCCATGCTGTTCTGCCAGAACCCGGAGCTGGTCTACCGGGCCGCCAAGGCCTGGGGCGATTTTACCGAACGGCGGAAAGGAGCGCGCCATGCCTGAGATCAGCGTCATCGTGCCGGTGTACAAGGTGCAGGAATTCCTGCCCGCCTGTCTCGCCAGCCTGACCAGCCAGACCTTCCGGGACTTTGAGTTGATCCTGGTGGACGACGGCAGCCCGGACGAGTGCGGCGCGCTCTGCGATGCCTGGGCCGGGCGGGACGGCCGTATCCGGGTGATCCACAAGCAAAATGGGGGCCTGTCCAGCGCCCGCAATGCCGGTCTGGAGATCGCCCGGGGCCGCTACATCGCCTTTGTGGACTCGGATGATCTGGTCACGGCGGATTACCTGGAAACCCTGCACACCGCCATCACCCGCGAACAGGCCGATATGGCCATCGGCGCGGTGGAGGACGTGGATGAGCAGGGCGCCTCGCTGCCCACTCCGGCGCTCACCACGCCGATGGAGGAGGGGACCTTCAGCGGCCGCAGCCTGCTGTCTTGTCTGTACAGCCCCCAGGCCACCTATTATACGGTCGCCTGGAACAAGCTGTACGCCGCCGGGCTCTGGAAATCCCTGCGCTACCCGGAGGGGCTGAACAACGAGGATGACGCGGTGGCCCACCGTCTGCTGCTGGCCAGCGGCCGGGTGGCGTGCAGCGGCCGGGTGGTCTATCACTACCGGCTGCGGCCGGGCAGCATCTGCCGCACCGGCCTGTCTCCCTCCAGCTTTGACGCGGCGGATGCCCTCTGCGACCGGTACGAGTTCTTTGTAGCCCGGGGCCTGCCCGCCGATCTGCAGGACCGGGCGCTGGCCGCCTGCTGGCGGCGGTACCTGTCCCTGAGCGCCCAGGCCGGGCATCAGCCCGCCGACGAGGCGCTGCGCACCCGCTGGCGGCAGGTACAGGTCCGGATGCGTCCGCTGGCCGGTGCCGCTGCCCGCTGCCGTCTGCTGCCGCTGCCGGTGCGGGCCCAGTGCCTGCGTCAGGCGCTGAAAAAGATTTGACTTATCCTATGAAATCGGGTATTTTGTATGATGGAAAGGCAGGTTTTCAAGGCTATGCAGTACAGGCTCCTTCCCATCCGCACCATTGAGACCCCCGGCGAGGGGTACCTGAGTTTTTTTGAGGGCGGCATCGAGCTGCCCTTTGAGATCAAGCGCATCTACTATATCCACGGCACCTCCGCGGGGGTGCTGCGGGGCGGCCATGCCCACCGGCAGCTGCGCCAGCTGCTGTTCTGCCCCTACGGGCGCATCCGCATCCTGCTGGACGACGGCCGGGAAAAGGCCGAGGTTCTGCTGGACAGCCCGGACAAGGGCCTGTTGCTGGACAGCGGCCTGTGGCGGGAAATGCTGTGGGAGCAGAGCGATTCAGTGCTCTGCGTGGCAGCCAGTGAACATTACGACGAGGCCGACTATATCCGGGAGTATGACCGGTTCCTCGCCTGGTGCAAGGAGGCGCACAAGGAATGAAGATTGAATTCAACGTGCTGGACCGGCAGTTCCGCCAGTTCCAGGACGAATATGAGGCGGCGGCCCTGCGGGCGCTGCGCAGCGGCTGGTATATTCTTGGCAAAGAGCTGGAAGCCTTTGAACAGGAATACGCCGCCTTTAACGAAAGCAAATACTGCGTGGGGGTAGGCAGCGGCCTGGACGCGCTGGTGCTGGCCTTCCGGGCGCTGGGCGTGGGCCCCGGCGACGAGGTGCTGGTGCCCGCCAATACCTTTATCGCCAGCGTCATGGGCGTTACCCTGAACGGGGCCACCCCGGTGTTTGTGGAGCCGGACGAGTTCTACCTGCTGGATGCCGCCCGGCTGGAAGCAGCCATTACCCCCCGCACCCGGGCCATCCTGCCGGTGCACCTGTACGGGCAGATCTGCGACATGGACCCCATTCTGGAGGTGGCCCGCCGCCACAACCTGTTTGTGGTGGAGGACTGCGCCCAGGCACACACCGCCCGCTATAAAGGAAAGATGGCCGGTACCTTCGGGGATATCGGCTGCTTCAGCTTTTTCCCCACCAAGAACGTGGGCGCTTTCGGGGACGCGGGCTGCATTGTCACCGATAACCCCGACCTGGCCGACAAGGTGCGCACCCTGCGCAACTACGGCAGCAAGGTCAAGTATCACAACGAGATGGAAAACGGCGTGAACAGCCGCCTGGATGAACTGCAGGCCGCCCTGCTGCGGGCCAAGCTGCCCCATGTGGCCGAACTGATCGCCCAGCGGGAAAGCGTGGCCCGGCGGTATCTGGCCGGTATCCGGAATGAAAAACTGATCCTGCCCGCCATCCGCCCCGGCTGCGGCCATGTGTGGCACCTGTTTGTGGTGCGCACCGCCGACCGGGCCGGCCTGATGGCCCATCTGGAACAGGCGGGCATCCACGCCCAGATCCACTATCCCATCCCGCCCCATCTGGCGCCCTGCTATGCCAAGCTGGGCGGCTGTCCGGGGGATTATCCCATCGCGGAGGCCTACGCCGACCAGGTGGTGAGCCTGCCGCTCTACAACGGAATGACCGATGAGGAGGTACAGTATGTCGTTGACGCCGTCAACAGCTGGCAATAAGCCCAAGCTGTTTCTGATCCCGCCTCCGGATCTTCCGGTGCCCGCCACCCGCGGCGGCGCCGTGGAGAGCCTGATCACCCATCTGATCCAGGAAAATGAGATCCAGCAGCGGCTGGACCTGATCTGCGTGAGCGCCCCGGACGACACCGCCCAGGAGCAGGCCGCGCTGTATCCCCACACCCGGATCTACTACCTGCCCCATAAGGATGAGCGGGGGCTGTGGGGGCCCATGTGCGGCGTGATGCGCCGCCTGAACCAGCCGGTGCCGCTGGATCCCTGGTACAACCGGGTGGCCAAGCTGGTCAAGGAGGAAAAACCGGATCTGGTAATTGCCGAGGGCGGCAATCTGCTGGAACTGGCCCATATCAGCCGCCAGGTCGGCCGGGACAAGATGCTGGCCCATCTGCACATGCAGACCCAGTGCACCCCTGATCTTGAAAGCCTGTACGGCGGCGTGATCGCCATCAGCCAGTATGTGGCCGGCCTGTGGACGCCCACCCGCCCCATGGCGGTGCATATGATCCCCAACTGCGTGGATGTGAGCCGCTTCTGCCCGGGTGAAAAGGCAGAAAAGGCCCAGGCGCAGGCCCTGCGGGAGGAGCTGGGCTTCTCCAAAGAGGATTTTGTGGTGCTGTTCTGCGGGCGCATCTGCCCGGAAAAGGGTATCCACCGTCTGGTGGAGGCGCTGCGCCGCTGCGAGGACCCGGCGGTCAAGCTGCTGGTGATCGGCAGCCCCTTCTTTGACGACGAGAGCGATTCCCCCTTCTTCTCCCAGCTGCGGCAGGGTGCTGCCGACCTGCAGGAGCAGGGCCGGATCGTCTTTACCGGCTTCATTCCCAATGAGAAGCTGCCCGCCTACTACCGGGCGGCCAACGCGGCCTGCTTCCCCGCGCTGTGGGACGAGCCCGCCGGCATTACCGCCATCGAAGCCATGGCCTGCGGCTGCCCGGTGGTGGCGGCCCGGTCCGGCGGTATGCCCGAGTATCTGGAGGGTTCCGGGGCGCTGCTGGTGGACCGGGACGAGATCGTCTATGGTACCCTGACCGCCCCGCTGCCGGAGGCCAAGCCCATGACCGAAAGCCTGCTGGAAGCGGTGCATTACCTGCGCATCCATCCCCGCATCCGCGCCCGCATCGGCAAGGCCGGTGTGGAACGGGCCCAGGCGTTCAGCCGCCAGACCTACTATGAGCATTTCTGCCGTCTGGCCGGCGTGGGCGCGCCGGTTCCGGCCGGGACAGAGGAAGAACTTCCGTCCGAAGCGCCGGCGCAGGAATGATTTTTCCAAGAAACAAACCATGGCAGACCTTCTGCCGGACAGGAGCATGCCCATGACCGCCCAGCCCGAGATATCGTTGGTAATTCCGGTTTATAAAGCCCGGCAGTGGCTGCCGCGGGCCGTGGACAGCGTGCTGGCCCAGAGCTGCCCGGATTTTGAACTGATCCTGGTGGACGACGGCAGTCCGGACGACAGCGGTGCAATCTGCGATGCATACGCCGCGGCGGATCTCCGGGTGCGGGTGATTCACAAACCGAACGGCGGCGCGGCCAGCGCCCGAAACGCAGGGCTGGAGGCCGCCCGGGGGCGCCGCCTGGCCTTTATGGACAGCGATGATCAGATTTCCCCGTTTCTTCTGGAATGCGCGCTGCAGCAGGCCGAGCGTTTTCCGGATGACTTTATCCTCTGGAAATACTGCACCGGAGAGTCCGGCCTGGTAAAACAGCGGGAAGAAATGAAGGTGTCGGTCTGGCGCCAGGAGCAGATCGGCAACCTGTACCGGAACGGCTGGTTCGGGGCAGTCTGGGCCATGTTGTTTGACCGGGAACTTCTTCAGACCAGCGGGGTTCGCTTCGATGAAAGCCTTCGCCTGGGCGAGGATCTGGTTTTTGTGTTTCAGTATTCCCGTGCCCTGTTTGCCAAGCATCCCCGGGGCGGCTTCCGGATGCTGGAAGCCGGTCTGTATTTTTACGACAACAACGGCAAGGAAAACAGCCTTTCCCGGCAGTTTGCGCCGGATTTCTGTGAAAATTGGAGCCGGGTGTTCCACGAGACCCTGACCATTGCCGAGCAGGTCTTTCACATCCCGGCCGCGGACAGCTGTGCCATCTATCAGAACTATCTGCGCACGATCGGGGTAGGGTTGCATTCTGTCCTCTGCCTGGAAAACGGCCCGATGGATGAGCGCCGCGCCCGTGCCCGCGCCTGGCTGGCCGGCCCTTACGCGGATCAGCTGCGCCGGGTGTTCCGGCAGCGGCACTATTTCTCCCTGTATTATTGGCCGCTTCGGCTGCGCTGGCTGGGCGGTTTTGCCCGTCTGGGACAAATGCAGGCGGAAAACGAGTCCCGCTATCTCACATGGCATTACCGGGGCCAGGCAATTCATGATCGTATTTTTGGCCCTGTAAGATAAAAGGGAGGCGTACATGCCGCTTTTTTCTGTAATCATCCCCGTTTATCGGGGCGAAGCGTTTCTGAAAGGCTGTGTGGACAGCCTGCTGGCCCAAACCATGGGAGACTTTGAAGCGCTGCTGATCGATGATGGAAGCCCGGATGGAAGCGGTGCCCTCTGCGACGCGCTGGCAGCCGGGGATTCCCGGCTGCGGGTGATCCACAAACCAAACGGAGGCGTAACCAGTGCCCGCAACCGGGGCATTCAGGAGGCGCGCGGACGGTGGATCCTGTTTTTGGATCAGGATGACCGGTTTTATCCCCATACCCTGGCAAGCATTTCCGAAGCGCTGAAACTGGCCCGTCCCGGCGAGTTGATCACCTGGCCGTTCAGTACCTGGAAAGAGGTTCATGCGCCGGGCACAGAGCCGTTTACCCGGTTCTCCCTTTCGGAACTGGGGAGATTTTATGCCTGGGGTACCACCCACTATGTATGGACCAAGCTGTTCGACCGTGAACTTCTGACGGCTCACCCGGAGATCCGGTTTGATGAATCCATCCAGGACGGCACCGACGATCTGCCCTTCTGCAACCTTTACTGTGAACAGCTGTTTGCGGATGCGCCGGCGGGTGGCCTGCTGCTGATCAATATGGCCGCCTACTATTATGAAACCGGCAATGAGGCAAGCGTCAGCAACCGGCTGCAGCCTCTGCAGCCCTGGCACCTGACAATGTTCTGGGATCTGTTCCGGGATTATACCGGCCGGTACGGTGTACCGCCCCGGGATATGCGGACAATTCTGCGCCAGTGCCTGCAGACACTGGCATACGGCATATACAGCTGCCAAACGCCGGAACAGCAGCCGGCGGTGTGGGCACTGCTGCGGGATCCGCGCCTGCGGGAGATGCTGCAATACATGAAACGCCATCACCTGGATTCGCCGTTTTACATCGCGTTCCGTATGCGGCTGCCCGGTGTGATCCGCCGTCTGTCGGCCAGCTCACAGGCGGACCGCCGTCTGCTGGACCGGGCGGATCATCTGGACCGGCTGCTGCGCCGCTGCAAATAGTGCGGCGCGTTTTGCATTTTACAGCTGTGCATGATATAATGAACCGATGTGCTGCACAGTAGCCGTTATGCGATTCTGACTATATGAAAACGAGGGAATGAAATGGCACAAACGAGCAAAAACGAGAAGTGGACAACGGTCATCCGTCCCCATACCGGATGGTTTGACATCGACATCAAGGAAGTATGGGATTACCGGGATCTGATCCTTCTGTTTGTAAAGCGCAATTTCATCATTACCTATAAGCAGACCATTCTGGGGCCGCTGTGGGTGGTTGTCAGCCCGCTGATCACCAGTGTGATCTTCACGGTGGTGTTCGGCGGTATCGCGCAGATCTCCACCGAAGGCGCCCCCCAGTTCCTGTTCTACATGGCCGGCAACGCGGTCTGGTCCTTCTTCTCCACCTGCCTGACCGGCACCGCCAATACCTTCACCAACAACGCGGGCCTGTTCGGCAAGATCTATTTCCCCCGCCTGGTACAGCCGGTTTCGCAGGTCCTCACCTCGCTGGCCAACTTCGGCATTCAGTTCTGCATGTTCCTGATCTTCTGGGTCTACTTCCTGCTGAACCCCAGCGTGGAGGGCGGCGTAGTGCGGCCCAACCTGTGGATCCTGGCACTGCCGTTTATTCTGATCATGGTTATGGCATTCGGCCTGGGCATGGGCATTATTGTGTCCAGCCTGACCACCAAGTACCGCGACCTGGCGGTGGTGGTAGGTTTTGGCGTGTCCCTGTGGATGTATGCTACCCCGGTCGTTTATCCCATGTCTCAGCTGGATTCCTCTCCCACACTGAAGTTCCTGGTGGGGCTCAACCCCATGACCGGCCCGGTGCAGGCCTACCGCTATGCGCTGCTGGGCTGCGGTTCGGTGTCGATAGGGGCGCTGCTCTACAGCCTGGCGTGGACCGCTGTGGTGCTGACCTGCGGCGTAATCCTGTTCAGCCGCATTGAAAAGACCTTTATGGATACCGTGTAAGGAGGCGTGGCAGCAATGGCAAACAATGAAATGACCCGTCCTGAAACGGTGATCAGTATCCGGGACGTAAAAAAACAGTACAAGCTGGGCCAGATTGGCGGTGGCACCTTAACCGCCGACCTGCAGAGCTGGTGGGCCCGTATTCATGGCCGTGAGGACCCCAACACCATCGTGGGTACCGATACCCGCCTTTGGGGTACCAAGTTCATGGCTCTGAACGGGGTCAGTTTTGATGTGCACAAGGGCGAGGCCGTGGGCATTATCGGCCGCAACGGCGCCGGCAAGAGCACCCTGCTCAAGATCCTTTCCCGCATTACCGCTCCTACCGAGGGCGAGATCTGCATCAAGGGCCGGGTAGCCAGTATGCTGGAGGTGGGCACCGGCTTCAACGGCGAGATGACCGGCCGGGAAAACATCTACATGAACGGCACCATCCTGGGCATGACCAAGGCAGAAATTACCGCCAAACTGGACGAGATCATTGAATTCTCCGAGTGTGCCGAATTTATCGACACCCCGGTCAAGCGGTATTCCAGCGGTATGTTCGTCAAGCTGGCTTTCTCGGTGGCCGCCCATCTGGACAGCGAAATCATGGTTATGGACGAAGTCCTGGCCGTGGGCGATATGAAGTTCCAGAAAAAGTGTCTGGGCCGTATGAGCGACGCCGCCAACCAGGAAGGCCGTACCGTGCTGTATGTAAGCCATAACATGAGCACCATCCGCCAGCTGTGTGACCGCTGCGTGGTGCTGGATCAGGGCCGGGTCATCTACGACGGCGACGTGGAAAAGGCCATCGCCCTCTATATGGACAGCAGCAATGTAAACGTGCCCCATTACGACCTGATCAATGTGGGCCGTTCCACCACCGGCGCAGGCACCCGCCTGCAGCTGCAGAGCCTGGATTTCCTGGACTGCCAGGCCACTGTATTCCCCAAAGAACAGCCGATACGCATCCGGGTCAAATGGTATGCCAATGAGGCGTTCAAGGGCGTAAACCTGAAACTGAACCTGCACCGGCGGGACTCCACACCCATCGGCATCACCCATCCGGTGGACCTGGGCCCCACTGAGCCCGGGAAAACCTACGAGACCATCTTCTCCCTGGATGTCTCCATGTTCGGTGAGGGGCAGTATTACTTCTATATGGACGTGTTTGAGGGCGTGGTAGGCCAGGGCGTCTGCCTGGACAAGCCCAATGTGGAGTTCAGCTTTGAGGTCACCGGCACCGATCTGCTGGTGCCTCAGTGGCATATGGCCTGGGGCCCCATCCACTTCAAGCCGGTAACCATTCTGGAACAGAAGGAAGTATAAGCATGGGCGCCGACGTTCTGTTTATCTGCCATACTCAGTACCAGGCAATGGTCAGTGTGGTCAAGGTGCTGTGCGCGCCGGAGGGCTTTCGCGCGGATTTTTGGCTTTCCGCCGCGCTGCCCGCCCGGGCTCAGCTGGCTGCCCGGCTGCAGGAGGCCGGCCTGGCGGGCCGTACCTTCCTGCCCCAGGACAATACAGAACAGTACCCGTCGCTGGAGAACACTTCATTGCTGATGCGCCGCACAATGGCCTTCAAGCATGCGGCAGCGGCGGGATTTCCGCTGCGCCTGGGCGAGTACCGGGAAATCTGCATCTATAACGACTGGAACAGCGCCGGGCGTTATTTGCAGGACCGGGGCGTGGCCTATGTGCTGGGCGAGGATACCTACAACAATCTGGACCATCCCAACCATTGGATTGACGACCAGGCCGCCGAGCCGGACTTCACCCGGCGGCAGCTGACCGGGGCGGGCTACCTGTTCTGGGGCGCGTACCGGGGTGTGACCGCCGTGGAGGTGGCCAGGCCGGAGACAGTGGCCTATTATCCCGGCAAACTGCGGGAATTTGATGTGTTTGCCCGGCTGAAGACGCTGGATGCGGCGGGCCGGGCCGCTTTGCGCCGGGTGTTTGCCGGCGAGGAGATCCCGCCGGTAAGCCCGGACAGCTGCCTGTTTTTGTCCCGCGGCTACTACGCGGACCGGGAGGTTTTCTGCCAGGCGGATCAGGACCGGCTGTGCCGCTATATCGTGGAAAAATACGCTGCCGGCCGCCAGCTGTTCATCAAGACCCATCCCCGGGACGAGACCGATTACAAAGCCTTGTTCCCCGACGCGGTGGTGCTGAACCGGTTCATGCCGGCCGAACTGTTGGATTATTGCTTTGACGTGCGGTTTGGCCGCGCGATAGGATTTGGCACCAATGCGGTGCGCAATCTGCGCTGTGCCGACGAGCTTATTGATATTCAGGACATCAATCTGGCGGACTTCCGCACGCCGCCGCCGGAACAAGAAAAGGGGTAAGCAACTATGAAGATCATCGGTGTGATTCCCGCCCGTTACCAGAGCAGCCGGTTCCCCGGTAAGCCCTTGGCGGACATCTGCGGCAAACCCATGGTCTGGTGGGTCTACCACCGGGCCAGCAAGGTAGCCCGTCTGGACGAGGTGTATGTGGCCACCGACGACGAGCGGATCGAGTCCGCCTGCCGCCAGTATGGCATTCCCTGCGTCATGACCAGCACCGAGCATAAAAACGGCACCGAGCGCCTGGCCGAAGTGGCCACCAAGATCGTGGCTGACATCTATGTAACCATCCAGGGGGACGAGCCCCTGCTGGAGCCCGCCACCATCGACGCGGTGCTGGACACCATCCAGTCGGAGCCGCAGATTCCCTGCGCCACCCTGAAAACCCCGTACCACAACCCGGTGGACGTGATCAACGGCACCACCCCCAAGGTGGTCTGCGATGTGAACAACGATATCCTGCTGTTCACCCGCAGCCCGGTGCCTTATCCCAAGGCGGCGCTGGATTACATCATCTACAAGCCGATCGGCGTCTATGCCTTCAAGCGGGAGACCCTGCTGTACTACGCCACGCTGGAGATGGGCCCGCTGGAAAAGGCGGAGGAGATCGAGCTGCTGCGCCTGGTGGAGCACGGCGTCAAGATCCGCATCGGCGTGGTGGATTCCGACACAGTTGCAGTGGACACCTACAAGGATCTGGAACGGGTGCGTGCCTACATCGAAGCCCACCCCGACCGGGTATAAGGAGGAACTATGGACAAGCCCATGATCTGGATTGCCGGCCCCTGTGTGATCGAATCGGAGCAGCTGGTGATGGAGATCGCCCCTCGTCTGGCGCAGATCGCCGACCGGCTGGGGCTGGATCTGTATTTCAAAGCCTCGTTTGACAAGGCCAACCGCACCAGCCTGGCCTCTTTCCGCGGCCCCGGGCTGGAAGAGGGGCTGGAGATTTTGCAGAAGGTCAAGGACCGGTACGGCCTGAAACTGGCCACCGATATCCATGAGCCCTGGCAGGCCGAGCCGGTGGGCAAGGTCTGCGATCTGGTGCAGATTCCGGCGTTCCTTTGCCGACAGACCGATCTGCTGGTGGCGGCAGCCCGCACCGGCCGCAAGATAAACGTGAAAAAGGCCCAGTTCCTGGCCCCCTGGGATATGGCCAATGTGGTGAACAAGCTGGTGGAAAGCGGCTGCCAGGATCTGATGCTCTGCGAGCGGGGCACCAGCTTCGGCTACAATACCCTGGTGGTGGATATGACCGGCATCCCGGAGATGAAAAAGCTGGGCTGGCCGGTGGTATTTGACGCCACCCACAGTGTGCAGAAGCCCGGGGGAAAGGGCAGCTGCACCGGCGGCAACCGGGCCTATGTGGAACCGCTGGCCAAGGCGGCGCTGGCCGCCGGCGCGGACGCCCTCTTTATGGAGGTGCACCCCGACCCGGACAAGGCCCTCTCCGACGGGCCCAACATGGTGCCGCTGGCTGAGCTGGAACCTATGATGGAACGGCTCATGCGGGTCTACCGCGCGGTGCGCTGAGGAGGATTCCATGAACGATACCGAAAAACTGGCCGATGCCCGCCGCGTTTTTGACGTGGAGATCGAGGCGCTGCGCCGTACCCGGGATGCGCTGGACGAAACTTTTGTGCAGATTCTGGACCTGGTCACCGGCTGCAAGGGCCGCGTGATCCTGACCGGCATGGGCAAGCCCGGCCACATCGCCGCCAAGCTGGCGGCCACGCTGGCCAGCCTGGGCACCCCTGCCTTTCATCTGCATCCCGCCGAGGCCCTGCATGGCGACCTGGGCATGGTGGGGCCGCAGGACGTGGTCATCGCCATCAGCTACAGCGGCGAAAGTGAAGAGATCACCCGCATCCTGCCCAATATCCGGATGATCGGCGCCACCCTGGTGGGCATCACCGGAAACCCCAACTCCACCCTGGCCCGTGCCTGTGATGTGGTACAGGTGTTCCCCAAGTTTGACGAAGCCTGTCATTTGGGCCTGGCGCCCACCTCCAGCACCACCGCCACCCTGGTATATGGCGACGCGCTGGCCGTGGTGGCCAGCGGCGTTTACGGCTTTACCCAGGAGAACTTCGGCATGTACCACCCGGCGGGCGCGCTGGGCAAAAAGCTGATCTACCGGGTAGGGGACATCATGTTTACCGGCGAGGCAAACGCGGTGATCGGCTCCGATGTGACCTTTAAGGACGCCATTGTGGAGATGAGCCGCAAATCCCTGGGTATCGTGACCATGGTGGATGAAAACGGCTGTCTGGCCGGTGTGCTGACCGACGGCGATCTGCGCCGCCTGCTGGGCAAGGGCGTGGATGTGTACAGCCTGCAGATCCGGGATGTGATGACCGCCCGGCCCACCTTTACCACGCCGGATACCATGGCAGTCAACGCGCTGCAGGTGCTCAAAGCCCACCGCTTCGGTGCGATGCCGGTGGTGGACGGGGACAACCGGGTGGTGGGCACCATCACCCTGCAGGCCATTCTGGCCGCGGGCATCGTGCTGTAACCGGCCGGAAAGGAGCCTTGTATGGACTATCGACCCATGCGCCTGCTGGTGCTGGACGTAGACGGAACCCTCACCGACGGGGCCATCTATATGGGCCCGGACGGGGAGATGTGCAAGCGCTTTTCCGCCAAGGACGGCCTGGGGCTCAAGCTGCTTCAGTCGGCGGGGGTGGAGATCGCCATTCTCACCGGTCGCCGCAGCCGGATCGTGGAAAACCGGGCCGCCGAACTGGGCATTGCCCGCGTGGTGCAGGGCATCTCGGAAAAGCCGGCTGCCCTGCGGCAGCTGGCGGCTGAAACGGGAGTTTCGCTGACGGAAACCGGCTATATGGGGGACGATCTGAACGATTTGTCCGCCATGTGCCTGTGCGGCGTGCGGGCCTGCCCCGCCGATGCAGCCCCCGAGGTACGGGAAATCTGCCAGTTTGTGTCGGATTTCCCGGGCGGACAGGGGGCGGTGCGCCAGTTCTGCGAGGCCTGGCTCAAATCCGCCGGCCTGTGGGAGACGGTCAGCCCCCGCCCGGTCAGCGCCCAGTAAAGAAAGAGAAATGCAGCGCTCTGCCAAAGGCAGGGCGCTATTTCTTTTTCCCTGTAACTATGGTATACTGTCAATATCCACGACCTTAAGGAGAATCCTGCGGATGAACCGAGTTTTGTCTGTCTGCAAGCGGTATCGCCGGCCGCTGGGCATCGCCTTCCTGGCGCTGCTGTGCCTGGGCATACTGGCTTGTATATGGCTTACGGCAGTGCTGCCTGCCCAAAGCAAGAGCCAGAGCGTCAAGCTGAACGATCAGTATGACCAGAGCCTTGCTCTTACCGAGCCGCTGACCCAGACCTTTACCACCGACCGGCCGCTGGTGGGCCTGGGCTTTCAGATGCGGGCGGAGGGTACCTGTGCCGGAACACTGCATCTGGAACTGTACAACGACGATACCGGCGAATTGCTGAGCATCAGCACCGGTGATCTGGCCTATCTTGTGCCGGACGGATACACCGTGATGGGGCTGGACACGCCGGTAGCGGCAGGCACTGCCGAACGTTACCGGCTGGTTCTGACCGCTGAGTACACCGATGGCAGCGCACAGGCCACGGTGGGCTTCGGCACGGACGGCCTGGATGGAACGCTGTATCTGGGGGATACCCCTGTGTCCGGCAGTCTGGCGCTGCTGGCCGTTACCGAGCAGATCGGCGGTTTTGTGTCTGCCTATTTCTGGGCGTTCGGCCTGTTGGCCACCGCGCTGATCTGTCTTTACGCGACGGCAGTTACCGGGCCGCGGCCCTGGCCGCTGCACCGGCTGTGCTTTGTGCTGGTACTGGCGTTCGGGCTGCTGTTCACCATGCTGCTGCCCCCGTATTCGGTGCCGGATGAACAGTATCACATCAACCAGGCGTTTACCCTGGCCTCCCGTATTTCCACCCACCTGGCGCCGGACGGTTATCCCATCGGCGCGGTGCCCATCCAGGAAACCTTCCGCCGGGCCACCGACCAGGGCCCGCTGCTGCAGGATGCCAACACCACCGTCTTTACCTGGCGGGAATATCTGCGGCAGCTGGATTCCAGAAGTGATGAAAAGCTGGGTCAGATCGTTTGTTATAATGAGCTGCAGGCCAGTTCGGACAATACCCTGTACCTGGTCAGCGGGCTGGCGGTGCTGCTGGGCTATATGCTGCATCTGGGCTTTGCCCCCACGCTGCTGCTGGGGCGGCTGGCCAATCTGCTTGCCTTTGCCCTGCTGACAGCCTGGGCAGTCAAACGGGCGCCTTTCGGCAAACGGGTATTCCTGGCCGTTGCGCTGCTGCCCATGACCCTGCATCTGGCTGCCTCTTTCAGTCGGGACAGCCTGCTGCTGGGGCTGGTGTTTGCCTTTACCGCCCTGGTACTGGATGCTGCCTGGGGCCCGGCTGAGCGGATTCGCCCGGTGCATCTGGCGGCGCTGGCGATATTGCCGGTGCTGTTTGCCCCGGCCAAGATGGTGTATCTGCCCCTGGCCGCCCTGGTGCTGCTGATTCCCGCTGCCCGCATCGGCCGGCGGGGGAACTGGTTCAAAGCGGGCGTGCTGGTGTTGGCAGTATTGGCGTTCTGCCTGTCGCCCACCAACCGGCTGACGCTGGAAGGAATCTGGACCACCGATATCTCCAGCGTGTCCGCCGCACCGGCGGATGCGCAGCCCGAGCAGACTGTCTCTCCCGCGCCGGAATCCACAGCGCAGTCTGTGACAGAACCGGAAGCAGAAGCCGCGGAACCCGATGCAGCCGAAGAGGAACCGTCTGCGGAGAGCGGCCCCACCCAGGGGCTTGTGGCTGAGCAGGACAAGGCCACCTACAGTGTGAGCTACATTCTGCACAACCCGGGCACAACCCTGAAACTCTTTGTAAATACTCTGCTGGAGAACACCGATCACTATATCCGCAGCCTGGTGGGCGGCAGCCTGAGCTATTACACCCTGGATCTGGCCTGGGGCTGGGTGCTGGTGCTGTACGGCCTGCTGGCGGCAGCGCTGCTGGGCGGGGGTTCCCCGATGCCGGCGCGGGCCCGGCTCTGGACAGGCCTTTTGTGCCTGTTCTGCCTGGGGCTTACCGTAGGCGGCTGCCTGGTCTGGACCCCGATCTATTACACCACTCTGTACGGATTGCAGGGGCGGTATCTGCTGTGTTTCCTGCCTGCGGCGCTGCTGGCGCTGCGGCCGGCACAACCCCGCCTGGCTGCGGGCAGCGCCCATGGCCTGGTGCTGGCGTTTGTGCTGGTGGACGCGGGGGTGCTGCTGAATGTATTTCTTGCGGTGCTGGCCCGGTAAACGGGTGCATAATAAAAGGAGAAATCTATGTTCGATTATCTTGACGTACCGGTGATTATTCCTTCCCTGGAACCGGACGACCGTCTGCCCACCCTGCTGGGGGAAATGAGGCAGGCGGGCATCCGCCGCATCCTGCTGGTGGACGACGGCAGTTCCCAGAGCTACCGGCACTATTTTGACGAAGCGGAAGAGCAGGGCTGCACGGTGCTGCGCCATGCGGTAAACCTGGGCAAGGGCCGTGCGCTGAAAACTGCCTTCAACCATTGCCTGAACGTCTGGCCGGATGCCCCCGGCGCCATTACCGCCGATTCCGACGGGCAGCACTCGGTGCCGGATATTCTGCGCTTCATGCAGGAAATGTGCGCCCATCCGGACAGTCTGCTGCTGGGCTGCCGGGATTTTGACGACGCGGGTGTGCCGTTCAAAAGCCGGTACGGCAATAAAATCACCTGCTTTATGTTCCGGTCTCTGTGCGGGGTGTCGGTCAGCGATACCCAGACCGGCCTGCGCGGCGTGCCCACCACCTTTATGCGCCGGCTCATGAACGTGGCGGGGGAGCGGTTTGAGTTTGAGAGCAATATGCTCATCGAGACCAAGGACCGGCTGCCCATCCGGGAACTGCCCATCCAGACCATCTACGATTCCAAGGAGAATCACACCTCCCATTTCCACCCGCTGCGGGATTCCGCCCGTATCTATGCCATCTTCGGCAAGTTTTTGTTCTCCAGCCTGTCTTCCAGCGTGCTGGATCTGGCGCTGTTCACCCTGTTGATCTGGCTGCTCAAACCCTTGTTTGCTGACCCGAAAATGGCCATCTTTGCCTGTACTGCGCTGGCCCGGGTCTGCTCGGCCACCTATAACTATTACCTGAACCACCGGGTGGTGTTCCACAGCCAGGCCGGGCACAGGCAAGCCGTGGTCCGCTACTTTATCCTGGCGGTGATCCAGATGCTGGCCAGTGCCGGTCTGGTAAGCCTGATTACGGTTACACTGCTGGGCAATCCGGTGGGCGCGGAACTGCCGGTCAAGATTGTGGTGGATATGGTGCTGTTCTTTATCAGCTTCCAGATCCAGCGGGAGTTCGTCTACAAGAAAAAAGCCTGACAGCGCGAAAGGAGGCCCGCAGCGGTGACCATCTGCTTTTTCTCCGCCCAGTATCTGCCCACTGTGGGCGGCGTGGAGCGGTATACCTTTAACCTGGCCCGCCGGGTCGTGGCGGCCGGGCACACCGCTCTGGTGGTCACCAGCGCGCTGCCGGGCCTGCCCGAGGAAGAGACCGACGAGTATGGCATCCGCATCCTGCGCCTGCCGGTCTGGCCGCTGATGAACGGCCGGTTCCCGGTGCTGCGTCCCGGCCGCCGGATGAAAGCGCTCACCCGCAAATTGTGGAAGCAGCCCATCGACCTGTGCCTCATCAATACCCGGTTTTATGTGAGCAGTCTGTACGCGGCGTACCAGTGCCGCCGCCGCCGGATCCCGGCTGTTCTAGTGGATCACTCCACCGGCCATCTGCCCATGGGCAATGGGCTGCTGAACGCCGCCGGCGCCTGCTACGAGCATATGGCCGCGGCTTTCCTCAAGGCCTGCCGGCCCCGTTTCTTTGGGGTCAGCCAGGCGGTCTGCCGCTGGCTGGCGCACTTCGGTATCCAGGCCGAAGGCCAGCTGTACAATGCGGTGGACCCGGCGGAGGTGCGCGCGCTGGCCAATGCCCCCGACCGGGTGGACTGGCGCGAAAAGCTGGGCCTGCCCGCCGATCAGAAGCTGGCGGTCTATCTGGGGCGTGTTATCCCGGAAAAAGGGGTGGCCGAACTGATCCGGGCTTTTTCCGCCGCCGCGCCTGCGGGCTGCAGCCTGGTGGTGGCCGGCGACGGCCCGCTGCTGCCCCGGCTGCGGGAGAACTGCCCGTCCGGTGTGTACCTGGCAGGTTCGGTGCCCTACGCTCAGGCCATGCAGCTGCTGGCCCAGGCCCAGCTGTACTGCCTGCCCACCTACTACGCCGAGGGTTTCCCCACCACCTTTCTGGAGGCGGCGGCCTGCGGCTGTCCCATTCTGACCACCCGCACCGGCGGCAGCGATGAACTGCTGCCGGACGAGCGGTACGGCGTGCAGCTGGACGGGGTAGAGGAGACAAGCCTGGCAGCAGCGCTGACCCGCTGCCTGACGGATGAAGCCTGGCGGCATCAGGCGGCCCGCCTGACCGGGCAAAGGCTGGAGGAGCGGTTTACCTGGGACGCGGTGACCGCCCGGCTGCTGGAACTGGCCGGCACAAAATGACCCGTTTGCAAAAGGAAGGGAAAGTATGGCAAAGTTATTGATCGTGATTCCCGCTTTCAACGAGCAGGAGAACATCGTGCGGGTAGTGGATGACCTGGTTGCCCGCTATCCGCAGTATGATTATGTGGTGATCAACGACGGCAGCCGGGATCACACCGCGGCCCTCTGCCGCCGCCACGGGTACCGGATGATTGACCTGCCGGTAAACCTGGGGCTGGCAGGCGCATTCCAGACCGGCCTGCGTTATGCCGCCGAAAACGGCTATGACTGCGCGCTGCAGTTCGACGCGGACGGTCAGCATCGGCCCGAGTACATCCAGCCCATGCTGGACAAGCTGGAAGAAGGGGCCGATATTGTAATAGGAAGTCGATTTTTAACTGTGCGTAAACCCAAAAGCCTGCGGATGCTGGGCAGTTATCTGATCAGCTGGGCTATCCGGTTGACCACCGGGCAGGCCATCTGCGATCCCACCAGCGGTATGCGGATGTTCAACCGGGCCATGCTGGAGGAATTCAGCACCAACCTGAACTACGGGCCGGAGCCGGATACCATTAGCTACCTGATCAAAAACGGCGCCGTTGTGCGGGAGGTTCAGGTGGAGATGGGGGAACGCACCGCCGGCAAGAGTTACCTGAACTTTGTGCGCAGTGTGGAATATATGACCAAGATGGGCCTGTCGATTCTGCTGATCCAGTGGTTCCGCAAACGGGATACCGACAGCCCCTATGCTGAAAGGAGCGTGTAAGCAATGTTGGGGATCAGTTGGCAGATCCGCCTGGTGCTGGTGCTGGGCAGCCTGATAACGGTGGCGTTTGTGCTGCGCCGGGTGCGGCAGGCCCGCATGCAGATCGAGGACAGCATCTTCTGGCTTCTGTTTGCCTTTTTCATGTTTATCCTGAGCCTTGTGCCGCAGGTGGCCTATTGGGTGTCGAATGTATTCCGTTTCCAGAGCCCAATTAACGTTGTGTATCTTGCTATCATATTTATACTGTTTGTAAAACAATTCTTTATGAGCATTCAACTCAGCCAGATGGATTCCAAGATACGGGCCCTGACCCAAAAGGTGGCACTCAACGAGGAAAAGATCGAGCGGGAAAAAGACGATTTGTAATGCGGCCGCAAATGTGGTATACTGATTTAGATACTTTAAACCGAGATGGAGCGTGATGAGAATGGCGTTTGAACCCAAACTTACCTATAAAGGCCGTCCCCTGGTCCGCAGCAAGAATGAGATCTACTACGGCAGCCTGAGCGATCCCTATGTGGTGTTCATGCAGGTGCTCACCACCAAAGAGGAAAACGGCGTGCAGGTAGCCGATAAGATTCATGTGGTGCTGCTGTCCACCAACGCTTCCAAGCCCCTGCCGGAGCGCATCATGAAGCAGAGCTCCAAAACCGGGCTGTACACCGCCCTGGAGATCGGCACCATGTGGCTGGAGCGCGCGCTGAAAGAAGAACCCGCCAAAAAGTAAACAAGTGCCTGAACAAACAGAAAACACCCCTGAGATGCCATGCATCCCAGGGGTGTTTTGCTGTGCCGGCTCTTTAGGATAAGACAGAAAGAACAACCATAAAAAAGCTTCTTCCTTTACACAGGCAAAGAAAGAAGCTTTTTCAATATGTTGTCGTGATACGGAAGAATCAGGAGGGCAGAGAACTTTCCGGAAGAGGAGTGCCGTTTTTCAGGTATTCATCCCGCCGGGCCAAAAACAGCCGGGTTTCAATCCAGCGGGTATCCGGGTCGAACCCCCAATCACTCAACAGCTGGCGGCTGCTTTCATCACTGCCCCAGAACAGCAAATACTCATACTGATAACAGATGGTGTCCAGATCCAGAGGCCCGTCCTTGTCCACCCAGAAATAAAGGGTGTCGGTATTGAAAACATAGCGGGCAACAAATGTGTCTGCCCAGGTATCCACCGGGGTATCGCCAGTGTATATTACGTATTTGGCCCCATCCGGAAGCCCGTATTCCTGTTTGAACTCCAGCCAGGGAATCTGTTCGCTCTGATCATAACCGGAGCGATTGTAAAATTTACCAAATCCACCCCACGTGTTGATGAAAGCAAGGCAGAGAACTACGGCAACAGCGGTTTCACCCCACCGGAAAGCCCTCTTTTGTGAGGTGGGGCAGCTTGCCAGATACAGGATTCCACCCCCGCCTGCAACCAGCAGGGAAAAGGTAAGAGAATACCGGCCGATGCTGGCCAAAACCAGCATTTCCGCAACGGGCATCGAGAAGATGTAAGTAAAAGCCAGGCCAACGGTATAAATAGCGGTTCCGCCAAGCGCCGCACAACAGGCAATGGCAGCCTGACCGCCGCGAATCCGCCCGCTGCGCCACAAAATCACGGCCAGAATGCAGACGGCCAGGGGGACAAACCAGTACAGTACGTTCTCGTAGTGGGAGAAATCCTGCCAGTAGGCAACAAAAGACTGCCAAAACTGCGCCAGGTCTTCCGGAGATTTGGCGGCCAGATTGGCCTGGTAGGCAGCAGCATCCACGGCATGTTTGCTTTCCATCCCATCCGGATAGACCAGACGGATATGCTGCCCCCACAAATACCACAGAACTGTGGGAAAAGCCAGAGCGGCCACAGCATCTGCGGCACGGCGGCGCAGGGATGTATGAGGCTTCCACAGAATGGCCAGGATCAGCAGACCGGCCAGTATTGCCAGAAAGACACCGCTGTTTTTGGTTATGGCCAGAAATCCAAGGATAGGTGCGGCAGCAACCGCGGCCAGTTCCGGACGGCTGCTTCTGCGCTGAGCAATTGCGGCGGCGATTGCCGCTACACCCAGCATGGTCAAAAGACCGTCCACCATTAATGAGCCATATACAAGGCCACAGCTCAAAGGAACCAGTGCCACACCGGCCGCGATGAACCCCTGGGCCCTGTTCTTTGCCAGAGCGGCCACCGCAAAGGCACAGGCCACAGCCAACAGCGCCTGCGCCATCAGCATGGTGCCGTCCGAAGTGCCTACAAGGTTGCAGTAAAATTTGATCCACAGAGCCGTAGCGGGAGGATAGTCGAGATACTCCACGGCGGTAGTGGCGGTATTGGCAAGGTGGCCGGTGGAAATCAGCCGCTTTGCCACGATGCCCCAATGGGCAAAATCGTCGTGTCCCTGAAGAAGAGCACCGCGAAAACGCAGGATCGTCCAACCCCAGCACAGGGTGAACAGGATCATGGACGGGCGCAAAAAGGACGTCAGAACCGTGCGGAACCGGCGGACCAGCGCAACAATCAAAATAGCAAGACCGCCCAGATAGAGCACAATCTGTACAGGCATCAGCACATTGAGCAAGCCTGCCAGATACAGGATGCAGCCAATGCTGCAGAAGCTGACAACCGGCGTCAGGGCAACAGGCATGTTCATATACTGATTCAGCCACAGCCACCATCCAGCCATGCACAGAAAAAACAGACCGGCCCGGACCAAGGGAAGAATAGCTGACATGATACACCTCATTCAAACGAACTTAAAACAGCGCGGGCACTGCTTGCACCCGCGCTGTATACAGGAACCTGCCGTATCAAAAACAGGTTCTTATTCCTCGGTGTCCGCGTCGCAGCACTCGCACTCGCCGTCGCAGCTCTCGAACTCGATCTCAAAGTCCGCGCCGCAGTTGGGGCAGCTCAGGTCGCCGCCCAGCAGGGTGTCCTCATCCACCACGCAGGTCTCGCCGCAGTTGGGGCAGGTGAGCTCGTAGGCGGCATCCTCGCCGTCCTCGTCGTCCTCATCCTCGTCCTCGTCGCCGTACACGGCGCTCTCCAGATCGTCCATATCCTCGTCGATGGCGTCCAGCTCATCGTAGGCCTGCTCCAGATCCTCGTACACCTGGTCCATATCGTCGTCCAGCTCGGTGACCTTGGCGCACAGATCGTTCAGCAGATCGGCCATGGCGGCCAGCACCTTGCCCTCCTTGCTCTCGGTGTCCAGCTGCAGGCCCTCCATCAGGCCCTTCAGGTAGGCGGCTTTCTCTTTCAGTTCCATAGTCGTTACCTCCTGCGCGCACAGCGCGCTGTTTGTGTACAAAATAAAATCGGGGCGGCGGCGCCCGGCCGCCGCCCCGGATCTGCAAATGGGATCAGGCGCGCTCCATATACTCGCCGGTGCGGGTATCGATGCGGATCATATCGCCCTCGTTGATGAACAGGGGCACACGGATCTCAGCGCCGGTCTCCAGCTTGGCGGGCTTCAGGGTGTTGGTGGCGGTGTTGCCCTTGAAGCCGGGCTCGGTCTCGGTGACCTGCAGCACCACAAAGTTGGGAGCCTCGATGCCGAACACGTTGCCCTTGTAGCTCAGCACCTTGACCATCTCGTTCTCCTTCACAAACTTGAAAGCGTCGCTCAGGTCATGCTCGTTCAGGGGCAGCTGCTCGTAGGTCTCGGTGTCCATGAAGTAGTACAGATCGCCGTCCTGGTACAGGTACTGCATCTCACGCCGCTCGATGAAAGCGGTGGGGAACTTGTCGTTGGGGTTGTAGCTCTTCTCAGTCACAGCGCCGGTGATCACGTTCTTGGTCTTGGTACGCACAAAAGCCGCGCCTTTGCCGGGCTTCACGTGCTGGAACTCCACGACCTGGAGCACGTTGCCGTTCTCTTCAAAGGTGACGCCATTGCGGAAATCGCCAGCAGAAATCATAAATTGAATCCTCCCAAATATCGTATAAAGTCTAGCGCTTTGGCATATCTACAAATATTTTACCTGATGCACAGGCATTTTTCAACCCTTTCGGGGCAGAAATGCCGGGTTTTTGCGCCAAAGCGGCCGGGTGTTGACGCAGTGCGCCGCGCTGGGGTAAAATGGAAAGGCCGGGCCGCCCGTCGGTGCGGCCCATCCCGGATAAGGAGAGAACCCGCGCCTATGCTGTTCAATTCACTGAAATTTGCGGCCTTTTTCCCGGCGGTGACGCTGGGATATTTTGTGCTGCCCCACCGGCTGCGGGCGGTATGGCTGCTGGCGGCCAGCTACCTGTTCTACATGTGCTGGAACCCCCGCTACGCCCTGCTGATGCTGGCCAGCACCGCCGTTACCTGGGCGGCAGGCCTGGCCATGGAACGCACCGCGCACCGCAAAGCCGTGCTGGCCGTGTCGCTGGTGCTGAACCTGGGTATTCTGTTCATTTTCAAATACGCCTCCTTTGTGCTGGACAACCTGAACGCCGCGCTGGCGGTGTTCGGCAAGGATCCGGTGCTGGGCGGCTTTTCGGTGCTGCTGCCGGTGGGCATCAGCTTTTATATCTTCCAGGCGGTGGGCTATACCATCGACGTATACCGCCGCCGCCTGCCCGCCGAGCGCAGCTTTTTGTATTATGCCCTGTTTGTGAGCTTTTTCCCCCAGCTGGTGGCCGGCCCCATCGAACGCAGCACCAACATGCTGCCCCAGCTGCACGAGAAGCACCGGTTCGACTATGAACGGATCAAGTCCGGCCTGGTGCAGATGCTGGGCGGCTATCTGGAAAAGATGGTCATTGCCGACCGGCTGGCCCTGCTGGTGGATGCGGTCTGGCAGCAGGAATCCCCCGGCGGCGCGGCGGCCTGGCTGGCGGTGTTCTTCTTTGCGCTGCAGCTCTACTGCGACTTTGCCTCCTACAGCGACATTGCCATCGGCGCGGCCCGGGTGATGGGCTTCGACCTGATGCGCAACTTTGACAGCCCCTATCTGGCCCCCACCCTGGGCCAGTTCTGGGACCGCTGGCACATCAGTCTCTCCAAATGGTTCCAGGATTATCTCTATATCCCGCTGGGCGGCAGCCGCAAAGGCCTGGCGCGCACCTGCGTCAATCTGCTGATCGTGTTCCTGGTCAGCGGCCTGTGGCACGGCGCGGCCTGGACCTTTGTGCTCTGGGGCGCGGCCCATGGTGTGTACAGCGTGATTGCCCGGCTCACCGCCGCCCCCCGCGCCCGGCTGCGGCAGCGGCTGGGCCTGCCCGCCGGGCTTCACCGGGTGCTGAGCACCATCTGGGTGTTCTTCTTTGTCAGCCTGACATTGGTGCTGTTCCGGGCGGACAGCCTGCCCGCCGCCGGGCGGATGTTCGCCGGGCTTCTGCGCTGGGACACCCCGCTGGACTGGGCCGCCCTGGGCCTGGACAAGCCGGACTTCGTTGTGGCGCTGGCGGCCATCGCGGTGCTGTTTATCTTTGACCTGCTGCGCGCAAAGGGCGGCCCGGTGCGGGATCGGTTCCTGGCCCGGCCGCTGTGGGTGCAGTGGCCGGTGCTGCTGGCCGGCCTGCTGGCGCTGGCGGTGTTCGGTATGTATGGCGAGGGCTATGTGGAACAGCCCTTCATCTATTTCCAGTTCTGAAAGGAGGGCGCCCATGCTGCGCAATCTGCCCCGGCCGCTGCGTCTGGCCGCCCGCCTGACGGCGTTCTGTCTGTTGGCGGCGCTGCTGCTCTGGTACGCCGACGCAGTGCTCACCGAAAAAACCAGCACCTTCTGGGGCCTGTACGACGAGCCCCGGGATACCATTGATGTGCTGTATGTGGGCGGCAGCCATGCCAATGCCGCCATCTCCCCGCTGCAGATCTACGAGCAGCAGGGCTTTACCGGCTATGTGGCCTACAGCTGGAGCCAGCCCATCTGGACCAGCTACCACTATATCAAGGAAGCCCTGAAAACCCAGAGCCCCCAGGTGGTGGTGCTGGATACCTTCGGGTTGGTTTACGGCAATACCTATATTGAAGCGCCGCTCATCGACGCTACCAGCGACCAGTTCAGCCCGCGCATCAAGCCGGGGCTGAACCGGCTGCTGCTCACGGTGGCCATGAGCCGCTGCCAGGTGACACACAAGCCTTTTTATCAGTACAACTCCCTGCTGCAGTTCCACACCCGGTGGAAATCCCTCACCGCCGAGGACTGGACCTGGCCCTTTGTGAGCCATGCCAGCCCGGGCAAGGGGTTCGGCCCCATCTACACCACCGAGGTATTCAGCCAGAGCCAGCCCGCCGCCATCACCGAACAGGCAGGCTACGCCCCGGCGGAGGAGTATCTGTATAAGATCATTGAACTGTCAAAAAAAGAGGGCTTCCAGCTGGTGCTGATGGACCTGCCCTATATCACCACCGAGACCGAGTACGGTATCTACGCCCGGGCCCGGCGCATCTGCGAGGAGAACGGGGTGCCCTACATCAGCTATCTGCTGGACGACACCGCCGCCGAGGCGGGCTTTGACTACGCCACCGATATGGCCGAACACGCCCACGTGAACTACAAGGGCGCGGCCAAGCTGAGCGCCCACCTGGGGGCCTGGCTGGCGGAGCAGTACGACCTGCCCGATCACCGGCAGGACCCGGCCTATGCCTCCTGGAGTGAGCTGGCGGCGGCGGAGCAGAAAGACCTGCAGGACGGGGATCTGTCCATGACCCACGATCCGCTGGAGCTGCTGCAAAAGGCCCTGGACGAGCGGTACCTGCTGGTGGTGCAGACCCAGGGAGACCTGACCGGCGCGGACGGCGCCGCCGTGGCGGCCGCTTTCGATGCGGTGGGGCTGGACGGCAGTATCTTTGCCAGCTCCACGGCCCATGCTCTGTATGTGTTTGAGGGCGGCGAGATGCTGTACGGCCAGGTGGCCGAGGGCGAAACGCTGGCCTATACCTGGACCGACGGCACCCATACCGTGGAGGCCGACAGCCGCCCGGACAGCGCGTCCTGCCGGCTGGACGGGGAGGAGATCGGCCGCAACCGCCCCGGCGTGAACATTGCGGTGGTGGACCGGGAAACCGGCGAGCGGGTACAGAGCATCAGTTTCAGCACCCTGCACGACTACGCGGCCTATACCGCCTGAGCGGAATAAACCGGCCCCGGGCCGGTGACAGATAAGGAGAAAAACGTCTATGTGGTTTTACGACACAACCGTCTATCAGATCTACCCGCTGGGCCTGTGCGGCGCGCCCGCGCAGAATGACGGGCAGACCGTGCCCCGCATCCGCCGTCTGGAGGGCTGGGCGCAGCACATCGCGGCCTTAGGCTGCGGCGCGGTGCTGCTGAATCCGGTGTTCCAAAGCGACGCCCACGGCTATGACACCCGGGATTACACCACCCTGGACTGCCGCCTGGGCACCAACGAGGATCTGGCGGCGGTGTGCAAGGCGTTCCATGAGGCGGGGCTGCGGGTGCTGCTGGACGGGGTGTTCAACCACGTGGGCCGGGGCTTCTGGGCCTTTGAGGATGTGCGCCGCAACCGGGAGGCCAGCCCCTACAAGGATTGGTTCCACATTGATTTTGGCGGCAACACCGACAAGAACGACGGCTTCTGGTACGAGGGCTGGGAGGGCCACAACGACCTGGTCAAGCTGAACCTGCGCAATCCGGCGGTGGTGGAGCATATCTTCTCCGCCATCCGGGGCTGGGTGGAGCAGTTCGGCATTGACGGCCTGCGGCTGGACGTGGCCTACTGCCTGGATCTGGATTTCCTGCGCCAGCTGCGCCGGTTCACCGATACCCTCAAGCCGGAGTTTGCCCTGCTGGGCGAGGTGGTGCACGGGGATTACAACCGGTGGATGAACGACGAGATGTGCCACTCGGTCACCAACTACGAGTGCTACAAGGGGCTGTATTCCAGCTTCAATTCCATGAACATGTTCGAGATCGGGCACAGTCTGGCCCGGCAGTTCGGACCGGAGCCCTGGACCCTGTACAAGGGCCGCCACCCTTATTCCTTTGTGGATAACCACGATGTGACCCGCATCGCCAGCATCCTGACAAATCCCGCCCATCTGCCGCTGGTCTATGGTGTGATGTTCGGTATGCCCGGCGTGCCCAGCATCTACTACGGCAGCGAGTGGGGGATGCAGGGGAACAAGACCCCCGGTACCGACGCGCCCCTGCGTCCGGAGGTGGAGACCCCGCAGCAGGGCGCGCTGTACGAGGCGATTGCCGCCATGGCCAAGGCACGCGCCTCCAGCGAGGCGCTGCGCTACGGCAGCTACCGGAACGTGGTGCTTACCAACAAGCAGATCATCTTTGAGCGCCGCACCGATGCCGAGCGGGTTCTGGTGGCGGTGAACGCCGACGCCGAGCCCTGGACCGCCCATTTCGACGCGGGCTGCGGCCAGGCTCAGGAGCTGCTCACCGATACGCTGCACGATTTCGGCGGCGGCAGCACCCTGCCCCCCTACAGCGTGCAGTTCTGGAAGATGGAACGATAAAAGACCAATATGGGGGAGACAACGTCTCCCCCATACCCCCGGGAAATCGCGGGCCGGAATTCTCCGGCCCGCAGGATGGGGGGCTGGGGGACTGGTCCCCCAGATCGGCAAAAGAAAAGGGACACGCGTTGCAGCGTGTCCCTTTTGTCTTTACAGCAGCGCTTCCACCGCGTCGGCGGCGCCGTCCAGATAATCGCCCTCGAAGGCTTCGATCACGCCCTGGTCGGCGTTCTGGGCCAGCCGGGGATCGATGGGCATTTTGGCCAGCACCTTCAGCCCGTGCTTCGCGGCTACCTCGTCCACATGGCTCTCGCCAAAGACGCTGATTTTCTTGCCGCAGTCCGGGCAGGTGATGTAACTCATGTTCTCCACGATGCCCAGGATGGGAATATTCATCATCTCGGCCATCTTGACCGCCTTGGTCACGATCAGGCTTACCAGCTCCTGCGGGCTGGCCACCACGATGATCCCGTCCACCGGCAGGGTCTGGAACACCGTCAGCGGCACGTCGCCGGTTCCCGGAGGCATGTCCACAAACAGGAAGTCCACGTCCTTCCAGATGACCTCCTGCCAGAACTGCTTCACCGCCCCGGCGATCACCGGGCCGCGCCAGACGACCGGGTCTTCCTCGTTGTCCAGCAGCAGGTTCACGCTCATCACGTCGATGCCGGTGCGGCTCTTGATGGGCCAGCAGCCGTTCTCATCCGCCATGGCCCGGCCATGAATGCCGAACAGCTTGGGGATGGAGGGGCCGGTCACGTCCGCGTCCAGCACGCCCACCGCGTAGTCGCGCCGGCGCATCAGGGTGGCCAGCATGGCGCTGGTCATGCTCTTGCCCACGCCGCCCTTGCCGCTCACGATGCCGATCACCTTTTTGATGTGGCTCAGCTGATGGGGCGGCTCATGCAGATCCTGGGGTTTATTCCGGCTGGAGCAGTTGGCCGAGCAGCTGCTGCAGTCATGGGTACATTCGCTCATGGTTCTTCTCTCCCTTTTTATGCATTGGGTCTTTCTTTTCCGGCCCTGCGGCCGGGGAAAACAGGATTATACCCGGGCCACAAAC
The DNA here is from genome assembly GCF_002160955.1 of Gemmiger sp. An120. Classification (GTDB taxonomy): domain Bacteria; phylum Bacillota; class Clostridia; order Oscillospirales; family Ruminococcaceae; genus Gemmiger_A; species Gemmiger_A avium. Next base: position 129,430 of record NZ_NFLN01000005.1, read on the forward strand.
CCGGTCACCAGGGATTCCAGCACCTTGGCACGGCGGTTGGCCGTTTCAATTACCTCGTCCCCGTCCAGCTTCTTGTTCTCAACGCCGGCGGCCATGTTGGTGATCAGGCTCATCGCCACCGTGGGCAGCCCGCAGTGGGCCGCCGCAATGGCTTCGGGCACGGTGCTCATGCCCACCGCGTCCACCCCCAGGGTGCGGAATGCCCGGATCTCCGCCGGGGTCTCGTAGCTGGGGCCCATGTATCCCAGATATACGCCGGTGCGCAGGGTCACGCCCTGCTCGGCGGCTACCTGGGCCAGCAGCGCCCGCAGCGCCGGATCGTAGGCGGTGGACATGTCGCAGAACCGCGGCCCTACGCTCTCGTCGTTGGGGCCGGTCAGGGGATTGGCCCCCATAAAGTTGATGTGATCCTCGATCAGCATCAGGTCGCCCACCGAGAAATCCAGGTTCACGCCGCCGGCCGCGTTGGTCAGCACCAGGGCACGCACCCCCAGCGCCTTCAGCACCCGCACCGGGAAGGCAATCTCCTGCATGGTGTGGCCCTCGTAAAAATGCAGCCGCCCCTGCATGCAGATCACCCGCTTGCCGGCCAGCATGCCGGCCACAAACCGCCCGGCATGGCCCGGCGCCGTGGAGGCCTTGAAGCCCGGGATCTCGCCGTAAGGCAGGTACACCGGCTGCTCGATCCGGTCGGCCAGGCCGCCCAGGCCGCTGCCCAGCACGATGGCCACTTCCGGGTCAAAACCCAGCCGCTGCCGGATAACGGCGGCCGCTTCGTCTATCTTTTGCCGCATAAACAGGCTCCTTTCCCGCTTCGCCGGAATCCCGGCGTTTGTATACCGCTTTAGTATACCACAAAGCGTTCCCGGTTACAATCCGCCGCCGCACAGACAGCAAATGTGAAAATTCGTGGTTTTTTGCCGGTCTTTTGATCCGTTCGTCAAGGGGCGGTTTACAGTCCGGCCCTGATTTTGTATAATAATGAGAAAGGCCCGCCCAATCGGGTCTTGCAAAGCGGAGCCCGCAGCGGCCCGCAGGGGAGGCGTTACCAACTATGTCTCAGGATCGCAGACCGTCCGGCGCACCGCCGCGCCGCATGCAGCTCAGTCCGGCCGCGCGCCGTGCCGCCGCGGCCCGCCGCCGCAAGCGTATCCGCCGCAACCGCATCCTGTTCGGCCTGGCCGTGCTGGCGGTGGTGCTGGTGGTCGTGCTGGGGGTGCGGGCATTGTTCTCGCTGGCAAAAGGCAAACCGGACGGCAGTTCGGTGCCGGAATCCTCTTCCGGCAGCGCCGCCGCACCCACACCCACACCGGCGGCCTCCACCAGCGTGGACTTTACCGACGCGCGGATGATCCTGGTCAACAACAATATGGGCCTGCCGGAAGGCTACACCGTAGAGACCCAGACCGCCGACGAAAGCACCGGCAAGCAGCTGCAGACCGAGGCGGCCCAGTCCTTCGCGGCCATGCAGGCCGCCGCCAAACTGGACGGCGTCAGCCTGATCCTGCAGTCCGGTTACCGGTCGGTGGAATACCAGCAGGGATTGTTTGACCAGCAGGTGGAAAAAATAATTAAAACGGGAGAAAATGAGGAAGAAGCAATAATCAAAGCTCAAGAAGTAGTGGCAAAACCTGGCCATTCCGAGCACAGCACCGGCTATGCCGCCGATATCCTGACCGACAGCTACCGGGTGATGGACTCCGGCTTTGCCGAAACCGACGCCTATACCTGGCTGACCGAGCATGCCGCCGAGTACGGTTTTATAGAACGTTACCCGAGAGATAAAAAACCAATTACCGGCATTACTTTTGAGCCTTGGCACTGGCGGTATGTGGGGGCGGAGAACGCCGCCGAGATCAAAAAAACCGGCCGATGCTTGGAGGAATTCTGGGCCCTTTACGGCAGCGATGCCGGTGCCGCTTCCTCGTCGGAAAGCGGGTCGGGATCGTCGGATTTCGGTTCCGGTTCTGACGCCGGCTCCGCTTCGTCCGCCGCCTGATCCCTGCGTTTTTCCCAAACGCCGGTGTGTCATACCCCGGCGTTTTTGTCCTGCCGGAAAAAACGAATCAATCTTTTTACCGAGGAGCATTTATAAGTGGAACGTATTATGCTGGCGCCCGGCGTGTATCTGAACACGATCGAAGCGCAAAAATTCAACCGCTGCAGGATCAGCCTGCATTTCCGGTTCCCGGCCAGCCGGGCCCGTGCCACGGCCCATGCCCTGCTGCCGCTTGTGCTGGACCGGGGCTATGCCGATTGCCCGGATATGACCGAGCTTTCCCGCCGGCTGGCCGCCCTGTACGGGGCTGACCTGTCGGTCAACCTGATCGCCAACGGCGCCGACCGGATCCTGTCGGTGAGCATCAGCGGCATCCGGGACGCGTTCGCCCTGGATGGGGAGGATCTGACCGCCCAGTATGCCGCCATTGCCCTGGGCGTGGCGTTCCGTCCCTATCTGGTGGACGGCTGCTTTGACACGGAAGCGGTGGAGATCGAAAAGGACAAGCTGAAAAAGCGCCTGCAGGCCGAAATCAACGACAAGCGGCTGTACTGCATCCGGCAGGCCCGCCGCAAGTTCTACGGGGACGCGCCGGAGGGCATTGAGCGGGACGGTTACCTGGAAGAGGTGCCCGGCCTGACCCCCGCCGAGCTGTACGAAGCCTACCAGGAGATCCTGCGCACCGCCACCCTGGACGTGATGGTGCTGGGGGCTGACCCGGCGGCCATCTGCGTCCAGCTGGAACAGGCCATGGCCGGCATCGAGCGGGCCCCCGCGGCCCTGGCCGGCTTTACCGCCCAGCCCCGGGCCCTGCCCCGGCATTTCGTGGAAAAATTGCCCGGCGTGACCCAGGCAAAGCTGTGTATGCTGTTTACCAGCGCCGCGCCGCTGGAGGTGGAGGAGATCGACGTCTGCCGCCTGGCCATGAGCCTGTTCGGCGGGTCCGACCGCAGCCGCCTGTTTTTGAACGTGCGGGAAAAGCAGAGCCTGTGCTACTACTGCGGCTCCAGCCTGCAAAGCGCGGTGGGTTGCATGACGGTGGACAGCGGGGTGGAACCGGACAAGGCCGAAGAGGCCCAGGCCGCCATCCTGGCCGAGCTGGACCGGCTCTGCGCCGGCCCCATCGAAGAGGAAGAGCTGGAGGACTGCCGCCGCGGCCTGCTCAACGGGCTGGAATCCCTGGCCGACAGCCTGTCCGGCCTGGAAAACTGGTATTATATGGAGATCTGCCGGGGCGGCGAGGTGCGTACCCCCGCCCAGTCCGCCGCCCGGCTGCGGGCGGTAACCCGGGAACAGGTGCGCGCGCTGCTGGCCCGGTTCAGCTTCTCGGTGGCCTATCTGGTCACCAGCCCGGAAGGAGGCGCCGACCATGCGTGATCTGACCCAGGTGCTGCAAAGCGCCGCCGCCTGCGAAAGCAAGGTGCTGCCCAGCGGGCTGACCCTGCTGGTGAAACCCATGCCCGGCTATAGCGGGGCCCATGTGATCTATGCCACCCGGTTCGGTTCCACCGACGCCAGCTTCACGCTGGACAAAAACGACGGGCGCGGCCCGGTGCGGATCGACCTGCCCGCCGGTGTGGCCCATTTCCTGGAACACAAGATGTTCGAGAGCGAGGAGGGGGACGCTTTCGCCCTCTACGCCAAGACCGGCGCCAACGCCAACGCCTACACCAGCTTCGACCGCACCAGCTATATCTTCACCGCCACCGGCAAGATCGACGAGAGCCTGGACGTGCTGCTGGGCATGGTGGGCAAGCCCTACTTTACCGAAGCCACCATCGCCAAGGAACAGGGCATCATCGGCCAGGAGATCAGGATGTACGACGACAGCGCCGATTGGCGGCTGCTCACCGGCCTGTGTCAGTGCCTGTACGCGAACCATCCGGTGCGCAGCGATATTGCGGGCACGGTGGAGAGCATTGCCCAGATCACCCCGGAGATGCTCTACGCCTGCACCGACGCTTTCTACCAGCCCGCCAACATGGTGCTGGCGGCAGCGGGCAACATCACGATGGAACAGCTGGAAGCCGCCTGTGCCCGCGCCGGGCTGAACGAGCCCCGGCAGCCCTACCCGGTACAGCGCATCCTGGCAGAGGAGCCCCTCACCCCCGCCCGGGACCGGATGGAGTTCTCCATGCCGGTGGCCAAACCCTGCATCGGCATCGGCTTTAAGGAAGCCCCCCTGCCGGACGGGGTGGCGGGCCTGCGCGGCCGGGTGATCTGCGATTTGCTGACCGAGCTGATCGTGGGCGGGACCACCCCGCTGTACCGCCGCCTGTATGACGAGGGGCTGGTGAACCCGGAATTTGACGGCGATTTCCTGTCGTTGGACGGCTGCCTCTGCTTTGCCTTTACCGGCGAGAGCGACGAGCCCGAGCGGGTGCGGGAACTGCTGCTGGATGAGATCGACCGGCTGCGGGCCGAAGGGGTGGACGAGGAACTGTTCCGCCTGAACAAAAACCGGATGTACGGCGAACTGATCCAGGACCTGGAGCAGATCGAAGACACCGCCGGCGCGATGGCCAGCTGTTTTTTGCATGGGCATACCGTGTACGATGAACTGCAGACCCTGGCCGGCCTGACCAAACAGGATGTGGACGAGGCGCTGCAGACCATGCTCAGCCGGGACCGCTGCGCCAGCGTAATCATCCATCCCACGGAGGTAGACCGATGACCAATCTTGTGGAATTTCCCGGCCTGGGGCTGGAACTTACGATCAACCGGGTGGCGTTTACCATCGGGGATATGCCCATCTACTGGTACGGTGTGATCATTGCCGCCGGTCTGCTGCTGGCGGTGGCGTTCGGCATGCACTACGCGCCGGACTTTGGCATCGACAAGGACCGGTTCATGGATGTGATCCTGATCGGCGGCGTGCTGGCCATCGTCTGCGCCCGGGCCTATTATGTGATCTTTGCTCCCTTTAAATATGAAAGCCTGTGGGACATGATCAACCTGCGGGACGGCGGCCTTGCCATCTACGGCGCGGTGATCGGCGCCGCGGTGTTCGGCGGGCTGGCCTGCCGCTGGCGGCATCTGCCCCTGCTGCGGGTGTTCGACGTGGTGGGCATGGGCTTTCTGATCGGACAGGGCATGGGCCGCTGGGGCAACTTCTTTAACCAGGAAGCCTTCGGCACCAACACCACCCTGCCCTGGGGCATGTACAGCGCCGCCACCCAGAGCTATCTGGAGCGCACCCAGGCTGAACTGGCCGCCCAGGGCGTGATGGTGGATCCCACCCTGCCGGTGCATCCCACCTTTTTGTACGAGAGCATCTGGTGCTTTGTGGGGTTGGCCCTGCTGTGGCGCCATATGAAAAAGCGCCGCTTTGACGGCGAGCTGGCCCTGTGGTACGCTGCCTGGTACGGCGCGGGCCGGTTCTGGATCGAGGGCCTGCGCACCGACTCCCTGATGACCCCCTTCTTCGGGCTGCGGGTCAGCCAGGTGGTGGCGCTGGTCAGCGTGGTGGTATCCCTGATCCTGCTGGTTGTGCTGCGCCGCCGGTTCGCCGGGCGGGAATACCGTATCCCGCTGGCGGTGGACCTGACCAAACAGGCTGCCTGGGCCCGCGCCTGGAAAGCCCATACCGGTGAAGAGTGGGTTCCCGCCGAAGCGGACAGCCTGCCCGCCTCGGCCAGCCACGCGGAGTTTGTGGCGGCCACCAAACAGATGAACGATCGGTTCGATCTGAGCCGCATCGAAGCGGCGGTAAAGGAGTGGCAGGCCGCCCAGGCCCCGGCCGAAGCCCCTGCCCCCGAAGAGCCGGAAGGAGAGCAGAGCGATGGCGGCACGGATCATTGACGGCAAAACGCTGGCGGCCCAGGTGAAAGCCCGGGTGCGTGACGGCGTGGAAGACTGCAAGCGGCAGGGCGTGGAGCCCTGTCTGGCGGTGCTGCTGGTGGGGGACGACCCGGCCAGCGCGGTGTATGTGCGGGGCAAGGCCAGGGACTGTGAGGAATGCGGCATCCGCAGCCTGGTGGAGCGTCTGCCCGCCGACACCACCCAGGAAGCGCTGCTGGTCCGGCTGGCCCAGCTGGCCGCCGACGACAGCGTGCACGGTATTCTGGTGCAGCTGCCTCTGCCCGCCCATATCGACGAGCGGGCGGTGATCAAGGCCATCCCCCCGGAAAAGGATGTGGACGGCTTCACCCCGGTAAACGTGGGCCGCATGATGATCGGGGAGACGTGTTTCCTGCCCTGTACCCCCGCGGGCTGCATGGAGATGCTGGACGCCGCCGGGGTGGACCCGGCGGGCAAGCGGGCGGTGGTGATCGGCCGCAGCAACATCGTGGGCAAGCCTGCGGCCATGCTGCTGCTGGCCCGCAACGCCACCGTGACCATCTGCCACAGCCGCACAAAGAATCTGGCAAAGATCTGTGCTGAGGCCGACATCCTGGTGGCGGCGGTGGGCCGGCCCAAATTTGTCACCGTCGACATGATCAAGCCCGGTGCGGCGGTGATCGACGTGGGCATCAACCGGGACGAAAACGGCAAGCTGTGCGGTGACGTGGATTTTGCCGCCGCGGCCGAAAAGGCCGGCTGCATCACCCCGGTGCCCGGCGGCGTGGGGCTGATGACCCGGGCCATGCTCATGGTCAACACCCTGCAGGCGGCCCGCAACACCCTGTAATTTTCCGCGGCAGGCCCGGCAGTACCGGGCCTGTTCGCTTCTTTCAAGGAGGTACGCCTGTGAATTTGTCCGATAAGGCGCTGCGCCGTCTGACCCTGGCCGCGGCGGTGGTGTTCCTGGTGCTGGCTGCCGTGGGCTGCACCGGCCTGCTCTGGTACGATGAGCAGTTTTCCGCGGTGCTGGCCCGACACTCCTGGGGAGAACTGATCTCCCTCACCGCGCAGGATGTGCACCCGCCGCTCTACTACCTGATCCTGAAAGCCCTTTGCATGCTGCCGGACGCACTTTGGCCGGGGCTGTATACCGTCTGCTGCCAGGTAGTCAGCCTGCTGGCCTATGCTGGTGCGCTGCTGGCGGCCGGGCTGTGGGGCGGGCGGCTGTTCGGCGCCCGCACCGGGCTGCTGGCGGTGGTCTGCCTGGGCTGTATGCCCTCGGTCATGGACTACGCCACGGAAGCCCGCATGTACAGCTGGGGCCTCTTGTTTGTTCTTCTGGGGGCGCTGTGCGCGGTGGAATGGCTGCATGCGCCCCGCCCGGTCTGGGTTGTGGGCACGGGGCTGTTTGCCGCGGCCAGCCTGTATACCCACTACTGGGCCGGGGCGGCAGCAGGTATGTGCCTGTTCTGCCTGGCTGTGCTGGCGCTCATCCGGCGTCAGCCGCGCCGCTGCGCCGGGCTGCTGGCCGCCGGCGTGGGGGCGCTGATTCTGTTTGCCCCCTGGGTGCCGGTTCTGCTGAACCAGATGGGCGGCACGGCCTCCGAGGGGGAAACAGTGCCCCTGTCGCTGTATCTGATCCGGGGCTATCTGGAATTTCTGTTTTCCAGCGGCTGGGGCCCGCTCACCCTGCTGAATCTGCTGGCAATCGCCGCGGGAGTGGCTGCTTTCGGGCTGCGGGGGCGGGCGGACGGCCCGGCTGCCGAAGGGTTTGCCCTGGCGGCGGCCGCCGGCCTGACCCTGCTGGTGGGGATGGCGGCCCAGCAGCTGCTGCATCCCACCCGGGTGATTTTCCAGGGGCGGTACCTGGTGCCGGCCCTGGGGCTGCTCTGGCTGGGGGTGGCGGCGCTCTGGGGCCGCTGCCTGCCCCGGGCGCTGGCGGCCGGCGTGCTGGTTGTCTGCCTGGCCTGCGGTGCGATGAATACGGCGGAGCTCTGGGCAGAAGCCGGGCAGGAACGTACCGAATATGCCCGTCTGACCCAGGCCCTGGCTGCGGTGGAGCCGGGGGAACCGGTGCTGGCGGATAATTATTATCGTGCGGCGTTCGCAGCCTGTTACCTGCCGGACAGCCCGATTGTCGGCCTGAGCGGGGAATGGGAATTCCGCATCCGGATGTTCGGCCTGCAGACAGAGGGGGAGGAGGACTGCCGCTGGCTGATCTGCGGAAGCTGGATACCGCAGGAAAAGCTGGATTCCATGGGGCTGACCCTGGCCGGAGAGGGAATATCCTTTACGGCCAAGGAAGACGAGTACCGCTTCCTGCCCCTGAAGTCGGCTCAGCCGTGACAAACCGCGCAAAACCGCGAAAAAATCCCGATTTTCCTCTTGCATTCGGGCGGGGCTTGTGGTATAGTATTAAAGCCGCATGGTCTGGGCTGATGAAAAGTGGTGCCCCGCACCCGCCCTTGCACCAGCGAGTCTCAAAGAAATGAGGATACCAACATGTACGCAGTTATCGTTACCGGTGGCAAACAGTACCGTGTGCAGCAGGGCGACACCATCTTCGTGGAGAAGCTGGCTGTGGCTGAGGGCGAGACCGTCAACTTCGACCAGGTTCTGGTCGTGGGCGAGGAAGGCAGCGCCAAGGTGGGCGCTCCTGTCGTGGACGGCGCTTCTGTTGTGGGCAAGGTCATCAAGAACGGCAAGGGCAAGAAGCTGAACATCATCACCTATCGCCCCAAGAAGGGCAGCGCCCGCCGTATGGGCCATCGTCAGCCCTACACCAAGGTGGAAATCACCGAGATCAAAGCCTAAAGAAGGAGGAAATGCACCATGGCACATAAAAAAGGCGTAGGTTCTACTAAAAACGGCCGTGACTCCGAGTCCAAGCGTCTGGGCGTGAAGCGTGCCGACGGTCAGTTCGTCCTGGCCGGCAACATCCTGGTTCGTCAGCGCGGCACCCACATCCATCCGGGTGAGAACGTGGGCAAGGGCAGCGACGACACCCTGTTCGCTCTGGTGGACGGCAAGGTCAGCTTTGAGCGCATGGGCCGCGACCGCAAGAAGGTCAGCGTCAAGCAGTAATCACAAGCGGAAAGGCCGGGCGCTTTGCCCGGTCTTTTTTGTCGAAAGGAGGCGCATAGCCTGTGGCAAGCAATTTCGTGGACGTAGCCCGCATCGTCATCAAGGCCGGCAAGGGCGGTGACGGCGCGGTAAGTTTTCACCGGGAAAAATTCGTGGCGGCCGGCGGGCCGGACGGCGGCGACGGCGGCCGCGGCGGCAACGTGGTCTTTGTGGCGGACGACAACCTGTCCACCCTGATGGACTTCCGCTATAAGCGCAAGTACGCCGCCGCGCCGGGCGAGAACGGTTCCGGCAGCCGATGCACCGGCAAAAACGCCCCCGACCTGGTGATCCGGGTGCCCCGCGGCACCGTGATCCGGGACGCGGCCAGCGGCCTGGTCATGGCCGACATCTCCGGCGACGAGCCGGTGGTGGTGGCCCGGGGCGGCAAGGGCGGCTGGGGCAACACCCATTTCGCCAGCCCCACCCGTCAGATCCCACGTTTCGCCAAACCCGGCCTGCCCGGGGAGGAGTTCGAGGTCCGGCTGGAGCTCAAACTCATCGCCGACGTGGGCCTGATCGGCTTCCCCAACGTGGGCAAGTCTACCCTGATCTCGGCCATCAGCGCCGCCAAACCCAAGATCGCCAACTACCATTTCACCACCCTGACCCCGGTGCTGGGCGTGGTGCGGGTGGGGCCGGAGGCCAGCTTTGTGGCCGCCGACATCCCCGGCCTGATCGAGGGTGCCAGCGAGGGCGTGGGCCTGGGCCATGATTTCCTGCGCCATGTGGAGCGCTGCCGTCTGCTGCTGCATGTGGTGGACGTGTCCGGCTGCGAGGGGCGCGACCCGAAAGAGGATTTCGAGCGCATCAACCAGGAACTGGTGAACTTCAGCGCCGAGCTGGCCCAGCGGCCCCAGATCGTGCTGGGCAACAAGTGCGACATCGCCACGCCCGAGCAGGTGGCGGAGTTCCGCGCCTATATCGAGGGCCAGGGCCTGGTGTTCCTGCCCATCTCCGCCGCCACCCGGCAGGGGCTGGACGGGCTGCCCGGCCTGGTGTACGGGCGGCTGAAGGATCTGCCGCCGGTGCAGGTCTACGAGCCGGAGTTTGTCCGGGATACCACCCCCGCCGATCCCCGCGCCTTTACCGTGGAGCAGGAGGACGAGCACGTCTGGCGGGTGGACGCCCCCTGGCTGGAGCGCATCCTGGAGGGCAGCGACGTGGAGGACTACGAGAGCCTGCAGTATTTCCAGCGGCAGCTGGGCGAGAGCGGTGTGCTGGATGAACTGGTGCGCCGCGGCGTGCAGGAGGACGATACCATCAAGATCGGGGAGTTTGAGTTCGACTATGTATTCTGATCAGCAGGCCAACGCCGGGCTGTTTGCGCCCGGTGACGGGGTGGATATCCACGAGCAGTCCCCTTTGAACCTGGCCTTTGTGGGGGACGGCGTGTGGGAACTGCTGGTGCGCCAGCGCCTGGTGGAGCGCACCCGCCTGCAGCCCGGGCGGCTGCACAGCGAGGCGGTGAAATATGTCTCCGCCAAGGCCCAGTTCCAGGCGCTTGCCCGGCTGGAACCCCTGCTGACCGAGCAGGAGCAGGCGGTGGTGCGCCGGGGCAAAAACACCAGCAAGGCCACCGTGGCCAAGCACGCCACCCCGGAGGAATACCGTGCCTCCACCGGTTTTGAAGCCCTGCTGGGCTGGCTGTTCCTGCAGGGGCGCGGCGAGCGTATCCGGGAACTGTTCGAGACCGTCTGGCAGGCGGGCGAGGCGGAAAAGGAATGATTCCCTCCGCCGCTTTTTCCAAAAAACGCAGCGCCCGCGATCGGACCGGTCCTCTCTGACCGATGCTGTCCGATCGCGGGCGCTGCTGTCGTTGATGAGAAGCTTACTTGTCGCGGCCGCAGCCCGTGCTGCGGGTGTTCATGCCGTTGGTGCTGCCGGTGGTCTTGTTGGTGCTGCGGGTACCGGTGCGGTTTTCGCCGTAGGATTCCTTCGGGTTCTGGCTGTTCTGGCTGGATTTCTGAGAATTGGCGCTGGTCTTGCGATTGTCCATTGTTGTTTCTCCTTTCAGGCGGGCGCTCGGTGCGGCCCGTCTGAGGATAGTGTTGCCCCCAAACGGGCGGATATGCAAAAGGAAGGTGGTTTTTTCTGGCAGGCGAGTACTTCTATGAACGGGAGCGGGCGCTGCTTGGTTCCCGGTTTGATGCGCTTCTCACCCCCGCCGCCGATCAGGCGGCCCGCGGGGTTACGGTCAACACCCTGCGGTGCACGACACAGCGGTTTGCCGCCGGATGCGGGCTGCCGCTGCGGCCCTCGCCCTTCTGCCCGGCCAGCTATTTTGTGGATCTGCCGGACTTCCATCCCGGGCGCCATCCCTATCACCACGCCGGGGCTTTTTATTCCCAGGAGCCCAGCGCCGCCGCCCCCGCGGCCCTGCTGGATGTGCAGCCCGGCATGAAGGTGCTGGATACCTGCGCCGCCCCCGGCGGCAAGAGCAGCCAGCTGGCCGCCGCCCTGCAGGGGCAGGGGCTGCTGGTCTGCAACGAGTATGAAGCGGGCCGGGCCTCCATCCTGCGGGGCAACCTGGAACGGATGGGCGTGTCCAACGCGGTGGTTACCAACGAGGACACCGCCCGCCTGGCTGAGGCGTTTCCCGCCTTTTTCGACCGGGTGCTGGTGGATGCCCCCTGTTCCGGCGAGGGGATGTTCCGCAAGGAGCCCCAGGCCCTGACCCAGCACAGCGAGGCGCTGGTACGCCAGTGCGCCGCTTTGGGGGCGCAGATTCTGGAAAACGCCGCCCGGATGCTGGCCCCCGGCGGGCTGCTGGTCTACTCCACCTGCACCTTTGCCCCGGAGGAGGACGAGGGCCAGGTGGCCGCGTTCCTGGCCCGCCATCCGGACTTTGCGCTGGAAAGCTGCGGCGAAGCCTTTGGCAGCCCCGGCGAGGAAAACCGCACCGGCGGGCTGCCGCTGGATGTGAGCAAGGTGCGCCGCATCTGGCCAAGCCAGGGGGGCGAGGGCCATTTCATGGCCCGGCTGCGCCGCCTGGACGGGCCGGAAACCGCCCCGGTGCGCCCGGCAAAATCTGCTCCGATCTGTAAAGAATGGAGCGTTTTCGCCAAAGAGTATTTTTTGGAGCTGGCCGACCGCCCGGCAGTGCTGCGGGGGGACAAGCTGTTTCTGCTCCCCGCCGTGCCGATGCCCGCCGCGGCCCAGAAGCTGCGCATCCTGCGGGCCGGGGTGCTGGCGGGCACGGTGCGCAAGGGCCGGTTTGAACCGGAACATCATCTGTTCACCGCCTTTGGCACCCTGTGCAAAAACCAGCTGAATCTGCCGCTGGCGGACGAGCGGGTGCAAGCCTACCTGCAGGGGCATCCCATCCCTGCGCCCGAAGCCGGGAACGGCTGGTGCGCGGTTCTGGTGGACGGCTACCCCCTGGGCGGGGCCAAGGTGAGCAGCCAAACCGCAAAAAACCACTATCCAAAAGGTTTGAGGCTGCTGGGAGCGGTTGAAATCGGCTCCGGGCTGTGATACACTATATTAGTTAAGACACTATTGGCAGGCATGCCTGCCCAGAACGCCCCACGGGGCAGATAAACAGGAGGATTTCCATGTCGGGACACAGCAAATGGAATAACATCAAGCGTAAGAAGGAAAAGACCGACGGCCAGAAGGCCAAGGTTTTCACCAAGGTAGGCCGCGAGATCTCGGTGGCCGTGCGTGAGGGCGGCGGCGACCCCAACTCCAACGGCAAGCTGCGCGACCTGATCGCCAAGGCCAAGAGCCTGAACGTGCCCAACGACAACATCCAGCGCATCATCAAGAAGGCTGAGGGCGGCGAGAAAGACAACTACGAGCCCATCACCTACGAAGGCTACGGCCCCTGCGGCATCGCCATGATGGTGGAAACCCTGACCGACAACCGCAACCGCACCGCGGCCAACCTGCGCCACTACTTTGACAAGTTCGGCGGCAACCTGGGCAACATGGGCTGCGTGTCCTTCATGTTCACCCAGAAGGGCGTGATTGTGCTGGACGGCGAGGGTCTGGACGAGGAAAAGACCATGGAAGACTGCTTCGACGCCGGCGCCGAGGATTTCGACATGGGCGACGACGTGGTGGAAGTGACCTGCGCGCCGGACGATTTCAGCACCGTGCGTCAGGCTCTGGAGGACAAGGGCTACAGCTTTATTTCCGCCGAGGTGGAGATGGTGCCCTCCACCTACAGCGCCATCACCGACGAGGACAACCAGAAGCTGATGGCCAAGCTGCTGGACGCCCTGGAAGAGGACGACGACGTGCAGAACGTCTGGCATAACCTGGAGAACGAGGAAGATCTGGACCGCTGATCGCGTCCAACCACAAAGGAGGGTTGCCTGTGAGCGCAGCTCAGATGGTGTGCCCGTTCTGCCTGTCCAAGACCCAGGCGGGGCGCGCAGCCTGCCCCTTTTGCGGCAAAAGCTTTGAAAATCATAACCCGCCCGAGGCGCTGCCGTTCGGTACCGTGCTGGGCGACCGGTATACCCTGGCCCAGCATCTGAACACCGACGGCGAGGGTATCCTCTACGCCGCGGTGGAGAACACCGCCGGGCTGCGGGTGACCATCAAGGAGTATCTGCCGGTCACACTGAGCCAGGGCCGCAACGAGGCCGGCGAGGTGGAACCAAAATCCGGCAGCGAGGTGCTGTTCAAGACCACCCGCATGGATTTTGCGGACCTGTACCGGGCCATTCAGCGGATCACCCCGGCCACCGGTCTGGTGGCGGTGCTGGACGTGCTGGAGGAAAACCAGACCGTCTACGCCGTTACCGAGCAGATCCAGGGCACCCCGCTGTCCGAGTATCTGTCTCTGCGGGCCAGCGTGCTGCCTCTGGCGGAAGCGCGCAGCCTGATGCAGCCCATCATGGAGGGCGTGGCCGCTCTGCATAAGGCGGGCCTTGTGCACCGGGGCGTCTGCCCGGAGAACATCCTGCTCACCGAGGGCGGCGTGGCCCGCCTGTGCGGGTATGCCACCCTGGGCCTGCGCCGGGCGGGCAGCGAGCTGAAACCCCAGTTGTACGACGGCTATTCCGCCCCGGAGCAGTACAAGCCCCAGGAATTTGAGGGCCGCTATACCGATGTGTACGGCCTGGCGGCGGTGTTCTACCGCCTGGTCACCGGCGCGCAGCCGCTGTCGGCGGTACAGCGCCAGGTGCGGGACAGCCTGCCCCCCGCCTCCCGGGCGGAGAGCGGCGTGCCGGGTTATGTGTCCTCCATCCTGTCTGCCGCCATGCGGCTGGTGCCGGCCGAGCGCATCCAGACCGTGCCCGAACTGATGGGCGCGCTGGCCTCGCCCACCGCCGCCGACGCGCTGATGGGCCGGGAGAAAAAGGAGCCCAGCCTTACGCTGAACACCCGGCACCTGCTGGCCCTTGCACTGGGGATCATTGCGGTACTGGCCATTGTGGTGGCGATGCTGCTGATAAACCGGAACGGGCATACCCGCCCCCCGGCAGACAGCAGCCAGCCGGAAAGCACCAGCCAGCCCCAGGAGACTACGGTTACCATCCCGAATTTCGTGGGCCTGCCCTACAAATCGGTGCAGAACAACACCGAGTACGCGGCGCAGTTCCTCTTTACGCTGGAGGAAGATTACAGCTCCGAGTATGAAGAGGGCGAGATCATGGAGCAGAGCCCGGAGGCCGGTACGGTGGTCACCGAGGAGAAACCGGTGATCAAGCTGACCGTCAGCAAGGGTGCGGAACTGATGGAGATGCCCAATATCATCGGCTTTACCCGGGAGAATGCCGAGCAGGAACTGAACAGCCGGGGCATCCGGTTCAGCCTGCTGATGCTGGCCAACAACGGCGAGTACGCGGCAAACTGCGTGGTCAAAACCGATATCCAGCCGGGTGAAAAGTTCGACCTGGAAACCACGATCGTAAACGTGTATATCGCCCAGGAGCCCGCCGCACCGGCCACACCGGCCCCCACGGCGGCACCTACCCCGGAGCCCACGGCTACCCCGGCGCCATCGCCCGGCCCGACCCCCGCGGAACCCTGAACAAACAAAGAACTGTCCCCGGCAGAAAACCTGCCGGGGACGGTTTTTCTCTGTCTTACGCAAACAAGCGGCCCGGAGATGCATCTCCGGGCCGCTTAATTTGTGGAAAAATCAGCTGCGCAGGGTCACGCCCATGGCGTCCAGCTTTTTCAGAATTTTGCGCACGGCGGCGTCCACTTCCTCGTCGGTCAGGGCGCGGTCATCCGCGTGGAAGGTCAGGGTGAAAGCCAGGCTCTTCTTGCCTTCGCCCAGCCGGTCGCCCCGGTAGATGTCGAACAGCGCGGTGCCGGTCACCAGCTTGCTGGCATCCCGCATGCAGGTCTCGATGTCGCCGCAGGCCACCGCTTCATCGCACACCAGTGCCAGGTCGCGGCGCACAGGGGCGAACTCGCTCAGCGGCTTGTACCGCACCAGGCTGGGCACGCAGCTGGTGAAAGCTTCCCAGTCCAGTTCCGCCAGATAGATGTTCTGGCCGGCCTTCTCGTCCTTGGCGATCTTCAGCTCAGCGGTCACATCGTTGGCCAGCTTACCGAATACGCCGATCTTCACGTCGCCGCACCACACCGAAGCGGTCATGCCCGGATGCAGCCAGCACACGTTGTCCCGCTCATACCGCAGCTGTACGCCGAAGGCTTCGCCGATGGCCTCCATCAGGCCCTTTACGGTGAAGAAGTCCTCCTCCGGGCCGAACACGCCCAGGCAGAGGGTCATGCGCTCCTTGGGCAGCTCGGTCAGGGGCAGCTGCTTGGGCAGGTACACATTGCCCATCTCGAACAGGCGGCCGGCGCCGTTGCCCTTTTTCAGGTTGTCCACGATCACCTTGAGCATGGACGGGGCCAGCAGGGTGCGCATGATGGACAGATGCACGCTGATCGGGTTCAGAATGGGGATCACCTTGCGGGCCGGGTCATCGGCGGGCAGGTGCAGCGCGTCCAGATCGGCGGGAGAGTAGAACGCCAGGGTGGAGGCCTCGAAGCAGCCCTGCCCGCAGAGCAGCCGTTTCAGCTTCATCTGGGCTTTCTGGGCCGCGTTCAGGCCGCCGGTGGTCACCGCCGCAGTCTTCAGGAAGGTGGGGGTCAGCTTGTCGTAGCCGTATTCCCGGATGACCTCCTCGGCCAGGTCGGGATAACCCTCCACGTCCTCCCGGTAGCGGGGGGCGGTCACGGTCCAGGTGCCATTGTTGTCTTCCACGGTGAACTCCAGCCGCTGCAGGATCGCCTTCATCTCGTCGGCGGGCACCTCGATGCCCAGCACGCCGTTGATCTGGGCGGGGGTGGCGGTCACCACGGTGGGGGCGGGGGTATTGTCCCCGCCGCAGTCAAAGCAGGTGGGGGTGATGTCGCCGCAGTCCAGCTCCTGGATCAGGTGCAGCGCACGGCGCAGACCCAGTTCGGTGCTGTACTGATCCACGCCCTTTTCGTACCGGGCGCTGGAATCGCTGTTCTGGCCCAGGGCGCGGCTGGTCTTGCGCACGCTGTCCCGGGCGAAGGTGGCGCATTCAAACAGCAGCTGGCGGCTGTCGTCGCTGATGCCGCTGTTCAGACCGCCCATCACGCCGGCCAGAGCCACCGGCTTTTCCTCGTCGCTGATGACCAGGTTGTTCTCGGTCAGGGTGAACTCTTTCTCGTCCAGGGTCACGATCTTCTCGCCGGGGGCGGCGCGGCGCACGGTGATGTGGCGGCCGGCTACCTTGTCCAGGTCAAAGGCGTGCATGGGCTGGCCGATCTCCAGCAGCACATAGTTGGTGATATCCACCACGTTGCTGATGCTGCGCAGCCCGGCCAGCGCCAGGTTGCGGCGCATCCACCGGGGCGAGGTGCCGGGGCGGATGTTGCGCACATAGTGGGCCAGGTACCGGGGGCACAGGTCCGGCGCATCCACCTGTACGCGGATGCTGTCGTCGCCCTCGGCGGTGACGGTGTAATCGGTGGCGGGCATCTTGAGCGGCTTGCCCAGCAGGGCGGCCACCTCCCGGGCCATGCCCAGGATGGACTGGCAGTCCGGCCGGTTGGAGGTGATGGACACGTCAAAGATGGTGTCGTTCAGACCGGTCACCTCGCAGATGTCCGCGCCCAGCGGGGTGTCCTCGGGCAGGATCAGCAGGCCGTATACCTCGGCGCCCGGATACAGGTCCTCGGTCAGACCCAGTTCCTGGCCGGAGCACATCATGCCGTTGCTCTCCACCCCGCGCATCTTGCGCTTCTTGATGGTGATGCCGCCGGGCAGGGTGGCCCCGTCCAGCGCCACCGGCACCTTGGCGCCCTCAAAGATGTTGGGCGCGCCGGTGCTGATCACCAGATTGCGGCCGTACTCGTCGCCACAGTCCACGGTGCAGACGTGCAGGTGGTCGGTGCCCTCCTGCTTTTCCATATGGGTGATCTGGCCCACCACGACCCGGGAGATCCCGGCGGAGAGCTCGATCCGTTCCTCTACCTCAAACCCGCAGGAGAACAGGCGCTTTTCCAGCTCCTCCGGGGTGATGTCGATGTCTACATATTGCTTCAGCCAGCTGTAAGGCAGTTTCATGGTATGGCGCCCTCCTTATTCCTGGAACTGCCGCAGAAAACGCAGGTCGTTCTCGAACAGCAGGCCGATGTTGTTGATGCCGTATTTGAGCATGGCGATACGCTCGATGCCGATGCCGAAGGCGATGCCGGAGTACACGTCCGGGTCGATGCCGCAGTTCTCCAGCACCTTGCGGTTCACAACGCCGCCGCCCAGCACCTCGATCCAGCCGGTGCCCTTGCACAGGGGGCAGCCCTTGCCGCCGCACTCGCAGCAGCTCACGTCCACCTCCACGCTGGGTTCGGTGAAGGGGAAGTAGCTGGGCCGCAGGCGGGTGTGGGCGCTCTCGTCAAACAGGGCCTGCACCAGCTTGTCCAGCATGCCCTGCAGGTCGCACAGGGTGATGCCCTTGTCCACCACAAGACCCTCCATCTGGTGGAACATGGGGCTGTGGGTGGCGTCGCTGTCGCTGCGGAACACGCGGCCCGGCACCAGCACCTTGATGGGGGGCTTTTCCGCGTCCATGGTGCGGATCTGGCCCGGGCTGGTCTGGGTGCGCAGCAGCAGATCGTCGGTCACATAGAAGGTGTCCTGCATATCCCGGGCGGGATGGTTGCGGGGCACGTTCAGGCGGGTGAAGTTGTGGTCGTCGTCCTCGATTTCGGGGCCCTCGTACACCTCAAAGCCCATCCCGGCAAACACGTCGATGATCTGGTTCTTTACCAGGGTGATGGGGTGCAGGCCGCCCAGCGCACGGCGCTTGGCCGGCAGGGTGATGTCCACCGCCTCGGCGGCGTTGCGCCGGGCCAGTTCCGCGGCCTCGATGCGGGCGGCGGCGGCCTCGTAGTCGGCGGTCAGCTTGGCCTTGCACTCGTTGATGATCTTGCCGGCGGCGGGGCGCTCTTCGGGGGCCACGTTGCGCAGCTCCTTCATCAGGCCCGCCACCTTGCCGTTCCGGCTCAGGTACTCCTGCCAGAAAGCGGCCAGGCTCTGCCGGTCGCCGGCCGCGGCCAGAGCCGCGCCGGCCTGGGCGGTCAGCTGGTCAATGATCTGTTGCATATTGGTTCTGCTCCTTCCGTTTGGCCGCCGGTGGGGCGGCGTGTTCGGGCGGGGGAGTAAAACAAAACGGCCCCGCCCCTGTGCATCAGGGACGAAGCCGGTAAAAGCTCCGCGGTACCACCCGGATTTCTGCTCAAAACACCTCGAGCAAACACTCGTTGTCCCGGTAACGGGGGAACCCGTCCCCGCCTACAAGCGCACAGCGCCTTCAGCCGGGCCGCTCAGAAAGGAACTTCGCCGCCGTTCACCGCAGGGCCCTTGCAGCCGGGAGGCCCCTCTCTGTGCCGGGATACGCACGGGTACTTTCTTTCGTCAACGCGTTTGACAAAGCCGATTATAGCACGGTTTTGCGGGATTTGCAAGGGGGGCGGCGGCTGTGGTATACTGGCAGAAAACAAAAGGAGGCGGCGGTATGATTCTGGGGATTGGGGTGGACACGGTGCGGATTGCCCGGCTGGAAAAGAGCCTTGCCAGCCCGTCTTTTATGGAAAAGGTGTTCGGCCCCGGGGAACGCGCCCTGCTGGAGGCCACCGCGCCTGCCCGCCGGGCTGAGCGGGCGGCGGGCTGCTGGGCCGCCAAGGAGGCCTTTCTGAAAGCGGCCGGGCGGGGCATCGGCGGTTTTGCCCTGGCCGAGATCCAGGCGCTGCGCCGCCCTTCCGGCGCGCCCTATTACGAGCTGAGCGGTGCCGCGGCGGCCTGGGCGGCGGAAAATAAGGCCGCGGTGCACCTGTCCATCACCCACGACGGGGGCGCGGCGGTGGCCTTTGCGGTGGCCGAGACGGTATAAACCCTCGCCCGGCCGGGCATACTCTCCCTGACCAAAACTTTTCAGGGAGGGTTTCGTACATGGAAGTACATCGCGGAGAGGTCTTTTACGCCGATCTGAGCCCGGTGGTGGGCTCGGAGCAGGGCGGCATCCGCCCGGTGCTGATCCTGCAGAACGATATCGGCAACCGGCACAGCCCCACGGTGATCGCGGCGGCGATCACCTCCCGGCAGGACAAAAACCGCCTGCCCACCCATATCGGGCTCAAGGCGGGCCGGGGCGGCCTGACGCGGGACAGCATCGTGCTGCTGGAACAGATCCGCACCCTGGACAAGCGCCGCCTGCGGGAGCGGGCAGGCCGTCTGGACCCGGAGGATCAGCAGCGGGTGGATCAGGCGCTGGGGGTAAGCGTAGGCCTTACCACCAGCTGAACACAAAAGGGGCGCGCCGCCGGTTGGCTGCGCGCCCCGATATTTTTATTCTTGGATCATCCTGTCGGCGGCCTTGTATACGTCGCCGCAGCCCATGGTGATCACCAGATCGCCCTCTTTGGCGTTCTCCTTGATATACTGCGCCGCGGCGTCCAGGCTCTCCACCACGATGGCGCCGGGGATCAGGGCGGCCAGATCCTCCGACTTCACGCTGCCGTCATCCACCTCGCGGCTGCCCATGATGGGGGTCAGCACCACCCGGTCGGCCCGGCTCAGCACCTCGGCAAACTCCCGCAGCAGCGCGCGGGTACGGCTGTAGGTGAAGGGCTGATGCACCGCCCACAGGGTGCCGGTGGTCAGTTCCCGGGCGGTTTTCAGGGTGGCCCCCACCTCGGTGGGATGGTGGGCGTAGTCGTCCACCACCATGGCGCCGTTTACCTCGCCCTTGATTTCAAACCGGCGGCCCGCCCCGGTAAAGTTGGCGGCGGCAGCCTCCGCATCGCTGGGGCACAGGCCCACCAACGGCACGCAGGCGGTCATGGCCAGGGCGTTGTAGATATTGTGGTAGCCGGGCGCGCCCATCTTGATATGGGCATAGGGTTCGCCAAACTCCAGCACGTCGAACTCATAGAAACCGGGTTTGTACTCCCGCACATTCTCGGCCTTGTAGTCCGCATGCTTGCGGATGCCGAAGGTGCGCACATCCCGGTCGATGCTGTTCATCACCTGCATGGTATTCTCGTCATCCGCATTGACCACCACGGTATGGCTGGCCAGCAGCGCAAACTTGCGGAACGCCATCTTCAGGTTGCCCATGGTGCCGTAGCAGTCCAGATGGTCATTGTCGATGTTCAGAATAACCGAGACGGAGGGCGCCAGCCGCAAAAAAGTTTCGGCAAACTCGCAGGCTTCCACCACGATGTTCTGGCCGTTGCCAGCCTTGCCGTAGCCATGGATCAGCGGCAGCTTGCCGCCGATCACCGCCGCCGGGTCCCGCCCGGCCAGTTCCAGCATGGTGGTGATCAGGCTGGTGGTGGTGGTTTTGCCGTGGGTGCCCGCCACACAGATGCTGCGGGGGTACAGCCGGCTTACATAGCCCAGCATGACGCTGCGCTCCACGCAGGGGATGCCCCGCATATCCGCCTCCTGCAGCTCCGGGTTATCCTCGTGAATGGCGGCGGAGTACACCACCATATCCGCGCCCAGCACGTTCTCCGCAGCATGGCCCATATATACATGGATCCCCATGGCCCGCTCAGAGTCGATGATGGTGCCTTCGTTCACGTCGCTGCCGGTGATGGTATACCCCTTGGACGCCAGAATCTGCACCAGCGGAAACATGCCGCTGCCGCCGATGCCGATGAAATGCAGGCGGGATACCCCCGCCAGAAGGTCTTTATTGAACCCGCTCGTAATCGCCATTCCCACAAAACCACCTTTGGCCATGTATTGGCAGGAAGCCGCCTTTTGCGGACGCTGCTGCCTGTCTTGTATCTCATTATATAATTATTTTGCACAAAAATAAACACTCCGAACAAATTTTTGCTATAATGGTAACTACACCGCCGCCGTCAGGCGGCTTTATTCCACGGAGGTGATCCCATGCCTGAATCCGCCCGCGCTCCCGTTTGCCTGCCGCAGGGGTTCTGCACCCATACCGGCAGCCAAGGCCCTGTGCTGGGCTGTACCGGGGCTCCCGGCCCCTTTTTTTCCGACGATCCGATGCGTGCTCTGCAGCTGGTGCGTCTGGCCGCCGAGAGCGGCTGCGCCGCTGAATGGGACTGCTTTGCCGCCGCCATGGATGCGGCCCCCGCTCTGGTTCATGCCGACCCGCTGGCTGTGCGGGATGAGCTGAACCGCGCCCTGACCGGTCTGTGCCCCCAGGCGCTGGCCCCGCTGGTGCAGGCGGGCGGCCTGCGCGGGGTGGGCATCCGGGGCTGTGCCTGCCTGCATCCGCTGGCCCAGGCGCCCAGCGGGCTGCTCAGTCGCTGGTGGCTGTTTCTGCGGCTGTGCGGGGCCGACGCCGAACAGGCAGCCCGCCGCATGAAGCTGGGCCAGACCTTCTGTCAGGACTATGCCCGGCTGGATGAATTGTTCCGGGCCGGCCCGCCCGCCGACCGGCTGGCCCTGAAACGCTGCCTGGCGGAAGGCGCACCCCTGCCCGCCGAGGAGATGGCCGCGCTGTTCAGCCTGCTGGCCCCCGGCTGGGAGCCGATTGTTGCCCTGTACCGGGAACTGCTGGACAGCCGGGAGCCCTTCAGCCCGGATCAGCTGGCAGTGACCCAGGCCGAACTGATGGCCGAGGGGGTCAGCGCCCGCAAGGCAGGCAAGGTGCTGTCCATGCTGCTGAAAGTAGTGGTGGAACAGCCGGAACTGAACGTGGCCCCGGTGCTGCTGCAGCTGGGCCGCAGCCTGGCCCGCTTTATCTGAATCAAACGGCAAAAACGCGCCGCGGAAGCTTTTCCGCGGCGCGTTTTTTGCACCGTGCGCCCATCCCGGGCATAGCATGGGGCATACGCGGACGGGGGGATGAAGATGAACAGGCGATTTGTGGTGCTGGGGCAGGATGCGCGAATGCAGGCGGCCGCGGCGGCGCTGGCCGAAGCGGGCTGCACCCTGCTGGATCCGGTTTGGACCGAACAGGCGGACTGCGTGGTATTGCCGGTGCGGCTGGAAGAACGCTCGCCGGAACTGGCGCTGGCACTGGCGCTTGCCCGGCCGGACGCCCGGCTTCTGGGCGGGGCGGTGAGCCCCGGGGCGGCGGCCCGGGCCCGGGCGGCGGGCTTTGCCCTGCGGGACTATATGCAGTGGGAAGAACTGGCGCTGCTCAACGCCATCCCCACCGCCGAGGGCTGTCTGGCCCTGCTGCTGGACGGGCGGCGCACCACCCTCTGGGATTCGGATCTGCTGCTGCTGGGCTATGGCCGGGTGGGGCAGGCGATCGGCCGCCGGCTGCTGGCGCTGGGGGTACGGGTGACCGCAGTGGATGGCAACCCGGCCCGCCGGGCAGCGGCCCGGGCGGACGGATGCCGGGCCCCGGCGGCGGAACAGCTGGCAGCCGCCGCACAGGGGGCGGATACCGTGGTGAACACCGTGCCCGCCCCGCTGCTGGACGAATCCCTGCTGGCCCGGCTGGCACCGGGTGCCCGGGTGATCGAACTGGCGGGCCATGGAGCGGCCGATGCAGAGGCCGCGGCCCGTCTGGGAATTCAGCTGATCCCGGCGCCCGGCCTGCCGGGAAAATGTGCGCCGGTCACGGCGGGGCGGTTCATAGCCCGGGCCGTGTTGTCCATACTGAATCAGGCGGAACAAGAGGAAAGGAGATAGCAACGATGGAACAACAACGGACGGTGGTGTTTGCCATGTGCGGCAGCTTCTGCACCTTTGACAAGGTGATCGTGCAGGTGCGCCGCCTGGTGGAACAGGGATTTCGGGTGCTGCCGCTGATGAGTTTTGCCGCCGCCGGGATGGATACCCGGTTCGGCACCGCCCGCGGCTGGAAAGACCAGCTGCGGCTGATCACCGGGTACACCCCCATTGAGACGCTGCAGGAGGCGGAGCCCCTGGGCCCCAAAAACATGGCCGATGCCATGATCGTGGCCCCCTGCACCGGGGCCACGCTGGGGCGGCTGGCAAACGGCATCAGCGACACCCCGGTGACCCTGGGGGTAAAAAGCATGCTGCGGGGCGGCAAGCCCATCGTGCTGGCGGTAAGCACCAACGACGGGCTGGGGGCCAGCCTGGTCAACCTGGGCACCCTGCTCAACCGCAAGCACTACTATCTGGTGCCGGTCAGCCAGGACGCGCCGCTGAAAAAGCCCACCAGCCTGCAGAGTGACTTTGCCCTGCTGCCGGACGTACTGGAATGCGCTTTGCGGGGCCGCCAGTTCCAGCCGGTGCTGCTCAGCTGAAAACAGCCGGGGTGCCTCTGCATCCCGGCTGCTGCTTTGTTATATCCCGACGCACACAAGAATCCGCCGTTCGGTCACGATCCAGCCCGCCGGGCGGTCGTGGTGTTCGGCGGGCAGAAAGGGCGCCACCAGCGCCTCGGGGCAGAGTACCGCCGCCGGCGCGGCACAGCGGGCCAAAAAACGGTCGTAGTAGCCGCCGCCCCAGCCCAGCCGGGTTCCGTCGGCCGCGGCTGCCAGGCAGGGCAGCAGGATAAGGTCAATGGCCTCCGGCTCAGCAGCGGGGGAACCGGCGGGCGGCTCCAGAATGCCGTAAGCCCCCGGTACAAGCTGTTCTACCTTATCCACCCGCACCGCCTCCATCCGGCCGGGGCCGGTCACCCGGGGCAGGTACAGCGCCTTGCCGGCGGCCAGGGCCGCTTCCAGAATGGGGCCGGTGTCCGGTTCCCGGGCCCCGCCGCAGAAAGCAAACACCGCCCTGGCCTGCTGCCACAGGGGCCAGCCGGTCAATTGTCCAGCCATGCCGATGCCCAGCGCCCGGCGCTGTCCGTCGGTCCAGCCGGTGCGCAGCTGCCGGGCCGCGGCGCGGGCGGATGCTTTATCAGAAAATCCCTGCATGATCGGTCCCTCCTATACCGGCCAGTATACCAGCCGGGAACCGTTTTGGCCAGTAAAGATGAATTTTTTGCCGGAATCTTGCCCTCTCTGCGCCGGTAGCGTATAATAATACAGTTATACAGAAACAATCGCCGAAACGGCGCTGCGATAAAAGAGGAACCAACGTGATCAAAAAAAGACTGTTTTGTACCCTGGCTGCCCTGCTGGCGGCGGCCGGTTTGTGTACCTCCGTGCTGGCGGAAGACGCGCCCCCCGCCACCCTGGGGGATGCCTATGTGGTGATGGACGTGGACACCGGCCAGGTATTGCTGGCCAAAAATGCCGATGTGCGCCATTATCCGGCTTCGATTACCAAAATCATGACCATGGGCCTGGCGCTGGAAAAGGCTCAGGGCAATCTGGATGTGGACCTGACGGTCAGCTATGACGCGGTGCACTCGCTGTACGGTACCGAATCCAGCCATATCGCCCTGATCGAGGACGAGCAGGTCAAGCTGGAGGATATTCTGTATGGTGTGGAGATGGCCTCCGCCAACGACGGGGCCAACGTGCTGGCCGAGTACATCGGCGGCAGTATCCAGGGCGGGGTGGACGCCATGAACGCCCAGGTAGAGGAACTGGGCCTCACCGGCACCCATTTCACCAGTCCCCACGGTTTGCAGGATGAAAACCACTATACCACCGCCTACGATATGGCGGTGATCACCCGCTGGGCGCTGACCCAGCCCCAGTTCACCACCATCTTCGGCCGCGCCGAGACCTGGACCATGGAACCCACCAACAAGCAGTCGGAGCAGCGGCAGTTCTCCATCAGCGACTGGATGCGGCTGGGCGGCAAGTATTACCGGGAATATGCCAAGGGCAGCAAAACCGGTTTTACCAACGAGGCCAAGAACACCATGGTCACCTACGCCGAGCAGGACGGCATGCGGCTGATCTGTGTGGTGCTGGGCTGCCCCATGAAATACGACAAGTTTGCCGACGAGTGCGCTTTGCTGGACTACTGCTATGAGAATTTCTCCCGGGTGGAGTACACCGCCCCGGCCCAGACCCTGCAGGTGCCGGTAACCGGCGGCGGCGGGGAACTGGGCACCATCTCGGTGACTCCGCCCAGCGGCACCGTGCTGCTGCACAGCGCCGTGACCGCCGATCAGCTGCAGTTTGACTATGAGCTGCCCGCCCAGTATGTGCTGGGGGCGGAGTTTGCCCCCCGGGTGCACATCACCCTGCCGAACAGTGTCACCGCCCAGTCCAACGATCTGGGCCGCCTGGATCTGGACAGTACCGGTCTGGAAGAACTGCTGGAGAACAGCACCTATGTGATGAAGCCCTCCTTTGCCCAGAGCCTGGCCGATGGTCCGGGCCTGAGCCTGGGGGCGCTGCCCGCGGCGCTGGCGGTGCTGGCCGCGGCGCTGGTGATCGGCTGGCTGTGGTGGCGCCGTCAGGAAAAGCTGCGCCGTCGCCGGCAGGCGCGTCAGCGGCTGCAGGGGGCGGGCAAGCCCTCGCCCAGCGGCTGGGACCAGCCGGTAAACCGCACCGACAACGGCCATCCGGTGCGCACGCTGCCCCGGCGCTGAACCTGCCCTTGCCCCGGGCCGCGGAATGCTGTATACTATATCTATGTACGGGCTTTTTTTCGGCGCGCCGCACAGGCGGGCCATCAAAAACAGGATATGAGGTGTGAGTATGTCGAAATTCACCTTT
This sequence comes from Gemmiger sp. An120, assembly GCF_002160955.1. GTDB lineage: Bacteria > Bacillota > Clostridia > Oscillospirales > Ruminococcaceae > Gemmiger_A > Gemmiger_A avium. Next base: position 155,315 of record NZ_NFLN01000005.1, read on the forward strand.
ACAAAAACCGAACTGCCGGGCGTGCTGGTTATCGAGCCCACCGTCTATGGGGACGCCCGCGGCTACTTCATGGAAACCTACCAGAAGGACGAGTTTGCCGCGGCCGGCATCGACCGGGAATTTGTGCAGGACAACCAGTCCAAGAGCCGCCGGGGTGTGCTGCGCGGCGTGCATTTCCAGAAGGAGCACACCCAGGGCAAGCTGGTGCGTGTGACCCTGGGCGAGGTGTTTGACGTGGCGGTGGACTGCCGCCCCAACAGCCCCACCTTCGGCAAGTGGACCGGTGTGATCCTGAGCGCGGAGAACAAAAAGATGTTCTATGTGCCCGAGGGCTTTGCCCATGGGTTCCTGGTGCTAAGCGATGAGGCGGAATTCTGCTACAAGTGCACCGATACCTACTGCCCCTCCGCCGAGGGCGGCATCCCTTACAACGACCCCACCGTGGGCATCCAGTGGCCGGACTGCGGCTGCGACTACCTGCTCAGCGACAAGGATAAGCTGCACACCCCCTTTGCGCAGCAGAGTTTCGAATACTTTGAAAGGTGGTAACCGCCTGTGGCCACGCTCAAAAGCTATTTCAACGGGTTCTGGCGGTACCGCTACCTGCTGTATAACCTGATCAGCCGGGACTTCAAGCTCAAATACCGCCGCAGCGTTCTGGGTGTTGCCTGGAGCGTGCTCAACCCGCTGCTCATGATGCTGGTCATGTGGGCGGTGTTCGGCGGGCTGTTCCCGGATCTGCGGGGCGGCAATATCGTCAACTATCCCATCTTCCTGCTCTGCGGGCAGCTGCTGTTCAACTTCTTCCGGGAGTCCACCACCCTGGCCATGTCCAGCGTGCTGCAGAACGCCCCGCTGCTGCGCAAGGTCTATATCCCCAAATACATCTTCCCCCTGGAAAAAACCTGCTTTGGTTTTGTCAACTGCTGCTTTTCTTTCATCGCGCTGGTGCTGGTGATGCTGTTCACCCTCAGCCCGGTGCATTTGACCCTGCCGCTGGCCATCTACCCGCTGCTCACCCTGTTTGTGTTCAGCCTGGGTGTGGGGCTGGTGCTGGCCACCATGACCGTCTTTTTCCGGGACGTGATGCACATGTGGGAGGTATTCACCACCGCGCTCATGTACTTCTCCGCCATCTTCTACGATCCGGAGATGATGAGTGGCTGGGTGCAGCAGTTCATCAAGTTCAACCCGATCTACTGGTATATCACCGGTTTCCGCCGGGTGGTCATCAACGGCGAGGGCCTGTCGCTGAGCATGATCCTGGTCTGCGGCGGCTGTGCCGCGGCGGCGCTGGCGTTCGGGCTGTTCGTGTTCAAGAAAAACCAGGACAAGTTCGTCCTGTATCTGTGAGGGGTTCCCGATGGAGAACAATCAGCCGATCATCTCGGTGGACCATGTGTCCATGCGCTTCAACCTGTCCAAGGAAAAGCACGAGAGTCTGAAAGAATATTTTCTGGCCCTGGCCAAAGGCCGGCTCCAGTTTGATGAATTTTATGCGCTGCGGGATGTGTCCCTCAAGGTCATGCCCGGCGACTTCTACGGCCTGATCGGCCTGAACGGCAGCGGCAAGAGTACCCTGCTCAAGGTGATCAGCGGCGTGTACAAGCCCAGTTCCGGCACCTGCCGGGTGGGCGGCACCATCGCCCCCCTGATCGAGCTGGGCGCGGGCTTCGACATGGACCTGACCGCCCGGGAGAACATTTACCTGAACGGCACCGTGCTGGGCTTCACTCCCAAATACATCGACTCCAAGTTTGAGGAGATCGTGGAATTCAGCGAACTGCGGGATTTCCTGGACGTGCCGCTGAAAAACTACTCCAGCGGTATGGTGGCCCGCATCGCCTTTGCCATCGCCACCATCACCAAGCCGGACATCCTGATTGCCGACGAGATTCTGTCGGTGGGCGACTTTTTGTTCCAGCAGAAATGCGAGGCCCGTATGCAGCGGCTCATGAGCGGCGGCACCACCGTGCTGCTGGTGAGCCACTCCATCGAGCAGATCGAGCGCATGTGCAACAAGGTGGCCTGGATCGAAAAGGGCCGGGTCAAGATGGACGGCCCCGCCGCCGAAGTCTGCGCCGCCTACAAACAGACCACAAAGTAACCGATAGCCAAGGGACCCCCGTTCCCTTGGCTGTTTTTGAAAGGAGCATCCTTCATGCCCGACAAGGAACCTCTGCCCGCCGACGTGGCCCGGGCGGATTCCCCGGCCGCCATGGCCCGCCGCCTGGCCAGCCCCGCCCACATTGCCCAGCTCTGCGGCTGGTGCGCCCGGGTGGCCCGGGAGGAGGGGGCCCAGGCCCTCTGGCGGGAGATCGACTTCCGCCTCCGGCTGGCTTTGCACAAGGACACCTGGCGCTACCGGGCCGACCTGCCCACCCGCCGTCAGCTGCGCCGCCAGAAAGCCGCCGGGGTGCCGGGCGGCCCCACCATCAGCGTCTGTGTGCCGCTGTACAACACGCCGGAAAAATTCCTGCGCCAGCTGATCCGCAGCCTGCGCCGTCAGAGCTGGCCCCACTGGCAGCTGGTGCTGGCCGACGCCTCCGACGCCGATCACCCTGTCCCCGGCCGCATCGCCCGCAAAGCCGCCGCCCGGGACAGCCGCATCCTCTATACCAAATTGGAAGAAAACGGCGGCATCTCGGTGAATACCCGGGCCGCGCTGGCCCTGGCCACCGGGGACTGGGTCTGCCTGGCCGACCACGACGACCTGCTCTATCCCAACGCCCTGTATGAGGTGGCCCGCCGGGCCGCCGACGGGGCGGACCTGGTCTACTCCGATGAGATCGTGCTCAGCGCCGACCTGCGCCATCTGGTGGACTATCACTTCAAACCGGATTTCGCCCCGGACTATCTGCGGGGCTGCAACTACATCACCCATCTGGCGGCGTTTTCCCGCCGGCTGCTGGACGCGGCGGGCGGCGGCCCCGACCCGGCCTACGACGGCGCCCAGGACTATGACCTGCTGCTGCGCCTGACCGAGCGTGCCAAAAAGGTGACGCACATCCCCCAGGCGCTGTATATCTGGCGCAGCCATGCGGGTTCCACCGCCCAGAGCATCGAGGCCAAGCCCTACGCCCTGGCGGCGGGCTGCCGGGCTATCCAGGCCCATCTGGACCGGGTAGGCCTGGCGGGCACGGTGCAGTCCATCCCCGGCTGCCCCGGGGCCTATGAGGTGGACTACGCCCTTATCGGCCACCCGCTGATCAGCGTGCTCATCCCCAGCAAGGACCATGTGGAGGATCTGTCCCGCTGCCTGACCGCCCTATATGACAAGGCCGGGTATGACAATTTTGAGGTCATCGTCATCGAGAACAACTCCACCGACCCGGCCACCTTTGCCTTTTATGAGGAAGCCGAGGCCCGCTGGCCCCGGCTGCAGGTGGTCACCTACCAGGGGCCGTTCAACTTCTCGGCCATCAACAACTTCGGCCGCCGGTTTGCACACGGCGAACATCTGCTGCTGCTCAACAACGACCTGGAGCCCCTTACCGACCGGTTCCTGGATCGGATGCTCCAGTTCAGCCAGCGGCCGGATGTGGGCTGTGTGGGCGCCAAGCTGTTCTATCCGGACGATACCATCCAGCACGGCGGCGTGTTTCTGGGCATCGGCGGCACCGCCGGGCACAGCCACAAAAGCCATCCCCGCGCCTCGGCGGGGGATCTGTACCGGCTGGCCGTGCCCCAGAATCTCATGGCGGTCACCGGGGCCTGCCTGATGGTCAAAGCCTCGCTGTACGACGCCTGCGGCGGCCTGGACGAAAATCGCTTTGCGGTGGCCTACAACGACATTGACCTGTGCCTGAAGCTGTGGCAGCAGGGCTACACCAATGTGTTTACCCCCTTTGCCCAAGGCTATCACTACGAGAGCAAAAGCCGGGGATTGGACACCACCGGCGAAAACGCCCGCCGCTACGAAAAGGAAAAAGCCGCCTTTATCGAAGCCTACGGCGCACTTATCCAGAAAGGCGACCCCTACTACAACCCCCATTTTAACCTGCTGTTTGAAAACTACGGCCTGAAATGACCCCAAGGAGGAACCCATGAACCAACGGATCAAGCGCATCCGGGAACTGTTCGGCTATGCCTGGCAGCTGCTGCGGCAGGACGGGCCCGGCCCCATGCTGCGGCGGGCCGCGGGCTTTTTCCGCCGCCGTTTCCTGGGCAAAAAGGCCCGGTATCTGCCCAAGAAAGCGGTGCTGGAAGCCCAGCGGAACCATCCGCTGCCCGGGGCGCCGGTCATCAGCATCTGTGTGCCGCTGTACAATACGCCGGAGAATTTCCTGCGCCAGCTGCTGGACAGCCTGGCCGCCCAGACCAGCCCCGCCTGGCAGCTCTGCCTGGCTGACGCCTCGGACGAGGCCCACGCCCGGGTAGGGGAGATGGTGCGGGCCGCCCAAAAGGCCGACGGCAAAGGCCGCATCGCCTATGTGAAGATTGAGAACAAGGGCATTGCCGCCAACACCAACGCCGCTGCGGCGCTGGCCACCGGGGAGTATATGGCCCTGGCCGACCACGACGATATTCTGGCGCCCCACGCGGTCTGGACGGTGCAGCAGGCCATCCTGCGCACCGGCGCAGAGTTTCTGTACAGCGACGAGGCGCTGTTCCGTAGCAGTCCCCGCCGCCCGATCACCGGGCATTTCAAGCCGGACTACGCCCCGGATTACCTGCTGGCCTGCAACTACATCTGCCATCTGGCAGTGATGAAAAAAAGCCTGTACGACGCGGTGGGCGGGGAGCGCAGCCTCTGCGACGGCGCCCAGGATCATGACCTGTTCCTGCGGGTGCTGGAACAGATCGAACCGGACAAGATCTGTCACATTCCCCATGTGCTCTACTATTGGCGGGTGCACGCCGGTTCCACCAGCGGCGGCGTGGAGGCCAAGCCCTATGTGTCCGCCGCCGCCCGCACCGCCCTGGAGGAGCACCTGGCCCGCATCGGGCGTAAAGGCCGGGTGGAGCCGGGGCTGTTCCCCAGCACCTACCGGGTGGTCTGGCAGCTGGACGAAAGCCCGCTGGTGAGCATCCTGATCCCCAACAAGGACCACACCGAGGATCTGGAAAAATGCCTGGCTTCGGTCTACGGCAAGACCGAGTACCCGAACTTTGAGGTCATTGTCATCGAGAACAACTCCACCGACCCGGCCACCTTTGCTTATTATCAGCAGCTGGAAAGCAGCCGCCCCAACTGCCGGGTGGTGCGGTACGAGGGCGGGTTCAACTTCTCCGCCATCAACAACTTCGGCCGCCGGTTCGCCAAAGGGGAGTATCTGCTGCTGCTGAACAACGACGTGGAGGTGCTGAATGGCGGCTGGCTCACCGAGATGATCAGCCAGACTGCCCAGCCCGGCGTGGGGGCCTGCGGGGCGATGCTCTATTACCCGGACGATACCGTGCAGCACGCGGGCATCATTACCGGCCTGGGCGGCTACGCGGGCCACAGCCACAAGTACCGGCCCCGGGGCACCAGCGGGTATATGTTCCGCATGGCCACCGTGCAGGACTTTTCCGCCTGCACCGCCGCCTGCCTGTTGGTGCGGGCTTCGGTGTATGACGCGCTGAACGGCCTGGACGAGGGCTACGCCGTGGCCTTCAACGACGTGGACTTCTGCCTGCGCATCCGCCGGGCCGGCTGGCGCATCGTCTGGACGCCCTATGCGGAACTCTATCATTATGAGAGCAAGAGCCGCGGCCTGGACGAAAAGGACAAGGAGAAAAAGGCGCGCTTTACCGGTGAACAGAAGCGCCTGACCGACCGGTTTACCCGGGCGGCCCTCATCGCCGATCCCTATTACAACCCCAGCCTGACCCTGGACCGGGAGGACTTTTCCGAAAGCGCCGACCTGCGCAATTTGCAGGAAGAACCAATGCCCCATTGACGGTTGGGCTTGGATGGTTCAAAACGATTTCCTGCACCGGGAACCGACTGCCTGAATAGCTGCGGTGCGGTGTATAAAGCAACGGTATCAGAAAGGAGCAAAGCCATCATGGAGAGCGAGAAATACAAGCATATCCAGCTGGGAAAAGGGGATGTGGGGCGCTATGTGCTGCTGCCGGGCGACCCGTTCCGCACCGATTTGATCGCCCGTTATTTTGACGAGCCCCAGCTGGTGGCCCACAACCGGGAGCACAAAACCTGGATCGGCAAGCTGGACGGTGTGCCGGTCGCGGTGACCTCCACCGGCATGGGCGGACCCTCGGCAGCGATTGCGGTGGAAGAACTGATCCGCTGCGGCGCGGATACCTTTATCCGGGTTGGCACGGCAGGCCCCGTCCGTTGCCCGGAGGACTGCGACCGGTACGACGGCGTGATCGTGACCGGTTCGGTGCGGGATGAGGGCACCACCGTGCAGTATGTTCCAATCGAATATCCGGCCATTGCCAACCGGCATGTAGTGGAGGCTCTGGTCCAGGCAGCCGCCCGGAAAGGCCTGCACTATGCGGAGGGCATTTCGCAGTCGAAGGATTCGTTTTATGGGGAACTGGATCCGGCCTGCTCACCCGAGCAGGCACGGCTGCTGCAGCGCTGGGAAGCCTGGCAGAAGAGCGGTGTAATGTGCTCGGAGATGGAGTGCGCCGCCCTGTTTGTGGTGGCAGCGCTCCGGGGCTGCCGGGCGGGCGCGATCATGAACTGGGGTGATATGGACAAAACCATCCAGACCGCCTGCGACGCTATCCGGCTGCTGATTGCTGCTGCCGATCAGGCAAACGGCTGACTGTAAAACAAAGAACGGCCGCGCATCCTTTTACCGGATGCGCGGCCGTTTTATTGGTTTGTTACGATTCGGCTTCCATATCCCGGCTGGCCACCAGATCGGCGCCGGTGCCCAGCAGGTTGGGGATCAGCACCTGGCCGCAGGTCACCGGGGCGGTCAGCCGCACCTTGGCAATCTCGTCCATGGCCGCGAACAGCAGCGATTTGGGGATCGCCTGGCTGGTTTTGACCGGCATGCGCGGGTAGATGCCTCCCTCGATGCACACGGTACTGGTCAGCATACGGGTGGGGTTGCTCAGTTCATTTTTACCGTATTCCGCGCCGCGGGGGCAGCTGTTGCCGGTTACGGCGTAGCCGTTTTCTTCGTCCACCTTCAGATGGCAGCCCTTGGGGCATACGATACAGATCAGTTCTTTCATGCCCTTACACCTCCCGAATGCTCAAAGTCAGCGGGCCCTGCGCCTGCTTCAGCAACTGGGGCGGCAGTGCCACCCGTTCCATCTCGCCGGGCGCCATATGCTCCCGTTTGAACCGGGCGATGGTCTTGCCCGCCGCGTCGGTGGCCAGAATCTCGGCCGCGTGGGTCACCCGGTTTACCCGGAAGAACACCTCCGCCGCTTTTGCCAGCGCTTCCACCCGCAGATGCTGGGGCACTGTGTAGCTTACCCCGTCACCGGCGGCCAGTTCCAGCACCGGTCCTTCCGCCTGGATGCCCTTTACGTAGGCGGCAGCTGCCGCACCCGCCCGCTCGCTCTCGGCGGACACATAGTCCACCAGATCGTGTACATGCACCACGTTGCCGCAGGCAAAGATGCCCGGCGCGCCGGTCTCCATGTTTTCATATACCACGGCACCGTTGGTGCGCCGGTCCATTCCAATGCCGGCCTGGCGGGTCAGTTCGTTTTCCGGGATCAGGCCCACACTCAGCAGCACCGTATCGCAGTCAAATACCATTTCCGTACCCGGTACCGGACGCCGGTCAGGGCCCACCTGGCTGACGGTGACCTGTTCCACCCGGTCGTGACCCTTGATGTCGGTGATGGTGTGGGACAGATACAGAGGAATGCCGAAGTCCTCCAGACACTGCACAATGTTCCGGGTCAGGCCGCCGGAGTAAGGCATCAGCTCCACGCAGGCCAGCACCTTGGCGCCCTCCAGGGTCATGCGGCGGGCCATGATCAGACCGATGTCACCGGAACCCAGGATTACCACCCGGCGGCCCACCATGTAGCCTTCCATATTCAGATACCGCTGGGCCGCGCCCGCAGTAAAGATGCCCGCGCCCCGCTCGCCCGGGATGCTGATGGCGCCCCGGGTGCGTTCCCGGCAGCCCATGGCCAGCACGATGGCCTTGGTTTCCAGCACCATATAGCCGTCTTTGCCGTTGATGGCGTGCACCTGATGGGGGGCACCGTCCTGTCCCGGCACGATCTGCAGTACCATCGAGTCCAGTTTGACCTCCACGCCGGTCTCCCGGAGCATCTTGATATAGCGCCCGGCGTATTCCGGGCCGGTCAGTTCTTCCTTGAACCGCTGCAGGCCAAAGCCGCTGTGGATGCACTGGTTCAGAATGCCGCCCAGCTCCTTGTCACGCTCCAGCACCAGAACGCGCTGCACCCCTTCGTCCCAGGCCTTGCAGGCCGCCGCCAGCCCGGCGGGGCCGCCGCCTACTACGATCAGATCATACATCGGCTTTTCCTCCCATCTTGGTCTTTTCGGTCAGGATATAGGTGCCCGCCTGATCCAGCAGCACGTCGGCCTGATCCAGCCCCAGCTCCCGGGCGATGATTTCCTGCACGCGGGGGCCGCAGAAGCCTCCCTGGCACCGGCCCATGCCCGCATTGCAGCGTCGCTTGACGCCATTGATGCTGTACGGCGGGATCGGGCTGTGCAGCGCGGCCACGATTTCACCCTCGGTGATGGTCTCGCACCGGCAGACTACCCGCCCGTAGCGGGGATCTTTCTGGATAAGGGCGTTCTTTTGCTCGGCACTCAGATTCTTGAATACAATGTGTTCCCGGCTGTCCACAAAATCCGGATCCGGCTCCAGCACCAGGCCCCGGTCGCTCAGCATGGCCGCGGCCAGTTTGGCAATGGCCGGTGCACTGGACAGGCCCGGGCTCTTGATGCCGGCCAGATCAATGAAGCCGGGATAGGTTTTGCTTTCTTCAATGATAAAGTCGCTGCGGGTGGTGTTGGCTCGCAGACCCGCAAAGTTGCGGATGTTCTGCCGCCAGTCCAGCCCGGGTACACTGCGGGCAGCCTTGGTACGCACATCGGCCATGCCGGCGGCGCTGTTGCCCAGATCCCGCCGGTCTTCCACGTTTTCCGCATTGGGGCCGCAGATCAGATTGCCGTGCACTGTGGGGGCCACCAGTACGCCCTTGCCCTCCGGCCCGGGGCACTGGAACACCACATGTCCCACCCGGCTGCCTTCGGCTTTGTCCAGCAGATAGTACTCGCCCCGGCTGGGCAGAGTGCGCCAGTCGGTGGGCTCCAGCAGATTGTGCACCCGATCGGCGTCCACACCGGCGGCGTTCAGCACAAATCGGGCGGCGAATTTGCCCTCCGGGGTCTGAATCTCAAACCCGCCGGGAACCGCTGTGATCCCGGTCACCGGGCAGCTGCGGTATAGTTCCACCCCGCCGCGCACTGCCGTTTCAGCCATGGCGATGGCAAAGCCCCAGGGATCGATCACCCCGGCGCTGGGCGCCAGCAGGGCACCGCAGACCTCTTCGCTCAGCTGCGGTTCCAGGGCGCGGGCCTCTTCGCCGGAAAGCAGACGCAGCCCGGGCACACCGTTCTGGCAGCCCCGGTCATACAGCGTTTGCAGGGTGGGCAGCTGTTCGGGGGTAAAGGCCACCACCAGCGACCCGACCCGCTTGAAGGGAACCTGCAGCTTTTCGCATATTTCGCCGGTAAGCCGGTTGCCCTCCACATTCAGCCGGGCCATCAGGGTGCCCGGTTCCGGATCGTAACCGGCGTGGATAATGGCGCTGTTGGCCTTGGTGGTACCGGCGGCAATATCGTTGGCCGCCTCCAGCACCGCCACCCGCAGCTTGTAGCGGGCCAGCTCGTAGGCCGTGGCCGCGCCTGTCACGCCGCAGCCGATGATGATGACGTCATACATACAGTAACCTCCCAAATCAGTGATAAACGGGCAGCAGGATCACGCGAAAAATAAAAAAGAGCAAAGCAAAACAAAGCCCGAAAAGGGCAATGTTCGCTTTGCTCTCAAACTCAACAAGCGATCTGTTTTGTACGATTTTTTCCATTATAGCACACCTCCCGGTATCCCGCAAGAGGGGCGCGGCAACCAATGGCTGCCGCGCCGGGAGGGAATGCAAAAACGTCAGATAAGGTAGGTCAGTGTGTTGGTGCAGGAGGCAACCGCCACGACAGTACCCATGATCAGACCACCCAGATAAGGGTTCTGTGTTGCTTTGTAGATCTTGCGGGAAACAAGAGCAGCAAGCGGGATATACACAATGATCGGGAACAGCCAAATACCGATGATCGGGCCGCCGAAATCATACGCTTCGGTAATGAGATAACCGGTGGCAAAGAAATACCCATACTGGATGATGCACATCACAATGGGGGCCAGGGCCACAGCGCCGCACTGGATGAGAGTGTTGACCCACTCGTGTTTGCCGATTTTGCAGTAGTTGAAGCTGTTGACCGAAACGGACAGCGCCACATAGTATACCAGATAGAAAAGCAGGAACTTCGCGGTAACGCCCAGCTTGGCAACTTCAAAAGCACGGATGGTAACGACCCACAGGCGGAAGTCAACCTGGAAGAAGTAGTCGGCCAGGAAAACCAGCCCATAAGCAGCCACAACAACCAAAAGCGCCAGCAGAATTGTTTTGCCCAGTTTGGCAAGAGGCATCTTAACGCCGCGTTCGGTCAGGTCCAGGCCATGTTTTTTATTGTATACATTGTAGGACACAGCCATTACCAGAATGGTGAACAGGCCGCACAGCAGAGTCCATACGGCGATATAGAAGGTGGCGGGCTGATTGAAGAAAGCGGGCCGGTTGCTGTTGCACCACCGATACAGGGCCGGATAAGTAATGAATGCAAATACAGCGCCAGCGGCCAAACCGCCCCAGAACCAGCCATTGCCAGCTCCGGTGGGGGTAGGCAGCATCGTGGCTGCGCCGTCTTTGGCTTTCAGGGAAGCAAAGAAGGGAGCGCGCAGCATAACGATGGCGAAGTTTACGATGAACATGAAGAAGCCAATCAGGCCTACCAGGTTGAACACGGCCTTGATCTGCCAGATCTGGTTGCCAGAATCCAGTTTGATGGGGGCGTCAAGAGCGGCGTCGAAGAACTCCACGCTGGAGGCGACTACGCTCTTGGAGAAGTGTGCCCAGGGATGGATGATTTCCGGATCATAAATTACACGGATGGCCTCCTGGCCGTCGATTTCCTGTGTATACATGGTATAGCTGGAGCGTTCGGGCTGGCCGGTAGGATCTGTGCCGAAATACAGGAAAGATTGGGCAGTAGCCTGGTGAATATAATCGCGGGGGGAAGAATAGCTGCCGTCTTCCAGCCCGGCGCCATGCATGAATTCATCGTATTTGCAGGCTACAACACCAGCGTCACGGCTGCCGAACATGTTGAAATAGGTGTCATCCGCCGTCACATAGATACGGCGCTTGCCGGTGCCGCCGATCATGGTGTTTTCTTCCGTATAGATGGGATCATTGGAAACCAGCAGGCAGGCGGCAATCAGCTGGGTTTCCGCTTCGTTGTCCAGGAATACCGCTTCGCGGGAAGCCTGCGCACCGTTGGAATGGCCGGTCACGCCGATGCGGCTGGCATCCACATAGGGCAGATCTGCCAGAAGTTTGACCGCGTCGTACATGCCGTTGGCGTTGTGCTCAGGATTCCACCAGGTGTTTTCCGCTACATCGTCCGAGTCGCCATGACCATACATATTAATGGACATAGTGACGAAGCCGCGGCGGGCGTATTCGATGTAGTTCAGATCCTGCATTTCCTTGTTGTTGTACCAGCCATGGCTGCATACAATAGCAGGAGCCGGGGTTTCAGCGGTTGCATTTTCCGGAATCAGCAGCAGGGCGTTGAGTTTTACACCGGACTCTGTCTCCCAGGAAATTTCCTTGACGGTGATGGAACCGAAACCGCTTTGCACAAAACTGGCGCCGACGGCGCTTATCAGGCAAAGTACCAGGGCGATACACAACCAGAATACCGCAGTGCGTTTTTTGCGACTTTTCATGTTTCTCCTCCCGTGTTTGTGATGAATTGCGTTCCTCTCCCGATAGATGCAGCCATGCCCTGCGCACTGACATGGCTGCATCTTTATGCGCCGAACATGAAAAAAGACGCAAAGGCACATATCGAATTGCCTTCACGCCCGCTTTCGCATCTCCGGAGCATTTTGTTGTTTTCATACTACCATCTTGCCCAGTTTCGCGTCAATAGGCAAAAGTAAATTTGTAAAATGTGTGCATAATCTGGCGTTTTGTTTGTCGAAAAAGCTGTTTTTCTGTTCAGCTGCTTTACTTTTTGTGGCGAATCTGCCATAATACTCTTGTCCGGTAGAGTGTGGGAGCGGGGCGAGCTGCGGTTCGCCCCGCTCTTTTCAACTGTTTATTTTTTATCAATCTTGCGCCGGACAGGGAGTGTGGAACGTGGAGGATATCCAATCCAAGAAACAGCGTCTGCTGGACTGCCCGGTGATTGCGGCGGTCAAGGACGAAGCAGGCCTGCAGCAGGCGCTGCAGAGCGAATGCGAAGTGATCTTTCTGCTGTTCGGTACAGTGCTCAGCGTGGCGGGCCTGGTGCAGCAGGTTCAGGCGGCCGGAAAACTGGCCATCGTGCATATTGATCTGGTGGACGGCCTCAGCCAGCGGGAGGTAGCGGTGGATGGTCTGGCACGGATGTGCGCGCCGGACGGCATCATTTCCACCAAACCCACGCTGGTGCGCCGGGCGCGCCATCTGGGGCTGCTCACGGTACAGCGGGCGTTTATCCTGGATTCACTGGCGCTGTCCAACCTGCCTGCCCAGCTGGGTGTGGGCAAACCGGATTTTATTGAGATTTTGCCCGGCATTATGCCGCGGGTGATCGCGGAAATCACCCAGACTACCTCCACACCGGTGATTGCCGGCGGCCTGATTAAATACAAAGAAGAGGTTATGGCGGCCATGCGTGCGGGAGCGGCGGCGGTGTCCACCACCTGCCCGGCGGTCTGGGCTATGTAAATGTTGATTCAGCGCCCGGCGCGGCGCATATCCTTGCCATCTATAATTAAAGGAGGCGTTCCACCGTGAAAAAATATGTGATCGCCCTGGATCAGGGAACCACCAGCAGCCGCTGCATTCTGTTTGACGAGCATCAGAACATTGTGCAGATGGCCCAGAAAGAGTTCACCCAGCACTATCCCCACCCCGGTTGGGTGGAGCACGACCCGATGGAAATCTACTCCAGCCAGTATGGCGTGCTGATGGAGGTGCTGGCCCAGAGCGGGGTGGCGCCGGAGGAGATCGCCGGTATCGGCATCACCAACCAGCGTGAAACGGCCATTGTGTGGGACAAGGAGAGCGGCCGCCCGGTATACAATGCGATTGTGTGGCAGTGCCGCCGTACCGCTGCCCTTTGTGAGGAACTGAAGGCGGATACGGAATTTACCAACTATGTAAAGGAGCGTACCGGCCTGCTGGTGGACGCCTACTTCTCCGGCACCAAGATCCAGTGGATTCTGGACAATGTGCCCGGCGCCCGGGAAAAGGCCGAGGCGGGACAGCTGCTGTTTGGCACAGTGGATACCTGGCTGATCTGGAAGCTGACCGGCGGCGCGGTGCATGTGACCGACTACACCAACGCCAGCCGCACCATGCTGTACAACATCCGGGACCTGTGCTGGGACGAGACCATCTGCCGCCGGCTGAACATTCCGATGAGCATGCTGCCCTCGGTGCGGGGGTGCAGCCAGGTCTACGGCTATGTGAACATCCAGGGCGTGGAGGTGCCCATCGCGGGCATTGCGGGTGACCAGCAGGCTGCGCTGTTCGGCCAGACCTGCTTTGAACCCGGCGAGGCCAAGAATACATACGGAACCGGCTGCTTCTTGCTGATGAACACCGGCGACACCATGTATCAGAGCAAAAACGGACTGCTTACCACCATTGCCATCGGCATTGACGGCAAGGTGCAGTACGCGCTGGAAGGCAGCGTCTTTGTGGGCGGTGCAGTGGTGCAGTGGCTGCGGGACGAGCTGCACCTCATCACGGAAGCCTCCGATACAGAATACTTTGCCAAGAAGGTCAAGGACAGTGCCGGTGTTTATGTGGTGCCCGCCTTTACCGGTCTGGGTGCGCCTCATTGGGATATGTACGCCCGGGGCGCGATCCTGGGCCTGACCCGGGGCGCGGGCCGCAACCACATCATCCGGGCCAGCCTGGAGGCCATTGCCTACCAGACCGGCGACGTGCTGCAGGCCATGGAAGAGGATACCGGGATTCGCCTGCGGGAACTGCGGGTGGATGGCGGCGCATCCGCCAACAACTTCCTGATGCAGTTCCAGGCGGACATTGTGGGCCGTACCATCCGCCGGCCCATGATCCGGGAGACCACGGCTCTGGGTGCGGCCTATCTGGCCGGCCTTGCTACCGGCGTGTGGAGCAGCCTGGACGATATCCGCGCCCAGTGGACGCTGGATAAACTCTACGAGCCTGCCATGCCCGAAGAGCAGCGGCAGCGCCTGCAGGCCGGCTGGCAGAAAGCCGTGCAGCGCGCCAAGGACTGGGCAGAGGACTGATACCCTGCATACTCGAATTTTCGCAAATAATTGAGAGGGGGCCGCAAGGCCCTCTCTTTTTGTCTTGTTCCGCTTGGTTTTCAGCGGAAAAACACCGGATTCGGAGCGGCTTGTATAAAATACAGAGAAGAAATCTGTGGAAAGCGCTGGAATTTGTGCGGCAAAACAAATCGGGAAAAAATGATTGACATTTATAACATGTTCGCTATAATTGTTCTATGGCGAACTGTTTGACAGGAAACAATATTGTGCCGAAGAAAACTCCGGCACACGTACAGAGAGGCAGGACAAAGAGATGGAAAAAATTCTCGGCATTCAGCTGATCCGGATTTCCACCATGATCCGCCGGGAGCTGGACAACCAGGCCGACGGGAAAATGCTGCACAAAGCCACCGGAGGAAACGGGTGGATCATGAAATATCTGGCCCGCAACGAGGACCACGATGTGTACCAGAAGGATATCGAAGAGCATTTCTCTGTTACCCGGTCCACCGTGTCCAAGGTGGTCAAACTTATGGAAGAAAAAGGGCTGATCCAGCGGCTTCCGGTGCCGGGAGACGCGCGGCTGAAAAAGCTGGTACTTACCGAGCAGGGGCGGGCGGTGCACCAGATGGCAGACGCGAACATGGTTCGCATGGAAGCCCGGCTTGCCAAGGGATTCTCCGACGAGGAACTGGAGCAGCTGTTTGACTTTCTGCAGCGCCTGCAGGAAAACCTGAAGGAATGACCGGTCTGCCCTGCGGGGCATATCGGCATAAGCAGATTGTTTGATCTACAACATTGTTTCCGACGGAAACAGTTCGACCTGAAAGACCCGGCTGCGGCCGGTCCGTATGAAAAGGAGGATTCGACATATGATCAAAAAGCTTGCCGCCTCCATCCGACAGTACAAAAAAGTATCCGCGCTGGCAATGCTTTTTACCGTATTGGAGGTGGGGCTGGACATTCTGATCCCCCGCGTCATGGCGGACCTGATCGATAAAGGCATCGACTAGGGCAACATGAACGTGGTGCTGGGATACGGTGCGGTGCTGCTGCTCAGTGCGGTGCTGGCGCTGACCTTCGGTGCGCTGGGCGGCCGGTACGCGGCCCGGGCGGCCTGCGGCTTTGCCCGCAACCTGCGCCAGGATATGTATTACCGGGTACAGGATTTTTCCTTCTCCAACATTGACCGGTTCTCCACGGCCAGCATTGTAACCCGTCTGACCACCGACGTGACCAACGTGCAGATGGCCTATCAGATGATCGTACGTCTGGCCATCCGCTGCCCGGTTCTGCTGGTGGTGGCCATGATCGTCTCCTTCAGCATCCACCGGGAGCTGTCCCTGATCTTCCTGGGGGCCGCGCCGCTGCTGTTCATCGGCCTGTACATTATTATGCGCCGTACCCATCCGGTCTTTGAGCGGGTGTTCCGCACCTACGATAAGCTGAACCAGGTGGTGCAGGAAAACCTGCGGGGCATCCGGGTGGTCAAGTCCTTTACCCGGGAGGATTTTGAGAACAAAAAGTTCGACGACATCTCCCAGAGCATTTACAAGGACTTCTCCAAGGCCGAGAAGACCCTGGCGTTCAACATGCCTTTGATGCAGGCTGCCATGTACACCTGCACCCTGCTGCTGTGCTGGCTGGGCGCGCGGATTATCGTTCTGTCCGGCGGCACCGAGCTCACCACCGGCCTGCTCATGAGCCTGTTCAACTATTCGCTGCAGATTCTGATGAGCCTGATGGCCCTGTCCATGGTGCTGGTGATGATCACCATCTCCCGGGCCTCTGCCGAGCGTATCGTGGAAGTCCTCACCGAAGAGAGCGACCTGAAAAACGGCCCCAACCCGGTGGAGACGGTCAAGGACGGCTCCATCGACTTTGACGATGTGACCTTCTCCTATGC
This sequence comes from Gemmiger sp. An120, assembly GCF_002160955.1. Classification (GTDB taxonomy): domain Bacteria; phylum Bacillota; class Clostridia; order Oscillospirales; family Ruminococcaceae; genus Gemmiger_A; species Gemmiger_A avium. Next base: position 171,722 of record NZ_NFLN01000005.1, read on the forward strand.
CCGCAAAGCGGAACACCCCGTGCTGGACCATGTGAACCTGCATATTGCCTCCGGCCAGACGGTGGGTATCCTGGGCGGCACCGGCTCTTCCAAGTCCAGCCTGGTGCAGCTGATCCCCCGTCTGTATGACGTGACCGGCGGCAGCGTCAAGGTAGGCGGCGTGGACGTGCGCGATTACGACCTGGAGACCCTGCGCAACCAGGTAGCCATGGTGCTGCAGAAGAACGTTCTGTTCTCCGGCACCATCAAGGATAACCTGCGCTGGGGCGACGAACACGCCACCGACGAGCAGATGCTCCACGCCTGCCAGCTGGCCTGCGCGGATGAGTTTATCCAACAGATGCCCGACGGCTACGATACCTACATCGAGCAGGGCGGTTCCAACGTGTCCGGCGGCCAGAAGCAGCGGCTGTGTATTGCCCGCGCGCTGCTGAAAAAGCCCAAGATCCTGATTCTGGACGACTCCACCAGCGCCGTGGATACCGAGACCGATGCCCGTATCCGCCGTGCTTTTGCCCAGGAGATCCCCGATACCACCAAGATCATCATTGCGCAGCGCGTGTCCTCCATTCAGGACGCGGACCAGATCATCGTGCTGGATGCGGGCCGCATTGTGGGCCTGGGCAACCATGCGCAGCTGCTGCAGACCTGTGCTATCTATCGGGAGGCCTATGAATCCCAGAACAAGAAAGGAGAGGATCAGAATGCGTGAATCCGGCAATAAGCCCGAGGCGCCCCTGATGCGCTTCAAGCCCGGCACCATCCGCCGCCTGCTGGGCTATATGTCCCAGTACCGGGTGCAGCTGGTGCTGGTGGTCATCTGCATCCTGGTCAGCGCCTTTGCCAACGCGGCTTCGGCCCTGTTCCTGCAGCGGCTGATCGATGACTACATTTCCCCGCTTCTGCTGGAAAGCAACCCGGTCTTTACCGGCCTGGCCAAGGCCATCACCGGCATGGCCTTTGTGTATATCGCGGGCGTACTCTGCACCCTGTTCTACAACCGTCTGATGGCGGTGGTGGCGCAGGGAACCCTGAAACGCATCCGTGACGAGATGTTCAACCACATGCAGACCCTGCCCATCTCTTATTTTGATACCCACACCCACGGCGACGTGATGAGCTATTACACCAACGATACCGATACCCTTCGTCAGATGATCAGCCAGAGCATGCCGCAGCTGTTCTCCAGCTGTGTGACGATCATAGCGGTGTTCTTCTCGATGCTCTACCTGAGCGTGCCCCTGACCCTGTTTGTGGTGCTGTTCGCGGTGTTCCTGCTGTGGGTGGTGCGGTACATCGCCGGCCACAGCGGCCGCTTCTTCGTGCAGCAGCAGCAGACCCTGGGCGAGGTAAACGGCTATATTGAGGAAATGATCAACGGCCAGAAGGTGGTCAAGGTGTTCTGCCACGAGCAGAAAGCCCGGGAAGCCTTCGACTTCCACAACGATCGCCTGTGCGAGGCGTCCACCAACGCCAACATGATGGGCAACGTCATCATGCCGGTGGTGGCCAGCCTGGGCTACGTGCTGTATGTGCTGCTGGCGGTGGTCGGCGGCGCCATGGCCATTATCGGGGTGGGCAACATCGGCCTGGCCGGGGTCAGCACCCTGACCCTGGGCACCATCGCCTCCTTCCTGACCATGTCCCGCAGCTTCGTCAACCCGATTGCCCAGGTCAGCCAGCAGTTCAACAACGTGATCATGGCGCTGGCGGGCGCATCCCGTATCTTTGAGCTGATGGATGAGCCCAGCGAGGAAGACCACGGCTATGTGACCCTGGTCAACGCCCGCTACAACCAGGACGGCGAGCTGGAAGAGACCGAGGAATCCACCGGCATGTGGGCCTGGAAACATCCCCATCACGACGGCACCGTGACCTACACCAAGCTGCAGGGCAACGTGGTGTTCGACCATGTGGACTTTGCCTATACCCCCGACAAGCCCATCCTGCACGACATCTGCATGTATGCGGAGCCGGGCCAGAAGCTGGCCTTTGTGGGCGCTACCGGCGCGGGCAAGACCACCATCACCAACCTGATCAACCGGTTCTACGACATTGCGGACGGCAAGATCCGCTACGACGGCATCAACATCAACAAGATCAAAAAAGCCGACCTGCGCCGTTCCCTGGGCGTGGTGCTGCAGGACGTGAACCTGTTCACCGGCACCGTCATGGAGAACATCCGCTACGGCCGCCTGAACGCCACCGACGAGGAATGTATCGCCGCCGCCAAGCTGGCCAACGCCGACAGCTTTATCCGCATGCTGCCGGGCGGCTACCAGACGGTGCTGGAAGGGGACGGCAGCGGCCTGTCCCAGGGGCAGCGGCAGCTGCTCAGCATCGCCCGGGCGGCGGTGGCTGATCCGCCGGTCATGATCCTGGACGAGGCCACCTCCTCCATCGATACCCGCACCGAGGCCATTGTGCAGGCCGGTATGGATGCGCTGATGTACGGCCGCACCGTATTTGTCATCGCGCACCGGCTGTCCACCGTGCAGAACTCGGACGTGATCATGGTGCTGGAGCATGGCCGCATCATCGAGCGCGGCAGCCACGACAAGCTGATTGCCGAAAAAGGCAAGTACTATCAGCTGTATACCGGCGCGTTCGAACTGGAATAAGCGCTGTATACCAGGGTCGTGTCCCTTTCCGGGGCGCGGCCCTTTTTTCTTTGCACAGCCTGCTCCGAAACCGGCCATACCATCCGTAACCGGCCGGTTCACCTTGCCCGCCGGGCGGTTTTATGCTACACTGATACCACAAGGCCGCCCCCGTGCGGGGCGGCACAATTTTTACAGGGAGGGCATCTTCATGTCCAATCTTCTGATTCTGGGGGCCGGCGGCTTTGGCCAGATGGTGGCCGAGACGGCGCAGCTTACCGGCCAGTATGAAAAAATCGCCTTTCTGGACGATGCGTCCAAGGACAGCCGGGTCATCGGCAAATGTGTGGATTACGAGGCCTGCTTGCCGGAGTATTCCCAGGCGGTGGCCGCGTTCGGCAATAACAAAATGCGTCTGCATTGGGTGGACAAGCTGCTCGAGGCGGGTTTTGCCGTGCCGCCGCTGGTGCATCCCAGCGCGGTGGTCAGCCCCTCGGCGGTGCTGGAACCCGGGTGCTTTGTGATGCAGCGGGCGGTGGTGAACACCCACACGGTGATCGAAAAAGGCTGCCTGATCAACGCGGGCGCCATCGTGGATCACGACAGCCGGGTAGGGGCCGGGGCCCATATCTGCCTGGGCAGCGTGGTCAAGGCCAACTGCACCATTGAACCGCTGGTCAAGGTGGAGGCGGGCCAGGTGATCTTCTCCACCCGCCGAAAGATCGACGGGGTGGACAGCCTGGAACTGGAGGATGCGCTCTACGCCTTCGGCTTCGGCAACCAGTGCAGCTACGTGCGGCCTTTTGGCGCCGGGCACATCAACGAGACCTACGCGGTCTACGTGCCGGACGGCCAGGGCGGCGACGTGCTGGCCTATGTGATGCAGCGGGTGAACACCAACGTGTTCAAGCAGCCCCGGCAGGTCATGGAGAATATCTTCGGTGTGACCGAGTATCTGCGCCGCCAGATCCGCGAGGCGGGCGGCGACCCGGACCGGGAGACCCTGAGCTACATCAAGACCAAATCCGGCGAGCCCTATTTTGAGGACGGCAAGGGTCAGCCCTGGCGCTGCTACAACTTCATCCCGGATTCGGTCTGCTACCAGAGCGTGGAGGACCCGGAGCAGTTCTACCAGTCCGCCCGCAGCTTCGGCCATTTCCTCTGTCAGCTGGGCGGCTATCCCGCCGACACCCTGTACGAGACCATTCCCAACTTCCACAATACCGAGAGCCGCCTGGCCGACTTTGAACAGGCGGTGCGCCGGGATGTGAAAAACCGGGCCCGCACCTGCAAAAAGGAGATCCAGTTCGTGATGGCCCGCAAGGCGGACTGCAGCGTGCTGATGGAACTGCTGCGCCAGGGAAAGCTGCCGCTGCGGGTGACCCACAACGACACCAAGCTGAACAACATCCTGTTTGATGAAAAGACCGGCAAGGGCCTGTGCATCATCGACCTGGACACCATCATGCCCGGCCTGGCGCTGAGCGATTTCGGGGATTCCATCCGGTTCGGTGCGTCCACCGGCGCGGAGGATGAAAAGGACCTGACCAAGGTACACTTCGATCTGAATCTGTTCGAGCTGTACACCAAGGGCTATCTGGAAACCGCCGGCCCGGTGCTGACCGATACCGAAAAGGAGTATCTGCCCTGGGGCGCGCGGCTGCTGACGCTGGAATGCGGCATCCGCTTCCTGACCGATTATCTGCGGGGAGACGAATACTTCAAGACCCAGTATGCCACCCACAACCTGGTGCGGGCCCGCACCCAGTTCCGCCTGGTGGATGAGATGGAGCAGCATTTTGATGAGATGAAGGCCATTGTGGCCCGCTACAGCCAGGAGGAAAACGCATGAAACTGCTGATCGCGTCGGACATTCACGGCTCGGCCGCCTGCTGCCGGCAGCTGATGGCCCGGATTGAGGAGTTTGCCCCTGACCGCATCCTGTTGCTGGGAGATCTGCTCTACCACGGCCCCCGCAACGACCTGCCCGAGGAATACGCCCCCAAGCAGGTGATCCCCATGCTGAACAGTCTGAAAGACCGGATCACCGCCGTGCGGGGCAACTGTGAGGCGGAGGTGGACCAGATGGTGCTGGAGTTCCCCGTGATGGCGGACTACGCCAATATCCTGTTCCCGGACGGGCGGGTTCTGTTTGCCACCCACGGCCACCACTTTGACCCGGACCACCTGCCCCCGCTGGCGGCGGGCAGCGCCTTTGCGTTCGGCCATGTGCATGTCAAGCATCTGGAGCGCAAAGGGGATATCCTGATCCTGAATCCGGGCAGCGTGTCCATCCCGAAGGACGGCACCCACAGCTATATGACCTTTGAGGACGGGGTGTTCACCACCCGGCGGCTTTCCAGCGAAGCGCTGGACAGCCTGGCCTGGTAAAACCACATACAAAAAACGGTCTGACGCCGCGCGGCGCCAGACCGTTTTTCTATGTAACTCAGATGTTGTTGCGGGCGTTTTCCCGGGCCAGCTTGAACTCGGCCAGCACGTCGGCGGGGGGCTCCTTGTCCAGCAGGGAGACCACCACGATCACCACCAGGCTCAGCAGGAAGGCCGGCAGCAGCTCGTAGATGCCGAAGATGCCGCCCAGAGGCTTGATGGCCAGCTTCCACACAAAGACGCTCACCGCGCCGGTGACCATGCCGGCAATCGCGCCCGCCCAGGTGGTGCGCTTCCAGAACAGGCTGGTGAGCATGATCGGCCCGAAGGTGGCGCCAAAGCCCGCCCAGGCAAAGGCCACCAGGGTGAAGATAACGCTGTTTTCATCCAGCGCAATCACCACACCCACCGCCGAGATCACCAGCAGCATGATGCGGCTGACCCACAGCACCTTCTTGTCGCTGGCGTCCTTTTTCAGCACACCCTGGTAGATGTTCTTGGCAAAGGCCGAGGCCGCGATCAGCAGGTAGGAGTCGGAAGAGGAGATGGTGGCGGCCAGAATACCGGCCATCACCACGCCCGCCAGCAGCGGGGGCAGCAGGTTGGTGCTCAGCACGATGAAGATGTTCTCCGCGTCGCTGGCGGTGAGCAGGGCGATGGGGTACAGGGTACGGCCCGCCAGGCCGATCAGCACCGCGCAGCCCAGGCTGATCACGCACCAGATGGTGGCGATCCGGCGGGACTTGGTCAGCTCGCTGGTTTTGCGGATGGCCATGAACCGCAAAAGAACCTGGGGCACGCCGAAGTAGCCAAGCCCCCAGGACAGGGTGCTCAGAATGGTGAGCAGCCCGTAGGAACCCGCCTCACCAAACTGGGGCGCACCGCTTGCCACCTGCTGAACGCCGTCGGTCACCACCGGCTGGGCGATGCCGAAGAAATCCAGAAAGCCCGGAATGGAGGACACATTCTGCAGTACCGCGTCCAGTCCGCCGGCCGCGGCCACGCCGGTGCCCAGGATCAGCGCCAGCGCCAGGATCATCACCACAGCCTGCATGAAATCGGAGGCGCTTTCCGCCAGAAAACCGCCCACCACCGTGTAGAAGATCACGAACACCGCCCCGGCGATCATCATGCTCTGGTAGGAGAAGCCGAACAGGGTGCTGAACAGCTTGCCGCAGGTCACAAAACAGCTGGCGGCGTACACCGTGAAGAACACCAGGATGAATACCGCCGAGATGGTCAGCAGCACCTTTTTCTTCTCCTTGAAGCGGGCGGAGAAGAACTCCGGAATGGTGATGGCGTCCCCCGCCACCACCGAGTAGCAGCGCAGCCGCCGGGCCACCAGCAGCCAGTTCAGGTAGGTGCCTACCGCCAGGCCGATGGCGGTCCAGGCCGCGTCGGACACGCCGCACCAGTAGGCCACGCCGGGCAGACCCATCAGCAGCCAGCCGCTCATGTCCGAGGCCTCGGCGCTCATGGCCGCAATCCAGGGCCCCAGGCTTCGTCCGCCGAGAAAATAGTTCTCGGTGCTCTGGTTGGCGCGGCGGGCAAAAAACAGCCCGATGCCCACCACGCAGGCCATGTAGCAGCACATGGCGATCAAGGTTTTCAAGGTATTCCCATCCACTACAAATCCCTCCATTGCGCGCGCTGCCGTGAACGCGCGAACCGTATATGGCTTATTGTAGCGGATTTCAGCCACAATAGAAAACTTTTTTTCTCTAAATCGTTCAAGTGCCCGCGCGGGGGGCCCGATCCGGAATGCGCCGCTGGAACCAGGCAAAGGCAATCACCAGCAGAATCCCCTTGCCGATGCTGCTCAGCGAGATGCTCCACCATACGCCGTTCAGCCCCAGGGCGGTGCTGCTCAGCGCCAGTGCCAGCGGGATACGGGCGGCGGTGAGAACGGTGCTTACCAGGCTGGGGATCAGGGTGCTGCCAAAGCCCGCAAAGGCCCCGGCCACCAGGATCTCCCAGCACATGAACAGCTCGGAAAAGCCCAGAATCACCAGATAACTCTGGCCCATTGTCTGCACAGCGGACTCATGGATGAACAGCGAAAAGATCGGCCGGGCCAGCCCGATCAGCAGCCCGGTGCACAAAAGGCCCCACAGGGTCATCAGCCGCATGGCCACCCGGTAGCCCTGCCGGGCACGCAGGGTATTGCCCGCCCCGTAGTTCTGGCCGATGAAACTGTTCAGCGCCATGGCAAAACCGTCCGCCACCATCCAGCTGATGGATTCCACCTGGCTGCCCACCTTCTGCACCGCCACGGCATCGTCGCCCCAGCTGGCCACCAGCCGGCTGATCACCATGGCGATCAGCGGGAACAGCGCATTCTGCACCGTGGCCGGTGCACCGATGCGGCACAGCCGGCCCAGCAGCTGCCGGTCGGGCTTCTGGCGCAGATGCACATACCGGAACAGGCTCTCGTCGTTCCGGGCATAGGCCAGCAGAAACACAAACACCACCGCCTGGGCCAGCACGGTGGCCGCGGCCGCGCCGCCCACGCCCCAGGCAGGCAGCGGCCCCCAACCGAAGATCAGCGCCGGGTCCAGAATAAAGTTGATGCCCAGCCCGGCACACATGGCCGCAAAAGGGGTGCGGCTGTTGCCGGTGGCGGTGATCAGGGCGGTGAGCAGCGGGTTCAGAAAGGTGAACACCATGCCCAGCCCCACGATCACCAGATAGGTGCGCCCCTGGGCGATTACGTCCGCCCCGTTCAGCCCCAGCAGACGGATCAGCGGGCCGTTCAGCCCCACCGTCACCAGGGTGGTCAGAACCGCCAGCGTGCTGCCCAGGCGGATGGCCTCCGCCGCGCAGCGCCCGGCCAGGGGACGGTCGCCCGCGCCCAGATTCTGGGCCACCAGCACCTGGCCGCCCATCCGGGCCAGCACCACCAGGCCGTTGGCCAGCCATACGTACATACCGGCGGCACCCACCGCCGCCACTGCCCCGGCGCCGATCCAGCCGATCCAGAGCATATCCACCAGATTGTAGGCCATCTGGATCAGCTGCGAACCCATGATCGGGGCCGCCAGCCGGGTAAGGGTACCGGGAATGCTGCCCTCCAGCAGCTCCACCTGCCGTGCCATGTGTGATTCCTCCTGTTTTGCCGCAGATTCTCCGCACCGCTGCCGGGTGCGGGCATATCATGTAAATATACCATACCTTGACACACCGGGCAAGCCCCGGGCGGGGGCTTGCCCGGCATGCGGGGGATATGCTACAATATCGGTAAGAAAGGATGTGTTAGTTTGATTACCCGGCTGAGGCCGAAAAATTGTGCGGTTGCCCTGCTTGGCAGTGCGATCCTTGCATTCGGCCTGTATAATGTTCATTCCCTTTCCGGCGTCACCGAAGGCGGTGTGCTGGGCCTCACCCTGCTGCTGGAGTACTGGTTCGGGCTTTCGCCCGCCGTCAGCGGCCTGGTGATGAACCTTGCCTGCTATCTGCTGGGCTGGCGGCTGCTGGGCCGCCGCTTTATCCTGTATTCAGCGGTGGCAGGCGGCGGATTTTCGCTGTTCTACGCCCTGTTTGAACAGTTCGACCCCCTCTGGCCCCAGCTGGCGGAGATGCCCATCGCGGCGGCGGTGGCGGGTGCTTTGTTCGTGGGCGTAGGCGTGGGCCTGGCAGTCCGGGCCGGCGGCGCCCCCAGCGGCGACGATGCGCTGGCCATGGCCACCTCCAAGGTGACCGGCGTTCCGCTGCAATGGGCCTACCTGTTGTTTGATCTGCTGGTACTGGGGCTGTCGGTCAGCTACATTCCGCTGAGCCGTATCGGCTATTCACTGCTCACGGTGCTGATCTCCGGGCAGCTGATCGGCTGGGTGCAGCGGGTGCGTCTGCCCCGGCGTGTGCGGGAATGAACCGGCCATGCATCCGACCACTGACCTGCAAGGAGGTACAACCATGATCGTTACCACGACCCCCGGGGTGGAGGGCCATCCCATTCAGGAGTATAAAGGTGTTGTGTTCGGCGAGGTCATCGCCGGTGTCAACTTCGTCAAGGACGTGATGGCTGGTTTCAGCAACTTTTTCGGCGGCCGTTCCGGTACCTATGAGGAGGAGCTGATCCAGGCCCGGGAAGCCGCGCTGGAAGAGATGAAGCAGCGCGCCGCCGCTCTGGGCGCCAACGCCGTGGTGGCGGTGGATGTGGACTATGAGGTGCTGGGCAGCGACAACGGCATGCTCATGGTCAGCGCTTCCGGTACCGCCGTGGTTATTGCATAACGCGCAGCATATAATCATAACCCCACGTTGAACGTGGGGTTTGCAAAACGGCCCCATAGGGGCCACAATACCAGCGGTGCCTAAAGGCGCATAATGAGTGACGCCAACCGCACTTGGCGTCACTTTTTACTTTGCGGCACTATCTGCAGGCACTTCTGGCGAATCGTCGTCATCGAGATCTGCATTCTTGAAGGGAT
>NZ_NFLN01000050.1 GCF_002160955.1 Gemmiger sp. An120
ATGAAGTGATCCGGATGCTCGTCCCAGTTGTACTTGTCGTAGTTCAGGGTGAAGCCGGTCTCCTTCTCCACGCCCATCACGCCGGCCAGCTGCAGGTAACGGCCCTGGTACTGGTGACCAGCGGGCTCGCCCACGCCGATGATGCCGCCGCCCCGGTGCACAAAGCCCTTGATGGCGCTGGCGATGGTTTCGTCCTCCCAGTAGAGGCCGCCGGTGTGGGCGGTGTCGCCGTCGCCCACGTTGATGATCACGTCGATGCCGTCCAGGATGGCGGGATCGGCCTTGATGTCCTCAAAGCTGATGAACTTCACATCAAACGGCGCGCCGGAGAGCGCCTCGATCACGCCGGCGTAGCTGTAGTTCTGCTTCTGGTACAGCGCATGGTGCACCATGTGGCAGCCCCAGCTGCGGCACTTGCCCCAGGCGTTCAGCACCGCCACGGTCTTGACGCAGTAGGGGGTGGTGCCCTTGATGTTCTGGTACAGCAGACGGAACTCGTCGCAGACCGACTGGATGTACTCCATGAACTCGGGGAACTCCAGCGCCAGCTTCAGGTAGCCGCCGTA
>NZ_NFLN01000051.1 GCF_002160955.1 Gemmiger sp. An120
TCCGCCGCGAGCCTGGTGCGCTTCCAGACGAGGCCGTTAAGACCGACCTTCCGGTGGAAGGTCGGTTAGGCCGAGAGTCCCTGCGAGCTGAACCGGAGCGCGCAGCGCGAACGGCGAAGCCGCCCCACGGGAAACGATCAGTTTCCCGTGGGGGAAGCAGCACCAAACAAAAAAGTCGCCCCCGCCGCCCGTCATCCGTCCGCCGCGAGCCTGGTGCGCTTCTAGACGAGGCCGTTAAGACCGCCCTTCCGGTGGAAGGTCGGTCAGGCCGAGAGTCCCTGCGAGCTGAACCGGAGCGCGCAGCGCGAACGGCGAAGCCGCCCCACGGGAAACGATCAGTTTCCCGTGGGGGAAGCAGCACCAAACAAAAAGCCACCCGATTTGGGTGGCTTTTTGTTTGGTGCGCTTCCAGGGACTCATCCGGTTGCGGCGTGTCGCGCTGACATCGCGCGTTACCACGCGCTCGCATCGCTCTGCGCCGCTGCCCAGCCCGCTCCGGCTCGCTGCATCCGCCACTGGCGGCG
>NZ_NFLN01000006.1 GCF_002160955.1 Gemmiger sp. An120
GGGTAGCGGTCGGGGCGGGAACCGGGGTGGCAACAGGCGGGGTCACCGTACCGCTGCCGGTACCCGGGGTGGGCTGAGGCTCCACCGGTTTTGTCTGAGAGTGGTCGGTGAACTGGGGCTGCCAGTTGCCGATACCCTCGCCGATGCCCATAGCGGCCAGCAGCTGCTGCAGCAGGGCCGCGCTGTCGTCCGCCACGGTCATGGTGCCCAGATGCAGTTCCCGGATTTCGGCCAGGGTGCCGTCCGCCTTGCGGCTGTTCACCTCGGCAAAACGCACATCCGCGTGGCAGGTCACATCCACCGTATCGCCGTTCTTGTCCTTGCGGGTCCAGCAGCTCCAGCGGCTGTCCAGCAGGGTGTCGGGCATGGTGCATTCGATAAAGGTCGCGGCGGAGGCGGTGTTTTCGTAACCGGGATTCTTCCGGTCCGGGTCGGTCGTCACCACATAGCTGCTGCCGTCCTGGCCCCGCTCGGTCTCGTTGTAGATCTCGGTCTGCCAGGGGCGGCCCAGGCTGACCTTGCCGCCGTCAGCGTACTGCCCGTCGGCGGTCAGGGTGCAGTTGTGGAACACCAGGCCGGTATTGCCTTTTTTGGTGTTGGGGGCGGTGAAATACCCGTTGTTCTTGCCCGGATAACAGGCCATGAACAGCTGGCAGTTTTCAAACCAGGCGTCCGCGTCGCCAAAGACAAAGTCCACGGTGCCCTCGATGTAGCAGTTTTCCAGTTTCACCCGACTGCCCGCGCCGTGCAGGTACAGGGTGTCCTGCCGGCCCAGGAACCGGCATCCGGTCAGATAGACCTTGTCCGCCGCCGAGCCGAAAGCCACGGCGGGGGTCTGCTCCCCTGCGGCGGTATGGTCGGTCAGGTTGTAGGTGTTCACAAAGGTGATGCCGCTGGCGCTGAAGCCGGTGGCGGCGCTGGTGAGCAGCACGGTGCCGCTCTGGTCGGTGCCCACGTCCCATTCGTCCTGGGGCACAAAGTTGCCGTTTTCGTCAAAGGTATTGGAGGAATAATACCCCGCCTGGATGCGTACCTCGCCGCCGTCCTTGTAGAGCGGCTGGAAGGAGACCCAGGGCTTGTTCACCGTGACCTTTTCGTTGTAGGTGCCGGGGGCGATCAGCAGCACCAGCGGCTGTTCGGCGCTGGAGTCGTTGGCGTCCAGGGCTGCCTGGATGGTGGCGTAGGTCTGGCCCGCGCCAACCGTGACAATGTGGGGTACGCAGACGCTGTCGCTCAAATAGTCCACCGTGACGGCGGACAGGTAGCAGCTGCCCGTGCCCTCAAACGCTACCTTTGCATAGCGGGCGGTTCCGGTCTGGGGCAGGGCGACCTCCTTGCCCACGCTGATCTCGGCCCCGTCCAGGGTCACGGTCAGGTTGTTGTAGTTGTTGCCGGAGAGGGTCAGGCTGGCCCCCTGGCCGTCCTCCGCGGCCACCGGAATGTACAGCACGGTGCCGCCGTTGATCTGCACATCCCCGTCCCGGGGCGCAAACTTGCCGCTGGTGGCATCCACCAGCAGGCCGTTATACTCGCCCCGGACGCCCTGGATGGTCTCGCCGCCCTGGGACAGATCCCAGACAGCGTCCTTGGCGGCCACTTCGCCGGGCTCCCCCGGGTAGGGGGCCTCCGGCTGGGAATAGGTCAGGGCCAGCCCGGACAGGTAGGCCTGCGCGGTAAAGGTCACCTGGCAATAGCGGCTGGTCTCCCCGGCGGGCAGGGCAACGGACAGGCTGCCGTTCACACCGTTGTAGGCGGTGCCGTCCACCGTCAGGCTGGCGGTACCGCCGGAGAGGGTCACGGTCAGGGTCGCGCCCAGCTCATGGGCCGCCACCGGGATATACAGCACGCTGCCCGCATTGATCTGGGTATCGGTGGCGCGGGGGGCAAACTTGCTGCCGGCGGCGCTGGCGTCCACCAGCACACCCGCAAACTCGCCCCGGCCATTCTGTATCGCGGGCAGCGCATCCGGGCCGGCGGCCAGGTTCCAGGCGGTATCCTCGGCGGCCACTTCGCCGGGCTCGCCCGGGTAGGCCGGTTCCGGCTGGGAGTAGGCCAGCGCGATGGCCTTTACATAGGCCTGGGTGGTAAATTCCACCCGGCAGCTGCCGTCGGCCCCGGCAGTCAGGGGGATCTCCACCCGGCCGCTGACGCTGGCATACGCCTGCCCGTCCACCGCAAGGGTGGCCGAACCGCCGGACAGCACAACGGTCAGGGTCGCCCCCGCCGGGCTGGCGCTGACCGGAATGGTAAGCACCGTGCCGGCGTTGATCTGGGTGTCCCCGGCGCGGGGGGCAAACTTGCCCGCCATGGCATCAATGACAATGCCCTGGTATTCGCCCGATTCCCCTTCCAGGGTGGGCAGCACGGCGCTGCCCGCGGCCAGGTCCCAGCTTTTGTCCGCCGGGACAGGCTGGGCATCCGCCAGAACCGGCGGCAGGAACACCGTGAAAACAAGTGCTGCCAGCAGCAGCAAAGCCAATATTCTCTTTATCTTTCTCCTTGCTGCGCGGGGAACCGCGCCTTTTATAACACGTTATATTGTCCGAACGGTTTAATATGGTAGCCGTTCGCAGTATTCCTGTCAATCCGGCATTCCGCCGAAAAAACAGCCGCTAACACGGCAAATACTTCCGGCATTGTCAAAAAGATGTTTATCGGCCTGCCCGCACATATTTTCACAGGAAAATATAACCCTTTTCCGTTGGCAGAATCGTCCCCGGAATTTATCCCGCCCCAACAGAAAAAGCCGCCCCGCGGGGCGGCTTTCGGTTTTGCTTACTCCTCCAGATGGCTGGTGCAGCAGGGGCACCGGGTGGCTTTCAGGGGGATCTTGCTCAGGCAGTAGGGGCAGGTCTTCTGGGTGACGGCCGCCTCCTTTTCCTTGCGTTTGAGGGTGCGGGCGGCCAGGGTGTTCATCCCCTTGACCAGCGCAAAGATCACCGCCGCCATCAGCAGAAAATCGATCACCTGGGTGATGAATGCGCCGTAGCACAGCACCGGCGTGCCGGCAGCCTGCGCCGCCGCCAGGTCGGCGTACTGGCCGCCGTCCAGCGCCAGGAAGTGGCTGGTAAAGTCCACCCCGCCGGTGATCAGGGTGATGACCGGCATGATGATGTCGTTGACCAGCGAGTTGACGATTTTCTGGAACGCGCCGCCGATAATCACGCCGACCGCCAGATCCAGCACGTTGCCGCGCAGCACAAAGGTTTTGAATTCAGCCAGTATCTTTTTCATAGGTCAGGTTCCTTTCCTCAATTCCGTTTGCGGGGTACAAAACTTGCCGCGGTTCCCGCCGCCGCCCCCAGCAGCGCCGGCACCAGCCAGCCCAGCCCCGCGCCGTACAAAGGCAGCGCGTGCAGGCCCGGAATGGTGATCCCCGCGCCGCTTTCCAGCGCCAGCAGCACGCTGAACACCCCGGTGACCGCCACGCAGACCGGATAGCACAGCGGTGCGCGGGCGGCCCACCGGTGGCACAGGCCCAGGGCAACCAGCACAATGGCCACCGGGTAGATGGCCTCCAGAACCGGGGCGGAAACGGTAAGGATCGCATCCAGCCCGGCAATGGAGAGTACAAAGCTGGCCGCCGCGAACAGCCACACCCAGCCCCGCAGGCTCACCCGGGGGCAGAGTTCATGAAAATAGGCCCCGCAGCAGCTGAGCAGGCCGATGCAGGTATTCAGGCAGGCGATCAGGAACACCGATCCCATCACCACACCGCCCGCGGTGCCGAACAGCTGCCCGGCCAGCCCGGTGAGCACCCCGGCCCCGTTGGCCGCATTGGGGAAAGCGGGCCCGGCCAGCGCGCCCACCGCCGCCAGCGAACCGTAGACCGCCAGCAGGATCAGCCCTGCGATCCAGCCGGCCCGCATGGTGCCCCGCACCAGCCCGGCCTCGTCCTGTACGCCCCGGCTGCGCAGGTTGGCGGCAATTACGATGCCAAAGTTCAGCGCCGCAATCAGGTCCATGGTCTGGTATCCGTTGCGGAACCCCTCTGCCAGGGGCTGGTCGGCCCAGGCGCCCAGCGCCATGCCGGGCGAAGCGGGCGGATGCAGCAGGCAGGCCGCCGTGATGGCCGCCAGCAAGGCCAGCAGCAGCGGGCCGGTGATCCGGCCCAGAATGCCGGAGAGTTTTTCCGGCCGCAGGGCAATGGCCGCCGCCACCACGAAGAACACCAGCGAATAGCCCGCCCGCAGCCAGGCCCCGCCGCCCGCAAAGGGACGCACCGCCATCTCAAAGGAGGTGGAGGCGGTGCGGGGAATGGCCAGGCAGGGCCCGATGGCCAGGTAGGACAACAGCGTAAAGCCCACCGCGAACCGGCGGCCGACCCGGCCGGCCAGCACCGACAGACCGCCCGCCATGGCCACCGCCGCCACCCCCAGCACCGGCAGGCCGATGGCGCTGAGGGCAAAGCCCGCCAGCGCGGGCAGGGTCAGCCGCCCGGCCTGGGCGCCCAGCCAGGGCGGAAAAATCAGGTTGCCCGCCCCGAAAAACATTGAAAACAGGGTCAGCCCCACCAGCACCGAATCCCGGCGGGTCAGACGTGTACGCTCCTCCATGGGCGCGCCCCCTTTCACATGGTATGCACGGCCGGGCAGGCCGTGCGGATTCAGTGTACCACATACCAGCCGGCCTGTCCACCGCGCTGGATTTTTGCGCGGCAATCGTATATAATGAAAGCTGGATCATTCCGCGCCGCAACCCGGCGCTTTACAAGGAGGCTGCACCGTGCATTATACCTTCAAAATCATACTGCGCAAGCTGGTGGTGGGGGTGCTGGCCCTGGCTGCCGCTGCCGCCATTACCCTGTTTATCAAGGAAAACCTGGACGTAAAGGACCCGGAGACCGCCCTGCCCTCCATCCAGATCACCACCGAAGGGGTGGTGCTGTCGCCGGAGATGGTATTCCGGGCCGGCTATGAGTGGAATTTCTTTACCGCCACCGAGATCAACACCCCGGTGTGGAGCACCGGCGATATTCTGAGCCGCACCTACCCGGTGGACGTGCCGCCCCGGGCCAAGCTGGAGATCGACTTTTCCCTCAACGCGGACACGCTGCAGGTAAGCCGGTCGGACCAGAGCGATTTTTCCGCCTTTGTGACCCTGGCGGACGAATACCCGGACAGCCTGATTGCCCCGGCGGAAGCGGGGCAGTATCTGTACAAGATCGAGGCAGGCTTTGGCCGGCGGGGGTCGATTATCTATTACCTGCTGCTGAATGTAAAGGAAACGGTGGCTCCGGCCGCCTGAACCCGATAGAAAAGGAGTGGACGATATGGAGTATATCACACTGGGCCGCACCGGCCTGAAGATCAGCCGCATGGGGTTCGGCGGCATCCCCATCCAGCGCATTGACGCCGAAAGCACCAAGGCCCTGATCCGCCAGGTGGCGGACGCGGGCGTCAACTACATCGACACCGCCCGGGGCTATACCGTCAGCGAGGAATGGCTGGGCGGCGCTCTGGAAGGCATCCGGGACCGGTTTGTGCTGGCCACCAAGTCCATGGCACGCACCCGGGAAGCCATGGAAAAGGACATTGCCATCAGCCTGGGCAACCTGCGCACCGATCATGTGGAACTGTACCAGATCCACAATCCCTCCCTGGCGGACATGGACACGGTGTTCGGCCCGGGCGGCGCCATGGAGGCCCTGCTGGCCGCCAAGGCGGAGGGCAAGGTGGGCCACATCGGCCTGACCGCCCACTCCAAGGAAGTGTTCGCCGCCGCCCTGGAGCATGAAGAGATCGAGACCATTATGTTCCCCTACAACATTGTGGAGACCCAGGGTGAGGAACTGATCGCCCGGGCCGCCGAAAAAGGGGTGGGCTTTATCGCCATGAAGCCGCTGGCCGGCGGCGCCATTGAGGACGCCACCCTGGCGCTGCGGTTCATCCTGGCCAATCCCAACGTGTCGGTGGTGATCCCCGGCATGGCCGACCCGGCGGAACTGACCCAGAACCTGGCCGCCTGCGAGGACCGGTCTGCCCTGTCGGCGGAGGAAACCGCGAAGATGGACGCCATCCGCAAGGAGCTGGGCACCAACTTCTGCCGCCGCTGCAACTACTGCGCCCCCTGCACGGTGGGTATCTCCATCCCCAACGTGTTCCTGTTTGCGGGGTATCTGAACCGGTACGGCCTGGGCGACTGGGCCCGCAGCCGGTACGCAGGGCTGCCCCACAAGGCCAGCGACTGCGTGGAGTGCGGCGTCTGCGAGACCCGCTGCCCCTACCAGCTGCCCATCCGGCAGATGATGCGCAAGGCCGCACAGGATTTCGGCGAATAAACCAACAGGCGGCGGAGCGGTTCTGACTGTTCCGCCGCCGTTTTGTAAGGAGGAGCGAGCTATGGCACAGGCGATCACACGGGAAACGGTGCTGGAACTGCTGCCCCCGCGCCGGCAGGAGACCCACAAGGGCAGCTACGGCAAGGCGCTGGCGGTGGCCGGCTGTGCCCGGTACCGGGGCGCGGCGGCCCTGGCGGCGGAAGGCTTGCTGCGGGGCGGCGCCGGGCTGGTGACCCTGGCTTCGACCGAGGCGGTGCTGGCCGGGGTGATCCCCCGTCTGCCGGAATGTATCTGCCTGCCCTGCCCCCAGGAGGCCCAGCACGGCGGCATCAGCCGCACGGCGGGCAAGCGCATTCTGGAAGCCAGCCGGGGCTGCGACGCGCTGCTGCTGGGGCCGGGGATGGGCAATACCGAAGACACCGCCGCCCTGGTGGATCTGCTGGCCCCCGGGGCAGGCTGCGGGGTGGTGCTGGACGCGGACGGGCTGAACGCGGCCGCCGCCATGGACGCGCTGCCCCGGCCGGTGAACGCGCCGCTGGTGATCACCCCCCATCCCGGGGAGATGGCCCGGCTGTGCGGGCTGACGGTGGCCGAGGTGGAGGCCGGCCGGGAGGGCATTGCCGCAGGCTATGCCCGGGCCAACGGCTGCGTGGTGGTGCTGAAAGGCCACCGCACCCTGGTGGCCGGGCCGGACGGCCAGGTATACAAGAACACCACCGGCAACGCGGGGCTTTCCCGGGGCGGCAGCGGGGATATTCTGGCCGGGCTGCTCACCGCGCTGCTGGCCCAGAAGCCGGACGATCCCATGGCCGCGGCGGTGTGTGCGGTGTGGCTGCACGGCGCGGCTGCCGACCGGTGCGCCGCACGCCGCAGCCAGTACGCCATGCTGCCCCACGATCTGTTTGAGGATCTGGGCGCCCTGCTGGCCGAAGAGGGCCGCTGAGCCCGCCCTATCGTTTTATCCGCACGCGTTTCTGCCAGAACCGGCAGGGACGCGTTTTTTTGCACCAAAAATTCACAGATTATTTATAGACTATTCAGTCTGTTTTGCTATAATAGACCATACAGTCCATTTTAGGAGGCAACTATGAAGCAGGAGGAAAAGACCCGCCGCACCCGCCAGCGTATTCTGGAAACCGCGGTGGCGGAGTTTGGAGAAAAGGGCTACGCCGGGGCTTCGCTGAATGCCGTGTGCGCAGCAGGCGGTGTGTCCAAAGGGCTTTTGTATCACAACTTTGACGGCAAGGACGCGCTGTATCTTGCCTGTGTGCAGCTGTGTTTTGACAAGCTGACCGCCCATCTGGCGGCACAGACCTATCCGGACGCGGAACCGCGGAGGCGGATGGCGGCTCTGCTGGCGGCCCGGCAGGAATTTTTCGACCGGGAACCGGCGCTGGGTCGGCTGTTTTTTGCCAATCTGTTTCAGCCGCCGGCCCATCTGGCCGCACCGCTGCGGCAGGCCCGGCAGGAATTTGACGCGCTTTCGGCACAGCTGTACGCCGAAACGCTGGACCGGCTGCCCTTGCGCCCGGGGGTAACCCGGAAAACGGCGCTGCGGTATTTTACCGCCGTGACCGAGATGTACAACCGGCTGTATCAGGACCGGGCGGGCGACACCGGCGATCTGGGCGCGCTGATTGCCGACCACGAAGCCAAGCTGTCGCCGCTGCTGGATCTGATGCTGTACGGAGTGGCCGTTCAGGATCCGGCCGATACAGTAAAAGGAGAGTGACCCCTCATGCTGATTCTGCGATTTTTGCTGACCCTGGCGCTGGCCTGGTGCGCCGGGCAGCTGGTGTCCAAACTGAAACTGCCCGCTATTCTGGGCTGGCTTATCGCCGGTATGGCGCTTGGCCCCCACGGGCTGGCCCTGATGAGCGACGCCGTGCTGGATGCCGGCTGGTACAATACCCTGGTGCATCTGCTGGAGTGCGCGGTGGGCCTGATGATCGGCACCGAACTGGTGGGCAGCAAGCTGCGCCGTTCCGGCCGGTCGATCCTGATCACCACCCTCACCCAGTCCATGGGCACCTTTGCGGTGGTATCGCTGGTGTTCGGGCTGGTGTTTGCCTGGCAGGGGATTCCCGTCTATCTGGCCTTTGTGTTCGGCGGCATCGCCCTGGCCACTGCTCCAGCGCCCGCCCTCTCCATTGTGCGGGAGTTTGACACCCACGGCCCGGTGACCGATACCCTGCTGCCCATGGCCGCTCTGGACGACATTGTGGGCTGCGTGGTGTTCTTCTCGGTAATGGCGGCGGTCTCCGGCCATCTGGCACAGGGCAGCCTGCCGGTGTGGATCATCCCGCTGATCATTCTGCTGCCGCTGGCGCTGGGGGCCCTGGTGGGCTGGCCCGCCGGCCTGCTGCTGAAAAAGCCCCGGGGCCGCGGCGCCACCCTGGCGCTGGTGCTGGGCGGCATCCTCTGCACCGCGGCGCTGGGCATGGCGGCTTCCCGTCTGGTGCCCGGGCTGAACTTCATGCTCATGGGTATGGCGTTCTCGGCCGTGTTTGCCAACCTGGTGGACGAGGAACGTCTGGACAGCATCATGCAGACCTTCCAGCCGGTGCTGGGTGTGGGCATGATCGTGGTGATCCTGAACCTGGGCGCCCCGCTGGACTACCATCTGGTGCTGGGGGCCGGCGTCTTTACCGCCCTGTATATCCTGGCCCGGGCGGTGGGCAAGTACACCGGGGCCTATGTGGGGGCCCGGGCCACCCACGCCCCCGCCACGGTGCGCCGGTATCTGGGCCTGACCCTGCTGCCCCATTCCGGGGTATCGCTGGTATTCACCGGCGTGGCGGTGTCGGTGCTGCAGGGCCCCGCGCCGGACTGCGCCCGCATCCTGCAGGGCACCATCGCGGCCGCTGCCGTGATCAACGAGCTGATCGCCGTGGTTGCCGCCCGGCAGGGCTTTGCCCTGGCGGGGGAACTGCACGCCCCCGCTTCCGTGCCGGACAGCACAACCGCATGATTTTTCGTCCCGGTTGGTGAAGATTCGTTCACAATTGTATGGTATCCTGTTTAACGGAATCAACCGCCGGGCCGCCGGTCCCGGCCCGTGAAAGGGAGCCTTGCCATGAATCTGTTGTTTTCCATCACGCCATCCTTTGTGCCGCTGCTGGGCAGCTGCCTGCGCTCCATCCTGAAAAACGGCGGAGCAGACCGGTATACCGCCTATATCCTGCACTCCGGCCTGTCCCCTGCCGCCTGCCGTACCCTGGAGGCGCAGTTTGGTCCCCGGCTGGAACTGCGGTTTCTGCCGGTGGACGAGCGTCTGTTTGACGGGTTCCCCGAATTCAAGCGGTATCCCCGGCAGATCTACTACCGGCTGGCCGCGCCGCTGCTGCTGCCGCCGGAGCTGGACCGCATCCTCTATCTGGATGTGGACACGGTGGTGATCAACCCGCTGGGCCCACTGTACAATGCGTCCTTTGACGGGGCCTGTTTCATGGCCTGCACCAATACCCGGAAGCTGCTGACCCGGGTGAACCAGCTGCGTCTGGGCGCCGGGGAGGGTGTGCCCTATATCAACAGCGGGGTACTGATGATGGACCTGGCCGCGCTGCGCCGGGTCGTCTCCATGGAGCAGATCCGCCGGTACGCCAACGAGATGTACGACCGGCTTGTGCTGCCGGATCAGGACATCCTGACCGCCCTGTACGGGGACCGGGTCAAGCTGCTGGACAGTCTGGTGTACAACCTGAGCGACCGCACCCTGCGGCTGTACAACGCCACCCCCGGCAACGAAAAGCGGGATCTGGACTGGGTGCGCCGCCACACGGTGATCGTGCACTATTTTGGCCGCAACAAGCCCTGGAAAGCCCATTACCACGGTGTGCTGGGCACATTTTACTACGAGTTTGCCTGATTTTTTCAGCATAAAGGCCCGGCTGCGTCTCTGCGCAGCCGGGCCTTTTTCGTTCTATCTGCAAAGGGGCTTTATGCCCACTCTTCCCGCAGTTCCTGCATGGCCTCCCGGGTGGAGTCCGCCGAGAACAGAAACACGCCGCTGTGGCTGTATACCTCCACATGCCCCGCTACCTGCCGAATCACGCAATCCATACCGTACGCCGCCTTTCTTTTGCACCAGGCGTCTGCCGCCCGGCTGTTTTCAGGTTTAGGAAAGGGTGTTCTCCCTCTTTCCATCCTCAGTATAGCAAAAGCATAGTACGATAATCAGGACTATCAACCCAAACAGAAAGACAGCGGGCCGCCCGGGACGGCCCGCAAAACAACCACGAAAAACCCGAGGATCAGGCCCGTACCTTTTCGCCCCGGGAAGCACGCACATCCCGGGAAGCGCCGCACACCCGGTCGTAGCAATACTGGATGATGCTGTTGCGCTTGACCAGGCCGATAAAGCTTTTCTTGTCGTCCACCACCGGCACAAAATTCTGGGTCATGGCGGCGGCCACCAGTTCGTCCATGGTGGTGGTCACCGGAACCGGCAGATAGTCCCGCTTGCGGGGTACCGCCGATACCGGCACGTCCTCCGCCCGCTCACAGGACAGGTCCATATGGTTTTTGATGTACCAGAGCAGATCGCCCTCGGTGATGGTGCCCGCGTACTCGCCCCGCCGGGTAAGCACCGGGATGGAGGAATACCGGTGGTACTCCATCTTCTCCAGGGTCTGGCGCAGGGTGAAGTCGTCATAGATGAAGGCCACATCCTGCTTGGGGGTAAGGAAGAACAACAGATTCATATCGATGCCTCGCTTATAGTAGGATTGAGGGTCGGTGATTTTGCAATCATTTTGTAATTTTATTATACCGCCTCTTTATGAAAAAGGTATGTCTAAATTCCGTTGATGATGATTTTTTTGTACATTTGTTACGATGCGTCCCGCGGATGCCGGGCAGATGCCCAAAGGCCGCATTCCCGCCGCTTTTCAAAGCACGCCGGGCTGTGGTATAATAAAGAGCCGGGAACGGTGCGCCGTTCCCCCAGTTCTGCGGCCCGCGCGGGCCGCGCAAAAGGAAGTGAACACCCATGCATTCTGTTCTCCGCCGCGCGCTGGCCCTGGCGGCCGGTGTCCTGCTGCTGGCGGGATGCGCTGCCGATTCCGCGCCGGACGGCAGCGACGCCTCCTCTTCCGGCGGGATGGCCACCATCCAGGTGCCGGCCGGCGGCAGCACCTCCGACGGAGTGCTCTGCATCGGCTATACCGAGGCCGACGGATTCAACCCCTATCTGGTCAACTCCTCGCTGGTGGCCCAGAACGCCGGGCTGGTATTTGAAAATCTGGTAGAGATCACCCCCGAGATAGATCTGGAGTACCGCCTGGCCCAGAACATCGTGAGCACCGGCAATCAGGTGATCATCACCCCCCGGAGCGGCTGCACCTTCGCGGACGGTTCCCCCGTCACGGCCGAGGACCTGCTGGCCAGCCTGCAGGCGGCCCAGGCCAGCGCCATGTACGGCGGGCGGTTTGCCAATGTGACCGGCATGCGGCTGCAAAACGATACGGTGGTGCTGGATCTGGCCGCGCCGGACAGCCTGTTTGCCTACCTGTGCGACATCCCGGTGATGAAAGCCGGGGAGACCGGCCTGTCCGCCCCCACCGCCAGCGGCCGCTACACCTACGGCGACGGGGCCGATCAGCTGGTGGCCAACCCGCGGGCGCCCTTCGGCGCGGGGGAAGGCCCTGCCGAGATCCGGCTGTGGCCGGTGTCCGGCTATGACGAGCTGGTCAGCAGCTTCTCCCAGGGTTCGGTGAACCTGTACGACGCCATCAGCGACAGTGACGCCGCCGGCAGCATGACCAGCCAGCAGAGTTTCTATCGCACCAATGAACTGATCTACCTGGGTGTGAACAGCACCAGCGAAAAGCCCCTGCTGGCCACCGCCACCGGCCGGGTAGCCCTGAGCCGCATGACCGACCGGCGCAAACTGGCCCAGGAGAGTTTTTATTCCCGCGCGTATCCTGCCACCGGCATTGTGAACAGCTTCTACCCCTGCGTGCGGGACGCGCAGGTGATCAGCGCCGACGCCGACACCGCCGAACTGCCCGCCCTGATGGCGGCGCTGGGCTACACGCTGGACCCGATGACCGGCTACTATGCCGACGCCTCCGGCGCCCGGCTGGAGGTGCAGCTGCTGGTGTACACCGGCAGCGTGTACAAGCGGTACGCGGCCAACCTGCTGCGCCAGCAGTGGGGCGAAGCAGGCGTGTATGTACAGATCGTGGAACAGGACAATTTTGACCAGTACAAGGAACAGGTGCTGAGCGGTCAATTTGAACTGTACATCGGGGAAGTAAAGTTGTATAATAATATGGATATAACGCCGTTTCTCACCGGTGGGGCCCTGAGCATGGGCCTGGCCCAGAGTGAGGAGCTGCTGGCCGCCCGGGACGCATTCCGTCTGGACACGGCCGCCGCCGGCACTTTGGAACAGACCTTTGCGGCTCTGATGCCCCTGGTGCCGCTGGTATGGCAGAACGGCACCGTGGTGTGCAGCCGGGACGTGACCGGCGTAAGCGCCTCGGTAAGCGGCGTGTTTTATTCCCTGGCAAACCTTGCGGTCGCATAAGGCCGACGAATCTGCGTAAAGGAGCGATGACAAGATGATCACCAGCTATACCCCTCAGGGCGCCGTGAGCATCACCGGCGAGTACTTCAATCAGCTTGTGGCCGAGGTGGCCAAACGCTGCTACGGGGTGACCGCCATGGGCGACGACACCACGGCCCAGCAGCTCAAGGGCCTGGTGCTCGGCGGGACCCATGCCGAAAAGGGCGTGCACGTGGAGCAGCGGGACGGCCAGCTGGCCATTCAGCTGCGCATTAAGGTGAGCTATGGGCTCAACATCGCCACCATCGTGCGGGCCATCACCCATAAGGTCAAGGATGAGGTGGAGCATGCCACCGGCCTGAAGGTCTGCCGCATCGACGTGCGGGTGGAGGACATCCTCTCCGCTGAATGACCGTCCGCCCGTACCTACCCCGCCCGGCGGCCCGGGTTACAAGTGATAATCGTATTTGAGGTGTTTTGAATTATGATTACTGGTAAGATCCTGCGCGACGCGATCCTTTCCGGCGCCAACAACATCGCCAACCAGCGCACCCGCGTGGACGAACTGAACGTCTTCCCGGTGCCGGACGGCGACACCGGCACCAACATGAGCATGACCGTGGGGGCCGCCGTGCCCGAGCTGAACGCCCTGGATGACGACTGCACCGTGGCCGAGGCTTCCAAGGCTGCCGCCAGCGCCATGCTGCGCGGCGCCCGCGGCAACAGCGGCGTTATCACCAGCCTGCTGTTCCGCGGCTTCTCCAAGGCGCTGGACGGCAAGAAGACCGCCGATGCCGCCGACCTGACCGCCGCGCTGCAGAAGGGCGTGGAGGCTGCCTACAAGGCCGTGATGAAGCCCACCGAGGGCACCATGCTCACCGTGGCCCGCGTGGCCGGCGAACAGGCGGCTGCCAGCGGCCTGACCGATGTGAACGAGCTGTGGGACCGGGTCATGACCGCCGCGCAGGAAGCCCTGGACAACACCCCCAACCAGCTGCCGGTGCTGAAAAAGGCCGGCGTGGTGGACGCGGGCGGCCAGGGCCTGGTGATCATCTTCGCGGGTATGCAGCAGGTGTTCCACGGCGGTGAGATCGTCGCCGGCGCCGAAGCCCCCGCCAAGGCCGCGGGCAGCAATGCCGCCGGCAAGGGCGTGTTCACCGACGACCTGATGAAGGTGGAAGACATCAAGAACGGCTACTGCACCCAGTTCCTGGTGAACAAGAACGAGGACTGCAGCACCGAGAAGCTGCGCGCTTTCCTGGAATCCAACGGCGACAGCGTGGTGGTGATCGAGGACGACGAGGTCATCAACTGCCATGTGCACACCGCTGACCCGGGCAAGATCCTGAGCCATGCGATCCAGTACGGGTATCTGACCGGCTTCAAGATCGAGAACATGCACGAGCAGTTCCTGGCCCGCCAGAAGCAGGGCAAGGGCCTGGAGAAGCAGAAGAAGGCCGAGGCGGCCCCCGCCAGCGAGTTCCCCTACGCGGCGGTTGACCCGGAGCGTGCCTACGGCTTTGTGGCCGTGGCCGCGGGCGAGGGCCTGCGGGCGGTGTTTGCCGACCTGGGCGTGGACGCCATTGTGTCCGGCGGCCAGACCATGAACCCGGCCACCGAGGACATCGTGGCCGCGGTGCAGAGCGTGCCCGCCCAGACCGTATTTGTTCTGCCCAACAACAAGAACATCATCATGGCCGCCGAGATGGCCCAGAAGATCGCTGACCGGCGGATCGTGGTGCTGCCCACCCGCACCATTCCCCAGGGCATCACCGCCATGCTGAACTTTGACCCCGACGCCACCGTGGATGCCAACACCATCAACATGATGCAGGCGGCCGACAAGGTGAGCACCGGTCTTGTGACCTTTGCCGCCCGCGACAGCGAGTTTGACGGCAAGAAGATCAAGAAGGGCGAGATCATGGCCCTGGAGAACGGCAAGATCGTGAACACCGGCAGCGACATCACCAAGATCACCTACCGTCTGGCCCGCAGCATGGCCAAGCGGGATACCAGCTTCATCACCGTGATCAGCGGCTGCGATGTGAGCGAGGAAGAGGCCGAGCGCACCACCGAGCTGGTACGCGCCAAGGTAGGCGGCGACATCGAGGTCACCCACATCAGCGGCGGCCAGCCGGTCTACTACTATATGATCAGCGTGGAATAAGGCGGAAAGCCGGATTCCTGCCGCGCGGGAGAGGGGTTTCCTCTCCCGCGCCTTTTGCTTTTGCACGAATTTTCCCGAAAGGAGGCACAGGCCATGCAGCTGGATACGCCGGTGCAGTATCTGAAGAATGTAGGCCCCCGCACCGCCGAGCGGTTTGCCCGGCTGGGCATCCGGACGGTGGCCGACCTGCTGGCCCACTATCCCCGCCGGTACATCGACTACTCCAACGCGGGCGGGGTGGCCGCCGCACCCTTTGATACCGAGACGGTGGTGCGGGCCTTTGTCTACGCCAAGGAGCCGATGCGCCGTCTGCCCGGCGGGCGTACCCTGCAGCGGGTGCAGGCCGGGGACGGGGACGCGGCGCTGAGCCTGGCCTGGTTCAACAACCCCTACGCCGCCGACAAGCTGGAGGTGGGGCAGGAATACTGGTTTCAGGGCCGGGTGACCGGCACCCTGACCCGCCGGGAGATGGCCAACCCGCTGGTGCGCACCCAGGCGCAGGTGACCAAAGCCCCGCTGGAGCCGGTGTATCCCCAGACCGAGGGGCTGCCCAGCTGGCGGATCAGCCAGGCGGTGACGGCGGCGCTGGAGGCCGTGGGGCAGCTGGAGGAACCCCTGCCCCCTGCCCTGCTGACCAAATACCGGCTGCCTGGCCGGGCCGAGGCGGTGCGGGCCATCCACCGGCCCCGCTCGGCGGAGGAGGCGGCGGGGGCCCGGCGGCGGCTGATCTTTGAAGAACTGCTGACCTTGCAGCTGGGGGTCAACCTGATGAAGAGCCGGGGCGCGGGCCAGACCGGCGCCCGCATGGGCCGGGTGGACCTGGAACCGCTGTGGCGGTCGCTGCCCTTTGCCCCCACCGGGGCCCAGCGCCGGGCCGCGGGCGAGATCGCGGCCGACCTGCGGGGCCCCGCCCCCATGAACCGGCTGCTGCAGGGGGACGTGGGCAGCGGCAAAACGCTGGTGGCGGCGGCGGCGGTATACATTGCCGCCCGCAGCGGCTGGCAGAGCGCCCTGATGGCCCCCACCGAGATTCTGGCCGCCCAGCACGCCCGCAGCCTGCAGGCGATGCTGGGGCCGCTGGGGGTACAGGTGGCGCTGCTTACCGGCGGAATGAAGGCCGCCCCCCGCCGCCAGACCCTGAAAGCCATTGCCGAGGGCCAGGCGGATCTGGTGGTGGGCACCCACGCGGTGATCGGGGCCGGGGTGGAATTTGCCCGGCTGGGGCTGGCCATTGTGGACGAGCAGCACCGGTTCGGGGTGCGGCAGCGGGGCCTGCTGGCCGCCAAGGCGGACAGCCCCCATCTGCTGGTGATGAGCGCCACCCCCATTCCCCGCACGCTGGGGCTGCTGATCTACGGAGATCTGGACATCTCCATCCTGGATGAACTGCCCCCGGGCCGCAAACCGGTCAAGACGTATTATACAACCAGTATAAAACGCCGTGATATGTACGGTTTTTTAAACAAGCAGATCGAGGCCGGGCACCAGGTGTATGTGGTGTGCCCGCTGATCGAGCAGGGGGAAAACTCCGGCGAGGAGATGCAGGCGGCGGCGGATTACCGGGACAAGGTGGCGGCGCCGCTGCTGCCGGGACGGCGGATCGGTCTGC
This sequence comes from Gemmiger sp. An120, assembly GCF_002160955.1. Classification (GTDB taxonomy): domain Bacteria; phylum Bacillota; class Clostridia; order Oscillospirales; family Ruminococcaceae; genus Gemmiger_A; species Gemmiger_A avium. The sequence goes on from NZ_NFLN01000006.1 coordinate 16,568, forward strand.
TGCACGGGCGGATGAAGCCCAAAGAAAAGGCAGCGGTGATGGACGCTTTCAAGGCCGGGGAACTGGACGTGCTGGTAAGCACCACCGTGATCGAGGTGGGGGTGGACGTGCCCAACGCCACGGTGATGGTGATTGAAAACGCCGAGCGGTACGGCCTGAGCGCGCTGCACCAGCTGCGGGGCCGCGTGGGCCGGGGCGCGGCGGAAAGCTGCTGCATCCTGATCAGCGACCATGATTCGGAGTCGGTGCGGGAACGTCTGCGGTTTCTGTGCAGCACCAGCGACGGGTTTGCGATCGCCAAATACGATCTGGAGCATCGGGGGCCGGGGGATTTCTTCGGCAGCCGCCAGCACGGGCTGCCGGTGCTGCAGATTGCCGACCTGATGACCGACACCCGCGCTTTGTACGCGGCACAGGAGGAGGCCGGCGCAATTCTGCGGGCCGACCCCCAGCTGCAGCGGGAGGAAAACCAGCCGCTGGCCCGGGCGGTGGAGCATTTGTTTGAGCGTGCCGAGGGCACCATGAATTGATTGGCTGATAGCAGTCCCCGTCAGCGGGCCGGAAGAATCCGGCCCGCTTTTGTATTGCCGCAGCATAAAAGCAACAATTTTTCTGTTTATTTATAAAAAGTTTACCACATACTGCTGCAAATCGCGTATAATAAAGCTAAGAAGCGGCCGGGTAACGGCCGCATTGCTGCAAAGGAGGCGAACCCTATGAAACTGACCTTTCTGGGCGCCGCGCACGAAGTGACGGGCAGCTGCTTTCTGCTGGAGGCGGCCGGGCACCGGCTGCTGATCGACTGCGGCATGGAGCAGGGCCCCGACCTGTATGAAAATCAGCCGATGGATCTGCCGCCCGGCCAGCTGGACGGCCTGCTGCTGACCCACGCCCATATCGACCATTCCGGGCGGATCCCGCTGCTGTACAAGCAGGGTTTTGCCGCGCCGGTCTGGTGCACCGACGCCACCGCCGACCTGTGCGCCATTATGCTGCAGGATTCCGGCCACATTCAGGAGAGTGAAGCCGAGTGGCGCAACCGCAAAGCCGCCCGCAGCGGCGGCGAGCCGTACGAGCCGCTGTACACGGTGGCCGACGCGCTGGCGGTGATGAAGCAGTTCGTGCCGGTACCCTACGGGGAAAAGCGGGAGATTCTGCCCGGCATCCGGGTGCGGTTTACCGACGTGGGGCATCTGCTTGGCTCCGCCTGCATCGAGATCTGGGCCGCCGAGAACGGCAGCGAGGAGAAAATCGTCTTTTCCGGCGACGTGGGCAACCTGAATCAGCCCATCCTGCGGGATCCCAAGTCCCCGCCGGGGGCGGACATCCTGGTAATGGAGAGCACCTACGGCGACCGCAACCACAACAAATCCCGGCCGGATTACGCCAAGGAACTGGCCGCGCTGGTGGAGGACACCTTTGCCCGGGGCGGCAACCTGGTCATCCCCTGCTTTGCGGTGGGCCGCACCCAGGAGATGCTCTATTTCTTCCGCCAGATCAAGGAGCAGAACCTGGCCCCCCGGTTCCCCAACTTTGAGGTCTGGCTGGACAGCCCCCTGGCGGTGGAGGCCACCCACGTATTCCGGGAAAACCTGTGGGAGTGCGTAGACGACGAGGCCCGGGCCCTGCTGGAAAAGGGGATCAACCCGCTGCAGTTTGAAGGGCTGCACCTGTCGGTCAAGAAAGAAGAATCCCAGGCCATCAACATGCTGCAGGGCAGCCACGTAATTTTGTCCGCCAGCGGCATGTGCGAGGCCGGACGTATCCGCCACCACCTGAAACACAACCTGTGGCGGCCGGAAAGCACCATCCTGTTTGTAGGCTACCAGTCGGAGGGAACCCTGGGCCGGGCCCTGGTGGAGGGCGTCAAGGAGGTCAAACTGTTTGGTGAGCCGGTGCAGGTGCGGGCCAAGATCCAGGTGCTGGCCGGCGTAAGCGGCCACGCGGATCAGAGCGGCCTGCTGCGCTGGGCCAAGGGCATCCAGCCGCCGCCCCGCCAGGTGTTTGTGGTGCATGGCGACGACGCGGTCTGTGATGAGTTTGCCGGGCTGCTGACCCGGGAACTGGGCCTGCGGGCTGAAGCGCCTTTCAACGGGGCGGAGTACGACCTGCTTACCGGCCGGTGCCTGGATCCGGGCAACAGCGCCCGCATCAAGAAGCCGGCCGCCGCCCGCAAGACGAGCCCTGTGTTCCAGCGGCTGCTGAACGCGGGCAAGCGCCTGCTGGCGGTGATCGAGCGCAACGAGGGCGGCGCCAACAAGGATCTGGCCCGCTTTGCCGACCAGATCGACGCCCTGTGCGACAAGTGGGACCGCTGACCCCTTGCATTTTGGCGAAACAATATGGTATACTCGGCTCTGGAATTGAATAAAGGCCCTGCCACCGGGTAGGGCCGATGCGGGCAGCATTTCTGTTTACGGCGTTAGGTCTTTGCAGTCGTAAACCGGGATGCTGCTTTTTTTGCGGAGGAGTTGCCATGAAAACCAAGCTGCGGCGTTACATTGTGTCCAATCTGATCGCCATGACCGGCCTGTCCTGCTATCTGCTGGCCGACACCTTTTTTATCTCGGTGGCCCAGGGGGCAAACGGCATCACCGCGCTGAATCTGGCGCTGCCGGTATACGGGCTGATGTTTGCCATCGGGTCGATGATCGGGGTGGGGTCGGCCACCCGGTATTCCCTGAGCCGGGCGGTGGGCTGGGGGGACGAAGACCGGTATTTTTCCGGCTCGGCTCTGGGGGCGCTGGCCGCCAGTGTGCCCTTTGTGCTGCTGGGGCTGTTTGCCACCGACGGGGTACTGCTGCTGCTGGGGGCGGACGCCACCATCCTGGCAGTGGGCCGCAGCTATCTGCGGATCGCGCTGTGCTGTGCGCCGTTTTTCATGCTGAACTACACCTGCACCGCCTTTGTGCGCAACGACGGCGCCCCCACCATAGCCATGGCCGCCACCCTGACCAGCGGGCTGTTCAACATTCTGTTTGACTACATCTTCATGTTCCCCATGGGGATGGGCATGGTGGGCGCGGCGCTGGCTACCGGCCTGTCCCCGCTGGTGAGCATGGGGATCTGCCTGGTGCATTATCTCTCGCCCAAAAACAACGTGCGGTTTGTCTGGGCGGTGCCCTCCCTGCGGCGGCTGGCCGCCAGCTGCAGCCTGGGTGTGGCGGCCTTTGTGGGCGAGATCTCCGGCGCGGTGACCACACTGGTATTCAATTTTCTGCTGCTGAACCTGGGCGGCAACGTAACGGTGGCCGCCTATGGGGTCATCGCCAATGTGGCGCTGGTGGCCACCGCCCTGTTCAACGGCGTATCTCAGGGGCTGCAGCCGCTGGCCAGCGCCGCCCACGGTGCCGCAAACCGGGAGGAGGAAGCCTGGCTGCTGCGCCGCTGCCTGCAGATCGCCGCCGCGCTGGCGGTGGTGCTGGTGGCGATGGTGCTGCTGCTGGCCGAACCGCTGGTGGCGGTGTTCAACAGCGAGGGCTCGGCCCAGCTGGCCGCCTATGCGGTGCCGGGCATCCGGCTGTATTTTCTCGGGTTCCTGCTGGCCTGCTTCAACATTGTGCGGGCCGGATACTTCGGGGCCGTGGGCATGGGCCGGGAATCCGCGGTGATCGCCCTCTCCCGCGGGGTGGTAAGCATCGTGCTGTTTGCCGTGCTGCTGGCCGCGCTGTGGGGCGTTACCGGGGTCTGGCTGGCCTTTCCCGTTTCGGAGGGCTTCACCCTGCTGATCAGTGCCCGGATGGGCCGCAAATCCTGACACAGAAAACGCGCCGCCCGGCTGGCCCGGGCGGCGCGTTTCATTTATTTCTGTTTCAGGGTTTCCAGCAAGCCGGCACAGCCCGCGCACACATCCGCGTAGGTGGCCTCAAAATCGCCGGTGTACCAGGGGTCCGCGATGCCCCGTTCCTCCCCGGCGTAGTGCAGCAGCAACTGCAGCTTACCCTCCGGGTCACCGCCGAAAATCCGCCGCATATCGGCCAGGTTGCGGGCCTCCATACCGATGATCCGGTCCCAGGCGGCATAGTCCTGCCGGGTCAGCGGGGTAGCCGTCCGGGGCGGGCAGGGCACCCCATGGGCCAGCAGGGTGCGCCGGGCGGGCGGATAGACGTCGTTGCCCTCCTCCTCCCGGCTGGTGGCCGCGCTGGCCACCGTGACCGCCTGGGCCAGCCCCGCGTCGTTCACCATCTGCTTCATCACATATTCCGCCATAGGGCTGCGGCAGATGTTGCCCAGGCAGACAAACAGGATTCGTGTCATGATGCCTCCCTCTCCCGGCACATACCGGTCAGTCAAAGTAGAACAGTTCTTCAAATTTTTTGTCCAACGCGATACAGAGAATCAGCGCCAGCTTAGCGCTGGGGCTGAACTGCCCCGTCTCCAGGGAACTGATCGTGTTGCGGGAAACGCCCACCAATTCCGCCAGTGCCGCCTGGGACAGGCCCTTTTCACTGCGGGCCTCCCGCAGGCGGTTTTTCAGAACGAGCGCCTCGTTCACAATGCCACGCCCAGCATACGGCAGGCGACCTCCACCAATGCCAGCACGGTGACAAATCCGGCCGCCGCCGCCAGGAACAGCTGCAACCGGCTGCGCTTGAACCGCCACGCCGCGTAGCATTCCCCGGTGAGATAGGCCAGAAACATGGCGCGGACGCCGTAATCGATCTCCCGGCCGGCGGCAAACGCCAGCAGCGCGATAACCAGGAACACCCCGCAGAACAGCGTTTTGCCGAACAGCCGCCCTTTGTCCCGCATGACCCGGGTTTCTTCGTCGATGCCCAGTACGCCTTCCTGCCGGGCTCTTTCCAGAATTTCTTCCTTCTGCATGGGTACACCTCCTGGACCAAACCACTGGCTTTTGTGTGGTATCAGGATACCATTGCCAAGTGTACTTGTCAATACATTTTTCGATTTTTGTCACAAAATCAAGGCGGCGGCCCCCCCCAGGGGCCGCCGCCTTACTGTGTAGGATCAGGATTCCGGTTTTTCCGGCTTGTCGGATTCGGGCTTTGCGTACAGCGGGCCGTAGTCCGCGCCCGCAGCGCCAGGCTGGACGGGCGGCACCGGCCGGGCGGCCGCGGTGGCGCGGATGCGCTTGCGGCTGCGGCGGGCGATCAGCAGCACGATCACCAGGATCACCGCCAGCACCAGCAGCGCCGGCAGCCGGTAGACCAGGAACACCGCCAGATCCTGGCAGAACTCGCCAAAGTCCACCCAGCTGTTGGCAAAGGCCTCACCAATTCGCTCACCAAAGGTGGGCTCCACGATGGTCAGGGAATCCACCTCGTTCAGGTAGACCTCCACGGTGCAGTAGTCCACCTGGTCGTCCATGGCACGCATCTGGGCGGTGTAGCTTTCGATCTGGTACTCCACATCGCTCAGCTGCTGCTGGATCTGCAGCAGGTCGGTCAGGTTCTCGGCCTGGGCCATCAGTTCGGTCAGGCGGGTGCGCTGGGTCTCCAGGCTTTCCAGCCGGGCCTGCACATCCACGTAGGAAGCGGTGATGTCCTCCATTTGCTCCTGCTTGTTCACCAGGTTGCCCACGCCGGAAGCCTCATTGAGGAAATCCGCATACCGGTCGGCCGGTACCCGCAGGGTCAGGCGGGACCAGCGGCTGCCCCGCTCGGCGCTGCCGCCCTCCTCGTTGCTCTCCACATAGCCGCCTGCCTTGTCCAGCGCGTCCAGCAGGGCTGTGCGGGCGTCCGTGTAGGTTTTGGTTTCCAGGTCCAGCGTGGCGGTGTACACCAGCTTGCGGCCGCCCGCTTCGGGCAGCAGCGTACCGGTTTCCCCGCTGGTTACGCCGCTCTCCTCCATGGCCATATCGTAGTTTTCCTGGGGCGCGGCAGCCGCCGCTCCGCCGCCCACCGCGGTGTTCATGGAAGACGAAGCGCCGCAGCCGGCCAGCAGCGCGCAGGCCAGCAGCAGGGCCAGCATTGTCAAAATCGTGCGTTTCATGAGATTCCCTCCTTCTTTTTTGGTCTTTCTACTCAAAATACGCGGCCGGGCGGCGGGATATTGCGTCCCGGCCGAAAATCCGATACAATAAAGGGCAGGTCCGCGTCAGGCGGGCCTTCTGTCTGTATTATATAACATCCGAAAGGGAAAGTGGGTAACGATATGATGACGAACGGGATCGGGAACGTTCTGGTGGGCCAGTCCGGCGGGCCGACCGCGGTAATCAACGCCAGCCTGGCCGGCGTGTACGAGGCCGCGCGGTCGCTGGGTGCGCCGCGTATCTACGGCATGAAGTACGGCATCCAGGGCTTTCTGCAGGGCAACCTGGTGGAGCTGGACAAACTGCTGGGGGACAAGCTGGACGTGGAACTGATGCTGCGCACCCCCTCCAGCTATCTGGGAAGCTGCCGCTACAAGCTGCCCGACCCCGCCCAGGACGAGGGCCCCTACCGCACCCTGTTCGCCCTGTTTGAACGGTATGATATCCGGGCGGTCTTCTACATCGGCGGCAACGACAGCATGGATACCATCGCCCGCCTGAGTGCCTGGGGCCGGGCGACCGGCAGCTCGATCCGGTTTATCGGGGTGCCCAAGACCATCGACAACGACCTGATGCTCACCGACCATACCCCCGGCTACGGCAGCGCGGCCAAGTATATCGCCACCATCATGAAGGAGGTCATCTGCGACTCCTCGGTATACGACCTGCGCAGCGTGACGGTAGCCGAGATCATGGGCCGCCACGCCGGCTGGCTGGCGGGCGCGGCCTGCCTGGCCTGCGGGCCGGACTGTGACGGCCCGGACATGATCCTGCTGCCGGAGGTGCCCTTCTCGCCGGAGACTTTCCTGCGCAAGGTGGACACGCTGCAGCGCAGCAAGCCGAATGTGATCATCGCCGCCAGCGAGGGCGTGCGCACCCGGGACGGGGTGTTCCTGTGCGACCTGGTGTCCGGCGGCGGGCAGCTGGACGCGTTCGGTCACAAGAGCATGCTGTCCGGTACCAGCCGGTACCTGAGCGATCTGATCCAGAGCAACCTGGGCTGCAAGAGCCGCGCCATTGAGCTGTCCACCCTGCAGCGGTGCGCCAGCCATCTGGCCAGCCGCACCGACATTGACGAGGCCTACCGGGTAGGCGCCGCGGCGGTGGAGGCGGCCCGGGGCGGCCTGACCGGCCGGATGGTGACCCTGCGCCGGCTGAGCGACGTGCCCTACCAGTGCGTGACCGGCACCGTGGAGATCGAGCAGGTGGCCAACCTGGAAAAGACGGTACCCGCCGACTGGATCGCTGCCGACGGCACCCATGTAAACGAAGCCTTTGAACAGTATGCCCGCCCGCTGATCCAGGGCGAGCTGTCCCCCATCTTTGTGAACGGCACCCCCCGTCACATCCGTCTGTAAGAAAAACAAACCGGCCGCCGCGCCAGGGAGAGCATCCCGGGCGCGGCGGCCGGTATTTTATTTTACGGCAGGATATAGAAGCCCCAGCTGGGCATCCAGAGCAGGCTGCGGGCCCAGCCCTCGCTGACCGGCACGCCTGCCAGCGCGGGATAGAACCAGACAAACAGCACGGCAGCCAGGGCCACCATTGCCACGGCCAGCCCGCGGGCCAGCTGCGGGCGGCGGCGTTCCAGCCGGGCCAGCCAGAGCAGCAGCGCCAGCAGCGTAAAGCCCAGGCTGGGGAAGTAGTGATACAGGAAGGTACACCGGGTAACCAGCACCCAGGGCAGCAGCTGGGCCAGGAACAACACCCCCACAAAGGCGCCGCGGCGGCTGCCCTTGCCGCAGAGGATGCGGCGGCCCACCGCCAGCAGCGCGGCCAGGCCGCCCCACCAGACCACCGGATTGCCCAGCACCGCAATGCTGGCGTAGGTGCCTTGGGGCAGGCCGCTGCCCATATAGTACCACACCGGGCGCAGCATCAGCGGCCAGGTGTACCAGCGGGATTCAAAGGAATGGGTGGCCACCAGCTGGCTGTGGTACCGGAACATGGACATCTGGCACTCCCACCAGTCGGCCAGGCCGAAGGAGGGATCCCGCCACACGTAGGGCAGGTAGCTGGCCAGGTAGATGACCAGCGGCACCGCCACGAAGAATACCACACCGCCGCCGATGGCCAGCGCGGCCTCCCGGCCAAAATCCGGCTGCTGCTGCCGCCAGCGGGCATACAATACCCAGAAGTAGACCACCGCCAGCCCGGCCCCGGCGTAGATGCCGGTCCATTTGCTGGCGCAGCCCAGGCCGAACGCCACACCGCACAGGGCCATGGGCAGGATTGCCGCCCGCACCCCTTTCTGCAGCACCGTCTGGGCGTACCAGAGCATAAAATAGGCGCCCAGCAGGATAAAGAAGGTCACATACACGTCGATGGTGGCGATGCGGCTTTGGGTGAACCGCATGAAGTCCAGCCCGAAGAGCGCCGCCCCCACCAGGGCCAGCCAGGGCCGGCGGGTCAGCCGGCGGCCCAGCAGATAGAACAGCGGCACCATCGCCGCGCCGAACAGCGCCCCGGCCACCCGCCAGCCGAAGCCGTTCATCCCGAACACCGCGATGCCCAGCATGATGAACACCTTGCCCAGGGGCGGGTGGGTGGTTTCGTAGACGCTCATCTTGTGCAGCATCTCGTAACCGGTGCGGCCGTGGTAGATCTCGTCAAAGTACATGCTGTTCAGCTGGCTGATGCTATCCGGCACCAGCGCCTGCTCGTCGCACAGGGCACCGCCGCCGCTCACCGGCAGCAGCGCGCCGTCGGCATCCCGGAAAGCGATCTCCATGATCGCGCCGTTTTCCACCGTCACGGTCACCTCTCCGGTGGCCGATGCGGTATAGGCGTTCCACTTGAAGGTGGTACCGTGGCCCAGCTCCTGCTGCACCAGCACCTGACCGGAAGAGTCGGTCACCGTCAGGTTACCGCCGGTGGAGATGCCCGCATACAGCCAAATCTGGGATGCCTGCCCCTCCACTGTGACCGTTTCGGTAACGGTGGTGCCGGAGGCATCCAGCGGGTTTTCCGGGGCGGTGGTGTCGCCCAGATACACAAGGCCCAGCACCAGCGCGGCCAGGGTGAGCCCGCCTAAAGCGGCCCATTCCCATTTGGCCCAGACAGGCTGGGGGGCCGGGGCGGCCCAGACCTCCCGCCGGGGCCGCATATGAATCTGGCAGACCCGGCCGGTAAGCAGCAGCCGCCCGGCCTCCAGGGCCAGCAGTACGAAGCAGACGGTTTCGGCCAGGCCGGCAAACCGCACCAGCAGCACCGCCTGGGCGCTGGACAGGAATTCGTCGCTGGTGCCCACGCTGGAATAGACAATGGCCAGATTCAGCAGGCTGGTCAGCGACAGGCCCGCCGCCGCCCCCAGCAGCCGACGGTCGCCCCATTTGGCGCTGGCGGCGATGGCCAGCAGCACCGCCGGGATCAGGTACCGCTCATGCATCCGGTGGGACACGGTAAAGATGGCCGCCGCATACACCGCAGCCAGGGTCAGCGGGCAGAAATGGCCCCGCCGGGCTGCCTGCCAGCCCAGCCAGCACAGGCCCAGGGTGGCCAGTACAATCCCCAGGGTGCCCCACTGCTGCCAGGTAAGCGGACCCAGGCGGGCGGTCTGATCCACCCAGTTGCCGCCCAGCGCCGCCCACAGGTTAAAGCCGTTGACGGTGGCATAGGGGTAGCTCTGAGAGGTGCCGAAATATTTCTGCACCAGCCAGACCGGGCTTTTGCCGCAGGCAAGCCCCGCCAGCACGGTGGGGGCCAGGGCGATCACCGCCCCCAGCGCGGTGCGGCCCAGAGCCCGCAGCCGGGCCTGGGCATCCCGGGGCTGGCCGGGCGCGGGGATCACTGCCGGCTGCAAGAAGCATACCGCCAGCACCGGGCCCAGCAGCAGCGCCTGGGGTTTGAGCGCCAGGGCAAAACCGTAGGCAAGGGCCGCGGGCAGGCGGCGCCGGCGGCTCAGCAGCCAGAAGCAGAGCACCAGCGGCAGCACAAACAACCCGTCCACCTGTTTCCAGACAGCGGTATCAAACAGCAGCGGCGGGCAGAACGCCAGAAACGCCGCGGCCCGCAGCGCCACCCGCTTATTGTACCGGCAGCCGCTGCCGATCCGGTATACCAGCCAGATCAGCACCCCGTCCGCCGCGATGGGCAGCGCGCAGAGCAGCAGCCGGGCCGCCCCGCCGCCGGTATCCAGGCCCAGCGCCCGAATCAGCAGGCCGGGTATCCCCAGCCAGAGCATATACAAAGGGGGATAATCCGCAAAATAATCCGCAGCGTAAAATTCAAACGGCCCTACTTCGGCCATGCGCAGCGCCCAGGCGGTAAAGCAGTTCATGTCGTAGCTGTACCCTTCGGTCAGCACGACCAGCACCGCCCGCACCAGCACCGCTGCCGCCAGCACCGCCGCCAGCGGCCAGAAAATGTTGGATTTGCGTTGTTCCATGATGCACCTCACAGTCCGCACAACTGGGACAAGTATACCACAAATCCCCTGCCGGGTACAGGCGAAACGGCCCGCATCCCGGCGAAAAGGCTGTGAAACTTTTCCTGTATGGATACGAACCGGCCCGGCAGGCTATTGCATGCGGACACAAAAAGCGGACGGTTTCCGCAAAGGGAACCGTCCGCCCGGACAAGAAGTTTTATTCTGTTGAAAACAAACCGATTATTCCACGTCCTGCAGCGCGGCAAAATCCTCTTCGCCGGTGCGGACCTTGACCACCCGCTGCACCCCGTAGACAAAGATCTTGCCGTCGCCCACGTGGCCGGTGTAAAGGGCTTTCTTGGCCGTTTCGATCACGGCGTCCACCGGGATGCTGCTGACCACGATCTCCACCTTGATCTTGGGCAGCAGGGTGGCGTCCATCTCCACGCCCCGGTAGTACTCGCCCACACCCCGCTGGATGCCGCAGCCCATGACCTGGGTCACGGTCATGCCGGTGACGCCCAGCTGGTTCATGGCGGTTTTCAGTTCATCAAAGCGGGACAGCCGGGCAATGATGGTCACCTTGTACATGCCGGACGAAGCAGCCGGGTCGGCGGGTTCGGTGCGCACCACCGGCACCGCGGCTGTCTGCCGGTGCTCGCCGGCCTTTTCGTAATCGTCCTCGCCCAGATCGGTGTTTTCGTTCACGTCCAGCGCAGCGGACACATCGGTGATGGCAAAGCCGGAGTAGGCGCTGGCCAGGCCGTGTTCATGGATATCCAGACCGTCGATCTCCACCTCGGCGGGAACCCGCAGGCCCACCAGATTATCGATCACCTTGAAGATGATGGTCATGGTCACCAGCACCCACACGGCCACCGACACTACGCCCGCCAGCTGAACCAGCAGGAACCGGACCCCGCCGCCGTAGAACAGGCCGCCGTCGGTGGCAAACAGGCCCACGCAGATGGTACCGAAGGCGCCGCAGACACCGTGTACCGACACCGCGCCCACGGGATCGTCAATTTTGGCTACCTTGTCAAAGAACTCCACCGCCAGCACCACCAGGATACCGGCCATCAGGCCAATGAAGAACGCGCCCACCGGGCTGACCATGTCGCAGCCGGCGGTAATGGCCACCAGCCCCGCCAGGGTGCCGTTGAAGGCCATGGAGACGTCCGGCTTCTTATACCGAATCCAGGTAAAGAGCATGGTGGCGCAGGTGGCAACCGCCGCGGCCATGTTGGTGTTCATGAATACCAGCGAGGCGCTGAGCATGCTTTCGTCGCTGGAAAGGCTTACGGTGCTGGCGCCGTTGAAACCGAACCAGCAGAACCACAGGATAAACACACCGGTGGCCAGTGCGGTCAGGTTATGGCCGGGAATGGCCCGGGGCTTGCCGTCCTTGGTGTATTTGCCGATCCGGGGGCCCAGCATGGCGGCGCCGATGCAGGCGGTGATGCCGCCCACCATATGCACCGCGGTGCTGCCCGCAAAGTCATGGAAGCCCAGGCTGGAAAGCCAGCCGCCGCCCCAGATCCAGTGGCCGGAAATGGGATAGACCACCATCGAAATCAGCGCGCTGTACAGGCAATAGGCCTTGAAGTTGGTGCGTTCCGCCATTGAGCCGGACACGATGGTGGCGGCGGTGGCGCAGAACACGGTCTGGAAAATCACATAGCACCACAGCGGCAGGGTGCCGAAATCATAGCTGCCCCGGATCAGCGGGTCCAGCCGGCCGATAAAAGCGCCCGCGCCGCCGAACATCAGGCCAAAGCCCACCAGCCAGTACAGCGGGGTACCGATACAAAAATCCATCAGGTTCTTCATCAGAATATTGCCGGTATTCTTGGCACGGGTCAGGCCCGCTTCACAGAGCGAAAAACCCGCCTGCATAAAAAATACCATGGCCGCGCCCCACAGGGTCCACAATACGTCCGCAGAGTTGTACATACACATTTCCTCCCTCGTTATGCCCCGCAGATGCGGCTGTTCGGGCGGCGCTTGCCTGCCGCCGCGCCCCTCCGCGCGGGTCCTGATCGGGGATGCACGCCGCCCCAAGGGGTAAGGGCGGCTTTGTGCATCCAGCGCCTCGGGCCGAACGAGGCCCGGGCTCCGCGGCCCGGAAAAAGAAAACAGCAGGGGCGCTGAGGTCGGCCCCTCAGCGCCCTTGCTGTTTATGCGTGTAGTATACGCCGATGGACAGGCAGTTGTCAATCAGCATTTCCACGGGATTTTTTCACGTTACTGTGTGAAATTTCTTCATCTGTGTGTCTGTGACGCACACCGTTGCTCAGGCCCGGGTGACCTTGGGGCCCTGGGGGGTATCCTCCACCACCCAGCCAAGGGCGGTGATCTGTGCCCGCAGGGCGTCGGCGGTAGCCCAGTCCTTCGCCTTCTTGGCGGCGGCACGCTGCTCCACCAGGGCGGTGACCTCGGCGGGCACCTCGTCCTCTTTCTTACGGTTGTACAAAAGGCCCAGCACGCCGGTCAGCTCATCAAAGGCCTTGGCGGCTTCCTCCAGCGCGCCCTTGGAGGCGGCGGGGGCCAGGGTGTTGATCTGGCGCACAAAGTCGAACAGGGCGGCCAGCGCGTCGGGGGTGTTCAGGTCGTCGTCCATGGCGGTATCGAACTTCTCCCGCACGGCGGCGGCCTTTTCTTTCAGGGTCTCCTCCCCCTCGGCCGGGGCGTTCTTGATGGCAAAGTCCAGGTTATCCCGGCAGGTGTACAGGCGTTCCAGGCTGCTCTTGCAGCTTTCGATCAGCTCCACGGTGTAGTTCAGCGGCATGCGGTAGCCGGCGCTGAGCATAAAGTACCGGATGGGCTCGTAGCCGTACTTGTCGGCGATCTCCCGCACGGTGAAGAAGTTGCCCGCGCTCTTGCTCATCTTGCGGTTGTCGATGTTCAAGAAGCCGTTGTGCATCCAGTAGCGGCTGAACTCGCAGCCGTTGGCGCACTCGGACTGGGCGATCTCGTTTTCATGATGGGGGAAGATCAGGTCCTGGCCGCCGCAGTGCAGGTCGATGGTCTTGCCCAGATGGGTGCGGGCCATGGCGCTGCACTCGATATGCCAGCCGGGACGGCCCGGGCCGTAGGGGCTGGGCCAGGCGGGCTCGCCGGGCTTGGCGGCTTTCCAGATGGCAAAGTCCGCCGGATCCTCTTTCAGGTCGTCGTCCATCTGGCTGCGCAGTTCCCGGTTGCCGCTTTCCAGATCCTCCAGGTTCAGGTGGCTGAGCTTGCCGTACTCCTTGAACTTGCGGGCCCGGAAGTACACATCCCCGTTGCGGGCCACATAGCCGTAGCCCTTGTCGATGATATCGGCCACGATGTCCAGGATCTGGTCGATGTGCTCGGTGGCGCGGGGCTGCACGGTGGGAGGCAGGGCGTTCAGCCCGGCGGCGTCCTTTTTGTACTCGGCCTCAAAGCGGCGGGCCACCTCCTGCATGGAGGTGCCCTCCTCCTGGCCCTTCTTGATCAGCTTGTCGTCGATGTCGGTGATGTTGGACACATACAGCACCTTGTTGCCCCGGTATTCCAGGTACCGGCGCAGGGTGTCAAAGACGATCAGCGGCCGGGCGTTGCCGATGTGGATGTAGTTGTAGACGGTGGGGCCGCACACATAGATCCGGTATTCGCCGGGGGTCTGGGGGACAAACTCCTCCTTGGTGCGGGTGAGGGTGTTGAAGATCTTCACGTTCTGCACGCTCCTTTTTCATTCAGCCGGGGCGGACCGCCAAAACAAAACGCCGCCCCCGTCCGCCCTTTCGGGCAGACGGAGGCGGCGAAAAGCCGCGGTTCCACTCCGCATTGTTTACTCATTGCCGCCGGTAACGGGGCGATCCGCAGAGGGCTACCGGGCCGAAACCGGCCGTTCACCCTCCGTGCTCTCGGGCGCACTTCCCGCGGCAGCCTGCCCCGAGGGGGCTTGCAGCCCATGGCCCCCTCTCTCTGTTGGTTGCTTGCCGGGTACTCTGCCCGATCCAGACGCATTTGTTCTGTGTATTCCCATTATACGGGCCGCAGCCGGGCAAGTCAAGCGCCCGGTGTTATTTGGCCGTGTTGATGAACTGGCGGTTCTGCCAGATGTACTGCGCGCCGCTGAGCACCGTGACCAGCGCCACCAGCCAGCACAGCCCCTTGGAGACCCAGTAAAACGCCTGGTTGGCGGCCATACTGCCGCCCAGGCTCAAGGTCCCCAGGCCGAAGTAGTAGACCAGGATGGTGACCATCTGCAGCACGGTTTTGATCTTGCCCCACCAGTTGGCGGCGATGACCTTGCCGCCGGGGGCGCTGGCCGCCACCATCCGCACGCCGGACACGGCGAATTCCCGGGCCAGGATCAGGGTGAGCACCACCGGGCTGCAGACCCCGTCCTTCATCATGTACAGAAAGGCGGTGGTGGTGAGCAGCTTATCGGCCAGCGGGTCGGCAAATTTGCCGAAATCGGTGACCAGGTGCCAGCGGCGGGCCAGGTAGCCGTCCAGAAAGTCGGTGAAACTGGCCACCGCGAACACCGCCCCCGCCAGGAAATATCCCGCGGGCTGATAGGCCAGCAGAACCCCGCCGGCAAACAGCATAAAGACGGGAACCAGCAGAATACGCACCAGGGTCAGTTTATTGGGAAGATTCATGGGAAACGCTCCTTATGACGAAAACCGCCCGGGAAAGCCCGGGCGGGTAGAATTTACTCGGCGGATTCGACCGGCACGCCGTACAGGTCGTACAGATCGCTTTCTTCTATGAGTATATCATAAAATTCGCCGGGGTAAAGGGGCATTTCGCTGGAAACGCAGACATTTCCGTCGATCTCGGGGGCGTCGGCGGCGCTGCGGCAGAGGTACAGGCCGGTTTCCTCATCCACCCCGTCGCAGATCACCCGCACCGTCTGGCCCACCCGGGCGGCCTGCTTTTCGCCCATGATGCGGCTTTGCAGGTCCATGATCCGGTCGGCCCGGCGCTGTTTTTCCTCTTCCTCGATCTGGCCGGGCATGGTGGCGGCCACGGTGTTCTCCTCGGCGCTGTAGGCAAAGCAGCCCAGCCGGTCGAACCGCACATCGTGCACAAACTGGCACAGTTCCTCAAACTGTTCCTCGCTCTCGCCGGGGAAGCCCGCGATCAGGGTGGTGCGCAGCACGATATCCGGGATGGCCGCCCGCAGCCGGGCGATGGCGCTGTCCACAGCGGCCCGGCCGCCCTTGCGGTTCATGCCTTTCAGAATCTCGTCGTTGCAGTGCTGGATGGGCAGATCCAGATACTTGACCACCTTGTCGCAGGAGGCCAGCGTTTCGATGAATTCATCGGTGATGCGCTCCGGATAGGCATAGAGCAACCGGATCCAGACCAGCCCCTCGATGGCGTTCAGCCCCCGCAGCAGCTCGCAGATCTGGTTTTTGCCCTGGTCGTCCCCGTAGGCGGTGGGGTCCTGGGCTACCACGATCAGTTCCTTGACCCCTTCCTCGGCCAGCCAGCGGGCCTCGGCCAGGCAGTCCTCCAGCGGACGGCTGCGCAGCGGGCCCCGGATCATGGGGATGGCGCAGTAATGGCAGCGGTTGTTGCAGCCCTCGGCGATCTTCAGATAGGCGAAGTGCCGGGGGGTGGAGATCACCCGGGCGCCGCCCAAAGCCAGAGCGGTCTTGGGGCCGTAGCTCTCCACCGTTTCGCCGCCGGCCACCCGCTCCAGAATGGCGGGCAGCGCCGCGTTGGAGCCGATGCCCACCACCGCGTCCACCTCGGGCATTTCCTCCCGGATCTGCTGACGGTACCGCTCGGCCAGGCAGCCGGTGACGATCACCTTCAGGTTCGGGTTTTCCTCCTTGTAGGCGCAGACGGTCAGGATGGTTTCGATGGCTTCCGCCTTGGCGCTTTCGATAAAGCCGCAGGTGTTGATGATGACCGCGTCGGCTTCCCGGGGTTCGGCCACGGTGGTGTGGCCCGCCCGCAGCAGGCTGTGGCAGAATACATCCGCGTCCACCTGATTTTTCGGGCAGCCCAGCGAGATCACGGCAATTTTCATAGGTACCTCCCTGTACAGCGACACCGCACCACCCCTGCGGGCCGTGCGGCATCGGATCGTGCTTGTTTGATGCGGGGTTATTCCTCCCGCTGTTCCTGCCAGGCGGCCAGCGCCGCCCGGATATCCTCATGGGTAAAGCCCCGGCGGGCCAGGGCGGCCTTGACCTTGTCGGTCTCGCCGGCGGCCAGGCGGGCGCCGTAGGGGCGTTCCAGCAGGCGGAGAATCGCCTGCCGGGCGGGGGACAGTTCCTCCCCGTCCTCCGCGAACAGCTCCGCCAGCGTGTCCTCGATCACGCCCTCGTCCACCCCGCAGCGGGCCAGCTGCATCCGGATGTCCCGGGGGCTTTTGTTGCGGCGGGCCATCCAGGCCGCTTTCTGGCGGGCAAAGGAGGCGTCGTCCAGCAGATCCAGCTGCTGCATCTTGGCCACCGCCGCCGCGGCGGAGTGCTCGTCAAAATCCCGGCAGAGACGCTGGTACAGCTCCCCCGCCGCCCACAGCCGCACCGACAGACAGCGCAGCGCCTTGTCGCAGGCCTTGCGGGTATCGCTGGCCGCCCGCAGTTCGTCCAGTTCCTCGGGGGTGAAGCAGTCCCCCTCCTCAATATGGCGGGTGAAAAAGGTCTCGCTGTCCAGCGAGAAGAGAAAGCCCTCCTCCCCGAACAGGGCAAACCGGCCTTTCCGGGTGGTCTGGATGGCGGTGATGCGCATTTAGTCCTCCACCATGATGTCCAGATCGGCTTCCTTGGCGCGGGCCACCGCGTCGGAGGGCAGCTTGGCGGAGGCGGCGGGCGCGGGCACCGTTACCGGTTCCACCTTGCCCTTTTTGCCGGCGGCCAGCAGCTTGTCGGCGTTGGCGCGCACGATGCTCTCCACCTCGGCCATGAAGTCGGGGTGCTCTTTCAGGTAGATCTTCACGTTGTCGCGGCCCTGACCCAGACGGGTATCGCCGTAGCTGAACCAGGCGCCGCTCTTCTGGATCACGCCCAGCCGCACGGCCAGGTCCAGCACCTCGCCGGTTTTGGAGATGCCCTCGCCGAACATGATGTCGAACTCGGCCTCCTTGAACGGGGGGGCCACCTTGTTCTTGACCACCTTGGCCCGGGTGCGGTTGCCGATGAACTGGCCGCTGGCATCCTTCAGGCCCTCGATGCGGCGCACGTCGATCCGCACGCTGGAGTAGTATTTCAGCGCGCGGCCGCCGGCGGTGACCTCCGGGTTGCCGTAGACCACGCCCACCTTTTCACGCAGCTGGTTGATGAAGATGGCCACGGTGTTGGTTTTGCCGATGACGCCGGTGAGTTTGCGCAGCGCCTGGCTCATCAGGCGGGCCTGCAGGCCCACGTGGGAATCGCCCATCTCGCCCTCGATCTCGGCGCGGGGCACCATGGCGGCCACCGAGTCGATGACGATGGCGTCGATGGCGCCGGAGCGCACCAGCGCCTCGCAGATTTCCAGGGCCTGCTCGCCGGTGTCCGGCTGGCTGACCAGCAGACTGTCGATGTCCACACCCAGCGCCCGGGCATAGACCGGATCCAGGGCGTGCTCCACGTCGATGAAGGCCACCTCGCCGCCGGCCTTCTGGGCCTCGGCCAGCACATGCAGGGCCAGGGTGGTTTTACCGCTGGACTCCGGCCCGAAGATCTCGATCACACGGCCGCGGGGCACACCGCCCACGCCCAGCGCCAGATCCAGGGACAGGCTGCCGGTGGAGATGGCATCCACCTGCATGGCCACGTTGGCCCCCAGCTTCATGACGGCGCCCTTGCCGAACTGTTTTTCAATCTGGGCCAGCGCGGTTTCCAGCGCGGCCTTTTTATCACTGCCCTGCTTCTTTTCCGGCGAAGCGGCGTTTTTCTTTTCAGCCATATATCCTGCAGCTCCTTTAGCTCCGCCCGGGGGCGGGAATTGGTTCGATAAAGCCGCCAACGCGGCCCATGCCTATAGTATACCCGATTTGCGGGCAAATTACAACTAAAAGTTGTTGTAAATTTACAATTTTTGTGCCCAGACCACTCGGGGATTGCCGCCGTAGTCCTGCCCGCTGCCGATGTTCGTCCAGCCCTGGGCGGCCAGCAGCCCGCGGACGGCCTGTTCCTGCTGCCAGCCGATCTCCAGCACCAGCCAGCCGCCGGGGCGCAAGGGTTCCCGGTAGGCGGCGGCGATGTGGCGGTAGAAGTCCAGCCCGTCGGTCCCGGCGGCCAGCGCCATGGCAGGCTCAAAGGTCACCTCCGGCTGGAGGGCGTCCATCTCTTCCCCGGTCAGGTAGGGCGGGTTGGAAACGATCAGATCCAGCTGCCCGGCGGACAGGGTGTCCTGCCAGGTGAAGATATCCCCCTGCACCGGCACGGGGGCCGGGCCCGGGCGGGCGGCGGCCTGTTCGGTGCAGTTGCGCTGCAGATAGACAAAGGCCTCGGAGCTTTTTTCCAGCAGGGTGACGTGGGCGGCGGGCACCAGGCTGCGCACCCCCAGCCCCAGCGCGCCGGTACCGGCGCAGAGATCCAGCACCCGGGGGGCGGGCAGGTCCCGCACCCGGGCGGCGGCGGCTTCGCAGACCACCTCGGTATCCGCCCGGGGGATCAGCACCCCCGGCCCCACCGCCAGCTCCATATCCAGAAAGGGCCAGCGCCCGGCCAGATACTGCAGCGGTATACGCCCGGCCCGCTGCCGGGCCAGGTCTTCCAGCCGGGCGGCTTCGCTTTCCGAGAGGGGGGTATCGTCCAGCCGGGGATCCCGGCCGGTGACATAGCGCAGCAGCCAGGCCGCGTCAAAGGACGGATCGGGGCATCCGGCGTCCCGCAGGCGGCCGGTCAGCCGGGCACGGGCCAGCCGCAAAGGCAGCCCGGCGGTTACCACAGACCGTCCTCCGGCTTGTCCGGCAGAACGGGGGTCACGGCAGCGATGGCCACCTCGATCATGGAATCGTCCGGCTCAAAGGTGGTCAGCCGCTGGAGCCACAGCCCCGGCGCGCTGATGATACGGGTGAACAGGTTGTCGTACCGGCCGGCCAGCTTGATAAGCTCGTAGCTGATGCCCATGACCACCGGCAGCAGCAGCAGCTTGTACACCACCCGCAGGGCGGTGCTGGGCCAGGGCAGCACGCTGGAGACCAGAATGCTGATCAGGATGACCAGGAAGATAAAGCTGGTGCCGCAGCGGGGATGGAACCGGCGGCAGGGGCGGATGTTCTCCACCGTCAGGGGCAGACCGGCCTCGTAGCAGGCGATGGTCTTGTGCTCGGCCCCGTGGTACTGGAACAGCCGGTGGATCTCCTTCATACGGCTGCACAGATACATATAGCTCAGGAAGATGATCATCTTGAAGATGCCTTCCAGCAAAGCGCGGAAGCCGTCCACCGGCAGCACTTTGGTCAGCAGGCCGGTGAGCAGGGTGGGCAGCACCAGAAACAGCAGAATGGCCAGGCCGCCGCCGGCCAGCGCCGCCAGCGCCATGATCACCGACTGGAGCTTTTCCCCGGCGTGGGCTTCCAGCCAGGCGTCAAAGCGGGATTTTTCCGCTTCCTGTTCCTCCTCGGTCATGCTCAGTTCGGCGGAATGCATTAGGTACCGGTAGCCCAGCACCATGTTCTCCACCATGGCCAGCACCCCGCGTACAAAGGGGATGCGGGCCCAGGCGTGATGGCGCACGGTGTCGTAGCTCAGGTCGATCTCGCCGTCGGGCTTGCGCACGGCCACACAGATTTTTTCGGGGCCGCGCATCATGATGCCCTCCATGAGGGCCTGGCCGCCCACGCTGGTTTTAAAGCGTTCTTTGGGGGTATGTTGGGTTGGCATGGGTTCTCCTTTCGGGGCGGCCGGAAAGGCCGCCGGTGCGCCGCAGAATTATCGGCCCGGCGCAGGCCGCGATAAGGCAGGGTTCAGGGGTCGGGACGGGCCCGGCCGGGGATGTACAGGGGCAGGCGGATCTTGACGGCGGTGCCTTTGCCCAGCTCGGAGGTAATGTCCACCGCGCCGTCCATGGCGGTGATGATCTCATCCACCACCGCCAGGCCGATGCCGCTGCCGCGCACCGCGCCCTTGCCCTTGAAGAATTTCAGTTTGACGTTTTCCAGATCGTCCGGCGCGATGCCCCGGCCCTCGTCCCGGATGATCACATAGGCGTTTTCCCCGTCGTCCAGCAGGTCCAGGGTGATGGCCCCGCCCGGCGAGGAATACTTGATGGCGTTGTCCAGCACGTTGATGAACACCTGACGCAGCCGCCCCGCGTCGCCCAGGATGGGCAGGGGCAGGTCGGGTTCCTCATAGACCAGCCGCAGCCCTTCCTGCTTGATGCGGGCCTCCACAAAGAGGGCCGCGTCGGTCAGTTCCGCCACCAGGTCCAGGGGGGTCAGTTCCATCTTGATGCCGTTCTGCATCCGGGAAAAGTCCAGCAGTTCCTCCACCATGTCGTAGAGGCGGTCGGTCTCCCGGCCGATGATGGCGATGCCCTTGCGGTAGTTTTCGTCCTCCGGGTCCCGGATCTGGGCGATGGTCTCCACCCAGCCCCGGATGCTGGTAAGCGGGGTGCGCAGTTCATGGCTTACCGAAGAGATAAAGTCGTTTTTCAGCTTTTCGGTCTTGCTCAGATCCTCCGCCATCTGGTTGATGGTGGTGCACAGGCGGCCGATCTCGTCGTTTTTATTGTCCGTTTCGGGCAGGCGGGCGCTCAGATCGCCCCGGGCTATGCGGGCGGCGATGTTCTCCACCTGGCCCAGCGGGTTGACGATGGAGCGCACAAAGAACAGCCCCGACCAGAGGCTGAAGCCCAGGATCACGGCGATCAGCGCCAGGCTGATCACCGCGTTCTGGGACAGAGCATCGTCTACCAGTTCCAGACTGGTGGACATGCGCAGCGCGGCCACGTCCTCGGCGGCGTAGGGGGTGAGCATGGTGATGGCCAGCACCCGTTCCCCGGCGGCGGAGGTATAGATGCGCCGGGCGGTACCGCCCGCCTCCACGGCGGCGTCCAGTTCTGCGCTCCAATCCCCTTCCCCGTCGGCGGGCAGGTAGCCGCTGGAGGTGGCGATCAGCCCGCCGTCCGCGTCCAGCAGCATGAATTCAAATTTGTCCTTGGCGTCGAACTGCTCCACCATCCGGCGCAGCGCCAGGCTGCGGGCCTGGGCGGTGGCGGCGGCGGTGGGGCCCACGTTCATCTTCAGCTGGCCGGAAATGCTGGAAAACCGGCTGAGAATCGCCTGTTCCACCCCGCTGTAGTAGCTCTGGCGGTTGGCCACCAGGAAAACCGCCTCGGCCAGGATCAGCGCGATCAGGGTGATCAGAAGGCTGCCGGTGAGCCAGCGTTTTGTGATACTGTTCATGGCAGCCTCCTTTCCGGCAAAGGTTCAGCGGGACGCGGTCAGCCGTTCCAGCGGTAGCCGTAGCCCCAGACAGTAAGGATGTGCTTGGGCTGGGAGGGCTCGTCCTCGATCTTCATGCGCAGGCGGCGGATGTTCACGTCCACGATTTTCACGTCGCCGTAGTAATTTTCGCCCCAGACCCCTTCCAGAATCTTTTCCCGCACCAGGGCGGTGCCGGGGTTCTGGAAAAACAGTTCCATGATCTGGAACTCCACCTGGGTCAGGTCGATGGGTTCGCCGTCCTTGTACAGGATGCGGGCTTTTTCGTCCAGCACAAAGCTGCCGCTGACCAGCCGGGTATCCGGCGGGGCCGCCGCGGCGTCGCCCCCGGTGCGGGCCACCCGGCGGCAGAGCGCCTCAATGCGGGCCAGCAGTTCGGACACGCTGAACGGTTTGGTCATGTAGTCGTCGGCGCCGATGGACAGGCCCCGGATCTTGTCCGATTCCAGGCCCTTGGCGCTCAGGATGATGATGCCGATGGCGGAGTCGTCCCGGCGGATGGTCTCACACAGGGAAAACCCGTTCATGCCGGGCAGCATCACGTCCAGCACCGCCGCGTCGCAGCGCTGGGCGCTGAGCAGTTCCAGCCCGCGCTCGGCGGTGGGGGCTTCCAGCACCTCGTACCCCGCCATGCGCAGGTTGAGGGCGATCAGCTCCCGGATGCTGGTTTCGTCTTCCACTACCAGTACACGTTTCATAGGGTTTGGACCTCCTTCGCCGCCCGCAGGCGGCGCGATTTACCAGAAAACCGGTGCTTACAGCACCAGGGTGCGTTTGGCCAGGCTTTCCAGGCTGAACACCTGGCTGTCCGGCCCCAGACGTGCCCCCACCTGCTGGGAGCCCACGGTGGCGATGCGGGTATAGCCCACCAGGCTGGTGGTCAGGGGCGCCACCCGCACCCGCAGATACAGGGTATCGCCGGTGAGATCCCGGATCTCCCAGCCGTCGGTGCCGCTGTCACACAGGGAAATCTGCCCCCGCAGACTGAAAGGCACCGGCAGATAATAGCCGTATTCCTCATCCAGCACGCCGAAACTCACCTGCCGGCTGCGCTGGCTGGTATAGCTGTTCCAGGCCACAAAACTGAGCCGGTGCTCCTGCACCAGGCTGGTGATGCCCAGCGAATCGTCCTGCACCTGGGTGGGGATCTCCACCATACCGTCGTTGTTGATATCCATGCTGTACAGGCTGCCGTAGTAGCGCAGGCTGGCGGTGTACAGATCCACCCCGCCCGGTTCGGGCACCGGTTCCAGCTGGCGGCCTGCCGCGTCGCACCGGAACAGGCAGCTGGCCATATAGGACCCGGAGGAGCCGATCAGCCCGTCCATCACCAGGTAATGCCCGCCGTCCGACCCGCGGCTGATCTGCAGGGACGCACAGTCCACAAAGCGGGAATCGGTGAGCAGCTCCTGCCCGATGGTGAAGCCGTTCGGCCCGGCGGTAAGCAGCTTGAGCCGCAGGCCGCCCTCGGCCACCGGGGCCACCACCACCAGATCCTCCACCCCGCGGCCGGTGATGTCCGCTACCAGATACCGGGAGTAGGCCTCCTGCAGCACACAGCTGAGGGTACTGTCCTGATACGCATACACTGCCAGGTACTGGTCGCCCTGGGGGCTGGCGTAGCCCACCACCAGCTGCTGGGCGCTGCTGCCCTCCTGCAGGCTGGCCAGGCTTACGCTGTCCACCTCGGTGGACAGGCCCTCCTGTTCCTGGGTGACCGTCCAGCCGGAGTCGGTCTGTTCCAGAATCGCCACATGGACGTTCTGGCCCTTGGCGGTGCTGGTATAGAGCACCGCCGCGTCCTCCACGCCGTCCCCGTCCAGATCGCCGAACACAAAGGGGGAAAGCCCCTGGCCGCTGGTGGGGTATTTCAGTTGGGCGCTCTCGCCCAGGTAGCTGTCCAGCGCTTTCTGCACCTGGCTGTGCTGGCCGGAGAGCTGCGGCGCACGCAGCAGCTCTTCCACCGAGGGGGTGCTGGTCAGGCTGCAGCCCGTCAGCAGGCAGGCCAAAGCCGCCAGGCAGATTTTCCATAGTCCGCGCCGCATAAGCCGCCGCCCCCTTTCGCGTGTTCCGCGGCTGCGCACAGGCGGCCGCGAAGCAGGTTACACAGGGATTATTATACCACCTTCAGCCTAAACAAGCAATTCCCGCCAGCATCAGGCAGACGCCGCCGGCCATACCGCCCACCGCCGCGCCCCGGTGTACGCCCAGGCCGCCGGGGATCAGTTCGGCGGTGCTGACCCAGCACATGACCCCCGCCACCAGCACCAGCATCCCGTTGAGAAAGCCCGGGCTGAGCCGCCCGTACAGCACCCCGAAAGCCAGCAGGGCGCCCACCGGTTCGGCCAGGCCGCTGGCCAGGGCGGCCAAAGCGGAGCGGCAGCGTTTGCCGGTGGCGCAGTAGAGCGGGGCCGCCACTGCCACCCCCTCGGGCAGGTTGTGCAGGGCGATGGCCAGCGCCATGCGGGCCCCCAGTTTGGGGTCGGCCACCCCGGCAAAGAGGGTGAGCAGGCCCTCCGGAAGGTTATGCAGCACCAGGGCCAGCCCGGCAGCCATGGCGCCCCGCAGCGCGGCGGCCCGGCTGTCCGGCTGACCGGTGCGGGCAGGGGCGTCCGGCAGCAGGCGGCCCATCAGGGCGGCCAGCCCCATCCCCATGCAGAGCAGGCTGACCAGGGCCAGGGCGGCGGGCAGGGGCGGCAGGCTTTGCCGGTAAACGGCCAGCGCCCCGGGCAGCAGATCCGCCAGGGATACCGTGAGCATCACCCCGCCCGCAAAGCCCATGGAGCCGGCCATAAGCCGGTCGGAGGGGGGCACAAGCAGCGGGATCAGCCCGCCCACGCCGGTGGAAAGCCCGGCCAGAATCGTCATGGCAAGCGGCGTCCACATTCCAGTATTCCTCCCCGGGGCCGCCGGTATCGGGAAACGCGGCCCTGTTCCAGCATATGGAAAGCCGGGCCGGGGTATGCCGGAACAAAACGGGGGCGCGTTCAAAGCCTGCGGCCTCAAACGCGCCCCCTCGCCGGATGTTGGTTTATACGCCGGTGTCGATCCTGCACTTTTTGCAGCGGCGGGCCTGGTACAGCCCGATGGCGGAAAAGACCACCGCCACCGCCGACACGCTGATGCCCACGATCCCCAG
The DNA here is from genome assembly GCF_002160955.1 of Gemmiger sp. An120. Taxonomy (GTDB): domain Bacteria; phylum Bacillota; class Clostridia; order Oscillospirales; family Ruminococcaceae; genus Gemmiger_A; species Gemmiger_A avium. The sequence goes on from NZ_NFLN01000006.1 coordinate 41,433, forward strand.
GATCAGGCCCACCAGACGAAACGCAAATCCTTTGTTCTTCTTCTGCATAGCTGTACCTCCGTTTCAGGACTTTTTCTTCTTGAAGATGATGAGTTTGGAGAAGATATAATTCAGGACCACCACGATCACGTTGCTGGCGAACTTGGCGGCCAGTTCCCACAGAAGCATATACTTGACCGGCACGAAACGCGCGCCGTACAGGTCCACGGCCACCCACATGAAGGCCACATCGGTGAAGTAGGTAAAGATGCGGCAGCCCACAAACAGGCCGAACTCCTTCCAGGCGGCAGCGCCCCGGCTTTTGCTTTTGAACACCCAGGTGCGGTTGGTGCCGTAGGCGAACAGCACCGAGATGACCCAGGCCACCGAGGTGGACCAGAAGGTGTTCATGGCAAGCGGGCCGGCACAGATGCCGTAGACCAGGATGTTGACCGCGGTGGCCAGCACCCCGAAGATCAGATAGACGATGGCCTCTTCATACTGCCGGAAAAGCCGGCAGCCCAGGGCCCAGAGTTTCTGCATGGCAGCACCTCCATACTGGATTTGTCTGGATACCAGTATACCACGCCCGAAAAGGGGTGACAAGTGGCAGGGATTGCCGGAAGCGACAAAAGAAAAGCGCCCGGCCGTTTGGCCGGGCGCTTTGATTGCCTTGCTGTGTCTGCTTGCTGCGGCGCAGGATTACTCCTCGTCGTTGTTCAGCAGAGCCTTCATGGACAGGCTGATGCGCTTCTTGTCGAAGTCCACATCCAGCAGCTTCACGTTGACCTCGTCGCCAACCTTCAGCACGTCGCCGACCTTCTCAACACGCTCGTTGGAGATCTCGCTGATGTGCACCAGGCCATCCACACCGGGCAGGATGCGGACGAAAGCGCCGAACTTGGTGATGCTGACCACGGGAGCGGTGAAGACGCTGCCGATGGGATACTCGTTGCGCAGCTTCTCCCAGGGGTTGTCCTCGGCCTTCTTGTAGCCCAGGGAAACCTTCTTGTTCTCGCGGTCCAGATCCTTCACGTACACCTCGATGGTGTCGCCCACGCTGACCACTTCGCTGGGGTGCTTGATGCGGTTCCAGCTCAGCTCGCTGATGTGGCACAGGCCGTCCACGCCGCCCACGTCCACGAAGGCGCCGTAGCTGGTCAGGCTCTTGACCACGCCGGTGTAGGTCTGGCCCACTTCCACGTTGGCCCAGAAGGCCTCACGCTTGGCGGCATTGGCCTCGGCGGTGACCTTGTTGATGCTGCCCACGATCTTGCGGCCGGCACACTCGGTGATCACCAGCTTGACGTTCTGCTTCACCAGCTGGGTGTAATCCTCATCACGGCGCATGGTAGCCTGGCTGCGGGGCACGAAGACCTTCACGCCCTTGACCAGAACAACGACGCCGCCCTTGTTGGCTTCGGTAACGACGCCTTCCATGACGGTGCCTTCCTCAGCGGCCTTGGCAATCTCTTCCAGGCCCTTGCGGCTCTCCAGCTTCTTCTTGGAGAGATAGACAGAACCTTCCTGGTCGTTGGTCTTCTCCACCACCAGGTCCAGCTCGTCGCCGACCTTGACCAGATCCTCAGCACGGGCAGAGGGATCGTCGGTCATCTCGCTCAGCTTCACATAGCCGGTGTGCTTAGTGCCGATGTCCACCTCGATCTCATTGGGCTTGACGCTGGTCACGATGCCCTTGACAACTTTGCCGGCAAACACCGGTTTTGCCTCGGACGCTTCCAGCATCTCGGCAAAACTCATCTCGTCACGGATTTCTTCGCTCATACGGTTAAGTACCTCCTCAATTATAGACGATGGCGTGGAAGCCCCGGCGGTGACCCCCACCCGGCGCACGCCGGAAAACCACTCCGGCCGAAGCTCGTCCGCGGTTTCTACCGAGACGGCCCGCGTGTGCCTGGCGGCTACTTTCACCAGCTTCTGGGTGTTGGAAGAATGATGACCCCCGATGACAACCATCAGGTCGCATCGTTGGCTGAGGCCTTCCGCCTCCTGTTGCCTCGTCCACGTCGCACTACATATTGTATCAAAAAGCTCGGCGTTTGTATAGACTTTTTTTAGAAACTCCGCACATTCTAACCATTTTGTAACTTGAAATGTGGTTTGTGCAACAACAAACAGCCCATTTTTCGTCATTTTTGGCCCATCCCAGGCCTGCAATTCGGCAAGATCCGCAAATACGAACACCTCGCCGCGGGTGTGGCCCACGATGCCCTGCACCTCGGGATGGTTCTTGTCGCCGGCCACCAGCAGGCATTTGCCCTCCTCTTCGGCGCGGCGGGCAATGCGGTGGATCTTGGCCACAAAGGGGCAGGTGGCGTCGTGCACCACCAGGTTTCGCTGCGCCAGCTGGTCGTACACATCCCGGGGCACCCCGTGGCTGCGGATCACCACCTCGTAGCCCTCCGGCACCTGGTCCGGGGTGTCCACCGTGATCACCCCGCGTCCGGCCAGGTCGGCCACGCACTGGGGGTTGTGGATCAGCGGGCCCAGGGTGGCCACCTTATGGCCCCCGTCGGCCAGGTCGTAGGTCATGCGCACCGCCCGGTCCACCCCAAAGCAGAACCCGGCGGTTTTGGCTTTCAGGATCTCCATACCGCGTCTCCTTTAAAAATGATGCTGGTCATACAGCTGCTGCCAGGCGTCCAGCAGCATCTGCTTGCACTCCCGTAGGCGGGCGGCGGAGCGATGCTCCCCCAGGTAGAGCTGCTCGGCAGGGATGGGCGGCCCGAAACAGACCCGCACCCGGCAGAACAGCCGCATGTGCCCGGTGGAATAGATGATGCGGCAGGGGATCATGTCCGCATTGGCGGCGCTGGCCACCACGAAAGCCCCGCTCTTGACCTTGCCGGGCTCGCCGGTATGGCTGCGGGTGCCCTCCGGGAAGATCAGCATGCCCCGGCCGTTCTTGACCTCCTGGATGGCCTCGTCAATGACCTGGGTGTCCCCCTTGCCCCGATGCACGGCCACGACCCCTACATACTTCAAAAACCAGGTGAAAAAGCCGTTGACCTGGAAGATCTCTTCCTTGCCCAGCACCAGCATCCGCCGGCCCCAGAACCGGGCCAGCACCACGAACACCGGGTCGATGGCAGAGATATGGTTCGGGGCCAGTACGAACCCCTTGTCCTTGGGCAGGTATTCCCGCCCGTAGACCCGGATGCGGAACCCCAGGTGCCAGATCACCCAGGCGGCCGCCACGATTACCGCGTACAGCACCTTTTCAGCCCTCCTTTGCGGCGGCTTGCTCCACCAGCTTGCGCAAAGCGGCAAAGCTCTGCTCAAAATCCAGCTCGCTGGTATCCACCAGCACCGCGTCCTCGGCCTGCCGCAGCGGGGCGGCGGCCCGGTGGGTATCCTGATCATCCCGGGTGCGGATATCCCGCAGCACGGTGTCGTAGTCCGCGTCCACACCCTTGGCGGCCAGTTCGGCCTGGCGGCGGCGGGCCCGGGCTTCCGGGCTGGCGGTCAGGAAGATTTTCAGGGTGGCGTCGGGCAGCACCACGGTGCCGATGTCCCGCCCGTCCATGAGCACGTTGCTCTGCCGGGCCAGGCCCCGCTGGGTCTCCAGCAGGAACGCCCGCACCGCCGGATGGGCCGACACGCTGCTGGCGGCCATGCCCACCTGCTCGGCCCGGATGGCCTCAGACACATCCTCCCCATTCAGCAGGATATGCTGCGCGCCGTCCGCGTAGCGCAGTTCCAGCTTGATGGCGGGCAGCAGGGCGGTCATCTGGGCCTCATCCTTCAGGTCGGCCCCGGCCCGCAGGCCGTACAGCCCGATGGCCCGGTACATGGCCCCGGTATCCACATACACATAGCCCAGCTCGGCGGCCAGCCGCCGGGCCAGCGTGGACTTGCCGGCCCCGGACGGGCCGTCGATGGCAACACTGATCATCTTGTACATCCTCTTTTCTTTGGTTTGCAATTCCAATTCACGCGCCGGCCTGTTCGGCCAGGGCCCGGGCGGCCGCCTGGGCGGTGCTCCAGGCGATCTGCAGGTTGTAGCCGCCGGTGTAGGCGTCCACGTCCAGCACCTCCCCGGCGAAATACAGCCCCGGGCACAGCCGGGATTCCATGGTGCGGGGGTTCACCTGCCGCACGTCCACCCCGCCGCTGGTGATGACGGCGTGTTCCAGGTCGCCCCGGCTGCGGATGGGCACCCGCCAGTCCTTGAGCAGCTTCACCAAGGCCTGTTTTTCTTCCCGGGTGATCTGGTTGGCTTTCCGGTCGGCGGGCACACCCCACCGCTCGCAGGCCACCGGTCGCATCTTGGCGGGCAGCAGCAGATCCAGGGCGTTTACCGCGTCCTTGTTGGCCAGTTTGGCAAAATCGCCGGTGATCCGTTTGTAGAGAGCGGCCTCGTCCAGCGCGGGTTTCAGATCGATGGACGCCTCGTATTTGTGGGCGCGCATATCCCGGATATGGGCCGAGGCGCTCAGGGTCAGCGGCCCCGAGATACCGAAGTGGGTAAAGAGCATCTCGCCCCGCTCCCGGAAAATCTCCTTGCCGTCCTCCAGCAGGCTCAGCTCCACGTTGCGCAGGGACAGGCCGGTCATCTGGCGGCAGAGGCCGCCCGCCTCCACCAGGCTTACCAGGCTGGGCACCGGGTCCACGATGGTGTGGCCCGCCTGGGCGGCCAGCTTGTAGCCGTCCCCGGTGGAGCCGGTGGCCGGGTAGGACACCCCGCCGGTGGCGATGAGCACCGCGTCGGCGGCAAAATCGCCGGTATCCGCCCGCACGCCGGTGCAGCGGCCGTCCTCCAGCAGCAGTTCCCGGGCCTCGGCCCGGACGAGCTTTGCGCCCTCGGCCCAGCGCAGCAGAGCGTAGCGCACCTCGGAGGCCTTGTCGCTTTCCGGGAAGACCCGGCGGCCCCGCTCGGTTTTCAGCGGCACGCCCAGATCCTCAAAAAAGGCCATGGCATCGGCGGTGCCGAAAGCCCGCAGGCAGGAATACAAAAACCGGGGATTGGTGCGCACGTTGCGCAGAAATTCCTCGTTGTCGCAGTTGTTGGTCAGGTTGCACCGGCCCTTGCCGGTGACCAGAATCTTTTTGGCGGGTTCGGGCATATGTTCCAGCACGGTGACCCGGCACCCGGCCCGCACGGCAGCCCCGGCGGCCATGAGACCGGCGGCGCCGGCCCCCACGATCACGACCTGCATGCGGCGGCCTCCTTTCGGGTGAGCAGCCCGCCCGCCGCGTAGAGCAGCAGCAGCGGGTGCACGGTGGACAGATACATCACATAGGTGCCGATGTTGAAGCTGGATACCTCCACAAAGGCGATCATAAAGCAGCGCAGCAGCGCCATGGCCAGCACCCCGGCCAGCGCCAGCCAGAGCAGCAGCCCGTCCGCCGAGCGGCGGCGCAGCATCCCCCAGCCCAGGTACAGCTGCCGGGCCAGGGCCGCCGCCAGCGCCAGCGGCAGGGCCACGGCGTAGAGCAGCCGCAACGCCTCAAAGGCCTTGTAGACCAGCATCCGCAGCGGGTGGTAGTAGGGCAGGTCGGTGCCCGCCTGGGCCGCGTCGTTGGTGGTGCAGCCCAGATATTCGTGATACACCGCCAGGTCTTCCGGCTGGCCCAGGCTGCGCTGGTCGGCGTAGTAGGGGGCGCAGTCCTGGAAGGTGGCCGCGTACCAGAAGCTGTGCAGGCCCTCCGCCAGCACCGGGGCCACATACTCCGCCCGGATGGGGGCGGTGGTGGAGGACCGGCGGGGCAGGTCACAGGGCAGCTGGCCGCTGTCGCACAGTTCGTTGATCTGGTCGGCTACCGCCTGCCAGTGCTCGGCGGCAGTCTGGGGCGTTTCGTACCAGCCCTCGTACTGGGCGGCGCGGCGCAGCGCCCAGTAGAAGCCGCCGGTCTGGTAATCCCCGTCCGGGCGGCCGATCCAGGCATCCCGGAACTTCTCGTCCTCTTCCAGCCAGTATTCCAGCTGGGCCAGTTCGGGCACCTGGTCATAGAGCTTTTCCCGCACGTCGGCGGGCACCGCCACCAGCGGGTCCCAGTCCTCGTGGGTGACCCGGGTCATGGCGCCGAAAGCTTCGGCAAAGGCTCCGGTGGAAAAGTCGCTGGTGGCCCAGAGCCCATAGTGCTGCCAGTTCAGCAGGCAGATCAGGTTGACGCACACCGCGGTGAGGGCAAAGGGCACAGCCAGCACCGCCACCCGCCCGCCGCGGCGGGCAAGGCCGGGCAGCCGCAGCACCGCCACGGCGGTGGCAATGACGGCCACCACCGCAAAGGGCAGCAGCCACATGCCATCCTCCCGGGTGATCCAGGCAAGACCCATGCCAAGGCCCGCCATCGCCAGCCAGCCCAGCTGGCGGCGCACCGGCCCGGCGCAGCGCAGCGCCACCCCGATGAACCCGGCAAAGGCGTACAGGCACAGGGCCGGGAAGATGTTGTCCCGGTATACCCGCAGGGTAAAACTGGCCGCGGCGGCGGGGCTGTAGGCCAGCAGGCCGAACACCGCCAGCCGCATCCAGCGGCGGGGCAGCACCGGGGCCAGGGCAAAGGCCGCCGCCAGCGCCGCGCCGCACATAAGCAGCTGCCCGCCCATCAGGTAGGGCACCCCCAGCAGGTGGAGAAAGGCCAGCCACACCGCGAAGAACATCTGTTTGGACAGGGTCAGGTAATCGTAGGCCCCCAGCCAGTTGCCGGCGGTAATGCTCTGGGCGGCCCGGAACATCAGCTCGTCGTCCAGCGGCGCGCCGTCGATCCAGACGTACACGTCCTGGCAGGAGGCCAGCACCAGACGCCCGGCGATGAGCACCACAACCAGCACCCAGAACAGCACCGGCCCCATATCCCCTTGTTTTGCCCCGAAAGACTTGCGAAATTTCATGGTGTTTTCCTTATTATCTGATTTATTCGGCCAGGCGTACCGCCAGTACGTCCCCTATCCATCGTATACGGCTTTCATCCGGCCAGGGTTTCATGGCCGCGTATTCTGCACTGGCCAATATGCTGTTTTGGGTATCGGTACTGGCCGCGGAGAAATTCGTACCGAAATTGTCGTTCATGAACACTCTGTAGGCAAAATCTCCATACAGGAGAGAATCCGTATGCAGGCCGCGTATATTGAGACGCAGCCTGTCCCCGTACTGCATCAGCGGGCTTTCACTGGCGACAGGCACCGACTTGCCCGCAAAGAAAACCGTGCTGTTGATGGAATATCCTTCCTGCATTTCCAAACGGGAAAGAATCCGGTTGGTGTTTGCCAGATCCCGCTGCTCAATCATCTCCAGCAACCGGGCAGCCTGATTTGCCACCAGTACAAATTGCCAGCTCATAAGAAGCACTGCCGCCAAAGTTGCCCATCTGACCCCCTGCACCCAGGTACGCAGGGAAGAACGCAGCCAATCAGCAAACACAAGCGGAATTATCACAAACAATCCATTGGCAAAACCATTCAGGGAATTGTAGGGGAATGTATTGGGCTGAGGTATAGCCAGTGTTGTAGCGCCGGCGGGCAGCAGGAGCAGAATGACGCCGCCCAGCAGCCAATAGGGAACTGCTTTTCTCTCTGCCGCACGCATCCCCTGTTCGCGGATCCCTGCTGCCAGCAGAGCAACCGCCATCAGGCCCATCAGGCCCAGAATCGCCCATCCCAGCAGCTGCCAGAACAGGTTTGTGGCATAGAACAGCTTATCCAGAAAAATGTGCCGCGAACCCAAGATAGATCTCTTTTACTACCTGCAGGCTTCCCACCGGGTCGAGGCTTCCCATGCTTGCAAATCCGCCGTAGTCGCTTGCCTCAATTCCCTGCAAGGCAAGCGCCAGCTTTGCGCTGAGCATGTAGCCGGCCACCCCAATAACCCCCATGCCCGCCATCCGGCCCGCGACCGGCAGCATCTTGCGGGGGCCATCCTGCAAAACCGCCTTAAAGCAGACCAGCAGGCAAAGCAGCACGGCCACATCGAGATAGGCCTGATAAATCGCCATAGACAGGCAGAGCATCACTGCGCCGGCCGCAATTCCCCGCCAGGATTCCCAGCGCCGCGCAGCAAGTACCGCCGCACCGGCCAGCAGCAACGCCAGCATATACGGATCCGCCGCATAAGCAAAGAGCAGTGTGGTGGAAAATGCCGGCAGCACAGCCAGGCAGCCGCCGATCAGCCCGCACAGAAACGGCGTTTCAATCTGCAGCAATTCCACCAGAACCACAGCAAACAGCCCCAGATAGCCGATTGCCAGCAAGGCGTTCAGGGCGGGCAGTTCCATGTAAGAACTGATGGCGCCCGCCCACTGAAGCAGCCAACGGCCCAGGAATGTACTGTCTTGGGCGCTGTAAACATAATAAGGGGTGTCGTCTACCTGCAGGAAGTTCACCATGCGATACAGATGAACCAGCAAGCCCGTGATCGCCGTTCCCCCGAATGCCCAGGTCCACTGTACCTTAATCCGCCTTTTCAGGTCAGCCAGGGCTTGTTCCGGCGATAGGATCTGCTGCGCAACCATTCTGTTTCCTCACTTTTGCAGTTTTTCGATGGATTCCACCAGGTATTTCTGCCGCCGGAACACCAGATCCACCAGCAGGCTCAGATACTTGATGACCAGGGTGAGCACCAGGAACACCCCGGAGAATCCCACCGTAAGCACAAACATGGTGGTGGTCCAGCCCTCGATGGGGCGGCCGGTAAGGGCCACCGCCAGGGTGTAGACCAGTTCGGCCAGGGTGAGCAGCAGCATACCCACCGTGACTGTCAGGCTCAGCTTGTAGCCCGCGGCGGTGTAGAGGGCCAGGCTGTCGGCGGCCAGGTCCAGACGCTCGCCGTCCTCGGCGGCCAGCCGCCCGGAGAAGGTGAGCGCCGCCACCCGCAGCCCGCTGGCGGCGTAGGCCGCCTTGCGGTAGGGCAGGTGTTCGCTGACCGCGTGCACCCGGTTGATGGCCCGGCGGCTGACCAGCCGGAAAGCGTCGGTGGTCAAAGGATAGGCCGAACGGCTGAACCGGTTGAAGATGCGGTAGAACAGGTGACTGAACGCCCGGGTCTTTTCCGGGCCCACGGTGACGATGTCGTTGCCCTCCAGCGCTTTCTCGTAGGCCTGCCAGATCATCTCCGGGGCGTAGGGGGTCTGCAGGGTGTCGAACTCGTAGACGAAATCCCCGATGGCCGCGTCCAGGCCGGCGTTCATGCACAGCTCCCGGCCCTGGCGCAGACTCATGTGCAGGACGGTCAGGGGCTTGTCCAGGTTTTCCGCCGCCCAGCGGCGCACCGTTTCGGCGGTGCCGTCGGTGCAGCGGTCGTCCACGCAGATGATCTCGTACTGTTTGAAATGCTCCTCCAGCTGGCCGTGCAGCATCCGGAGAAACGGCACGGCCCGGTCGGCGCTGCCCTCGGGCAGGTAGACCACCGCGCTGAGAAAATTGCTCTCTTTATTCTTCGCCATAGCGCAGCACCTCGTCCAAATCGTATACGGTATTGATCTTGCCGCTGAGCACGCTCACAAACGCCGGGTCGCCGGTATACTGCCGGATGACCGTGGGGCGGGAGTCGTCGATCTCGCTGGCCTTTAAGATCGGCTTCATGCTGAACAGGCTGTGGGAATAGGCAAAGCCGTATTCCTCGCGCAGGTACTTGCGGGCCAGCTGGCTCATCATGGGCCAGGCGCTTTCCGGCCGGGCGGGGCAGCTGTCGCAGTTGGCCAGGTCCCCCGGGCGGCAGCATCCGCCGCTGCGCGCCTGACAGGCGAAGGTGGGCAGCGAATCGTAGCTGGTCACGTGGGGGGTAAAGGTGACGCTGGTCAAACTGTGCAGTCCGGTACGGCCAAAGGGCATCAGGGAGAAGAAGGGCCCGTCCATCACGGTGACGCCGGTGTTTTTCAGCCGCTCGTCCACGGTGCAGAGGATGATCTCGCACAGCTCGTATTTGATGGCAAAGGGCTCAAGGCCCAGCATGGCGTGCAGCTCGTTGACACCCGCGTAGGTGGCGTTGAGCAAAAACGGCGCTTCGGCGGTGATGTCCCCCGCCCTGACCTGCCAGACGCTGCCCGTCCGCTGCACCGATTCCGGTTTGTGGGAGTAGGCGATGGTCACGTTAGGCAGGGCAGCCAGCTTTTCGAGGAAATGCTTCTTCAGGATCTGGGCGTCGTAGGTGTATTCGGTGGTCAGGAACGCCCCGTCGCACTGGCCGGGGTTGAAGTATTTTTCCGGGGACACGTCGTCGCAGCGGATATGGGCGGCGGCGCAGAATTTGCGGAACTGCTCGGCGTTGGTCCAGGAGAAGTGGGCACTGGTGGCGTAGACCTGGTCAAACTCGGTAAGCAGACAGAAGCCGTAGTCACGACAGAACCGCTCGAAATACCCGGCGCTCTTGATAGCGGTGGAGTAACTGCGGGGGTAGTGATAGCCCATATGCACCCGGGCCTGGTTGATATAGGTGGCCCGCATGAAGGGGCCGGGGTCCTTTTCCAGCACCAGCACCCGCTGGCCGCGGGCGCCGCATTGCTCGGCGGCGTAGAGCCCGTACAGCCCCGCGCCCACAATGATTTTATCCCAGGTCATACAAGACCTCCCGTTTGTAATTAGGATACCCCGTCAGGGATCGTACCGGCCCGCCAGGGCGGCGAACAGGATCTGCAGCAGGTTGGCGTTGCCCCGCATCCCCTTGATCTTGGTGGGGGTGGGCTCGGCTTTGGGGTAGGCGCGCTCCACCGGTACCTCGCAGGCTTTGAGCCCCAGGCGGGTGGCCCGGATGCTCAGGTAGGCCAGCAGCTCGTACCCGGCAAACACGTCCCGGAAGGGCTGCACCGCCGGATGGGTCAGGTAGGCGCAGCTGTAGGCCCGGTAGGCGTTGGTGGTATCGGTGAACCAGTGGCGCGCCCCCAGGCTGATGAGGGGCGCGTGAATGAACCGCACCGCCAGCCAGCGGGAGAGCGGGGTGTTGACCGCCCGGCCGCCCTTGACGAACCGGCTGCCCTGCACCAGGTCGTAGCCCTGTTCCAGCTTCTGAATAAACAGGGGCACGCTTTCGATGCTGTCTTTATTGTTGCCGTCGATGGTCAGGATACCCTTGTAGCCCCGCTGCAGCGCCTCCCACAGGCCCATGCGCAGCTGGGCGCCCTGGCGGCCCGGGCCGGTCTTGACCAGCAGAGTATTCACCCGCCGGGCGATCAGCCCCGCCGGGTCCATGCTGCCGTCGGTGGAGCCGCCGTCGCACAGGATGATGTCGCATACTTCCGGGATACCGGCCTTGGCGGCACGGTCCAGTTCGGCCAGGATGCGGCCGCCCTCGTTAATAATCGGAATCAGCAGACAGTAGTCGCTGTGTTTTTCGGCAAACCGGGTGCGGGTATAATCCGGCACACCGGTCAGGCCGGTGATGGTTTCGGTCATGCGAACACCTCCGCCACGTATTCCAGGCTGCGGCGCAGTGCGTCCGGGTCGCACGCTTTCATCTCCAGGGACACCCAGCCTTTCCAGCCCACTGCGCCCAGGGTCAGGGCCAGTTCCTTGTGCAGACTGCGGCGCTCAATGGGGGCCAGGCCCGGTTCGCTGATGTGCACGTGGCTCACGTATTTCATCTCGTTGGCATAGTCGGAGGGGCGCTCGCCGTTGGCGATCATGGCGCCCACATCCAGGTTGACCGCAAGGCCCGGCGTTGCCAGCTTTTTGACCAGATCCAGCGCCTGCCGGGTGGTGTTCAGGTAGTTGGTATTATAAATAGGAGGGTTGGGTTCCAGGGCGATCACCGCGCCCCGGCGGGCCGCTTCGGGGCCCAGGCGGCGGAAAAATTCTTCCGCTGCCTGCTCACTCGCCCCCTCGGGACGGTTGCGGTTGCGGGGACAGCCGAACACCAGATTTTCGCAGCGGCAGCTGCGGGCAAACTCCAGCGCGGCCAGGGTGTATTCTTCCAGTTCGGCCGCTTCTTCGGGCACAAAGATGTTGCCGGTCCGGCCGTACCAGATGCTCTGCATACTGACCACAGAAAACCCGTACCGCTGGTACATGACCCCGGCAAACAGGGCCGCGCCGTTGCAGCATTCATAGGGTGCGTCGGGGAAAAGGCGGGTAGGGGCGATCTCCAGCCCGGAGTAGCCCAGATCTTTCATCCACTGCCAGACCGTTTCGTCCTGCGCCGCCGTCCAGCCGATGTTGGAAGCCGCCAGTTTGAAGCCCATGCGCAAACGCTCCTTCCGCCCGGGCGCGCCGGGCACATAGTGATACAGAATACATTATACACGGCGTGAAATAAAAAAGCAATTTGCCCGGCCAAAGCAGGATTTGCCAATCTGGGGGGGACAACGTCCCCCCAGACCCCGGAAATCAGGGCCGGAATTCTCCGGCCCTGAGAATTTTTACCTATAAAAAGCCGCCGTCCCGGTACGGGCGGCGGCTTTTTGTTCAGTTCCAGTTTTTTAAGAAATCACAGACAGCAGTCAGGCACTCCGGCTCAGTGCACAAATACTCCCCGGCCCCGCCCAGCAGCGCGGCGTGGCGGGTGCGCAGGTCGTAATCAAAGGGGGCGCCCGGCAGGTGGTTTGTAAAGGTTTTGCCGGTAAAGGCCTCATAGACCCGGGCGGCACTCAAGGGCGGGGTGGCCAGATGCAGCACCCGCAGATCCGCGTCCAGGGCTGTCCGGATATCGCGCCACAGCCGGGCCAGGTCGTAGAACTGGTAGACCGAGCGGCTGTCGGTAAAGGCCAGGGCGTTGAAGGGCGCGGCGGCAAACCAGGCCCGCAGCGCGGCCGGGTCGGCCTTGCCGCTCAGCTTGTAAAAGCCGTTGCCCGCGTCCTCGTAGCCGATGCGCACCAGCTCGCTCTCCGCGGCCAGCTGCTGGTACTTGTCCGGGCGCAGCAGGGCGGGGGTGATGGTGTGCAGGTCATAGAGGAAATTCTTCTTCAGCCCCTTGCCGTAGAGGGCGGGCAGGCGGACGATCAGGGCGTCCGGCCAGTCCTCGCGCACCCAGCGTTCCAGCTGCAGGCGGTTGGCGCCGTAGGGGGCCAGCCCCTCGGGGGTGGGCTCGTCGGCCTCGGTTTTGCCCCGGCTGTCCGCAAACACGCAGATGGAGGAGATCAGCACCACCTTTTTCGGGGCCAGACGGCGCAGGTTTTCCCGGGCGGCGGCCATCACCGCCAGGTCGGCGGCAGGGTCGGCGTTGGCCAGGTACATGGCGGCGGGCACCCCGGCGTAGACCACCAGGCCGTTGTCGCGGCCGAAGCCGTTCTGCACGTCGGTGGAATGGTAGGCCGCATCAAAGGGATAGGCGGCCAGCAGGTTCCCCCCCACAAAGCCGGTGCTTCCTACAAGAACGGTATCGGGCATGGGAGATTCCTCCTTGTTATTCGGATTTGCGGTGGCGGCGGGGCAGCGGGATGCTGAGCACAAAGGCGATGCCCAGCGCCATGGCCACCGCGATCTTGATGGCCTCGGCGCCTTTTTGTACAAACAGGTCGTTGTTGCCCCGGATGAAGTAATAGGCGGTATAGTAGATGGCCGCGCCGGGCACCAGCGGGAAAATGCCGCTGAACAGGAACACCGTAATGGGCATCCGCAGCCCGATGGCAAACACCCGGCAAAGGGCGGCCAGCGGCAGCACCGCGATCAGGCTGGCGGTGACGGTGCTGGCCCCGGCGGCCACGCACAGGCAGTAGACCAGCCAGCCCACCCCGCCGGTGACCGCGCAGGCCCACCAGGAACGGCGGGGCACGTGGAACAGGATGGCAAAGGCCCAGGTGCCGCCCGCGGAGATGAGCAGCTGGCGCAGCAGTTCAGGCACGCTCACGGAAACACCACCCCCAGCAGACTGCCGGCCCCCACCAGCACAAGACCCACGCCGCAGGCAATGGAGCCCGCGATGAGCAGCGCGTCGATCAGGCGGATGGTGCCGGAGAGATAATCCCCGTTGATAAAGTCCCGGATGGACATGGTCAGGGCGATACCGGGGGTCAGGGGCATCAGGCAGCCGATGATGACCTGATCCATCCCCCGGCAGGGCAGGGCCACCGCCAAAGCGGCTACCAGCCCGGCCCCCACGAGCTTGGTAAAGATCTTGTTGAGGCGCAGCCGGGCCGCCCCGAACAGGAACAGCTGCAGCACCACCCCGATCAGCAGCATCCAGCCCACGTCGGCCCACACACCGCCGAACAGGATGGCAAAGCAGGCCGAACCACCCGCGCAGGCGGCCACCTGGCCCCAAGCGGGGGTGGGCGGCAGGGCGGCAATCTCCTCCAGGCGGGTGCTGGCCTCGGCCAGCGGCACCTTGCCGGCGGCGATCCGGCGGGACAAATCGTTGATCTCGGCCACACGGCCCAGGTGGGTGGTGGCTTCGGGCACATAGGCCACCCGGGTGCGCTGGCCCTCCATCGAGCAGTACAGCCCGTTGGTGAGCACGTAGATATTTACATCCTGCCCGCCGTAGCTGCGGGCGATGATGTCCATGGTCTGCTGCACCCGGAACACCTCGGCCCCGTTTTCCAGCAGCAGCTTACCCGCCCGCATCACCAGGTTCATCAGTTCCTCGCCGGCGGCGGGGGGCGGGGTTTCCAGCTGCCGGGGGTTCATCGGCGCGGCGCTCACCGGCGGATGTTCTCCCGCACGGCGGCAAATTCCGGCAGGGTGTCGTACAGATGGCGGGCAATGACCTCCATCAGCACAAAATCCTCCTCGCTGTCGATATCCAGCACGCCGGTATCCTTCATGAGGGAAGCGCCGATCTTGCCGTCCCACAGGATGCCGGTGGTGTTGCCGGCCAGGAAATCCCGGCTGAACACATAGATGCTGGCGTTCACGTCATAGAACACCGGGGCCTGCTGGCGGGCGGTGTAGGTGGCGTTGTCGATGCCCTTTTCCACATGGTCGCCGCAGTCCCGCACCATGTTGAAGCAGGGGTTGCGGCGGCTGTCGGTCACGCTGAACACCAGATCCAGATCCGCCCGGCTGGCTTTCAGCCGGTAGGCACTCTCCACGTCCTTCGCGGTGCGCAGGGGGCTGGTGATATCCAGATCCATCACGAAGTCGTAGGCTTCGCCCCGGGCCTGCTCCATCCGGGCCAGGCTGTCCTGGAAAACGGCCATCTTGGGCACTGTGTCCCCGCCCAGGGCCTCGCCCCGGGGCAGGTAGACCACCTCCGGATACTTGTCCGCCACCAGACGGGCCAGATCCTCGCTGTCGGTGTTCAGGCAGATGTCCGCCTTGACCTGCGGGTTCGCGGCCAGGAACATCTGGGCCGCGCTGAGGGTGTAGTACACCAGCGGCAGGCCGCAGAAGGTTTTCAGGTTTTTATTCCTGAACCCCTTGCTGCCCGCCCGGCCGCAGATGGTGATGAGAAGCTTTTCCATAACGATTCCTCCTGAAAGGCCTTACGCCTTGCCTAATGTGAGCCGCAGCACCTGCAGCGCGGTGGCCGGGGTGTTGACGCTGGGCCCCGTGCCGGTGAGGGCATAGGTAACAAAATAGTCCATCTCCCGCAGATACCGCTCATTGACCGGTTCCTCGTACCGCTCCACCGTGCCGTCGGCCAGGGTCAGGGTGCCCGCGCCGAAATCCGCGGTGACGGTGCCGTCCTGGCAAAACAGCTCGATGGTCCGGCGATAGGTGCGGCCGAAGTAGTCCAGATGCACCTCCGCCAGCAGGCTGGGGTACCGGGCGATGTAGACCGACAGATCGTCCGAATCAATCTCCAGATCCGAGTAGGTGCCCCGCAGGTTATAGCTTTCCAGCGGCATGCCGAACAATTCCACCAGATAATCCCACTCGTGGATCAGATCGATGGTCACCCCGCCGCCCAGGTCCCGGTGGGCGGAGTAAACGGTGCGGTAATCCACCCCGGGCCGCCAGTCCGGCAGGTAGGAAGAGCAGATCACCCGGGCGGAGTAGGGCCGCAGGCCGGGCAGCTTTTCCTTTAACGCCAGCATGGTGCCGCACCAGCGCATGGGAGCGGCCACGTAGGCTTTCTGGCCCTGGTCGTCGGCCAGGCCCAGAGCGGCCAGATCCGCGTCCGGGTCGTCAAAGATGGGCTTTTCGATAAACAGCGTCTCCGCCCGGCCCCGCAGCGCGGCCAGGGTATCCCGGTGCATGCTGGTGGGGTTGGTGATGAAGATGGCGTCGTACCGGGGGGGCAGCTGTTCCACGCTGGTGTACTGATTCCGCAG
The DNA here is from genome assembly GCF_002160955.1 of Gemmiger sp. An120. Lineage (GTDB taxonomy): Bacteria > Bacillota > Clostridia > Oscillospirales > Ruminococcaceae > Gemmiger_A > Gemmiger_A avium. Next base: position 57,516 of record NZ_NFLN01000006.1, read on the forward strand.
CAGCTGGGCCGCGCCCTCCCGCAGCGGACGGGTGCCGCTGCGCAGCGCGTCGGCGTGCACCGGAATGCCCCGCCGCCGGCCGATCTCATGCAGATTGTTCAGATGCCGGGTACCGATGGAGCCCAGGCCCACAAAAAGCACGTCCATGGTGATCCCTCCTCAGGCGTTCTCGATGGCCTCGATGAGGCGGATGGTTTCCTTGTCCCGTTCAAAGCTGTACCGGGGCTGTTCCTCGCCCGCCAGCACACCCAGGAAGTTGGCCAGCTCGTCCACGTAGGCGTTCTCCACAATGTTGTCGGAGTAGCGGGGGTCCTGTTCCACCTGGGCATAGGTGTTCACCGGCTGTTTCTCGCCGCTTTGCTTGTCAAACTCGTAGAGGGAACGGGGGTTGCCCTCCCAGAACAGGTGCAGGCCCTCGCCGAAGCACTCAAAGTTGCGCACCGCTTTGGGGCTGACCACGTCCACCGCCAGCATGCCCTTGGTGCCGTTTTCGTGGCGCAGGGTGACAAAGACGCTGTCCGGGTAGGCAATCTCCAGATTGCTGATCTTGTCCTTCATGGCGGTGAAGCCGGTCACCGGGCCGAAGGTATCCAGCAGCCAGGGCAGGTCGATGCCGAAAATTTCCCGCACGCCGCCGGTGCGCGCATCCCCCACAAAGAAGTTTTTGTAGTTCTCCCAGGGGTGCCAGTCGGGCAGGTACTGACCGATGTGGTAGATATAGTTCACCGGGCCGGCAAACTCCCGCACCCGCCGCTTGATATACCGGGTTTCGCCCCGGTAGAGCATGGTGCTGGACAGAAACAGCGGCACACCCTTTTCCTTTGCCTTGCGGATGTTCTCGTCGTAACCGTCGTCCACCAGGTTCAGCTCGGTAAAGACCGGCAGGCCCGCCTCCAGCAGCTGGCCGATGAGCCCTGCGTGGCTCAGCGGCGCGGTGCAGACCAGCGCCCCGTCAAAGCTGTCCGCGGCCAGGGCCGCATCGAGGCTCTCATAGGCGGTGATGCCCAGAGTCTGGGCTTCCTCCCGGCGGCCGGGGGCGGAATCCACCCCGGCGATCTGTACTTCCGGCACAAGGCCGCGCAGCAGCCGGGCGCGGCGCTTGCCCATGCTGCCCAGACCCACGATCAACAGTTTCATTTTGGCAACTCCCCTTCATAAAAGGTTTTGGGCGCGCCGAAACCGGGCCGGCGCACCTCCCGCAGCAGGATCTCCACAATTTTTTCGCTGGTGTTGCCCCCGTTGTAGGGGCTTCTGGCCTTTCGGGCCGTGGTCCGAAACGCCGGGCTCAGGGCCTTGTGCAGGGCGGCTTCGATGGCGGATTCGTCCGCCGGGCAGCCGATCACGTTTTCGCAGATGGGGCGGCCTTTCTGCCGGTCCCCCACGTTGACGGTGGGTACCCCGAAGGTAGGGGTTTCCACCACGCCGCTGGAGGAATTGCCCAGCACCACCGCCGCCCCCTTCATGGCGGAGAGGTACCGCACCACCCCCAGGCTGGTGCGCACCGCGACGGTATCGGGATGGGCGGCGGCCCACCGGTCCAGCTCTTCGTTGATGATAAGGCCGCCCGCGTCCGCGTTGGCCTTGGTAACCAGCCAGTGCAGGCCGGTGGCGGCGCTCACTGCGTCCATGGCGGCCAGCAGCGCGTCGGACTGGGCGGCAGGGTCGGCCCCGCCGGCGGTTTCCGGGTGGAAGGTGACCAGGCCGTAGGGCCGGGTCAGGTCAAAGCCGATGCTCTGGCTCAGTTCGTCCAGCCCCAGCAGGGTCATGGTGCGGATGTTCTCATCCCCCAGCCCCCCCACATTGAACACGGTGGCGGGCTGCTCCCCCATCTGGATGACCCGCCGGGCGGATTCGTCGCAGCTGGGGAAATGCAGATGGGCGATCTTGGTGATACAGTGGCGGTACCAGTCGTCCGCCGCGCCCAGGGTCACGTCCCCGCCGCTGATATGGGCCACCGGTACCCCGGCGAACGCCGCGGCCTGGGCCACGGCGAAAATTTCGTACCGGTCCCCCAGCACCAGCACGCAGGCCGGGCGGTTTTCCGCGAACCAGCGCACAAAACCATGGATGGTGCGCTCCACCGCACCCGCGGTGGCAAGGGGGCCGCTCTCCCCCGGCGCAAGGATGGGGATGCGGGCGGCGACGGGCACCCCGTCGGCTTCGATCTCGGCCACGGTGTTGCCGTACTCCGGCGCCAGATGGGCCCCGGTGACCAGCACCGACAGCTCCGCCTCCGGGCAGGCCATCAGGTTTTGTATGACCGGACGCAGCAGGCCGTACTCGGCCCGGGTTCCGGTGACCACCGCCAGTTTGACCGGCTGGGACATATCGCTTGCCTCCTGTTTTTCCACAATGAGCCGCCCGGAATGTGGAAAACTTTGCCGGGCAGCGGCAGTTTACAGCTCGATGGGCTCGTCCTCGGCGAAATCCCGTTTGGCGCAAAGGCCCAGCACCTCATGCCAGCGCATGGGGCTTACGCCGGTGCCGGGGCGCTTGGTGGTCAGGTTTTCCGCCGTGAAAGTCTCGCCCTTTTGGATCGGCCGGGCGGCCACGATGCTCTTGCGGGCCACGGGCTTGTTCTTGGCCTCGCTGGGGCTTACCGCCTTGCGGCCGCTGCCCAGCGCCGCCTCGGTATGGCGCACCGCGGCGATCATGGCGGTGAGTTCCGCCGGGTCCAGGCTGGCCTTCTGGTCCGGGCCCTCCATGTTCTTGTCCAGGGTGAAATGCTTCTCGATCACGGTGGCCCCCAGCGCGGCGGCGGCCACGTCGCACTCCCAGCCGGGGGTGTGGTCGGACAGGCCCACCGGCATCCCGAACTGCTCGGCCAGATCCAGCATGGCCAGCAGGTTTGCGTCCTCGTAGGGGGTGGGGTACTCGGTGTTGCAGTGCAGCAGCGTCACGCCGGGGCAGCCGCCCTCCTCCAGCACGCTCAAGGCGTCCTCGATCTCGGGCAGGGTGCTCATGCCGGTGGACAGGATCACCGGGGTATGGGCGGCGGCCACCGCCTCCAGATAGGGCAGGTTGGTGATCTCGCCGCTGGGAATCTTCATGACCGGCAGTTTCAGGCTGGCCAGGAATTCCACGCTGGGCAGGTCAAAGGCCGCCGACAGGTACTGGATACCGATGGAATCGCAGTATTCTTTCAGTTCCCGGTGGGCGTCAAAATCAAAGTGCAGCCGCCGGATCATATCCAGCTGGCTTTCGGCGGCGTCGGTGGTGGTTTTCTGGTATTCGGCCTTGGGGGCGAACTTGCTGACCACCAGTTCCGGCACGGCGGTCTGGTACTTGACGATATCGGCCCCGGCCTCCTTGGCCACCCGGGCCATCTCCTTGGCCAGTTCCAGGCTGCCGTTGTGGTTCACGCCCGCCTCGGCGATGATGCAGATGCTCATATGAATCCTCCTGTCAAAAAATGCGGCCGGTCAGGCGTTCAGCGGGCGGCAGCCGATGCCCACCCCCACGCGGCCGCCCTGCTGCAGGTAGTCCCGCAGCGAACGCTGCAGCCGGGTGTTTCCGGGATAGGCAGACGGGTCGTCCAGCAGGGCGCCGAACACCCGTTCCTCCGCCTGGCGGCAGGTCATGTCCACGTCGTACACGGTGAACAGATCCTGAAACCGCAGCAGATTGGCCCCGGCAGGCAGCAGCCCGCGCAGCGCGGGCGCCAGCAGCCAGGAATGGCAATGGAACAGGGCATACTCCTTTTGACCAAACCAGGCCCGGGCCTGCTGCAAGGAATCCGCCACCGCCTGGGGCGCAAGGGGCTGTTCCGCCGGGATGTGCACCTCCAGCACCCGGGTACCGGCCGGGAAAACTTCCTCCTGCCAGCGGGCCGGGGCATCCAGTGTGCGGGGCTGGTACTGCAGCCGCCCCAGCCGCACCAGGCGGCCCTTGAGCGATTCCAGCAGCCAGGCCCATTCCACCAGACCGGGTTTGCCGGTGCGGTGCCGATGCTCCCGGTACCAGATGGCCATATCCCCCATGGTGGCGAAGAATACCTCGTCCGGTATGCCCCGGGCTTTCCAGCGGGGATACTGGGCGGCGGCGTAGGCCAGATAGACGGCCAGCACCGCCAGCTCCGGCCGGGGATGGCGGGCTATGGCCTGCAAAAACTCGGTTTCCTGCTGTTCCAGCAGCGGGAAATATTCGGTTTCCGCCTGCCGGGGGCTTATCAGGCGCAGCGCACAGGCCGAGCCCTCGGCCGGCAGGCCGATGCGCGCGGCCAGCTGTTCAGCGGTCAAGGCGGATTCCTCCTTTTGCGGGCGGGTCACTGATTTTCCAGCTTGCGGCGCATGGCGTCCAGCTCTTCCATCTGGCCCATGTCCATCCAGCTCTGTTCCCGGATGGGGTACACCCCTACCCGGTCGCCGGCGGCCCGGTACCGCTCGATGATATCGGTAAAGCCCTGCTTTTTGCCGTCCTCCAGCTCCCGGATGACCCGGGGCTCCACCACATACACGCCGGTATTGGTGAGGAAGTTCATCTCCGGCTTTTCCCGCATGGCCCGGATCTCGCCGTTTTCGCCCAGGTCCACCACGCCGTAGGGCACGGTGAAATGCTTGAAGGCGCAGACCATGGTGATGATGCTTTCGCTCTCCTTGTGGCGGCGGTAGATGTCGCCGAAGTCCGCGTCGATCAGGATATCGCAGTTGGAGAGGAAAAACGGCTCGTCCAGCTTGCCTTTGAGCAGGCAGAGCCCGCCGCCGGTGCCCAGCGGTTCCTCCTCGTCGATATACTCCACCTCATAGTCCTTTTCCAGGTCGTTGAAATAGGACTTGATCATGTTCTTTTTGTAGTTGACCACCAGATAGAATTTGCGGCAGCCGAAATCCCGGAACCGATGGATGATGTGCTCGATGATGGGCAGTTCCCCCACCGGGATCAGGGGCTTGGGCAGGATCTTGGTGTAAGGGTAGAGCCGGGTGCCCAGCCCCCCCGCCATGATGACCACCGGCAACCCGGCGGGCTTGCGGTTGTCGATGTCAAAGCCGCTGGCAAACACGATGTCCAGGATATGGCCCTTTTTGTCCAGCAGCGGCAAGGCGTCGATGCCCTTTTCCTCCAGCACCGCCTTGGCGCTGCCCCGCTCGGCCACCGGCAGGCTGACGGGCCGGTAGTTGGCCGCGCCGCTGACCGGGCCTTCCAGCTCGCCGCCGCGCAGGATGTACTTGCGCACGTCCCCGTCGGTGAGCACCGCCTCAAGACGCCCCTCGGGGGCCACGAACAGGATGCGCTGGCCGGTTTCGTCCAGCTTTTTCATCGCCTCCAGCACGGTGGCATCGGGCTGGATATACAACTCCTCGATATGCAGCATGGGCTGCCCCCTCTCCGGGCCCGGGGCCCGCGTTTTTTACAGCGCCAGCAGCGCGTCGATGACCCGCTGGCAATCCTCCTCGCTCAGGTTGGTGGAGCAGGGCAGGTTGACGATGTGGGCCCGGTAATCCTCGGCCTTGGCCATGGCGTAGGCCTCGTTGCGGCCATAGTCCGCCTGCTGGTGGATCAGCGCCCAGACCGGCCGGGTCTGGATGGACTGCTCGTGCAGCTTCTGGATCAGGGTATCCCGGTCATGCCGCTCGTCGGTCAGATACAGCGAGTAGAACCACTTGTTGGGACGGGTGCAGTCTTCCCGGAAGCCCAGGATACGGTAGCCGTTGACCCCGTCCAGCGCGTCCTTGTACTGCTGCCAGCGGGCGTGCTTGTGGGCGATGAAGCCCTCCAGCTGTTCCAGCTGGGCCAGGCCCAGGGCGGCCTGCAGATTGGTCATGCGATAGTTGTAGCCCACCTCGTCGTGGAAGAACTGCAGTTCGTTGCTCTTGGCCTGGGTGGAGAGGTGCTTGGCGTGCTCGGCCCAGTCGGGATGGTTGGAGACCACCATGCCGCCCGCGCCGGTGGTGATGATCTTGTTGCCGTTGAAGCTGTACACGCCCACGTCGCCGATGGTGCCGGCCATCCTGCCCGCGAAGGGGCCGGAGGTATACCGGGTGCCCAGGGCCTCGGTGGCGTCCTCGATGAGCACCAGATTGTAGCGGCGGGCGATCTCGGTCAGGCGGGGCAGGTCGGCCATGTTGCCGAACACATGCACCGCCACCAGCGCCCGCACCCGGGCCCCGGTGGTCTTGTTGTAGAGCGCGCCGTCCCGCATCTCGCACCGGTCGCGGCAGAATTCCTCCACTGCATCGGGGCAGATGCACAGGCTGTCGTCACAGCCGATGAACACCGGCTCGGCCCCCATGTAGCGGGTGACCGGGTTGACCGCCGCGATAAAGGTCAGGCTGGGCACGATGACCTCGTCCCCGCGCTGTATACCGGCCACCATTGCGGCCAGATGCAGCCCGGAAGAACCGCTGTTGCAGGCCACCGCCCGGGGCATGCCCACATAGTCGGCAATGGCCTTTTCAAAATCGGCCACCTTGCTGCCGCCGGTGGAAACCCACTCGCTGACCACCGCCTCGTTGACATATTCCTTTTCGTGCCCGCCGAAGTTGGGCACCGACAGGGGAATGAACTTTGCCATAGCAAAACACCTCTTTAACTCTATGGGCCGGCCTTGCCGCCGGTCGTACCAAAAGCGGAGAAATTCTCCGCCCGGTTTGCTTATTGTTTGCGGCGGCGCACAAAGCGCACGCCGTCCCACAGCCAGCGGATCGCCGCCGCCGCGAGACCCGGCCATACCAGATAGCCGAACAGCCCGCTCCAGCCCGGATTGAAGGCGGCGTACCAGGGCGCGTCCACGTTCAACGTCAGGGTCAGACCGGTCAGGGTGATGGCGCCCTGTTCCTCGGCCGGGCTGCAGGGGTCCAGGCGCAGCGCCGCGATGGAGCCGGCCGGCAGGCGGAACAGATAGCTGCCGTCGTCCTGCTTCTGGCCGAACACCCGTTTGCCGCTGCTGAAAGGCTCGTCCGCCCGGGTGGTGTAGTAGAGGCACACCTCCCGGGGGGTCTGGCTGAACTGCGCCTGCATAAGCAGGGTGCGGGCCATCTGCCCATCGGTATTGCGCCAGATCAGCTGGGGGTCGCCGCCGGTGGTGACCCAGTCCCCGCTTTCATCCGGGGCGATGTCCACCTGTTCCAGGGTGGCCGGGTCCAGATCGGTCTGGGCCAGACGGCCGCCGGCGCGGCCTGCAGCCTCCCAGCCCAGCACGGCCAGGCCGCTGCCCAGCCAGAATATCAGCGCCAGCCCGTAGCAGACCAGCGGGATGGGCGCGGGTAAACGGCGCGCCCAGCACTGCAAACGCTTCATCGGGGCACCTCCATTTCCACCGGCTGCCAGCCGCCTTCGGTCACCCGGTAGAGCAGGGTGTCCTCCGCGCCGGCCAGCCCGTCGGCAAACAGGCTGCCGTAGCTTTGCACAAAGATCTCGTCCACCGCATCCACCAGGATGTAGGCGCAGCCGCTCTCCTCCACCAGTGTGCGGAACTCCTCCAGGGTGTAGGGGTGGTAGTACAGGTTACCGTTGTCCAGCTCGGGCAGACCGAAGGTGCCGCCGCCGCCACCGCCGCCGTCAATGTCGCCGCTGTAATCCAGGATCAGCGGCAGCAGGTCGCAGCTGTAGCTGAACCAGCGCAGGCCGTTGTCCCCCTGACTGACAAAGAAGATACGGCTGCCCGGTTCCACCGTTTCGGCCACCGCGTCGGCCTTGCGCTGGATCAGGTTCTGGTCGTCAAACTCCGCCTGGCTGAAACCCAGCACGCTGTACTGGGGCAGGATGAACTGATTGGTACGCAGCAGCATGCCGCCGCCCAGCGCCAGCACCAGGGCGCCCGCCGCCAGGCCGCGCCATTGGGGGGCGGGGTGGCTTTGGGCCGCCGCCAGCAGCCAGGCCAGGGCAATCAGGAACAGGCCGATATAGTAGGGATAGATATAGCGGTTGTAGTCCACAAGGCCGACGCACTGCTCTTCCCGGAAGATAAAGGCGTAGCTGAGCCGCAGCACAAAGTTGTAGCCCACAAAGCCCGCCAGACCCACCGCCAGCAGCACGCCGCCCCGGGCCCGCAGCCGGGCGCCCTTCGCCAGCAGGATGCCCGCCAGAAACAGCGCCACGATCAGGCCCAGCACCACAACGCCCGGCCCCAGCATGGACAGTTCATCCTTGAAAAAGGCGCTGACCATGTCCTGCCCGGCCTGCACAAAACGCCAGCGGCGTTCCTCGTAGTAGTCCGCCACCGGCAGCCCCAGCAGCATCTTAACGCCGTTGATCACCACCGAGGGCAGGCTCTGGCTGGTGACACCCATGCCGCCTTCGGCGGCGTTGAGGGCAGCCAGACCGGCGATATACCGGCTCCAGGCCAGGTAGGCCGCCAGCGGAGCAGCACAGGTGAGGGCGGAGAAGCCCAGCCGGCGGGGCCAGCCCTTGCGGAAGGGCCCCGCATCCGGGAAGAAGAACCAGTCGGCGGCGGCCATGCCCGCGGCCACCAGCATCACCGGGAACAGGTTATCCTTGGCCAGGGCGGCAAAGGCCAGCACCGGCACTACCGGCCAGCGGGGGCCGTCGGCGGCGCGCAGGGCCAGCCACAGGGCCACCGCCCCGCCGAACAGCACACCGGCGGGGATATCGCCGTAGCTGTTCATGTAGACCTTGCTCAAAAAGATGGTGCGGTTGTAGGTGGTGAAGAACCAGGGCGCGCACCAGCAGGCCACCGCCGCCGGCACCGCCAGGGCGTATTTTTTCCAGTCCAGCCGCCCCAGCACCGCCGCAAAGCAGGCAAACAGCAGCCAGTCGTACCCCACGTAGACTTTCCAGTAGGCGAACCTGCCCAGGAACTGGGCAAAGTACCCCATCAGGATCAGGCTGGGGGTCTGGGTGGCCTGCCAGGGGGTGCCGGTCTCACCCACGGTATACAGGGCATCGTTGGCCTTGGTCAGCTTGGCCGCAGTGGCCCAGAGGGAATACTCGTCAAAATCGGTGGGGATGGGCTGGCGCACAGCAAAGTAGACCGTGACCCCCAGCGCCATCATCAGAAACAGCACAAGGCCGGGGGTCGGCAGCTGCCGCCAGCTCTCCCGCCGGCGCACCAGCGCCCAGCCGCCCAGACCCCAGCAGGCCAGGTACAGTGTCCAGCCGCCTACGGCCAGCGCCCCGGCCATGCCCCAGGCGGCCAGCCACAGGCCCGCCAGGCTCAGCGAGGTGAGCGGCCCCAGCGCGGCGGGCAGCCGGGCGTACAGGGTAAGGAAAGCCGTCAGGCCCAGCACGGCCAGCAAAGCCAGCAATACATCCCACATACGGTGTGTCTCCTTAGCGTCGTTTTTTGTCCAGCGGGACGGCCAGTTCGGTCAGTTCCCCCGCCAGGGCGGCCAGCAGCAGCGGCGCTGCCGCCAGCACCAGCAGCGTGCCCGCGTCCGGGATCAATCGCTGCCACAAGGGTTCGGCCGGGTTGAGGGTCACGGCAGACAGGCAGCTGGTCACGCCGCCCTCGCTGTCCGGGTCCAGCCGCAGGCCGGTGACCTCCACCCCTCCCAGGTCAAACTGCCATACACCGGGGGCGGTCTGGTCGGCCCAGACCTTCTGTGTCTCGGAATAATCGGTCTGCCCCTCGGTGCGGTAGTACAGGGTCACCCCGCCGGAGGGCCGGTCCTGGGTCATCTGCACCTGCACCGTATCCACCCGGGCCGTGCCCTCCCAGTACAGCTGGGGGTCGGCGTCGGTGGAGGTAAAGGTCACCGAACCGGCCGGGGCATCGGCGGCAGGTTCAGTCTCCACCGCGCCCACCTGGGTGAACCCGGCAGGGTCGATGGAGGCGGGCTGCCCCGCCTGCACAGCCCCCAGCGCCGCGGCGGCCAGCCAGAGCACCAGCGCCGCCGCATAGAAAAAGGCAAGCCAGCGTTTGGTCGTCATGCCTCGTCACCTCCCGCCACCAGGGTCATACGGGCGCCGCCGTCCTCGATCTTGAACAGCAGCGGGTCGTGGGTGGTGCCCAGCGGAATGGGCGCGTCAAACAGGGAGGAAAACTCCTCGCAGAAATACTCGTCGGTCCAGTCTACCAGGATGTAGTCGTACTCCGCCTCCTGCAGGAAAGCCACCAGGCCGTCCCGGGAGCAGACCGTCTCGAACTCGTTGGCATCAGAGAAATAGGGCAGCAGGGTCATACCGGTAGTGGGCCAGCGGTTGTCCCGCGCATCGCCGAAGCTGGTGCCGCCGAAGCCGTTGGCGATGGTGGCATGCAGCTCGTAGCCATAGTAGTACCAGCGGGACACATCGTCCCCCTGGCAGATCAGCAGCACTTCATCGTCCCAGTCCAGATAGTCGTTGACGGTGGCGGCACGGGCCTTGATCTCCTGCCGGGCGTCGTACAGGCTGGAGGGATAGTTCCAGAAGCCGGTGCGGGGCCCGCGCCACAGGCAGACCGCCACCAGCGCCGCGGCCGCGCCGCAGACCCCCAACCGGGCCAGGGCGGCCCGGCCTTTTTCTTCCCGGCAGGCCAGCGCCAGCAGGCCCAGGCTGGCCAGGGTCATGCCAATGTGCACCGATCCCAGATAGCGGGCGTAATCCTTGAGCTGATAGGCTTCAATATCCGCAAAGTTGTACACATACAGGAACAGATGGAACACCCAGAACGCGGCCAGCCCGATCCACAGCCCGGCGCTGATCCACAGCACCCGGCGGCGGGCGGCGCCCGGCGCGGCGCAGAAGGCCGCGGCGCCCTGGGCCACCAGCGCGGCGGCCATGGCCACCACACCCGGCCCCAGCAGACAGACCGGCAGGGTAAAGGGCGCTTTGAGCATCAGCGCCAGGATGGCGGAGAACTTTTCGGTGCGGCCGATGCCCAGCAGCTGGGCCAGACCGCCCAGCAGCACGGTGGCGTAGCCCACGCTCTCCCCTTCGCCGCCCACGGCGTTTTTATCCACGCCGCTGGCCTGCATCACATAGACGCTCCAGAGCACAAAGGCCCCGGCGATGAGCACCGCCGCCACCAGCGCCTGCCCGGCGGTGGTGAACACCCGGCGCAGACGCACCGGTTTTTGCCCGAACGCCCGGGCCAGCGCCATCACCAGCACCGCCACCAGGGCGTAGGCCAGGCCGATGTCCTTGATGAGGGTGAGAAAAACGAGCACAAGCCCGCACCCGGCCAGCCCGGCGGGAGAATCGCCGGCAGCCAGATACAGGCAGACTGCGCCGCCGAACACAAAGGCCAGTGCCAGATCGCCCATGGCGGACTGGTACACCTGACTCACCGCGCCCGGCTGGTATACGGAGAAGAAGAACGGCAGGCTGACCACGGCGGCAAAGGCGAGCACCGCGCTGCGCCAGCCGCGCCCGGCCAGGCTGGCGGCCAGGGCCGCCACCGCCATATACAGGGTATCGTAGGCGGCAAACACCGCCCATTCGGCAAAACCGGGGGCGGCAAACTGGAACAGGTAGCTCAGCAGCATCATGCCGGGCAGGCTGCCCCGCCCCGCCAGATAGCCCCGGGCCGCCGGGAACAGCACGTCCTGTTCGCAGACCATCTTGCAGGCGCTGCCCCAGAGGGTAAACTCGTCCCACTGGGTGAACAGGGGCTGCCGCACCGCAAACAGAAGCCAGAACGCCAGCGAACCGGCCACAAACAGCCCGAACGCCGGGCTCTGGGCCCGGCGCATCAGCGCGGGCAGACCGGCCCCCAGCGCGGCAAATACGGTCAGGCCCGCCATGGCCGCCAGCCACAGCCAGGCGGCGGGCAGCAGCAGCCCCGCCATACCGCCCAGGCACAGCCAGATCACCGACCCGACCAGTACCGGCAGCGCCAGCAGGGCAGGATCTTTATCCAGCAGTTCGGCCGCTGCCAGGCTGCCGCAGGCCAGGGCCGCCAGCACCAAAAGGCCGCAGAGAAGCGTCATAGGCGTCTCCTTTCCCATAGAACCCGGGCCGCGCCCGGGATTTGCTTACAGATAGATGGTGTACACCGGCCCGATGAACCAGTGCTGGAACAGCAGCACCGCCCCCAGCACCGCCGTGCCTCCGGCGGTGACCAGGGCCACGTTCAGGGCCTTGCCGGTACCGGCCAGCTTGGGCTCCAGCACATGGCTGAGCAGCGCCGCCACCAATACCAGCAGCATCAGGAACACCGGCAGGAAGTACCGGGCCTGCAGCCCGATCACCCGCACCATGCCCACGGGGGTGTAGGTGATATACATGGCGGTCATGGCGCCGGCGATGTACACCACGCCGAGGGCCCCCAGCCCGGCGGCGGGCAGCGGACGCAGGCTGCTTTTTTCATGCACCGACAGCGCCGCGCAGAACAGCAGCACCGCCGGGCACAGGATATTCAGCAGCGGGATGGGCAGGTCCAGCGACCCGAACACACCCAGCTGGCCGATGAAGAATTCGTTCTCGTACAGGGTGCCGAACAGCACCGCGATATACCGCAGCGGATTGGACAGGATGAAAGCCAGCTGCGGCAGCTGCTCCACCCCTTCGATCATCCGCTCGATGGTGCCATAATTGTGCCGGAACGCCACCCCGTACCACTCGATGAACCGGGTGACCACCACCGCCCCGACCAGACCGGCCAGCGCCACCTGCCATTTTTTCCAGCGGGTCTTCCAGGCCCGGCGGGGCAAAATCAGCGGCAGCACGATCCACAGCAGGTTGATATAGGGCTTGGCCACGTTCATGAGCACAAAGGCCGCGAAGAAAGCGTATACGTCCCGGTCCCGGATCTCGTCCCGGCAGTAGTAGCTGGCTACCAGGTAGTAAAATCCCAGCAAAGTGGCATCGTAGCTTAAGGACGCGGCCATATACAGGCTCAGCGGCAGCAGCATCACGCCCAGGAACACCGGCTGGTACCGGCGGCAGCCCCGCAGGGCCAGCCAGCACAGCAGGGTGTAGCAGGCAAGGTTCGCCAGCCGCCCGGCGTACAGGCAGCCCAGCGCCCCCAGCCCCACAAGCCGGGCCAGCACCATGCCCAGCGCCTGGGGCACAAAGGGCAGGATCATCAGGCTGATGGGCTCGGTGACCTTTTCTTTTGCGGGCTCACCGCTCAGGTACTGGGCAAAGCTGTCCGCCACCGAGAGCACTTCCCCGTCCTCGCCCCACTGTTTCAGGGCGTAGCCGGAGGAATCGTAGGGCGCCTCGGCCCCCTGGGAGTTTTCGCCCCAGCCCACGCTGGTGTGGGCGTTGACCCAGGCGCCGGGGAAGGCCGCCAGCAGCCGGTCCACGTCCTCGGGGTAGCCCCGGTCGGCGTCAAAATCCAGCCGGCCCAGGCTGATGGCGTAGCTGCGCAGGTAATGGTCGGTCTCGTCGGGGGCCTGCAGGGGCGGGTTGGCAAAGCAGAACAGCGCCCCGCACACAAAGATGCAGACGGCGGCCCGCCCGGCGAAGCTGCGGCCCAGCCGCACCGCCAGGAACACCGCCAGATAGAGCGCCCAGGCCACCGTGCAGGCCAGCAGGGTGAACAGGCCGGCGGCCATCCGATCAAAGGAGTAGAACACCCGCCAGTAGTACACCAGGCCCACGGCCAGCGCCGTGACCGGCGCAAGGCCGAGCAGCCAGCCGGCCCAGGCGGGCAGCCGGGGCAGGCGGCGGGGAGAAGTTCGTTCGTTCATGAAAACCTCGCAAAACAGGCAAAGGCCCGGCGTTTCCGATGCGGAGAAGCCGGGCCCGGCCAGGATTTACAGGCTGTACACCCCGGGCTTGTAGCTGTCCATATGGGTGCGCAGGAATTCGATGGTTTCCGCCAGGCCCTGTTCAAAGGTATATTTCGGGGCCCAGCCGGTCATGGCGCGCAGCTTGTCCGCGCAGCCCAGCAGGCGGTTGACCTCGCTCTTTTCCGGGCGCAGGCGCTGCTCGTCGCAGACGATTTTGGCCTCGGGGTTGATCTGGCGGATCAGCTCGTTGGCCAGATCACCGATGGAATGTTCCTGCCCGGTGGCGATGTTGACCTCCTGACCCACGGCGGCGGGGCAGTCCGCCAGGGCCATGAAGCCGGCGGCGGTGTCCTTAACGTAGTTGAAGTCCCGGGTGGGGGTCAGGCTGCCCAGCTTGATCTCGGTCTGGCCGTTGAGCAGCTGGGTGATGATGGTGGGGATAACGGCCCGGCCGCTCTGGCGGGGGCCGTAGGTGTTGAAGGGACGCACGATGGTGACCGGCAGATCAAAGCTGCGGTAGAAGCTCTCGGCCAGGCGGTCGGCGCCGATCTTGGTGGCGGAGTAGGGGCTCTGGCCCTGGAAGGGGTGTTTTTCATCGATGGGCACATACTGGGCGGTGCCGTACACCTCGCTGGTGCTGGTGACCAGCAGGCGGGAGGTGCCCACCTGACGGGCCGCGTTCAGCACGTTCAGGGTGCCCTTGATGTTGGTGTCCACATAGCTGTCCGGGCTGTGGTAGCTGAAGGGAATGGCGATCAGCGCCGCCAGGTGATAGACGATCTCCTGGCCTTCCATGGCGGTGCGCACCCCGTTGGGGTCGCGGATGTCGCCCATAAAGACCTCGATCTCGTTTTTGATGGCCGGTTCCAGGCTGTCCAGCCAGCCCCAGCTTCCGAAAGAGTTATAGTAGCAGAACGCCTTGACACGCTCGCCTTTTTTGACCAGTTCCTCGGTGAGGTGACTGCCGATAAAGCCGTCCGCGCCGGTGACCATGACGGTATGCGCCATATTGTCCATCCTTTCTGCCCGCGCCGAGGGCGGGCGGGGCCCCGCGGTTGGCCGCGGGCCGCAATTTTCTTTGTATAGTATACCGTAAAAGGGCGTAAACTTCAACACGCAACCGCGCCGGAGCAAAACAAAAGGCTCTCCCCTGTCCGCCGCGGACAAGGGAAAGCCTGGTTTGATCGTTCAGCCCCGCAGCCCGGCCAGGCTGATGGGGAAGAAACGGCGCACCGCTTCCACCAGATCGTAGGAGCCGTCCCGTTTGGCCCAGTCGCTGCAGAAGCCCCGCAGCACCACCATGGTGTAGCGGGCACACTCCCGGGCGGAGTAGGGGCACAGGAACTGATTCTTGGCCTTGCCCCGCTCAAAGATGCCCTCCAGCACCTGGCTGATGGGCCGCTTTTCGCTGAGCAGGTCGCCGGCCGGCTGCTGCAGGGGCAGCGCCATGAAGCAGCGGGTGGCCGCCACGCCGGTCTGGACGCAGTAGTCGGCGTAGCATTCGGCAAACAGGGACAGGTTGGCGGCCTCGTCTTCGGTGAAGCGGGGCTGCACCCGCCGCTGGAAATGCTCGTCAATGCGCCGGTAGAGCAGCTGATGCAGCTCATATTTTTCCGGGAAATAGTGATAGAAGGTACCGGTGGAGATGCCCAGCCGGCCGCACAGGTACCGTACCCGCAGCGCCTCGTAGCCCTCCCGGTCAACCAGTTCGTAGATTTCTTCCAGCAGCGCCGTGCGGCGCGCCTGGTATTTATCGGTCATATGGCCCACTCCTTTCCGCCGCCAGGGTCTCGCGGCCGGGGCGAACAGGTTAAATTGTAACGGATTTTATAAAAAAAGTAAAGCGCGGCGATCCCCTTTTCTGTTTGCCGCCCCCTGAAAACGCCCGACGGGGGCCGGGAGCCGCTGCCGGCCCCGGCCCCCGCCGGTAGTATAGGATAGGTACTTAACTGCGACGTTCCGCTTAGCGGGTGTACTCGCTGGCGCTGGTGCCGGCGATGCGGCCGAACACCACGGTGTCGGTCAGCGCGTTGCCGCCCAGACGGTTGGTGCCGTGGATGCCGCCGGTGACCTCACCCGCCGCAAACAGGCCGGGGATGATCTCGCCGTCGGTGTTGATCACATGGCACTCGGCGTCGATCTGCACGCCGCCCATGGTGTGGTGCACGGTGGGCACACGCTCAGCCGCATAGAAGGGGCCGTCGTTGATGCCGTCGTTCACGCCTTCCACGTCGCTGAACAGGGTGCGGCCGAAGGAGTCGGTCTGACCCTCCAGGTCGCCGCCCTTGCAGTAACGGTTGTACTCCTCAACGGTGGCAACCAGAGCGTCGGCGGGCACGCCGATCTGCTCGGCCAGCTCTTCCAGGGTGTCGGCCTTGTAGGCACGGCCGGCAGCCACCAGGTCGTTGATGGTCTCGCCGAAGTTGTTCAGCTCATCGCCGGTGGGATAGGTGTCGCTGTCCATGATGATGAACATGGTGGTGTTGGTCTGCTCAAACAGAGCCAGGGTCATCTCGTCGCGGCGGCCGCCCTCGTTGACGAACCGCTCGCCCTGCTCGTTGACGAAGATACGGCTCTCCACAGAGTGCTCGATGTTGCCGGACAGGCTGCCGGTCTCGGGATCGCCCAGGGGCAGCAGCTGGATGTTGCCCATCTGGATCAGGTTGGCGCCCACAGCCTCGGCCATCACGATGCCGTCACCGGTGATGCCGGAAGCGTTGGTGCTGGGGATGCTCTCGTCCAGGGTGGGCCACAGCTTGGTTTCCTCGTTGGCGGCCACACGCATCTCCACGTTGCGGGCAAAACCGCCGGTGGCCAGCACCACGCCGTTGGTGGCGGTGACGGTGACGGTGTTGCCGGTAGCGCCGGTGCACTTGACGCCGGTCACCGCGCCGTTCTCATCCACCAGCAGCTCGTTGGCGGTGGTGTTGTACAGCATGGTGATGCCTTCGTTGTTGTCCAGGTAGTTCTGGTAGGTCTTGAAGAAGCCGGTGCCCTCGGGGTCAGCGGGCTGCTGGGCGCGGGGCCACAGGCCGCCGGTCACGGTGAAGACCACGCCGGTGAACTCCATGCCCAGGTCCTTCAGCCATTCCACGCCGTCCCAGGCCTGCTCGCACAGGATGGTGACCAGTTCCAGGTCGCCCTGCTCGTCGCCGCCCTCGTAGGTCTGCTGGATGTGCAGGGCCACGCTGTCCTCATGCTCGGCGGCCACTTCGCTGCCGTCGTCCACCGCGTTCATGGCGCCGCCGCTCAGGATGGTGTTGCCGCCCATCGCGCCGGTCTTCTCCACCACGATCACGTTCTTGCCCGCCTGGTTGGCGGTCACAGCGGCGGCCATGCCGGCGCCGCCCGCGCCGATCACCAGCACGTCGGTGGTGTACTCGGCGTCTTCTTCCTTGACCACCTCAGGGCTCTTGGCCTGCCAGGCGGCAATGGTCTCGTCGCTGGCGCCCGCCTGCTTCAGGCAGTCGGTCACGCCTTCCAGGATGGCGTTGCTGGTCAGGGTGGCGCCGGCCACGGCGTCGATGCCCAGGCCCTGCAGCTCCATGATCTGAGCGGGCAGGCTCTCGGCGATCGGGGCGCCCACGCCCTCGGTCTCCTGATGCTCCACCTGGATGTCGGTGATGGCATTGGCGTCCACCGTCACGGTGACGGTCAGCTCATGCATGCCGGTCTGGGTGCTGCTGTAGGTGCCCGGGGTGAACACGCCCGCCGCGCTGGAAGCGGAGGAGGACGGGGCGCTGCCGCAAGCCACCGCGCTCAGCGCCATAGCGGCGCAGAGCACCAGGCACAGCAGTCTGCGCATGGTCTTTTTCATGTGGTTCCTTCCTTTCTTAAACAATCCCTGTCATGTACCGGCCCCGCCCGCATCGCGGGGCCAACTTAACACACGTTATAAAACGTGTTTGAAAAAAGTTTATCATGTATCCATCACAAAATCAACACATTTTCCCACAGGTAACCAAATTGTTACTTTTTTGCCATTCCGGCACAAACCGCAGAATGGCGCCATTCTCTGCTTTTCTTATAATTTTTGTTGTTCTCGCACGGGAAATTTGATATACTATGAACAATGCTTTTTGCGGCGCGCCGGTGTGCCGCGGAAAGGAGGCAGACCTGTTTTGAAACCTATGATGGAGCTGGTACGGGGCCTTGCCTGGTTCACCCAGCTGGGCATCTCGCTGGTGGTCCCGGTTCTGTTGTTTGTGGGCGGCGCAGCCTGGCTGCAGCAGCGGTTTGGCGCGCCCGGCTGGATCATGATCCCGGCCTTTGTGCTGGGGCTTGGCACCGCCGGGGCCACGGCCCGCAAATTCTACCGGGACGCCTGCCGCAAGGCGGATCGGTCCGCACGCAAAGCCCCTCAGAGCTTCAACCGGCATCTTTGATCCAGAAAGGAGTGTATCCTATGCATCTGCAGCCAGACGTTAAGCGGGAACTGCGGCATATCGGCATCGGCTGCGCCGTGGGCGCGGTGGTGCTGAGCGCGGGGTGGGGCCTGCTGGCGGCAGCCGGTACGGGCCTTTCTTTCGGCCCGGCGGTTCCGGTGAGCGCGGTGCTGGGGGCGGCGGTGGCCTGGCTGAACTTTTTCGGGCTGGCCGTCACCCTGCAGAAAGCCGTACATTGCGACAGTGAGACCGGTCGGCACAACCTGCTGCGCATGTCCGATCTGTACCGCAAGCTGGGGCTGGGCGTGTTCCTTGTGGCCATGATCCTGATCCCCTTTTTCAACTGGGTGGCAGCGGCCATCCCGCTTTTGTTCCCCCAGCTGACCATTTTTGTGATGTACGCCTTCGGGCGCAAGACCACAAGCAGCAAGGGAGGTGAATAACAACAGCTATGGACGTAAGCATCAACGGCGCACCGATCTATACCATCCCCATCGGCGGCGGTATCCAGATCTCGGCCACCATCATCAGCAGCTGGATCGTGATGATCCTGATCACCGGCGTGTGCATCTGGCTCACCCGGGATCTCAAGGTCACCGGCATTTCCAAGCGGCAGGCGGCAGCGGAATTTCTGGTAAACACCGCCACCAACTTCGTGCGGGGCAACATGGGGGTCAAGTTTGACGCCTTCATCCCCTTTGTGGCCGCCCTGTTCGCCACCAGCCTGGTGAGCAACCTGATCAGCCTGGTGGGCATCTGGAGCCCCACGGCGGACCTGTCCACCGAGGCGGCCTGGGCGGTGATGGTGTTCTTCCTGATCACCCGCGCCAAGATCCGTTCCGGCGGTCTGGGCGGATACCTGAAGGGCTTTACCGAGCCGGTCTTCGTGCTGACCCCCTTCAACATCCTGTCCGAGATTGCTACCCCCATCAGTATGGCCTGCCGTCACTTCGGCAACATTTTGTCCGGCACGGTCACCAGTACGCTGCTTTACGCGGCGCTGGCCCTGGCCAGCCACGCGCTGCTGGGCTGGCTGCCCGGCGCGCTGGGTGAGGTGCTGGGGGCCATCCCCATCCTGTCGGTGGGCATTCCGGCCATCGCCGGTTTGTACTTCGACTGGTTCTCCGGCTTCATGCAGGCGTTTATCTTCTGCATGCTGACCACCCTGTATATCGCCAACGCCGCTGGGGAGGAATGACCCTGCCCGGCCGCCGTACAACCAAAACACAACTATTATTTTTAGGAGGACGTTCTCATGGAATTCCAACTGTTGGCTAAAGGTATCGCTCTGGCTGGCTGCGCCATCGGCGCCGGCTGCGCCCTGATCGCGGGCATCGGCCCTGGTATCGGTGAAGGCAACGCCGTTGCCGCCGCCTGTGAGGCCATCGGCCGTCAGCCCGAGTGCAAGGGCGACGTGACCAGCACCATGCTGCTGGGCTGCGCCATCGCCGAGACCACCGGTATTTACGGCTTCGTTACCGGCCTGCTGCTGATCTTCGTGGCCCCCGGTATGTTCATGGGCATGCTGGGCTGATCGGCCCCATACCATTTTGAACAAGGAGGCGTGACAATCAGATGTTTCAGCAACTGGTGACCATTGTACCCTGGAACTTTGTCGCGGCCATCTGCAACCTGCTGATCCAGATGTGGCTGATCAAGAAGTTCTTGTTCAAGCCGGTGCAGAAGGTGCTGGCCCAGCGCCAGCAGCTTGCCGATGCCCAGATTGCGGACGCCGAGGCGGCCCGCACCGACGCGGAGGCCATGCGCGCCGACTATGAGCAGCGCCTGGCTGCCGCCAAGGAAGAGGCGGCCGCCCTGGTCCAGAACGCCACCCGCACCGCCCAGCTGCGCAGCGAGGAGATCCTGCGCCAGGCCCAGGCGGACGCGGTGGAGATCAAGAACAAGGCGGACGCGGACATCGCCCAGCAGCGCAAGAAGGCCATCAACGAGGTCAAGGACGAGATCGGCGGCATCGCCATGGACATTGCGTCCAAGGTGGTGGAGCGGGAGATCGACCAGCAGGCCCATCAGGACCTGATCGACGAGTTTATCCGGAATGTGGGTGACGCATCATGACCGATGTGGGCAAGATGTACGGCGGCGCGCTGTTTGAACTGTGCGCCGAAGAAGCCCGGGACGAGGCCGTGCGCGATCAGCTGCGCCAGGTGACCGCCCTTATGCGGGAAAATCCCGACTATGAAAAGCTGCTGTGCACCCCCAACATCCCCAAGGCGGAGCGCTGCGCCCTGTTGGACGAAGCGCTGCGCGGGCAGGTGGACCCCTACCTGCTGAATTTCCTCAAGATCCTGTGCGAGAACGGCACATTGCGGCAGCTGAGCGCCTGCGAAAAGGAGTTCAGCGCCCGGTACAACGCGGCGCGGGACATTCTGCCCGCCAAGGCCGTGAGCGCGGTGCCTCTGACCGAGGACGCCGCCGCCCGCCTGAAAGCCAAGCTGGAAAGCCTGACCGGCAAGACCGTGGACCTGAGCTTTGCGGTGGACCCGGCCTGCCTGGGCGGCATCCGGCTGGAGATGGACGGCGTGCGCTTTGACGGCACGGTGGAGGGACGCCTGGCCCGGCTGCGGCGCGATCTGGAGAATATCGTATTGTAAGGAAGTGAGAGAATGCAACTGAAACCGGAAGAGATTTCCAAGATCATCAAATCGCAGATCAAGCACTACGAGGCCCAGATCGAGCAGAGCGAGACCGGCACCGTTATCCTGGTGGGCGACGGCATCGCCCGGGCCAGCGGCCTGGAAAAGTGCATGAGCGGCGAGCTGGTGGAGTTCGCCAACGGCGAGTACGGCATGGCCCAGAACCTGGAGGAGAACTCCGTGTCCATCGTCATGCTGGGCAGCGACGACGGCGTGAAAGAGGGCAGTGTGGTCAAGCGCACCGGCAAGGTGGTGAGCGTTCCCGTAGGCGAGGGCCTGATCGGCCGCGTGGTGAACGCCCTGGGCCAGCCGGTGGACGGCAAGGGCCCCATCGAGGCCGCCGGCTACCGCCCCATTGAAAGCCCGGCCCCCGGCATCATTGACCGCCAGCCGGTCAACGTGCCGCTGCAGACCGGCATCAAGGCCATCGACAGCATGATCCCCATCGGCCGCGGCCAGCGCGAGCTGATCATCGGCGACCGGCAGACCGGTAAAACGGTCATTGCCACCGATACCATCCTGAACCAGAAGGGCACCGGCGTGATCTGCATTTATGTGGCCATCGGCCAGAAGCAGAGCACCGTGGCCCAGCTGGTGGACACCCTGGAGCGGGGCGGCGCCATGGCCTACACCATCGTGGTAAGCGCCACCGCCAGCGAGCTGGCCCCGGTGCAGTACATCGCCCCCTATGCCGGCTGCGCCATGGGCGAATACTTCATGGGACAGGGCAAGGACGTGCTGGTGATCTACGACGATCTGTCCAAGCACGCGGTGGCTTACCGTGCGCTTAGCCTGCTGATCCGCCGTCCGCCGGGACGTGAAGCCTACCCCGGCGACGTGTTCTACCTGCACAGCCGTCTGCTGGAGCGGGCCGCCCGCATGAGCAGCGAAAAGGGCGGCGGCAGCCTGACCGCTCTGCCCATCATCGAGACCCAGGCGGGCGACGTGTCCGCCTACATCCCCACCAACGTGATCTCCATCACCGACGGCCAGATCTTCCTGGAGAGCGAGCTGTTCCACTCCGGCGTTATGCCGGCGGTAAACCCGGGCATCTCGGTGTCCCGTGTAGGCGGCAACGCCCAGATCAAGGCCATGAAGAAGGTCTCGGGCACCCTGAAGCTGATCTACAGCCAGTATCTGGAGCTGCAGAGCTTCGCCCAGTTCGGCAGCGACCTGGACGACGACACCAAGTTCCGCCTGGCGCAGGGCCAGCGCATCGTGGAGATCCTCAAGCAGGACCGCAGCGCCCCCGTGCCGGTGGAAAAGCAGGTCTGCATCATCTACGCGGTGACCCACAAATATCTGCAGAATGTGGCCGTGGAGCTGGTCAAGGAGTACGAGAAGGGGCTGTACGAATACCTGGACGCCAACGCCGACCCGCTGCTGCGCAGCATCCGCGAGACCGGCAAGCTGGAGCAGGCGGACGAGGACGCCCTGAACGAGGTTCTCACCGCCTATACCGACAGCTTTGTGCGGGCGCATTAAGGAGGGATCAGACGCATGGCTGGTTCCATGAAAGACATCAAGCTGCGCATCAAAAGCGTGGAGAGCACCATGCAGATCACCAAGGCCATGGAGCTGGTGGCTTCCTCCAAGCTGCGGCACGCCAAACTGCGGGTGGAAAAAAGCCGCCCCTACTTTGATGTGCTGCACGCCACGCTGGCGGATATCGCGGCCCACAACACCGATTTCTCCTCCTCCTATACCGCCAGCCGGCCGGTGAAGCGCACCTGCTATGTGGTGATCGCCGGCGACCGGGGCCTGGCGGGCGGATACAACGCCAACGTGTTCAAGGCGGTGGCGGCCCATGCCCAGGGCAAGGACTGCTGCTATCTGCCGGTGGGCAAAAAGGCGCTGGAGCATTATCTGCACCGGGGCGCCGAGGTGCTGAGCCGGGAGTTCCCCGAAGCGGAGGACGTATCGGTGGGGCACTGTTTCTCCATGGCGCGCACGCTGGCCAAGGGTTTTCTGGCCGGCGAGTTCGACGAGATCTATGTGGGATACACCAATTTTGTTTCCATGCTGACCCAGACCCCGGCGGTGCTGCGGCTGCTGCCGCTGAACCCGCCCAAGGAAAAGGCAGCCGGCCCCCAGCCCCTGATCCTCTACGAGCCGGACAGTCAGGCCGTATACGACGCCATCGTGCCGGAATACCTGGCCGGGCTGATCTACGGGGCGCTGTGCGAGAGCGTGGCCAGCGAGATGGGCGCGCGCCGCACCGCCATGGACGCGGCCAGCAAGAACGCGGGCGAGATGATCGATACCCTGAGCCTGCACTACAACCGGGCCCGTCAGGCCGCCATAACGCAAGAGATCACCGAGATCGTAGCGGGCGGCGAGGCGTGACGAGGCAAGCCGGATTCTAAACGTAAGGAGAGGAAACCATGTCCGAAAAGAATATTGGCACCGTGGTCCAGGTCATCGGCCCGGTACTGGACATCCGCTTTGCGGACGGACAGCTGCCGGCGCTGCGCAACGCCATCGAGCTGGACAACGGCGGCAAAAAGCTGGTGGTGGAGGTAGCCCAGCACATTGGCGACAATGTGGCCCGCTGCATCGCCATGAGCAGCACCGACGGTCTGGTGCGGGGCGCCAAAGCCGTGGACACCGGCAGCGCCATCACCGTGCCGGTGGGCGACGCCTGCCTGGGCCGGGTGTTCAACCTGCTGGGTGAGCCCATCGACAATAAGCCCGCCCCCGAAAATATGGAGCGCTGGCCCATCCACCGGGATCCCCCCAGCTATGAAGAGCAGGAGACCACCACCGAGATCCTGGAGACCGGCATCAAGGTCGTGGACCTGATCTGCCCCTACGCCAAGGGCGGCAAGATCGGCCTGTTCGGCGGCGCCGGCGTGGGCAAAACCGTTCTGATTCAGGAGCTGATCAACAACGTGGCCACCCAGCACGGCGGCTACTCGGTGTTCACCGGCGTAGGCGAGCGTACCCGTGAGGGCAACGACCTGTACGGCGAGATGAGCGAGAGCGGCGTTATCAACAAGACCGCCCTGGTCTACGGCCAGATGAACGAGCCGCCGGGAGCCCGTATGCGCGTGGCGCTGAGCGGCCTGACCATGGCGGAGTATTTCCGCGATGTGCAGAACCAGGACGTGCTGCTGTTCATCGACAACATCTTCCGTTTCACCCAGGCGGGCAGCGAGGTATCCGCGCTGCTGGGCCGTATGCCCAGCGCCGTGGGTTACCAGCCCACCCTGGCCACCGAAATGGGCGCGCTGCAGGAGCGTATCACCTCCACCAAGAAGGGCTCCATCACCAGCGTGCAGGCGGTTTACGTGCCGGCCGATGACCTGACCGACCCGGCCCCCGCCACCACCTTTGCCCATCTGGACGCCACCACGGTTCTGAGCCGTGCGATCTCGTCCCAGGGCATCTACCCGGCCGTGGACCCGCTGGAATCCTCCAGCCGCATCCTGTCGCCGGACGTGGTGGGCACCGAGCACTACGAGGTGGCCCGCAGCGTACAGAAGGTGCTGCAGCGCTATAAGGAACTGCAGGACATCATCGCCATCATGGGTATGGACGAGCTGAGCGAGGAAGACAAGCTCACCGTCAACCGGGCCCGTAAAGTACAGCGTTTCCTGAGCCAGAGCTTCACGGTGGCGGAACAGTTCACCGGTATGCCCGGCCAGTATGTGCCGCTGAAAGAGACCATCCGGGGCTTCAAGGAGATCCTGGAGGGCAAGCACGACGATCTGCCCGAGAGCGCCTTCCTGTTCGCCGGCACCATCGACGACGTGGTGGCCCGGGCCAAAAAGGGTGAGTGAGCATGACCTTCGAACTTCAGATCGTGACGCCGGACGGCCTCATCTTTGAAGGGGAGGCCGAAAAGCTGTTCTGCCGCACCATCGCCGGGGACGTGTGCATCCTGGCCCGGCACTGCAATTATATGACCGCGCTGGGCATGGGCGAAGCCCGTGTGACCATGGCGGACGGCACCGTGCGGCGGGCCGCCTGCATCGGCGGCATGCTGGCGGTGACCGGCGGCAAGGCCCGTCTGGTGGCCACCACCTGGGAGTGGGCCGAGGACATCGACAAAGCCCGCGCCGAGGCCAGCCGCCATCGCGCCGAGGAGATTCTAGCCCGCAAGGGCGCCGACGCCCGGGAGCTGGAACTGGCCAACGCCCGGCTGCGCCGCGCGCTGGTGCGTACCAGCGTGGCCCGCTGAGACGGCATTTCCGGAACGCAATACGCGGAGGAAGCATTTTCCTCCGCGTATTTTTATCTCTTTGTATACTTTTCGTTTTAACCGTTTTCTTTCCCGCCCGGATATGGTAGGATGGAGATGAACCAATTTTACCGCGCAAAGGAGGGCCCGCTCGTGGCAGACTACGACATCCGCATGGTGGCGCTGGATCTGGACGGCACCGTGTTCAACAATCAGAAGGAGATCACCCCCCGCACCCTGGCCGCCATCCGGGCGGCGCTGGAACGGGGCGTGGCGGTACTGCCCGCCACCGGCCGCCCGCTGGTGGGCGCACCCGATGAGTTTTTGTCCATTCCCGGGGTGGAGTGGGTGCTGACCAGCAACGGCGGCTGTGTGTGGCGGCTGGCCGGGCGGCAGCCGGTGGTGGAGCTGCTGTTCTCCCCTGCCCAGGCCGTGGAGGTGCTGGGGGTACTGGCGGAGTTTGACTGTACCGTGGATCTGTTTGCCGACGGCCTCGCCTACACCACCGAGGCCCATCTGGCCCGGCTGCAGACGCTGGTGCCGCCGGAACTGCTCTCCTATATCCGGACAAGCCGCCACACGGTGCCGGACCTGGCCGCCTTTGCGGCGGCGGGCGCCCGGGTTGAGAAGTTCAGCTGCCAGTTCGGCACGCTGGCCCACCGCCAGCCGGCCTGGCAGAAGCTGGCGGCACTGGGCTACGAGGTCACCTGCAGCCTGGGCACCAACATCGAGATCAACGCCCCCGGCGTGACCAAGGGCGCGGCGCTGCTGGCGCTGGCGAAACATCTGGGTTTTGCCCGGGAGCAGGTGATGGCCTGCGGCGACTCGGACAACGACGCCGCCATGCTGCAGGCGGCGGGCCTGGGGGTGGCCATGGGCAACGCCGATCCGGCGCTCAAGGCCAGCGCCGACGCGGTGACCGCCACCAACGAAGAGGACGGGGTGGCCCTGGCGCTGTCCCGGTATATTCCCGGCGTAGCCGAACAGCTGAAACAGGAG
Organism: Gemmiger sp. An120; assembly: GCF_002160955.1. Classification (GTDB taxonomy): domain Bacteria; phylum Bacillota; class Clostridia; order Oscillospirales; family Ruminococcaceae; genus Gemmiger_A; species Gemmiger_A avium. The sequence continues at coordinate 83,293 of NZ_NFLN01000006.1, forward strand.
GGTTTTGCATGCGACTGAACACCGAACATCTTTCCGCCGGCCGGCAGCGGGCCTTTGCCCTGGCCGCCCCGGCACTGGGATTCTCCGCCGCACCGGAGGGCGCCGTTCTGACCGGCGGCAGCCGGGAAAACGGTCTGGCGCTGACCCGCACCGAAACCGGCTGGCAGCTGGACGCGGCCGGTCTGACCGGCTTTGTGCGGGGCCTGGGCCTGCTGGCCCAGCACCGGGACGCCGCCCCCGGCTGGGTGTATGAAGAACAGCCCTGGACCCGCTCGCTGGGTGTGATGGTGGACTGCTCCCGCAACGCAGTGCCCACCCCCGCCGCCCTGCAGCGGCTGTTTGTGCGGCTGGCGCTGATGGGCTACGACACGGTGCAGCTGTACACCGAGGACACCTACACCATCCCGGAGCAGCCCTATTTCGGCTACCTGCGCGGGGCCTACACCCGGGAGGAGCTGCGGGCGCTGGACGACTTTGCCGCCGCGCTGGGCATCGAGCTGGTGCCCTGTGTGCAGACGCTGGCCCATCTGGCCCAGCCGCTGCGCTGGCAGCCCTTTGCCCCGCTGTGGGACTGCGACGACATCCTGCTCTGCGAAGCGCCGGAAACCGAAGCGTTTCTGGAACAGATGTTTGCCGCGCTGGCGGATACCTTCCGCAGCCGTAAGGTGAACATCGGCATGGATGAGGCCCACATGCTGGGCCTGGGCCGCTATCTGGACCGGCACGGCTACCGGGACCGGCCCGCCATCCTGCGCCGCCATCTGGAAACGGTGCTGAAGATCGCCCGGCAGCAGGGTTTTGCCCCCATGATGTGGAGCGATATGTTCTTCCGGCTGGCCAACGGGGGCGAATACTACGCCGCCGACAAGCCCCTGGACCCGGCGGCTGCCGCGGTGCCGGAGGGTCTGACCCTGGTGTACTGGGACTATTACAGCGAGGACGGGGCCCTCTACCACAAAATGATGGCCCGCCACAAGGAACTCTGCCCTGACCTGGTATTTGCGGGCGGGGCCTGGAAGTGGACCGGCTTCGTGCCCCACAACCGGTTCAGCCTGAAGCTGGCGGAACTGGCCGCCGACGCCTGCCGCGCTGAGGGCGTGGATCAGGTCCTGATCACCTGCTGGGGCGACAACGGGGCCGAGGCCAGTGTGTTCTCGGTGCTGCCGGCCCTGAGCGCCTGGGCGGAACGGGCCTGGGCAGGCCGGGCCGAGGAGGACTGGCTGGATGCGCGGTTTGCCGCCTGCTGCGGCGCGCCCCGGGCCTGCCTGCTGGCGCTGGATGACCCGGACATGACCCCGGATAATCCGGCCCCCGGCCGCCAGGGGGTGAACCCCACCAAATACCTGCTGTATCAGGACGTGCTGCTGGGTCTGGCGGACGCAGACGACCGGCCGGAACAGGCCGCGGATCACTTTGCGGCCTGTGCGGCCCGGCTGGGTTCCCTGGCGGACGAGGCGGGCGAATGGGACGGCCTGCTGCGCGCCGAGGCCGCCCTCTGCCGTCTGCTGGCCCGCAAGGCGCCGCTGGGACGGCGGCTGCGCGCCGCCTGGCAGGCAAAGGACCGGGCCGCGCTGGCCGGTCTGGCCGCCGAGATCCCGGAGATTCTGGAGCTGGCGGAAGCCTTCCGGCAGGCCTACCACGCCCAGTGGCTGGCCGAAAACAAGCCCTTTGGCCTGGAGGCCTTTGACATCCGGCTGGGCGGGGTCTGTGCCCGGCTGCGCACCGCCGCCGACCGTCTGGAAAGCTGGCTGAACGGCCGCTGCGACACCATCCCCGAGCTGGACGCGGCGCTGCTGCCCTTTGCCCCCCGCACCAATTCTCCGGAGCCCTTCTCCGCCGTGCGCTGGGAACAGATCGCCGCCCCCTGCGCCCTGTACGGCGTATAAACCAACAACGGAAAACGCCCGCCGCAAACTCTGCGGCGGGCGTTTTTTATTTGTGTTCCGCCGGTACCTCCACGTCGGCCTCCTGGTAGCTGCGGCACAGCTCCAGAAAGGCGTCCAGCGCCGCGGAATGGAACTTGCTCTTGTGCACGATCAGGCTGTAGCGGCGGCAGGAATCCACCCCCTCCAGCGGAACCGCCGTCACAGTGCCCTGCTCGATGGCCTCCTGCACCAGGTAGTAAGGCAGCACCGCCACCCCCAGATCTGCCTGCACCGCCCGCACCAGCGCCTGGGTGCTCACGCTCTCCCAGGCGGGCTCGATGCGCACGCCCCGGCGCTCCATCAGGCTGTCGAACAGATCCCGTCCGGCGCTGCCCTTTTCCCGCAGCAGCATGTCCTCCACCGCCAGCACCTCCGGCGCTACCCGGCAGAAGCCCGCATAGGGATGGCGGGGGCTGCACACCAGCACCAGCCGGTCGCCGCTGTAGGGCTGCGCCTGAATATAGGGGCTGTGCACCTGCCCCTCCACCAGGCCCAGGTCAATCTGGTTGTCCAGCACCATCCGGGCGATGGTGTCGGTGTTGTCCACCTTGACCTGTACCTGCATCTGGGGATACAGCTCCTTGAACCGGCGCACATACTCCGGCAGAAAGCGGGTGGCAATGGTGATGCTGGACCCCACCCGCAGCGTACCCGCTTCACCCTGGCTGCGGATCGCGTCCTCCGCCTCCTCCATCAGGTTCACCAGGTGTTTGGCATACTGGTACATCTGCTGGCCCGCCGGGGTCACATACAGGTGCTTGGCGTACCGCTCAAACATCCGCACGCCGTAGTGTTCCTCCAGTTCCCGCAAGGCCACACTGACGGTGGGCTGGGAGATAAACAGCTGTTCGGCGGCGGCGGTGGTGCTGCCGGTCTCGTAGATGCTCAGAAAGATCTTTAAGTGCCGCAGGGTCATACAAGTGCGCCTCCTGTTCCAGCCGGCACAGGCACCGGTCTAGTATAGTCTTTTATCTATTGATTCTATTATATCATAGTATTTTACAAATAGCTAAGAAAGTCGTATCCTATCTTGCGGGAGGAGATAGCGATGCAGACTGAAACAAAACCGAGCGGCAAAAACAAATATTGGACCCTGTTCCTTTCTACTTTGACCATCAGCGCGTTCACCTTCGGCGGCGGCTACGTGATCGTATCCCTACTGAAGAAAAAGTTCGTGGACGAGTTGCACTGGCTGGAAGCGGATGAGATGCTGGACCTGGCGGCGATCGCCCAGTCCTCGCCGGGTGCGGTGGCGGTCAACGCGGCCATTCTGGTGGGTTACCGGACGCTGGGCCTGCCCGGCATGGCGATTGCGGTGCTGGGCACCATCATCCCGCCCTTTGTGATCATCTCGCTGATCTCGCTGTGCTACACCGCCTTCCGCACCAACCCCATCGTGGCGGCGGTGCTCAAGGGTATGCAGTCCGGCGTGGCGGCGGTGATCGCCGACGTAACCGTGAACCTGTCCCGCAATGTGCAGCGGGAAAGCGGCGTGATCGGGGTGCTGATCATGGTGGGCGCGTTCCTGGCATCCTGGATGTTCAACGTGAACGTGCTGTGGATCATCTTTGTATGCGCGGTGTACGGGCTGGGTTCCACCTGGCTGCGGCTGCACCGCAGAAGGGAGCGGATGCTGTGATGCTGTACTGGCAGTTGTTCGTCAGCTTTTTCCAGATCGGGCTGTTCAGCTTCGGCGGCGGAATGGCGGCGGTGCCGCTGATTCAGCAGCAGGTGGTCAACGGCCACGGCTGGCTGACCATGAGCGAGTTCACCGACCTGATCACCATTGCCGAGATGACCCCCGGCCCCATCGCGGTGAATTCCTCCACCTTTGTGGGGATGCGGGTCGCCGGGATTCCCGGCGCGCTGGTAGCCACCTTCAGCTGCATTGCGCCCGCCTGCCTGATCGTGTCCCTGCTGGCCTGGCTCTACTTCAAGTACCAGAACCTGGCCTACATCCAGGGCACCCTGGCGGGGCTGCGGCCCGCGGTGGTGGCGCTGATCGCCTCGGCGGGTGTGAGCATCCTGAGCCTGGCGGTGTTCGGCGACGGTGTGGCCAGCGCGGCGGCCTTCAACTGGCTGGGCGCGGGGCTGTTTGTGGCGGCATTCGTGGTGCTGCGGCGCTGGAAGCCTGATCCCATCCTGGTGATGGCAGGCAGCGGGATCCTGGGCGGCGCGTTGTATTTACTTGCGGGAGGTGCGGTATGATTTTGCTGATTCGGCCCGCGTTGGGCGGATATAAGATCAAGAACAAGGAGGGCACGGCTCTGGCGTCCATCCGGCAGCAGAAGCTGCTGGGCCCGGCCAAACTGGTGTTTGACCAGGCAGGCCCGGTGTATCACACCGATGTGCACGAGGCCAGCGAAGAAGGCCGGTACGAGGTGATGGACGAGGGCAACCACGTGGTGGTCAGCAGCGACCTGGTGTTTGAGCCGGAACCGGCGGGCGGTTCCATGACACGGCCGCCCCGGGCAGACCGGATGGTGCTGCACACCGCCCACTTTGGCGAGTGGGAGGTGCTGCACCAGCGGGACCACAGTGTCTTGTTTGCCCACGACGGCACGGTGCTGGGCAAGCTGAGCCCCTTCTTTACGGTACGGCCGCAGGTGTTTGCCTGCTCGGACAAATTCTCGGTAACCTTCTGGGCGGCGCTGTATGTGCTGGCCTACTATATGGTGCACGAGGACGAGATGGTACTGGTATAAACGCAAAAACCACCCGGGCAAAAGAGCGTTGCCATAAGAAAACATGAAAAAACCCAGTAAAATCAATGTTTTTTAGGGCAGCGGAAAACGGGGCAGGTCAAAACAACTGAATAATCAGGCAGAAACAGGGTGTTGTCAAGCATGACAGCGCCCTTTTCTGTTTCCCCGGCCAAGCCGCAGATTTTGAAAAAAGTCTGCGGCTTTTCTTTTTGCCCAAACGCAGAAAGGAGGCGACGGCCTATGTACTTCACTTCCGGCAGCGACCGGGCCTTTGAACAGCTCATGCAGGGCAAGCCCGGTTTCGACCACTACGACAGCGGCGAGGCGGTCACGCCGGAGGACTGCGGCACCTGCCGCTTTTATCGCCCGCACTGGAAATATCAATTCTGCGTCTATGCGGAATGTCCCTACCAGCCGGGCAAGCTGACCGCCTACGACGCGGTGACATTTCGAGTGAAAGGAGTTGAGAACATGGCAGTATTCCGTGTGGAGCGCAACAAGGGCTACACGGTGATGTCCAACCACCACCTGCGGAACAAGGACTTATCCCTGAAAGCCAAGGGCCTGTTATCGCAAATGCTCTCCCTGCCGGAAAATTGGGACTATACGCTCAAAGGCTTATCCCTTATCAACCGGGAGCAAATCGACGCGATCCGGGCCGCAATCCGGGAGCTGGAACAGGCCGGGTACATCGTCCGATCCCGTGAGCGCGACAGCCAAGGGCGCTTGCGTGGCGCGGACTATGTGATCTACGAACAGCCCCAGCCGGTGCCGGATTCACCTACGTTGGAAAATCCAATGTTGGATAATCCAACGCAGGAAAAGCCTACGTTGGGAAAACCAACGCAATTAAATAAAGATATATCAAGTAAAGAAAAATCAATTACTGATGTATCAATTACCGATTCCATTCCTATCCTTTCCCGACCCTCTCCTTTGGAGGACGAGGCGGCACAGCCGCCGGAACGGAAAGGAACGGGAGCGAAATCACAGAGCGCCATAGAGATTTATCGTGAGATCATCATGGACAACATCGAGTACGAACACCTTTGCCAGCACGCCAAGGGCATTGACCGGGAAACGCTGGACGAGATCGTGGACTTGCTGGTGGAAACCGTGTGCAGCGCCCGCAAGACCATCCGTATTGCCGGGGACGATTACCCGGCAGAGCTGGTGAAATCCAAGTTTATGAAGCTGGACAGCAGCCACATTGAATTTGTGTTCCAGTGTTTGAGCAAGAACACTTCGGAAATCCGCAACATCAAGAAATACCTATTGGCTATGCTGTTCAACGCCCCCAGCACCATGAACGGTTACTATACCGCACTGGTGGCCCATGACATGAACACCGGCAAAATCTGAAAGGAGGACGGCCCTATGAAACAGGGTGCATTGATCTTCGACGAGCGCAGCGACCGTTACGACATTCGCTTTGATCTGGCGGACTACTACGGCGGCCTGCACTGTGGGGAAACCTTTGACGTGATGGTGGGCGGCAGGTGGAAGCCCACCCGCATTGAGTACGGGGACGACTGGTATCTGGTTGGCATCCGTGCCGACGACCTTTCCGGCCTGCGGGTGAGGATTTAATCGGGGACAACCGGCGCAAGCGGCTGTCCCTTTTCTGTTTCCTGCGGCGGCTGACGGTGCCACCTTAACCGTGCCGCCGCACTTCTGCGAAAGGAGGGATAGCGATTGCAGGAGGAAGTAACCCAAAAGACAATGGCCTTTTCCATCAAATCGGCCAAGCTGACGGCCCAAGTGCTGCAAGCGGCGGCCCGCAAGTTTCTGGAAGCCAGAAACAAGGGCAAGACCAAGCTGCACCACGGCCAGCAGAGCTTAAAGCAGCTCAAAAAGCACGGGGCGGCCCTGTCCAACATTGAGATCACCGACGCCAATATCGGCCTTTTCCGGCCCTGCGCCAAGAAATACGGCGTGGACTTCACGCTGCGGAAAGACGCCACCACCCATCCCCCGCACTACATTGTGATTTTCAAAGCCAAAGACGCCGACAACATGGAACAGGCGTTCAAGGAGTTCACGGCCAAGAAATTGCAGCGGGAGGAACGGCCCTCGATCCGCAAGGACATTGCCGCAAGCAAGGAAAAGGCGGCAGTCCGCAACGCTGACCGGGCCAAGGAGAAATTCAAGGAAAGGGGGCTGTCACGATGAAGCCGGAAGTGAAAAAGCTGATAATCGCCAACCTGCCCTATCTGCTGTTTGTCTATCTGTTCGGCAAGCTGGGGCAGGCGTACCGGCTGGCGGAGGGCATCGACCTTTCCCAAAAGCTCCTGCACTATGCGGACGGCTGCGCGGCGGCCTTTGCCAATGCTGCCCCCAGCTTCAACCCCTTTGACCTGCTGATCGGCGTCGCCGGTGCTGTGGCGCTGCGGCTCATGGTGTACTGCAAGGGCAAGAACGCAAAGAAATACCGCAAAGGCGTGGAGTACGGCAGCGCCCGATGGGGCGGCCCCAAGGATATAGCCCCCTATATCGACCCCAATTTTGACAACAACATTCTGCTGACACAGACGGAACGGCTGACAATGAACAACAGGCCGAAAGACCCCAAGACCGCCCGCAATAAAAATGTTCTGGTGATCGGAGGCAGCGGCAGCGGCAAGACCCGGTTCTTCGTGAAGCCGAACCTGATGCAATGTGTGTCCAAGGACTATCCGACCTCTTTCGTGATAACCGATCCCAAGGGCAGCTTGATCGGTGAAGTGGGCCAGCTCCTTATCCGCAGCGGCTACCGCGTGAAAGTGCTGAACACCATCAACTTTTCCAAGAGCATGAAATACAATCCGTTTCGGTATCTGCACTCGGAAAAAGACGTGTTGAAGCTGGTAAACACCCTCATCTGCAACACCAAGGGCGAGGGTGAAAAAAGCGCGGAAGATTTTTGGGTGAAATCGGAACGGCTGTTCTACACGGCCCTGATCGGCTATATCTGGCAGGAAGCGCCGGAGGAAGAAATGAACTTCACGACGCTGCTTGAAATGATAAATGCCAGCGAAGCCCGCGAGGACGACCCGGAATTTCAATCGCCGGTGGATATGATGTTTGAGCGATTGGAGGAACGCGACCCCGACCATTTTGCCGTCCGCCAGTATAAAAAATTCCTGCTTTCGGCGGGCAAGACCCGTTCCTCAATCCTTATCAGCGCGGGCGCGAGAATGGCCCCATTTGACATCCGCGAGGTACGGGAGCTGATGGAGGACGACGAACTGGAACTTGACACCATCGGGGACGAGAAAACGGCGCTGTTCCTGATTATGTCGGACACGGACACCACCTTTAATTTCATTCTGGCAATGGTGCAGAGCCAGCTTATCAACCTGCTTTGTGACCGGGCCGATGATAAATACGGCGGGCGGCTGCCGGTTCACGTCCGCATGATTCTGGACGAATTTGCGAACATCGGCCAGATACCCAATTTTGACAAGTTGATCGCCACCATCCGAAGCCGGGAAATCTCGGCTTCTATTATTTTGCAAAGCCAGTCACAGTTAAAAGCCATTTACAAGGACGCTGCGGAAATCATTTCCGACAACTGCGACTGTACGCTTTTTCTTAGTGGGCGGGGCAAGAACGCCAAGGAAATCTCTGACGTGCTGGGCAAAGAAACCATCGACAGCTACAACCAGAGCGAAAACCGGGGCGCACAGACCTCTCACGGATTGAATTATCAGAAGTTAGGAAAGGATATGCCATACTTGTTGATGAAGAGTTCAGCTGCCTTGAATTTGACATGAACAGGGACACGATCAGCTGGATTCGGAGAAAAATCGAATACAGGAGGTCGCTTATGGAACACTTACCGAAGAAAACCAGTGAAAACGGCATCGGCTATACGTTGGTCGGTGACTATTATATCCCCGACTTACAGCTGCCGGAGGAAAACCGCCCCATTGGGATTTGGGGTCGTATGCACAAAGCCTATCTGGAGCAGTTCCATCCAATCCGGTATAATGACCTGATCTTGACCGGCAAACTCTGGACATATCTGAGCGATTTGAACGAGCAGGCACAGAACCAGCTGGATTGTATCATTACCCAGATGAAAGAAACGGAAGAAATCACTGAGGAATTGAAAGTCCAGGATCAGATGACATGGGTCAGGGCAATGAACAGCATCCGCAACCGGGCGGAGGAAATCATCCTCCGGGAGCTGATCTACGAGGAGGATGCTGTATGAGAATCTTGGAAGAATTCTGGTATGGAAATATTGAGCCAACCGAGTACGATACAACAGCCTGTAAAGAATACAATGAAATTCTCCGCTTGATTACCCGGAATGAAGAAAAACTTCTGGCTACCATGACGGATGAGCAGAAGGAATTGTTCTCACGGTACACAGATTGCGTCCGTGAACATCGAACCATAGCAGAGTGCCTGCTGTTCCAGAGCAGCTTTAAGCTAGGGGCCAAGATGATGGCTGAAGTAATGGAAGAATAATTGAACATAAACGGCAGCGTCCATCGGTCGTCAGAAATGATCGATGGGCGCTATTTCGTGTTGATTACTTCAGATCTGTTTCAAGATATTGGCTATAGGTATAGATATTATCAGTTCCAACCAGTTTAGTAAGAAAAGCTCTGAACACTGCATCTATTGGAACCGACACAAAGAAAAACAATCTTTTTTTGGGTCTTGAGCAACAAACATAAAATAGGTTTCTATTTCTTTCATAAGAAGCTTGCTTTCCTTCGGGAACATTAGAGTGTCCTGTTATCATCGGTGCATAGGTTTCAAATTGATATAGATTCCAACCTTTGCTGATAACAAAGACAATATTGTCATATTCTTCGCCTTTAACGCCATGTTCAGTGGAAAACATAGCATCAGGAAACAAAAAATCGATTGCTGCGGTAAATTGCAGGTAGTCCAATTCTAAAAATGACTGAATTGAAGCATTAGAAACATACACTGTGTCTGGCGCTTTCTGATATAGATGATACCATCCATCCAATTTTGGGGGAATAGGAATCAATTTGGTCCGCTTGATTAACTCAAATACATCAATTGCTCTTTTGGTGCGAGCATCTTCCAACTGCTGCTGTAGCTCTTTCCACTTGACTTTTTCGGATTTTTTCTTAATGGGAAAGCGCTTAATTCCGAGTGTATCAAAAAGCAACTGCATATTTGAATCTTTAAGTGCTTTATAGATTGGCTCAACAGTATCCATAAAAAACAGAAGGAACGGATCTTCTTTATCTCTCAGCCCGTCAGCTAAAATTTCTAAAAGTTGTTCGTACCCTTGCTGCGTAGCGAGGACCTTATGCGTTATCATTAGAACTTTTAGATCATCCTCTTCGGATGATTCACGCTTGATCTTCTCTGTGACATTACTTAGACGATTCTTTAATTCTTCCGCAGGTAATTCGCCTTTTAGATTGCGTTCTGTCCGGCGAGGGCCAGTATAATCGTCACAGGTGATTACAATCACTTCTCCGTCAAAATCATCTATTGCAGATGTTTGGGGTAAGTCAGGCCGCAAATCATTTAAAAGCCGAACAATCCGTGGTGCAGATCTGAAATTTGAGCCTTTCTTGATAATTGCGAGGTTCTCATTTTCAATTAGACCACAAGCCTTGTTGGATTGATAAATGGTTTGCCAGGCATCACCAAAAAAACCGAACTGAGGGCCTTTTTTCTCTGCAATAAAGAAGTTAATAAAGCGATCAATGATCGGTTTATAGGAATCTTGATACTCATCAATTAAAATCAAAGGATACTTGTCTGCGAATACACGCCGGAATTTTGCATTATCTAAAAGCCGACAAAAGAGCTTTAGAACGTCATCGTGGTATAAATATTGAATTCCATTTTCCTTGTAACGATGCCCCAAGGTATATGTAACTTCTTTGACCTTGAAAAAATCTCCTTCATCTGGCAAGAAGTCAGGATCGCTTGTGACAATATCAATGAGAAAGCTTTGATACTGTTTGATAGCGTTCCATGCAAAGGAGTGGATTGTCGATGGAAGAATAAATGAATTTTTTGATAGTCGTTCAGCAATCACATCCACCGCAGCATTTGTATATGTAATGCAAACTACAGTTTGTTTCTTTCGGCGATACTCCGTCCACTTATTTGCCTGAATCCATTCAATGGCTTTGTTCAGCGAATATGTCTTACCTGAGCCTGCACCAGCCTCCACACGAAAGCTAATCCCATTCTGAAGTGCTGAAATGATTTGTTCATCTACTTTATCGGCTTCAGCTTTTGCAAGGTCGTAGTTTGTCCTTTTGTATTCTTCACTCACGAACTTACACCTCCTTACTCAAGCACCCGTTGGTCATTGAGCCACACCAGCCCATCTTTGATATAGGCTGGAATAGCATAATCCTCACATTCACAAATGAGATTAAGAGCAAAATCTGTTTTACTCTTCCCTGAAAACTCAAGATCGTCTTCAGTAGGAGTATCCCCCAATTCATAATGTGCACGGTTGACATTCCGAATTGCTTCTTCCAAAGAATGTCCGCACAACCCGTTCTCTGTTGTTTGGAATTCAATGTGACATTTGCATCGAGTTTTATCAGCAGGAGACATCGATGTAATATCAGTTAGAGCGATTTGAGTATTATCATCCGCTGAAAGCCCTTTGTTCTTCCGGACCCACCATTTTAGAGTTTCATTAGATGTTGTTTCACCGCATGAAACCGGAACAGACTTATAATATATTCTCCCGTTCGCACCTTTTTGACCAGACACAGAGTCCAAATCAGTAAGAATAAGGCATGGGATACCCAAAAACTCAGCGAACGGAATAAATTTATAGGCATACGCACCGCCGATTTCAACCAAGGCATAATACTGAGCAGGTAGTTTATATTCCCGAGAATCAAAGTCCCCCGCTTTAGCGCATTTATCGATTATGTCGGGCAACAACAAACGTTCTGACGCCCCTTCAACAAAGATTGCTTTATCTGCAAAAAATAAATCACACTTGGTTAGAGTAAGATACTTTCGGATGAAATCAGTGTTAGAAGGATTCTCCTGAGCAAACGTATTTAGGTTCTTATAAATAACACCGGCCTTTGTTTTTTGCGCATATCGAATTTTAGAGAAAACCATTGTGTTCGCAATGTGAGCAGAATGCGAAGTTATCAAAGTTTGAATCCCTACAGAAGTAATTTTCGCAAGAAACGCTTCTAAGTACTCTGCAAAGGCGTGTTGCATCTGCGGATGCATATGAGACTCTGGTTCTTCGATAAAAAGCAACGGTATACAGGCGTCCCCACATTTTTCTACCTTTTTGGCGAATGCTGCAAGAAGAAATTCCATTTTGATTAAGTTTTTATATCCCAAACCATTATAGGTACTGGGGAGTCGCTCTTTGCTTGTTCCAGCAGTATAAGAAAGTTGTGTTTGATTCTTTATCTGGTCATCAATGCTTAGTTGGGTTGTAACTCCTAACTGTAGTTCTTCTCCATTGGGATAACCAAACCCAACTGCTTTACTAACCAGAGCACTTAGGATGCTATCGCTTTGTTGTTGCACATTTTTGTTGGCGTTTTCAACAATAGCTCGAAGTTCCTTAACTTTTTCAGAAACACTTGGATCTAATTCGTCTTCACTCATATCAAAGAAATCGGAGATAAGAGAAGACAAAGAATTGTCTTGGGTTCCGTCTTCACCAAGGCGGCGCTCTGCCTGAATAATGTGAAATGGAAACAATTGGGCCAACTCTGTCAGCTTTTTACTCTGCTTTTCTTCTGGTTTTTTTGGATTTATCGCATAAATCGTCATTTCAAAAAGCTTGTGGAAATTGCTTATAATAGCATTATGGACATCATCAGCAGGAGAAAAGCTCCCATTTTCATAATAGTTTGGCTCTAGAATTTTCCAAATACCTTTCTCGTCCGCTTTCAATTTGTATTCGGCACGAATCAACGCTGTAGTGGTATCCACATCTACATCAATGATAAACGGAGACAATGCGCCTAAGTTATCCTCCGGGTCATCCAGGGAATAGTCCACAAGGAACTCTATAGATATTGGTTCCAGCCGTTCACATAGATCTTCAAAAGCAATTTCCTTTGCCATGAACGAAGCAATATTAGCATATAGATTTTCTCTTTTTGACAACGGGTAATCATTGAAAGAAAACGGAGTTCCATCCAATACTTTACCGATGCACTCAAAGCACGAGGTTTTGGCAGTATTATTGCGTCCCACAATTAAGGTTGTTTTCGAATCAACTTCCAGTTCAGCATCAATAAGCAATCTGTAGTTTTTTATTTTTATCTTTGATAATCGCATGCCAATTTCCTTTCTGATAGCACAGGTATATGATGTAAGTGCTATCGGGATTGCCCTTTGTACACAAAAAGATTTTTACAAGCAAAAACGTCCAGGATAGTATATTTCCAAAGACTGCAATAGGTCATGACCATTCATAATTGTCACATTCGTAATACGAGCTTCATCACGTCCTTCAGGAGTAAAATCGGAAGTTGTAATTACCCAGGCCCTACTTGCATTTCGTGTGCGCATATAGCTATGGACACGCTGGATAGGTGTGGAGCCAATATTATTGCCCTGACGATACCTTTTACATTGGATTAATTCATATTCTCCGTGAATATTGGTAGCAAGGACATCAACACCTCTATCTCCAGAACGCCCAATGACTTCTGCATGCACAAAACCTCTCCGAACAAAATAGTCCGCAATCAATCTTTCAAAGTCATAAGGGTCCATTGTGCACAAATGCTCTCGACCATTAGTGTCATAATCGGTATTGACTGTATTACGAGCAAAAAATTTCCCCTGCTCGGGATCTTCTACAGCATAAACATTCAGCAGTTCTGGAATTAGTCTATTGGCGGTGTGCAATTGATTGATGATTTCTCGACTACCATTTTCCATGAAGGAAGAAAGGTGAATCACATACTCTTCAAAAGTAAAACCTTGTCCATTAGCTGTTAATTCTTCAATTACAACTGGAGCAAACTCACGAAGTCTAATTTCAGCATTCATCTCACGGTTCATCAGAGTATATGGAGATAGGCCAGTCAATCGATACTGTGCACCATTTCTTGTTGTAAACCGATCTAAGGTTCTTCTAATTTTGGTTTCATACATCGGATGAGCTAATCGCATCAATTCACATCTACGCAATTGAGACAAGAACTCCTGATTAAACTGAGTAATCACAAATGGATTGCCTTGATCTGTTGCAGCACTTGTAGCGGCTAAGAAAACGAGTTCGTCAATATCAGTTTCGCCCTCGTACCATCGGCGCTCGCTTTCTTGTAGCTTCAGGAAAATAAAGCATACATCATTTTTGAATGTCCAAGCAGCAGAAGCCAATGCCCGCATTGAAGGATCTGAAATTCCCGCAGAAATAGTTAGAAGTGGCTCAAAACCATGACGTCGCCCAAAATCCTTCAGCTTGTTAAGATCGCTGACCCAATCTCGTTGTTGCGGCCTGAAATATAACACCATAAATCCATGGTCATCAACAATCCGATTCGCTTCAATAAATAATCGTTCAATATCGATAAGAAATTGATTTTTACTATGCTTATCAACTCTGGAGGGAGCATTGCTAATCACGACTTCGTTGTGAAGTCTGTCATCATCGTCTTTTAACGAGTACCCCATAAGCGGATGGATTCTTTGGGCGTGCTCAAAGTATTGAGCGTTATCACCATATGGAGGATCTGTCAGAAGAAGATTGACTGTGTTGGGCAGAATAGTATGCAGAAAGCGTCTATAGTCCATAGAACTTACTTCTAACAAATTTGAGTCAAAGTCTTGCGCAGCGATATAATTTCTGCGTTCTTCCAGTTTCTCCAAAAATCTATGATATAAATTGGTCTCCTTTAGGCGATTTTCAGGGCAATGATTATCTTGACTCTTGCTACGATAGTCAGTGTATTTTCCGCAGTGTGCAATCGAAATAAAAGTATCTTCAAAGAAGGCACGTGTAGCATCCGGAAGTTCAGCAATGGCATCCTTAAGTGTCATCAATGCAATTTGCTGACGCTTGGAGAATAGATTTTGATATGCCGTATACTGTGGGGCTGTAAAATTCAATCGAGAATTCTCGATCAACTCTACATGGGGAAAGTTACAAGGCATAGCCTCCACTTGGAGGCGCACGGCTTCATCAAAATCATCATAATGTTTTTCTGTGCAGCCACAATGACATCTATATCGTCTATTTCTAAAAATTACATTTTCGCCATTTGCTCCAAGGCGTTCGTGTTGTGTTGGATGGTAGTACTCAAGCGGTTCACGGTCAAAGAATAAACCATCAAAAGACAACTCAGCTCCACAGTTTGGACATCTTGTTTTATAGATGGCGTTCATAGTAGGTTCTACCCGCTGCGCAATAAAACGCAAAGCTGCACAATATTCCTCGGAAGACGGAACACCACGAAACGGAGCAGTAGACATTTTATAGGCGTACGGCTCCCACTCATTAAATCGCACATGACGACCAGCATCAAGTGCAGCGTATGCAAATGTACCAGACCCGCCAAAAGGATCTACGACGAGCCCATTCTCATCCGTGAGATTCTTAATCAATGTTCTTGCAATAGTGCGGCTCTTTCTACCAATGAAAGGAAAAATCTGCTCCGATTGATCTCGAGGCTGCCTATTGAGAATTGTGCTTTGCAAGTGAATCATTCGCTGGCGCAGGTTTTCCTGTTCTGCGTAATCTAATAACCAATACATTACTTGCACCTCCATAACCCATCCTGGAACACGAAGAAATCATTGATGACATCGACAAAAGATTTATATTTTGTCGACAGAATTTGCAGGTATCCGCGTTCAAAAGATTCTTTGAGCATACCACAATCGTACAGATCTTGAGATGTTACCTCTTTACGTTCTGCAATGATTCTCTTTGCGCATTCAACCGCAAGCTTTTTTGCCTCGTCTATAGTTCCATTAAATTGTGGCGCTTCACTGATTGCTCTTTTCTGGAATACAACGATATAGTTACCATCAAGCGTGCCTTTAGGAGTCATAATTGTTTTAAAGGACTTTCTTGGTGTAGCACTTGGAATCTGACCACAATATGCCAAACCGTGTTCCTGCATCGTCTTGAGAATATCGCTCCACGATTTCAAATCAAACGAGTGATAAAACATTATGAAATATCCGTTTGTTTTCAGGGCAGGAGAAATGCGACTAAGAATTGCCTCGAAAATACGATTGAAATCGTCACCATCCTTATTTCGGCTTGGGGCATCAGAAACGACCAGTTCGTCTTCTAATGACTCGTCCGTAAATCCTTGCCATCCCATCACTTTGTACCAAAGCTGGTTATACTCGAGATACGGAACCTGATCTGTATAGGGAGGATCGGTCAAAATTAAATCAACAGATTCGTGTGGAAGTAGATCTATTGAAATGTTCTGTGCAGGCATATTCTTGAGAACTATATTTTTCTCATCAACAAAGCTTTTACATTTTTCGCTAAGATATGTTAAACCTTCCTTAAAAGCAGTCGCTTTTTGTTCTATTATCATGACAGCATTTCTTGAAGTAACATCCTTTTGGGGAAGCCAATATGGCATCTGACTGGATGCCTTTTTATCCGATAACTTAATCAAATTAATTGCCGACGAAACAAGCAATTCTAAAATATCGTAGCAATAACTGTTTTGATGCGAATGAAGAATACCGATTATTCGGTCAATTGCAACCAGATTTCTATTGCAGAAATAACTATACACTGTCGCATTAGGTTTAATAGCAATTCGGGAGTTAGGGATCAATGCCTGATCTTCAATATTTTGTTTATCGTTGTGTTTAAACATCTTATACTGCACGATAAATTCACTTGATGCAACTGCTTTTTTTCTGCCAGTTAACTTCCCTTTTTTTTGTAATTTATACCAATACATTGTCGGAACAAGTTCTGCACCATATCTATCAAAATGGCATCTCTCTAATATGCGATTTTCATTCTCTTCAACAAACATATATAGAGGATTGCACGCAGAACGAACTTCCTCGCAGAAAGAATCAATCTCAATTTCAACTTGGTTCAGGTCCCATCTCGACAGAGATGTTTTACACAGCTTATATGCGAGAAGATTGATATCTGTACCGATAGCTTTCCGTCCGAGCTTGCTTGCCTCAATGATGGTAGTACCAGAACCAAACATAGGATCATAAACACATCCGTTATCAGGACAAAACCGTTTGATTATTTCAGAGACAACATTATAAGGTTTACGTGCCATATAGTTGTGCATAAAGCCAGCGGGGTTATCAACGATTGGTTTGAGTTCTTTGATCACTAACAATTTCTCATTCACGTCATGGACGAACTCCTTAGGACGACAAATGAAAATGTATTCATCAACCTTGGATATCGAACTGCGACCTTGTTTTGAATGGCTAAGTTCTACTTTTTCAATTAGAACATCATATTGTTTTTCAGCCAATGTTTGCAGATCGGTAATGTCTACGATGGAATTATCGGAGTAACTAATCATTAACCAAGCCCCAGCTGTGGCACATTTTGTGATAAGCGTCTCAAATGCTCCTAAAGCTTTAGCTTTTTTACCAAAGTCTGATACCCGTCTGTCTTCTCTATATCTACCAATCGAAAGTTCATGCGTCTGGGGATTAATAGCCATTGCTGGATAATCGTATAAGCACAGTGTATTTAGCACGTGGTAGTATCTGGAATAATGCTCTTTGAAATAAGGGGGATCAGCGTATACCAGAGTGCTTTTGTTTAAAACAACAGAATCTAAGCATTCAGAAAAATCAAGGTTATGACAATCAAATGTTGTGTATTCTTTTTTGGAGCATAATCCGGATTTCCGGTACTCTTTCATTAATTCCTTACACTCTTCAATAATGTTGATTTTTCGTTTAGTAAGCAAATTATTGCATGTTGATTTGCTTTTCACTTTTAAGAACTGGGCAAAATGTGTTGTTGTAGAAGCTGCTGCGCTCATGACAGACATTAGGACGGTTAACAGAACATTTTTGGTATGTTCATCCATTACCTGTTCAATGGCGCTACGCAACGCATCAATTTGACAACATTGTGCAATGCCAAAGTAAGCATTAGCAAAGTAAGTTAAAAATAAGCAGGGAAAGTCGAGAGCAGGCTCATTCCCTGGAATTACATGTGAAACCAACTCTGTAAGTTCTTTCATTCGGGGATCGTCGCTATGAGGTTCAAATACAGATGGTGTTTTTTCGCAAAAGGTCTGATATAGCTTATAGTCTACGTTATCAACAAAAAAGGTTTTTTCTGCGAATAGAGCAGTTGATACTTTTTCTTGCAGAAGCATATATTTTTGTTCTACAACTGCCCAAAATGAAGCTTCTTCTAACTCGGAAAAATTACATCCGTTCAATATAGCCTGGTTAATGATATATGCGTAGTACTCAATGTCGTTGCTAATGACATTTTTATATGACTTAAGAGCATAGCCAACAGAACCTGTTCCTGCAAATAGATCAACAACGGTTTGAATTGACTTATTCTTAATTATTGGATCACATATATGAGAAATGATACGTGCTTTACTTCCCATATATTGAAGTGTAGAAATTTCGTTATATTGATTCATTCTATTCGCCTCAATGATTTTTTAAATTGTGGAGAGAAATTGGTAAATGTGAGTTATCTTAGCCGTTTCGCCGTTTCTCCATTGCCAATCCAATCAGCCGATCAGTCTGATCCGCCATAAACAACGGGATGTTCAGTACATCATCATCCAGTTTCAGATTATCCAGTGAGAACCGGACACGAAGTTTAACTTGATCCGGGAATAACTCTTTGAATTTCTTAAGGCTCCTGCTGGTGGTATTGGCTTCGGACTTGACCTCCACAGGGAAAATATCGTTTTCACGCTGAATCAGGAAATCTACTTCATAAGGAGGATTTGTCTGCGACCAGTACCGAGGAGTCACTTCAAACTGTGTAATTAAAGTCTGAAGTACAAAATTTTCGGTTAATGCACCTTTGAATTCGGTAAATAACCGATTACCCTCGCCAAAGGCAGTCGGTGCCAGCTGCGCCAGTCTGCGGAGCAGTCCCACATCTACCAGATAAATCTTAAAGGCAGAGAGGTCATCATAGGCAGCTACAGGCAGGCCGGGAGCAGTACTGCGGTAGATTTTATGCACCAGTCGGGCATCCACCAACCACTGCAAGGCATCCTCGTATTCACGGGCCCGTGCCCCTTCTTTGACTACCTTATAGATAAACTTTTTGTTTTCTCTTGCCAACTGGGACGGTATGGACTTCCATATCATCGAAATCTTGGGGAATTCGCTGATATTAGGGTGTTTGGCAAAGTCACGCTCATAAGCACCAATAATCCCAGACAGGGCTTCCTGCATGGCATCCACATCTCTTGCCTCCGTCCACATCTTGACGGATTCTGGCATACCACCGGTCACATAGTACATCTTCAGCTTTTCATACAGAGGATTAAAAAAGGCATCGGGAATCGGCTCAATGGTGTTTACTGTCTCCAGATAGTTTGCCAGGTTCTCATCCCCGTTGGCCAATAGAAATTCTGTAAAGGTCATAGGATCAATCTGCATGAAGTTAACTTTACCTACCGGAAAAGAAGAAGGTTTTGCTAAGGCAATTCCCAGAAGAGAACCGGCGCAGGCAATGTGATACTGCGGAGCATTCTCACAGAAATACTTCATGGAATTGATGACCTTGGGGCAGTCCTGTACCTCGTCAAAAATAATTAGGGTTTTTTCTGGTGTAATCTTCTGGCCACTTGCCAGCATCAAATTCTGCAAAATTCGGTCTACATCTTTCGTGGTTTCAAAGAATTGCTTGTACTCTTCGTTTTCATCAAAGTTGAAATAAGCAGTGTTGTCGTAGTAACGTTTGCCGAATTCTTTCAGAATCCAGGTCTTGCCGACTTGGCGCACACCTTTCAAAATTAAAGGTTTGCGATAGGGAGAATTCTTCCAGTTCAGCAGTTTCTTCAAAATCAATCGTTCCATATATACACCCCATCACACTTTTATGATAGATTCAGTGTTTTTTAATCACACTTTTATTATATGTCAAAACGGCAAAAAATACAAGCCAAATCACAAAATTATATGTGTTTCAAGGCAGCCTAATCACATTATTATTTGAAGCCTCGGTTTGATTACTTTGGAAATCAAAAGGCCTGGATTTTACATCAAAAGTAGAATCCAGGCCTTTGGGGAGTAACTATAGATTTGTAAAGGAGACGATTAATCTGATTACCGTCCCAAACAGATATGTTTTGGCTACACATTTTCTGCCATATTTGACTTACGACGTTTTCTAAAACATAGCAAGTCAAATGCTCAAATCGGCATCACTTCATTTAGTTTTATCTCCTCTTTCTTTTCTTAGCACTGTGATAGACTTGCGGCCGAGCCTTTCCCCTCATATTGTTGGGATTCTTCAGCAACCTGGACAGGCTCAGTATTCGCATAAACGCCGAGAAATCCTCGGAAGCAATCTTGTCGAAGGGAATCTGCATCTGGTCGCAAAACTCGTGGATTATCCGTTCCTCGTTACTGCCCAGCTGCATGGCACGGTCAAATTTTTCCTTGACCTCTGTGAAGGTCGGCTGTGGATCGGCGGTGGTGCGGTCGGTGACATGGGCCTGACGAATATCCTGAACGATACTGTCCAGATCGTCGTGGATTGTGTGGCTGAAAAAATCACTTTCCTGTACCTGTCCCAGCTCCAGCGTGCGGACATAAAGGTCATTCTCTCCCGGCGCATGGCTGCGGATCACTTCCTGCCGGGTGGCCTCCAGCACCAGATTCATCTGAGCAATCCGCATATCGGCGATTCGGTCAACGAAAATCTCAATATCCGTCATCAACCGCTGGAAGTTCTCATGTGTGGCAATCTCACACAGCAGCCGGTTGTTGATTTTTCCGCTGCTCAATAATGTAACCATATCATCACTCAAATGCAGGGCCTGAAGCTCTGTGTTTGGGTGATTTTTATTTTCCGACAACCCCATCAGGTAATCGGTGGACACCCCATAAAATTCCGCCAGCGTAGCGATAGCAAAGGGGCTGATGTCCTTATAATCGTCACTCTCATATTTGCTGAGAGCAGATTTGGAAAGCCCGGTCTGTTCAGCCAGCTGCTCCAGCGTTAAGTGCTTATCCACCACCCGCAAGTCTTTTAGCCGTTCCGGAATAGACAGTTTTGTGTGCATCTAAAATCCCCCTCTTATCAGGAAAATCCTTCCGTTTATGACCATTATACCATGATTCCATAAGCGTGGAAATATGCTGATTTCAAGCCATTTTCCATCGTTTTGGACATACGGGAGAGGGCCTGTTTTTCCGGTAAAATGAGTTTTGTCAGGAGACATAGAACCTTGAAAACTGAATGACCGGCTGCAAGGGGTATGACCTTTGGGGAAGTGACGCCAAGACAGGAGCGCACCAAGAAGGACAATACGCCGGGGAAAATCCGGGCAGGAGCAATTGCAGGCAAACCGGCGATTAACACATGGAAAATAAACTTTTAGGAGGTTGATTTTTATGAGGTTGAGTATCCGAGAAAAGAAAGTACTGTACGACTTTGCCTGTCCCAACCACCACAACACGGTGACAAGGCTCAAATGGCTCACCGCCCTGACCGTTGACCCGCAGGCCAAGCACCGGATGCTGGAGCTGGCCCGGAAGATGGAAACGGAGATGGCAGAACGCTGGTACACCGACTTTTATCATCAGCTCCGTGCTGAGATGGACGAGTATTACCGTGCCAAGCGCCGCCTGCGTTTGGTAAAGGAAAACACCGAGTATGAGGAGGATCTGTATGACGAAGCTGTCTAAGTATGAGAAAGAAACCATTATCAACTGGAACGAGGCGGAGGACACCGCCAGTATCTACACCTTCAACGCCGATCTGAAGCGCAGGCTGGCCGAGTTCAGCCGCAAGTATCCCCAGCTGTGCCAGTTGGAGCGCAGCACTACTGAGGGCAGCGTGACCTATGTGATGGACAAGTCCCGCCTGTCCATCCGTCTGGTGCCGCCGTACAGTGAGGAGCGACTGGCCGCTGCCAGAGAATACGCCAAACAGCACGGATTTCAGGTCTTGCGGACGGACAAGGAGAGCGCCTGAAATCGGGTCAATTCACAGGAAAATGACGGGTCTACACCCGGTATTTTTGCGGTGAATTGGTATCGTGATACCCCAGTATCCCCCATGCCGGGAAATGCGACAAAAGGATCATTCAGAGCCAGAGGAGCTGACAGAAACCGCACAAGCGGTGGAAGTCGGCTTCTCCGGGCAGGAGTACAGAGGGCGGCAAGCCCTTTGTGCTGGGTACAGGGGTGCAGCGCCCTGTTTGGGCCAAGGGGCAAGACCCATTGGCGGGTTGAGGGCAGCCGCCCCATCGGGTCAAGGGTGAAACGCCTTGCCCAGGGAGAGTTGATGCCTTGCGTCAATTCGTACTGGGTATTACCTGACGCAGAAATCCGCAGGTTTGGCGGCTTCGCCGCTGCTCCCCCTTCGGGAAAAATCAGCAGAGATTGGAGGGATGGAATTTGAAACTGACACGGCACAACGGACGATCCGGCAAGCATGGCACCTATAATCCCCGGCACAATGACCGCCGGTTTGATGTGGAAAACAGCGAACACATTGATGCCCAGCGAGCCAAGAAAAATGTGTACTGGGACTGCTACCGTGGTTTCACTACCCCAGAACTTCGGGAGAACCCGGAACAGCCGGATTTCAGCTTTGAAGAAATTGAGCGGATGTATTACTACGAGCATTATTCCGACCATGTGGATGCCCAAAATGCCCGGAACGAGAAAACACGACATACCGAGCGCAACCGCACGGTGGAAGATCTTTTGAAAAACAACAAGACCTGCCCTGAGGAAAGTATTTACCAGATTGGCACCATGGAAGAATCCGTTCCACCTGGTACGCTGGCACTCATTGTCAGCGAATTTTACGAGGAGTTTGAACGGCGCTTTGGTTCCCATATCCACATTCTGGACTGGGCGCTGCATCTGGATGAGGGTACACCCCACATCCATGAGCGCCATGTGTTTGACTGCAAAAACCGGTATGGAGAGCTGTGTCCCCAACAGGAAAAGGCGCTGGAGGAACTGGGGTTTGAATTGCCTGATCCGAGTAAGCCCAAGGGCAAACACAACAATCGAAAACAGACTTTTGATGCAGTATGCCGGACGCTGCTCTTTGACATCAGCCGCAAACATGGGGTGCATTTGGAGCAGGAGCCGTCCTATGGTGGGCGGGCGTATCTGGAGAAACAGGACTATATCCTGATGAAGCAAAAGGAGCAGTTGGCGGCGCAGGAACAAAAGCTGGAGGAGCTGACCCTAAAAATTGAAGATGTGGAAACACTGGTGGAGGAGGTTTCGGATATTGCCTATGACAAGGCGGTGGAGGTTGTCACCGATACTGTCCGGCTGGAAACCCATAAGGAGGACATCCGGTTGGTGGAAGAAACGAAAACCTGGGTACTCTCGCCGGAACGGAAAGCACCGCAAAAAGAGCGTGAGTATGCCGCTGCCCGGCTGGATGGAGTAATCTCCAAAATCAAAAATGCCATGCAGTCTGCGCTGACAAAAATCCAGAAGAAGCTGATGCAGCCGGAGGTCAAGCAGGCTGGTAAACAGCAGATTCAGGAAAAAGCAAAAGAATCCATCTTGGATTTTCTGCACAAAGCAAAGCAGGACAACTCGCAGCGGGAGGAAAACCGGAAAAAGCAACAGCGAAAACAGAATATGGAGCGGTAAGGCATCTGATTTTGCAAACAAATTAGGCGCCTTTCCCTTGAGGAGGTGAGAAACATTGAACAGCGAATCGCAGAGTTTAGTGCCTGCTCCCCGGCAGGCTGAAAGTGATAAATTGACCGTTGATGAAGTGCGGGAAAGTCTTTCCACGACAGAAAAAGGACAACCGGCCAACACCATTGGAAATTGCCGTACGGTGTTTTGCGAAGATCCTCTTTTGCGGGGCGCAATCCGGCTAAATCTGCTGACCGACCGTGTGGATATTGTGCGGGATCTGGGCTGGCGCAGAAGCACCAGCGCCTTGACCGATACCGATGTCAAATATCTGCTCCTTTATTTTGAGCAGAACTATGGTTTGACCAGTGAAAAGAAGCTGATGGCGGCGCTCTCCATCGTGGCAAACGAAAACTGCTATCACCCTATCCAGGATGTGCTGAATAGCCTGGTTTGGGACGACATACCCCGGATACGCTCCTGCCTGCATCATTTTCTGGGGGCAGACGAGAGCAACTATGTGGAAGAAATGCTCAAACACTTCCTGCTGGGAGCCATCCGCCGGGTGTTCCATCCAGGTTCCAAGTATGAGGAACTGCTCTGTCTGGTGGGCGGCCAGGGAGCCGGAAAGTCCACCTTCTTTCGCTTCCTGGCTATACAGGACGAGTGGTTCTCTGATGACCTGAAAAAGCTGGATGACGACAAGGTGTTTGCCAAGCTGCAAGGCCACTGGATCATCGAGATGTCGGAGATGCTGGCCACCAGTAACGCCAAGAGCATCGAGGAGATCCGCTCCTTTATCAGCCGCCAAAAGGAAACCTACCGCACCCCCTACGAGACCCAGCCCAAAGACCGTCTGCGGCAGTGTGTGTTTGGTGGTTCCTCCAACACACTGGATTTCCTACCCCTTGACCGGGCTGGAAATCGCCGGTTCCTGCCGGTGATGATTTACCCGGAGAAAGCGGAGGTTCACATTTTGGAGGACGAAGCCGCTTCCAGAGAATATCTGTTGCAGGTGTGGGCGGAGGCTATGACCATTTACCGCTGCGGAGAGTATTCCATGAAGTTTTCAAAGGAGATTCAGAAGCAGCTGGTGGAGGTTCAAAAGGACTTCATGCCGGAGGATACCGAAGCCGGGCAGATTCAGGGGTTTCTGGAACACTACACCGGCAATGTGGTCTGCTCCAAGCAGCTGTTCAAGGAAGCGTTGGGACACGCCTTTGAGGAGCCAAAGCGCTGGCAGCTGCACAACATCAACGAGATCATGAACACGGTGGTGACGGGCTGGAAGCCTTTCTCCAATCCCAGGATGTTTGCTGGATATGGGCGGCAGCGTGGCTGGGAACGAGAGAGTTTCGGCAACGAACTGCCCGGCAACGAAGGTGGGTTTGTGGAGCTGAGCGAGGAAGAAGTCCGTCAGTTGGAGCTGCCAAAGGAGTGGATTACCTGATTTACGGGGCTTGTTGCCCGGTTGGTTGTCGGCTGGTTGCTGACTTTGTTGCCGTAAAAATGGGGGTATAGACACGGTGAATGCCTGTTAAAGCAAGGCTTTTTGGTGGGTAACTGTTCTCTGACAACGAAAGCAACGAGATTTCACAAGAAAATTTGAAAAGTAAGAAACGATGGCCAGACGATAGGTTACAGGTTTTTCGGAGTCCGTTGCCGGACTTCGTTGCCGATGCCCTTTGTCTGGCTTTTCTGATCTATGGAGGTAGCCTATGGAGAAAGCCCAAAAGCAAGAAAACAAGCAGAGCAAAAAAGTAAAATTTATCGTGATACGGGAGTTTTCAGGTGATAAAACCATGCAGGAAGCCTTTGAACAGCTCATTGAACGGCAAACCTGCGAACACTTTGAAGAATGGCTGGAACGCAAGGCAAGCTGAGGGATTTGGTTGAAGAAAAAACAGGGGCATGGTATAATATGTATATCGTGTCCCTGTTCATAGAAGGAGAACACTATGAGCAGGAAAAAACAAGTCAATCAGAAAATCACAGCCCTCTATTGCCGTATTTCTCTGGACGATGGCGGCGATAACGAGAGTATGAGTATCAGCAATCAAAAAATCATGCTTCGGGACTTTGCCGAAAAAAACGGGATGTTCCAGTATGAGTATTATGTGGACGACGGTTACACAGGCCGTAATTTTAATCGCCCAGCTTTTCAGCGTATGATTGCCGATATTGAGGCCGGTAAAATCGGTTGTGTCATTACCAAAGACCTGTCCAGACTGGGAAGAAATTATATCGAAGCCGGCAGCTATATTGAAATCTTCTTCCCCAAACACAATGTCCGTTATATCGCCATTACTGATGGTGTGGACAGTTTGACCCGTCAGGAAATGGACATCACGCCCTTCAAGAATATCCTGAATGATATGTATAGCCGGGATATTTCCAAGAAAGTGCTGGCGGGGCGTATCACCCGTTCCCGGCAGGGAAAGTTCTGTGGCGGACAGCCTCCCCTGGGGCTGATGCGTGACCCGGAGGATCGGGGGCATTTGATCCTTGACCCGGAGACTGCGCCGGTGATTCGCAAAATCTATGACCTGGCACTGGATGGCTGGGGCTGTATGCGGATTGCCAAGCAGCTGATGGAGGACAAGGTTCCTATCACCAGAGTAAAAGGAAATACCGCCTGTGATGTCAACTACTATGCGTGGGGCGGCGCAAGAATCAGCCATATCCTGCGTAACCCTTTTTATAAGGGCGCTCATCTGGTTTGCCGGACACACCAGAAAGGGATTCGCTCCAACACCTATGACATCATTCCCCGTGAGGACTGGGAAATCATTGAGGGCTGCCATGAAGCGATTGTGACACCGGAGGAATGGGAACAGGTGCAGGCAATCGTAGATCGCAGGCCACCTATTATGAAAGGAAATGCCTGCCCCTTCTACAACTTGTTCCATGGCATTATCTACTGCGCCACCTGTGGGAAATCTATGCAGGTGCGGTATGAGAAGGTTGGCAGAACTGGCAAAAACCGCTTTACCGGCGAGATGCGGGAACCGATTGACAAGGCGTATTATATCTGCCAGACCTACAACCGGTTGGGCAAAAATGCCTGCACCAGTCACAAAATCGAAGCCAGGGATTTATATAATCTCGTCCTGAAAGATATTCAGGAACTGGCAGCGATGGCACTCAAAGATGCAGATGCCTTTTATCAGCGGTTGAGCAGACGGATGGAGCGCCGGTATATGGCGGATGCTTCCGAGATGCAGAAAGAGCGTGAACGCCTGGAAGCCAGAAACCGAGAAATTGACGATATGTTCCTGAGCCTTTATACCGACAAGGCCAAAGGCGTGATCTCTGAGCAGCGGTTTATGAAGCTGACCGCCGCTATGGAGCAGGAGCAGGAAGAAAATCAGCGCCGTTTGCAGGAGCTGTTGCGAATGATTCAGCAGTCCGATGCTCAAGAAAGTGAAGTCTGCACCTTTATCCGGGAGATTCGACAGTATGCCACCATTCAGGAGTTGGATGAAACGGTGTTGAATCGCCTGATCAGCCGGATTCTGGTGGGTGAAGTCAAAAAGATAGACGGCCAGAAGATTCAGGAAGTCAGGATCGTTTATAATTTTGTCGGACAAATCGATATATAATTGTTTTGATTAAGACTAGACTCAGTAACATTAATTATTACAGCAGATGTAATAGAGTTGCTATATTGTTGTGCATTGGAAAATAGGACATTTGAATTAGCGCTAAATAAGGAATATTAATATGATAAAGTTATATAGATATTTTATGCCAAGAAAAGACATTTTTGCAGGTGTCTCAGATTTAAATATTAATTCTTCATATGATATCGAAAAATTTCGGGACATACTTCCAAAAAACTATGATAGCCAATATATAAGACGTCGAATTGAAACAGAGAAAAAGATGTACGATCTATTCAAGGCCAAAGGAGGCTGTCCCGAAAAAAGACATCCGTATTATTTAACTCTAGGTTGTTGCAATGAATGGTTTTTTAAGAAGAAACATTTTTTTGGTAGTGTTGTATTCGATCTTAAGGAATTTGATGAGAAAACCTTGTCTTTTACATATGGTGATTCCATACCAACATTTATGGACAGATTTTATGATGGTAAAGAATATCGTCGCAATATCTACACGTTGAAAGAAATACAGGGTATAATACAAAAATATGGCTATCCCCAACAATGGAACCCCCTTGCAGAGCATGGACCGGAAAATTATATTGAAGTTCAAGTGTGGAGTGAGCACCCTCTTATAGCATATCGACCGTGCTTCTATGCTAAAAACAGCGGGCTTGAAGAGCTTGTTCCGCTACTATCGATGCGTATGATGAAAGCTAAGAATATCCCTGAAACTGGACAACGAGATTACTGTGAATGTATTAAAATAGCAAAATCTAGTCCATGGTGGGATTGGTTCTGTGCGAATATAAGACAGGCAAACCCCAAGGTGTTTCAGGCTAATGTGATTCATGGTATTTCACACAGCTATAAATGCGCACTTATGGCGTTTGTCTTGGCTTCGTTTCAAAGGCTAGATGAAATTGATACCAAGACGCTTGTGTTAGCTGCACTTTATCATGACATCGGGCGAAGCTATTACGATAATGGCCGTTCACACGGTCAGATTGGTGCCGATATAGTTGTTCAATACATTAATTCTAATGAACGCATTCACTGGGGAAAATTAATTCATGCCATTCGTTTTCATGATGCACCAGAGATATTTTCTCAAGATAAAACATTACGTAACTTAAAAGATGTTGATACTTTAGACTATCTTCGCTTGGGCTTTGGTGAATATAATCCTGAATTTTTGCGAGAAGAAGAATCGAAAAAGTTGATTTTATTTTCTCTTGAGTTAAACATTTACACATTCATTGATGCAAATATGATCTTGAAATTAGTGAGCGAGGAGTAAAATAATGGAATTAAATATGCGCAACTATGTTGCTGGTGCAGATTATGGAGAAGTATATAGGCTTTTCACACACATGTCTGTTAATCCTATGATCATCAATAAACCGGATCACAATAGCATGACAGTATTTTCCAAGTGGTTTGATCGACACTTAGAAACAGACTATCATGACTTTATGATATTCACTACGTCTGAAGAGCAATTCGTTGGTTTTGCGTATTCTTACGAGTTTCAAGAGCTCAATGGCCATTGTCAATTTACAGTGGCTGTAAAGCCAGAATTTCAAATGACAGGCGTAGGGGGAATTATTTCAATCAAGTTTTTAAATTATCTTTTTGCACACTATAATTTGCGAAAGGTTTATATCCACATTTATGAACATAATGTTCATTCTCGCCAATGCGTAGAATCTTTTGGGTTTTGTCTAGAAGGAACATTGCAAGAGTATAGATTTTATAACGGCGAGTTTGAGAATGTATTGATTTATGCAGTCACAAGGGAGCGGTTTCACGCCATTATTAAGCAAATGAACTTTTTTAATAATGGCGTATAAACCATAATCTATATTGGAAGGAGGTAATTTGAATGAAAAAGTTCGATGTCTTTAAGGCACCCGCTCTTTGCCCTGCCGGTGAAGCCCCTATCAGCCGTGCGCCTATGTTCTTTGCATCCTGGAAGGATGAAGGCTACGGGAGATGGAGCAATTCTACTGCAAGTTGGAAAGATAGCGGAGGCTGGAGCAACTCTACCGCTAGCTGGAAAGATGGCGGCTACGGACAATGGAGCAACTCTACCTCAAGCTGGCGAGATAGCGGAGGTTGGAGCAACTCTACTGCGAGTTGGCGAGACAGCGGAGGCTGGAGCAATTCTGGCGGAAAGTGATACAATTTAATTGACGGAGCGACCCGTCGGATGGGGACTCCATTCGACGGGTCGCTCACTATT
The DNA here is from genome assembly GCF_002160955.1 of Gemmiger sp. An120. Lineage (GTDB taxonomy): Bacteria > Bacillota > Clostridia > Oscillospirales > Ruminococcaceae > Gemmiger_A > Gemmiger_A avium. The sequence continues at coordinate 112,511 of NZ_NFLN01000006.1, forward strand.
TATTATTAGGAGGAGATTAGCAGTGGGGGCAAATAATGCTTATCTTGCTTTGGGGTATGCCTGTAATGAAAAATGTAGGTGTTGCCCCCTAATACATAAAAATGATCGTGAAAAATTTATTCCTTTGGATCGCCTTCTGAAGGAAGCTGATCAGATAGTATCATACGGCGTACGCGATGTAACGTTGTCTGGAGGAGAGCCGACAATTCATCAAGACCTGTTTCAATTAATTACATACTTTCACACGAAAGGAATCAATGTGCATATCCTTTCTAACGGAGAGCGTTTTTCAGATAAATCATATGCAAATGAATTCTTAGAATTGCAAAAAAATGGTGTATTAACAGTTACTACTACATTTCACAGTTGGAATGCAGCAGAACACGAGTATCAAAATGGTTCACAGGGAAGTTTTTTGCGAAGTCTGCAGGGCCTCCAGTATTTAGATAGAAATGGTGTTCAGATTTCGGTAAAACATTGCATTACAGCAAATAATTATCGCCAACTTCCCCAATATATTCAGTTTGTAATAGGGGCTTTTTCTTCCCAGGCAGAAATCCAGCTCTGGGGAATTGATTTAAATGGCTTAGAGAGAAAATTTGCGCAGGCAAATTTTGTTGATTTTCAATTGGTGAAACCTTACATTGAAGAGGCCATCGATGTGTTTGAGTCATCGGGAAGAGCAAAAGATCAAATTCTTTCAATCAACAATCTTCCTCTATGTATGTGTGATTGCTATTATTGGAAATATTTTACTTCACCCAAAGCAGATTCTTATGTTGATCACAAAAAAGGCGGTGAAATCATGGAGGCGAATTCAGGACCGCTTTCTATACACTGCCAAAAGTGTCCCTTTTATAATAGTTGTATGGGCGCCTATTTTAGCGATTTTGACATATTTGGTAATAATATTGTGTCCGTTCCAAAAGAGGAAGCTGAAATAAATCATTTTCAGAGAAGTTTCAAGTTTTATACAGAACAAGCTATAGAAAAGATGGTGTTTTCTCCGTATTTAAACCATGAACTACGTCGAAACGGCTACACGATAACAAATTATCTATCAGGAGAAACTATCCAAATTCGACTAAAGACAAAGGAAATTCTCCATTTGCAGAAAATGCTGTTTTATGGTGTTTCTCTCGATGAATTAATTTTGTGCTTAAATGAATTTGGCTTAAACGGAGTGACAGTAGTGGACGAATGGATGAGAAAGGGAGTGATTGAATAATGGATTACCAATATCTTTTGCCTTTTGAATGGAACGAATTTTCATTTTGTGGTGCTCATTGTTTTTTTACAGACAAATGGTCTTTTTTGTTGTCCCAAAATGGTTCATCAATAATATTACAGAATAGTCTCGTGCAGTCCATTGAAAACAAAAAATTGTCGGAAGATCTGGCGTTTAAACTTTATCAACGTGGATTTGGATTAGTATACGGACAGGAACGTTTTTCAAATTTCTGCCATGATATACGACCCACATTATTCATGATCGATTTTACAACCAAATGCAACTGTAATTGCATCTACTGCCTACGCCATTTTGAGGGAGTTGGAAATGATATTTCCGATGATATGTTGAAACAGATTACTCAGTATATAATTACATACTGTAAGCAAAACAATATTTATCATATTTCTTTTCAGCCATGGGGTGGGGAACCACTAATTATGCTGGATCAAATATTAAAGTGTAAGCAAATGTTTGAAAAAGCTCAAATCCGAGCTGATTTTAATATTCAAACGAACGGTTTGCTACTTAATCTAACAAATTATGAGAAATTGCGAAAGTCTCATATTGCCATTGGTGTGAGTCTAGATGGAATTGAAGCTGTGCATGATGCTCACCGGTTAGACACTTCTGGAAATACTACGCATAGCAGAGTTGTCAAAAATATAAGGGAAATACTTGCAAAATATCCTGATGCAAATATTGGGACATTGAGCGTTAACTCTGTCTATTCTTTTGATCATGTTGAAGAAAATATAGACTATTTAGTTAATGAAATTGGATTACACAGTATTAAGTTTAATTTGGTCCATCCTAGTGGTACAAAATCATTCGATTATTCAATGTTAATTTCGGAAAAATCATTAGAAAAATACGTGGATAAGCTATTCAACGCAGTGGTTCAACAAACTCGATGTGGCCGAAATTTCCGAGAAGCAAATATTACTGATAAACTGAGAAACCTTCTTGATCGTTCGAATAACAACATTTGCAATTCAATGGGGTGCCGCGGAGGCATTTCCTTTATTTCCTTTGATCAGAAAGGAAATATTTACCCTTGTGAGATGATTGGGCGACCTGAATTTTGCCTTGGAAATATCGAGAATCAGGGGGATAATCTTCTGGATCTGATTCATAGCGCCCAGGAGCATAATCATTATTATGCTCCGAAAAAAACAGAAACGTGTTCTGATTGTCCGTACCTGTATTTTTGTCGGGGAGGATGTAAAGCGAATTGCTTAGCATATGGCAAAGAACCTTTCCAGATCGATCACATCGAGTGCGCGTTGAACCGGAGTTTGTATCCCCGTCTGATTGAATTGATTCTCACAGAGCCTGAGTTAGTTGAAAGAATGTCAGGCCTTCACATACAAAGGAGGTAATTGGATGTGTTAGATCAATCCTTTTTTTATAAACGATTTTCCATTGGGTTGACCTTGGACACTAGTTTAAAAGAATTTAATGCATTCTTGGACAAATATTCGGATTATATTAATAATTTTTATTTTTCGCTGCCAATGGGTGATAAATTCCATGCAAGGACACAGGTTATAAAACAAATGCATGACCCTAAACTTGTAGATCGATTCTGGCAGCTTCTGGGTTGTATTCGTTCCCATAACATCAAGATGGAACTGGTACTAAATAATGGAAGGGTAAGCCGTGATGACGTCAAAAGATCTGCTCGGATGTTATATGATCACGGAGTCAATGTTGATTTGGTTGGAATAACGGATGATATTTATAATGATGTAAAATCCTTTTTCCCAACACAAAGGATTGTCTATAGTTTTAAAAATCATATCCATACGGAAAAAGAGTTTGCAGCCTTGACTCACCGGTATGATGAGATCGTATTAGGGCGTCAGAATATCCGAAATACATCCCTTTTTTCATTTATCAAGCAGCATTTGCACGCTGATGTAGTCCTTCTGCTTAATAACGGATGTTCACACGTTTGTGGTGGATGCACAACTTTGAAGAATTGCCATCGTGCTTATTATCAAGAAAAATTTCAGCATAGTCCGGAATATCTGTATGCGCTGCAAAGTCTCATGCCTTTTGAAATTCATACCGGGCTGCTGGATGTGTCTAATGTGCACTTATTCAAAATCAGTTCCCGCAATGCGTCTCTGAAATATATAAAAGATTGCCTGGATAGCTATCTGTTTTGTGAGGAGGATTCGTACATCAAGCAAAACATCGAAAATTATATGCTATGGTCCAGACTAGCTTGGCATACAGAGTATTTCAACGGTTTTTCATTGGAGCGTATCAGAGCAACAAAGGAAAAGATTTACCAAGGAATAAAATCGAGTGAATTCCCCTCCTATGTTCGAGTGATATTGGATTTACGCAATCAGTATCTGTTCCAGGGAGACCAGGTGCCGGATCTACCTGTATTGGAAGAAAAACTGAAAACATTTTTTGGCAGAATTCCCATGAAGGTAGAAGGGTACCTCATTGGCGTATCAAACTGTGCCAATCTATTAAGCCACATTTATATAAATCATATGAAGTCTCTTCTTAATACACTGAGCAGTACTGGGCGTAAAGTGTATTTTTCCGTTCCGCCTCTAACACAAAGCCAGCACTTCGCATTTGTAAATCTTTGGAATTGTTTGAAGGAATGTATCAAAGCAAAGTATCTTGATTGTTTAGTGGTTAATGATATTGACACAGAGTCTTTTTTCAAGAATTATTTTCAAGTTTCGATAGCTTTCGGAGAGAGGCTAACGAAAAGACATATCCAGACTGTAAAAAATGACTATCTGACAGGAAATGAACCAGGCTTTGGAAAAGACCTAATAGATGCATTTCTTCGGGAAGAATATGTCAAAAATGATATTTGTTTTATATTGTGCAATATGCCGGGTGGAGGTATGTGTATTAGCCCTTATGAATCTGTCCAGATTCATACTTTAGTTGGACTTGTAGAAAACTATGATGGAGCCTGTCCGCAGTCTCATGAAAAAACGTGCGATGGGAAATGCATGACCGCAATGAACACGATTCTGAAATCTGAATATGGAGATAAGTTGGTGATTTGCGCCAATTCGGTATGCGATGTTGTGAAAATCTCAGATAGTGTTCTGAAAACTGTTTTAGAAAATAGGGCTTGCGTTGTTATTCCATCAATTTGGAGGGAGTTGCTGTAGATGGAAAATTATCCGGATTACCCTGTACGCAAAGTTTTGAATCTGCTTGCATTGCTGCAAACTAGCGTTGAACTTTATGGCACGCAGGCTGCTTTTTGTAGAACACAAGAAAAGATTACATATCATCAGTTTGAGAGAGCAGTGCTGTGTGTTGCAGGTTCTCTGATACACGATCAGGGCCGTTTTATTCTAATTCATGCAGAAGATCCTTTTTTATTTGCAGCGGCTTATTTTGCAACTGTAATTACAGGGAATATTGCAGTACTGATAGATATGGAACATTGCCCATCTGGCGCAGTACTTCCTCCCATTGAATATACTCTGACCGATACGGACATTCTCAAACATCTGGATATCCCTCCCATTTCCTACAATAGCGTACCCCCTCAAAACTCAGAAACGGTTTGTACTATTATTTACAGTTCTGGTACCACTAGTGCATCAAAAGGAATCATGTTATCGCAAAAAAATCTTTGTTGCAATGTTATGAGTGGTTTGGAAAAATATCGTTTTTCCTGTGAGGATCGGTTGCTCCAATTAATTCCTTATTATCATGCTTTCGGTCTAGTGTGTGATTTGCTGGCTCCGTTGTTGTCTGGAAGTGCAATCTGCATACCGGACAGCAAAGCGCAGGCGCTATCCCAAATGGCATCTTTCAGACCGACGATGATGAATGTGCCTCCCGCTGTAGCAGAAGCGTTTTTGACTCTAGCTAGACGAACGAAAAATCTAGATATATTTACTGGCGGACAACTCCGCAAACTATTATGTGGAGGAGCAGGCCTTCGGGCAGAAACAACAAAAGCTTTACTGCAATGGAATATTAAAGCGTTAGGCTGCTATGGTGTAAGCGAATGTTCACCTTGTATTAGCGTTAACAGGGATAACTATTATAAAGCAGGTAGTGCTGGAATTCCGTTAAATTGCAATAAAGTCCGCATCGCTGAGGATGGTGAAATTATAATCCGCGGAGATAATGTAATGCTTGGGTACTATGGTGATCCAGAGTTAACTGCGCAAGTAATTGTAGACGGAGAATACCATACTGGCGATCTTGGATATTGGGATGAAGATGGATTCCTCTATGTCAGTGGAAGAAAAAATAATATAATTGTATTCGAAGATGGAACCAAATGTTTGCCCGAAAAATTAGAAGAAGTTATTTTAAAGCACCCTGGAGTGCAAGAGGTCATAGTTTTTGCAAGGAAGACAAGCAGCGGATTACGACTATGCTCCTTAGTTTATGTTCCAGAGATAGCGAGACAGGAAGAGATAAAAAAATATATTCTGAGCATCCCAACCTATCAGCCTTTTTTTAGCATTGAATTTACACAAAAGCCGTTACCAAAAACTAATACTGGAAAGGTGAAGAGAAATGTATGGAACTGAAGGACTTAATTAAAGTAATTGAACGATTCATACCCGATTATAGGAATAGCGTAACAGATGAAACACTCCTAACGGATTTGGGCCTTTCTTCCTTGGACATGATGATTTTAATTTGTGAAATAGAGAAAATTTATAAAATTGATATCGATTTAACTATGTTGAAAAATATAAAAACTGTTAAGGACTTTTATGCTGCAGTTATACAATGAAAGGAAGGGCTTAAATGCAAAGTTTTCTGTTCACAGAATTGCTGTTTCCTGCTATTTCTACAGTAATCGGGGCGTTGGTTGGCGGATTATTTGCCTATAAAATCGCAAAAGAGAGATTTGCGTCTGATTATATAAACGAAGGGAAACTAGGGATTTCGATAGTGAGCGATTCCGCTAGGAACATCAAAGATACGGCCAATGAGTTGTACATTATTTTAATAAATAGGACAGGCCGTTCGACGACAGAATTTCTTTCATTACTTATAGATAAAAATAATGCTTTAGAAAATTATTTGAATATCTTTACATCGGACTGGAAAAATTATCGAGAAAAAATCCTTTCTTGTACTTTTCCTTACATTTGTAAAGATTCGGATAAGCGCAAAAATTTCTGTGAGATATCTGAAACAATCAAAGAGACATATATAATTATCGGAGAATATCAAGATCTAATAAAAGATTGCTACAAGGAAATCAAGCGTGAGGACACACGCGAATTTACGGCGAAAACTATATCATTCATGGGCACACTCGATGCTCAAACAAAGCTGTCATCTGCAAAAGATCGATTGCAACAATTGGTTAAAAAATGCGAATTAATATGTAACCAACAAAGGTTAACGGATGAAAATGAAACTCGTCGGGCATGATAGTGGCGAATAAATTATTGCATTGCCATATGAGTTGTTGGAAGTTAATAAACGCAAAAATTTATGAGTTCACTGTGGTTAAATTCAACTATATATGGTTTTTGTTTCAACTTTGACACTATTTCTATGTACGCGGTACGCGCAATAATGATTCTACATATGTATTTATCAATTCAGTCGTAACAACTCCTTCTCGGCTAAGAGAAGGGGTTGTTTTTTATGTATTTTGAATTCATCACTTGACATTATGGCAAAGAGTTGATGTCACAGGACGAGATCGCCACGATGGACGGAGGCAAGTGTATTTTGCAGGTGCGCGGTGTCAGGCCATTTTTCAGTGAGAAATACGACATTACCCGTCACCCCCGCTATAAATACCTTTCCGACGCCGACAAGAAAAACTATTTTGACGTGGACAGGTACTTGACCGCCCTGCGCCGGAAACGGCAGCGGGTGGTTTCGCAGGAGGAAACCTTTGACCTCTACGACATAGACCTGTCGGACGAAGATATGGCCGCCGTGAACGAGTGACCGGCGGACTGAAAGGAGTATCGGCCTATGGAATACTCGGATAAATTGACATTTGCGGATTATTTCAGAGCAGAGCAAGAAATCTACCGGGCTATCATTTCCGCTGCGGTAATGTGCCGATGGATTGCGGAACACGACACCCCGCCGACGAAACAGGAGGCGGAACAGATGGTGTTGGAAATAAACCGCCAGATGTGTGAAGCATGGGGCGAAATGTATTCGCTGGCCGTGCTGAAATGGCTGGACGACCGTTAATCTCCGGGCCGTCTGCGGATTGTGACGCCGGTATCTGACCGGCGATTTTTCTATCAAAACAACATCACAATTTGAAATAATGGAGGTAAATTTATGGCATTTTTCAATAGCGCAGTTACTACTTTGCAGACCATCGTTGTGGGCCTCGGCGGTGCCCTGTGTGTTTGGGGCGGCATCAACCTTCTGGAAGGTTACGGGCAGGATAACCCGGCCAGCAAGAGCCAGGGCATCAAGCAGCTTGTCGCGGGCGGCGGTGTCGCCCTGATCGGCGTCACTCTGGTTCCCATGCTGTCCGGTCTGCTGGGCTGATCCCCCGGCTGTCCGCCATCCACCACCTACTACCGCAAACTGTAATCGTTAAATCCTAACACACCACCGCGCCCTCTCGGTTCCATGCGGGAGGGCGCGGGAAAGGAGGTGTACCCGCATGATAGGCGAACTCATAGGGGATTGGATCAAAGGCATTTTAATCGACGGTATCATGGGCAACCTGTCCGGGCTGTTCAGCACGGTCAATACCAAAGTTGGAGAAATCGCCTCGGATGTGGGAGCGACACCGCAGGCGTGGAACAGCGGCATATTCAATATGCTGCAATCTCTGTCGGACACGGTGATCGTCCCCATTGCTGCGGCGATCCTTGCCATTATCATGTGCTATGAGCTGATAGACATGATCGTGGAAAAAAACAATATGCACGACTTTGACACGTCCATGTTCTTCCGCTGGATTTTCAAAAGTGCTTTCGCCGTCCTCATTGTGACGAACACATGGAACATCGTCATGGGCGTTTTCGACGCCACCCAAGCCGTCGTCAACCAGAGTGCCGGGGTGATTATCGGGGAAACCAGCATTGATTTTGACACCCTCATTCCCGACCTTGAAACACAACTGGAAGCTATGGACATCGGGCCGCTGCTGGGCTTGTGGTTCCAGACCCTTGTTGTGGGGCTGACGATGAACATTCTTTCCATCTGTATTTTCCTTGTGACATACGGCAGAATGATTGAGATTTATGCCGTGACCGCGCTGGGGCCGATCCCCCTTGCCACGCTGGGCAATGCGGAGTGGCGCGGCGTCGGCCAGAACTACTTGAAATCCCTGTTGGCGCTGGGCTTCCAAGCCTTTTTGATTATGGTGGTTGTCGGCATCTATGCGGTGCTGATCCAGCAGATCGGACAGGCAGCGGATATATCCGGGGCCATTTGGGGCTGTATGGGCTACACGGTTCTGCTTTGCTTCTGTCTGTTCAAGACCGGCAGCATATCGAAAGCCGTCTTTACTGCTCACTGATTGGAGGTGCAACCGATACGAATAGGACTGATTGATGTGGATTCCCACAATTTTCCCAACCTCTGCCTGATGAAGCTGTCTGCCTACCACAAGGCGCAGGGCCATCAAGTGATGTGGTGGAACCCGCTGTTTTACTTTGATGTGGTCTACAAAAGCCGGGTGTTTACGGACACCTATTCCAAAGACAAGATCACCGTCACCAACGCCGGAACCGTTATCAAGGGCGGCACGGGGTACGGCCCCGGCCCTGACCTGCCGGATGCAATCGAACACACCTACCCGGACTATTCACTCTATCCGCAGTATTCCGAAACCGCCTACGGCTTTTTAAGCCGGGGCTGTCCAAGGGGCTGCGGATTTTGCATTGTCGGAGGCAAGGAGGGCCGCCGGAGCCGGAAAGTGGCCGACCTGTCCGAGTTTTGGCGGGGCCAGCGGGAAATCAAACTGATGGACGCAAACCTGCTGGCCTGTCCCGACCATGAAAGCCTGCTTTTGCAGCTTGCCGACAGCCGGGCGCTGGTAGACTTCTCCCAAGGGCTTGACATCCGCCTGATAACGCCCGACAATGTGGCGCTTCTCAACCGTGTGCGGACGAAAGCCGTACATTTCGCATGGGATAACCCCAACGAGGATTTGACGGGCTATTTCCAGCGGTTCGTGGAAATGACGGCGATTAAGAATTTCCGCAATCGCCGGGTGTATGTGCTGACGAACTATGGCAGCACCCATGAACAGGACTTGTACCGCGTGGAAACCCTGCGGCGCATGGGCTTTGATCCGTTTGTGATGATCTATGAAAAGCCCACGGCCCCGCCCATTACCCGCTGTTTGCAGCAATGGGTGAACAACAAGCGGGTGTTTCACGTCGTCGAAAACTTTTACGACTTTGAGCCGGTAAAAAAGCTGCGGAACAGCAGCATGGAAACGAGGTGATTTGAATGGCTTATGTGACCGTGCCAAAGGATTTGACCCGTGTAAAATCCAAGATTGTGTTTGGCCTTACCAAACGGCAACTGATCTGCTTCGGCGGTGCGCTTCTTGTAGGCGTCCCGCTTTATTTTTTGCTCCGGGGCCGGGTGACTGGCAGCGCGGCGGCCCTGATTATGGTTTTCGCCATGCTGCCGGGCTTGCTGCTGGCCCTGTATGAGCGCCACGGCCAGCCCCTTGAAGTGGTGGTATGGCAGATCGTCCAGTGCTGCTTTATCCAGCCCAAGGAGAGGCCCTACCAAACCGACAACGCCTATACTGCCCTCATGCGGCAGCACCAAATGGAAAAGGAGGTAAATGCGATTGTCCGAAAAGCAAAGAAACGAGCCGCCTGTAAAGCTCACCCGCGCCGAAAAGCGGGAAATACAGGCCATCATCCGCAAGTATAAGGGCGACGGCAAGGCCCATTCCGCACAGGCCAGCATCCCGTATCAGGCCATGTACCCGGACGGGATTTGCAGGGTGACGGCCAACACGTTCAGCAAGTGTATCGAGTTTTCCGACATCAGCTATCAGCTTGCACAGGCCGAAACCAAGACGGCCATCTTTGAAAACCTGTGCGATCTCTACAACTATCTGGACGCCTCTATCCACGTCCAGCTTTCCTTTGTCAACCGCAAGATCGACCCCAAGCAGTACGCCAAGAGCTTTGAGATCAAGGAGCAGGGGGACGACTTCGACGACATCCGGGCAGAGTATTCCGGCATCCTGCAAGACCAGCTTGTGCGAGGCAACAACGGCCTCACCAAGCGCAAGTTCCTCACATTCACCATCGAGGCCGACAACCTGAAAATGGCCCGCGCCCGTCTGACCCGCATTGAAACCGACCTGCTGGGCTATTTCAAGACGATGGGGGCCGTGGCTCATGTGCTGGACGCCAAGGAACGTCTGGAAGTGCTGCATGGGGTACTCCACCCCGACGCCGAGCCGTTTCAATTTGAATGGAAATGGCTGGCCCCGTCCGGCCTCTCCACCAAAGATTTTATAGCCCCGTCCTCGTTCCGCTTCGGCAATTCCCGGATGTTCGGGCTGGGCGGCAAGTATGGAGCCGTGAGCTTCTTAAACATCCTGTCCCCGGAGCTGTCGGACGAAATGCTGGCCGACTTCCTCAACACGGAAAACGGCATTGTCGTCAATCTCCATGTGCAGGCCATCGACCAGAGCGAGGCCATTAAGACCGTCAAGCGCAAGATCACCGACCTTGACGCCATGAAGATACAGGAACAGAAACGGGCCGTCCGCAGCGGCTATGACATGGACATCTTGCCCAGCGACCTTGCCACCTACGGACAGGACGCCAAGGAGCTTTTGAAAACCCTGCAAAGCCGGAATGAGAGGATGTTTCAGATCACTTTTCTGGTGATGAACACCGCCGACACCCGGCAGAAGTTGGAGAACGATGTATTTTGGGCCGCAGGCGTGGCGCAGAAATACAACTGTTCCCTTGTCCGTCTGGACTACCAGCAGGAACAGGGCCTTATGAGCAGCCTGCCGCTGGGGGCCAACCACATCAAGATCGAGCGTTCCCTGACGACTTCCAGCGTGGCCGTGTTCGTGCCTTTTGTGACACAGGAGCTTTTCATGGGCGGCGACGCCATGTATTACGGCGTCAATGCCAAGACCGGCAACATGATTATGCTGGACAGGAAACGGGCGCGGTGTCCCAACGGTTTGAAGCTGGGTACTCCCGGTTCTGGTAAATCCATGAGCTGCAAATCCGAGATCGTCAGTGTGTTCCTCTGTACCCCGGACGACGTGTATATCTGCGACCCGGAAGCCGAGTATTACCCCCTTGTGAAGCGGCTCCACGGCCAAGTGGTGAAGCTGTCGCCCACCAGCAAATCCTATGTGAACCCGCTGGACATCAACCTGAATTACAGCGAGGACGAAAACCCGCTGGCCCTGAAATCCGACTTTGTGCTGTCGTTCTGTGAGCTTGTCATGGGCGGCAAGAACGGGCTGGAAGCCATCGAAAAGACGGTCATTGACCGGGCTGTGCAGGTGATCTACCGGCCCTATCTGGCAGACCCCCGCCCGGAGAATATGCCGATCCTGTCCGACCTGCATCAAGCCCTGTTAGACCAGCATATCCCGGAGGCCGACCGGGTGGCGCAGGCCCTTGACCTGTATGTAAACGGCAGCCTGAACGTCTTTAACCACCGCACCAATGTGAACATCGAGAACCGCATTGTGGCTTTCGACATCAAGGAGCTGGGCAAGCAGCTTAAAAAGCTGGGGATGCTCATTGTCCAAGACCAGATTTGGGGCCGTGTGACCCAAAACCGCAGCCAAGGCAAGGCGACGTGGTACTTCTGCGACGAGTTCCATTTGCTTTTGCGAGAGGAACAGACAGCCGCTTTCTCCTGCGAGATTTGGAAGCGGTTCAGAAAATGGGGCGGTATTCCGACAGGTGCCACACAGAACGTCAAAGACCTGCTTTCTTCCCCGGAGATCGAAAACATTCTGGAAAACAGCGACTTCATTTGCCTGCTCAATCAGGCGTCCGGCGACCGGCGTATCCTTGCAGAGCGATTGAACATTTCCCCGCAGCAGTTACGGTATGTGGACAATTCCGAACCCGGCGAGGGGCTTTTGATCTATGAAAATGTGATCCTGCCGTTCCGCAACCCCATCCCGCAGCGCAGCCAGCTCTACAAGATTATGACGACCCGGTTAGGCGAGGGCGAAACGGTATGACAGACAAGGAGGTGACGCCCTATGAAGCCATTGAAGCCCCGTGACAAGGTGACGCAGCACATGACCCGCGACGGCCTGACGCTGGACAACCAGACCACCGGCGAGAGCATCAACATTTCCAGCCGGGAGGCCGAACAGGACTATTCCGCAGCCGAGCCGGGCGGCACCGCTGAAAAGGTGCTGGAACGTGCCGGGGACATCCGGGAGCGCAGCAAGGCGAAGCGGGCCGCCAAGGATGGCGCGAATACGGCGGCGCAGGCCACCGGCCCGGCGTCCCGCCTGCAATTCACCGCCGAGGAACGGGCCAATCCCGCCCTTTCCAAGTACATCCACAAGGCGGAAAAGCGGGCGGATAAGCTGGACGCAGCCAAAGAAGCCCTGCCGAAAAAGCGCGTCGTCACCAAGGAAACCGTCTATGACGAGGCCAAGGGCAAGGCCAAAACCAAGCTGCACTTTGACAAGGTGGAGAAACCGGCCCCCAAGCTCAAACCCAACCCGGCCAGCCGTCCGATGGAGGAAGCGGGCCTGTATCTGCATGGAAAAATCCATGAGGTTGAGCATGAGAATGTGGGCGTCGAGGGCGGCCACAAGGGGGAAGAACTTGCCGAGCGCCAAGCGGGAAAAGCCATTCGCAGCAGCATCCGGCGTCATAAGCTCAAACCCTACCGGGCCGCAGCCAAGGCCGAGAAAAAGGCCATTGCCGCCAATGCGGAGTACATCTACCAGAAATCCTTGCGGGATAACCCGGAAATGGCGCAGGCGGTGAAAAACCCGGTGGCCCGATTCTGGCAGAAACAGAAAATCAAACGGGACTATGCCAAGGCAGCACGGGCGGCGGGCCAGACGGCACAGGGCGCAGCCAGCGCCACCAAAACCACCGCCGCAGCCGCCAAGAAAGCCGCCGAGAAAAGCAAACAGGCCGCGTCCTTTGTGGCCCGGCACTGGAAAGGTGTGCTGCTGATCGGCGGCGTGGGCCTTATGCTCATGCTGATTATGGGCGGCCTGCAATCCTGTACGGCCATGTTCGGCAGCGCCGGAACCGGCGTGGCGGCCACGTCCTATCTGTCGGAGGACAGCGATATGCTGGGGGCGGAAGCCGCCTATGCGGACATGGAGGCCGATTTGCAGTATGAGCTTGACAACTACGAAAGCCTGCACCCCGGCTATGACGAATACCGCTACGATCTGGACGAGATCGGCCATGACCCCTATGTGCTGACTTCCATCCTGTCGGCGCTGCATGAGGGCGTCTATACGCTGGGCGACGTGCAAGGCGACCTTGCCATGCTTTTTGAAAAGCAATACACCCTGACACAGACCATTGAAACCGAAACCCGATACCGCACCGAAACCCGGACGGACAGCGAGGGCAATCCCTACACCGTGGAAGTTCCCTACACCTACTACATCTGCAACGTGAAGCTGGAAAACTTCGACCTGTCCCATCTGCCTGTTTACATCATGGGCGAGGATCAAATGAGCCTGTATGCGGTGTATATGCACACGCTGGGCAACCGGCCAGACCTGTTTCCCAACGGCACCTATCCCAACGCTTCCACCGTCAAGGAGCCGACCTATTACGACATTCCCCCGGAGGCTTTGGAGGACGCCACCTTTGCCGCAATGATGGCCGAGGCGGAAAAGTATATCGGCTATCCCTATGTGTGGGGCGGCAGCTCTCCCAGCACCAGCTTTGATTGCAGCGGCTTTGTGAGCTGGGTAATCAATCACAGCGGATGGGACGTGGGGCGGCTTGGCGCACAGGGCCTTTGCAATATCTGTACCCCCGTTTCCCCGGAGCAGGTTAAGCCCGGCGACCTTGTGTTTTTTGTCGGCACCTACGACACCCCCGGCGTTTCCCACGTCGGCATTTATGTGGGCAATTCCGTGATGTTGCACTGTGGCGACCCCATTTCTTACACCAACCTCAATTCGAGCTATTGGCAGCAGCATTTCTATTGCTACGGGCGTCTGCCTTGACGCCAGAAAGGAGTTTTAGACGATGGCAAACAAACTTGACCGTATCGAAAAGGACATTGTGAAAACCAAGGCCAAGATCACGGAGCTGCAAAAGCAGCTTCGGGAGCTGGAAGCGGCAAAGACCGAGCAGGAGAATTTGCAGATCATCCAGCTTGTGCGCGGCCTGAACATGAAGCCGGAAGATTTTGCGGCGTTCCTGCGGGGCGGCGCTTTGCAGACCGCCCCGGCCCCGCAGCCGGATTTTGAACAGGAGGACAATGCCGATGAAGAATAAGATCATTCGCACGTTTACCGTGACGCTGGCCGCCGTGCTTTGCCTGACGGCCTTTTCCACCACCGCCTTTGCCGGTGGCACCGACCCCGACCCGGAGCCTTTGCCGGAAACCACCGAGGCACCGCAGGAGGAAGAACCCACCACCGGCGGCATGGAGCCGGAGGGCGTACCTGTCACCCCGGAGGGCAACGCAACGCTGGTGGATGATTTCTATGGGGACAAGCAGCTTATCACCGTTACCACCAAGGCGGGCAACTACTTTTATATTTTAATCGACCGGGCCAACGAGGACAAGGAAACCGCCGTTCACTTCCTCAACCAAGTGGACGACGCCGATCTGCAAGCACTGTTGGAGGACGGCGAAGCTGCCCCGGAAACCTGTACCTGTACGACCAAGTGCGAGGCGGGAGCCGTCAATACGAATTGCCCGGTATGTAAAACCAATATGACCGAGTGTACCGGCCCGGAGCCGGAGCCGCAGGAGCCGGAGGAAACCGAGCCGCCGCAGGAAGATGAAGCGAAAAGCACCGGCATGGGCGGCCTTGTAGTGTTCCTTGTGGTGGCCCTGATCGGCGGCGGCGCGGCCCTTTACTTCTTCAAGTTTAGAAAGCCCAAGGCCGACACCAAAGGCGGCGACGAGCTGGACGAATACGATTTTGGCGAGGACGAGGACGACGAGGACGAACCGACCCCGGAGGACGAAGTGAACGACAGCACGGAAACGGATAAAGAGTAAAGAAAAAGCGGCATTGCTTATCAAACACGAAATAGCAATGCCGCTTTTATTACGATAGTTTGGCGTTAAGTGATTTAAGCAAATTAAGGCCAAGATCAAATACCCAGTCAAATGATTCACTTTCATATTCTTTTAGCTGGCTATGTACTGCTCTATTCAAGATGTCAACAAGGTCAAATATGATACCTCGTTCATTATCGCTGATAAGCTGGTGTTGGCTAAGAACTCTTGCCATTTGCCCGATACCAGTACGAGAAGTATCTAATTGGTTTGCTTCGGCAATTTTTCTTAATACACTTTCAATTTCAATCCGTAAACCAGCCAAAGCCAATTTGGGATCGCTGTACCTTAATCCATAAAAAGTATATTGTTCGTTATCCGCTGTTTCGCTTTTTAGGATTCCTGCCTCACTTACTTTTTTATCAATTTCTTTTTTCTGCTCTTTGCCAACCAGCTCAACTTTGCCAAGTCCGCTGATTTCCAGTGTTTTAATGTATTGGATAAACCACGGGACAAAAGCAAGTATAAGAAGAATAATGGAAGTAGTATCAATATTCCATTCGGGTTTAGCAATTCTTATGATAAAGACAGCAATAAAGACAATGGATGTAAATATCTTAAAGCCCATACCTACCACCTCATAAATACAATTATACAACACAAATCGTAAAGAAACAACGAAAGGAGTGCGTGTTTATGCAACTTGTAATTGCAGAGAAACCGAGTGTCGCCCGCAGCATTGCGGGCGTGATCGGTGCGGATCAGAAACGGGACGGCTACATGGAGGGCAACGGCTATCTGGTGAGCTGGTGTATCGGCCACCTTGTTTCCCTTGCCGACGCCGGAGCCTATGACGAGCGTTTCAAGAAGTGGCGCTATGACGACCTGCCGATTTTGCCGCAGGAGTGGCAGTACATCATCCCCGCCGAGAAGAAAGGCCAGTTTGCCGTGCTGCGCTCCCTGATGGAGCGCCCCGACGTGACGGGCCTTGTGTGCGCCACCGACGCCGGGCGCGAGGGTGAGCTGATTTTCCGTTTCGTCTACCAGATGGCGGGCTGCAAAAAGCCGTTCAAGCGCCTTTGGATTTCCAGCATGGAGGACGCTGCGATTCGGGAGGGCTTTGCCCACCTGAAACCGGGGGCCGACTACGATAACCTGTATCAATCGGCCCTGTGCCGGGCGCAGGCCGATTGGCTGGTGGGGATCAACGCCACCCGGCTTTTCTCCATCCTCTACCACAAGACCCTGACCGTGGGCCGTGTCCAGACGCCTACCCTCAATATGCTGGTTGACCGGGAGGCCAAAATCAGCAATTTCAAGAAAGAGAAATACCACGTTGTCCATATCGCGGCGGGCGGCATGGAGGCGGCCAGCGACCGCTTTATGAACCCCGACGACGCCGACGCCACCAAGACGGCCTGTGCAGGAGCGCAGGCCGTTTGTGTATCAGTGAAGCGTGAGAAAAAGACGGAGCAGCCGCCCCGCCTTTACGACCTCACCACCTTGCAGCGGGAGGCCAACCGCCTGTTTGGATTCACCGCCAAGCAGGCCCTTGACTATGCCCAACAGCTCTATGAAAAGAAGCTGCTGACCTATCCCCGCACCGACAGCCAGTACCTTACCGACGATATGCAGCCCACGGCGGAAAGCATCGTGTCCGGCCTGTGGCCGCTGCTTTCCTTTGCGGCGGGGCTGAATATTGCCCCGCAGTTTGGCCGGGTGCTGAACAGCAAAAAGGTGTCCGACCACCACGCCATTATCCCCACGATGGAGTTTGTGCAGAAAGGCTTTGACGGGCTGGCCGAGGGCGAAAAGAAACTGCTGTCCCTTGTGTGCTGCAAGCTGCTGTGTGCCGTGGCCGCGCCCCATGTGTATGAGGCCGTCACCGCCACATTCACCTGCGCCGGGAACGAGTTCACCGCCAAGGGCAAAACCGTTCTCACCCCCGGCTGGAAAGAGATTGAGCGCCGCTTCAAGGCGTCGTTCAAGACCGACGCCGACGAGGACACGCCGGAGCTGGCAAGGGAGCTGCCGGAGATCACCGAGGGCCAGACCTTTGACCCGGTGGAGGCCAGCATTACCGAGCATTTCACCACACCGCCCAAGCCCTACACCGAAGATACGCTGCTGTCTGCTATGGAACGGGCCGGGGCCGAGGATATGCCGGAGGACGCCGAGCGCCAAGGTTTGGGAACCCCGGCAACCCGCGCTTCCATTCTGGAAAAGCTGGTGCAGATGGGCTTTGTGGAACGCAAAGGCAAACAGCTACTTCCCACCAAGGACGGCCACAACCTTGTGTGCGTCCTGCCGGATGTGCTGACTTCTCCCCAGCTCACAGCGGAATGGGAAACCAAACTGACGGCCATTGCCAAGGGCGAGGCCGACCCGGAGGGCTTTATGGTAGGCATTGAGGAAATGACCCGTAGCCTGATTTCCCGATATTCGCAGATCAGCGAGGACGCGCAGAAGTTGTTTCAGGCCGAGCGTGTTGTTATCGGCAAGTGTCCCCGCTGTGGTGAAGCCGTCTACGAGGGCAAGAAAAACTATTACTGCGGAAACCGGGCCTGCCAGTTTGTCATGTGGAAAAATGACCGATTTTTTGAGGAACGGGGCAAGACGTTCACCCCGAAGATCGCCGCCGCGCTGCTCAAAGACGGAAAAGCAAAGGTAAAGGGCCTGCGCTCCATGAAAACCAGCAAAACCTACGACGGGACGGTACTTTTGGCCGATACCGGCGGGAAATACGTCAACTACCGCGTGGAGAAAAGGAACTGACGGAGTAACGTAGCAAGCATAGGAAGTGTAGCCACACTTCCGATAAATCCCTGACCCGGCCACCCTGCCGGGCCGGGGATTTTGCTTGTTGGGGCATATCCCCAAACCCCTGTTTCTGTCCAGCAAGTTTACAATTCATCTATTCCCAAAGGTAGCCGGTCATAGTATAATGAAGCCAACGACAAATTGGAATTTTACAGCGAGGTGAAAAAGGTTGAACTATGTTGAATATGGGAAAGGAAATAGTAATGTAATTATCCTCTTACATGGAGGTGGTTTGTCATGGTGGAATTACAAAGAAATTGCTGAAATGCTACAAACGAATTATCATATAATTATACCTATATTAGACGGTCATGCAGGAAGTGATAAACGATTTACAACGATAGAAAATAACGCTTTAGAGATTATAGAATTTATAAATGATAAACTGGATGGTTCCGTTTTATTGATTGGAGGACTATCACTTGGAGGACAGATTTTACTTGAAATTTTATCTCAACGTAAGGATATATGTAAGTATGCAATAGTGGAAAGCGCACTTGTAATACCTTCAAAATTCACATATTTTATGATTAAGCCTGCGTTTGGGAGTTGTTATGGTTTGATAAAGTATAAATGGTTTTCAAAATTACAATTCAAATCATTACGAATAAAGCAGCATTTGTTTGATAATTATTACAAAGATACTTGTGCAATAACAAAGGGCGATATGATTGCTTTTTTACAGGAAAACTCATTATATTCCTTAAAAGATGGGCTTGAAGAGAGCGAAGCAATAGTTCATATTTTTGTCGGAGAAAAAGAAAATCACTCAATGAAAAAGTCAGCAGAACTAATTCATAAAAAACTACAGAATAGTTCTATACAAGTTCTTCCTAATATGTACCATGGAGAGTTTTCAATAAACCATGCAGATGATTATGTAAGAAGACTATTAGAAATAATAGAACAAAGATAAATCCTGATTTATCGGGCCAGCTTGAACCGAACTTTCAAAACTGAATACCAGCCGCCCACCGGCGGAACCACTCAGCAGGAAATCATGGAAAGGTTTCCTGCTTTTCTTATGCCATTTTTTAGAAAGGAGGACTGCCGATGGCAAGTCTTAGGGACGTTGTATCAGAGTATCAAGACGACCTGCGAAACGGAATTGCATGGCTGACGTTCTGGCGCGAGGGCCGGAGCTGGCAGGCCGAGGCGTTCCACCTTGATCTGGACGACACCCTTTATCCAGAGGACAGAGCGCGGCTTGCCGAGATACAGGCCGCCGATCCACGGGCCGTTGTGGTGAATGGCTACTATTCCGGCTATCTGTCCGAGAAAATGAGCGTGGCGGAGTTGGCCGCCGGTGTGCGGCACCACTACGACAACGGCCTGAACAACATTGCCCCATTCATGGAGGCCCACAGCGACGAGCTGCCGCCGGAGGTGTTAGAGGAAGCGAGGGAAAAAGCCCATGCTGCCGGACTGCCTTTCTATGAGCGCCCCTACCGTGGGGACGACATCGACCCATACACCTATGATGGCCACATGAGCATTGAGGACTACCAGTTAATGCAGAAATTGATGGAACAAGACAGAGAAAGGAGTGAACCCATGAGCGAAGTGTTTTCTATCCTGCTTCATAACCGACAGCGTTATGAGCAAGGCAACGAGGGCCTTTGGTTTTCTTTGCCGACCACAACCGAAAAGCTGCAAGAAGCCCTGCGGGAAATCGGGATTAGTGCCGACAACCCGCAGGACTTTTTCTTGTACGGCTACCGAAGCCCGCAGGAGCGTCCCATTAAGCTGCCCCGCAATCTGGTGCTGTCCGCCGACGTGGACGAGCTGAACTTCCTTGCCGCGAGGCTGGAAAAGCTGGACGCCGCCGAGCTTGCGGAGCTGAACGCCGCCTTGACAAGCCCGCAGAGCGACTTCCACAGTATCGGCCAGATCATCGACTACCCTGACAACGTGGACTACTATGTGCATCTGCCGGATGTCACCGGCACGGGCCAGTTGGGTGACTACTACCTGAACCGTTCCGGCATGGTGGATATGCCGGAGGAATGGAAAGCGGGAATTTTCCTGCCCCGTTTCGGCCTGCATATTGCCAATACGGAGCATGGTGTTTTCACGGATTACGGCTATCTGGTGAAAAGCGGCGACGAGTGGCAGCGTGTCCATGAGGGCCAGCCGGTGCCGGAGGAATACCGAGTGATGGCCTATCCCGCGCCGGAAATTCTGCGGGACGAGGCCCCGGCCCGGACGGTGCAGCCGGAGGCAGCGCCCACCGCCGAAGCTGCGGCCCCGCCGCCCGTCGTCCCTATCATTCTCAACAGCCAGAACAGCGCCGACCGCATGAAAGAGATCACCGACCGGCTGGAAACCGGCATACAGGAGCTTTTCGAGAGTGAACGCTACAAAGCCTATCTCACCTCTATGGCGAAGTTCCACAGTTACAGCTTCAACAATACGCTGCTGATCGCCATGCAGGGCGGCCAGCTTGTAGCGGGCTACAACAAGTGGCGGGACGATTTTCACCGCAATGTGAAGCGGGGCGAGAAAGGTATCAAGATTCTGGCCCCCGCCCCCTACAAGGTGAAAAAGGAAGTGCCGAAGCTGGACGAACAGGGCCAGCCGGTCATGGACAAGGATGGCAACCCCGTCACCGAGAAAAAAGAAATCCAAGTTCCGGCGTTCAAGATCGTGTCTGTCTTTGACGTGAGCCAGACCGAGGGCGAACCGCTGCCCTCTATCGGTGTGGACGAGCTGGCCGGGAATGTGGAGCAATACGAGGACTTCTTCAAGGCGCTGGAACAGACTTCCCCCGTCCCGATGGCCTTTGAGGACATCCCCGGTGGTTCTCACGGCTACTACCACCTGACAGAAAAGCGGATCGCCATACAGGAGAACATGAGTGAGCTGCAAACTTTGAAAACAGCTATCCATGAGATTGCCCATGCCAAGCTCCACGCCATTGACCCGGACGCCCCTGTGACCGAGCAGGCCGACCGGCCCGACAGCCGCACCCGCGAGGTGCAGGCCGAGAGCGTGGCCTATGCCGTCTGCCAGCACTACGGGCTGGACACGTCCGACTATTCCTTTGGATATGTGGCCGGTTGGAGTTCCGGCAAAGACCTGAAAGAGCTGCGGGCGTCCCTTGAAACCATCCGGGCCACCGCCCATGAGCTGATTACCACTATCGACGGCCACCTTGCCGAGCTTCAGCAACAGCGGCAGGCGCAGCAGGCCGTGGAGCAAACTGTGGAGCCGACTGTGGAACAGGCCGCCGAGCAGCCTGCCCCCGACAGTGTGTTTTCCAAGCTGCCCCCGGAACAGCAGCAGGAAATGACCGACAGTGTAAAGTCCATGCTGCAAACCCTGATTGACGCCGATGTGAAATCCACCGGCGAGGTGACGCAAGGCACGTTGGAAGCCATTCAGACACAGGGCTTTGTCCTTTCCGGCGACGGGACGCTACAACGGGCCGAGGCCCAGCCGGAGCCGCAGCCATGGAATGGGATTGACGGCCTTTTGAACAACAAGCCCATTATGCCGGAGGCCACCCCCACGGAACGGGCCAACGCCCTGATCGACTGGGCCGAGCGCAACGGACAGCGCATGGGCAACGAGGAACGCCGGTTGATCGTGGAGTACGCCGAGGCCGTGGATAACACGGACAAGGTGATTGCCCTTATCAATGAGTTTTGCGAACATGGCTACGAAATGCAGCACGGCCATGTGGACGAGCTGGTAAAAAGCCGGATTGACCGAGAAATCGCGGAGGCCAAGGCCGCACAGCAGCCCACCCTTGACCCCACGGCAGAGCCGGTTGTGACGATCCTTTTCACCGAAAGCCCCGATCTGGAAATGGGCCAGCAAATGCCGCTGCATGAGGCCGACGCCCTGTTTGCCCGGCTGGACGCAGAACATCGAGGCGGCGGCTACTATGACAAGACCGACTTCCGCATTGATTTTACATTCCAAGGAGAGCCGCACAGCTATTCCGGGCGGCAGGACTTTGGCGACCGGGACGGTTCCCTGATTGAGCATATCCGGGAGTATCAGACCTTTTATCTCAACGATGAAAAATGGAAAGACCATCTGACCCGGCAGGGCGGCCCGGAGGCATGGGCGGAGGATCACGCCAGCCGGGAAGCCTTTCTCACCGAGATCATCCCGTACATGGAGCTGCATTGCAACCTGTCACGGCTGGAACAGGAGGCGCAGACCCGTTTGGCGTCCAGCGACACCCTGACGCCGGAGGAAACCGCCTACTATGGGGCGCTGGTGGACTACGCTATGGAGTGCCGTCCGCTGCTCAACCACGGAGAGCCTTTGCCGGAAATGCCGAAACTGACCGACTTCGACCAGAGCTTGCAGGACTACAAAGCGCAGGTGGAGGCCGAAATTGCACAGGAGGCCGCCGACGCCGGTATGACCGTGGAGGAATATGCGGCGGCTGGCTATGAGGCCCCGGCCCAGCCGCAGGAGGCCCAAGAGCCGCCCCAACAGGAAGCCCCGGAACAACCGGCGAAAGAGCCTGCGGCGTCCGACTACTACTATTCCATCAATGAGGGCGCGGCCCGCCGAGCCAAGGAAATGAACAGCTTTTCCGACTACAAGCCCGGCAGCGCCACAGCCGAGTACCGGCATTATGTGGATAAAGCCTTTGCGCTGGCACAGGAACAGAAAAAGCGCGTAGATCCCATGTACCATGAGAAGATCGACAGCCTGCTTGATACCTATGCCCGGGAACTGGCCGCCAACATGAACCACGGCTATGAGATTGACGCCCGTGTTCCGTCCATTTTGATTGCCGGTGGTTCCAATTTCCCCGTACGGAAGAAAGAGAAACAGAACGCGGCCCGCGACAGCAATATGCAGGAATGGCAGTACATCCAAGGGCTGCTTGATAAAATCCGCAGCACCGGCATGGGCGGCATCCGGCAGGACGACCCGCAGGCCATTCCCAAGCTGCAAAAAAAGCTGGACGGTCTGGAAAAGGCGCAGGAAACCATGAAAGCGGTCAATGCCTATTACCGCAAACACGGTACGCTGGACGGCTGCCCGAACCTCTCTCCTGAAAACATCGAAAACCTGAAAGCGGATATGGCGTCCGGCTGGCACTATGAAAAGAAGCCGTTCCAGAGCTGGGAGCTGTCCAACAACAATGCGGAAATCCGCCGCGTCCGGCAGCGGATCGAAAGCCTGACCCGCGCAAATGAAGTGGCCTATGTGGGCTGGGAGTTTGACGGCGGCCATGTGGAGGCCAACAGGGATCAGGGCCGCTTGCAGGTGTTCTTTGACGGCAAGCCGGAAGCGGACGCCCGCCAGCAGTTGAAAGAGAACGGTTTCCGCTGGGCGCCGAGTGTGGGCGCATGGCAGCGGCTTTTGAACGACAATGCCTACCGTGCGTCGGACAGGATCGCTTGTATTCAGCCCCTTTCCGGCATCAAGCCCACGGAGCTGCAACGCAACAGCAGCCGGGAGCAGCGGGCGCAGATGGCACAGGATCAGGCCGAGCCGGACTACTTCTACCGGGTACACGCCACCCCCAGCAGCGACAGCCGGGAAAACCTGTATATGCTGCAAGCCTATATTCCGCAGGACAACGGCAGGGCCAAGATCGGGGATATTCTCTACGTCGGGACGCCGGAACGGTGCCGGGAGCTGATGGATCAGCTCAATACCGGGGAGCTGACGCAGGAGGCCGTCAAGGAGCTGTATGCCAAGGAGCAGGAGCAGCCGGAACAGGAACCCACCCCGGAACAGGAACCGGCACCAGAGCCGGAGCCGGAACAAGAACCCGTGCAGGAGCCGGAGCCGGAAACCGCCCCGGCGCAGGAAGTTACTTCCGACGCCGAGCCGCAGGCGGCCCCCGCAAAAACCCTGACGGAGTTGCAGGAAAAGGCGCTGGAAATCGCTGACCGCTACAAAGACCTGCCCTTGCAGGCCAAGATTGATGTGATCGCGCAGGCGTTTGGCTGCAAGACCGGCGAAATCCATACGTCCCCCTGTACCGGCAAATGGCGCGGCACCAGCGACATGACAATCCGTTTCGACAACGGCGCGTCCCTGTTTATCGGCAACCACCTGACGCCGAAAGCCAAGACGGTCAAGGTGCAAACGGAATGTGTCAATAGTGCATTGGTGCATTTTAACCCGGAGATCGTGCAGGCCACCAAGGAAGCCGCCCTGCCTGTTCTGTTGCAGCGGGAGGCCAAGGACAACGAGATCGCCGCCCAAAAGGGCCTAAAGCCCTACACGCTGCTGAATGTGGAGTTTAACGACGGGGCCGACGAGCAGACCGGCGGCTATATCGGCTGGTACTATGTGACGCTGGCCGTGGACGGAAAAATCTGCACCCATCTGGAAACGGGATTGAGCCATGATATTGCAGACGGCAAGGTGAGCGACACCCCCTCACGGGCCGACTACTACCCGGCAGGGGCCTTGAAAGAGGCCGATGTGGACTACGTTTTCAATAACGTGGGCTTTTCCTCTGCGTCCACCCTCTATACGGTGCCGCTGCGGGACGACGTGCGGGAACGGGCTGAAAAGACACTGGCCGAGCGCAGCGCCGCCGCGCCGGAGGCAGGCCGGGAATGGGGCTTTTACATCATTCCCGATCTGAAAACATGGGCCACCAATGCCGAACAGCAGACCCCGATTGAACACTTCTCAACCTTTGAGGAAGCCAAGGCCCGGTTCGACGAGCTGCGGAGCCAGCCCTATAACAGCGAGGCCAAGGATTTGAACACCGATGGCCGCCCCTACGCCCATCTGACGCTGGGCATGGAAAGCAAAGACGGCATGAGCGCCGCCGATATTCTCCATGTGCGGGCGGGCCAAAATTATCTTGTGGAGGACTTCACCCGAATGGAACGGCTGCGGAGTGATCCCGTGGTACTGGAAAGCCTCTCCCGTGTGGCAAAGGAAATCGGCTTTGACCGGGTGCGGCCCTATGTGATGGAGAACGGCAGCTATAAGGCCATGCCGGATATGCCGTTCACCCAATGGGAAACCCCCTATTTCACCGTCGATCCCCCGGCGCAGGAGCAGGGCGATACCTTTGCCATCTACCAGCTCAAAGGCGGGCCGGAAACACGGGATTATCGCTTTGAGGCTTACGAGAGTTTGCAGGAAGCGGGGCTGGCCGTTGACCGGCAGAATTACGATCTGGTCTACACGGCCCCGTTGGACGGCAAAATCACGCTGGAGGGCATCTACCGTACATTCAACCTTGACCGTCCCGCCGATTTCACCGGCCACAGCCTTTCCGTTTCCGACGTTGTGGTGCTGACCCGCAGCGGCAAGGAGGAAGCCCATTACTGTGACAGCTTCGGCTTTACGCCGGTGCCGGAGTTCTTCTTGCAGCGGGAAAAACAGCTTACGCCACGGGAATTGCTGACCGGCGAGAGCATCCAGACCCCACGGGGCAGCTTCCTTGTAACCGACATGAGCCGGGAGCAGTTGGAGGCCGCAGGCTATGGCTTCCACCATCAATCCGAGGACGGCAAGTATCTTATTATGGGCAACGGCACGGACGCCTTTGCCATCCCCGCCCAGCAGGAAAGCCCCATCAAGGCCGCTGAAATGACGACCGAGCAGAACTACAACATGATCGACGGCGTTCTGAACAATGCCCCAACCATGAGTGAGCTGGAAGCCAGAGTAAAGGCCGGGGAACAAGTTTCCCTTTTGGATGTAGCCGAGGCAGCCAAGGCAGAGGCCCAAAAGCCCAAGCAGCCCCAGCGCCCGGCGCAGAAACAGAAAAAGCCGTCCATCCGGGCGCAGCTCAAAGCCGCCAAGGAGGAACAGCAGAAGAAACCACCGCAGCGGGAAAAAGCACAGGAATTGGAGGTGTGACGCCATGAACAAGTTTGAGAATGTGGATGTTCTGGCCGCGCTGGAACAGCTCATGCGGCAGAACACCGCCTTTTATCGCAATGATTTTGAGATCGACAAAGAGATCATCGGGCGGACCGCTGCCAGCGACAAGGCCGAGGACAAGACGCTTTTGTGGATGTCCCGCCCGTCCGGGACGTACTGCTTCCGGGAAAGTGATGTGTTCCTGCAAGGCACCCGGCAGCACAACACATGGACGTTTTACGGGGAGCAGACCCGTGACCGGGTGCTGGCCTACGCCGTGGAGCTGACCGGCAAGGTACGGGGTGTCATTCGCGGCAATCTCTATGAGCTGGACTATCCCCAGCACTTCCGGCACGTCGCAGCCGAGGCGGTACAGGCCGACAACATCATCCTGCACTATGAAAAGGGCGACCGGGAGCAGCCCGCCGGTCTGTACTTCGACGGGCGGCCCGATCCCAAGCTGGGGGCGTTCCTGCGGTATGAGGCCAAGCCCAATGAGCCGGAACACCTGCGGGAGCTGTTGCGGCAGGAACAGAAAGGCCGGGCGCAGCTTGCGCCCGGCGACTTCAAGGCCCACGTCACGGCGCTGCATGACGGCATGATTTTGGCCGAGGCGCAGCGGATCGTGGCCGGGTTGAAAGACCTGTCCGCCCCCAACAGCCCCAACAAGACGCATTTCATGGTGGAGCTGTCCCCGTACTTCGTCCAGATCGCGTCCAGCAAGGACACCGACCGGCTGTTTTCCATGTTGCCCTATAAATCCCTGTGCTTTACCGGCATGAAAGACCGGCACGGCCTGTATGCGGTGATCGGCAAAGACGAGAACCGGGACAAGGAAGTGCGGAGGCCCCGCGCTTCCATCCGCAGGCAGCTATCCGAAACCAAACAGGCCCAAGCCCCGAAAAAGGCTCCGGCCAGAACCAAGAAAAACGAATTGGAGGTATGACAATGCAGTTTACCGTGGAAGAAGAAAACCTGATCTGTATGTATCACAAGAGCGACCGTCGCAGGACAGCGGCCAACATCCGGGCCGCCCTGCCGGACATGGACGAGGACATGGCGGCGTTGGCCCGCCAGACCGCCGACAAGTTGGACGCCATGAACGACGCTGACTTTGAGGCACGGCAGTTCCATTTCACGGACGAGTGATCCAAGCATAGCAAAGCGCCGGGCGCGGGGCTTCATAGCCTCTGCGTCCGGCGCTTATTTTTCATGTCCGACCCGGAAAATCTGTTTGCGGCGACGTTCTGCATATTTCAGTGTTTGATAGGCTCCGCCGTGATCCCGCCATACCATAGCAATTAGGCAATCCGCCCGGTCTACCATCCAGCGATTGCAGGCGGTGATCGCCTGTTTATAGTGGATGCCTGCAAGCTCAATGGGGATCAGGATTTCGTCAAAGCTGCTTTCGTAGTATTCCTTATCCGTGTTTAGCCGCTGCTCCATGTAGGGCAGAACCAGCACCAGCGAGATTGCCTTGTCCGGGTGCCGGTGCTTTAGAGTGCGAACCGCGCTGGCGCAGATCGCGTCAAACTCTCCCTTGCCGCCAACATAGCAGGTCATTTCCTGTTCCGCTTCCAGCAGCCTTTCCAATATCTCCACCACCTGCGACTGGCCGAGGCCAAAGACTTCCCTGTGTCCCGCAAAAGTGCAAACCATCATCTTTGTTCCATCACTTTATAACCCCGCCCTTTAAGCTAATTCAAAACAGAAATTTGCAAATAATTAAACTATATAAATTTAGAATTTATATAGTTTATTATATATCAGGGCCGGGTACTTTACAATAAGGGAGGATTGATAAAACGCTGCCATACTGCGAGGGTATATAGATGGAATTAGATTACAAAGAGATTGGAAAGCGCGTGAAGATCGCAAGAATACGGGCTGATCTGACGCAGGAAGCATTGGCGGAAAAGGCCGGGCTGTCCATTACCCACATGAGCAACATTGAAAACGGCCATTCCAAGTTGAGCTTGCCGATGGCGGTTGCGCTGGCAAACGTCCTGTCTGTTTCGGTGGATGAATTTCTGTGCGACAGCGTGATCCACTCCAAGGAAGTTTTCTCCCATGAAGTTCAAATGCTTTTGGAGGATTGCGACGACTACGAGATACGCATACTCACCGATCTGCTCAAAGCAGCCAAAGACACAATCCGCAAGGATATGAAGCTGAAACAGCAGGAATAGCGCAGGCGGTCACAGTTGACCGTACTGCGCTACTCTTTTCTTACAATGCAAAGCGCCGGGCGCGGGGGCTGTATGCCTCTGCGTCCGGCGCTCTTTTTTATTCCTGTTCCATTGGGAAGTGTGGCAGTTCTTCCAGCAGCTTCATAATCAAGTGTTGCTTCATGTCCTCGTCAACGGCCATCTCGTCGATCATGGGGGTATAGTGTTCGATCACCTTTTGTTTGGCCCACTTCTCACCGGCGACAGCGGCCTTGATGGTAGCTGTGTCCAGCAACATTTCCTGTTCGGCCATCGTGTCAACTCCTGTCGTTTTTTGTCTTATTCCAGCATACCACAGAACCGGCAGGAAAACCAGCGCCGGAAAGATTTTCCTACGCATTTCAAAGCCCGTTCCGGCAGGTATTGGATAAATCATTCTGCCACCCCACCGACCACCGCCGAAAAGCCTTGATTTCCGTGGGCTTTTTGCCCCCTAAATGCGTAGACAGGATCAATTATCTGTATAGCAATCGCTGTCTACCATCTTGACAACCGTTTTCGTGTGTATTATACTGTACTTGTAACAGTAATACAGTTAAAACGGAAACGGCGGTGAGAATTTGGAGATAGTCGTAAGCAATAAAGCAAGCCGACCTCTGTATGAGCAGATTTCTTCACAGATCAAGGCGGCTATTATGAGTGGCGAACTGAAAGCCGGGGAAGCCATTCCCTCGGTGCGTTCTCTGGCAAAATCATTACACATCAGTATTCTTACAGTACAAAAGGCGTATGCCACCCTACAAGAAGATGGTTTCATTGAAACAACGGCTGGAAAAGGCTGCTATGTATCAGCACAAAACCAAGACTTCTATCTTGAAGAACAGCAGAAGAAGATAGAAGAAAAATTTGCGGAGGCAATCGAGATCGCCCGCACAAGCGGTATATCTCTCGATAAGTTGACCGGCTTACTAACACTTATGTATCAGGAGGATGATAGAGAATGAACAATGCTTTATCAATTTCAGGTTTGACGAAAACCTATAAAGATTTTGTATTGGACGGTGTTTCATTTTCTGTTCCCAGCGGTTCGATTGTAGGACTGATTGGCGAGAACGGAGCAGGAAAAAGCACGACCATCAATGCAGTCCTTGGCCTCATTCAGAAGGAGGCTGGAAACATTACTATTTTAGGCAAGGAACAACTTGACAACAAGACAAAGGAACAGGTTGGTGTCGTATTCGATGGCAGCAACTATCCAGAAATTCTCTCTCCCAGAAGGCTTAACCGGGTTTTGAAGAATATCTATCACTCATGGGAT
Organism: Gemmiger sp. An120; assembly: GCF_002160955.1. Lineage (GTDB taxonomy): Bacteria > Bacillota > Clostridia > Oscillospirales > Ruminococcaceae > Gemmiger_A > Gemmiger_A avium. The sequence goes on from NZ_NFLN01000006.1 coordinate 142,020, forward strand.
GAACACACCTTTCTGGGTCTGTTGAAAAAACTATCCCTGCCGATTGATAAGCCGATCAAGCAGTATTCCAGAGGCATGAAAATGAAATTGGCAATTTCTGCGGCTTTATCTCACAATTCCAAACTGCTGATTTTGGACGAAGCTACCAGCGGACTTGACCCCGTTATTCGGGACGACATCTTGGATATTCTGCTGGATTTTGTTCAAGATGAAGAACATTCTATTTTGATTTCTTCACACATTACCACCGATCTTGAAAAGATTGCTGATTATATCGTTTTCATACACGAAGGAAAAGTCGTTTTTTCAAAGCCCAAAGACGAGCTGACAGAACAGTATGGTATTATAAAGTGCGGAGCCGCACAGTTTGATGCTTTGGATAAATCCGACATCATTGTGTATCGGAAGATGGATTATGAATGGCAGGTTTTAATTGCCGACCGAATGGCAATGCAAAAAAAATATCCCAAGGCAATGATTGTACCGGCAACGATTGATGAAATCATGTTGCTCTATGTAAAGGGGGAAAAGTGATGAAAGGCATCCTACTGAAAGATCTTTATATCGCCAAAAGTGGTATTATTATTACTCTGACAAGCCTGTTTGTTTTGACCTTTGGACTTTCGTTTTTGCTTGATGTCACTGCAATTTTAATGCTCGCGCCAGCCGTTTCAACTGCTGCGGTTTATATAAGCATTACCAATGATGCAAGTTCCAAATGGAATAAAAATGTGATTACAATGCCTGTAACAAGAGCGCAGATTATTGGAACCAAATACATTCTTTATATTCTGCTTTCAGCGGTAGGGATCATTGTAGTGTTGGTGTCACTTGGAGCTTTGTCCTTAATGGGTATAACGGTAACACTTTATTCGATGCTGTTCAATGCAGCTATTGGAATTAGCGTAGCCTTGCTTGCAGGAGGTATCAGCCTGCCTTGTGTGTACTTTTTTGACGCAGAAAAATCTCAAATCGTTTATATGATAGCTTTTGTTGCATCTACGGGCATTATTACCGTTCTGGTTCTGTTGATAAATATATTTATTCCCGTTAAAAACAATATTCTATTAGCGTTTTATATCGTACTGGCAATTTCGTTTGTATGGTTTGCTGTGTCCTACAAAATTGCTGCCTACGCTTATCAGAAAAAAGATATTACTTGACAAGAACCAATATAGAAAAGCGCCGGACGCGGCGGCCTGTTGGCCCTGCGCCCGGCGTTTTCCTATGGGTTATTCTACGCATTTCAAAGCCCGTTTCAGCGGGGATTGGAGCAATCCTATTGCCGCCCCGTCAATCGCTTGCCAGAAGCCCGCTATGGCGGCCTATTCAGCGACTTAACTGCGTAGCTTGCAGGTATCTTTTCCGCTGCCTTTCGGCCTCTTGCTTCCGGCGCATCCGCACCGCGCAATCGGGACAGTATTTCGCCCGGTTGGATTTCGGTGTAAACGCAGCCCCGCACACGGCGCACCGCTTCACGCTATCCCGGCTCTGGATGATCTCGGCATACAGCGCCCCGTCCAGCGGAAGAACAGCGGCACGAAACCACCGGCACAGCAACGAATAGGAAATGCTCTGGACGCACACACATTCCTCGCCGTCGTCCAGCAAGAGGCAGTTCCCGTCACAGTAGTTGCAGCACTCATGCGTCAGCTTCCGGGCCTTGCGATATTGAGGGTAATTCATTCTCGGTATGCTCATAGCTCTTGTGCCTGCTCCTTTCCCGGCGTCACCCGCAAAATGCTGTCTACATTCTGCTTGATAATGCCGTATTCTTTCAGCTCTCGCTTGACTTCGCCGTACTGTTCGTACAGCCGCGCTTTCTGCTTGTCCAGCTCCCGGTACTCGGCTTTCAGGGCGGCCAGATCGGGCAGCCTTGTGATTCCGGCGTCCTTGATGGCCTTTGCAGCAGCCTCGTACAAAATGAGCTGACTTTCATGTTCGCGCCGGAACGCAGCCTTGTCTTTGGCCTTGCGGTATTCCAGCACCACGGGCCGGAGCTGCTTGTAGGTGGTGAGGTTCTTTATCAGCACCGCCATGTTTCCAAGACGCCGTTCCACGTCTTTGAGGGCCGCAGCAGTCTCGTCGTTGGCCGCGCTGATCTCCGCGACCTTGCTTTCCAGCTCGGCATATTGCTCTATGCCATGCTCGGTAAGAAAGTTCATTGTCTTTGCGGCCTGCTTCAAATTTTCGAGCTTCGCCCAACGTGCATAGCCCTCGCTCTGCTGGGCCTTGATGTTGTTCTCCAAGGCGATCCGCAGGGTGATACCCTTGCGCTGCCGGTTCGGGCCTCTGTCCACGGCCAGCCTTTTGATCCGGCGGGTGATGGCTTCCTCGGTGTAGTTCTCACCCAGCGTCTTGCAGCGGGTGAAGCGTTCCTGTCCGGGGGCGCGGAACGAGATAAATTTGCCCTGCTTGATCTCATAGCCCTGCGCCGCCATGAGCCGGAGAAAATCGTCAAAGTCTTTGGCCTGCGGGATTACGGCGTCGATGGCAGCTTTCAGTTTGGCTTTCCAGCTCTTGCCCTTGCGCCCGGCATCCCATTCCGCATAGCTCTTGCCTTTATCCCGGCTGGGCTGTACCACCGACAAACCGTGTTCCCGGCACAGCCGGTCACTGGTACGCCGGATATAGGCGTAGCTCTGCCGGTTGGAATTGTACTTGCGGTGGTTCACCATATCCACGGCGCAGAAAATCAGGTGATTGTGGACGTGGCCCTTGTCGATGTGGGTTGTCAGCACATAGGAGTATTTTCCTTGCAGCACTTCGTCGGCAAGCTGCTTGCCGATCTCATGGGCCTGTTCCGGCGTGGCCTCGCCGGGGGAAAAGGATTGGATCAGATGGTGGGCCAGATTGTTGCCTTTCTGGATGGCCTGCGCCAACAGCATTTCAAATTCTATGTCCGCTGTTTCATAGGAGCAGCCAAAAGAGGACACCAGCATTTTGTCCTCGGTCTTGTCCGGGTTCTCGATGTAGTCCAGCGCCTTTTTCAGCGTTGACTTGATAGGATGTATCTTTGTAACTGCCATATCTTCGCCAGCTCCCCTTTGATGTCCTCAATGTCCTGCGCGTACACAGTCCCGGTACTGTTGATACGCCGGGCAATCTGATTGACATTGACGCCGATCTTTTGCAGCTCGGCAGTCTGCGCCCGGATGTCGCTGGTGTCCATGTGGACGATATACCCGTCAATGAGCATTTTCCGGGCATAGGCGGAAAAGTTTTTCGTGTGGAGCTGGGCCATTTTCTGCTGGATCAAGGCCCGTTCTTCCGGCGTCACAGGGACGCGCAGCACAATGTTTCGTGTTCGGTTTGCCATTCATTCACCGTCCTTTCTGAACAGGGGTTTGGGGTTTTCCCCAACAAGCAACCGGCCACGGCCCGCAGGGACAGGGACGGGCCGGTTTTCGGAAGTGTGGCTACACTTCCTATGCTTGCTATTCATCTTTTCGTATTCTCCCACGATGAAAGCGCAGATTTGCCGAACACTTCCACAGAAAAAGAAAAACGCCATAGAAACAATGCGTTTCCATAGCGTCCTTTTGCCTGTTTTGCTTTGTGCTTACTCTTTTTCGACTTCCGTAATTTCCCTTGCCGTTGCGGTTACAATCCGTATGCCCTTATCGCTCATACCGTCCAGCAGCGCGTCAAGCTGCCGACGATTGGTGGATTTCTCCGCGTCGCTGTTCGGAAAGAAAAATTGATCTACGGAAATATGATACCGGGTTACAAGGTCATAGAACACCTGTAAACTCGGCTGTTGTCCCTTGTTCTCGATATTCGCAAGGTAGCGCGGGGAAATATATAGCTCGTCGCTTACCTTTTTCCGGCTCTCGCCGTATTCTTTTCTCGCGGCTTTTATGGCTGCCCCGAAAGCCTTAAAATCGTATAACGGTACAGGTCGTTTCGCCATTTTTATTCACCCTATTACATTCTACTGTTCACCTTTCCTTTTGGATATGTCTACATAATTCATAGCATTAGCTTAAATAATTCCCGTTATTCACGCTTTGTTTATTGCTATTATTCGTTCGACCGTATATAATATATCATGGTAGGTTTTAAGTAGAAAGGACGGGTGCTTGTATGGAATATATATCTTGCGCGGAAGCGGCGGCAAAATGGGGCATTTCCGAAAGGCGGGTACAGAAACTTTGCGAGGGCGAGCGCATATCCGGCGCGGTAAAGTTCAGCCGGGTTTGGCTGATACCCAAAGACGCGGAAAAGCCCGTTGACGGGAGAAGAAAAAATAATACTTTGTGAGATTTCTGCGACATTTTACTGATAAACTAAACAGTGAAAGGATGTGAACTTGCTTATGAGAATATTAGTGGTTGAGGATGACCGCCTTTTGAATAACACACTTTGCTATAACTTGTCTGCCTATGGTTATCAAGTTGATGCCGCTTTAACAAAAAATGCAGCAGAACACCTTTGCAAAAAACAAGGATATGATTTGATTGTTCTCGATGTAAATCTTCCAGACGGGAACGGTTTTGACTTTTGTAGGGATATAAAAGATCGTTATCCAGATGTTGCGGTAATATTTCTGACAGCAAATGATATGGAAAGTGATATGCTAAAAGGCTTTGAGTTAGGGGCTGATGATTATGTGACAAAGCCTTTTCCTATGAGCGTATTTCAAAAGAAAGTAGCTGCTTTGTTGGCACGAATGAAAAAAATCTCAGGTGGCGATTGCTACAATGACGGTAACCTGTCTATTGATTTTTCGGAGATGAGCGCAAAGCTATCCGGGGAAGTAATTTCTTTCACGCCAATGGAATATCGGCTTTTGAAAATACTAATCAAAAATCCCAAGATAGTTTTAACTCGTCAGACATTGTTAGAAAAGCTATGGGATATTGACGGTAATTTCGTAGATGAACACGCTTTGACTTCAACGATCAGCCGCATACGCAATAAATTAGAAACGCCGGATAGATCATATATCAAAACTGTTTACGGTATGGGATATATGTGGATTGGGGGCGTGGGCAGATGAAAATGGGAAAATTGACAATCAATAAAGGGTGCATTGCTATCGGCGTGGTATTTCTCGCATTTTCACTTTCAATGCTACTCGCTATTTATCATTTGACACATAACATTAAGCTATTATTCTGCGGAATAATTTATGTAGCAAGTACAATTCTATGTGCTATTATTTTCTTGATTTTTATCCGAAGAAAATTAACTTTATTTTCTGATTTATTGTGTAAGTTATTAGATGATATGATGTCGTCTGATATGGAGCCACCGCAATGTTCAGAGGAAGAAAGTCTGTTTTACAAAATCCAGCATAGGATTTCCCGGCTATACGAAGTGTTGCGGGAAAGCGAACTTAGTGTTTCAAAGGAACGGGCAGATTTGCAAGAGTTAATATCGGATATATCTCACCAAGTAAAAACCCCGATAGCAAACCTAAAAATGATTGACGCTACGTTACTTGAACAGGTTGTTACCCCGGAAAAGCAGAAAGAATTTCTATTAGCTATGGACGGACAATTAAATAAGCTGGACTTTCTTATGCAGTCTATGATTAAAACGTCAAGGCTGGAAGCCGGTGTTATTGCATTAGAACCGAAACCGCAGATGATATATGACACACTTGCGACAGCGTTAGGCGGCATTTTGTTAAATGCAGAGCAGAAAAACATTGCAATTACAGTAGATTGCCCGGAAACCATTTCCGCAATCCATGATCGTAAATGGACAAGTGAAGCTTTGTTTAATATTTTGGATAATGCAGTAAAATACACACCAATAGGCGGTGAAATCAGAGTATCAGTTGTAGGTTGGGAAATGTATGCTAAAATTGATATTTCCGATACAGGCATTGGCATTTTAGAACAACATCAAGGAACAATCTTTAAACGATTTTACAGGGAGGAAACCGTACACAATGTTGAGGGTATTGGAATAGGACTATATCTGGCTCGTGAAATCATCACTCGTCAGCGTGGCTTCATTCGGGTATCTTCAGAAGTCGGAAAAGGCTCAACATTTTCTGTATTTTTACCTTGTTCGGAAATGTCACAGGATTGTGACATTCCAGCAGAATATTAAGCTCATTTAAGGAGTTACCGTGACAATCCTGCGAGAATTGAGCTTTATAATAGTGCCATCAAAAAGAAAGGTGGTAGATTAAATGCCTATTTTACAAACGATTGATCTTAAAAAATACTACGGAGTAAAACCAAACATTACAAAGGCTCTGGACGGTATTTCTCTTTCTGTTGAAGCGGGCGAGTTTGTCGCTATTGTGGGAACATCTGGTAGCGGAAAATCCACATTGCTGAATATGATCGGTGGATTGGACGTACCGACTTCTGGCAAGGTAATTGTTGACGGAAAGGACTTATCGAAGCTAAAAGACGAACAACTTACAGTCTTTCGTAGAAGAAAGATTGGCTTTGTTTTTCAAAACTATAACCTTGTTCCAGTGCTAAACGTATATGAGAATATTGCTTTGCCCGTGGAACTGGACGGGGATAAGGTAGATAAGAAATTCATGCTGGAAGTTGTTAAAATGTTAGCTTTGGAAGATAAGCTAAATAATATGCCTAACAATCTTTCGGGAGGTCAGCAACAGCGTGTTGCGATTGCCCGTGCCCTTGTATCTAAACCCGCAATCGTACTTGCGGACGAGCCAACAGGCAACCTTGACAGCCATACAAGTAATGATGTTTTGAGCTTATTAAAAGTAACCAGTCAAAAGTTTCATCAAACCCTTGTGATGATTACACATAACAATGAAATTGCCCAACTTGCAGACCGCATAATCCGTATTGAGGACGGAAAGATTGCAAAGTAAGGGGGTGGCATAAATGAACGATATTCTTTTCGGGAACAATAATGGGAAAATACTAAAAAAATTAGCAAATCGTTCTTTGAAATCCGGCAAAAATTATATTGCTGTTCTGGCGATTATGCTTTCAACTTTGCTGTTTACCAGCTTATTTACAATAGCTATCAGTTTACAATCTTCTATTCAAGATAATGAAATGAGGACAGTCGGCACATCTGCTCATGCCAATGCAAAACTTATTACTGAAAACGAATACGAGGACTTGATTTCCGATGAACGAATTAAGGAGTATGGAAAATCGGTCGTCTTTGGATATGCTGTTGGCGATTGCTTCAATAAACTGCCGACAGAAGTACGGTATGCTGATGAAAATTATGCGGTATGGGGATTTCACAATCCTAACCAGGGTACCTTGCCGCAAGCGGATAATGAAATGGCTACCAGCCAGATTGTTTTAGACGCAATGGGATTACCTGATGCAAAAGTTGGTACACAAATCGAATTGACTTTTTCAACCGATACGCAAATTATCACAGAAACTTTTGTGCTATCGGGTATTTGGGCTGGCGATACGGTAACACCAAGTCAGATGATATTTCTTTCAAAAGACTATATGGAACAAGTGGCTCCACCCGTTTACGGTGTATCAACGGGTGATACATCGAGAATTACCGGCTATATTGACTGCGCGATTATGTTTTCTTCTGCGTGGAATATTCAGAAACAGGTTGAAAGTCTTGCTATCGACTATGATTTTGGTGACCGTATAGGTGTCAATGGTGCTTATACTACATCAACTGTCAGCATTTCCGGTGTAATTCCGGTATTAGCTGCCATTTTGGTAATTTTTATTGCCGGGTATCTGCTGATTTATAATGTATTTTATATCTCAATCGCTCAGGATATACGTTTTTATGGAATGTTAAAGACACTTGGGACAACCGCCAGACAAATACGAAAAATTGTTTATAAAAAGGCGATCCGGCTTTCAGTAATCGGTATTCCTTTGGGATTGTTATTGGGGTGGCCTATTGGACGTGTGCTTATTCCGTCAATCGTCCGTATGCTTTCGGGAAATATGGCTGTAATTACCACGATAAATCCAATCATTTTCTTTGTCGCTGTACTTTTTGCCTTGATTACAGTATTCATAAGCTGTCGCAAACCAGCGTCAGTGGCAGCAAAGGTGTCCCCGATTGAAGCATTAAAATATGTGGAGCAAGAGCCAAGTATTAGTCAAAGGAAACGCAGACATACCAAGCGTATAAATCCGTCAATGATGGCAAAACAAAATTTTGGACGGAATAAGAAAAAAGTTATTATTGTAACCTTGTCCTTTTCATTAAGCCTTGTTTTGTTGAATAGCGTCTATACCTATGTTACTTCGTTTGACTTTGATAAGTTTGTATCAAATTATAGTCTTGCAGATTTTACGGTTGCTGACGCTACGGTTATCAATAGTTCTTTACCGCTTAACACATCGGGTGTAAGTAAAGAGTTTATTCAAGAAGTAGAAACACTTGACGGGTTAGAGAGCGTTGCTAATATTTATATGCAAACTTCTACGCAGCCTTTTGCCGCTTCCGCAGAAAGAAACATAACAGAGCTTTCTTCAACTTCTGAAAATTTTGCCGCTGATTTTCAAAATTACAAAATACGTGGCGGGCATGGTGTTAATATTTATGGATTTGATGAATGGCCAACCGAATATTTACAAGTGGTGGAAGGTAATTTATCAATCGAGCAATGGAAAGCGGGTAACGGAATTTATGTAACAGCAATGAAAATGATTGGCGATGGAACAACGGCATTGTACCACCCCGGAGATCAAATTGACGTAGTATGCTCAGACGGAACAAGCAGGACGTATATTGTTTTAGCCGTTGTTGATATTCCAGAAGCCTTGCGTTCACCTATGAGTGTTGATATGGGCGTGGAATATGTACTTCCTGCAAATGAATATTTCAAGATAGTAGGCGATGAAAACATATTGCCAATGAAAACAATGTATAATGTTGACGACGCACATATCAATGCTGCGGATCGTTGGCTTCAATACTATACTGCAAACATAGAAACCTCTCTTGATTACTATTCAAAAGTGACCTTACAGGACTCATTTCATGGGCTGACTACTATGTATCGTTTAGTTGGTGGAGTTTTGTGTGCTGTCCTTGCTTTGATTGGCATTTTGAATTTCATTAACTCCATGATGACCTCTATTCTCTCCCGATATCGGGAGATTGCTATGCTGCAATCGGTAGGAATGACCGGGAAGCAAGTAAAGAGTATGTTGATATATGAAGGGTTAGGATATTCTGTTTTGGGATTGGTTTGTTCCTTTATTCTTTCAACGATTGCGAGTATTACGGTTGTAAAAATGATGGGCGCAGAACTTTCCTATTTTACATGGCATTTTTCTTTGTTGCCTGTTATGTTATGTGCTATCCCTCTGATAGCAATTACTGCCCTTGTTCCCTTGCTCTGTTATCACAAAATGTCAAAGCAAACTGTTGTAGAAAGATTGCGGATTGCAGAATAAACCGTTAATGATGAAGCGGCTGCCTTTATAGGCGGCCGCTTTTCAATTATCACAGCTTTGTGACAATTACCCCTGTTTTTATATTTCCTTTTCCCTTATCGGTGACATTTTCGTGAGATTTGTACTTTATCATATTCAATAAAGGCTACTGTATAATATGGCTTTTAGAAAGGAGAAATCGTCATGAACGATGTGTTAAATACAACCGATTTGACAAAAATCTATGGCAATTTTAAGGCTTTAGACAAGCTGAATATGAGTGTCCCCAAACAAGCTATTTATGGATTAGTAGGAAAAAACGGAGCAGGAAAGACTACATTGCTTCGCATTATCTGCGGATTACAGAACACGACATCAGGTGAATATAGACTTTATGGTATTAGTAGCAAAGATAAAAAAATTGTAAAAGCACGTCAAAAAATGGGGGCTGTTATTGAAACGCCAGCGATATACCCGGACTTATCCGCAACAGGAAATTTGAAAGAGCAATTTCGGATTACAGGGGAACGGACTTTCAAGAAGATACCAGACCTTTTGCAGCTGGTTGGTCTTGAACGCGTAGGTCATAAAAAAGCGGGTAATTTTTCGTTGGGTATGAAGCAACGTCTTGGGATAGCTATGGCATTAGCCAACAACCCGAATTTTTTAGTGCTGGACGAGCCTGTTAATGGACTTGATCCGCAGGGAATTGTAGAAATGAGAGAAACCCTGCTAAAACTAAACCGCGAATATGGGATTACTATTTTAATTTCAAGTCATATCCTCGATGAACTGTCCCGCATTGCTACATACTATGGATTTATTGACAACGGAAGAATGGTAAAAGAAATTAGTGCAGTTGATCTGAAAAAAGATTTTGAAAAGCGTATTGTGCTTGAAGTATCAAATATATCTGTACTCATTGAGATATTAAAAAAACAAAATATCAGACATCAAATTACATCATCTAACCGTGTCGAAATCTTTGATAGCATAAACATTTCACAGCTTACGCTTGCGCTTGCAGAACAAGGCTGTAATGTCAACTCTATACATGAACAAGATGAAAATCTTGAAAACTATTTTATGAGTTTAATAGGAGGTACCCATCATGAGTAGGCTTATCATTTCTTCTCTAACCCGCTTGTTCCAAAGGGTTATTTTCTGGATTTGTTTTATTGGTATGTTTTTATACGGTGTATTCATGGCGTTTGCTACCACCCCGGAAAACGTATTATCTTTTTCATTTGAAAGCTGTTTCTTTGGTTTTGCTCCAATTATGGGGCTTGTTTCTGCAATTTTTATCAGTTTGTTTGTCGGCTCTGAATACAGTGATGGCACTATGCGGAATAAAGTGGCAGTTGGACACACTCGCTTTTCTATTTATCTATCAAATTTTATTGCTTGTTCGATTGCCAACATTTTTTTCTGTCTTGCTTATATCCTTGCAGTTATGGTAATTGGAAATATGCACAGTGGAACATTTTTAAGCGCTCACAACAGAATTGCTTATCTTATTATTTGTGCATTTGGCGCTGTAATTGCCTTTACAAGCATAATGACATTTTTAGCTATGCTAAATCGAAATAAAGCAGCGAATGTCGTTGTTAGTATGTTATTAGCTATTACTATGCTTGCTTCCGGTTCGTTCATTTATCAACGCCTTTGCGAGCCGGAAATGTACGATCAGTATATAAGTGTAGATAGCAATGGCGTTCCTACCGACGTTGATCGTGTACCAAATCCACAATACGTTGGAGGTACAGAGCGAGAAGTTTTAGAATTGCTTAATAATTTCTTGCCATCAGGTCAAACTATTCAGCTTGCAGATATGTTCAATTCAGAGGGAGAAGATACCTCGTATGATTTTTCGCATACAGAACAATGGCTGTTCTATTCATTGGGGATTACAATAATTACTACGGCAATCGGTATAGGATTATATCGTAGGAAAGAGATAAAATAATTTTTGAAATCTCACAGCTTTGCGAGAATTTACCCTGTTATTTTGTCGAAACATATATTTGTTGTGAGATTTCTGCGAGAATTGAATTTTATAATACAAAACAGATAGAAGCTGCCGGACGACGGCAAAAGAAAAAAAGCCGTCGTGCAGCAGTCCTATTAACACGCCTATTGGAAACGGCGGCTTTGAAAAATCGAAGCCGCCGTTTCTTTGTGTCCCATACAAACGAATGACGACTTATTGAGATTACGGCGGTATCTGGGAGGTATCGCCGTGTTTCTTTTCTTGCGACATAATCCGACAAACTTTTACCTGTTAAAAAAAGCTCTTGCGCCGCAAGGGGATATTCCGGCTATGAGTATGAACTGTCAATACATCTAAATACTTCTTACATTTCCTTTGCGCTCGTCCGCGTTTTGCGGGCGGGCGCATTTTGCTGTTCTCAAAAGTTTTTTCAAAAACTTTGCTTTTCCATTTGGCATAGACACGGCACGTCCGTGGAAGGCAGCCGAAAGGGGATAAATAACCCGCCCCCGGGAACGAGAGGGGGTGAGAACATGGATTACCCTGCTCGGTTTGAATGGCAAACGAGATGTGAGTTTAATGCGTACTGCAAACGCACGTTACGCAACGAACTGATTGACGCTTGCCGGGAACGCAAAAGCCGCAAGCGGCACGAAGTGAGCTTTGCAGACCTTACCCCGCAAGAAGAAAAGCAGCTTTATACCGTTGACAGATATTTTGTCAACGAGGACGAAGAAGCCTTTTGCGCGGGTGGCTTGAAGATCACCGCGAAACTGCTTGCCGAAGCTCTGCACTCCCTGCCGGACGAAAAGCGTCAAGTCGTACTGCTGTACTACTTTTTCGACATGACAGATGTTGAGATCGCGGAGCTGATGAAAGTACCCCGCAGCACAGTACAGTACCGCCGGACAAGCTCTTTTGAACTGCTAAAACGATACTTGGAGGAACGCGCCGATGAATGGGACGAATTGTAACACCGACGAGCGCGGCTTATTGCCCTACCCGGTCATTTTAGCCGCGACAAAGGGCGACCCGGAAGCCATGAGCATTGTCATGCAGCACTACCAAAGCTACATAGCCCACCTGTCTATCCAAAAAATCCGCGACGAGCGCGGCAATACCTACTACGGTGTAGACGAGGACTTGCGGGAACGGCTGCAAGCAAAGCTCATGCGGGCTGTCCTATCCTTTAAGGCAGATAAGTAAACGCGAAGCGTTTAACCCCTTTCCGCTTTGCGTAAATCTGCCCCATTCGCTCCTTGACAAATATGCCCGCAAGATAACGGCGGCGCATCATAGGGCAGCGGACACATTCTGCAATTTCCGCGTCGGCGTGGTGCGCCATGACCTCATATCCTATGAGAGAGCGAGAAACACCGGGCCGAGGGCAAGGCAGCTCTTAAACAGTGGTATTGCGATAATGATACTCCCTTATAGCTAAACGAAACTCCGTTTTTTCCGGGGCTTCCAAGTCCGAGCGTTAAAAGCGTCGCAGGCAATAGGTAGGGCCGTGTGAGAACCACGCGGGGGTGAAATTCCCGTGGAGCTGCGCCAACAGCCGTCCATACTGCCCATTTCGTTTTACACCAATGTAAGCGAAAGGGGGATTACTGTATGAGTGCAGTAACAAGTCGGAAACAGACCGCCCCCGTAGTACGTCAGTACGAAATCGGAGGCGTTCGATATATTGTGAAAGCGACCGTCAAAGACGGCGCGAAAGAAACCGCAGTCAAGAAAATCCGTCGGCTGCTTCAAAATGATTTGAGCAAGGCAGCCACTTAAAAATTAAAGTTTTTTCATTTCCTACAAGCAGACGGATGGGGCATGATATGGTATAATATACTTGTATCATGCCTCGTTTTCCGGCTGCGGAATAGGAGGAACTTATGAGCAAACAGCCGGAAATGGTGATTGCACGGAACTCCCGTGCGACACGGAATAACGATACTACTTTGAACCTTGACAATCAAATGTACCAACAGCCAGTCACTTCCTTTCAGCGCGTGTCCAACGACGCGCCGTTGAGCGAGGAAACCAAGACGGCCATCCAAAACACGGTGCTGCAATTCTATATCCACAGCCAGCCGCAGGAGGACGCCGAGGGCATTACCGCCTGCTATGAGCGTCTTTCCCAAGAAGATAAGCTGGACGGCGAGAGCAACAGTATCAGCAACCATGATGTAATGTATAGAGGGTGGATTACACCAAAAAACATTACATCATGACTGGCGGCTCATTTGTGGCGAATGAAAAGACAGTTATGATAAAGGAGGGATGCCCTCAAACCTACCGTAACTGTCAACCACATTCCCACGAAAGGAGCCTTGTATGGAACTGATTTACACCAAATGCGGCGATTATCTCATTCCTGACCTTGTGTTATTGGACACCAAAGAGTACCATATCGGGAAATATGGCCGGTTGCGCCGTGCCTACTTAAAAGAACACCGGCCCATTCTGTATACCGATCTCATTGTCGCTGAAAAACTGTTTCCCCATTTGGAGGAAATCGACACCGCCTGTCGGAAGCGGCTGGAAATCATTGAAAAAGCCATGATACAGCAAGAGGGTGTCACAGAAGCCCTGAAAGCTGCCGACCAGATGGCATGGGTGCGCTCCATGAACTCCATCCACAACAGAGCCGAGGAAATCGTCCTGGCGGAGTTGGTCTACTGCTGAGGGAGGGAACGCAATGATTTTGGAAGCTATGTATAACGGGGAGTTTTATCCCTGTGAAACCGTTGTTCCCACGTCCCCGGAATACCGCAAGGCAGTCCAAACCTGTGCGGCGTTGATGGAGCAGTTATCCCAGCGGCTCAGTAAAGAGGACTATGCTCTGGTGGAGGAGCTTCGGGCGCAGAACGCTATCGCCCAGTGTGAGGAAAGTGAGAGCCATTTCAAGTATGGCTTTTCAGCGGGGCTGATCGTCCAGCAGGAAGCCCATGAACAGCTGCAAAACAAGAAATAAGCGATTGCCGAAAAAGCCCACACAGCCGGAAAGAGAACCGGTGGCGTGGGCTTTCTGCGTATATGGTTATTCTGTCAGATCATCCGAAGTTTCCGCAACCAGCCGGTCAAAGTCGCTCTGATAGGTCCGATCCTGCAAAACCCGGAACTTTTCAAACTCTTTCTCGGCAAAGGCTTTGGCAATGGCGGCGGTCACCTTGCCCTTATCATGCAGAATATCTTCCTCGTTGAACTGTAAAAATGCGTCAAGCCGCTTGACCCAATCGGCCATATACATGACATTTCCACGGCGGGCCTGCCGTTCCGCATAGTCCAGGTACATGGTGACAATCTCGTTCAGGTTACGCATTTCCGTTTCGTTCAGATAGTTTTTAGCAACGGTGACATCCGATTTGCGGATGCGGCCTTTGGGGGCGTTTTTCCATGTGGTCAGCCCCATGTTGGGCTTGGTGCTGTCGGCACGGCCGTATACGATCTCAGCGGCGGTATGATGGGTGACCGCATAGTGGAGCTTATTCTGCACCGTGGCGAAAAACTCCTTTGTAATAGGGCTTTCCACATCGTAGTCGGCGCTGCACTGGGAATAGATGTCCGTGATTTTCTGGTAGAATCTTCTCTCGCTGGCCCGGATGTCCCGGATACGCTCCAGTTGTTCCTCGAAATAATCCTTGCCGAAAAAGTTTTCCGGCTCCCGCAGCCGTGCGTCATCCATCACATAACCTTTGATGATGAACTCTTTCAACACCCGGTTTGCCCAAATGCGGAACATGGTCGCCTTTTTGGAGTTCACTCGATACCCCACAGCGATGATGGCGTCCAGATTATAATAATTGGTCTGATACCGTTTCCCGTCCGCCGCAGTTGTTTCCATTTTGGAAACAACTGAATCCTCGCTCAGTTCGCCGGATTCAAAGATTTTTTTCAGATGCTTGGAAATGGCCGCTTTCTGCACCTCGAACAGCTCTGCCATTTTTGCCTGCGTCAGCCAGAGATTTTCCTGAAAGAGCAGGATTTCCACCCGCACCTCTCCGTTTTCGGTCTTGTAAAAGAGGATTTCTCTGGTTTCATACGGGGTCAGCCCCTGTTCCTCGCTCATTCCTCGTCACCTCCATATCGTTTTGGTAAGTTTGGATTGTATTTTGTAATTCATTTACAAAATGCCAGGTATTCCATTTACTTCTTTCGATGAATCGTATTGGATTCCCATAGTAAGTTCTTTTCCAAATATACCATATCAATAAGCTGAACGCCGCATTCAAAGATAGGATGATCATAATTGTCCGTGAAAAAGTTTTTGATACGATGGCTTTCTATAAAACCGCATTTCTTATAAAAAGGGAGCGTCAGCTGACTGTCACCCGTCCCCACACGAAGAATACGAAAATTATCACGGTATGTCTGCTCAATAAACTCAATCATTCGTTTTCCGTAGCCCATGCGCTGGCATTCCGGCAGAACAGCAATATTCTTGATTTCAAGAACTTTGCTGCCTTCGTCAGTAACAACACATTCCGCTTTTACGCCATTTTCCTCCAAAACATACATCGTACCTTTTTCAAGATACCGGTCGATCATATCTTCCTGCTCGTCCGCAAGAAAAAGCAGGCTCATGTATCTCTTTTTATTATCCTCAATTTTGCTTATTTTCATCAACTGTCATCCTCACATACTTTACATTCCAACTGGCAGTCATACGGCTCGGCTTCTACATGAGACTGATTGTAGACAGCCGCCTCTGCACAGCCCATTTTGTGATAGAATGCCTGGCTTTCAACGGCTGAATGGGCTGAGATGTACAACTTTTTTGCTCCATGTGCCTTTGCCCATTCTTTCGCTGCTCGAAACAGTGCAGTGCCAACCCCTTTTCCTCGCATATCCTCTGACACATGGATACTTGAGAGGTCAAGGTATCTGTGATTTCCCCCAAAAAGTTTCGGTTCAACTGACACGAAACCTTTCAACACCCCTTCGCAGAAAGCAGCATATACCAATCCACCTGTTGCTGCTGTGTTTCTCAGGCAGGAAACCAGGAATTTATAATCCGTTTCGCTCCAATCGTCAATAAACGGATCATCTTTGATAATCCATTTTCCGTTTTCTTTTCGCCTACATTTAACAACAGTTTGATGCCGTACAAAATGTCTAAATAGCTCTCGGCTTATCTCATTCTCTTGTAAGTTTTTATATATAATCTCCATTTCTATTATCCATGCAGCTCCCTTTGGTGTTTACTTTATTTTCAAATTCTGGATTCCAATAAATGCCGCTCCAATCGAACGCAAAATGATTTATCGGGTCTCTCCAAATGTCTAATTTTTAACGATAACCGTTTCTATTTCAAATCATAAACATACATCCTCGACAAATCTACCTCACCATCGCCCTGCTCCATACACAGGAACTTCCATCCGTAGCGCTCATAGAAGCCTGTGTGGTCTGTAATGAGATATAAGGTTTCCAGACCAAATGAACGCATATCCTCACAAACATATTCCAGCAGCTTTCCTGCAATTCCCTGACAACGGTAGTTTTCCTCAACATATACCGCGCAGACATTTGGCGTCAAATCCTTGCGGTTATGAAAATCGTTTTCGATGACCCCAATACCACCAATAATCTGCTGATTCTCGACTGCAACATACCACTGCGGAACAATGCTTTTGCCCGTCAAGCACTCCTGTATGCTTCCCGCATATTCTTCAACTGGAATATCCCACTTGGAATGAAACCACTCTGCGGCCTCCGATGCCAGTTCGCTGTGTTCCCTGAGTTTCAGAATTTCCATAGCGTATCATTCCTCCTCATCTCCGCCCTTTTTAGAACGGCTCTTGTAGACATTGTACTGGTTCTTGCACCGTGGGCTGCAAAAGGCAGCGTTGGATCGGCTGCCCAGGAACACCTTCTGGCAATGCTTACACAGGCGCAGGGGCTGGTCGCCGTCCACCAGCATGAAGCTGAACATCATCTGAATACCCAGCAGCAGCGAATGGAAATCCCAATAGATGGTGGGCTTATCCAGCAGCTCAATGTGGTAGCTGGGGGCGATCCCGCCGAACGCAGCCATGGCCTTGCGATACAGCCCCCGTGCGTCCTCGTCGATGGAATCATAGTCATTGTAGTACAAAATGGCCGTGGTCAGCGTAAAAGCCCAGTCCTTAAGCTGCTGGGCAACCCACTCGTAGGGTTCCGCATATTCCCGCTGGAAACTCATGTTTTTCGCCATCGGCTCGTCCATAAAGGTCATGGTCAGGGCAATCATCGTCCGGTCACCGGACACATTCCATGTGGATTCAATGCCCTTTTTCACCAAGTCCAGCTGGTCAAAAGGATAAAACAGGGACAGGTATTTGTCTGTCGCCATGGATTCCTCCTTGATGAAGTGGTTTTTGGGCAGGTACACCGCCTCATAGTCCATAAAGGACGGTGTGGTAGGCAGGGCGGTCATCAGCCCCAGCAGGCCGTACCGGGTGATAAACTCCATTACCGCCTTTTCCACTTCTGCTTCCGGCTTGCGCCCCATCATCAGCATCCCCACATTCAGCGCATCCAGCACAATGTTGGGGACCTCTTTCAGCGGATTGTAGACGTCCGGCTTTGCGCTCTTGCTGGGGGTGATGTACCGCTTGCCATCTTCCGCTGTTTTCAACTCATAATGATCGTACCGCACCCAATGGGAACGGGACTGTTCAAATAAATTTTTCATCATACACGCCCTTTCTCCTTAATCGTCCCAATTATCAGGGGCGGTTTTTCTTTTTTCTGCGTTTGGTCTTATTCTCCCGCCGGATCACGGCGTCCTTGCCTCGTTTCCTTGCAATTTTCGAGTATTCCTCCAAAAACTGGCGTTCCCGCAAGGTCAGGCTGCCGCCATGCTCCTGTTTGCCGCACAGATGGTCATACATCTGGCGCTGCAATTTCTTGTGGATGGTCTTTCGCAGCTTGCGGATATTGCGGTCAGACTGCCCACGCACAGCGGCAAGCCTGGTGGTGCTGTACAACCGCAAAGAGAGGAAATACAAAACTTCCTTGTGTTCCTCGCTTAGTTCCTCCACCATGCGGGAAATAAAGGGATCAGCGGTCAGGTTGTGCATCTCATAGGGGCAGTCAAACAGGATGTCCAGAAAGTTCCCGGCCATCAGCTGCCGGTATGCGGGGTTGTTCATCCAGCGGGGAATGAGCTTCGGTTCCGGCACCGCCTGATATTCCAGCGGCACATCCCCACGAAGGTTTTCGTGGTCCCGTTCCCGGCGCTCCCGGTTCCGGTCCAGCTTGTTCCATTCCTCCACCACGGCCCGGAAATCCTTTTCGGTGCGGGCCGCTTCCTCCAGCCGCCGTATGGCCTCGGCCCGCATCTCCCGTTTGAGCCGTTTATCACTGACCGGGGCAGCTTCTTCTTCCTCGGTTTCCAGTTCGGCATCATAGTCAATGGGATGCTCGTCCTGCTCCAGCTCATTTTCCAGCTCGGCCAGACGTTCTTCCGCAAGCGCCTGTTCCAGCGTTTCTTCCGCCCCTGCGCCTGTCCCATCGTCCCATCCGGTGAAGCCACCCTCGGTATCCAGAAGCTCGTCATCAGACAGATACGCCATGACCCCACCTCTTTTCAAAAAAATATTTTGCGATTTTTCAAAAATGGTTCCGTTTTGCACCCCGGATTCCTCCTATTAGTGAAAGAGTAATCTAAAAACAAGTTACTTGGGTTACATTTGCTTTTTCACGCAGGAGAAAGGGGGCTTTCGCCATGTTCAGGCTTGACACAAAAAAGAAGTAACACAATCGCAGGTTACAAACAACGGAACTATAACAACAGTATACACCGGATGCGCCGAAAGCGCAAGAAAGAGAGGTTCTATGGCAGATAAAAACGCCGTGTTTCTGACCCGGCACATTGGCAACACCACCTATAAAGTTCGTGTCTACCTCAGTGAAACCGCCGAGGAAACGATGGAAGATAAAATTTTGCGGCTGATCCGCAACGACGGGCTGGCAAACCAGCCGAAATGTGGTATAATGGAACTGCCACAAATGAGCCGTCCGTCTGAAAGGAGCGCCTAATATGGCAAACAGACAGACGGAAGAAAAAATCACTGCGCTCTATGAGCGCCTGTCCCGTGACGATGACCTCACGGGTGACTCGAACTCCATTCTGAACCAGAAACGTTATCTCGAAAGTTATGCAGCACAGCGGGGCTACACCAATATCGTCCACTACACAGACGATGGGTGGTCCGGCGGCAACTTTGACCGTCCCGCATGGAAGCGCCTTGTGGCGGACATTGAGGCGGGCAAGGTGGCCCATCTGCTGTGTAAGGACCTAAGTCGGATCGGCAGAAACTACCTGCAAACCGGCTTTTACACCGAGGTAATGTTCCGGCAGAATGGGGTTCATTTTGTTGCTGTCGCCAATAACATTGACAGCGAGGAACAGGACAGCGGCGAGTTTGCACCCTTTCTCAATATCATGAACGAATGGTATCTGCGTGACCAGTCCAAAAAGGTTTCGGCAGCATACCGTGTCAAGGGCAAGGCGGGCAAGCCCACCACCAACAACGCCATCTATGGCTACAAAAAAGACCCGGAGGACAAGGACCACTGGCTGGTGGACGAGGAAGCTGCCACTGTGGTGCGGCGAATTTTCCGGCTTGCGGTGGAGGGACACGGCCCCTATGAGATTTCCAAAATGCTCACAGCCGAGAAGGTGGAGTGCCCCGCCTATTATCTGGCCCGCAACGGCAGGGGCAGCCGGAAGAATACCGTGGACACCAGCCGCCCCTATGACTGGTACGGCTTTACGGTCAGCTCCATGTTGGAGAAACCGGAATATATGGGGCATACCGTGAATTTCCGTTCCTCCAAAAAGTCCTACCGGGATAAGCGGGTAAAAAATGACCCGTCCGACTGGCTGATTTTTGAGAATACCCACGAGGCCATTGTTGACCCGGAAACCTGGCAGCTGGCCCAGCAGGTGAAGCGGACGGTGCGCCGGACAGATACCACTGGCGTCGCCAATCCCCTGACCGGCCTTGTGTTCTGTGCCGACTGCGGAGCAAAGATGTATAACCACCGGGGCAAACACACACGGGCAGATGGCAAGGAGTACAGAAACGACACCTATAACTGTTCCACCTACTGCTTGACCATCGAACGAGAAACCCAGATGTGTTTTTCCCACAGCGTCAGCACCAAGGCTCTGAACGCCCTGATTCTGGAAACCATCCGCACTACCGCCAGCTATGCCATCCAGAACAGGGAGGAATTTATTCAGAAGGTTCGCAGCATTTCACAGGTTCGCCAGCAGGAAGCAGCCAAGGAGCTGAAACGCAAGGTCGCCAAGGAGCGCAGGCGCAGCGCCGAGCTGGACGTGCTGATTAAAAAGCTGTATGAAACCTATGCCATGGGCAAGTTGGAGGAAAAACGGTTCGAGCTGCTGTGTGCCGAATATGAGAAGGAACAGGCCGAGCTGGAACAGCTGCTTGCCTCCGAGCAGGCGCAGCTGAACCAGTTCCATGAGGACACGGACCGTGCCAGTCACTTTCTGGCGCTGGCACAGAAATATACAGATTTCACCGAGCTGACCGCCCCTATGATCCATGAATTTGTGGAGAAGATTCTGGTCCATGCCCCGGACAGAAGCACCGGGGAACGGGTTCAGGAAATCGAGATTTACCTGAACTTTATCGGGAAATTTGAAGTGCCCATGCCCGAACCCACCGAGGAAGAACTGGCTGCGGAGGAAAAGCGCCGCCAGAAGCGCATCCGTGACCATGAAAAATATCTGCGCCAGAAGGAGCGCAAACAGAAGATTGCCGAAGGGCTGATCGTTCCGGGTGAACCGTACCAGCTGGTGTGCCAGTGCTGCGGAGAGTCGTTCCAGTCTATCCGCCCCAACGCTAAATTCTGCAAACCCGCCTGCCGGGAGAAGTTCTACCGGCAGGAAAAGCGGAAAGCCAAAGAAACGGAAGCATCACAAACTGCATAAGGATTGCGGCCTGCCCAAATAAACCGGGCAGGCCGCATTTTTTATGCCCTGAAACGGAGGGATTTTTTATGACACTCTTTGAACTGGTAAAACAGAATATTTGTGTGCCCGATGCGGCTGAACACTATGGGCTGCAAGTCAGCCGAAACGGGATGTGCAGCTGTCCGTTCCATGAGGACCGGCACCCCAGCATGAAGCTGAACGAGCGTTATTTTTACTGTTTCGGCTGCGGAGCCACCGGCGATGTGATCGACCTTGTGGCGAAGCTGTTTGACCTGAGCAGCTACGAGGCAGCACAGAAGCTGGCCCAGGATTTTGGGATTGGCCCGGACAAGCCGCCTGCGGCAGCTGCCCTGCCCAAACCGGAGCGTCCCCTGCTGAAAGCATACCGGCAGGAGCAAGTGCGCTGCCTGCGGGTATTGTGCGATTATCTGCATCTTCTGGAACGCTGGAAGGTGCAGCACACACCCAAGACACCGGAAGATGTTCTGGATGACCGGTTTGTGGAAGCCTGCCAGATGCTGGACTATGTGGAGTATCTGGCAGATTTGCTCATTGCCGCCGAGCTGGAACAACGGGTAAAAATCGTAGAAATGCTGAACAAGGATGGTCTGATCGCCGGTTTGGAGGAACGGCTGGACAGGCTGAAAAAGGAGGACGATGCCCATGAAAAACAAAGCGCAGCTTGACGGGATGCCCGTCTGGTTTGATGGAAAAAGCATCAACGAAGCCCTGTTTTGTGAGGAGTTCTTGCAGACGCACAAGATCATCTTCACAAACGGGGCTTTTTTCACGCCCGAAGGCCGTGTGACAGACGAACTGCCCCTGCGGGGAGAGATTTTTGAGGAGCTGAAATGCTGTGCGGTCAGCAACATTCCCCGCAAAATCAGCAACATTGTGGAGCTGATGAAGCTGGCGGCGCTGGTGGAGGATTTTCCCCCGGAGCCGGACCGGATTCACCTTTCCAACGGGACGCTTTTTCTGGATGGAACCTTTGCGGAGGGAAAGCCGGAAAACGTCCGCAACCGTTTCCCCGTGGCCTACAACCCCAACGCCCCAAAGCCTGTTCTCTGGCTGCAATTTCTGGATGGTCTGCTCTACCCGGAGGATATTCCCACCTTGCAGGAATATATCGGCTACTGCCTGATCCCCAGCAATAAGGGACAGCGGATGATGGTGATTAAGGGCAGCGGCGGCGAAGGAAAGTCGCAGATCGGCGCTGTGCTGGGAACTTTGTTCGGTTCCAACATGAAGGACGGCAGCATCGGGAAAATATCCGAGAACCGGTTTGCCCGTGCTGATCTGGAGCATATCCTCCTGTGCGTGGATGACGATATGCGGATGGAGGCTCTGCGCCAGACCAACTATGTAAAATCCATCGTCACCGCCCAGGGCAAAATGGATTTGGAGCGCAAGGGCAAGCAGAGCTATCAGGGATGGATGTGCGCCCGGCTGCTGGCTTTCTCCAACGGAGATTTGCAGGCGCTGTTTGACCGGAGCGACGGATTTTACCGCCGTCAGCTGGTGCTGACCACAAAAGAAAAACCGGCTGGCCGTGTGGATGATCCCGACCTGGCCGAGAAGATGAAAGCCGAGGTGGAGGGTATTCTGCTGTGGGCTTTTGAGGGATTGCAGCGGCTGGCCGCCAACAACTTCAAGTTCACCGAAAGTGACCGCACCAGAGAAAACCGGGAGGCAGTCAAACGGGACAACAACAATGTCTATGATTTTCTGGATTCTGACGGGTATGTTCGCCTGAAAGCCGATCTATCTGCCAGCTCCAAAGAACTGTACGAAGCATACCAGATTTACTGCACCGAGAACAACCTGCCTGCCCTGAAACCACGCAGCTTCAGCGAAGCTCTGATCGCCTGCCAGAGCCGCTACAATCTGGAATACTGCAACAATGTGACCAACGCAGCCGGACGGCGGGTGCGTGGTTTTCTGGGGGTTGAAGTATTGGTGAGAAATCATATATCAGTGTTTTCCGGCGATTCGATGCGTACGTACGTACCGGAAGATGTGCCGGAGGAATGGCGGCGTTAATACTGGGGCCCCAGCGGAACCCTGTAAAGCGGTTCCGTTGGGGAAAGGACGAGCAGCGGAACGAGTGAGCTTTCGGCTTTAGCCGGAAGCGAAGGATGTGGAGTTTGTGAGGACGCTGTACGTACGTACGCTTTGATTGACAGTTGTTCTCCCTTTTATAGCAATTCAGCGGTTGTATATCAAAAATCGCTGGCAAAATCGGAGGGGTAAATCAAGGCAAGTGGGAATCGGAAAGTAGTTGACGATTGGCAGAAATCATTTCCCGAAACCGTGCTTCTCGAACCAGCGAACCGGGTGTATGGAACCATGGGAAAATGCACGGTTTCGAGCCAAGTCACATGGAACGGAAAAGTCGGAAAGTGCGACCTATGGACAGCACATCATACCGGCGATTCTGAACGGATTTGGTGACAAGGGAATTTTTCACGATACAGCGAAGCGGTTATGCCAGAGGGCATACCGGCTTCGCTTTTTTATCAAGTAAATTTAGGAGGATTTTTATGATGACGGTACGCAACGAAATTAAGGCACAGATCGTCCGGGCGGGATACACCATGCAGGAGGTAGTTGACCGGCTCCATGAGGAATACGACTGGTCGGACAGCGTTTCCAACCTGTCGGCCAAGCTCCAGCGGGAATCTATCCGCTATAAAGAAATTGTGGAGCTGGCTGATGTGCTGGGCTATGACATTTATTGGGGTCCCCGCAAAGGCGATGCCTTTGTGGGGAGAGGAGGAGCAGCGGAGCGAGTGAGCTTTCGCACCTGTGCGGAAGCGAAGGATGCACAGCTTGCGACGACGAGGCAGAAACGGAGGTAAATCTATGACAAGTGAAGAAAAGAAACTGTTGCAGGCAAAGCACCGCTTGGAGGAAGCCCAGGCACGGGATCGGGTGAAGGAGCGAAAAGCCCGGACAAGGCGGCTCATTCAGGAGGGCGCAGTGCTGGAAAAAGTGCTGCCGGAAGTACAGGCGGTAGGGCTTGACAATCTGGAAGAATACCTGCGGCGGAAGCTGGCAGGGCACGATTGAAAACGGCTGGGAGGTCTCCGGGGAACCGGGGGCCTTCCTCTTTTTTATCCCGAAGGGCGCACTTACTCACCACCTGCTAAAGCAGGAGGTGGTAGCCCTCCCGTTGGTCGGGCACGTGCGCTCTCCGAGGGGGATTGCGACTCCTGCGGGAGCCGCTGGACAAGGCTGCATTTCTGCCAAACTGCCAGCCTTGCCCATGCAGTCGCGCAGGGGTTTCCGTTTTGGAAGCCCCTGTTCATGGGGTGGTATGTTGCCACCCCATCCCGCCGCCTGCCTGCGTCAACCTGCCACCGGCAGCTTGACACAGATACAGGGGTGGAACAAATCGTTCCACCCGTGCTGGTGGTACGTCGCATTTCACGACGTACCTGTTGCAATCGAGTACAGAAGAAGGGCTGCTGCGTTTCACAGTAGTCCTTCAGAAAGGACGGTAGACAATGGCAATTTATCATTTGGAGGCCAAGATAGTCAGCCGTGGAGCTGGACGCTCCGCCGTGGCTGCTGCGGCCTATCTGAGCTGTTCCCGGATACTCAACGAGTACGACGGGGTGCAGCACGACTACACCCGTAAACAGGGCCTTGGGTGGCGGCAGGTTTTTCTGCCAGCCACCGCCCCCGCAGAGTGGCAAGATCGGGAAATCCTGTGGAATGCCGTGGAGGAAACCGAAACCGCAAAGGACAGTCGCCTTGCCCGTGAATTTGTGGCGGCGCTGCCCATAGAACTGAGCCGGGAGGAACAAATCCAGCTCCTGCAAGATTTCATCAAGGAGCAATTTGTGGCAGACGGAATGTGCGCCGATGCTGCCATCCATGACCCATATCCTCCCGGACACAATCCCCATGCCCATATTCTGCTGACGGTGCGCCCACTGGATGAAAAGGGGAAATGGCAGTACAAGACCGAGAAAGAATATCTCTGCGTCAAAGACGGCGAGGAACGGGGCTTCAACGCTGCTGAGTTCAAACAGGCACAGGGCGATGGCTGGGAGAAGCAGTATCAGTACAAGATGGGCAAAAAGAAGGTGTATATGACCCCGTCCGCAGCGCAGGCGCAGGGCTATGAACGGGTGTCCAAGTACCCTAAAAGCACCAAATTTGGCAGACAGAACCCCATCACGGAACGATGGAACAGCGACGAGCAGCTTGTCCTGTGGCGGGCTGCATGGGCTGATGTGGCAAACCACTATCTGGAGCGCACCGGGCACGAAGAACGCATCGACCACCGCAGCCATGCCGAACGTGGCCTGCTGGAGCGGCCTACGGTCCATGAGGGGGTGGTTGCCAGAGCCATGGAGAAAAAGGGCATTATCTCTGACCGGTGCGAACTGAACCGGCAGATCAAGGCCGACAATGCCCTGCTCCGGGAACTGAGAGGACAGGTCAAAAAGCTGGCGCAGGCAGTTAAAAGCACCCTACCGGCGCTTGCCGAGGCCATGGAAAATCTGCGAAAAAATCTGTTGCTATTCTGCTATCAGCTGGGGTATCTCCGCAAAGGCAAGGAGCGTCTGAACACTTCACTGAATACACTGCGCCCTGCCCTCGCACAGTACAATCAGCTTGCAAAGGACATTCGGGATAAGACGAAGGAGCGCCGCAGTCTGCTTTCCGAAAAAAAGGCGCTCTCTGCTGTCCATGTATTTCGACACCGGGAGCTGGCGGCTAAGATAGCGGTTCTGACAGAGGATTTGGAGGAACTGCGTTCGGAGAAAAATCTGCTTCTGGCATCGCTGGCATATACCGAGGAAGATGCCGCCGATAAATTTCCCAAAGACATTGTAGCTATGGAACAGAGCCTAAAACGGTTGGAAGAACAGGAACAGAAATATTCTGCCGAGTTGGACGCTGCCCTGAACGAGTATGCCGGACTTCGGGAGCAGGCACAGAGCGTTGATCCGGTGCAGCTGTATGAAGCAAGGCAGGCTATCCGCCCCGGTAAGGAGCAGGAAGCGGAGAGCCGGGCACAGCAGGTCTACGGCGAGAAGTACAGCCCGCTGCTGATGTTTGACAGCAAAAAGGCGGTTTCCCGTATGCTTCATGAGGATATGGAGCGACAGGCGGTACGGAGAATGATGCGACAGGCGCAGAAGGAGCAGCAGACTCTTCAAAAGAAAAAGGGTGAGCAGGAACGGTAACCCACCGTTTCCTGCTCACCCAAGATGACCTTATAAAAGATCATTTAACAAATTCATACACTTTACCTTTTGCTGCAAGTTGGCACTGCCATATACATTGAGAGTAAAAGACACATTTTTATGTCCGAGAATTTCAGAGAGAGATTTCACATCAAACTCTGGTATTTCAATGGCTCTTACGGCAAATGTATGCCGTATCTCGTGGAACTTTACCTTTTGCAGCCCATTTCGTTTCAAAAAACGGGAAAAGAACTGCCTGTAAGTTCGAGGCTCTGTCGGCTTTGTTTTGCCAGTCAAGAAGTAATGGTTGGGGTTTTCCGTATAAAACTTCTTGATAATGTTCATGAGCAAAGACGGTACGGGAATTGTTCGAGTTGATGTCTTGGTCTTCGGCGGCCCTATGTGCAGATAGGACTCTCCCTTTTTCTTGTCATAGATGCGTTGAACGGTTTTGTTGATGCTGATGGTTTTATCTGTCAACGAAATGTCCTTCATCTGTAAGCCGCAGAGTTCACCAATCCGCACACCGGTAAACAGTGCAATGAGTATGCCGGCGGTCTTCCGGTTCAGGTTCATGTATATACACTGAATTAAAGCCTGCTCTTGATCCTTGGACAGAGAAACCACCTTTTTTATTCCCAACTCTTTGGGGTATTCTATCAAGTCCCAGTTGAGCAGTGGTATTGCTCTTTCCTTGTAGGCATATTCCATAGCAAGCCGCAGCACGAGAATCACATCTCGTATGGTCTTCACAGTGAGACCGCCGGACTTATCCAGCCGCCCGGACTCGTAAAGATACGATATGTAGCTCTGAATGTCCGGCTCGGTAATGCTGCCGATCTTCCGCTTACCGAAGTGAGGTATTAAGTGATTTTCGGCTATCAGCGTAAAACTGGCATGGGTTGACGGTGTGATCATCGGCTTCTTTTGATTTAGCCAAGTGTTCAATAGCGTCTTGAATTGTGTATTGTTAGTCATGTTGACCACCTCCACGATTATTATCACGTGGAGGACGAAGATGTGCATTTCCATCCTCAAGTAACGGTCTCGAAAAGCGTCCGAAACTCCGCTTCCCTGGCTTTGATGAGCCGT
>NZ_NFLN01000007.1 GCF_002160955.1 Gemmiger sp. An120
GCATCCTTGACGCGCCCGCAGCCCGGGTCCGCAAAGCGGCCGGGGCTCCGGTGGAGCCCCGGACCGGCAGGGCGGTCTGCGAAGCAGAGCGGGCGCATCCTTGACGCGCCCGCAGCCCGCTGGCCCCAGATTGGCCCAGTTCCGTTATACCACAGGCAGCGGCCCTTCCGCAAAGCCGCGGGCCGTCAGATACCAGCAGCTGGAAAAACCGCAGTCCCGGGCCAGCTGCACCGCCTCCCGGTACCCGTACAGCACCGTTCCGGCGCTGTGGGTATCGCTGGAAAACGTGATCCGCCCGCCCTTCTCCGCCAGCCGCCGCAGCAGAAACGCCGCCGGATAGGGCGCCGTGCGGTATCCCCGGCTGATGGCCCCGGTGTTGATCTCAAAAATGCGTCCCCGGCCCGCCAGCTCATCCAGCGCCGCAAAGGCCGCCTCCCGGTACGCCGGGTCGCCCTCGTCAAACTGGGCCATGTTCTCGTTGAACTTGGTGATCAGGTCAAAATGCCCCACGATCTCCCCGCCGGTCACGGTGTCCACCCGGGCCATCCGCTCATAGTAATCCCGGGCCAGGGCGTTCCAGTCCCCGCCGAACCAGCGCTGTACCCCGCTTGCCAGGGTGGCCGCGCTCTCGTCCAGCGGCAGCTGCGTCCCGTCCGGCATGAGCAGACAGTGCACCGACCCTATCTTGTAGTCCCAGTCCGGGCCGGTGTCCGGCGAATAAAAATCCTGTTCCAGGCCCAGATATACCTCCATCCGCCCGGCGTATTCGGCTTTCAGCTCCATCACCGCCCGGCGGTAGTCGGCCACCCGGGCCGGGTCCATAGCCCAGGCCTCCTGCCCCGGCAGCGGCGAATGGCCCGAAAATCCAATTGCCCCGCATCCCGCCGCAAAAGCCGCGGCCGCCATGGCGGCGGGGCTGTCCGCCCCATCGCAGAAGGTGGTGTGGCAGTGCAGGGTCTGGGGCTTCATACCATCTTCTCCTGTTTTACCTTGTGGTCGATCACGTGGCGGCTGGCCAGTTCGGCAAGCACATCCTCCACCGAAATGCCCATCTCCACCATCAGCACCATCACATGATACATCAGATCCGCGATCTCGTACACCGTTTCCCGCTTGTCCTCGGCCTTGCCGGCGATGATCACCTCGGTGGACTCCTCGCCCACCTTTTTCAGAATCTTGTCCAGCCCTTTCTGGAACAGGTAGGTGGTGTAGCTGCCCTCCGGCAGGGTTTCCTTGCGGCCCTGCAGCAGAGCATACAGCCCCTCCACGCTGAAAGGCTCGCCGCCCTCGCCGATGAACAGCGGGTCATTGAAGCAGCTGTCGGTGCCCAGATGGCAGGCCGGGCCCTCCTTGTCCACCGTCACCATCAGCGCGTCCCGGTCGCAGTCCGCCACGATGGTGCGGATGTGCTGCACGTTGCCGCTGGTCTCCCCTTTTCGCCACAGTTCCTGCCGGGAACGGCTCCAGAAGCAGGTGCGCTTTTCCTCCAGGCTGATGGCCAGGCTCTCCCGGTTCATGTAGGCCAGGGTCAGCACCTTTTTGCTAGTGGCATCCACCACAATGGCCGGAATCAAGCCGTGAGAATTGAACTTCAGATCGTCTATCGTAAGCATATCGTTCCTCCTTTGTTTACAGCCGCACGTTGATGCCCGCATCGGCCAGCTGCCGTTTCAGGTCGGGAATGGCCACCTGCCCGAAATGGAAGATGCTGGCGGCCAGGCCCGCGTCCACGGCGGGCAGGGTCTTGAACAGGGTGATGAAATCCTGGATGCAGCCCGCGCCGCCGGAGGCAATCACCGGCACCGGCGCCACCTGGCAGACCGCGTCCAGCATCTCCAGATCAAAGCTCTGGCGCACCCCGTCGGTGTCGATGCTGTTCAGCACGATCTCCCCCGCGCCCGCATCCACGCCCCGGCGCACCCAGTCCAGCAGTTCCCGGCCGGTGTCCTCCCGGCCGCCCCGGGCAAATACATGGTACTGCCCATCCACCCGGCGGGCGTCCACGCTCAGCACCACGCACTGGTCGCCGTATTTCTTGGCCGCTTTGCCGATCAGGGAGGGGTCCCGCAAAGCCCCGCTGTTCACGCTGACCTTGTCCGCGCCGCATTTCAGCACCCGGTCAAAATCCTCCAGGGTGTTGATGCCGCCCCCCACCGTCAGGGGGATAAAGATGGTGGAGGCCACCCGGGTAAGCACGTCGGTGAACAGCCGCCGCCCCTCGGCGGAGGCGGTGATGTCGTAGAACACCAGCTCGTCGGCCCCGTTGTCGCTGTAGAATTTGCCCAGGGCCACCGGGTCGTTCACGTCCGCCAGCCCGGCAAAGTTGACCCCCTTGACCACCCGCCCGTCCTTTACGTCCAGGCAGGGAATGATGCGCTTGGTGATCATGCCTGCGGCCCCCCTTCCCGGACGGCCAGCGCCAGATCCACCGCGCCGGTGTAGTAGGCCTTGCCCACAATGGCCCCGTACAGCCCGGCGGCCTGCAGACGGCGCAGATCCTCGTTGCTGCCCACCCCGCCGGAGGCGGTGATGTCGCAGTTTACGGCAGCCTGCAGCGCCGCCAGCCGGTCGTAGGCCGGGCCCGCCAGGGTGCCGTCGGTGTCAATGTCGGTAAAGATCAGATGCCGCACCCCGAGGGCCTCCATACGGCGGGCGAATTCCCGGTATTCCACGCCGGAATCCTCCACCCAGCCCGCGGTGCAGACCCGGCCGTTCCGGGCGTCCACCCCCACGGCGATCCGCTTCGGGCCAAAGGTTTCCACCGCCCGGCGCACCAGCTCCGGGTCGGTCACGGCGGCGGAACCGATCACCGCCCGGTATACCCCCAGCTTAAACACATCCTCAATATCCTGCAAACGGCGGATGCCGCCGCCCAGCTCTACCCGCAGGCCGGTTTCGCACACCGCCCGCACCGCGTCGGCGTTGCGGCGCACCCCGTCTCTGGCGCCGTCCAGGTCCACCATATGCACCCAGGCGGCCCCCGCGCCGGCAAAGGCCCGGGCTACCGTGACCGGGTCGTCCGCCACCTGGTGTACGGTGGCAAAATCCCCTTTCAGCAGCCGCACCACCCGGCCGTCCTTTAAGTCAATGGCAGGGAACAGTATCATACCGCGCCCCCCTTTCCCTCACAGAAATTGCGCAGGATGCCAAGCCCCACCGCGCCGCTTTTTTCCGGGTGGAACTGGGTGCCCATCACATTGCCCCGGGCCACCGCGGCGGTGACCTCCGGGCCGTATTCGGCGGTGGCGATCACGCTTTCCGCGCAGTCCACCGCATGGAAGGAATGCACAAAATACACGCAGTCCCCCTCGTTCACCCCCGCCAGCAGCGGATGCACCGGATTGCGGCGGTGCAGCCCGTTCCAGCCGATGTGGGGCACTTTCAGATTTTTCTCCGGGGGCAGATCGGGGGCCAGCGGGGCCACATGGCCGGGGATCAGCCCCAGCCCCTCGTGGCGGCCGTACTCCTCACTGTAGTCAAACAGCATCTGCATGCCCAGACAAATGCCCAGCAGCGGCTTACCCTGCCCGGCCAGACGGCGCAGCACCTCGTCCAGCCCCTTTTCCCGCAGAGCGGCGGCCGCGTCGCCGAACGCCCCCACCCCCGGCAGGATCAGCCGGTCAGCGGCGGCCAGCGCGTCCCCGTCGCCGCTGACCAGGGTCTCGGCCCCCAGCACCGCCAGCGAACTGCGCAGGCTGAACAGGTTGCCCACCCCGTAATCCACAATGCCTACCATTTACAGCACCCCTTTGGTGGAGGGAATTTCATCCGCGTAGGCGGCCTCGATGGCCACCGCCTGCCGCAGGCTGCGGGCCAGGCTCTTGAAGGTACCCTCCAGAATATGATGGCTGTTCCTGCCCGCCAGCTGGCGGATGTGCAGGGTCAGCCCGGCCCGCCGGGCCAGCGCCTGGAAGAACTCCTCCCCCAGTTCGGTGTCGAACTCGCCCACCCGGGGGGAGGGGATGTCCAGCTCACAGCACAGCAGCCCCCGGCCGGAGATATCCACCGCCGTTAAAATCAGGGCCTCGTCCATGGGCAGGATGCAGCTGCCGTAGCGGGTGATGCCCCGCATATCCCCCAGCGCCTGGGCAAAGGCGTCCCCCAGGCAGATGCCGATATCCTCCGCCGTGTGGTGGAAATCCACCTGGCTGTCCCCCTCGCACTCCACCGTCAGATCAAACCGGCCGTGCCGGGCAAACAGGGTGAGCATGTGATCCAGAAAACCGCAGCCGGTGTCGATCTGGCTTTTGCCGGTGCCGTCCAGATCCAGGCCCAGCAGCACGCTGGTTTCACTGGTGGCCCGCTGAATATTGGCGCTGCGCATGGTTCATTCTCCTTTTTCGTTGCATATCACATCCAGGGCGGCCAGCAGCGCGTCCATCTCGGCTTTGGAGCCGATGGTGATGCGCAGGTAGTCCCGGATGCCGGGTTTGTTGAAATGCCGTACCAGCACCCCCTGCCGGCGCAGCGCGTCGTACAGCTGCGCCCCGTCGGTGCCGGGCAGGCGGGCAAACACAAAATTCGCCAGGCTGGGCACCACCGTAAAGCCCCGCTTGGTCAGCTCTTCGGTGGTGTAGGCCCGGTTTTCCATCACGGTGCGGCAGTTGGCCGCGTGGTAGGCCTCGGATTCCTCGGTAAGCGCCGCCGTGCCCGCCGCCAGGGCCACCCGATCCAGGCTGTAGGGGTTGGTGGAATACTTCACCGCCTCCAGATCGGCGATCAGCGCCGCGCTGCCGATGGCAAAGCCCAGCCGGGCCCCGGCCATGGAGCGGGATTTGGAGAAGGTCTGCACCACCAGCAGGTTTTCGTACCGCTTTGTCAGCGGCACACAGCTTTCGGCGCCGAAATCCACATAGGCCTCGTCCACCAGCACCAGGTGGTCGGGGTTGGAGGCCGCGATCCGCTCGATCTCGTCCACCCCCAGCGCCAGCCCGGTGGGGGCGTTGGGATTGGCCAGCACCACGTTTTCTCCCCGGCCGATGTAATCCGTCACATCAATGGATAAATCCTCCCGCAGCGGGATGGCGGTGTGCGGCAGGCCGTACAGCCCGGCCAGCACCGGATAGAATCCGTAACTCACCGCCGGGAAGGCCACCGGCTTGTCCGGCCCGCAGAAAGCCTGAAACGCAAAGTTCAGGATATCGTCCGACCCGTTGGAAACGAGGACATTCTCCTCCCCCACCCCGAACCGGGCGGCCAGCGCCCGGCGCAGGTCCCGGCAGGTGGGGTCCGGGTAGAGGTTGAGCCGCTCGGCCTCGGCCCCCCGCACGGCGGCGATCACGCCGGGCGCGGGCGGAAAGGGCGACTCGTTGGTATTCAGCTTCACATACTGCCGGTCCCGGGGCTGTTCGCCGGGCACATAGGGCTCCAGCGCGGCCATCCGGGCGCTCAGAAAGCGGCTCATGGCTCTCACTCCTTTGTCTTATCAAACCGGATGGTCACGCTGCGGGCGTGGGCGGTGAGCCCCTCCTGCCGGGCAAAGTAATCCACCTTGCCGGCCACCCGTTCCAGCGCGTCGCCGGTGAAGTAGGTGAACTGGGTCTTTTTGACAAAATCGTCCACCGACAGGGGGCTGGAGAACCGGGCGGTGCCGCTGGTGGGCAGGGTGTGGTTGGGCCCGGCAAAGTAATCCCCCAGCGCCTCGGGGCAGTGCCGCCCCATGAACACCGACCCGGCGTTCTGAATGCGGTCCAGCCAGTCAAAAGGGTTGTCCATGCACAGTTCCAGATGTTCCGGGGCGATGCGGTTGGCGATCTGGACCGCCACCGCCAGATCCCCGGCCACGATGATCTTGCCGTTGTTGTCGATGGAGGCGCGGGCAATTTCCTCCCGGGCCAGCAGGGGCAGCTGCCGCTCGATCTCGGCCTGCACCGCCTTGGCCAGGGTTTCGCTGTCGGTCACCAGCACCGCGCTGGCCAGCTTGTCGTGCTCGGCCTGGCTCAGCAGGTCGGCGGCCACGGCGGCCGGGTCGGACTTGCCATCTGCCACCACCAGAATTTCGCTGGGCCCGGCGATCATGTCAATGGCCACCTGCCCGAACACCTGCCGTTTTGCCTCGGCCACAAAGGCGTTGCCCGGACCCACGATCTTGTCCACCCGGGGCACGCTCTCGGTACCGTAGGCCAGGGCGGCCACCGCCTGGGCGCCGCCGGTGCGGAACACCCGGTGCACCCCGGCGATGCGGGCCGCGGCCAGAATCACCGGATTGATGTCCCCGCCGCAGGTGGGGGGCGACACCATCACGATCTCCCGGCAGCCCGCGAGCTTTGCCGGGATGCAGTTCATCAGCACTGAGCTGGGATAGGCCGCCGTGCCGCCGGGCACATACAGGCCCACCTTTTCGATGGGCATCACCTTCTGGCCCATCACCACGCCGGGCTGGTCGGTCACCACAAAGCTGGAGCGCACCTGATGCTTGTGAAAGGCTTCGATGTTGGCGGCGGCCTGCCGCAGGATCTCCACAAATTCCGGGTCCAGGGCGGCCACGGCGGCGTCCAGTTCCGCCCCGGTCACCTCCAGCCGTTCGGGGGCGGCCCCGTCGAACTGTTCGGCGTAGGCGGCCAGGGCCTTGTCCCCCTGTGCCCGCACCCGGGCAATGATATCGGCCACGATGCCGGACACATCCCGGTCATCCTGCACACGGGCAAAAATCTCCTCGTCGGGCACCTGCCCGTAGGGATAGATGCGGATCATAACGGATTACCCCTTTCGCTGCTCTTCCAGCGCCCGGCACAGCTGCCGCAGACGCTCGTTTTTGAATTTATAGCCCACCTTGTTGGCGATCAGCCGGGCGCTGATGGGCACGATCTCCTCTTTCACTTCCAGCCCGTTCTCCACCAGGGTGCGGCCGGTTTCCACGATGTCCACGATCACATCGCTCAAGCCCAGAATCGGGGCCAGCTCGATGGAGCCATTCAGGTGGATGATGTCGATCTCCCGGCTTTGCCCAGCGTAGTAGTCCCGGGCGATGCGGGCGAATTTGGTGGCCACCCGCAGGGTGCGGGACCGGTCGTCATAGAACTCCTTTTTCCCCGCCACGCACATCCGGCAGCGGCCCACTCCCAGATCCGCCAGCTCGTATACGTCGGGGCGGTATTCCAGCAGGATGTCCTTGCCGGCCACCCCGATGTCCGCCGCGCCCTGTTCCACATAGATGGCCACGTCACTGGGCTTGACCCAGAAATACCGCATCCCGTTTTCGGCGTTTTCAAAAATCAGGCGGCGGTTATCCTCCAGCAGGCCGGGGCAGGCGTACCCGGCGGCCTCAAAGCTGCGATAGACCTTTTCGCCCAAACGGCCCTTGGGCAGGGCCACATTGATCCATTCCATACCTCAACCTCCCATCCGGCACACCTGGCCGAAGGTCAGGCCCTCGGGGGCCTCCCGCTCCACCCGGACGGTCTTGCCCTGTGCCCGCAGCCGCCGGGCCTCGGCTGCCAGACCGACGGCGGGGGTGTCCGGCCCGTAAAGCAGCAGCACGTCCACGGCGGGCCGCTCCTGGGGGGCCAGCCGGTCCAGCTGATCCAGATACACCGCAAAGCCCACGGCGCCGCCCCGGCGGCCCATCCGGGCCAGCAGATGGTCATACCGGCCGCCGCTCAGCACCGCCACCGGAAGCCCGGGCACAAAGCCCCGGAACACCACCCCGCTGTAATACTGCCGATCGCTGACCAGCGAAAAGTCCAGCCGCAGCCGGTCGGCCCAGGGGATCAGCAGTTCGCACAACGCCCGCAGTTCCTCCACCGCCCGCATGGCGGCGTCGCTGCCCGCGGCCAGGGCTTCCAGCTGGGGCAGGGCCGCGGCGGGGGTATCGTAGAGCAGTGCCAGACGGCACAGCCGGTCCCGGGCGGCATCCTCCACCCCCAGCGCCAGGCACAGTTCGGTCAGGCGGGGGGTGTTCTTCTCCCCCAGCGCCTCCAGCAGGCGGCGCTCCTCCTCGGCGGGCAGGCCCAGCGCGGCCAGCAGCCCGTTCACCACACCCAGGTGGCTGATGTCCAGCAGCCAGTCCGGCGCCAGCGCGTCCAGGCTGCGCACCGCTACCTCCAGTACCTCCGCCTCGGCGTAGCCGTCCAGCGGGCCGATGCACTCCAGCCCCATCTGCAGAATCTCCCGGAAATTGCGGGTGTCCCGCCCGGTGCGGTAGACGTTTTCCTGGTAGAACACCTTCTGCAGTGCCGGGGCCGGGCGGCTGTTTTTCAGGATCGAGAGGGTCACGTCCGGCTTCAGCGCCATCAGCTTGCCGTCCAGATCGGTAAAGGTCAGAATATCCGGGCTGTTCAGAAAGCTCTTGTTGCGCACATACAGATCGTATTCCTCAAACTTGCTCATTTTATAGGGCAGATACCCGTACTGCCGGTACAGCCCCTGCAGCCGGTCAGCCGCCTGTTCGGCGCGGGGAATGGTTCGTTCTTCCATGGTGACCTTGCCTTTCCCGGGGAAAGCCCCGTATATAGGTCGCGGCACGGCGGGGACTGCCATTCCCGCGCCCGACCACTTTATCACTTTATCATACTATCATAGTGTAATACCGCCGAGCCAAAAAGTCAATCCGCACAACCGCCAAAGCGGCGGCGCAAAGGGGCCATATGTATGTATATTTTACCACGGCCCGTACAGCCGGGCAATACTGCTTTAACGCAGAAAAGCCGCCGCAGCACAGGGCTGCGGCGGCTTTTGGCAGGCAGATTACAGGGGGAACAGGGGCAGCGGCTCCAGGAACAGGATGTCGTCCCGCTTGGCGGCGTCGCCCTCAGCCAGGATGGCAGCACGGGCCACCACCTGGGCGCCGGCCTTCTCCACCAGGCGCTCGATGGCCTGCAGGCTCTCGCCGGTGCTGATCACGTCGTCCACCAGGGCCACCCGCTTGCCGTGGATGGCCAGGGCGTCCTTGCCGTCCAGGCACAGGGTCTGGGTCTTCTGGGTGGTGATGGAGTTCACCTCGTCCACCAGCGGCTGCTCCATGTAGGGCTTCACGCTCTTGCGGGCCACGATGTAGTAGGGCAGGCCCAGCAGGCGGCTCAGCTCCTGCACCAGGGGAATGCCCTTGGCCTCGGCGGTCACCAGATAGTCCACCTGGGGCAGCTTTTCCGCCAGCAGCGGGGCGGCGGCGGTCACCAGTTCGCAGTCGCCCAGGATCACAAAGCTGGCAATGGCCAGGCTCGGGGCGATCTGGATGATGGGCAGCTGACGGGTCACGCCCGCCACATTCAGTTCATAGCACTCGTTCATCATGTACCTCCTATCGGGTTACAGGCCCAGGCCGAAGCCGAACAGGGTCTTGAGCAGGATACCGGCCAGCATACCCACAAAGGGGTCCACAAAGGCGGTCACGCCCATGGTCACACCGGCCACGATGGTGCCGCCGGCCTCGGTAGAAGCGAAAGCGATCGCCGCGTCGCCGGGCACGGTGGCCACAGCGCCCAGGATCAGCAGGAAACCGGCAATGGACTGGCTGGGCACAAACTTGCCGATCTTGGGCAGCAGGCCCAGGAACAGGATAGCGGCCATCAGAATCATCATCAGCACGCCCGCGCCCACCGGATGGGGGGCGGAAGCGGTGGCGGAGATGATGGCCTCCACCGGGCCGCCGCCGAACAGGCTGCTGATGGCGTCGGCCAGGCCGGAGTAGATGGTCAGGTGGTCCACGTTCTGGGCGGCGCCGGCCATACCGCCGGTGATGCCGCCGAAAGCGATGTTGGCGCCCACAGTCAGGCAGGCCAGAGCCAGCGCGCCGCGAAGCACCCGCAGGTTAAAGGTGGGCTTTTCCAGCTTGATGGTCGCCATCTTCTCGCTCACCGCGTTCTCCCCGATCTTCTGACCGGCGATCTTGGCGGCCACGCTGCCCGCCACCAGGGACAGGATGATGGTGTACACCAGGTCATGCCCCATAAAGAAGTAGACCAGCGCCGCCACCACGATGGAAACAATGGAAACCAGGGCGTTCTCCTTGATCATGCCCAGGGCCAGCTTGGTCAGCACCAGGCCCACACCGGCCATCATGGCGTGGATCACGGTATCACCGGCAAAGCTGGTGATGGCGGTCATCAGGCCGCAGGCGCCCAGCACCGCCATAGTCACACCGGCAAAGAACACCATGCTCAGCCGTTCCCGCATGTTTTTACCCATGGAACCGGCCATGACAATGGTCTCGGCCTGGAAAGAAATGGGGGCCACGCTGCCCAGGGCCAGGCAGCCCACCGCGCCCACGATAAAGCCCAGCGCCGTAGGCACCGAAGCAAAGCCAAAGCTCATAGCCAGCAGACCCTGGGGGATGCCGTTGAGCACCACGCCGATGGCTGCCAGCAGATCCTGCAAGTATTCCATTCTACACGCTCCTTACACCACACACGGGGCCGCGCCCCGCAAAAAAACAAGCAGGCCGGGACCGCCCGGCCTGACGAACAGGTATCATTATACCCGGTTTATTTTCCGGGGGCAATAGAAGCGGATGAAGTATGACTTTTGTTTTTTCCCCGGTTTCGGCAAAAAACGCCGCGCACCCGGTATCCCGGATGCGCGGCGCAAAGGGTTCAATCCTGTTTTTCCTGTTCCTGCACAGCAGCTTTCGCGTGGGAATGGGGGTCGCAGCTGCAGCCCCGGGCGGCCGCCTGGGCCTTGATCTCCCGGAACTCCTCGTTCAGGGCGGCTTCGGCCTCGGCCTCCTCGTTCTTGATTTCCCAGTGCAGCAGGAAGGTCAGCGCCGCCCGCAGCACAATGATCGCGCCCACGATGGCG
Organism: Gemmiger sp. An120; assembly: GCF_002160955.1. GTDB lineage: Bacteria > Bacillota > Clostridia > Oscillospirales > Ruminococcaceae > Gemmiger_A > Gemmiger_A avium. Next base: position 10,735 of record NZ_NFLN01000007.1, read on the forward strand.
ATCTCGCTCAAGTCGCGCACCACCACGGTACGCAAAATCTCGCTGCCCAGCTTGAACTCTAGGCAGAGGGCCATGCCCTTGGCCAGCTTGAGCCGCACCATAGGATCATGCCGGATGTAGTTGATCACGCCCTGTACGCCGGCCACGATCAGCACGATCACGCCCACCAGCTCAAACAGATGGATGGCGTTGGCAACCAGAACGTCCAGCAGCTCCTGCATAAAGACCTCAAACTGCATTATCGGTGTCCTCCTCGTTTCTCTTCCCGCCGGGCATCCCGCCGCCCGGCACCTGCAGAGGGCACGCGCCCTCATATGTAGCCGATTATACCAGATTGCCCGGCCCATTGCAAGGCAAACAGCCTTACAGCCCGGCCCCGCGCAAATACCGGCCGGTCACGCTCTCTTCGCAGGCGGCCACCCGGGCGGGGGTGCCCGCTGCCACGATCCGGCCGCCCTGTTCGCCGCCGCCGGGGCCCATGTCCAGCAGCCAGTCGGCGTTGCGGATCACATCCTGGTCGTGTTCGATCACCACCACCGTGGCCCCGCCCGCCAGCAGCGCGTCGAAGACCTGCAGCAGGGTGCGCACGTCCAGCGGATGCAGCCCGATGGTAGGCTCGTCAAACACGAACACCGTATCCTCCTGGCCGCGGCCCATCTCCCCCGCCAGCTTCAGCCGCTGGGCCTCCCCGCCGGACAGGCTGGGGGTGGCTTCGCCCAGGGTCAGGTATCCCAGCCCCAGATCCCGCAGCACCTCCAGGCGGGTGCGCACGGTTTTCCAGCCCTCGCACAAAGGCAGGGCGGTGCGCACATCCATGGCCATCAGTTCCGGCAGGGACACCCCCGCCGCCGGGTGCCGCACCCCGGCGGCCTCCCGGGCGTAGCGGGCGCCCCGGCATTCCGGGCAGGGAATCTCCACATCCGGCAAAAACTGCACATCCAGGCTGATGGAGCCGGTACCGTCGCAGACCGGGCAGCGCAGCCGCCCGGTGTTGTAGGAAAAGTCCCCCGCCTTGTACCCCTTCTCCCTGGCATCCGGGGTGCGGGCGTAGAGTTTGCGCAGCTCGTCGTGCACCCCGGCGTAGGTGGCCACGGTGGAGCGCACATTCACCCCGATGGGGGTGGCGTCGATCAGCTTGACCCGCCGGATGCCCGGGGCCTCCAGTTCCCGCACATGGGCGGGCAGTTTGCCCCCTGCCGCCGCGGCGGCCAGCGCGGGCACCAGGCTTTCCAGGATCAGGGTGGTCTTGCCGGAGCCGGATACCCCGGTCACCACCGTGAGCCTTCCTTTCGGGATGCGGACCTCCAGCGGCTGTACCGTGTGCAGCGGGCCGGTCACCAGCCGGATCTCCCCTTTGGCAAACATCTCGTTTTCCGGCGCGGGGCGGTGCACCCGCACCTGTTCCCGCCCGCAGAGGAACGGCCCGATCCGGGAATCGGGATTCTGCGCCAGATCCTGCACGGTGCCCGCGGCCACCACCTGCCCGCCCCGGGCCCCGGCTTCGGGGCCCATCTCGATGATCCAGTCCGCCCCGGCCAGTACCTGGGTGTCGTGATCCACCAGCAGCACCGAGTTGCCGTCCGCCACCAGATCCCGCATGATGGCGTTCAGCCCGGTCAGATTGGCGGGGTGCAGCCCGATGGAGGGCTCGTCCAGCACGTACAGCACACCGGTGGTGCGGTTGCGCACCGCCCGGGCCAGCTGCATCCGCTGCCGTTCCCCCGTGGAGAGGGTGGCGGCGGCCCGGTCCAGCGCCAGATACCCCAGCCCCAGATCCAGCAGACGGCGCGCCGTGACCGCAAACGCGTCGCAGATGCTGCGGGCCATGGGGCGCATCTCCTCCGGCAGGCTGTCCGGCACGCCGGCCACCCAGTCCATCAGATCGGACAAGGGCATCCGGCAGGCTTCGTCCAGCCCCAGCCCCCGCACCCGGGGCGCCCGGGCGGCCTCGGACAAACGGCTGCCGCCGCACTCCGGGCAGGCAGATTCGGTCAAAAACCGCTCCACCCGCTTCATGCCGCTCTCGTCTTTGACCTTGGCCAGGGCGTTTTCCACCGTGTGCACGGCGCTGTAGTAGGTAAAATCCAGTTCGGTGGCCTGGCCGGACTTCTTGTTCTGGTACAGAATGTGCTTTTTTTCGGCGGGGCCGTCGTAGACGATGGCCTTTTCCCGGTCGGTCAGTTCCCGGAACGGCACATCGGTGCGCACCCCCATCTCCCGGCAGACGTCCACCATCAGCGACCACATCAGGCTGTTCCAGGGGGCCACGGCCCCCTGTTCGATGGTCAGGCTTTCGTCCGGCACCAGGGTGGCCCGGTCCACTGTGCGCACAATGCCGGTGCCGCCGCAGCAGCGGCAGGCGCCCTGGCTGTTGAAGGCCAGTTCCTCGGCGCTGGGGGCAAAAAAGACCGCGCCGCATTCCGGGCAGGTAAGCGACTGCCCGGCCGCCACCGCCAGGCTGGGCGGCAGGTAATGGCCGTTGGGGCACCGGTGGCTGGCCAGCCGGGAAAACAGCAGCCGCAGACTGTTGAGCAGTTCGGTGCCGGTGCCGAAGGTGCTGCGGATGCCGGGCACCCCCGGCCGCTGATGCAGCGCCAGCGCTGCCGGCACATAGAGAACCTCGTCCACATCGGCCCGGGCGGCCTGGGTCATCCGCCGCCGGGTGTAGGTGGACAGGGCCTCCAGATACCGGCGGGACCCCTCGGCGTAGAGCACCCCCAGCGCCAGCGACGACTTGCCGGAACCGGACACCCCGGCTACCCCCACAACGCCGCCCAGCGGAATCTCCACATCCACATTTTTCAGATTGTGTACCCGCGCCCCGCGCACCTGAATGGCCTGCGGCCGGTCGTTCTGCTGCATGGTTTTCCCATCCTTTCCCCGGCGGGCAGCCCCGTCGTTTTTCATCAGTATAGCACCCCCGCCGCAAAAAACAAACCGCCCGGCAGCAGGCAGCACCTGCCGTCGGGCGGATTCTCTGGTTTTATCATCGGCATGTCCCGTCAGCTGGCCCCGGAACACAGCAAAGGAAAAACCGGCAGGCTCCGTCTGGGGCCTGCCGGTTTTTGGAGCTGGTGGACGGATTCGAACCCCCGACCTGCTGATTACAAATCAGCTGCACTACCAGCTGTGCTACACCAGCATGATTACCCATCCAGTATAGCAAACCGGGCGGCGTTTTGCAAGGTCAAATCCTTATTCTTTTGCGGGCAGCTGCCGCGCGGCGGCTGTTGGCTCGGCCACCGGGGTCCAGGCGGCCAGGATGGCCAGCAGCAGCCCTGCCGCCACACGGCCCGCCGCCATAGCCGGGCTGCCGCCCAGCAGCAGTACCGCTGCCCCCTCGATGCAGACCGCCAGGCTCAGCCAGTCCCGGCCGCCCAGCTGCCAGCGCAGGCCCGCCGTACCCAGCACACCGCCCGCGGCCAGCGCAGGGGCCAGAAGCAATGGCCGGCAGCCCAGCGCCGCCCATACCCCCAGGCCGGCGGCCATACCGGCCAGCACGCTGCCCCGGCGGGTACGGGCCAGGGCCCCGGCCAACCAGGCAGGTGCGGCAAACAGAACCGCGGAGGTACCCCAGCCCCACTCTCTGCCTGCCAGCAGCAGACAGCCCGCCGTAAAGGCCGCCAGGGCTGTTCCCAGCAGCCAAACTACCTGTTTTCCCCCGTTGCGCATCTTGTGCCGCCCCCTCATTTGTTTCGATAGGGCCAGTATAGCGCCGGTTTCTTAAATCCGCCCCGGGCCTGTTCTTAAGATTTCTTTAACTTTCCCCGCCGCCCCCACGCAAAAGCCCCCGGCACACATCGTGTCCGGGGGCCTTCCATTCTTTATACCACTATTATTTTGGCTGTTGTGCCAGGGCGCGGCTCAGCGCGGCGAACTGTTCCAGCGTAAGCTGTTCCGGCCGGGCCGTGGCGGGCAGGCCCGCCTGCTCCATGGCGGCGGTCACCTGCGCCTTGGGCAGGCCCAATCCGGCGCTGATGGCGTTGGCCGCGGTCTTGCGCCGCTGGCCGAACGCCGCCCGTACCAGCCGGAAATACGCGGCCTCGTCGGGCACCGGCACCGGCGGCTCGGGGTGTACCTCCAGCCGGATCACCGCGCTGGTGACCTTGGGCGGCGGATAAAAGCTGCCCGGCTGCACCGAAAACAGCACCTGGGGCTTGGCGTAGTAGGCTACCGCATAGCTGATGGCCCCCGCCTGCCGGGTACCCGGCGCGGCGCAGATCCGCTCGGCGGCCTCTTTCTGCACCATGACCGTGATCTGCCGGATGGGCAGTTTTTCCTCCAGCAGCCGCATCAGGATCGGGCTGGTGATGTAGTAGGGCAGATTGGCGCAGACCGCCACCGGCATACCGGCAAACTTCTCCCGGATCAGGGCGGCAATATCAACTTTCAGTATATCCTGCATGACAATTTCCACATTGTCATATCCCGCCAGCGTTTCCGCCAGCAGCGGCGGCAGACGGTTGTCCACCTCCACCGCCACCACCCGGGCCGCCCGCCGGGCCAGTTCCCGGGTGAGCACTCCGATGCCGGGGCCCACCTCCAGCACGCCCCATTCCGGGCCGATGCCGGCGGCCTCCACGATCTTGGGGCATACGCCGGGGTTCACGATAAAGTTCTGACCGAACCCCTTGGACAGGGTAAATCCGTGCCGTGCGCACAGATCCCGCACATAGGCAATATCGGTCAGGGCGCGTTCGCCCGTCATGCGGCGCTGTCGGCGGAGGAATCGCCGCCTTCCGCTGCCGCGCTGTCACCGGTTTCGCCGGTTTCGCCGTCGGTGCTCTCCGCGGCGCTGCTGCCGTCCTCGCCGGCCGCGCTGCTGTCGGTGCCGGTCTGGGTGCCAGCGTTGCTGCTGCCTTCCATGGTGGTCACACCGGTCAGGGTATCCGCCACGCTCACGGCGCGCAGCACCTGGGCATCCTCGGCCAGGGCGTAGTCATACATCACGGTGTTCTCGGCCAGCTGAACCTCCTGATCCACGGTCAGGCCGGTGCCGTCAAAGCACTCTTCCTTGCCGGTCAGCAGGCGGGCCACCGTCACCGAAACGGCGCTGCCGTCGCTCAGGCGCTGGGGCGCGGCCTGGATGGTGCCCTTGCCGTAGGTCTTTGTGCCCACCAGCTTGGCCCCGGCCATATCCCGCAGGCTGGCCGCAAACAGTTCGGCGCTGCTGGCGGTGTTGCCGTTCACCAGGCAGATCATGGGCAGGTCCACCTTGTTCTCGTCCGATTCGGCCAGGATCTCCCGGGTGCCGTCGCTGTACTCGGCGTAGGCGATCACGCCCTCGCCCACCAGCAGGTCGATGCACTCGTTGGCGCTGTCCAGCAGGCCGCCCTCGTTGTCGCGCAGGTCAAACACCAGCGCGGTGACCCCGGCGCCGGTCAGCTGGTTCACCGCGTAGTCCAGCTCGCTGGCGGTGGTGGAACCAAACTGGGTGATCTTCACATAGCCGTAGGTGTCGTTCAGGGTCTGGTACTCCACGGTGGGGGTGGTGTAGCCCACATGGGTGACCTCCACCGTTTTCTCCTCGCTGGTGCCGCGGGTCAGGTAGGTGATGGTCACGGTGGTGCCGTCCTCGCCCCGCAGACGGGTCAGCATGCCGTCCTTGGTCAGGTTCTTGGTATCGGTCTCGCCGATGCGGGTGATGTAGCTGCCCACCTCAATGCCCAGTTCGGCCGCGGGCGAACCGCTGTACACCCGGATCACCCGGCCGTAGCCGGTGGCGGTGTCCTTGATCAGATCCACGCCGATGCCCAGCAGCTTGCCGTTCTGCACGGCCAGCAGGTCGGAGTACTCCTTCTCGGTGTAGTACTTGGCGTTCTTGTCGTTGATGCCCAGCATATAGCCGTAGGCAATGTAGTCGTTCAGGGTGGCGTCGTCGATGGTGTTGTAGGCGTTGGCGCGCACATACTTGTCGATCTCGGCCAGCTTGTTGTACATGCTCTGCTTTTCGTTCACCGAGGTAACGGTGTTGTCAAAGATCTGCATGGCCACGATCATGGTGATCGAGAAGGTCACCGTCATGGCGATGAGCGCCACCGTGATGGCCACGCTCACGGAAATTTTTTTATTCATGGCGCGGGGTCCTCCCTTCGGGCGTTATCAGATGTAATAGAGCAGCTGCATGCCGATGCTGCCCACCAGGGTAGCCAGCATCAGCCCCGCCAGAAGCAGGCAGGTAATGCGCACCCAACGTTTGCTGTTCATAGGCTCTCCTTCCGTCAGCTGTAGCTCACATAATTGAGCGGGTTCTGCTTTACGTTGTTGATTCGCACCTCAAAGTGCAGGTGGTAGCCGCTGGAACGGCCGGTGTTGCCCACATAGCCGATGGTCTGGCCCTGCACCACAGCCTGGCCGTTGCTCACCGCGTGGGAATCCATATGGGCGTAGATGGTCACCACGCCGTCGCCGCTGTCGATCATGACCATGTTGCCGTAGGTCCAGTGCAGGCTCTGGGTATAGGCCACACCGGACAGCGCCGCCACAATCGGCGTGCCCTTGGGGGCTGCCACGTCGATGGCGCCATGGCCGGAGTAGAATCCGTTGTTGCCGCCAAAATAGGTGGTGATCCGGCTCTGGCCGGGCAGCGGCCACATCCAGCCGGCGTCGGAGATATGCCCGCTGCCGGAAGAGGAATTCTCCTTGATCCACTGCTCGTATTCCCGCTCGGCCTGTTCAAAGGCGGCCTCGGTGGCGTCCACCACATCCTGCTGGGCCTGCTTGTCGGCCTCGGCCTTGCTGATGGTGGAATCCAGCTGCTGGATATTGCTGGACAGCTGGCCCTGCTTGGTCTCCAGTTCCGCCTGGGCCGTTTCCAGATTGGCTTTCTGCTCTTCCAGCTCCGCCTTGCGGCTTTCCAGTTCCGCCTTGGCGGCCTGCATATCCTCCAGCACCTGGTTCTGCTTTTCGCTCACCTGCTGCAGACTGTCGGAGAAGGTCAGCAGCTCATACAGGCTCTGGGCGCTGGAGAGCATGGCCACCGCGCCGCCGTCGTGCATGACCTGCATGGCCTGCATCTGCATCTGGAACTCATCCCAGCGCTCGTCGATGGCCGCCTGCTGGGCGTCCACCTCCGCCTGCTTTTCCTGAATCGCCAGGTTGGCCTCATTGATGGCGGCCACCAGGGTGTTGATCTGTTCTTTCAGGATGGTCTGCTGCTGCTGCAGGGCGCTGCGGGTATTCTTGGCGTTTTTCAGATCCTTTTCGATGCTTTCCAGCTGTTGGTTCTGGGCCTCCAGTTCCTTGCGCAGCCGCTCGTACTTTTCGGCGGCGGTCTCCGCATGGGCCGGCGCCGCCGACACAGCTACCAGCAGCGAAGCCAGTGCCAGCAGCAAAGCCAGCACCTGCAGCAGGCGGCGGGCAACGGGATGCTCATTCATCGTCATGACAAGGCCCCTCCCCCGGGCCGGGAATTCACGGCGTGATTAAACTTTCAGGTGTTTGCGCACCGAGACGGCGGTGCCCAGGCTGCCGATCAGCACCCCGAACAGCAAAAAGCCGCCCACGACAAAATACCAGATCTGCCCCATGGGCAGCAGGCTGGCGCCGATGACCGTCTCCCACAGGCCCTCCAGCCGGTCGGAGAAGTACAGCACCAGGGCATAGCCCCCCAGCACCGCCGCGGAGGCGATGCAGCCGGAGATAAAGCCGCTGGTCATGCCCTCCACAAAGAAAGGCAGACGGATGAAGCCGTTGGTGGCACCCACGTACTTCATGATGTTGATCTCCTTGCGGCGGCTGAACACGGTCAGACGGATGGTGTTGCTGATCACCACCACGCTGACCACCACCAGCACGCCCACCAGGCTCCAGGCGGCGATGTTCACCGCTTTCTGAACCCCCAGGAACACGCCCGCCAGTTCGGTGGGCGGGTTGACCTTGGACACGCCGGGAATGGCTTCCAGTTCTGCCACCTTGGCGTCCAGGTCGGCCAGGTCTTCCAGCACAACACGGTAGTTGGCCATGAAGGGGTTTTCGCTGCCCTCAAAGCCGTCCCACAGGTCGGCGTATTCGCCCATGTAGCCCTTGTAGGTCTCCAGCACCGCGTCCTTGCTCATGTAGGTCACCGAGGCAAGGCCCTCCATGCTGCGGATGGCTTCGTCCACCTGGGCCAGCTGTTCGTCGGTCAGGTCCGTATCCAGATAGACCACCGTCTCGTTCTGGTCGCCCAGATAGGCCACCAGGCTGTTGATGTTGGCGCCGAACAGGCCGGCGATGCCGGTCAGTACCAGGCAGGCGGTCAGCACGCCGATGCTGGCCAGGGTCATCAGCCGGTTTGCCCGCAGGCTGTGCAGGCCCTGCCGGGCCAAATACTTAAAACTGGACCAGTTCACAGGCGCACCTCCCCTACCGGCTCCTCGGCCTTGCTGTTATGTAGGTCGGCCCCGTGGTCGGTGTCGTCCACCAGATGGCCATGGTCGATGGTGATGACCCGCTTGTTGAACTGGCGGGCCAGTTCATGCTCGTGGGTAACCACCACCACCGTAATGCCCACGCTGTTGATGGCGCTGAGCAGCTCCATCATCTCCAGGCTCAGTTCCGGGTCGATGTTGCCGGTGGGCTCGTCGGCAATGATCAGCTGCGGGCTGTGCACCAGCGCCCGGGCCAGGGCCACGCGCTGCTGCTCGCCGCCGCTCATGTGTTCGGGCAGGCAGTCCATCTTTTCGCCCAGGCCCACCAGCTTGAGCACATAGGGCACACGGGTGCGGATCTTTTTTTCCGGGATGTTGGTCACCCGCATGGCAAAGGCCACATTCTCGTAGGCGGTCATGGTGGGGATCAGCCGGAAATCCTGGAACACCACCCCCATGTTGCGGCGCAGATAAGGCACCTCCCGCTCCTTGAGGCGGGTCAGATCCTTGCCGCCCACCAGCACCCGGCCGGAGGTGGCTTTTTCCTCCCGCAGGATCAGCTTGAGGAAGGTGGACTTGCCCGCGCCGGAATGTCCCAGCACAAACACAAACTCGCCCTTATGGATATGCAGGCTCAGATCCTGCAGGGCGGTGTTGCCGCCCGGATAGACCTTGGTTACATTTTCAAATACGATCATGGCAGACTCCTTATTGCAAGCGGCCGACGGTTTGTGCCCGCAAGCGGCAGATTTCGCATCCGGCGCTGTAAAAAAGCCGGCCGTGGCGCGGCCGGCCGGGGCCCGTCAATATTTGGCGGGGTTGGCGCTGAGATACTTTTTGACCATCAGGGCCACCTTGAATACGATGGCGTCGTCGAACTCCCGCAGATCCAGACCGGTGAGCTTTTTGATCTTTTCCAGCCGGTAGACCAGGGTATTGCGGTGCACAAACAGCCCGCGGCTGGTCTCGGATACGTTCAGGTTGTTCTCAAAGAAGCGCTGGATGGTGAACAGGGTCTCCTGATCCAGGCTCTCGATGCTGCCCTGCTTGAAGACTTCTTTCAGGAACATCTCACACAGGGTGGTGGGCAGCTGGTAGATCAAGCGGGCGATGCCCAGGTTGTCGTAGCTGATGATGGACTGCTCGGTGTCGAACACCTTGCCCACTTCCATGGCGATCTGGGCTTCCTTGAAGCTGGTGGCCAGATCCTTTACGTTGGAGATGGGGGTGCCGATACCCACAACCGCCTTGATGTAGTGCTCGCCGGAGAGGGTATCCACGATGCTGGCGGCCAGCTTTTCGATATCCCGCTGGTCGATGCCGCGGCGGATCTCCTTGACCAGCACGGTGTCGTTTTCGCTGATGTTGAAGACAAAGTCCTTCTGCTTGTCCGGGAACAGGCCGCTCACCACGTCGTAGGCGGAGATGTCGTTGCCGCTGGTGACCCGGATCAGCAGCACCACGCGGGACACGTCGGCCACAAAATGCAGCTCACGGGCCTTGGCGTAGATGTCGCCGGGCAGGATGTTGTCCAGCACCACGTTCTTGATGAAGTTGGCCTTGTCAAACTTCTCGTCGTGGTACTGCTTGATGCTCTGCAGGCTGATGGCCAGCAGGCTGGCGAACTGCCCCGCGGCCTCGTCGGTGCCCTCCACGCAGACCGCATAGTCGTTGTGCTTGGAAGAGCTGAACTGATGATAGGTATACCCGTCCTTGACGAAGCTCTCGCCGGCGCTCAGGTGTTCGGCCACATAGCCCTCGCGCACCTCGCCGATCATGCTGAGCTCCGAGCAGGAGATCACCGTGCCGGTCTCATCCACCACGGCCACAATTCGGTCGATGGCGTCCTTCATCTGGTATACGACACTCTGAAATACCCGGTTTGCCATAATCCTGTATCTCCTTTTCGCTATCGCATTCGTTTTCCACAGTGCGCCTTGTGATTTTAGACAATTTATCACGGCTTCACTGTATATCTTACACAACGGAATCTACTTTTGCAACAACTTTCAGTAAAAAAAGATGCTTTTGTCTGTGTAAGTTGAAGAATCTGGCAAAATTCCGGTCATTTCCGCCCTTACCGTACCAGAAAAATGTGTTCATTTTTTGAAAACGGCGGCAATTTCTCAGATTTTATCGCACCGGGCTGAACAGCGCCTGCCGCTCCGCCTCGGTCAGCGGCCGCCATTGCCCCGGTTCCAGGGCCGCGTCCAGCGCCACCGGGCCGATGGCGGTGCGGTGCAGGGTGTTCACCCCCAGGCCGTACACCCCGAACATCCGCTTGATCTGGTGGTACACCCCCTGGGTCAGCACCACCGTGGCGGCGCAGGGGTCGGCCGGGTCCGGCTGCAGCCGGGCGGGGTGCAGGGTCTGGCCGTCCGCCAGGGTCACCCCGGCGGCGAATCCCTCCACCATCTCATTGGTCACCGGGCCGTCCAGCCCCACCCGGTAGGTCTTGGGCACATGGCGGCGGGGGGCCAGCAGCCGGTGGGCAAAGGGCCCGTCATCGGTCAGCAGCACAAAGCCGGTGCTGGTCTTGTCCAGCCGCCCGGCCGGGAACAGCTCCCGCCGGGGATAGGCGTCCCGCACCAGGTCCACCACGGTGGTGTCCCGGCCGTCCTCGCTGGCGCTCACCACCCCGTCGGGTTTGTTGAGCATCAGGTACACATGTTCCTCCCGGGTCAGCGGGGCGCCGTCCAGCGCCACCGCGGCCCCCTCCGGCACCGGGGTGTCCGCCTTGCGGCACACCTGCCCGTCCACCGTCACCCGTCCGCTGCCCGCCAGGCTGCGGGCCGCGCTGCGGGGAATCTGCAGCGCCCCGCTCAAAAATTTATCCAGCCGCATGGGCTATTCACCCTTTCATCTGTACTTGCGGCTAGTATACCATATTCCGCCCCGCGGGAAAAGCCGAGGCAGGGCGGCAGCCCTTGCGCCCTCTCTTTTCCTTTAGTATAATAGAGGCACACCGGCGGCGTGCCGGTTATCTTTTCCAAATCGAAAGGCGGTGACCTCCATGCTGATCAGCCTGGTCGTTCCCTGTTATAACGAAGAAGAATCCCTTCCCCTTTTCTATAAGGAAGCTGCCCGGGTAGCCGGCGAGATGAAGGCCAGCCACGGGGCGGACTTTGAGTTCATTTTTGTGGACGACGGCTCCAAGGACGGCACCCTGACGGTGGCCCGCCGGCTGCACGAGGACGATGCGCGGGTGCGGTACGTGAGTTTCAGCCGCAACTTCGGCAAGGAAGCCGGCATCTACGCAGGGCTCAAGGCCGCCAAGGGCGACTATGTGGCCATGCTGGACGCAGACCTGCAGGACCCGCCCAGCCTGCTGCCCGCCATGCTGGACACGCTGCTTTCCGGCGAATACGACTGCGCCGCCACCCGGCGCACCACCCGCAAGGGCGAACCGCCCATCCGCAGCTTTTTTGCCCGGATGTTCTACCGGATCATCAACAAGATGAGCAAGACCGAGATCGTGGACGGCGCCCGGGATTTCCGGCTCATGAGCCGCCCGATGGTGGACGCGGTGCTGCAGGTGACCGAGTACAACCGGTTCTCCAAGGGCATCTTCGGCTGGGTGGGCTTCCGCACCAAATGGTTCGAGTACGAGAACGTGGAGCGCGTGGCCGGCCAGACCAAATGGAATTTCTGGAAACTGTTCCTCTATTCCATCGAGGGCATCGTGGGCTTTTCCACCGCGCCGCTGGCGATTGCGGCGCTGGTGGGTGTTCTGTTCTGCCTGGCGGCTTTTGTGGGCATCCTGTTCATCCTGATCCGGTACGCTCTGGGCTGGCAGGACCCGGTGGCCGGCTGGCAGAGCATGACCTGCATTATTCTGCTGTGCAGCGGGGTGCAGCTGTTCTGCACCGGCATCCTGGGCGAATACCTGGCCAAAACCTACCTGGAGGTCAAGCATCGTCCCCTGTATGTGGTGAAGGAAACCGAAGAAAACCAGTCCATCCGCTGAATTTCTCATTTTTTCGATTTTCTGCCACACTTTTGACAAAATTATTGTGGTATGCTAGATTCGCGTCCGTTTCCGGACGTCCTTCCGGAGAATGTACTTCTCCGGTTTTTTACGCGAAAGGAGCATTACCATGAAAAAGTTTGTTTCTATTCTTGCGGCCGGCGCTCTGCTGGCCACTTTGCTGGCCGGCTGCGGCTCCAACAGCGGTTCTTCCTCCGCTGCTGTGGACAGCTCCGCTCCGGAAAGCTCTTCCGCTTCTGAGCCCGCTTCCGAAAGCACCGCTTCCGGCACCGGCCTGAAGTTCGGCCTGGGCCTGGTCACCGAGCTGAGCGGCACCGACGCCACCGCCGACAAGGACGGCAAGGGCGAGGCCGCCGTGACCGCCGCCGGCGTTCTGCTGGACGCTGAGGGCAAGGTTCTGTCCTGCTACATCGACGTGATGGATGCTTCCATGCCCTTCACCGCTGAGGGCGCCATGAACATCGCCGAGGGCACCGAGTTCGCCTCCAAGCAGGCTCTGGGCGCCGACTACGGCATGGTGGGCGCTTCCGGCATCGGCAAGGAGTGGAACGAGCAGGCCGACGCCTTCGCCGCCTGGGCCGTGGGCAAGACCGCTGAAGAGATCGCCGCCGGCGTAGGCGAGGACGGCAAGGCTACCGACGCCGACCTGGCTGCCGGCTGCACCGTGGGCGCTTCCGCCTTTGTGGAGGCCATGGACAAGGCTATTGCCAACGCCAAGGACTGCACCGCTTCCGAGACCGACACCGTCCGTCTGGCCATGGTGGCCGATGCCTCCAGCAGCAAGGACGCTGCCGACGGCAAGGACGGCGCCGCGCAGGCTGACGTGACCGTCAGCGCCGTGGCCCTGAACGCCGAGGGCGTTGTGACCGCTTCCGCTCTGGACGTGGTCGAAGCCAAGATCACCTTTGACGCCACCGGCGTTGTGACCAGCGACCTGGCCGCCCCCACCACCAAGCAGGAGCTGGGTGCTGACTACGGCATGGTAGGCGCTTCCGGCATCGGCAAGGAGTGGTTCGAGCAGGCTGACGCCTTCGCTGCCTGGACCGTAGGCAAGACCGCCGACGAGATCGCTGCCGGCGTGGGCGAGGACGGCAAGGCCGTTGACGCTGACCTGGCTGCCGGCTGCACCGTGGGCGCTTCCGCCTTTGTGGCCGCCGCTGTGGCTGCCGCCACCGTGGCCTGATCGCCTGATGCAGCATGCAACAAAACGGCATGGCTTCGGCCATGCCGTTTTCTTTTTGGACGCCGCAGACGGCCGCCTTACCCGGCAGCCGCCCGCGGCGTTTTTTATTGCCCGATCTGCCGGACCAGCTCTTCCCCCTCCACCGTTTCGCTGCCCGCCAGACAAGCCTCGATCTCCTCCATGGCCACCGTATACTCGCTGCCGCGCTTGACCGCCTTCTTTTTATAATAGGCGTGCAGGGAGATGTTGCGCACCACCCGGCACAGATAGGCCAGCAGCGGGTCCGGCCGGGCGGGCGGGATCGCGTTCCAGGCGCCCAGATAGGCGTCGTTGACACATTCCTCCGCATCCTGCGGATTGTTCAGGATGTTGCGGGAGATCCCGCGCAGCACCGGACCGTATTTTCCGTCCAGTTCCCGGATGCCCTGCTCCGACCGGGCGAACAGCAAATCCAGAATCGCCTCGTCCTCTTTCATCGTACCGCCTCCTTTCCGGCTTCACCCCTATACTGCGTTTTTCGCGCCGGATACTACACCGCCGGCAAAAAATTCTGCAAATTTTTTCAGAACATGAAAAAAAGCGGCAGCCCCGCCGGGCCGCCGCACAAAAAAATCCCGATCGCAATGCGATCGGGACTGGTGGAGAATTAGGGACTCGAACCCCAGACTTCCTGCGTGTGATGCAGGCACTCTAACCAGCTGAGCTAATCCTCCGGGAACAGGCATTATTATAGCACGGCTTTTTGCAAAATGCAACCCCTTTTTTATATTTTTTCAAAACGGGTTGTCCGGGCCGGTTTTGCGGCTTTTTGATGCGGTTCGCCGGATTTTTTGCCGGGACGCTTGCCCCGCCGCCCGGAATGTGATACGCTAGTAGGCGGTTATGTGCGGCCGCCGGGCCGCGGATTGTTTGTATTGAGTTGGGGGAACGTTTATGGAAATCGGGTTCGACAACAATTTATATGTACAGAAGCAGACCGAGAAAATCCGCGAGCGGATTGCCCAGTTTTCCGGCAAGCTGTATCTGGAGTTTGGCGGCAAGCTGTTTGACGACTACCACGCCGCCCGGGTGCTGCCCGGGTTCCACGCCGACGGCAAGATCCGGCTACTGCAGGCCATGAAGGACCAGGCGGAGATCATCTTTGCCATCTCGGCCGGGGACATTGAGAAGACCAAGATCCGGGCGGACCTGGGCATCAGCTACGACATGGAAGTGCTGCGCCTGATCGACGACATCACCGAGACCGGCATCTCGGTGAACAGCGTGGTCATCACCCAGTACACCGGCCAGCCCGCCGCCGACGCCTTTGCCAAGAAGCTTACCAGCCGCGGGGTGCGCAACTACATCCACCGGCCCATCGCCGGCTATCCGGCCGCGGTGGAGCACATCTGCAGCGACGCGGGCTACGGCTCCAATCCCTATATTGAAACCACCAAGCCGCTGGTGGTGGTCACCGCGCCCGGCCCGGGCAGCGGCAAGCTGGCCACCTGCCTGAGCCAGGTGTACCACGAGTACCGCCGGGGCGTGATGGCGGGCTACGCCAAGTTTGAGACCTTCCCCATCTGGAACCTGCCGCTCAAGCACCCGGTGAACCTGGCCTATGAGGCCGCCACCGCCGATCTGAACGACGTGAACATGATCGACCCGTTCCACCTGGAGGCCTACGGCAAGACCACCGTCAACTACAACCGGGACGTGGAAGCCTTCCCCATCGTGCAGACCATCCTGGAGCGGATCACCGGCAACAAGGAGTTCTACCGCAGCCCCACCGACATGGGTGTGAACATGGCCGGCTACGCGATCTTTGACGACGAGGTGGTGCGCACCGCCGCCTGCGAGGAGATCCTGCGCCGGTACTACAAGGCCGCCTGCGACTGCAAGCAGGGCAAGGCCAGCGAGGCGTCCCTGCACAAGATCGAGAATATTCTGCAGCAGCTGGGCCTGCAGCCCACCGACCGGGCGGTGGTGGCCCCGGCCCTGAAGCGCCGGGACGAGACCCACCAGCCCGCCGCCGCCATCCGCCTGCCGGACGGCCGGATCGTGACCGGCCGTGCCAGCAATCTGATGAGCGCCTGCAGCGCCACCGTGCTGAACAGCATCAAGGCCATTGCCGGCATCCAGGACATCACCCTGATCCGTCCCGAGGTGCTGGAGCCCATCCTGCGGATGAAGATCGACATCCTGGGCAGCCGTTCCAGCGTGCTGAAGGTGGACGACACCCTGGCCGGCCTGGCGGTGACCGCCGCCGATGACCCCGTGGCCGCCAAGGCCATGGCCGCGCTGCCTCTGCTGCGGGACTGCGACATGCACTCCAGCCAGATGCTGCATTCCGGCGACGAGGGCACCCTGCGCAAGCTGGGCCTGCGCCTGACCATGGAGCCGGTCTACCCCAGCAAGGACCTGTATTTCTAAACCCAAACGGCACGGGCTGCGGCCCGTGCTGTTTTTGTTTGCCGCCTTTGGCCGAAAAATGCCGCAGGGCTGGTTTGTACAAGCCGCGTATGGTATAATAGCACCATGTTACACCCGGCCCGCCGGGACAAAGGAGGGGTGCGTTGTGCGCCATACCATGCGCCATGTGAGCCTGTTTATCTGTATCCTGCTGATGGCGGGGGCCGCTGTGCTGATCGGTTCCCGGGGGCAGAGCCCCTCCAACCAGGAACTGGGCGAGCTGCAGGTCACCTGCTTCTCGCTGGAAAACGGCCAGGCGGCGCTGATCCAGTGCGGCGACCACGCGGTGCTGATCGACGAAGGCAGCGCCGACGACGCCCCCGCCCTGCTGCAGGAGCTGGAGGACCGTCAGGTCACCCGGCTGGATGCGCTGGTGCTCAGCTATTTCTCGCCGCTGCGGATGGGCGGCGCGGCCCAGGTGCTGCGCAGCATCCCCACCGAAGCGGTCTACGCGCCGGACTACGACCCGCCCGCCGACAGCCAGGGCGACTATCGCCGCCTGCTGCAGGCCATTGAGGACGCGGGCATCCCGGTACAGCTGCCGGACGAAAAGGGGGATACCCTGACCCTGGGGGACGCCCAGCTTACCCTGGAGCGGCCGCTGCAGGGCCATTACGAGGCCACCGAGGGGGACTATTCCCTGGCGGCCAGCCTGGAACACGGGGTATTTTCCTTCCTGTTTCCCGGCGACGCAGGCGAGCAGCGCCTGGGCGAGCTGATGGCCCAGTTACCCCTGAGCCACACGGTGCTGGTACTGCCGGAGCAGGGCGCGGTTCATGAAAACACCGAGGCGTTCCTGCGGGCGGTGGATCCCCAGGCGGCGGTGCTCACCGGCGCAAAGGCCCCCAGTGAAGAGCTGCTCACCCTGCTGAACGGCATGGAGGACCTGAAGCTGCGGGACCTGTACTGCACCGCCGACGGCGACCTGACCTTCACCAGCAACGGCCTGGACGAACTGACCATAACCCAGGCGGAGAAATAATCCCCAATAGCCAAACGCCGCCCGGCGGTCCTCAAAGGACCGCCGGGCGGCGTTTTCCGCTTATGGTACACAGATCACCGTGCGTGCCGCCGCTGCCCCGGCAGCCGCAGGCCCATCAGTTTGGTCAGGCTCCACACGCCCTTGAAGTTGAACAGAATTACGATACCGGTCAGCAGGGTGGTCCAGACCGGCCAGCCTACCGGCTGGGCCAGCATCACGGCGGCCTCCACCAGCAGCAGCAGGGTGTTGGCGGACATCCGCAGCAGGCTGAAATCCACCCGCAGCAGGCCCCGGGTGTTCACCGCCCGCAGCGCAAACACCAGCACGTAGCTCAGCAGGCTGGCCACGGTGGCCCCGTTGGGGCCCATCACCGGGATCATCAGCCAGTTCATCACGCAGTTGGCCAGCGCGCCCGCCAGCATGGTGTACAAACTCAGGGTGCTGCGCTTTTCCACCACGTAGATGGTGTTCAGGAACTGGTTGAAGCAGCTGAACACGGTGGCAATGGCCAGCAGCGGCACAAACTGCCAGGCCTCGTAAAAGTTGGAGCGGAACATCAGCATCAGCGGCCGGCACAGCCAGATAATGCCCGCCCCGCAGCAGAACATCACTGCCTGGTACACCCCGAACACCCGGCTGAAGAAGGCTTCCCGGCGGCTGCGCTCGGTCACCGCCGACAGCTGCCAGGCCTCGTAGAAGATGGTGCCCAGGGTGGTGAGGATGGTGGGCAGGAAGTACCCGGTGCCCAAAAGGCCCGACCAGTAGGTGCCCTCGTCCCCCATCATGCCCGCCACAAAGAACAGGTCGCTGGCGTTGATGATCCAGAAGCTGATCTGGGCGGGGATCATGGGCAGCGCGTACCGCAGCATGGCCCGCCACAGCCGCTGGTTGAAATGGTGGAAATCAATATACCGCCACAGCCCCGCGGCGCAGAAAACAAACAGGGTGCTGCAGCCGTCGCCGCAGATGATGGCCAGCAGATAGCCGGTGGCGCCCAGCGGCTTCACCACCAGGAACAGCACATAGAACAGCAGGGTGGCCCCGGTGCACAGGATGCCGTCGATGGCCACCAGCCGGTTCAGCTGGCGGCTGCGCACAAACTGGGTGCAGAGGGTGCGCAGGCAGCTTACCAGCACATACACGTACAGCAGCGCCGCGTAGTCCGAGAACACCGGCAGCAGCCGGATGATGGGATAGGCCAGCAGCATGAGCACAAAGCCCATCAGGATGGTCACCAGCCCGCTGGTAAACACCTGCTTTTTGTTGTTGGCCCGGTCCAGCCCGAAGCGGATCACCGCAAAGCTGGTGCCCAGGCTGACCAGCGGGATCAGCAGGTTGGCGCACTGGCTGGTCAGCTTGGTGACGCCCACCTCCTGTACCTCCTTCATGGCGTAGGTCAGGAAGGGCTGGATAAACAGGCTCAGCAGCTTGGAAGAAAAATTGCTGATGGCGAAGATCACCGTGTTCCCCGCCAGTTTTTTGTATCGGTCTTGCTCGGCCACGGCGCAGCCTCCTTTTATAAATAGGATACCCGGGCGCTCATCCCCGCAGACGGGCCCGGCGTTCTTTCCAGTCCGGCATATAGCGGGCCACCAGCGCCCAGAAACGGGGCTGATGATCCGGCCAGACAAAGTGGCAGTATTCGTGCAGCATCACATAGTCGATCAGATCCGGCTCCCGGGCGGCCAAACGCAGCGCCAGAGTGATGCGGTTTTTGGCCGGGCAGCACACACCCCACCGGCTGCGCATGTCCCGCACCCGGATTTCGGGCGGCGCGGGCCGGATCTCAGCAAACAGCGGCCAGATCCGGGCGCTGGACGCTTCAAACAGTGCCAGCGCAGCGGCCTTGTCCGGCACCGGGCGGGCGGCCTCGGCGGCGGCCCGCTGGGCCTGCCGCTGCCGGGCGTCGGCGATCCAGCCGGCCCGGCCAGCCACAAATTCGTCCACCCGGCCCAGCGGCGTGCGGGCCGGGGCACTCACCGCCACGGTGCCGTCCGCCCGTACCCGCAGGTTGATGTTGCGCACCCGTTTGCGGGTCAGCTCGTACTCCACCCCGCCGGCCGTGCGGTGCTGTGTTTCCGATTGTGCCATCCGCCTGCCCCCTTTTCCGTGTATTGTACCACAATTCCCCGGCGCAAACAAGGAACGCGCACCCGGGCGTCTCACGCATTCTTGGCACTGTGCTACAGTTTCGCCAAAAATACACACAAAATGTTGGCACCCCCGTTCCTTGACAGGGTACTAAATATGGTGGCATAATATGAATCGTTAGCAAAAAACACAAGATATATGGATTCGTTCTGCTCCTGTGCCGGAGACGGACCGAAACCGTAGGCAAGGAGAGACGTCATGATCACGAGCATTATGAAGCGTGACGGCCGCGTGGTGCTGTACGACGCAGGCAAGATCGCATCCGCCATCCTGAAAGCCCTGGAGGCCGCCGGCGAGGGGGACGCCGCCGAGGCCGCCCGCGTTGCCAACCGTGTGGAGCGGGAACTGGCGCTGGAATGCGGTGCCAACACCCCCCGGATCGAGCAGATCCAGGACCTGGTGGAGCGGCAGCTCATGGAATGCGGCCACGACGAGGCGGCCAAGCGGTATATCCTGTACCGGGCCAACCGTACCCGCATCCGGGAAGCCAATTCCCAGCTGATGAAGACCATCGACGAGATCACCAACGTGGACGCCCGGCTGTCCGATATGAAGCGCGACAACGCCAACATCGACGGCAACACCGCCATGGGCAGCATGCTGCAGATCGGCACCGCGGGTGCCAAGTCCTACAACGCGGCCTATCTGCTCACGCCGGAGCAGGCCAAGGCCCACCGGGAGGGCGATATCCACATCCACGATTTCGATTTCTATTCCCTGACCACCACCTGCACCCAGATCGATATTCTGCGGCTGTTCCACGGCGGGTTCTCCACCGGGCACGGTTTCCTGCGGGAACCCAAGAGCATCGGCAGCTATGCGGCGCTGGCGGCAATTGCGATCCAGTCCAACCAGAACGACCAGCACGGCGGCCAGAGCATCCCGAACTTTGACTACGGCATGGCCGAGGGCGTTGCCAAGACCTTTGCCCGCGCCTACGCCGCCAAGCTGGCCGAGAGCATGGAGGATATCCTGAACACCGAAGACGAGAGCGCCGCCGCCCGCGCCGCCGTGACCGAGGCCGCCCAGGCCACCGGCCATGGGGCCCGCCTGGGTGAGGGCGACAGCGAGACGGAGTTTGACCGCATCGTGGCCGAGGCTCTGGCCCGCGCCACCCGTCTGGACAGCGAGACCTCCACCCGTCTGGTGGCCACCGCCCGCCGCCGTGCCTGGAAGCAGACCGACCGGGAGACCTACCAGGCCATGGAAGGCTTTGTGCATAACCTGAACACCATGCACAGCCGCGCCGGCGCCCAGACCCCCTTCAGCAGCATCAACTACGGCACCGACACCAGCCCCGAGGGCCGCATGGTCATCCGGAACATCCTGATGGCCGAGGACGCCGGCCTGGGCTTTGGCGAGACCCCCATCTTCCCCATCCACATCTTCAAGGTAAAGGAAGGGGTCAACTACAACGAGGGCGATCCCAACTACGATCTGTTCCAGCTGAGCATGAAGGTCAGCGCCAAGCGGCTGTTCCCGAACTACGTGTTCCTGGACGCGCCCTTCAACCTGCAGTACTACAAGCCCGGCCATCCGGAAACCGAGGTGGCCACCATGGGCTGCCGTACCCGCGTGATGGGCAATGTCTATGATCCGGAGCGTCAGATCGCCTACAGCCGCGGCAACCTGAGTTTCACCTCCATCAACCTGCCCCGTCTGGCCATCGAGGCCCACGGGGACGAGGCCAAGTTCTACGAGATGCTGGACGAAAAGCTGGAGCTGGTGGCCAAGCAGCTGCTGGACCGGTATGAGATCCAGGCGGCCAAGCGGGTGTACAACTACCCGTTCCTGATGGGGCAGGGCGTCTGGCTGGACAGCGACAAGCTGGGCCCCACCGATGAGGTGCGGGAGGTGCTGAAGCACGGCACCCTGTCCATCGGCTTTATCGGCCTGGCCGAGACCCTGACCGCCCTCTACGGCCACCACCACGGCGAGAGCGACGAGATGCAGAAAAAGGGCCTGGAGATCGTGGGCCATATGCGCCAGTTCTGCGACGACAAGAGCCAGGCCATGAAGATGAACTTCACCCTGCTGGCCACCCCGGCGGAGGGCCTTTCCGGCCGGTTCACCCGGATGGATCAGAAGCGGTACGGCACCATTCCGGGCGTGACCGACCGGGAATACTACACCAACAGTTTCCATATTCCGGTGTGGTATCCCATCTCGGCCTACGACAAGATCCAGAAGGAAGCCCCCTACCATGCCCTGACCAACGCGGGCCACATCAGCTACGTGGAGCTGGACGGCGACACCGCCCACAACCTGGAAGCCTTTGAGAGCGTGGTGCGCTGCATGCACGACGCGGGCGTGGGTTACGGCAGCATCAACCACCCGGTGGACCGGGACCCGGTGTGCGGCTATGTGGGCGTGATCGGGGACGTGTGCCCCCGGTGCGGCCGCCGCAGCGGCGAAGCGCTCTCCCCGGAGAAGCTGGCGGAACTGCGCAAGAAGTTCCCCACCGTGCCCACCTTCTGCGGCTGCGAATAAGGGTTGCCGCCGCAACATCCTTTTACCTGTTCCCCTGCTATACTAAGCGGGAAGAAAACGAATCATACCTGTGAGGAGGAAAAGAAAATGTCTGCAATGCAAAAACAGTCGGTCGTGGGCAAGGACGTGCCCTTTGAGCGGATCCGCCGGATCACCGGGTACCTGGTGGGCACCATGGACAAGTGGAACGACGCCAAGAAGGCGGAAGAGCGCGACCGCGTGAAGCATCTGTAAGCCATGCGGATCGCAGGACTTGCCCACGACAGCATCGTGGACGGCCCGGGGCTGCGTCTGACGGTGTTTTTCCAGGGCTGCCATCATCATTGCCCGGGATGCCAGAACCCCGCCACATGGCCCTTTGAGGGCGGCGAGGAGTACACCGTGGAGCAGCTGGTGGCGCAGGCGAAGGAAAGCCCTTTGTGCCGGGGCGTGACCCTGTCGGGCGGGGAACCGTTCGATCAGGCCGCCGAAGCGGCGCAGCTGGCCGCGGCGCTGAAAGCCGCGGGGTATGAGGTGGCCGCCTATACGGGATTCACCTTTGAGCAGCTGCTGAACGCCGACGAGGATCGCCGGGCGCTGCTGCAGAATCTGGACGTGCTGGTGGACGGGCCGTTTGTGCAGGCGGAGATGAGCCTGGAACTGCGGTTTCGCGGAAGCCGCAACCAGCGGATCCTGAACGTGCCCGCCAGCCTGGCCGCCGGTCAGGCCGCCTGGGTCACCGCTCCCCGCTGGGTAGGCGAATCGTAAATTGGCTAATATGGGGGATATAACATATCCCCCATACCCCCGGAAATCGAGGGCCAAATACTTGGCCCTCAGGATATAATATAAAACAAGGCCGGTGCGTAAACGGATTACGCACCGGCCTTATCTTTTGTCTTATCCCCAGGGCCGGAGTATTCCGGCCCGATTTCCAGGGGGCATGGGGGGAATCGTTGATTCCCCCCATATTGGCCTCTCGTTACTTATTGTCGCCCTTTTCGAACTTTTCGCGCAGGTTCTTGAAGAAGCCTTTGCGCTGTTCGTAGTTGTCGTCCTTGAGGCTGTTCTCAAAGGCTTTCAGGGCGTCGCGCTGGGCGCGGGTGAGCTTTTTGGGGATCTCCACGGTAACCTTCACATACTGGTCGCCGCGGCCCCGGCCGCCCAGGTACTGGATACCCTTGCCCCGCAGCCGGAAGGTGGTACCGCTCTGGGTTCCCTCCGGCACGGTGTACTCCACCTTGCCGTCCACGGTGGGCACCACCACATCGGCGCCCAGCACGGCCTGGCTGTAGGTGATGGGCACCGTGACCCACACATCATAGCCGTCCCGCTCAAACATCGGATCCGGCCGCACGGTCACGATCACGATCACGTCCCCGTTGGGTCCGCCGTTGGTGCCCGCGTCGCCCTGGCCCCGCAGCGCAATGCTCTGGTCGTCGTTGATACCCGCCGGGATCCGCACCTCCAGGCGCTTCTTCACTGGGGTACGGCCGCTGCCGTGGCAGTGTTCGCAGGGGGTCTTGACGATCTTGCCCTTGCCGCCGCAGCGGGTACAGGGCTGCTGGCTCTGCATCACGCCAAAGGGGGTGCGGGTCTGCCGCACCACATACCCGCGGCCGCCGCAGTCCGGGCAGGTCTCGGGGCTGGTGCCCTTGGCCGCACCGGTGCCGCCGCAGTCCGGACAGGTCTCCTGCCGGGTCAATGTAATGGTCTTGGTGCAGCCGTGCACCGCCTCCATAAAGCTCAGCACCACGCTGACCCGCTGGTCCGCGCCCTTGCGGGGCGCATTGGCTTTGGAGGTGCGCTGCCCGCCGCCGAAACCGAATCCGCCGCCGAAGATGTCCCCGAAGATATCCCCCAGGTCCACCCCGCCGAATCCGCCGCCAAATCCCGCCCCGCCGGCGCCCGCGCCGTAGCTCGGGTCCACGCCGGCAAAGCCGAACTGGTCGTACTTGGCCTTCTTGTCCGGGTCGCTCAGCACCTCGTAGGCCTCGCCTACCTCCTTGAACTTCTCCTCGGCGGTCTTGTCGCCGGGGTTCAGGTCCGGGTGGTATTTTTTGGCCAGCTTGCGGTAGGCGCTTTTGATCTCAGCTTCGGACGCGCCCTTGGCGATGCCCAAAACCTCATAATAATCACGTTTGTCTGCCATATACCTCTCCACCTGTCATGCGCCGGACGCATCAGCCCCGCGCGGTGTATATTGACGGGAACAGCCGCCCGGCAAATTCCGCCGGGCGGCCTTTCTTACCGTTCCTGGTTGGATCAGACTTCCTTGAAGTCCGCGTCCACCACGCCGTCGTCCGGCTTCTGACCGGCGCTCTGCGCACCGGCGTCACCCGCGCCCGGCTGCTGGGCGGCCTGGGCCTCGGCGGCGGCCTTATATACCTTCTCGCTCACGGCGTAGAAGGCCTTCTGCAGCTCTTCCTGCTTGGCCTTGATGGCCTCGGTGTCGCTGCCCTTCAGGGCTTCCTTCAGGGCGTCCAGCTTGGCCTGTACGTCGGCCTTTTCGGAGGCGTCGATCTTGTCGCCCAGCTCGCCCAGAGCCTTCTCGGTCTGGAACACCATCTGGTCGGCGCCGTTGCGCAGATCCACTTCCTCGCGGCGCTTGCGGTCCTCATCGGCAAACCGCTCGGCGTCCTTGACAGCCTTGTCGATATCCTCCTTGCTCATGTTGGTGGAGGCGGTGATGGTGATGCTCTGCTCCTTGCCGGTACCCAGATCCTTGGCGCTTACGTGCACGATGCCGTTGGCGTCGATGTCAAAGGTAACCTCGATCTGCGGCACGCCACGGGGAGCCGGCGCGATGCCGTCCAGATGGAAGGTGCCCAGGCTCTTGTTGTCGCGGGCAAACTCACGCTCGCCCTGCAGCACGTTGACCTCCACGCTGGGCTGGTTGTCGGCCGCGGTGGAGAACACCTGGCTCTTCTTGGTGGGGATGGTGGTGTTGCGGTCAATGATCTTGGTGCACACGCCGCCCAGAGTCTCGATGCCCAGGCTCAGCGGGGTCACGTCCAGCAGCAGCAGGCCCTTCACGTCGCCCTGCAGCACGCCGCCCTGGATGGCAGCGCCGATGGCCACGCACTCGTCCGGGTTGATGCCCTTGAAGGGCTCCATGCCCATCTCCTTCTTGACCGCTTCCTGCACGGCGGGGATACGGGTGGAACCGCCCACCAGCAGAACCTTGCTCAGGTCGCTGGCCTTCAGGCCGGCGTCACGCATAGCCTGACGCACGGGGCCCATGGTGCGCTCCACCAGATCGGCGGTCATGGCGTCGAACTGGGCGCGGGTCAGGGTCATGTCCAGGTGCTTGGGGCCGGTGGCGTCCGCGGTGATGAAGGGCAGGTTGATGGCGGTGGAAGCCACGCCGGAAAGCTCGATCTTGGCCTTCTCGGCAGCCTCTTTCAGGCGCTGCGCGGCCATCTTGTCCTTGCGCAGGTCGATGCCGTTCTCCTTCTGGAAGTTGTCGGCCAGCCAGTCGATGATGCGCTGGTCAAAGTCGTCGCCGCCCAGGCGGGTATCGCCGTTGGTGGCCAGAACCTCGGTCACGCCGTCGCCCATCTCGATGATGGACACATCGAAGGTGCCGCCGCCCAGGTCGTAAACCATGATCTTCTGATCATTTTCCTTGTCCACGCCGTAGGCCAGGGAGGCCGCGGTGGGCTCGTTGATGATACGCTTCACGTTCAGGCCGGCGATGGTGCCCGCGTCCTTGGTGGCCTGACGCTGGCTGTCGTTGAAGTAGGCCGGCACGGTGATGACCGCTTCGGTGACCTTCTCGCCCAGGTAAGCCTCGGCGTCCGCCTTCAGCTTGGACAGGATCATCGCGCTGATCTCCTGCGGGGTGTAGTCCTTGCCGTCAATGTTGACCTTGTAGTTGGTGCCCATTTCCCGCTTGATGGAAGAAATGGTGCGCTCGGGGTTGGTGATGGCCTGACGCTTTGCCACCTGACCTACCAGACGCTCGCCGGTCTTGGTGAAGCCCACCACACTGGGGGTGGTGCGGGCGCCTTCGGCGTTGGCGATGACAACGGGCTCGCCGCCCTCGATAACAGCCACACAGCTGTTGGTAGTACCCAGGTCGATACCAATGATCTTGCTCATAATCGTTCTCTCCTTTTTATGCAAACCGCGTATTCAAAATTTGGTTGTTCTTCTTAGTGTATGATAAAAGGCTGTTCGGCCTTTTATGCCGGTTTATTCGGCCACCACAACGGTGGCGTGGCGGATCACCCGGTCGCCCAGGCGATAGCCTTTCTGGTATACCTGCACCACGGTGCCGCTCTCCACGCCCTCTTCGGCCGGTACCTGCTGTACCGCCGCGTGAACGTTGGGATCAAACGGCTGGCCCTGGGCGGGGATCTCCTCCACCTTGAGGGTGTTCAGGGCGGCGGCGGCCTTATCCAGGGTCATCACCACGCCCTTTTTGTAGTTCTCGTCGGTGGTGGGGGCATTGGCCGCCATCTCCAGCGTATCCAGGATGCCCAGGATCTGATTCACCGCAAAGCCCACGCCGTTGTTGAAGGAAGCATCCTGCTCCCGGGCGCTGCGCTTGCGGAAGTTGTCGTACTCGGCGGCGGTGCGCAGCAGCTGGTCTTTCAGTTCAGCGGCTTTTTTCTCTGCCGCGTCCAGCTTGGCCTGCAGCGCCTGCACGGCGGCCTCGTCGGGCCGGTTCTCCCTGCCCGCCCCGTTCTCGGGGGCCTGGGTCTCGGAAGCGTCCGTTTCGGGGGCCGGCTGTTCAGCCGGTTCCGGCTGCGGGGCGTCGGTGCGCTTGGTTTCTTCGCTCATGTTGCGTCCTCCTGTAGATTACCGGCCATGCTCTGACCGAGTTTCAATGCAAAATAGTCCAGGCCGGGCATCAGCTTCTGGAACGGCATCCGGGCCGGGCCCATAATGGCCAGCCCGCCCATCAGGCCGCCGCCTGCCAGATACCGTTTGCGGATCACCGACAGCCCCGGGATCGGATCGCTCAGATCCTCGCCCAGCAGCACGTCGCCCCGCTGCCCGGCGGGGGCACACAGGCGGCAGGCGGTCTCTTCGTCGCCGAAGAGTTCCAGCACCCGGGCCAGATCGCCGCTCAGTTCGGGCCATTCCAGCAGATGGGCGATGCCCTCCACATGGACCCGCGGCTTGGCGGCCTCCTCCAGCAGATCGGCCGCCGCCTGCACAACGCCCCACAGCTCCTTGCGGCGGGGGCCCAGGCTCATGGCCAGCTCGGCCAGCAGCGCTTCGGTCAGATCCGGCGGGGACACAAAGGTCAGGCTCCGGTTCAACAGACCGGCCAGCTGCACCGCGTCGGTGCGGCTCAAACCGCCCTCCACCCGGGCCACCCGGGTACGGACGCCGCCCGCACCGGTCACGGCCAGCACAGCCGCCGAGTACCGGCCCACCTGCACCACCTCAAAGTGGGCGATGCACAGATCCGGCGCGGCGGGGGTGGTGGCTACCACCGTGAACCCGGCCCAGTCGCTCAGGGCCTTGGCCGCGCTCTGGGTCAGCTTGTCGGGCTCGTAATCCATCCCGGCGAACAGCCGGTCGATCTTACGTTTTTCAGCGGCAGGCAGCGCAGCGGGCGCATCCATATGATCCAGGTAGTACCGGTAGCCCTTGGCGCTGGGCACCCGCCCGGCGCTGGTGTGGGGCTGTTCCAGCAATCCCAGCTTGGTCAGCGCCGCCATCTCGTTGCGCAAGGTGGCGCTGGACACGGCGGAGTCAAAATACCGGCACAGCAGCCCGCTGCCCACCGGCTCGCCGTCTATCCCGTACAGGGTAACGACTGCCTGCAGCACCCGGCGCTTTCGGTCGTCCATTGCCATATCCGCCACCTCGTTTCGTATTGATTTAGCACTCTTTATCCCCGAGTGCTAATCTTATTCTACTCCAAAAGATGCCGCTGTCAAGACCTCTTCGCAAAATTTTTTCAAGTTTAACAGTTTAGACACAAACCCGCCCCGGGCCGAGGTTTGCGGGGGCCGCCCGCCCCCGGCGCGGCGGCGCTGCCGGCGGGCGCGGGCAGGCTGCGGCGGGGCCTGTCTGCCAAAAACCCCCGTGACCGCAACAGGGCGGGCACGGGGGCGGATCAGGGCTGTAAAAAGGGCAGGATGGCGGTGTATTCCTGCACCAGCCGGTCAAAGGGGGTGGCGCAGTTGGCGGCGCTGGGGCTGGGCAGCCGGTGGGCGGCCAGCCCGGTGCGGGGGTACTGGAACCGGCGGTAGAACCGGTCGGCCGCGGCGCCAGTGGTAAACACAGCCCGGATGGGCGCACCGGCCAGGATGGGTCCCAGATCGTTGGGTACCGGGTCCTGGATGGACGCGTCCGACGCGCCGGTGATGGTGCAGGAGGCCAGGGTGTCCCACAACGCGATGCGGTGGGCCAGCGCAAAGGCGCGGCGGGCTTCGGGGCCCTGGGGCACCGGCTGGTCAAAGAGGGCGGCCAGCACCGGCCAGAACCGGTTCTGGGGATGCATATAGTAGAATCCGGCCTGCCGGGAGGCGGGCGACGGCAGGGTGCCCAGAATAAGCACCCGGCTGTCCGCGTCCCAGACCGGGGCCAGCGGATGGGCTACCGGCCCGGCGGCGGCAGATGATCGGGCAGACATGGCATGGCTCCTTTCCGCGCGGAAAGCCTTCCGCACACTGCCAGCATACCACACCCCGGCGAAGCTGTACAGAGGGCCGGTCCGGGGGAGATGACATCTCCCCCGGTCCCCCTGGAAATCGCGGGCCAAATCCTTGGCCCGCAAAGAAATACAGGAAGCATTCGTCCATAAGCCCGCCGTCCGGACAGATTTTTCCCGCGAGCCGGAGAATTCCGGCTCGCTGAATGGGGGGCTGGGGGACCGGTCCCCCAGATCGGCCCCTGGTACCCTATTCCTCCAGCTGCCGGGCCAGGAAGGCGGCGGAGACCGCCACCACCCGCTCCACCTCCGGGCCGGGGCGGGCGTTCTTGTCGGCGCTGAGCACCGCCACCGCCCCGGCGATATCGCCGCCGCTCAGGATGGGGGCCACCGCCAGCAGATGCCGGTCGGCGCCCTGGCAGGGGAACAGGCAGTCCTCGGCCCGGCCGCTGTGCCGGTAGGGCGCCCGCTGTTCCATCAGCCGCTCCAGCGGCTGGGACACCGGCTTGTCCTGGTAATCCCGTTTTCCCGGCCCGGCGGCGGCCAGAACCCGTTCCCGGTCGCAGACCAGCGCCGTAGCCGACAGGCTTTTTGCCAGCACCTCGGCGTACAGCCCGGCGCAGTCGTTCAGTTCGCCCAGCGGCGAATACTTTTTAAAGATCACCTGGCCTTCCCCGCCCACATAGATCTCCAGCGGGTCTCCCTGGCGGATATGCTGGGTGCGGCGGATCTCTTTCGGGATCACCACCCGCCCCAGATCGTCGATACGGCGCACGATGCCGGTTGCTTTCATAGCCAAACGCCTCCGTCTGCGCGCCCCGCCGGGACGGGGGCGCGGTGTGTTTTGGATTTAGTATCCTCTGCCCCGCCCCGGTTTATGCAGGCGGATTGCATCCCGGCAGCAAAAAACGCGCCGCCCGGCGGGAGATGCCGGGCGGCGCGCCTGTTTTGTATGATTCAGCGGTCCGGTTTTCCACAAAAAGCAGATTCCCTGTGGAAAACTCAGGCCAGCGGGGCGGGGGCCGTATCCCCGTCCGCCCAGTATTGCACCTCGCCGGTGCGCAGTTCCAGCACCACGCCCTCGCCCTGGCGGTACAGGGTCTCCACCGGGCTGGCGGTGCTCACCGGGGCGCACTGCCCGCCCGCGGCCAGGTACAGGGTGCCCGCCGCATCGGTCAGCAGCAGGCCGCTTTCGCTCTGGGCCAGCTGCCGTACCGCAAAGTCCGGCTGCATCCGGCCGCTCTCCAGCGCCGTCCAGTCCTCCGGCTGTTCCACGCTGTACCGGTTGCTGCCGATACCGCCGTCCGAAGCCAGCCAGACCGCGCCGCCGTCCGGCCCCAGGCCGAACCGCAGTACATCCTCCGCCACGCGGGTCCAGGTATAGGGATCGCCCGCGTTGCTGGTGTACAGCCCGCCGTCCGCCGACAGCAGCCAGACCGTTTCGCCGCTGCTCTCCAGCTGGATCACGGTGGCAAACCGGCTTACCGGTTCCAGCTGTCCGCCGGTCTCGCTGCCGGACTGCCACAGGCTGCCGTCGGTGCGCAGCACCAGCAGATGGCCGGTGGTGCCCGCCGCCGCGGCCACGTCGCCGGTATCGGTCAGGCAGGTCCAGCCGGTGCGGGTGGTGCCGTCGGCGTAGGCAAGGCCCATCTGGCCCCAGCGGTTTTCACCGGCGGCCCACAGGTTGCCCGCCTCGTCCAGCGCCAGGCTGGTGCGGCCCGCGCACCAGACCCGCGCCGCCGTGCCGTTAAATCCGGCATCCGCCAGCGGCTGGGCCTCCGGCTGTTCCGGCGCGGCGGCCAGCGCCACGCCCAGCTGCCCCAGGCTGTTGGACCCGGCGCTGAGCACCTGGCCGTTTTTCAGCACCAGGCGCTGGTCGGTGCCCACGCCATAGGAATGGGGCTGGTCAAAATAGGCCGCCAGCACCTGTTGCAGCAGATCGTAGTATTCGTCCCGGTCGGTGGAATCGATCAGTTCCCGGATCAGCCGGATCACCCGTTCCCACTCGCCCGCGTCGGTGTAGATGTCGATCAGGGTGTCGCTGATCTCCTCATCGGGCACGGGGCCCTGGTTCAGATCCTCCAGCATCTGCCCGGCAAACTGGTATTCGCCGGTACCCGCGTAGGCCTTGGCCAGACCAATGTGGGCCTCCTTGCTGACGGGATCGGTGCGGATGGCGTTGTTGAAGGCCAGGATGGCCGCGTTGTAGTTCATGTCGGTCAGGTACTGCTGCCCCAGGGACAGCTGCCGCGCCACACTGGCCGCGCCCCACAGGCTGTTTACCACCAGGTAGATCAGCAGCGCCGCCGCCAGGCAGAGCACCGGCAGCAGCAGCGGGCCTTTATTCCTGCGGAACCGTTCCATCCGTCTCCCCTCCTTCCTCGGCCCCGGTCAGGAACCGTACATACTCAGCGGTGGCCTCCACCTGGAAATTCTGCGGCGTGCCGCCGGTCAGGGCGGGGGCGTTCCAGGTATAGGCCTTGTCGCCGCTGTTCAGGTTCAGCATGCCGTACCCGGTCAGCACGCCGCTCTGGCCCAGATCCATGGTGCCGCCCGCGGCGTCGGCCGCCAGGATGGCCGCCTCGTCCACCGGCAGGGTCAGGTTGCCCTGCACCGACAGGCTGAACGCGCTCTCCTGCCCCTCGGCCACCTCTTCAGTCAGCCAGGGATCCCGCAGCGCCAGCCGCCCGTCCCCGGTCAGCAGCGCCGTGGCGGACAGCCGCAGCCGTCCCAGCCGGAAGGAGCCGGTGTTCAGCCGGGCGCCCACCAGCAGCGCGTCGGGGTATTCCTGCACAAGCCCGTCGTCCCAGGTCAGGGTCAGGGTGTGGCCGCCCGCGGCCGGGGCGGCGGGCAGGGTCAGATCCACCGTGTAGGCATCATTTTCCCGGGCAATAAAGTTCACGTCCTGCCCGCCCAGCTGTACGCCGGTCAGGTGTTCCGCGCCCAGCACCGGTTCCAGCCACAGGGTTATGGTCAGGGATCCGTCCTCCGCCAGCCGGGTGGCCATGTCGTCGGTGGTGACAAAATCCGGATCCAGTTCCCGCAGGCCGCGCCCGTCGGAGCCCTCGTCCTGCAGGGAGTACTCCACCCGCACGCTGGCCGAGCCCTCGCCGGTGGTCACGTAAACGTAGCGGCCCTCGGCGGTGTCGGTGTCGGCGGCGGTGTAGCGCAGCTGCACCCGGTTGCCGATCAGCCCCACCAGGCTGGCGTAGACGTTCTCCAGCTCCGAGGACGAATCCGCCCGGATGTACTGGCCGCCGGTGGCGTCGGCGATGGTCTGCAGCAGGTTGTCGTCCACCTGGCCGAAGCCGATGGTGTGCACCACGATGCCCTGGGCGGCCAGCTGCTGCACCACCCCCATGTCCAGGCTGCTCTGGCCGTCGGTCATGAGCAGCACGGTGCGGGCGCCGTCGGCCCGGCCCAGCACCGCCAGAGCCTGTTCCAGCCCGGCGGAGATGTTGGTGCCGCCATTGGCCACCAGTTCCCGGGCGGCCGCCTGCAGACGGGTGGGATCGGCGGACAGCTCCGACGCCACCCGCCCGGTATCCTCAAAGGTAACCAGCGAGGTGTAGGCCCCGTTCAGATCGCTCTGGGCAAACCGGATCAGGGCCTCCTGCAGGTTGGCCATGGGCTCGCCGCCCATGCTGCCGCTGCAGTCCACCACGCAGCACAGCTGGTTGGTCACGCCCTCGGCGTCCAGCATCTCCGCCTGCCAGTCCACCTCGGCGCGGGTGTCCTTCACCTGGCCCTGGCCGTCCACCAGCTGCTGCATGGCTTCGGCCCGGCCGCTGAGCAGCAGGGTCACCTGGGGGAATTCGCTCAGATCAATGCCGGAGGCATACAGATCCTTACCGTAGACCTTCTGGTCGCTGACGATCCGGTCGGCAAAGCTCTGGGTCAGGCTGCCGGAGGCCAGGGCCACACTGTCGGAACCGCTGGACAGCAGCGCCACCATGGTGTCCCGGAACTGATCCGACTCCACCCCCACCGCGTCGGAGCCGCCCTCATAGGCGCGGCGCACGGCGTTCAGCCCGTTGGTCAGGCTGCTGGAGGGGCTCAGGCGGCACTGCAGCGAACCGGCCGCGCTCAGCAGCTGATCCACTGCCCGCTCGTAGTCCCGCATGGCATACTGCAGCCGGGCGCGCACGATCTCCGCCTCCAGGCTGTGGATGTCCGCGATGGAGCTCAGCGCCCGCCGGGCGTAGAGGTTGTCGCTCTCGGCCTGCAGTTCCTCCTGCCGGGCAAACAGCTGGGCCTTTTCGTCGGCCAGCCGCTCGCTCTCGGCTTCATCGGAGGCGCCTTCCAGCGCCAGATCCAGCTGGGCCTGCTGGGATTCCAGTTTTTCAATCTGCCCGGCCAGCTTTTCCCGCTCGGCCGTGGCGCTCTCGTCCGGCTCCTGCCCGTCGGCCGCAAAACAGGAGGCATCCAGATAGTCGCCGCTGTAGACGCTCTCAGCCACCGCGCTGGCCAGCAGCAGACGGTTGTCGGCGCTGGGGGCCAGCTGCACCAGCTGGGCCGCGCTCTCCACCGCCCAGCGATTGGAGCCGTTGTTCAGCGCCTGATCCACCTGCTGGCGCAGGCGCTCAGCCTCGGGCAGCTCCTGGTCATAGGCAGTGGGGTCCTCCGGATCGCCCAGCCAGACGCCGGTCTCGGCGGCAAACCGCCGGTCAGCCTGGGTACGGGCCGCACCGGTCAGGGCCGACTGCTCCCGCAGCAGGGCGGCGGCGGTACGCACCGCCTCATAGTCCCCGGCTGCCACGCCGGACACCATGCTGCACAGGTTTTTCTCGCTGTCGGTGCGGGCCAGGTTGTTCAGGGTATCCGCCCGCAGCCGGGCGATGGTATCGTTGCCCCGCAGCCGTTCCAGCAGCAGCTGGGCCGCGGTGGTCTCCAGATCCTGCCGGTCGGTTTTCAGCAGATACTGGGCCGCCTGTTCGGTCTGGCCCTGCTCCAGATAGCACAGGGCCAGGTAACTCCAGGTGCGTTCCTCCCGGGTCTGGTTCCACTGGCCCACGCCCAGCGCGCCGCCCAGCACCGCCAGCAGCACCCCGGCCACACAGAAGGACGCCATCCACACCCGGGACAGTTTTTTGCGCAGCAGCACACCGGCCGCCAGGCCTGCCACGCCCAGCACCAGAAAGCCGATGGCCATAATCCAGCCGGTCATACCGCGCCTCCTTCCGGCGCCTGCGCGCCGCATTTTACGCAGAATTTCTGCCCCGCCTTAAGCGGCGCGCCGCACACGGCGCAGACCCGCGGCCCGGCCGTGGGCAGCTTTGCCGGGGCCGTCTCCGGCATCAGTTCCGTGGCCGCCGGCGCGGGCTTCTTCTCCCGCTTCGCCGCCGCTTCCGGCATCAGCACCGTAGCCGCGGGTTCGGGCTTCTCTTCCCGCTTTGCCGCCGCTTCCGGCATCAGCACCGTAGCCGCGGGTTCGGGCTTCTCTTCCCGCTTTGCCGCTGCCTCCGGCATCAGTTCAGTAGCCGCCGGGGCGGGTTTCTCCTCTGCCTTTGCCGCCTGGGCCATAGGCACGGTGGGGGCTGCCGGGGCAATCTTGCCCGCGGGGGCGATCTTGTCCGCCCCGCCCAGTTCCGCCGCGCTGGGGGCCAGCTTTTCCACCGGCTGAACCTTTTTGCCCTTGCGGGCCGGCTTTTTCTCCGGCACCGGGCGGGCCGGGGCGATCTTTTTGCCGGCGTTGCCGGGCATCAGTTCGGTAGCAGCCGCGGGGGCCACCTTGTCCTGCCGGGCGGCTTCTTTTGCCTTTTTACACCGCCGCAGCGCCAGCCGGATCAGCAGCCCGGCCGCCAGCACCACCGCCGCCGCCAGGGTATAGGGCCGGCTGACCGCCAGCACCTGCCCCAGGCCGGTGCCCATGCGGTAGGCGCCCAGCCCCCGCAGCAGCACCGCGGCCGCGATGGTATACGCCGCCAGCACCACCGTCAGGGCGATCAGCACCGGCAGGACCCATCCAAAACGTCGTTTCATCCGCCTGCACACTCCTGTATCACAAAATCAAACCGGGCGCAGGCCCGAAAGCCCGCGCCCGCCAGGCTGTCAAAAAATTTTGCCAGCCTGGCGGGTCGTTTTTGCTGCCGTTGCAGCAGCAAAAACGGAAATATGGCAAGTGGGAGAGGGCCCTGATGGTCCTCTCCCACACCCTCTCCCCTTTCGGTAAAAAAGGAGAGAACCTGTCGCTTCAGGCCGGACGCCGGTTCAACGCCCGCGCCCGTACCTTGCCAAATCTTACAGCTTGGAGCCGCAGTTGCCGCAGAACGCCGCACCGGCTTCCAGTTCCGCGCCGCAGTTCGGGCAGACGGGGGTCTGCGCCAGGCGCTCCATCACGCTGCGGTCCATCTGGGCGCCGCAAGAGGGGCAGAACTTGCTGGTGCGGGCTACCTCGGCGCCGCAGCCGGGGCAGATGTTCACGTTGCGCACCTCCAGCAGGGTAGCCTTGCTGGCTTCGATGCCGGCCTTGACCTGGGCCACCTCCTGCAGCAGGGCCTGGGCGTCCGCCGCGTCAACGGGCACCAGTTCCGGATGCTCCACCAGGAACTGGCCCAGCTGGCTGTGCAGCTCCCGCAGGCGCTGCTCCTGATTGGAGATCTCCATATTCAGGCGGGTGATCTCCGCCATCTCCTTGCTCTTGCTAACCGCGCTCTGGGCAAAACGGCCCACGCTCTCTTTCCAACCTGCCATGTAGGGTTACCTCCTTTTTATGATGCCGTAAAACGGCGGTTTACTTCGCCAGGGACTTCTTGTACGCCAGGAACGCCAGCAGCCCGTACACCACCAGATACAGCAGGGTGCCGTAGGACAGGGAGTGGAAGCGGATCAGGCTGGACAAAAAGCCGTAGGCGTAATCCACAGCCCAGATACCCAGCGCGATGGCCAGCATCTGGAACTGGCACAGGGACAAAGCCAGCAGCATGCCCAGCACAAAGCCCCAGAAGCACAGGGCGGTAACAAAGCCGCCCAGATAGATAAAGTTGCTGATCAGGCTCAGCGCGGCAAACACGATGCCCATGATGGCGCCCAGAGGCATCAGGGTGCGGAAGAGCGCCTTCTGGCTCAGGTAGGCGTTCAGGGTCTGACAAACTTGTTCCAGTTTCATAGTTGTGATTCCTTTCTGTGTGCGATATATTCCCCACGGCCCGCCAGGGGCCGTTTACCGGTTTATTGATACTCCCGGCGCACCGCCTGGGTGATCCGCCGCCGGGCCCGGCGCAGCAGCACCGCCGTTATCAGCGCCCCCAGCACCGAGATCCCCGCACCGGCCAGGCCGCCGTAAAACAGCAGCATGCTGCGGGTCAGTTCCATCTCCATTGCCGTTCCTCCTTATTCCATCGCCCAGCCGGCGGCAATCAGCTGATTGACCAGTTCCTCCAGCCGCAGCATCTCCGCATCCTGCACCGAAGCGCTGGCATACAGCTGCTGCGCCTGCCGCCAGGCCGCACCCATGGCGGTGTAATCCCGCTGCTCGGTGGGCTTGGCGCCCTCCCGGTCGGCGTAGAGCAGCGCCAGCCGCATATACACCCGGTAGTCGCCGGGATAATCCTGTTCCAGTGCCAGCAGCTGCTGCTCGGCCTCGTCGTACCGGTCCAGATACTGCAGCACCACGGCGGCGTTCTGCCGCACCGCAAAGGTGGCGTAGCCCCGGTCCAGCAGCTGCTGCAGGCAGGCCAGCGCCTGCTCGTAGTCCTGCTGCCAGCCCTCGCCGCCCGCGGCGCCCCGGCGCAGATAAGCCTCGCTCAGCATCTGCAATTGCAGGCTGTTGCCCGCCGCGCCCAGACGGCTGCAGGCCGCCGTGAGCAGATCGATCTCCTGCCCCAGCCAGGCGTCCCCCAGCTGCTGGCAGCATCGAGCCGCCTGCTGGGAGGCCCGGCTCACCACCGTGTCGTCCTCCGACCGGCTGGCCGCCAGGCTCAGCTGTTCCAGCGCGGCCTCGTAGTTGCCATAGGCAAATTCAATCTCGCCGCTCACCATCGCCAGGTCTGCCTCCGGGCATCCCTGGCCCCGCAGCTGTTCCACCGTTTCCCGGGCCAGTTCCGGCTCGCCGGTGCGGGCCCAGGCCACCGCCAGATCCCGCTGGTAGGCCAGCTGGGTGCCGTCCAGATACACGGCGTTCTGGTAGGCCTGCAAGGCGTCGGTGTACTCCTCCAGCTGATAATGGCAGGAGCCCAGCACATACTGCACCTCGGCCTGGGCCTGGCGGAACTGCTCCTCGCTCATGCCCGGGTCAGGCTCAAAGGTCTGGCCGGACAACAGATCCACCGCCTGCTGGTACTGCCCGGTGCGGAACAGCAGCCCGCCCAGCCGGGCGTAAGCCTCGGTGGCCTTGGGCTCCAGCTGCACCGCCTGCATCAGCAGCTGCTCGCTGTCGGCGTACTGCATCTGTTCCATCAAGGTCTGGGCCTGCTGCACCAGGCTTATGTATTCGGTGCGGGTATCCTGCTGCATCCCCCGCCAGCCCAGCGCCGCGCAGAGCAGGCTGCCCGCCAGCGCCAGGCTCCACAGCCCGGCCGCCGCCCAGCAGGACGCCGCCCAGCGCTTGTAGCGCTTGTCCATCTTTTCCAGCCGGTTCAGCGCCCGCAGCATCTCGGAGGCGGAGGCAAACCGGTCTTTCGGGTCGGGGGTCATGGCCCGCTCGATCACCTGGCGGAAGGGGTCGCCCAGCTGGATGTCGTACCGCTCCAGCGGCACCACGCCCTGGGCCCAGACCAGCGGGTCGTACCCGGTGATCATGTAGTAGGCCAGCGCGCCGATGGCGTACAGGTCGGTGCGGGTGGTCACATGGCCGAATCCGGCCGCCGCCTGGGCCAGCGCCCGCAGCGGGCTGTCCGCCGGGAACAGCTCCGGCGCAAAATTGTACTGTTCCGGCGCCGCATAGCCGGAGGAGGCGCCGATGGCCTCCATCTCTTCCTCTTTGGCCACCAGCGAGGCGTTGAAGTCGATGACGCAGATGTCCCCGTCGGGGGTGATCATCACGTTTTCCGGTTTCAGGTCGCTGTGGATGATGGCCGGGCTGCGCCCGTGCATGTACTCGGTCACCTGGCACAGCTGCAATGTCCAGGCCAGGGTCTGCTTCTGGTCCAGCGCGCCGTGGGCCTGCACATACTCCCGCAGGGTGCAGCCGGGCACCAGCTCCATAATGGTATAGCAGTACCCGTCCGACGCACGCTTGAAATCGTAGATGCGGGGCAGATACTGGTGGCGCAGCCCGGTCAGGATGCGGGCCTCGCTGCCCTCGTCCATCTTACCCTTGAACTGGCTCTTGACCCGCTTGATTACTACGTCCACATCCAGCCCCTGCTTGTGGGCCCGGAACAGGCTGCTGAATCCGCCCTCCTGGTTCAGGGGGCGCACATCCACCAGATCCTGCCCCAGAACCTCGGCCGGGATGCCGGTATCGGTCAAAACGCTCATGAAACTTTCTCCCCATCACGGGGCCTCGCCCCGTGTTCACAAATTCTCCATATTATTATACCGCCCGCCTTTCCCTGTCGAAAAGCGTCATTCCGGGCAAACCCGCCACCAAAAATGCCCGCAACCGTGCTGTTTGTGAATCGTGAAATTTCTTTTCTTCCTCCTCCTTGACAAGTAACTATCATAGTGATATTATTTTGATATCAGATAACTACCTTTTCACAAGGAGGAACAAATCATGACGGAAAAACTGTTGCAGAATAAAAAGAACGGTATGCCGATCCTGCTGGCGATCCTGGCGGGGTATGTTGTGGCCATCCTGGTAGTGCTGTGGGCGGCAGGCGCTTTCGGGGAAGCGGCAGTGCCGGAGAATCTGTCCGCACTGACCGGCGTGCTCATGGCGGTGTGCGTGGCCTGGCTGTGCCTGGGCTGGATCCTGGCCTGCGGCCTGAAGGTACTGCGGCCCCAGGAGGCCCTGGTGCTGACCCTGTTCGGCAACTACATCGGCACCCTGAAGGGCGAGGGCTTCTATTATGTAAATCCCTTCTGTTCCGGCGTGAACCCGGCGGCCCGTACCCGGCTGAACCAGAGCGGCGACGTAAGCGAGCGGCCGGTGCCCACAGGCAAAAACGAGCTGAGCGCAACACCGGTCAGCAACAAGCTGAGCCTGAAGGTCATGACCCTGAACAACAACCGCCAGAAGATCAACGACTGCCTGGGCAACCCGGTGGAGATCGGCATTGCGGTGACCTGGCGCATCGTGGACACTGCCAAGGCGGTGTTCAGCGTGGACAATTATAAGGAGTTTCTGTCCCTGCAGTGCGACACCGCCCTGCGGAACATCGTGCGCATCTACCCTTACGATGTGGCCCCCAATGTGGACACCACCGGCGACGGCCAGGCGGACGACGGCAGCCTGCGGGGTTCCAGCGAGATCGTGGCGGCCCGGATCAAGGACGAGATCCAGGCCCGGGTGCAGCAGGCCGGTCTGGAGATTCTGGAAGCCCGGATCACCTACCTGGCCTACGCGCCGGAGATCGCGGCGGTGATGCTGCAGCGCCAGCAGGCGTCGGCCATCATCGACGCCCGCAAGATGATCGTGGACGGCGCCGTGGGCATGGTGGAGATGGCCCTGGAGCGTCTGAGTGAAAACCAGGTGGTAAACCTGGATGAGGAGCGCAAGGCCGCTATGGTGTCCAACCTGCTGGTGGTGCTCTGCGGCAACCGGGACGCCCAGCCGGTGGTCAATTCCGGCAGCCTGTACTGATGGCCGGGGAGAAAAAGCAGATCCCGCTGCGGCTGTCCGCCAGCCTGTACGCGGCCATTGCGGCCTGGGCGGAGGATGATTTCCGCTCGGTGAACGGCCAGATCGAGTACCTCCTCACCGAGTGCGTGCGCCAGCGCAAGAAAAACGGCCGTCCGGTTCCCCATGAACTGGACGTGCCGCCGGATCTGGATATTGAATGAAAAACGGGACGTTCCGCGCAGGAACGTCCCGTTTTGTTATCGCCACAGTTCAGCCAGCCGCGCCGCCAGCGGTTCGGCCTGCCCGGCAGCCAGGGCGCCGTAGCCCAGCACCACGGTGGAGGGCGGGCAGGTGGCCGCCTGGCAGAACTCGCTCAGGCCCGCCAGCCGCACCCCGGCGGCCCGGGCGGCACGCACCATCTCCCCCTCCGGCGGGCCGCCCGCCACCCGCAACAGGAAATGCAGCCCCGCCTGCCGCCCGCCGAAGGTCAGCCGGTCGGCGCCGAAGGCGGATTCCAGCGCGCCGGTCAGGGCGGCGGCCCGGGCCCGGTACTCCTTGCGCATCCGGGCCAGATGCCGGGTGAAGTGCCCCTCGGCCATGAACCGGTACAAAGTCTGCTGCTCGAACCGGCTCACGGTGGAGGCGTAGGCGGAAAACCGCGCCCGGTAAGCCCCCAGCAGATGCCGGGGCAGCACCATATAGGCGATACGGATGCTGGGCGCCAGGCTTTTGGAGAAGGTGGACAGGTACACCACCGGCCCGTCCGGCCCGGCCATCCCCTGCAGGCTGGGCAGCGGACGCACGTCGAACCGGAATTCCGAGTCGTAGTCGTCCTCTAAAATATACCGGCCGGGCGCAGCCATCGCCCAGGCCAGCAGCCCGGCCCGGCGGGGGGCGGGCATGGTCACCCCGGTGGGGAACTGGTGGCTGGGGGTCACATAGGCGATGCGGGCCCCGGAGGCTTCCAGCGCGTCCAGGTCCATGCCGCCCGCGTCGATGGGCACCGGCAGACAGGCCACGCCGCAGTTGCCCAGCACCGCCCGGGGCCGCAGGTAGCCCGGGTCCTCCAGCGCGGCGGAGCCGCCGGGCAGCAGCACCGCCAGCAGGCTGAGCAGGTATTCCGCCCCGGCCCCCACCACGATCTGGTCCGGCGTACAGACCACACCCCGGTAGCTTTGCAGATAGTCGGCAATGGCGGCGCGCAGTTCCTCGTCCCCCTGGGGATGGCCGTGGGCCAGCAGACCCGGCTGGGCGTAGAGCAGTTCTTTCTGGATGCGGCCCCAGGTACGGAACGGGAACAGCCCGGTATCCACCCCGCTGGTGCCGCAGTCGAACTGCCAGACCGGCGCGGCGGCCGCCGTCGGGACGGGCGGCACAGGGGCGGCCTGGGGCAGACCGGGCAGCGGCAGCGAGGCACGCCCGGCCACAAAGAAGCCCGACCGGGGCCGCGCGTCCAGCCAGCCCTCGGCGGCCAGCAGCTGGTAGGCGGTGTCCACCGTGTTCACGCTGACCCCCAGCTGTTCGGCCAGGCTGCGTTTGCCGGGCAGGCGGCGGCCGGCGGGCAGTTCCCCCGCCCGGATGCGCCCGGCCAGCGCCCGGTACAGCTGTTCGTACAGCGGCAGTTCCCCCGCCGGGTCGAGAGAAAGCAACGGTGTCGGCATGGCGGCCCCTCCCATCTGATACCATAAAAAATATGTATTCTGACCATTTCAATGGGGTCAGAGTTCGCTATAATAGAGCATACAGACCGGGGCGAAAAAAGTCAAGGGCAGCTCCGCACAATTCCAGGCGGTGGAGCGCGCCAGAAAAATTTTTTGTGATATGAATCAAAAAACGCAGGCAAACCTGGGTGGTTTGCCGAGTATTTTTGGAAAATAGCACGGAATTTTTAGGCGGGATACGCCGTCTGAGCCGTCAGGCGCGAATTGTGCGGAGTTGCCCCAAAAACCCCGGCGGGGAGGAAAGTTGTATGCGAAATCAAGACAGACATATCCGGCGGCTGACGGTGCTGGCGATGCTGGCGGCGCTGGCCTATGTGGGATTCGCGGTGCTGCAGTTCCGGATTCAGCTGCCGGGCGGGGACGCCACCAGCATTCATCTGGGAAATTCCATCTGCGTGCTGGGGGCGTTGCTGTTCGGCGGGATGTACGGCGGCGTGGGCGGCGCGATCGGCATGAGCCTGGGGGACCTGTTTGATCCTACCTATATTACCTATGTGCCCAAAACCCTGATCACCAAGCTGTGCATTGGCCTGATTACCGGCGTGGTGGCTCATCGGGTGCTGCACGTAAGCCAGCAGACCGATCCGAAACGCCGCAGCCTGTATGCCGTCATCTCGGCAGCGGCGGGCCTGGCGTTCAACTGCGTGTTTGATCCGCTGTTCGGGTATTATTATAAGCTGCTGATTCTGGGCAAGCCCGCCGCCGACCTGACCCTGGCCTGGAACGTGGGTGCCACCTGCATCAACGCCGTAATCAGCACCGCCGTGGGCGTGGCCGCCTACCTGGCCCTGCGCCCCGCCCTCCAGCGCGCCGGACTGTTCCGGGATCTGCTCAAGTGAGAGGCTGATCTGGGGGAGATAACATCTCCCCCAGACCCCCTGGAAATCATGGCCGAATATCTTCGGCCATAGGAATTTTATACATAGACAAGGCCGGTGCGCAAATGGAACACGCACCGGCCTTGTCTTTTTTTATTTTCCTGAGGGCCGAGTATTCGGCCCGATTTCCGGGGGCCGGGTCTGCGAAGCAGCTGGGTCTCCGGTGGAGACCCAGACCGGCAGCGCGGTCGGCGCAGCCGGGCGGGCGCATCCTTGTTGCGCCCGCAGCGCCGGGGGGACGTTGTCCCCCCCAGATTGGCTTTCACCGCCAGCTCCACAGGCACCAATACCGGTTCTGGGAACAGAGCACCGCTTCCCGGGTCTCGCCGTTGGTGAACACCCGCAGCGCGCCCATCCGTTCCTCCTCGAGCTCCGTAAATCCCCGTTCGGCCATGTAGGTTTCCAGCAAACTGCCGTCCGGCTTCGCCAGCACCACCCGGGGCTGCTGCCGCAGGGTCACCGTTTCCGTATCGGTCCACAGCACCCGGGCCGCCCCGGCCGCCGCCGCGCACAGGTTCGGCGTGTCAAAAACCAGGTACGAGGCCAGGCACCCGCCCAGCAGCGCCGCCAGAAGCGCCAGCGCGGCCAGCGCCGCCGCCACCGCCCGCCGCCGCCGCGCCCACCGGGCCGCAAACGCCCGGAACGGCTGCCCGTTCTCCGGTTCTTCCCCCTCCAACGGCGGCAGAGCCGGCCCGTCCAGCGCCTCCCACTCCGCCCGGCAGGCCGGGCACCGGGCCAGATGTTCCTTCACAAACGTTCGGGTCTCCCCGCTCACCAGATCCTCCCGGCACAGCGCCAGCAGGTCCCGCACTATGTAACAATCCCGTGTCATGCTTCTTCCGCCTCCCATCGTTCCCGCAGCATCTTCCGGGCCCGGCACCCGGTCACACAGGCCCAGTTCTCCGTTTTCCCGAACAGTTCCCCGATCTGTTTATAGCTCAGTTCCCCGAAAATCCGCAGCTGCAATACCTCCCGGTAGGGTTCCGGCAATCCGTCCGCCAGCCGCCGGACCCGGGCCGCGTCCTCCCGCCGGGCCAGCTGTTCCTCCGGGCTTTCCTCCGCCCCGGCCAGGCGGACCAGTGTTTCCGGCCGGGCCGGTTCCTGCCGCCGCGCCTTTTTTCGGTGGGTGAAATAGCAGTTCCGGGCAATGCGGAACAGCCATGCCTGCATCTCGCCCTCGCCCCGGAACTTTCCCGCCGCTTTCAGGGCCTTGAAAAAGGTCTCGCTGGTGATCTCCTCCGCCAGCAGCTCGTCCCCGGACAGCCGCCGTATGTACCGGTACACCGGCTGAAAATAGTCCCGGTAAATCTGCTCGAACCCGGTCACCGCCGCCGCCCCCTTTCACCCTGTATGACTCCTCTGGCCCCAAAACCTTACAGCCCATTGACCCACTTTTTTCGCCGTGCTATCCTGATTGTATTCTACTGGAATTATACAGTATTGCCTATAAGGAGGCCATGTCCATGGTACAGGTGGTGTTTTCCGAAAGCGCGGCGGGCAGTCTGAAGATGGCCCTGTCGCTGGACGGGTGTATTGGCGGGGCCACCGCGGTGGCGTTTCTGGGCGGGGAACCCTCCCCCGCCGAGCGCCTTGCCGCCCAGCGCCGGGCCGAGGAACAGGAACGCCGGGCCCGGGCGGCGGCAGTACCCATGGAGGGCAGCCCGGCGGACGTGCTGGCCTTTCCGCTGGCGCTGAGCGTGGGCCCTCTGGAGGAGGACGCGCCCGGCCCCCGCCGGCTGGAAGCCCTGACCGCCCTCTGTGCCCACTGGCCGGAAGGCCCCCGGCAGGCCGCCGGATCGATGGCCGGTGCGCAGAAAAATCTGGCCGAACTGCTTCGCCGGGTCCGCGCCGGGGAACCGGTGCGCGTCTGGCAGGGGCCGGAACCGGACGAGGTATGCGGTCTTTTCT
This sequence comes from Gemmiger sp. An120, assembly GCF_002160955.1. GTDB lineage: Bacteria > Bacillota > Clostridia > Oscillospirales > Ruminococcaceae > Gemmiger_A > Gemmiger_A avium. The sequence continues at coordinate 54,099 of NZ_NFLN01000007.1, forward strand.
GGCTGGCCTGGCAGCTGCAAAACGCGGGTCTTGCCGATGCAGCGGTGGAACGGGTAACCCTGCCGGAATACGAAGTCCGGGAAGACGGAACTGTGGTGGAATACGCCGGCTGGGGCGAGGTCAGCCCCTACGACTGGGGCCGGATGGCCGCAAGGGTCAGGCCGGTACCCGGGCCGGTGCTGCGGATGTGGGGCCACCGCTGGGCGGCGCTGTGCCGGGAAAACGCGCCGCTGCGGGCGGTGGTAAATGGCCAATTGCGGAGCGTCCCCGAAGATTTCTATGACTTTCTCCTGCTGCGGGAGATCGCCCGCCAGCCCGAGACCTTCCGGGAAGCGGAGGTGATCGGCCAGGTGCTGGGCCGGTACCGGCCGGGTATTGGCGACGGCTGGCTGGCCGGGCGCATGGAGAATTTCATCCGTCGCGGCCTGCTGGAACCCATCACCGCCCCCGAGCCCGGCCGCCCCGCCTACGCCCGCACGCTGCGCAAGAAATAGCCAAAAACACGATTCATCCCGGGCGACGGCAATACTGCCCAACCAGCAAAAGGCCCGCGCAAACCCCAAAAGGTCTGCGCGGGCCTTGTTTTATATCATTCCCGCGGTCTCGATTCACCCGATTTCCCGGTCCCGGCGTCCGCCGCGCCCAGCCGCTCGGCGGCAAAGGTCAGGGTCTCGTCGGTGAATTCATAGCGCCCGTCCCGGGCGTTCCATTCTCCGGGCAGCACGCCGCCATCCACCTCGCCCTGGCCGTTCACCCAGAACTCCAGCGTCTGGGCCAGGGTGTTGATGTCCAGCGCGGTCATGTTGGTCAGCAGGCCGCCCGCCGCCCGGATTCCGTCCGGCATCACGGTGGGCAGCTGCTCGGCCTTCTGCCGGGCCGCCGCCAGCCAGACCGCCGCCCGCACCCCATCGCTCTCCGGGCTTTCGCAGCCCAGTTTTTCCAGCAGTTCGTCCAGTTTGGCGGGCGCCAGCTGCGCCACCGGGTCATCCGCCAGCCCCGCCCGGGCCAGGCTGTCGGCGGCGGCCACCCCGTCCAGGTTCACCCGCACCTGGCCCAGCCCGTCGCCGATGGTGCCCCAGCCCTGCCGGGTAGCCGCCAGATAATACCGCACCTCAATCCCCAGCGTCCCGGCCAGCGCCTCCGCCGCCCGGCCCGGGCCCGCGTCGGTATAGCAGTCCCGCAGGGTGGTGTAGCTGCCGGAAGCCGTGCGCACCACGCTGTCCGCCGGCACCGTCCAGACAGCCAGTTCCCCGCCCGCCGCGTCCGGCCGCACCAGCACAAAGGCCGGCTCCTCCCCGGCCACCACCGCCAGCATGGTAAAGGTGTTCTCCCCCGTGGGTACCTGAATCCGCAGCCCGCTGGTGGACTGGGCCGCCCGCAGGGCCTGGTCGGCCTGCTGCCAGACCGCCCACAGCGCAAAGCTGCCCAGCAGCGGCACCACCACCGCCAGAGTAAGAAAAAACGCCAGCCAGAAGGCCCGGGGCGTGTTCATCCGCATACGCTCACATCCTTTTTTGTGGATGTATAGAGTGTGGCCGCGGCGCGCACACTCTATACATCACCACAAAGGGAGGAGGTTGCGCATGAGCGGATTCTGGACCGAGTTGTTCGGCAAAAAGCAGCCGGAAGCCGATCCCATGGAGATCGCCCGCACCCTGCGGGCCAACCAGGAGGCCGACCCGCTGGGCAGCTGGACCGGCACCCCCGCCGAGCCGGGGGAAACGCCCCAGCAGGACGCGGACGACCTGTAAACAGCACAAGGCCCCCGGCTGAATGCCGGGGGCCGTTCTGTTACAGATTCATCTGCCGTTTGATCTTGTCCAGGGTGCGCAGCACTACCCACAGCAGCGCCACGTCCACCGGAAACTTGACGATATTCTTGATCAGCCGCAGCCCGCTGAGCAGCACGAAGGCCTTGCCGTACATCATGCTCAGCCACAGCGGGGTAAGGAACAGGTTGAACACCAGCGTCACGATCAGCTTGACCACGATAATGCGGGTCAGCTTGACCGGTTTGCGGTAGTAGGCCAGGCCGTAGAGGATGCCCAGCAGGATGGCGTTGATGGTAAATCCGGGGAACCAGGCCCCGTTGGGGCGCAGCAGGTAGCCCAGCAGGTCGGTGACTACCCCGCTGGTGGCCGCCACCACCGGCCCGTACATGAAGGCGATGGCCACGCTGGCCAGGAAATCGAATCCGATTTCCAGATAGGCGGATACGGGGATGGTGGCCTGGTTCAGCACCAGGTTCAGCGCGATCAGCACCGCCGCGCCGGCCAGGGTGCGGGGGCTTTTGAGGCTTTGGGCGCTGGCGCGGAAACTTTCCCGCCAGCCGGCGATCCAGGATGTTTTTTCGGACATAATAAAAGCTCCTTTCGTGCGTGTTGCCGCACAAAAGAAGCCGATCACAGCGTCAAACGGGCGCACTTCGGCCCGCAAAGAGCCGTTTCTGCACCCATTATGCAGCAGCGGGATTCAAGGTCAGCACCGCAAAGGCAAAACGCCTTTTTCGTCCGCCCGCAACTCCCCGTCGGAACGGCACTTAACGCGCAGACCCTTACTCTGCGATACTCCCATTATACTTCCCTCTTTGCGGAATGCAACCTTTTTTTCACAGCCGGAACGTGGTATACTGAAAATAACATTGCAGGCGCGGGCCCATCCGCGCCGGAAAGGATCTTTGTATCATGAAACCTTTTTCTCAGATTGAATACGTCCGCCCGGATCTGGAGGGCATGCTGGCCCAGCTGGACGAACTGACGGCCCGGGCCGCCGCCGCGGCTTCCGGTGAGGAGCTGCTGGCCGTCTGCACCGAGTACGACAAGCTGAACAAGCAGTTCATGACCGATTCCAGCCTGTGCTACGTGCGGTACTCCATCAACACCCAGGACGAGTTCTACGCCAAAGAGAACGACTACTACGACGAGAGCAGCCCCCGGTTCAACGACAAGTCGCTGGTCTTTGCCCGTGCGGTGCTGGCCAATCCCCACAAGCAGGCCCTGGCCGACCGTTGGGGCCAGATCTATCTGGACAAGTTGGAGCTGGGCGTGCGCTGCGCCGTTCCGGAGATTCTGCCGCTGATGCAGCAGGAGAACGCGCTGGTCAGCCAGTATCAGAAGCTGTACGCCTCCGCCATGGTGGAGTTTGACGGCCAGACCATGCCGCTGCCCAAGCTGGGGCCCTACAAGCAGAGCACCGACCGTGCCGTGCGCAAGGCCGCGCTGGAAGCGGAGGGCAAGTTCTTTGACGAGCATCAGGCGGAGTTTGACGAGCTGTACACCAAGCTGATCGAAAACCGCAATGCCCAGGCCCGCGCCATGGGATATGAGAACTACGTGCCGCTGTCCTACCTGCGGATGCAGCGTCTGGGCTACGGCCGCAAGGAAGTGGAAACCTACCGGGAACAGGTAGTGCGGGACGTGGTGCCCCTGATCGCCCGGATGAAGGCCCGTCAGGCGGCCCGGTGCGGTCTGACCGACCCGAAGCTGTACGATGCCGCGCTGTATTTTGCCGACGGCAATCCCACCCCCACCGGCACCCCGGAGGAGATCCTGGCGTCCGGCCGCAAAATGTACCGGGAACTGAGCCCGGAAACCGCCGAGTTCATTGATTTCATGATGGACAACGAGCTGCTGGATGTGCTGAGCCGTCCCGGCAAGGCCCCGGGCGGATACTGCACCGCGCTGCCGGATCTGAACGCGCCCTTTATCTTCAGCAACTTCAACGGCACCTCCGGCGACGTGGACGTGCTGACCCATGAGGCGGGCCATGCGTTCCAGGCGTACCGGGCGTTCCTGCAGGATCTGCCGGGCGAGCTGCAGAGCCCGGGCATGGAAAGCTGCGAGATTCACAGTATGAGCATGGAGTTCCTGACCACCCCCTGGCATCACCTGTTCTTCGGCGAGCAGACCGACAAGTACGCCCTGTACCATGCGGAGGACGCGCTGAGCTTCCTGCCCTACGGCTGCATGGTGGACGAGTTCCAGCACATCGTGTACAGCAAGCCGGAACTGACCCCGGAGCAGCGCAATGAGGAATGGCTCAAGCTGGAGAAAAAGTACCGGCCCTGGAACGACATGGAGGGTATCCCCTTCTATGGCCGCGGCGCGGGCTGGCAGCGGCAGCTGCACATCTACCAGTACCCGTTCTATTATATTGACTACTGCCTGGCCCAGACGGTGGCGCTGCAGTTCTTCGCCGCGTTCCTGAAAGACCCAAAGGACGCCTGGCAGCGGTACCTGGCCCTGGTGGACAAGGCCGGCAGCTGCACCTACGCCGACCTGGTCAAGAGCGCCGGCCTGGTGGTGCCCTTCACCGACGGTTCCCTCGCCCCCGTGGCCAAGACCGTCAGCGACTGGATCGACGCCCATCAGCTGTAAAGGCTACTATGGGGGGAATCAACGATTCCCCCCATGCCCCCCCGGAAATCAGGGCCGGAATACTCCGGCCCTGGGAAAAATATAAAGATAGGCCGGTGCGCATACCATTTGCGCACCGGCCTTTACTTTGTATAAATCCCTGTGGCCGAAGTATTTCGGCCACGGTTCCCAGGGGGTCTGGGGGAGATGTTATCTCCCCCAGATTGGCTTGGCCCATCACGCCAGCGCCAGGTTGCCGTCCTTGACGCAGACGGTCAGGGTGCTGCCGGCGGGGCGGTCGCCCGCGATGATGGCCCGGGCGATCATGGTTTCCACCCGGCTCTGGATGAACCGCTTCAGCGGCCGTGCGCCGTAGATGGGGTCGTAGCCCTGGTCGATGATCATGGCGCGGGCCTCGTCGGTGACCTCCAGCTTCAGCTGCTTGTCGGCCAGCCGCTGGCGCAGATCCGCCAGCTGCAGTTCCACGATACCGCCGATCTCATCCTTGGTCAGCGGCTTGTAGTAGACGATCTCGTCCAGCCGGTTCAGGAATTCCGGCCGGAAACTGCTCTTCAGCAGCCCGTCCACCGCGGCGCGGGCCTCGTCCGAGATCTGCCCGTCGTGGATGCCCTCCAGGATATACTGGCTGCCCAGGTTGCTGGTCAGGATAATGATGGTGTTCTTGAAATCCACCACCCGGCCCTGGCTGTCGGTGATATGCCCGTCATCCAGCACCTGCAGCAGAATGTTGAACACATCCGGATGCGCCTTTTCCACCTCATCAAACAGCACCACGCTGTAGGGCTTGCGGCGCACCGCCTCGGTCAGCTGACCGCCCTCCTCGTAGCCCACGTATCCCGGAGGGGCGCCGATCAGACGGCTGACGCTGAACTTCTCCATATACTCGGTCATATCGATCCGGACCATGTTCCGCTCGTCGTCGAACAATGCCTGCGCCAGCGCCTTGGCCAGCTCGGTCTTGCCCACGCCGGTGGGGCCCAGGAACAGGAAACTGCCGATGGGCCGGTTCGGATTCGCGATGCCCGCCCGGCTGCGCAGGATGGCCTCGCTCACCTTCTGCACCGCCTCGTCCTGGCCGATCACCCGCTTGTGCAGGATGTCCTCCAGATGCAGCAGCTTCTCCCGCTCGCCCTCTACCAGACGCTCCACCGGGATACCGGTCCAGCGGGCCACGATCCGGGCAATCTCCTCGTCGGTCACCCGGTCACGCAGCAGGTTGCTGTCGTGATCGCCGGCGTTCTCCGCCTTGGATTCCGCCTCGGCCAGCTGTTTCTGCAGCTCGGGCAGCTTACCGTATTTCAGTTCGGCCGCCTTGTTCAGATCGTACTCCCGCTCGGCCTTTTCGATGGCCGCGTTGGTCTGTTCGATCTGCTCCCGGATGGACTGCAGGTTGCCGATGCTGTTCTTCTCGTTGTCCCAGCGGGCCTTCATGGCGTTGTACTCGTCCCGCATGCCGGCCAGTTCTTTCTGCAAGGCCGCCAGCCGGTCCTTGGACAGGGTATCCGTCTCTTTCTTCAGCGCCGCTTCCTCAATTTCATGCTGCATGATCTTGCGGCGCAGGTCGTCCAGCTCCGCCGGCATGGAATCCATCTCGGTGCGGATCATGGCGCAGGCCTCGTCCACCAGGTCGATGGCCTTGTCCGGCAGGAACCGGTCGGTAATATACCGGTGGGACAAAGTGGCCGCGGCAATCAGGGCACTGTCCTGAATCTTCACGCCGTGGAACACCTCATACCGCTCTTTCAGGCCACGCAGAATGCTGATGGTATCCTCCACCGTGGGCTCGTCCACCTGTACCGGCTGGAACCGACGCTCCAGCGCCGGGTCCTTCTCGATGTACTGGCGGTACTCGTCCAGGGTGGTGGCGCCGATGCAGTGCAGCTCGCCCCGGGCCAGCATAGGCTTGAGCAGGTTGCCCGCGTCCATGGCGCCGTCGGTCTTGCCCGCGCCCACAATGGTGTGCAGCTCATCAATGAACAGGATGATCTGGCCTTCGCTCTTCTTGACCTCCTGCAATACGCTCTTGAGCCGTTCCTCAAACTCGCCCCGGTACTTGGCGCCCGCTACCAGCGCGCCCATATCCAGGCTGAACACCTTGCGGTCTTTCAGGTTCTCGGGCACATCGCCCCGCACGATCCGCTGGGCCAGCCCTTCCGCGATGGCGGTCTTGCCCACGCCGGGCTCACCGATCAGGCAGGGGTTGTTCTTGCGCTTGCGGGACAGAATCCGGATCACGTTCCGGATCTCGGTATCACGGCCGATCACCGGGTCCAGCTTCTGCTGCCGGGCCATCTCCACCAGATCCTGGCCGTACTTTTTCAGCACGTCGTAGGTATCCTCCGGGTGGTCGCTGGTCACCCGCTGGCTGCCCCGCACGTCCGCCAGCTGGCTGAGGAACTTGTTTACATCCAGGCTGAAGGTACGGGTCAGTTCCCGGATGGCGGCGTTGGGCTGTTCCAGCAATGCCAGGAACAGATGCTCCACGCTCACATATTCATCTTTCATGGCCTTGGCACGGGCCTCGGCCGCATTCAACACTTTATCGGTAGCGGCAGAGATATAGATCTTGTCCGCCTCCCGGCCGCTGCCGGTCACATGGGGCAGTTTCTCCACCTGCTGCATGGCCGCCGCGGCAAAGTTACCCGGCTCCACCCCCATCTTTTGCAGCAGCTGCGGTACCAGGCCGTTTTCCTGGCTGGCCAGCGCGGCCGCCAGATGCTCCGGCTCCAGCGCCTGGTTCTGGTACTCCAGGGCAAGTTTCTGGGCGCTCTGCAGCGCCTCCATGGATTTTTGGGTAAAACGATCGGCATTCATACAGCGACCCTCCTTATCACACATACATTTTATATATTTGGCAAAGTCTTGACGTTTATGCTAATACATCCCGGGGCATTTCGCCCGTTTGCCGCCATTTTCTCCCGTTCCTGCGGGATACTCGCCCGGCCGCTTTCTCCGGCCGGTGTGGGCGGGGTTCGTTTTAGCACTCTCACGCTTCGACTGCTAATATACTATACCCGCGCCGCCCAATTGTCAAGAGCCGCAATTGAAAAGTTTTTGTGAACAGCCCCGGCGCACGGTTTTGCTTGACCCATACCCTATAAAAGCGGTATCATAGACGGTAAGAGGGGCCGGGAGGCCGCATTTTATCAAAAGGAGATATAAGCCATGGACCTGCATTTGGACAGCGTATGTGTACAGGGGGGTTACACCCCGGGCAACGGGGAACCCCGTCAGATCCCCATTATTCAGAGCACTACCTTTAAATATGCCACCAGCGAGGATATGGGCAAGCTGTTTGACCTGGAGGCCAGCGGCTATTTCTATACCCGCCTGCAGAACCCCACCAACGACGCGGTGGCGGCCAAGATCTGCGCGCTGGAAGGCGGCACCGCGGCCATGCTGACCTCCAGCGGCCAGGCGGCCAACTTCTACGCGGTGTTCAACATCGCGGGCTGCGGCGACCATGTGGTGGCCAGCAGCACCATCTACGGCGGCACCTACAACCTGTTTGCCGTGACCATGAAGCGCATGGGCATCGAGTTCACCTTTGTGAACCCGGACGCCAGCGAGGAAGAGCTGGACGCAGCTTTCCGTCCCAACACCAAGGCCCTGTTCGGTGAAACCATCGCCAACCCGGCGCTGACCGTGCTGGACATCGAGAAGTTTGCCCGGGTGGCTCACCGTCACGGCGTGCCCCTGATCGTGGACAACACCTTTGCCACCCCGGTGAACTGCCGTCCCTTCGAGTGGGGTGCCGACATCGTGACCCACTCCACCACCAAGTACATGGACGGCCACGGCGCGGGCGTGGGCGGCTGCATTGTGGACAGCGGCAAGTTTGACTGGACCAAGTACGCGGACAAGTTCCCCGGCCTGTGCACCCCGGACGACAGCTACCACGGCGTGGTGTACACCGAGCGGTTCGGCCTGGAGGGCGCCTACATCACCAAGGCTACCGCCCAGCTGATGCGGGACTTCGGCAGCATCCAGAGCCCCCAGAACGCTTTCCTGCTGAACCTGGGCCTGGAGAGCCTGCACGTGCGGATGCAGCGCCATTGCGAGAACGCCCAGGCGGTGGCCGAGTACCTGCAGGGCCACGACAAGATCGCCTGGGTGGAGTACTGCGGCCTGCCCGGCAACAAGTACTACGAACTGGCCCAGAAGTATATGCCCAGCGGCAGCTGCGGCGTGGTCAGCTTCGGGGTCAAGGGCGGGCGCAAGGCCGCTGAAAACTTCATGAAGCACCTGAAGATGGCCGCCATCGAGACCCACGTGGCCGACGCCCGCACCTGCTGCCTGCACCCCGCCAGCGCCACCCATCGCCAGATGAACGACGAGGAGCTGCGCGCCGCCGGCGTAGGCCCGGATCTGGTGCGGCTGAGCTGCGGCATTGAAGACAAGCGGGATCTGATCGCCGACCTGGAGCAGGCGCTGGCCCAGATCTGAGATCTTTCAAAATTCCACAGAACGGAGGGCCCCCATGCCCCTGATCATTCCCCAGGATCTGCCCGCCTACAGCCAGCTGGGCAGCGAAAACGTATTTGTGATGCACCGTCAGCGGGCGGCCACCCAGGACATCCGGCCGCTGCGCATTCTGGTGCTGAACCTGATGCCCACCAAGATCGCCACCGAGACCCAGCTGGCCCGGCTGCTGGCCAACAGCCCGCTGCAGGTGCAGCTGACCTTTCTGCGCACCGCCACCCACGCGGCGGCGCACGTGTCGGCAGAACACCTGGAGGCCTTCTACACCACCTTTGACCAGGTGAAGGACCAGCGGTTCGACGGCATGATCATCACCGGCGCGCCGGTGGAGCAGATGCCCTTTGAACAGGTGGACTACTGGCCGGAGCTCTGCCGCATCTTTGAGTTCAGCAAGACCAACGTCTACTCCACCCTGCATGTGTGCTGGGGGGCGCAGGCGGCGCTGTACTACCACTACGGCATCCCCAAGGTGCCGCTGGAACACAAGATGTTCGGCATCTTCCGGCATCGGGTCACCCGCCCGGCCAATCCTTTGGTGCGGGGCTTTGACGAAGAGTTCTGGGCCCCCCACTCCCGCCATACCGGGGTGGACCCCCAGGCCCTGGCCGCCTGCGGCGCGGTGCGGATGCTGGCCGAAAGCGAGGAGGCCGGGCCCTATCTCATGGGCATTGACAGCGGCCGCCAGATCTTTGTCACCGGCCACCCGGAGTATGACCGGATGACCCTGGACGCGGAATACCGCCGGGATCTGGACCGGGGCCTGCCCATCGCGCCCCCGGCCAACTACTACCCGGACAACGATCCCACCCGCGAGCCGGTGCACCGCTGGCGCAGCCATGCGTTCCTGCTCTACGCCAACTGGCTCAACTACTACGTCTATCAGGACACCCCCTTCGATCTGGACAAGCTGTCCCCCTCGATGGAGTAACAACAGACAAACGCCCTGCCGGAACCCGGCAGGGCGTTTTGTGTTTCTGTACCCATGTGTAAGGCCGCTGCCCGTATCAGGCAGCGGCCCTCGCAAAGAGAAAAGGGGAGAGAAAAAATCCAGTCAATCAGGCAGTAGCCCGGCACATCGACACCGCAGCGTCGGCGGCAGAGGCCGCGTCGGGGGTGTAGCAGTCGGCGCCGATCTGGTCGCAGAAGGTCTGGGTAACGGGGGCGCCGCCCACCATGATCTTGACCTTGTCGCGGATGCCAGCCTCGCCGGCCTTCTTCACAACCTCTTCCATCATGCCCATGGTGGTGGTCAGCAGGGCGGAGCAGCAGATGATCTGGCAGCCCTGATCGATGGCGGTCTGTACGTAGGTCTCGGGGGCCACGTCGGTGCCCAGGTCGATGACCTCCAGGCCCTTGCCCTCCATCATCATCTTGACCAGGTTCTTGCCGATATCATGCAGGTCGCCCTTGACGGTGCCGATGCACACCTTGCCGGCCGCTTCCACACCCGCGTCGGCCATCAGGGGCTTCAGCAGGGCAGCGCCCATGTTCATGGCGCGGGCCGCCACCAGAACTTCCGGCACAAAGACTTCGTTGTTCTTGAACTTCTCGCCGATCACGCTCATGCCATCCAGAAGGCCCTCGTCCAGGATCTGCTGGACAGGAATGCCCTGGTCAATCGCCTGCTGAACCAGCTCTTTGACGATCTTGGCCTTGCCGCGCTGCAGGTTTTCGGAAATATCTGTCAAAATGCTCATGGTGCCTCTCCTTTTTATCCATGTGTTGCGGCCGTGCCCGGCCCTTTTCTTTAACTATATCTTTCCCGGCCGGATTTCTCTTGTAGAAAATCGCCCAAATTGGTAATTTTTTGTCTTTATTTTTATTGTTTACCAAAGCGACAAAAACCGGGAAGCCCCAACAGGGCTTCCCGGTCTGGTCTGCTATGGAAAAAGCGCTCAGTGCGCGGTGCTCATGAGCTGGTCGATGACCTTGTTGGCCATGGTGTTCATCAGCACGTAGGGCTCGCCGTATTGGCTCACAGCGGTCTCGTAGTTCTCGCCCATCATTTCCTGGGCAGCGGCGGTGTCCACGGTGATACCCTGGGCCTCGGCCACAGCCTGCAGGATCAGGGCCTCCTTGGCGGCGGCCTCAATGTTCTCCGCCTGGGCCTCCACCAGCGCGTCCTGGCTCTCCGCCTGGAGCATCTGGCTGATGAAGTCGTTCAGCTCCATGCCGAAGTAGGACGCGTAGGTGTTGTAGTAGTCCAGCATCACATACGCCTGGTACTCCTTCATGGTGTCCGGCACCTGGGACACGGTGGAGTTGTCGTTCATGTAGGTGATCACGTAGTTGTGGGTGTTGTACTGCACGATGCTTTCCTTGATGGCCTGCTCCAGCTCGGCGGTGGTGGTGTAGCCGCCGTTGTCGGCGAACTTCTCGGCCACAAAGGCATCGTTGTACTCGGGCAGCTGGCTGTCCTCAATATAGTTGATGGTGGTCACAAACACAGCGTCCTTGCCGGCCAGATCCGGGTTGTTCTCGTAGGGATCGGGGAAGGTAACCTCCACATTGAAGGTCTCGCCGGGCATATGGCCGATCAGCTGCTCCAGGAAATCGTCGATGTAGCTGGTCACACCGATGGTCACGCTGGTGCCGGCGCCCTGGGTGCTGCCACCCTCAAACTCCACGCCGTCCACGCTGCCCACGTAGTCGATGTTCACGGTGTCGCCGTCTTCCACGGCCCGGTCGGTCACCTCGATGGTGGTGGCGTAGCTGGCCAGCACGCTGTCCACCTGGGCCTGCACGTCTTCGTCAGACACGGTGGTCACATCCTCGGGCAGGGTGATGGCCTCGTAGCCCTCGGGCAGGGTGACGTAGTCCAGCGCGGTCACGCCCTCCCAGCGGCCGTCGGCCGCGATGTTCTGGCTGTAGTCAAAACCGCCGGTGTAGTTGTATTTCGCATCCCCCTCGGCCGCCGAGGAATCCCCGGAACCGGATGCGTCGCCGGAACAGCCGGCCAGCGTGAACAGCATTGCCAGGCACAGCGCCAGGCTCAGCAGCTTGAAAGTCCTTTTCTTCAATCTAATACCCTCCTAAGAGAAATTCTTATCTATTATACACCGTCAGGCCGCAAAAAAACAGGGGTTTCACAAAATACAAACAATTTCCCGCCGCAGCTTTTTTAACATCCGGCCCTCTGCCGCAAAAAATTTTGCCCGGTCTCTTGACTTTAGTAAAAAAAAGTGATAGAGTATCCCTAAACCGATGAGGCGGAGATAAAACTGCACAGCGCACTTCCAGAGAGCCCGGTCAGCTGGAAACGGGCAGAAAGCGGGGCAGACAAATGGACCGCCGAGGGCGGGGTGAAGGGCCGCAAAGCCTGGGTAGCCCGCGCCGGGAGCCTCCCGTTACCGGGGCAGGGGCGTGTTGGCGCTCCGCTGAGTGGCCGTGTTTTCGCGGCAAGCAAGGTGGCACCGCAGGTGTCGGCGTTTTATGAACTGTCCGGCCTGTCCTTGCACAGTCTATCACTGTGCGGGGGCAGGCCGTTTTGTATTTCCTCCCCCGGCAAAAAGGAGGCGCATCGCTATGACGAACCGTTCCCACCCTCACGCCCCCACCGCGCGGCGATGGCGCCGATGGCGCGGCTGAGAGCCGTTTTCCGCCATCCACACCGCCAGAACAAAAGAAATGAGGGTATTGTCATGACCATGAAAAAATTGTTTGCCGCCGCCGCATCCGCCCTGTTCGCCCTGTCCCTGACCGCCTGCGGCGCGGGTTCTTCCTCTTCCGCCGCCGGCACCTCCTCCACCGCGGGCAATTCCTCCGCCGGCGAGGGCTACCGCATCGCCATCGTGCAGCAGATGGACCACGCCTCCCTGGACGAGATCCGGCTGGCCATCGAGGCCGAGCTGGACGCCAAGGCCGAGGAGCTGGGCATCACCATTGAATACAAAGAGTTCAACGGCCAGAACGACCCCACCCTGCTGGGCCAGATCGGCACCCAGGTAGTCAGCGACGGCTTTGACGCCATCATCCCCATCGCCACCCTGGCGGCCCAGCAGATGCAGCTGGCCACCGAGGGCACCGACATCCCGGTGGTGTTTGCCGCCATCTCCGACCCGGAGGGCGCGGGCATGACCGGCGAAAACGTGACCGGCACCAGCGACGCGCTGGACACCACCATGATCCTGGACATGATGCTGGCCCAGAACCCGGATCTCAAGACCGTGGGCCTGCTGTACAGCCAGTCCGAACCGAACAGCGCCCTGCCCATCGCCCAGGCCAAGGAATACCTGGACAGCAAGGGCATCGCCTATGTGGAGCGCACCGGCAACACCAACGATGAGGTCATCAGCGCCCTGACCAGCATGCTGGACCAGGTGGACGCCATCTTCACCCCCACCGACAACGTGGTGGCCGCCGTGGAACTGGCCATCGCCCCCACCATGATCGAGGCGGGCGTGCCCCATTACGCCGGCGCGGACTCCTTTGTGCGCAACGGCGCCTTTGCCACCTGCGGCTGCAACTACACCGAGCTGGGCGCGGTGACCGCCGACATGGCCATTGAGGCCCTGCAGACCGGCACCATCCCCGCGGTTCAGCAGGTAGCCGGCAACATCATCACCGTGAACACCGAAACCGCCGCCGGCCTGGGCGCAGACTACAGCATGTTTGCCGATATGGCCGAAAGCCTGGTGGAGGTCACCACCACCGAAGACTGATCCTCTCCGCCGCAAACCCCTCGCGGCCGGGGCCGTGCCGGGCAGGCTGTCCGGTGCGGCCCTGCGCGGGGGGCGCGGCGTTTGTGGTATTCCAAGCTGTAAGGAGGCTGAATTCCCATGTCATCCTTTCTCACCCTGGCCATCGTGCAGAACGCCCTGGAACTGGGCTTTGTCTACGCGCTGGTGGCGCTGGCGCTCTATCTGAGCTACAGCGTGCTGAACATCGCGGACCTGTCCACCGACGGATGTTTTGTGCTGGGCTGTGCGGTGGGGGCCACCGTGGCCCTGGCCGGCCATCCGGTGCTGGCGCTGTTTGCCGCCATGGGCGCGGGCGTTGTGTCCGGCTTTGTCACCGCCTTTCTCCAGACCCGGCTGGGGGTGCAGAGCATCCTGGCGGGCATCATTGTAAACACCGGCCTGTACACCGTGAATATCGCGGCCATGGGCTTTTCCAGCAACCTGAACCTGTTCACCGTTGATACCCTGTTTACCCGGTTTGCAGCGCTGCTGAGGGGCACCCCGCTGGAGGGCTGGGGCGGCCTTGTCCTGGCGGCGGGCATCACCCTGCTGGCCACGCTGGCACTGCGGCTGTTCCTGGGCACCCGGCTGGGTCTGAGCATTCGCGCCACCGGCGACAACGCCGATATGGTGCGTTCCTCCTCCATCAACCCGGCTTTTACCATCACGGTGGGGCTGTGCATCAGCGGGTCGCTCACCGCCCTGTCCGGCGCGGTGCTGGCCCAGTACCAGAAAACCTGCGATGTAAACCTGGGCACCGGCATGGTGACCATCGCCCTGGCCAGCCTGATCATCGGCGAGACCCTGCTGGGCTGGGCCGGGCCCCGGGCGCGGATGCTGGCCCCGGTGGTGGGCAGCGTGGTTTACCGGTTCATCATGGCCATCGCGCTGCGGCTGAACCTGCCCGCCGAATGCCTGAAGCTGGTCAGCGCCATCATCGTGGCGGTAGCCATCGCCGCGCCCCGGCTGCGGCAGCTGGCCGCGCTGCAGAAGCGTAAAATGGCGGCCGCCGGCGCCCGCCGCGCCCGCGCCGCGAAAGGAGGCGATGCCGGATGCTGACCCTGACCGATCTGAGCAAGACCTTCAATCCCGGCACCGTAAACGAGAAAAAGGCCCTGCAAAAGGTGAACCTGCACCTGGCGCCGGGGGATTTCGCCACCATCGTGGGCTCCAACGGGGCGGGCAAAAGCACCCTGTTTGCCGCCATCGCCGGCGGCTTTTACCCGGACGAGGGCAGCGTGGAGCTGGACGGGCAGGACGTGACCTTCCTGCCGGAGCACAAGCGCAGCCGCCAGCTGGGCCGCCTGTTCCAGGACCCGCTGCGGGGCACCGCCCCCCATATGACCATTGAGGAAAACCTGTCCCTGGCCTATCTGCGGGCCAGCCGGGCCAAGGGCGGCATCCTGAGCCGGGTGACCAAGGCGCAGCGGGAACTGTTCCGGGAGCGTCTGGCCTCGCTGGGCCTGGGCCTGGAGGACCGGATGAAGCAGCCGGTGGGGCTGCTGAGCGGCGGCCAGCGGCAGGCGCTGACCCTGCTGATGGCCACCCTGGTGACCCCGAAGCTGCTGCTGCTGGACGAGCACACCGCCGCCCTGGACCCGGGCACCGCCGCGGTGGTGCTGGACCTGACCGAAAAGATCGTGGCGGAAAATCGCATCACCTGCCTGATGATCACCCACAACATGCCGGACGCGCTGCGGCTGGGCAACCGGACCCTGATGATGGATTCCGGCCGGATCGTGCTGGACGTGCAGGGCGAGGAGCGGGCCGGCATGACGGTGGCCGACCTGCTGGAGCGGTTTGGCCGCAGCACCGGCCGCGCCATGGACAACGACCGCATCCTGCTGAGCGGCCTGGAATAAACCGAATCTGTACCCCGGAGGCCCGCGCCTCCGGGGTATTTTGCGCTTTACACAAAGTTTCTCCGTTTTTCTTGTACATGTAATACAAAACCCATCGGCCCCGTGGCGGCAAAAGATTGTCGATTTTCCAAGCTGTTCAAGCGGGTGCGGGGCGGCTATAATAGGTGCGGTGCCGCGCGGGAAGGGAAAGCCCGCCGCGGCCGGGAAGAAACGCGGCCAAAAAGGGCCGCAGCGGGAAAGGCGGCAAGAGGCCGCACAGAGGGAAAGTGAGGAACATATCATGGAACAGACGCGCACAGCCGGGCCGGCGCGGCCCTCGCTGCTGAAGATGACCTGGCCGGTGTTCATCGAGCTGCTTTTGCAGATGCTGGTGGGCAACATCGACCAGATCATGCTCAGCCGGTACAACGATACGGCGGTGGCCGCGGTGGGCAACGCCAACACGGTGATCAATATCCTGATCCTGACCTTTAACGTGATCAGCCTGGCCTCCACGATTCTGGTCAGCCAGTATCTGGGTGCCCGGCAGGAGCAGACGGTGCGGCAGGTATACGTGCTCAGCTGTCTGGTTAACCTGATGGTAAGCCTGACCCTTACCGTCGGGCTGCTAGCGGCGGCGGGCCCGCTGGTAGCGCTGATGGGGGTGCCCGCCGAAGCCGCGCCGGAGTGCCTAGCCTATCTGCGGGTAGCGGCGCTGAGCCTGCCGTTCCAGGCGCTGATGCTCACCTTCAGCGCGTTTCTGCGGGCCCACGCCCGGATGACCGTCATCATGCTGACCACCGGCCTGATCAACCTGCTGAACATCGCAGGCAACACCGCCTTTATCTACGGTCTGGGGCCCCTGCCCCAGCTGGGCGCCGCGGGCGCGGCCCTGTCCACCACCCTGTGCCGGATCGCGGGCACGGCGGTGCTGGCGGCGGCGTTTCTGCGCAGCGTGCCCGGCGCCACCCTCTCCCCTGCCCTGCTGCGGCCGTTTCCGAAACCGCTGCTGCGGCGGCTGCTGGGTATCGGTCTGCCGGCGGGCGGCGAGGGCCTGTCCTACAACCTGAGCCAGGCCGCCAGCCTGGTGTTCATCAACGCCATGGGTACCTACGCCGTCACCACCCGGATGTACGCCTCCATGTTCGCCCAGGTGTGCTACATGCTCATCAGCGCGGTCAGCCAGGCGGTGGCCATCCTGGTGGGGTACTCGGTGGGTGCGCGGGATTTTGACCAGGCCAAGCGGGACAACGCCCGGGTGCTGCAGCTGTTCCTGCCCATTACGGTGGGCATTGCCCTGGCGCTGGCGGTGTTTGCCCGCCCGCTCTACGGTTTGCTGAGCACCGATCCCTGTGTCATTGCGCTGGGCGCCCGGCTTATGTGGATCGAGGTCGTGCTGGAGATCGGCCGCTGTTTGAATATTGTGCTGGTGCGCAATCTGCAGGCGGTGGGCGACGTGCGGTTCCCGGTGGGCGTGGGGATCCTGAGCCAGTGGATCATCGCCGTGGGCATGGCCTGGGTACTGGGTGTCTGGCTGCAGCTGGGCCTGGCGGGGGTCTGGCTGGCCTACGCGCTGGACGAGAACCTGCGGGGTGTGATCTTTATTTTCCGCTGGCGGCGGGGCCGCTGGCAGCAGATTGAGACGGTATAAACTGTGTTTTTTTACCGGCACTTTACACAAACCGCGCATTTTATGCTATAATAGGGTATCTGACTTGTTTCAAAGTTGTAACGGGCCGTATCATGGGCCCTGCTTCCAAGGAGGTACTTCGCTATGAATCTGGCTCCGCTTCCCACCGGCGTTCTGCGTATGCGCGCCGGCCTGGACGAGCTGGTATTTTACCCGGACCAGCGGCCCATCCTGCCGGACCGGCTTTCGGCCATGACCGGCAGCGGCCAGCCGCTGCTGCCCTGCCGCCTGCTGGACGAGGATGGCCGGGTGGCCCTGGTATACGATGTAGGCAGCCGGCTGCGGATCAGCAAGCTGCTGCGGCTGCGTCCGCAGGAGATCTGGCCCGCGGCGGCGGCGCTGCGGGCGCTCTGCCTGGCGGTGCAGGGGCTGCCGGCGGCGGGCCTTGGCCCCGAAGGGCTGAGCTTCTGCCCCGACCACATCTTCTGGGACGCGGCACGGAAGGGCGTATACCTGACCTATCTGCCCCTGCCCTGTGAGCAGGACCCGGAACAGCGGCTGCGGGACGCGGCACTGGAACTGGCCCGGATCGCGCCCGGCACGCCGGACGCCCGGCGGCTGGCGGATTATGTGTCCCAGCCGGATTTCTCGTCCACGGGGCTGCGTCACCTGGCGGAGAGCATGATGGCCGCTGAGCCGGCCCGCACCGACGAGATCGAGGTGCCGCTCTATCCCGTGCAGGAGGAGTTCACCACCTTTATCGAGAGCGCGCCCCGGCCGGAGGGTACTCTGACCAGCGCCACCGGCAACCTGTATGAGCTGCAGCGGCGGCAGATGCTGGCGGCTGCCCGGCAGGAGGGCGGCGGCGTGCGGCTGTGCATCACGGCGGGGCAGGATTCCAGCCATGTGAACGTGTCCCAGCTGCCCTGTGTGATCGGCCGCAGCCCGGAGATGGCCCAGCTGGTGCTGGAGGATCCGCAGCTGAGCCGCCGTCACGCGGTGCTGGAATGGGTGGACGGGCGCCTGTGCGCCCGGGACCTGGGGTCCAAGAACGGGATGTCGGTGGACGGGGTGCGATACCCGGCAGGCCAGGCGGTGCCGCTGCCGGTGGGGGCGACCCTGACGCTGGGCCAGACGCTGATCACGGTGGAAGGCCTGCTGGACAGCGAATCGGTATAAACCAACACACAGAACCGCCGTTTTGAAGCGAAACGGCGGTTCGATTCGTTATATTGTCAGAAAACGGGGTGATTTATATGGGCAAAAGCGCATTGATTCTGGAGGGCGGGGCCTTCCGGGGGAATTTCACCAGCGGCGTGCTGGATGTCTGGATGGAGGAAGACCTGTGGACCGACGCGGTGGCCGGTACCAGCGCGGGGGCGCTGAACGGGCTGTACTACGCGGCCCGGCAGCCGCACACGGCCATCCGGGTAAACACCGAGTTTGCCCGGGATTCCCATTACGTGGGGCTGCGGGCGTTCGCGGCCAGCCGCAGTTTCGTGAACTTTGATTATTTGTTCGACGATATCTGCAAAGAGCGGATTCCCTTTGATTTTGAGGGATTGGAACATTCTCCGATCCGGTACATGGCGGTGGCCACCAACTGCGACACCGGCAAGGCGGCCTATTTTGAAAAGGGCGGCCCGGTGGATGTGTATCAGGCAGCGCGGGCGTCCAGCAGCATGCCGCTGTTCAGCCCCTTTGTGACGCTGGAGGGCGAGCCCTATCTGGACGGCGGGATCAGCTGTTCTTTCCCGCTGCAGTGGGCGCTGGACGAGGGATATGAGAAGATCGTGGTGGTGACCACCCGTCCGCTGGGATTCCGCAAGGAGCGGCTGAGCAAGCGGATGAAGGATCTGTATTATGCCCGGTACCGGCACTGGCCGGAGCTGATGAAAGCGCTGCTGTATATGCCGGTGCAGTATAACAAACTGATGGATCTGACCGACCGCCTGGCGGAAGAAGGCCGGATCCTGGTGGTGCGGCCCGCCGCGCCGCTGGCGGTGGATCGCCTGGAACGGGATCCGGATAAGCTGCAGCTGGTCTATTCCCAGGGCCGCGAGCAGGGCCTGCGCGCCGTGCCGGCTCTGCGGGAGTTGCTGGCGGAGTAAGAACGAAGCTGATCTGGGGGATATAACATATCCCCCAGACCCCCGGAAATCAGGGCCGGAATACTCCGGCCCTTGGAACAAAACAAAATCGGGCCGGTGCGTATTGACATACGCACCGGCCTTACTTTATATAAAATTTTCTATGGCCGAAAAGATTCGGTCATGTATTCCGGGGGGCCGGGTCTGCGAAGCAGCTGGGTCTCCAGTGGAGACCCAGACCGGCAGCGCGGTCGGCGCAGCCGGGCGGGCGCATCGTTGTTGCGCCCGCAGCGCTGGGGGGAATCGTTGATTCCCCCCCTATCATCCCTCGCTCCCCTCGGTCAGGTGTTTCCAGAACGCCCGGCTGGCGGCGCTCAGGGGGCGGCCCTGGACGCGGGCGGCGTAGATCCAGCGGGGCGGCATGCTGAACGCCAGCCGCAGCGGGGTGACCGCGCCGCTCTCCACCAGCGGCCGGGCCAGCCCGGCAGGCACAAACCCCACCCCCAGATCATGCTGCACCGTTGCCAGCACCAGGTCGGCGGTGGTCACCTCCACCTCCGGGTTCAGGTTCAGTCCCTTGGCGGCAAACAACTCGTCGTAAAAATCCCGGGCGCAGGTTCCCGGTTCCAGGCAGATCATCGGCAGCCCGGCCAGATCCCGCAGATGCAGCGGCTTGCGTGCCAGATGCGCCATTCCCGGCCCCGCCACCAGCATCTCCTCCACCCGCACCAGCGGATGCAGCCTGACCTCCTTGCCTGTCTGCACCGGGCCGCTCACCACCGCCATCTCCACCCGGCCGCTGCGCAGATGGGCTAGCGCCTGGGGCGTGGTTCCGTTGTTCAGATGCAGCCGCACCCCCGGCCACCGGGCCCGGAAACTGTCCATCCGGTCCAGCAGCAATTCATGCAGGGCCGTCTCGGTGGAACTCAGCCGCACCACGCCGCCCTGCAGGCTCAGCGCCCCCGCCAGTTCCGCTTCCCCCTGCTGCAGCCGCTCGCAGGCCGGGCCCACCGTGTGATACAGCAGTTCCCCCTCCGCTGTCAGGCTCACCCCGCGGCGGGTGCGCACAAACAGGGTGCAGCCCAGCTGCTGCTCCAGGCTCTGGATGCACCGGGTCACCGACGGCTGGCTGCTCATCAGCGCCCGGGCCGCCCCGGTAAAACTGCGGCTGCGCGCCACCTGGCAGAACACCCGGTAATACTCAAAGTTCACCGCCATATACGGCACCCCCTGTTTTTTGTCCGAACCACGTTCGGCGTTTTTCTGTCTCCTGCGCCGGAAAATCCGCCCGCCGCCCCGCTTTCAGGGCTTCCGGGACCGCCCGGTCTGCCATACGCTTTTGTTATAGTATAAATACAAAACCGGCATTTTGCAAATCGTTTCTTCTGCGCTATACTATACAGCGTAGCCGTCCGCCGTCCGGGCGGGCGGGGTTTTTGCAGTGATAGAGGGAGTGTTCGTTTATGATACAGGACCTTACGGTCGGCCAACCGGCACAGGTACTGCGCCGGTACAGTGTGCCCATGTTTGTGGGCGTGATTTTCCAGCAGATGTACAACATCGCCGACAGCGTCATCGCCGGCAAGTTCGCTGGTGAAGCGGCGCTGGCCGCGGTGGGCGCCAGCTACTCCATCACCATGATCTTCATGGCGGTGGCGGTGGGCAGCCAGATCGGCTGCAGCGTGGTGATCAGCCAGCTGTTCGGCGCCAAGGACTACGGCCGCATGAAGACCGCTGTCTCCACCACCCTGATCAGCGGCTTTGTGCTCAGCGCGGTGCTGGCCGTGGCGGGCGTAGGTGGCAGCGGCTGGCTGATGCGGCTGGTCAATACCCCGTCCGACATCTTTGCCGACGCCCAGCTGTATCTGGGCATCTACGTGGGCGGCTTCGTGTTCCTGTTCCTGTACAACGTGGCCACCGGCATCTTCAACAGCCTGGGCGACAGCCGCACCCCGCTGTACTTCCTGATCGGCTCCAGCCTGTCCAACATCGTGCTGGACTGGGCGTTTGTGGCGCTGTTCCACTGGGGCGTGGCCGGTGTGGCCTGGGCCACCTTCCTGGCACAGGGCGTGGCCTGTGTGCTGTCCCTGATCGTGCTGCGCAGCCGGGTAGCCCAGGTAAAGTGCGAGGAGCATCATCCTCTGTTCAGCCTGGCCGCCCTGGGCAGCATTGCCCGCATCGCGGTGCCCAGCATCCTGCAGCAGAGCTTCATCTCCATCGGTGATATGTTCATCCAGGGCCGGGTCAACAGCTACGGCTCCAGCGTGATCGCCGGCTACTCCGCCGCCATCAAGCTGAATACCTTCACCATCACCAGCTTCACCACCCTGGCCAACGGCGTGTCCGGCTTTACCGCCCAGAACGTGGGCGCCGGCAAGCACGACCGGGTCCGGCAGGGCTGGGGCGCGGGCATCCGCCTGGCACTCTGCGTGGCGGTTCCCTTCTTCCTGGCCTTCTTCTTCGGCGGCCGCATCTGCCTGGAACTGTTCATGAACGCCGAGGCTACCCAGCTGGCCCGGGATACCGGCATGCAGTTTCTGCGGATTGTCTCCCCGTTCTACTTTGTGGTCTGCTTCAAGCTCATCAGCGACGGTGTGCTGCGGGGCGCGGGCTGCATGCGGCTGTTCATGGCCGCCACCTTCACCGACCTGGCGCTGCGCGTGATCCTGGCCTTTGCCTTCTCCAACATGCTCAACGCCGCGGTAGGCGTCTGGATGGCCTGGCCGGTGGGCTGGTGCATCGCCACCGCCATGTCCCTCTTCTTCTACCTGCGCGGGCACTGGATGCCCGCCTGGAGCAGCGACGCCGCCTCCGAAGCGGCCGAGGAACTCACCGAAGAGGTCTGCGCCATCGAAGAGGGCTGATAGTTCCTTACGCGTTTCTCTTCCTCCTTGCCGGCCGCAAGCCCGGCTTTCGCCGCGTTCCCACCTCCTCCGGGAACGCGGCCTTTTTGTTTTCAACAAACAATGCGCCCCGCGTGGAAAACTCCGCGCGGGGCGCACAGCTTGTAGAAAAAGCTGCTCTCTTTTCTTACCGAAAGGGGAGAGGGTGTGGGAGAGGACCATCAGGGCCCTCTCCCACTTGTAATATTCCCGTTTTTTCTGCGCGCAGAGCAGGAAAAACGGCGGCTCAGACTGTCGAAAAGACTTTTTCGACAGTCTGAGCGCCCCGCGTGGAAAACTCCGCGCGGGGCGCATTCTGTTTTGTATTCAGGCGTTTTCGTAGGTTTCCCCATCCACGCCGATTTCATCGTCGGTCATGTTGGATTCCACCCGTACCTGGGCCGCCAGCTGCTCTGCGCCGGCCTGCGGCGCCAGCACCGGATCCAGCCACAGGGTCATGGTCTGGCTGTCGTCGCTCCAGGTGAAATACAGGCTGGCCAGATCCGCCCCCTGCAGCGCCTCGGCCTGCTGCCGGCAGGCTTCGGCAAACGCCTCTGTGCTGTCAAAGGGGCCATACAGTTCCATCTCGCAGCTCACCCGGGCTGCCTGCCGGGCCTGCTCATCGGTAAGGCCCAGTTCCCCGTTCAGGCTTACATACACGTCCGTCCGGTAGACCTCGCTGCCGTCCAGGCAGGCGTTTATCTCCTGTTCGGCCTGCTGGCGCACGGCTTCGTACTGCCCGGGCCGGTAGTATTCCGCCACCATGGGGATCAGCGAGGCCACGCAGCCCGCGCCCAGCAGAATCAGGCTGATGAAGATGCTCACCAGATCGTAGCGCACCCGTTCGCCCCGGCGGCCCCGCCAGAGCATCTCCGCGCCCAGCGCGATCAGCACCAGCGGCGCCAGTTTGAGCACGGCAACAGCCGGAAATCCCGGCACAAAATACACGCACAGGATAAACAGGCCGGCAGCGATCAGGGCCAGGCCCATGGTAAAGCTGCCCACCCGGCGGGGCGGCGGCTCGCGCCGGGCAGCAGGGGGTTCCGCCGCAGGCTGCGGCGCAGCGGCCGGTTCCTCCGGGCAGATGGTCGATTCATTCAAACGCTCTTCCATGCTGTCCGCCTCCTTATTCCTCGCCCCGGTACGGGGGAATTTCCTCCCGGTCGCTGTGGGCCGTCCGGGGCCCGCGCACCAGCCAGACGCCTACCGCCAGCAGCGCCACCGCGGCCAGCAGCTGCGGCACATTGTACAGGATGCGTATCATCCATTCCAGCCCCAGCTGGATGGCCAGATCCAGCAGCGGCTCCCGCACAAAGTTGGTGTACAGCATGTATACGCCCAGCGCCACCAGAATCCAGCCCACCAGGGTGCTGCGTCCCTTGACCAGCTGCAGCAGATTCTGATCCTCGCCCAGGTGCATCATGTAGTCGTCCACAGGCGGATGACCTTCCAGGCAGTTGTAGTGGATATTGAAGGTATCAAAAAAGCTGTACATCCAGACCACCGGAACCAGCATTCCCAGCGGGCTGAACAGCCAGGTCAGCACCACCGAGCCCGCCAGCAGCATGGCCATGGACAGGCCTCGTTTCATGTACCCCTGGTACATCTGGCCCGCGCCGGGCACAAAAGCGAAGCAAAATACAAGAAAACCGTTCTTTTTCATGGTGTGGGTCACTCTCCTTTAACAGAATCGGCGGGCGTGTCGGCCGCGCCGGAAGGCTGATCGAAGGTCGGATGCAGCGCATCCAGCAGATGGTCGGCCGCGTTGCCGAATGCGCCGAACATCTGGTTCAGCGAATCGCTGATCTCCCAGTGGGTCCGTTCATCCGGCACATCCTGCCGCCAGTCGGGCTTCTGGGTGATGCGGCCGAATACGCCGCCGCCCCACAGCCCAAACGCCAGTACCACCGCCGCCGCGGCCACCGCGTACCGGTTCATCACCACCCGGGCAATCCGCTGCCGGATGCGGCGCATGACCGGCAGGGTCAAATCCTCGGGCGGCTGGATCTGCACCGGCTCCGCCAGGGCCAGGTACCGGTCCAGGCATGCGTCGCAGAAGCTCAGGTGTTCGGCAGCTTCCAGACGGGCCAGTTCATCCAGCTGGCCGTCCCGCAGCGCGGCGAGCCCGGCATCGCTCAGATGGCCGTTTTCCAAAAACAATTCCTGTGACATCTCAGCTGTTCCCCCTTTCCTGGATCTGCCGCTGCAGCATCTGCCGCGCGCGGTAAAGCTGGGTATGTACGGTCTTGACCGGCCGGCCCAGCGCCGACGCGATCTCGTCCACGGTGCGTTCTTCCAAAAAGTACATCCGTGCCACCGGACCATAGGGCTGACGCAGCCCCCGCACCAGGTCCGCGATGGCCGCGGCTTCGTCCCGGTCCACCGCCGCCTGTTCCGGGCTTTGGGGGCCCGGCGGCGCCCCGGGCCGGGGCGTTTCCGGCATGGCATCCTCTCCGGGCAGACCCACCTTGCGGCACCAGGCGCTTTTCAGGTGGTCTTTTGCCTTGTTGGCCGCAATGCGGGCCAGCCAGGGCTTGTAGTGCTCCGGCGGGCAGGCGTCCATGTGGGTGTAGGCGGCCAGAAAGGTCTCCTGCGCCAGATCCTGCGCCGTCTGATGATCCTGTACCAGCTGGTAACAAACGGTATACACGAGGGCCTGGTACTGGCCGACCAGCTTGGAAAATTCTGCGTTTGTCATCCAGCCCCTCCCCTCGTTTGTTCCGTTCTGCTTATACTACGAGCGGGCGGTTTGCCTTTCTTCATCTCTGTACGATTTTTCTGCGGAAATTTTTCCCGGTATGCCAGCGCACGGAAAGCAGGCTGCCCGCTGCCGTTCTTCCCGTTCTCTCCGCCGTCCCGCCCGGGCCTTTCGCAGCCAAACCAAACAAGCCCGCCGGCGCCAAAAACGCCAACGGGCCTGTTGTTTGCCCTATACGCCCGCAGTCGGGAACGGTCCGGGGACAATATATGTCTCAGCCTTTTTCGCTGTCCAGGCGCTCGCCCTGCACCGCGTGCATGACCACCCGGTTGCCCTGGGCCGCCCCCACCGTATTGCAGGTGGACAGGGTCATCACCGGCTTTGTGCCGTCCACCTCAACCCCCATGTCATAGAGGGAGCGGTCTTTCATCCCCTGCACAAAGGCGGTAAAATCCTCGCCGGGCAGATAGCCCACCATGTATACGCCCGGATCGGTGCTCAGCACCTTTTCAATGGAGAACACATCATACTGCCAGATCCCCTCCGGCGTGTAGAGGATGAAGGAGGCCTCTCCCCCGTTTTCCAGGAAAAAGGATTCCTCCAAATAGCTTTTCAGCTGTCCGAACATGGAGCCGTCCTTCATATTGTGGCCGTACACGATGGCATGCCAGTCCAGGATCCCCTCGTTGTTTGCCTCCAGAAAGATGCTGCCGCCGTTGTTCCAGGTGCCGTCCGGCAAAGTGCGCAGATACTGGGTGTTGGTGCGCCCATGTACAATGGGAAAATCAATATTCATCAGCGGCCACTGAATCCAGCCCACCACATCGGGCCAGTCCTGGCGCAGCGCGTCAAAGTCCACATCCAACAGCGCGGGCCCCTCTTCTTCCGAAGTGCTGGCCGGGGCGGTGTACTGCTGCTGCATCTCATCAAAGGTCCGGGCGCTCTGCCGGTATCCCCACCAGGTCCATACCATCACGCCCAGCGCGCCCAGGGCCACCAGCCCCGCCGCGATCTGCACAAACAGCCAGAATCGGTCACTGCGGCCGGATTTTTTCTTGTCGTTCTTTTCCATCGGGTTTTGCGTTCCTCTCTGTATGCGTTTGTCAGCGTCGCTGCCCTGTGCCCTCGCCCGCCTGCGGCAGCAGAATGCGTACACGTTTATAGTTTCAGTATACGCCCGCGGCCCGGCCGCTGGCAAGCCTGTTTTCCCGGCAGCAGCCAAAAACGGGCCCCGGCGTTGCCGCGCCGGGGCCCGTTTTATCTGTGAATCGCTCTATGCCTTTTGGGAAGGATCACCGCAGCGGTTTACTCTTCCTCCTGGCCGCCCTTGCGCTTGCGCAGAGCCACCAGCACGATCAGCAGGATCGCCAGCAGGCCCACAACGCCGCCGATAACCATCGGCATGCTCACGCCTGCCTGGGCAGTCTCACCACCGGCCTCCGGGGTGCTCTCGTCGGGGATCTCCTCGCCGCCAGCCTGCGGAGTGCTCTCGTCCGGGATGTCCTCACCGCCGGCCTGCGGGGTCTCCTCGTCGGGGATCTCCTCGCCGCCGTCACCAGCGCCGCCGTCACCAGCGCCGCCATCACCGCCGCCAACAACACCAGCGCCGCCCACCAGGTTCACGTCGTTGTAATTCACAACCACGTCACCGTTCACATATTCGGTCACTGTGTTTACGTGTACATTCTGGGTGTAATAGAAAGTGAAAACCGTCTGCCCGTCTTCCAGAATTTCCTGGGTCTGCACCGCACTGCCTACCACAGTAAACTCATCTACCGCAATAGCAGTCAGGGTCAAAGGCAGGCCAACCGTAGCTGTACCGCGTACACTGGGGGCTACTTCTTCGTCTGTCCCCTGCCGCAGATACTGCACCAGGTAACTGCCTTCGTTACGGTCGCCTTTCAGCGCATACTCAGCAACAAAGTCGTAATCCGCGGTCACAGCAGACCCCGCTACATAGCCTGTATCGGTACCCACCGCAGTGGTCACAGTATAGTTGCTGTCAGTGCCGGTAACCAGCGTGCTGTTGGGAGTGGGGGCATTCGGCGCCGTTTTATCACTTGTAACCAGCACGGCAACTACCGTCTTGTCAGCATTTACATAGACATTCTTTTCTTCATCTGTATCATAGTTTTCCTGAAGATAGGTAATGTACTCATCGGTAAAGGAACCGTGCTCACCAGCCCGGAAGGTTACCACATAACCGGTATCATCTGCTGCAAATGCAGTGGCAACAGGGAGGGCGGCCAGCATGCACAGAGCCATCAGCACCGCCGCAAAGCGTTTCATAAAAGCTTTCCGCATGGCTGCTCACTCCTCCTTCTTTTTCTTCTTTTTAGCCGCCAGGATAAACACCAGAACAGCCAGAGCCAGCACACCTACCAGCGGGGCAAAAGCCATGGGATCACCCGTCCGCACACCATTCAGCCAATACCGGGTCTGAGTAACGACAATGTCCTTCCCTTTCTCATACACTGTCTCAGTACGATTGATGGGAGTGACTTCCTCGGCACGGAACTCAAAGCTGATTCCGCCCATGGCCTCCATGTAGGTAAAATCTGTACCGGTGGCGTCCGGCTTGATGCGCAGCTCCAACACCGCAGAACTATGGGGATCCAGTGTAGCTACCAGCACATAGTCGGTGCCCAGTACATCCGCCTCGTTCAGCACAGCCAACTCAGCAGTGCCCTGACCGCCTACCAGAGTACCCGTCTCTTCATCGGCACGGGTTGTCTGATCAGCCGTGTTACCGAAGATTACCTGGTCATTCACCAGCATGGTCACCCGGTAACCGGTGTCCTGCGAACCACTTTCTTCATTCAGAAGGGTCTGCAACACCTTGGTGGACATATAAAAGTTCACCGATGCATTGCTGTTATTCACAAGGTCAAAGCTGCCGGAGCTCTCTACGCCGGGCATCATGTACTCGAAACCCGTCAGGTCCGAAGAGGAAACCTTGAGTTCAGTGCTGCCGTCATAGGTAACGGAAACGCTGCTGTCCGCGTAGCAGCCAAGGGCTGCCACCAGAGCCAGGCTCAGCACCAGCACAAGGGCAAACAAACGTTTTGTCATCGTATTTCACCTGTCTTTCCGCTGTGCTCAGTCCGAAATGCTCACAATGTTGCCGTTTTCATCCAGTTCCACGTTAACGCCCCAAGCGGACAGGATACCCGCTTTGTTCAGCTCGTTGTCACCTTTTACAAACTGTACGCCTTCGGCCTCGGCCTCCAGGATGATACCCTTGTTGGCATAATCGTTATTTGCGTTAGTGGCCAATTCCAGGGATTCCAGCAGATGGCCAGTCTGTTCACCCGGCTGCAGCGGAGCGCTGAAATAGAACACCTGGGTCTCGCTCTTGGTGCGGCCAGAGAAGAAGCCGCCAAAGGCGTCATCAACCTTCCGGGCACTCATCCAACCGTCATTTTCAGCGGGATTCAGGGTCACCAGCGAAGAATCCAGGTCGGTCCGCTTTTCATAAAGCGGGAAACCGTACTCGTCAACCTCGCCCGTCGGCTCACCCCAATATTTTGTAACGGTAACGCGCACATAGGCAGGCACGTTGCCCTGGTTATACACACTATACGTTTCATCCAGCGATCGATAGCCGCCCGGAGAAACGTCGCTCAGATCCACAGCCCCATCGCTCATAGGACGGAAACTGTTCCAGAGGATGGAAAGCCTCGGCGCTTCAAGGGATGCACCCACAGCGGTGGTTCCCTGCGCCTGCTGTGCGGCCAATGTGCCGCCCGCGGCCACTGCAAACACGAGAGCGGCAGTGACAGCCATTAAAATGTATCTTTTCTTCACTTGAAACTCTCCCTTTTCTTGAACTTGTCTGCAAGTGCCCACAAAAGGAATGCCAGGGCGAAGATCACTATGCAAACAGCGATGCCGCCGGGCGATTGTAAAGCCATGGCGGCGGCGCCCAGGCATGGAACGGAGAATGTAACGACGCCCAAAACCTGGCTGTATAGCACGGGGTATATATCCTCCCCGGCGTTGGCGTCGCCTTTGGTGGTCAGCTTTCCACTGTCCACATCGTTGGAAACCACACGGTGGGTTTCAGAAAGATCACTGCCTGTTCCCTTGGAGTAGGTCACGATATCACCGGCTTGCAGCGCGGCGGGATCGCAGGCCTTTACATAGACCGCACAGCCCACAGGCAGGGCGGGGGTCATGCTGGGGGTAAGTACGCTGTAAATTTGATATCCGAATAATTTTGGAACGGTATGAAGGAGGGCGCAGGCCAGCAAGGCCAGCATAAGCAGCGTGGCAAGCACACTGCAGATTCTGCTTTTCATCCGACCTGCGCGCCTCCTGTTGCTTTCTACCGTCTAAAGGACCAGCAGGTCCTCAAAGGGAGATCTTACTTGTTGTTGAAGGGAGCGTCATCCTTGTAGCTCTCGAAGACCTTGTCCTCAGTGCCGTTGTTGCAAGCATCAACGACCATATCGGCAAAATAGGTCCAGGAAGAACCGTCCATCTCAGGCAGATGCTCAGCCTGGATAGCAAACGCCTGGGTCTTCAGCTGGAAGTTCAGGCCGGCCAGCTCGTTGCCGTAAGTATCGGGCTCAGCGCCGTTGCCCATGCGGTTGGGCTCGCCAATGAAGACGCGGTCGAAGACATTCAGGGTGATGCCGGCGGGGACCTGGTTCAGCGGAGCGGTGATGGACTCGTTTTTGCCGTCGCCATCGGTATCAGCCAGGCCCTGCTTCTTGCCGCTGGCAACCAGCAGGAAGGAGCCGTCCTCCAGACGGAAAGCGGTCCAGGACGGGGTGGTGGTGGTGGGCTCGGTGAAGACATTTTCTTCCGGGGTGGCAGGGATGCCCGCGCATTTCACAGGGCGACGGGTCACAGCGTTCTCGATCAGCTCATAGGCCAGAGCATTCTGCTCGTCGGTCAGGCCCTCGCCCTCGACCCACAGATGAACAGCCACATAGCTGAAAACAGAGTTGTCAGAAACGCTGATGTTCATGTTCTTGTCCAGAACATCACCGGGGACGATATCGTCGAACTTGATGCCGGTGTAGGTGCGGTCGCCATGGCCGCCGATGGTGGTGTTGTCCAGGATTTCGGGATTGCCGTCGCCATCAGGATCGCCGGATTCCCACAGAACGATGTCCACCTCACCGCTGGTGAAGGTGTTGGTCATGGTCTGGGTCTGATCGGTGAAGTAGGCCAGAGTGCCACCCACAGCGATGACCGCGACCAGGCACAGGCTCAGAGCTGCTACCAGGAGATTACGCTTCTTCATGATTAAGTACCTCGTTTTTATTTGCTAAATGCCTGCATACCCGCAGGCGCGTTCCTTAATAAAGGTTCCCCGGCCCGGCCATTGTGGGCCGGGGAAAATGCAAGGATTCAAATTGAACAATTTTGCGTCAGAATCAGGCAGCCTGGAACACGTTATCCTCGACAGCCGCAGCGTAAGCAGCCTCAGCATCCGCGAAACCGGACTGCTGTACAGCGGCAACCTCGATCTTGATATCACCCAGCTCTTCACCAGTAACTTCGCTCAGGTCCATATCCGCAACAGTGACTTTGGTGAACAGAGTGCCCAGATCCCGCACACTTTCCTGGCCAGTCACAGCTTTGTACCAAACATTGGTCTGGTCTTCCACCGGGAGCCAACCCTCAGTAATAGCACCCAGAGTCATGTTCGCGCCAACAGTCACGCGGGCAAAGACATAGGCGTCCACAGCGGTGGTGACGGTCAGCTTGGGAGCCTTGTTCAGGTCCTGTCCAGGTACGACATTGGTGTAATCATAGCCCTTGTCACTATTCGGGGTGATCGTTTCATTCTTGACAGGTACCGGCTGATCCTCAGACAGGGTAACATCAATCCCCGCAGCAAACTGGAAGGTGTTGGTGACAGCGCCATCCGTGTCGGACAGGTAAGCCAGGGTGCCGCCAACGGCGATCACGGCGACCAGGCACAGGGACAGGGCCATCATAAGTACGTTTTTCTTTTTCATGATGAAATCTCCTCTTCTTGTTTTTTAGACGCACCTTGCGCCTTAGGATACATTCGGGTTGGCGGCCGCGCCGCCGGGGGAATTCCTTCCGGTCTCCTGTAATTCAGTTTACCGGAAGGAGGATAAAAAAGCGGTTAAAGCATCGTATGAATTTGATATTTTCTCCGCTCTTTTGCGATTATTCTTCCTTTTCGGAAGATTCGGCGGCCTGCAGGGCTTTCTTCTTGTCTTCCTCACCCGCGTCGATAATGGCCGGGATGAAGTTGAGCAGAATCACCACCACGAGCACACCGCACACCACCATGATACCGGTGGGTGTTTTGATGTTCATGGCGATATAGCCGAGATACGGCAGATGGAACTTGGTTTCGCCAAAGACCTGGCTGAACGCCACTGGACCATCCTCCACCTCGTTGGCGTCACCCTTGGTGATCAGAGTACTCGTCTCCGGGTCAACGCTGACCACCCGGTGGGTGACCATCGTTTCACCGTCTTTAAGCAGGTAGGTGCACACATCGCCGGGCTGCAGCACCGCAGGATCATCCAGCGGCTTCACATAGATCAGGCTGCCTACCGGGATGTTGGGCTCCATACTGCCGGTGAGCACGGCCATCTCCTTGTAGCCCAACAGCATGGGCACCAGGATGATGGCCGCCACCGCCGCCAGCAACAGCAGCACCACCGTGGATAGAAAATTGCAGATTTTTTTAACGATCATTCAGTTTTGCTCCTGGTTGCCTGGGATCAGTTGAACGCTTCCGGACCGTTCGCTTCGGCGCTTGCCAACACGCTCTCGTGGTAGACATAGATGTCGAACAGCGCGCTTTCGTCCGCCGAGATGTTCTCAACGCCGTCGAACAGGGGCTCGGTCTGCTGGTTTTGCGTCAGGGAAACGGTGTAATAGTACCAGCCGTCGTCATTCGGCTGCCAATAGGCACCGGTATCCGTCCACCAAACGTTTTGCTGCGGCCCGAACTCGCCGGTTGCAAAGGTCGCCGTAGTGTTATAGCGAATGGTCATGTCGCCCTCGGTGACCGGAACGGGAGAACCATCCCGGGTGACCACCACGGCGCGGGCCCGCACATAGACCTCGGAGGCGCCATAGTTGACCACATAGGGGGTCTTAGCGCTGGCGTCTTTGTTATCCACCGGCTCCTCGATCTCTGTGTTGACATCGGCCAGGGCGAAGCTGTTGATGACCAGATCGCCTTCTGCCACCAGATAGGCCAGCGTGCCGCCAACCAGCACCACCGCTATCAGCAGAACGGAAAGCAACAAGGTAATAATCGATTTACGTTTCATGTTTCTCTCTCCTTTCTACTGATTTTGTCAGGAAGTCTTCTTGTTCCAGGTCCAGTTACCCTCACTGTCACAAGTAAACTGGTTGATCACCATGCCATCATCCTTGGTGAAGTCGTCACCGCCGGTAACAGTGTTGGTGAACGTAATCTTACCGGTATCGCCGGAAACTGTAACCTCGCCATCCGCGGGATTGCTGCTGTCCTTGGTATACCCGGTGGGAACCAAAATCTCCGTAACGGTGTAATTACCCGCCGGCAGATTGTTGATGGTGGCGGTGCCGGTGCTTGCATTCTCGTTCACCGTCACGCCGACGTTGTAGGTCTTGCCGCCGCCGCTGATCTGGAACAGGAAGGTGACATTGCTTGCCGCAGGAGCATTATTGCCGTTGCTATCCTGCAACTTCTTGGTGATGGTCAGACTGCCAACCGACGGTGTATAGGTGTTGATAAAAGAAGCCGTATTCTCTCCCTTAGCGATGGTTCCCGCGCAAGTGTTAGCAGGGGCAATACTTTCATCGTAAAGGGGCATATCGTAACCAGTCTCTGTGATGCTGTAAGTTGCTCCAGGCATCAACCCAGGAATCTCCAACTTATACTTGGTTTCCTTGTTCGTTGTGTTCTGAGTGACGGTAAATTCAGACAAGGTATAATTGGTGGTGCTTCCGTTTACCGTTACTGCAAAAACAAGCTGGTTTTTGAGTGTATTGAGAGCATCACCCTCCAAACCAATCACCGTTTTTTCAATGGTCAGGGTTTGGGGGTCTACCTGTACGACCGGTTTCGGGAAATAATTGGTCTGATTCACACCATTATAGGCGTATGTGATTTTGGCCTCACCATTGGAATAGAAGCCTTCGCTGCTTTGATGCGTACCAGTATTGGCGTCGCTAACATTCGGATAGCCGCTGTCGGCATACTCCTCATACGCTTTTGCAGTAGGTTCTACCTTAAGAGTTGCCTTATAGGTGTAACCGGCTTCCAGCTCATATTCGGGGGCGAAATTGATCTTGAGCGTTTTGGTAGTTTCCTCATAGCTGACCCAAGCCTTGCTTTGATCAACAGACACTACTTCACCGTTTTTGTTCGTAACAACAAGCGACGGCGATGCATCCACGACAGGCTGGACATAATCACTCAAAGTATCTGTTACAGCCACATTGTTGCACAACAAATGGGTAACATTGCCCTGAATTTTCTCAAAAACACTTTCCAACTCTGTGGTATCTGTAGCAGTAAAGTTCTTGAAGTTTTCTCGGGAAGCACCAACAGAAGCAGAATAAGCTGCATCGCAAACACTTTGAAGAATGCGGTCCGCATCTGTTTCATTGCCGACACGAATACTAAAGAAACCATTCAAATTTGTAAGTTTCCCAGCTTCGCTGGTCGCTCCGTTGATACAATCGTCGTTGGTACTCCCTCCCGGTCCCTTTTGCTCGCCATTGCTATTGTAGTAGAACGTAGGCGCACCATCCGAAAGGAAAATAACATATTTTTGCGCATCAGGGCGTGCATTCAGTAACAAGGCACGTGCTTGCAGGATACCAGCCTGATAGTTGGTTCCCCCTGTTACTCTCTGCACAGTGTTATCAATGATTTCCTGCCCGTTTTTAGTCCAGTAACAAGTCTGTACCGCGTCACGATAATAATTTGTAGCCGTAGTAAGCGTATCACTAAAATGAACCAAAGCGTAGCGAACATCCATTTTGGAGTTTGACTCCATGCTCGTTACAAGCTTACTGACCGCATTGCCAACAGCAGTGATACGGGAAACATTACCCATTGGATCGCTCATGCTTCCTGATACGTCGACCACAAAGATGACATCAGCTTTTGCCGGGTCGGTGATACTCCCCACCTCGCCCGAAAGCGCAAGCTCCAAATTATAAGTCCCATCCGAGTTTTTATCCAAGCGCTTTGATCTCTCAAGTTCAGCTTCAGTATTCACATGTCCAACATCGCCATCATCTGCGTTCCGATAAATGAGTTGGACATTGGCCGCATCGCCATCCAAAGTGTAGTACCCTGTAGTATCATGATTATACACACTATCATACAGGCGAAGTTTGTGGCTAGGGCTGCCTACAAACCCACCGCCGTCTTTAATAATAGCAAAATGACTAACCGGATGAGCATCTCCATTCTTATCAACATAGACAGCACTTTGGAATAAATACTCATCTTCCCCTACAGTGAATGCATCCAAACCGATCTCCGTAAGTTTATCAACAAAACGGATTTTGCTGGTTGTTTCCCTTCCATAAGAAATTGACAAGGTCTCGCCAGCAGGAACTTCCAGATGATTTCCTTCTGTGTCAACAATCTCAAACTCTATCTTAAAATTTTTCCAAGAAGAATACGTCTTGCCTTCCCAAGTAATTGTAAACTTGGAGAAGCTATCCACATCAAAGGCGGCGGTCACGTCGCTGGCGGTGGCGGCCACGCCGGTGACGTCGGCGGCGGGCAGCTCGTTTACGGGCTGGGTCAGGGTGGTGGCGGCGGCCACCTGCTCCACGGTCACATTGCCGTTGGCATCCTCGGCATGGTGCTGTACGGCCAGGGTGGTGGGGTCGGCGTTCTCGGGCAGGATGGCGGGGGCCACCATGACCACGCGCACTTCGCCCTGGGGCTCGACTTCGTTGCCCTCGGCGTTCACAAAGTGAATGTCCAGGGCCAGGTAACCGTCGTATTCCACACCGGCGGCGTCCAGTTCCGCCTGGGCGGCGGCTTCGGCCTCGCCGGTGAGCAGTTCGGCCACCAGGACAGCATCCTCGGGAAGCACGCCTGCGTCATACTCCACCGTCACGGTAGCGACCGTATTGCCGGTGGCATCCTTGACCTCCGCGGTACGGTTGCTGCCCAGGGGGGCCTCGGGGGTGATCTCGTCCTCGATCTCCTCGCCTTTCAGGGCGGCCAGACGGGCGTTGTAGTCCGCCAGGGCCTCCTCGCCCAAGGCGGCCAGGGCGGCGGTCTGCTCTTCGGTCAGAGCCTGCACCGCAGCCAGGAATTCTTCATCGCTCTCGATCGCCATCAGGTCATCCAGAAGGGTCCGGCCGTCCACGGCCTCCGCTCCCTCTTCCGGGGTGGCGGTGGGCTCGGTGGAGGGTTCCGCACTGGGCTCAGCAGAAGGCTCAGCGCTGGGCTCGGCAGAAGGTTCCGCACTGGGCTCCGCACTGGGCTCAGCAGAAGGCTCAGCGCTGGGTTCGGCAGAAGGTTCCGCGCTGGGCTCAGCAGAAGGCTCCGCGGTCGGTTCCGCAGAGGGTTCCGCAGTGGGTTCCGCCGTCGGCTCTGCAGTGGGCTCGGCGGTGGGTTCCGCGGTCGGCTCGGCAATCACGGCCGGGGTATTTTCCGGCGTGGTGCTGTCGGTCGGGGTCGTCTCGGTGACGGCAGGGGTCGATACAGGCACACCACTGTCGGTGGCCAGGATCGGCGTGCTCATCACACCGGCCAGCAGAACGACGGCCAGCAGAACACTGGTGAATCGGCTGAACAGGTTGTGTTTCATGGTCTTTGCCTCCCTACACGGATTTGGTTATTCTTGGACGAACGAGTCGTGGTTTTCTTCGGATAGTTCTTGCGGGGTATCAGGATCGGGCAGCGATTCTTCCACAGCGCTGTCCATCAATTTTATAAGTTCCAGCGCGCTGCGGAAACTTGCTTTCTGGTTTTTTTCCGCCCAGACCACCGTGCCCTGCCAGGTGGCGTTCTGTCGGTGCATTACATGAACTACAAAGGTGGCCATGCGGCCTTTCTGACCGGAAAGCTCCTCTTTGCTCATCCGACGTTCCACCTCTTTCTCTGTTGGGGCAGCAGGTTGACCGCGTCTGAAACTGCGGGGCCGCTGTGCGGCTTGCGGATACCCGATCCTGTCGCACAGATCGTCGATGCAGGCCAGCAGCTGAAACCGGCTGCGAAACGGGATTGCCTGGTCTGTGTAATAGTGGAACAGCCGCCCGATGCATTCGCCGTTCAGGACGCTGTCCACACACACGCTGCACAGGTTTGGCGCCGCGGCATGGATCCCGTGTATCTGCACTGACACCTCGCCCCCTCCCTTTACATGATAAAAGTATGCCACATACCGGTTAACAATTCGGTTAAAAACGCAAGCCCGATTTTTTATCTCGGACATATTCTCCGGAAGGACGCCCTTAGTATGCCATACGAGGGTTAAGCGGGAGGTTAATTTTTTCAAAAAGATTAATATTCTTATAGATTCTTACACTTAACCTCAAAATCGACACTTTTATTTGCCGCGATTTTGGAAGAAGGCTGCAAAAAAGCCACAAAAGTGACAATTGTCCGCATTTTCCGCACTTGTCAAACGGAAAAGATGCGGGTATAGTTATATATAGTAAATCTTATCGCCAGTGGGGCCTGCAGAGCGGAAGGCCCCTGATCCGCCGGTCATCGCACAACGCGGTCGTGCGGAAAAGGAGGAGGATTCTGATGAGCGAAGCTGTTCCGGCATTACAGGTTCGCATGCTGGGGGATTTCACCATGACCTACCAGGGGCAGGTACTGCCGCTGAAAAACAGCCTGTCCACCAAGGCCATGCGGGTTCTGCAGCTTTTGTTGTACCGGGGCGAGCGTGGCATGGCCCGGGAAGCACTTGTGGATTCGCTGTTCTGCGACGATACCAGCGCCGACCCTTTGAATAACTTAAAAGTGACCGTATCCAATCTGCGGCGGATCCTGGTTAAAGCGGGTCTGCCGCCGGAATTCACAGTGCGTGCCAAGAGCAAGCGCTATTATTTTGCGGCCCCCAAGCCGGTATGGCTGGATGTGACCGTTTTTGACGAATGGCTGGACAAAGCCAGCACCGCCGGCACTCAGGATGAAAAGCTGGCCTGCCTGCTGGAGGCGGAAAGCCTGTACACCGGGGATTTTCTGCCCCATCTGGCGGGCAGCGACTGGGCCACCGTGGCGGCGGCCCATTACCGGCAGCGGTATTTTGACTGTGTGCAGCAGCTGGCCGAGATCATGAAAGAGCGCGGCCAGTGGGAAGAGCTGCTCACGGTGGCTACCCGGGCGGCGGCGCTGCATCACCTGGAAGAGTGGCAATGCCTGCGGATCGACTGCCTGATGAAGATGGAGCAGTACCAGGAGGCCAAGGCGGTATACGACCAGGCGGTGCGGGAGCTGGAAGAGGAATTTGTGGCCAAACCCAGCGACGCGCTGGTACAGCGGTTCCATCAGCTGAGCCGGGCCGGGCTGGTAAGCTACGAGACGGTGCATGAGCTGACCGACCAGCTGCAGGAGGATGAACCCGCCCGGGGCGCGTACTACTGCAGTTACCCTAGTTTCATTGATGTGTACCGCACCTGCAGCCGGATGCTGGAGCGCACCGGCCAGAGCGCCTATCTGCTGCTGTACTGGCTGACCGACTCTCACGGGCAGGTGCTGGAGGACGCGCAGAAAGCGGCCCAGGCAGCCCCGAAGCTGAAAACGGCGATCAGTTGCAGCCTGCGCCGGGGCGACGTGTTCACCCAGTACGGGCGGGACCGGTTCCTGGTGATCCTGATGGGCACCAACCGGGAAAACTGCGACCTGGTGGACCGGCGTATCGTGCGCAAGTACAAGGAGGACGCGGCCTGGGGCGTGAGCTTCCGGCACACGCTGCATGCGGTGGGCACCGCCGAGCTGGATCTGGACGACAGCCGCATCTGGCACCCCATTGAAGAATAACGGTACATACCGGCAAACAACGCCGCCCGCGGACAGGTGTCCGCGGGCGGCGTTTGGTTTTTGTTCAAATATCGTCCGGATCGTCGGCGGCGGGCAGGCTGTCCCACCGGCAGCCGGACGGACAGGCGATCTGCCCCGGGCCGGGCTGTGCACCCGGCGGGGCAAGAAACGCAGCGGCAGGACCCTGCTGCGTGATCCCGATATCCACATTGACCAGGCGGCGGATATACCGGGACGCATCGCCCCGGAACAGCCCGGTCTTGTAAAAGCCAATGGAGACGGTCAGGTCGGAGACCACCGCCAGATCGGCGGCGCCGGTATCCCCGTTCAGGCCGCTGTTGATGTCGGCGCTGACCACAAAGGCGCCGTTTTCGCCGGCCCGGTTGATCCATTCCACCGCCTGCCGGGCCGCGCCCCGCAGCGGGCCGGAAAACCCGGTGCCCAGCACGCAGTCCGCCACCGCCGGGGCGGCGGCCAGTTCCGCTTCCCGCCCGGCAAAGGGCAGGATGGGCACACCCAGCGTTTCGGCCCGGGCCAGGTAATGGGCGTTGTCCGGGCTGGCCTTGTCGGACAGGCGGTAGATTGTGCAGGGTATGCCCGCCCGGGCCAGCAGGCAGGCCAGAGCCGCGCCGTCCCCGCCGTTGTTGCCGGGGCCGATCACAATAGCGGTGCCGGCGGGCCAGTCCGCCGCCCGGAAAATCCCCCGGGCCGCCCGGGCCATCAGGGTCAGACCGGGCACCCGGTTGGCGATGGTCCAGGCGTCGCTGGCCCGCATGGTCTCCACCGAAAGAATGGGCTGCATGAAAATCCCTCTCCTTTTTCTTTCCGTATACACAGACAAACAAATTCCGTCCACCCGCCCGTACATCCTTGCAAAATCCGGCGGGCCGGAGGATTCCGGCCCGCGACTTCGGGGGGCCCGGGGGGATCGTTGATTCCCCCGGATCCGCTTACTCCGCGCCTCGTATGGTAAAGGTAAACCACCCCTCGCTGCGGGGGGCCGTCTCATCCACCATCAGATAGGGGTCCCCCGACAGAAAGCCCTCCATCTCCACCTGGCATTCCATCCGCACCTTCCCCCAGGCCAGGGTAAAAGGCTCAAAGGCGGTCTGCTTTTCCAGACGGCCGGGCAGGCTGTAGAGCAGGCCCCAGTTGTTCCACCAGCCGCCCTCCCCCGCCCCAAAGGCGATGGAAACCAGCTGCATATCGTATTCGGGCCAGAAAGCCAGAAAAGTCTCTCTGTCCCATTCCTCCCGCAGGGTCACCGATTCCACAAATCCGTCCGCGCCGGTCTCAATGGTCATCGGCAGCGGGCCGCCGGAAAAATCAACAACATAACTGTAGGGATCGGACTCCGCCCAGCTGCCGTCCGGCTGCAGCAGGTAGGCGGGGTCGCCGTTGTACCGGGCCAGAAAGTTGTAATTGTCGGCAAACTGCTGCGCCGTGAGCGGGCCGGTGTGCGGCACAAAGCCCGCCATCAGCACCAGCACCACGCTCAGGCCATAGCAACCTATCATGCCCAGCACAAAACCCGTGTTCTGCCGCCAATGGCCGGGCTTTACTATATAATGGTATTCCTCTTCCCGGTCCCAGCCGTTTGCCCGGTAGTCGGTGTACTCCTGATAGCTTTTGTACATCCGCCAGAGGGAGACAAGGGGCAGATACAGCGCTGTGCCCTCCCAGAGTACCCGCCGGGTGCGGGCCATTGCCTGGCTCCAGGTCAGGCGGGTACCGTCGGCGTTTTCCACCCGCAGCCCGAACACCATCTTGCCCGGCGTGGCCCCCCACAGATGCAGGCAGACCGGTTCCAGCGCCAGGGTCAGCAGGACGCTTGCCGCCAGGTCCATCCAGGAGACCAGCGTGCCGTGCCGGGTTATGTTGGTGTGGCAGATCAGGGTGACAAACGCCAGAAAGGGCAGCGACCAGATCGCCATGTCCAGCGCCCGGGCAAAGTACCGCCGCCAGGGGCACCAGAGGGGCAGGGGCGCGTCCCGGAAAGGTTCCGGTTCCCGCGGGGAAAGCGGCTGCGGCGCGGGCTGGGGCGCAGCAAACCGGTTCGGGTCCAGTTCCCGGTAGCCCACCCCCGCGTCCCGGATGGCCCGGCAGGTGTCCTGGTCCCGGGCGGTCCGGGCCTGCTGGCATTCCAGTTCAGCCAGACGGCGGGTCAGGGTATCGGACAGTTGGCGCTCGCCGGCCTGCAGGGCGCGGATCTCCTCCAGCGGCACCCCCAGGCGGCGCAGCAGCTTGATCCGCTGCAGTTCGGTCAGATCCGTCTGGGAGTAATCCCGGTAGCCGTTGGTCTGCCGGGCCGGATGGACCAGCCCTTCCTTTTCATAATAATACACGGTGGTCCGGTCCATGCCGGCTGCATCCAACAGTTCCCGGATGGTCATACCGATCCCCCCCTCCTTTTCTGCTTTCAGCATACACTATAGACCGGGTATAAGGTCAAGCTTTTTGCAGAAAAAACGGGCCGCCGGCGCAGATTTTGCGCCGGCGGCCCGAACGATATTCCGGTCAGCCCAGAGGATATTTGACGGCCTCGTCGTACATGGCCAGGATGTTCTCCACCGGGGTGTCCGCCTGGATATGGTGGGCACTGGTGAGGATGTAGCCATCCGGGCCCAGACGGTCGATGGCGCTGCGCACCGCGGCGCGCACCTCGTCCGGGGTGCCGTGGGGCAGCATCTGCTGAATGTCGATGCCGCCATGGAAACACAGCCGCTTGCCGAACTCGGTCTTGATCTTGGTAAAGTCCATCCCGGCGGCCAGAGGCTGCAGCGGGTTCAGCACGTCCATGCCGTTGTCGGCCAGTTCGCCGATCAGGGGATACACCGCGCCGCAGCTGTGGTACATGACTTTTTTGCCGTAGCTGTGGATAACCTTGTTCAGCCGCTCGTGGCAGGGACGCACCAGCTCGCGCCAGAGTTCCTTGGAGAAGAGCAGGCCGTTCTGGGAGGCGATGTCGTCGTAGGTATAAACCATATCAAACTTGTCGCCCGCGGCCTCCATGCAGCGGCGGATGTACTCGCAGAAGAAATCGGTCAGGCGGTTCATGATGCCCGCGGCGATCTCCGGCTCGGTGAGCATGTCGATCATGAACTGCTCCATGCCCCGCAGCGCCCAGGCAAACTCATAGATGCCGCCGGTCTCCAGCTTGATGTAGTAGGTATCATGGGCGTTGCCGATCTTCTTGGAAAGCCCCTCGTAGTCGTAGTGATCCGGATTGGGCCACCACTCGTAGTCGTCCAGTTCGCTGACATCCTCGATGTCCGCCAGCGGGAAGGAAGCATACTCGTCGTAGGTGCAGAACCCGTTGTTCACCAGGCGGCGATGGGTACCCAGCCGGTCGTAAAAGGTGCCGTCCGGCATCTTGCGCAGCGGCGGGCCGATGTAATCCGGCTCAAAGGCGCGGATATCGCTGTGCAGCGCCTGCTGGACCGCTTCCGGGTCCCGGGTGCCCAGATGATCGTACAGTTTTTCCCATACCTCCGGCACCGCCCAGAAATCCAGGGGGATGCGGTCGGGAACTTTGTGGTCCAGGGCGGCGAGTACGCGCTCGCGGGGTGTCATGGACATAATTCGCTCGCTCCTTTCTTCTTTGGGAGGTAGATTACTGCGCGGCCCGGTCCTGTTCGATCAGGATGCGCACCGCGTCGCAGGCCATCTCAATGGTCTCGTCGTTCATGGCAAAGTAGGCCATCACCGCGCCGGCCCGCACGCCCCGGATGGAGGCGATGACAAACAGGGCGGCGGTCTCCATCTCGCTGGCCATCACGCCGGCCTTGCGCCAGGCTTCCCACCGCTCGTGCAGGCGGGCGCTGTTGGGCATGCTGTCGGGATCGTGCTGGCCGTAGAAGGAATCCTTGCACTGGGCAATGCCCTCGGCAAAGTTGAAGCCCCGGGCCTTGGCGGCGCGGCTCAGCGCGTCCACCACATGGCGGTTGGCAATGGCCGGGTACTCGATGGGCACGTAATGGATGGTGGTGCCCTCGTCCCGCACGGCGCCGGTGATCACCACGCCGGACAGGCTCTCGTCAAAGCTGGCGTCGCACACCTTGCCGCAGGTGCCCACCCGGATGATGCACTCCGCGCCGCAGTGGATCAGCTCTTCCACGGCGATGGCGGTGGAGGGGCAGCCCATGCCGGTGCTGGCCACGGTGACCTTTTCACCCAGCAGGGTGCCGGTCCAGACCTTGTGTTCCCGGTTGTGGGCCACCAGCTGGGGGGTGTCCAGATGGCGGGCGATGATATCGGTGCGGAAGGGGTCGCCGGGCAGCAGCACGTAGCGGCCCACGTCGCCCTTTTTGCACTTGATGTGATACTGACGGCCTTCGCTGTCCAGCACTTCCTTGCTCTGAATGTACATACGAGATCACTCCTTTTCAGACTGAATAAGAAAACGGTTATACGGTTTCGGAAGAACGGGGCCGGGCCAGCGCGGCAAACCCCAGCGACGCGGCCAGGGTGATCGCCAGCACCAGCATGGTGTAGGGATAGGCCATCCCCATGCCCAGGGTGGTCAGCAGCGGGCCGGTGATCAGCGGATTGGCGGTGTCGGACGCGCCGCTCACCACCGCCACGGCGGCGGCGGCCAGGCTGGCATGGCTGGGCTTGAGCCCGGTGGCCAGGGTAACGATCACGCTGAACAGCACGCCCAGGAAGAAGCCCGCCACCGCGAGCCCCACAAAGAACCCGGCCGGATGCTGCAGCCAGACGGCCACGCCCAGGGCGATCAGGGCGATCACGCAGTTGCCGATCAGCACCTTGATGGGCGGGGTGCGGCGCAGAATGGCCGTAAAGCAGAGCGAACCGATCATGCTGGCCAGATTATACACCGTCAGCAGGTTGGCGGCAAGGGCTGCCGGCAGATCCAGGCCCTCGGCAAAGGTGGCGGTGTACAGGTTGATGGTGTTGACCACGGCGCTGTAGGCGAAGCAGATCACCGCGAACAGCGCAAATCCCAGCCAGCGCACCCGCAGGCGGATGGCGTGGGCGGTGTGGCCGCCCTCGGTGGCCAGATGGCTCATCTCGGGCAGCTTCATGAACGGCAGAACCAGCAGCATCACCAGCGCCAGTACGGCAAAAGCATAGTAGCTTACATAGAACGGCAGATCCGCGGCCAGGGCCACGCTCATGATGAGCGGCGGCAGGAAACACCCGGCCCCGAACAGCGCCTGCCCGGCACTGAGCATGCTGGCGTAACTGTTGGGATACACGGCGCTCAGGATCACGGGGCAGGCCGCGTCCTGGCTGCCCATGCCCGCGCCGCCCAGAAAGGCCAGCGCCAGGCCCACAAAATAGTTGTGGGTCAGCGGGATACCGCCCAGGAAAGCCAGCAGCAGCGCGGTGCCCAGCAGCAGGCTGGTGCGCACGCCGAAGCGCTCGGTGATCCAGCCGGTCAGGAACACGGTGCTCATCCGGCCCAGCGCGTAGGCGGACTGGATGGCGGCCACCTGGGCCAGGCTGACGCCGAAATGATCCATCAGGTGGGTCATGCTGCTGCCCACCAGGATGCAGGCGGCGCCGGTCAGCAGATACAGGGCAAGGGCCTCAAAGGCCG
This sequence comes from Gemmiger sp. An120, assembly GCF_002160955.1. Lineage (GTDB taxonomy): Bacteria > Bacillota > Clostridia > Oscillospirales > Ruminococcaceae > Gemmiger_A > Gemmiger_A avium. The sequence continues at coordinate 97,301 of NZ_NFLN01000007.1, forward strand.
CCGCCCGATAACGGGGCCGCGCCATAGATCAGACGCAGCGGGACCGGATCGCGGCCACCGCTTCCTCCAGGGTGATCACGTCCTCGCCCACGCCCAGGGCATGGCACACGCGGCTCACGTAGGGCTGTTTGAGCATGGCCTGCTCCAGCGCGGGGAAGTTCCAGAATACCTCCCGGGGGGTGCCGCTGGTAACCACCTTCTTGTTGGCCATTACGATGACCCGCTCGAAGTTGGCCACCACGAACTCCATATCGTGGGAGATGGTGATCACCGTCTTGCCCTGGCGGTGCAGTTCCTTCAGGATGTTGCCCAGGCGGATGTTGCCCTCCAGGTCCTGGCCGGCGGTGGGTTCGTCAAAGATCATCACCTCGGTGTTCATGGCGATGATCGCGGCGATGGTCACGAACTTGCGGGTGGACAGGGGCAGGTTGTAGGGGTTTTCCTCCCGGAACTTCTCCATGCCGGTGATCTCCAGCGCGTAGTCCACCTGTTTTTTCAGGGTATCCTCGTCCAGGCCCATCATCTTGGGGCCGAATTCCACCTCGCCCAGCACGGTGGAGTGGAAAATCTGGTCGTCCGGGTTCTGGAACACGTACCCGACCACCCGGGAAACCTGGGCGGTGGTGTGATCCTTGGTGTTCATGTCGCCGATGATCACATCGCCCTTGCTGGGGCGGTGCAGGCCGTTGAGCATCTTGACCGTGGTGGTCTTGCCGGCGCCGTTCTGGCCCACAATGGCCAGGTTTTCGCCCTTTTCCACCCGGATGTTGATATTGTCCACGGCCAGAAAGCCGCCGGGATATTCAAAGCTGACATCCCGCATCTCGATGTATGCCATGGCTTACTTGCCCCCCTTTCGCATTGCTTCCCCGATGACTTCGCAGGCCTGCGCCTCGGTGACCGGGATGTACCGCAGCGGCACACCGCTCTCCACCAGGCGGTTGCCCAGAATGGCCATCTGGGGCAGCTGCACGCCCTGTTCGGCCAGGGACATATCGGTCAGCACCTTGGCGGTGGCGTCCTTGCGGATCAGGCGGCCGTCCTTGAGCACCAGCACCTCGTCGGCGTACTCCGCCACCAGGTCGATCTTGTGCTCCACCAGGATAACCGTCTTCTTTTCCTTCTTCATCTCCTCGATGATCTTGAACACGCTCTCGGTGCCCTCCGGGTCCAGCTGGCTGGTGGGCTCGTCAATGACCAGGATGTCCGGCTTGAGCACGATAACCGATGCCAGCGCCACCCGCTGCATCTGGCCGCCGCTCAGTTCAAAGGGGTTCTTTTCCGCCAGGTGCAGGATGTTGGTCAGCTTCATGACCTCCAGCACCCGGTCCTCGATCTCGTCCACCGGCACGCCGAAGTTTTCCAGGCCGAAGGCCACCTCTTCAAACAGGGTGTCCTTGACGCCGCTGATCTGGTTGAAGGGATTCTGGAACACATAGCCGATCTTCAGCGACAGCTCGCCGGGGCCGTGATCCACGGTGGGCTTGCCGTGCACCAGCACCTCGCCCTCCAGCTCGCCCTTGTAGAAGCTGGGGGCAAAGCCGCGGATCAGGGAGCACAGGGTGGTCTTGCCGGAACCGTTCTCGCCGATGACGCCGTAGAACTTGCCGGCCTCCAGGGAAAAGCTCATATCCCGGATGACCGGCTCGTCGGTCAGCGGGTAGGAATAGGTCACATTTTTAAATTCGATCACAACACCCATAGTACGATCCTCCCTGCGATCACGGCTACCGCCACCACGATGGCAATACCGGCAGCCAGCGGCTCCTTGCCGGATTTTTTCAGTTCGAACAGATGGGTCTTGGGTCCGTTCACGTCAAAACCCTTGGATTCCAGCGTGAGCACACGTTCCTCGGAACTGGTGATGGCGCCCACGATCAGCGGCACCAGCGAGGGGAAGAACGCCTTGGCGCGCACGATCATGTTGCCCTCGGTCTCCACGCCGCGGGCCCGCTGGGCGTTCATGATGGTGCGGCTGTTCTTGCCCAGCACGTCGATCATCTGCAGGCTGCTGATGAACACGTACGCCGCCTTGTAGTTCATGCCGGAATCTTCCAGCGCCCGGGTGAACTCCTTGTTCTCGGTGGTCTGGAACATCCACACGAACATGCCCGCGATGTTCAGGATGGAGAAGCTCAGGCCCAGGCCGCTCTTCAGGCCGGCCTGGTAGATATGCAGAAAGCCCAGCTGCCAGACCACCACTTCGCTGGGGATCAGCAGCGACTGCACCACCAGGATCAGCCCGGCGATGAACAGCACCGCCCGGAAGGCGTGCAGAAAGCGTTTCCACACGCCGCTGGCCGCGCTGAGGATGGGAACGATAAAGAACCAGGGGATCAAAAACAGCGGGTAGTTGCCCTCGCCCACCCCGATGGTGCCCAGCACAAAGGAACAAATGGCATACAGGCACAGGATCAGGAATTTGCAGGAGGGATACAGCGCCGCGATGGGATTGCTCTTGTGAAGCTGCAGCTTTTCTCTCCACATATGTACGTCACCTCTTCTGATGGATGGATATAAAGTGCCGCCTCCGCAGGGAGGCGGCAAAGCATACGCAAAGGGTTACTTGCCGGCGGTGGTCTTTTTGATGTAGTTCTCGCCGCAGCCGAACTTAACCAGGGTGCGGGCCGGGATAACACGGATGACCAGGTAGCCGATCAGGAAGGAGATGATGCGGTCCATCACGGTCCAGATGCCCTCGGTGCCGATAACCGCCGCCCAGATGTTGGCGCCCGCCGCCATGGCCGCCGCGGTGATCAGGGAGGTGCCGGAACCGGTCACGCCGCCGTAGACCAGAACCACGATGGGGGCCGCGCTGGCGATGGACACGAAGGCCATGATGACCATGGAGATCAGCCACTTCCACCAGGTGCCGAACATCTTGCCGCGGGCCAGGAAACCGGTGACCAGGCCGGCCAGCACGTTAACGGGGATAAACGCAAAGTTGACCGGGTTGGCGATACCGGTGACCACGTTGGTCAGGCCGCCGGCCACAGCGCCCACCCAGGGCCCGCACAGCATGCCCGCGAAGATGGTGCCGATGGTATCCAGATACATGGGCAGCTTCAGCAGGCTGGCCAGCTGGCCGCCCACGAAGTTGACCGCCACCGCAATGGGGATGATCAGGATCGCAAGCATGGAAAAATCGCTTTTGATGGAATGTTTTTTCTCTTTCATGATGTACCTCCTAATTTTGACGGGTGTGTATGCGGACAAAAAGCGTGCGCGGCGGCCCATCGTCCGCCGCCCGGGCCGCCCCGGGGGTCGACACGCGTTATACCAACTACGTACAGTATACTACGATTCTACTTTGTTGACAAGATTTATGTATAATTACCCATGATTTTTGTCGATATGTTCATGTATATCGGACATTTTATAGGCGCATCTCACAAAAAATGAGGGGTTTTTGTAAAAGTTTGATGGGAATTGTTTGTGCAAAACAGACAGAATTCAAAAAGGGGATTCCATTGACGCAAGTTTTAATTTACACTATAATAAAAGATTAAAAACTTATAAGGAGGCATCCCCCAATGGACAAACGCAAGATCATCATCGACACCGACTGCGGCTCGGACGACGCCATGGCCATCGCCATGGCCCTCAACGACGAACGGTACGAGATCCTGTTCTTCACCACCGTATCCGGCAACGTCCACGCCCACCAGGCGGCCACCAACACCCTGACCACCATCGAGCGGGCCGGCAGCTACGAGCCGCCGGTGTACATCGGCTGCACCGAGATGCTGCTCAAGAAGCTGGAGTTTGCCTACGAGACCCACGGCCAGGACGGCATGGGCGATATCGGTCTGGTGCCCACCCGGCTGAAGGTAGCCCCCGGCAACGGCGTGCTGAAAATTCTGGAAGCGCTGGAAGCCCATGAGCCGAACACCATCGACATCATCACCCTGGGCACCCTGACCAACATCGCCGTGGCCATGCGCCTGGCGCCGGACACCATGCGCCGGGTGCGCCGGATCGTGAGCATGGGCACCGCGGGCCTGGGCACCGGCAACGTAAGCCCGGTGGCGGAGTTCAATATCTGGCAGGATGCCGAGGCCGCCCGCATCGTGACCGAGTTCGGCGTGCCGCTGGTGTATGTGGGCTGGGACGCCTGCCTGGGCGACGCCATCCTGGGGCCCGACGACCTGAAGCGGCTGACCGAGAGCGGTCCGCTGGGCCGGTTCGCGGTGGAGTGCAACCGCCAGCTCATGGAGATGAACGAGCAGCGTTTTGGCTACCCCTGCCTGGATATGGCCGACCCGGCCGCCATGGCCGCGGCGCTGGAGCCGGACTGCATCGCCGAGTGTGACGAATACTATTGTGAGGTGGATACTTCGAACGGCCCCAGCTACGGCGGCGTGCTGGTGGACACCTACCGGTTCAGCGGCAAGCAGCCCAACGCGGCCATCTGCAGCAAGCTGCATGCCGACCGGTTCAAGGAATACCTGTTCCGCACCCTGGGGGCCTGATCCTGCGTTCCCTCCGCGGGATGCCTGCGCGTCCCGCGGCTTTTTCTTAACAGAAAGGAGTTCTGACCATGCAATCCATCCTGTTCGTGTCCCACTGCATCCTGAACACCGCCGCCAAGGTGGTGCTCTACAACCAGGCCGAGATCGACGCGGAAGAGCAGCTGCGCCGCCGCTTTGTGGGCCGCGCCCTGGAAACCGGCGTGCAGCTGATCCAGCTGCCCTGCCCGGAGTTCACCCTCTATGGCGCGCACCGCTGGGGCCATGTGAGCGACCAGTTTGACAACCCGTTTTTCCGCGACCACTGCCGCCGCATCCTGGAACCGGTGCTGCAGCAGATGGAAGAATATCTGGCCTGCGGCGAACGGTTTGAGGTTCTGGGCGTTGTAGGGGTGGACGGAAGCCCCAGTTGTGGGGTAGACTATACCTGTACCGCCGATTGGTACGGCTCCTTTGACGGCCGCCAGGGCCTTGACGATACCCTGGCCTCCTGCCAGCTGGTGCGCCGCCCCGGCGTGTTCATGCGGGTGCTGACCGAAATGCTGGCCGAGCGCGGCTGGCAGGACCGGGTGATCGTGCGCTCGCTGTTTGCTCCGGAACCGGAGAAATGCATGGGTCTTTTGCCGGCAGATTAAGCAAGATGTACAATATCTTGTTGGATTGTTTGACTTGATTGTATCATGTGCCGAGGCCTGCAAAAAATGCCAATTGTCACCTATTTTGCGAAAAGCGTGTGGATATTATGGACAAATATTTACTGGATTGCTTGGACAAAGTGCTGACGGAAGCCTTCTCTCCCGCCGGCTGGCGGAATCATGCCGCCCCGGAACTGGCCGCTTTGTGTGCCCACGGCTGCGCCCTGCATGAGCTGGAAGCCGGGCAGCCGTTCATCCAGGGCGGGTTTCCGGCCCGCACGGTCTGGGTGCTGGTGCGGGGGGCCGCGCAGGTGATCTGCTACAACCGCAAGGGCAGCTGTAGCGTACAGGACGCCCCGGAAAAGACCCAGATGTTCGGCCTGATGGAGCAGCTCAGCGGTTACGACAGCTACACCGCCACCGTGGTGAGCAGCCGTCCCAGCCTGATGTTCAGCATTCCGGCGCCGCTGATGATGGACGCGCTGGAGGTCAGCGTGCCGCTGCTGCGGCTGGCTTTGCAGGATCTGTGCATCCTGGCCGAGCGGGCCATGAACCGCACCGAATACCAGGCGCTGCACCATCCGCGGGACAACCTGGCCATCTTTCTGCACCACAACTGCCGGGACGCCCGGGAGTTCCCCCACACCATCCGGATCACCCGCCGGGAAATGGCGGAGCAGCTGCACATCCACCTGCGCAGCCTGTACCGGTATCTGGACGATCTGAAGATGGACGGGCTGTGCTCGGTGGTGCACGGGCACATCACCATCACCCGGGAGCAGGCCGATCTGCTGGCGGCCTACTGCCAGGGACTGTAATCAAAAAGGAGGGCGTATTTGCCATGAAGATTCTCTGCGCGGGCTCGCTGAACATCGACAAGGTGTATCAGGTGCCCCATTTTGTACAGGCCGGGGAGACCCTGGCCGCCGCCGGGTTTGCCCAGGCGGCAGGAGGCAAGGGCCTGAACCAGACGGTGGCCCTGGCCCGGGCCGGGGCCGGGGTGCGCCACGCCGGGGCGGTGGGCGCGGACGGCGGCCTGCTGCGCCAGACCCTGCGCCAGGCGGGGGTGGACGACAGCCTGCTGGCCGAGAGTTCCCTGCCCACCGGCCACGCGATCATCCAGGTGGACCCCAAGGGGCAGAACAGCATCATTGTCACCGCCGGGGCCAACGGCGCGCTGGAGCGGGACTACCTGTCCGCCATGCTGGACGGCTGCGAGGCCGGGGACATTCTGCTGCTTCAGAACGAGACCAACGAGCTGCCCTGGCTGCTGCAGGAGGGCCGCCGCCGGGGGCTGACGGTGGCGTTCAACCCCTCCCCCATCACCCCGGAACTGCTGGACTACCCGCTGGACTGCGTGGACATCCTGATCCTGAACGAGATCGAGGGCGCCGCCCTCTCCGGCGAGAACGACCCGGCCCGGATCCCGGCGGCGCTGCGGGCCCGGTATCCCCGTGCCCGTGTGATGCTGACCCTGGGCGGGGACGGCTGCGTCTACGAGGACGACACCCAGACGGTGCGGCAGGGCATCTTCCCGGTCACCGCGGTGGACACCACCGCCGCCGGGGATACCTTCTGCGGGTATTTCCTGGCCTGGCTGGCCCAGGGCGAGCCGGTGGCCCAGGCGCTGCGGGCTGCCTCGGCGGCGGCGGCGCTGGCGGTGTCCCGGCCGGGGGCCGCCCCCAGCATTCCCCAGCGGGAGGAAGTGCTGGATTTTCTGTGCAGCCACTGACCGGATCCGAAAAATATGCTATACTATCGGGGAGAGGGTCCGGACGGCCCTCTCCCCTGCTGCCGTTCCACATTGGCGGGGCGGCTGTTTTTTTGGCCCAATCACGGCATTTTCCAAGGAGGAACCATGACCCGAGACCTGACCCAGGGCAGCGTGCGGCGCGCCCTGATTCTGTTCAGCCTGCCCATTATGGCGGGCAACCTGCTACAGCAGTTCTACAACGTGGCCGATACCCTGATCGTCAGCCGCTGGCTGGGCCCTACCGCCCTGGCGGCGGTGGGCTCTTCCGGCAGCCTGATGGTACTGCTCACCAGCGTGCTGCTGGGGCTGTGCATGGGCAGCGGGGTGGTGTTCAGCCAGCTGTACGGCGCGGGCAACGCCGACGACCTGCGCCGGGCCGCCTGCAACGCTTTCGGGCTGATCGCCGCGCTGAGCCTGGCCCTGACGGTGCTGGCCTCGCTGTTTCTGCGGCCCATTCTGCTCTGGCTCAACACCCCCGCCGAAGCCCTGCCCGACGCGCTGGCCTATATGCGGGTGATCCTGCTGGGCATGCCCGCGGCCTTTGCCTTTAACTTCGGCGCGGCGGTGCTGCGGGCGGTGGGCAACTCGATGGCGCCGCTGCTCATCACAGTGGCCGCCGCGCTGGGCAACGTGGGGCTGGACCTTTTGTTTGTGGTGGGCCTGCGCCGGGGCACCGCCGGGGCCGCCGAGGCCACAGTGCTCTGCCAGTACGGGTCGGCGGTGCTGGCCCTGGGCATTCTGCTCATCACCGTGCCCGGCCTGCGCCCCACCCGGGAGGACTGGCGCCCCGACGGCGCGCTGCTGCGCCGGCTGGGCCGCAGCAGTGTGCTCACCAGCCTGCAGCAGTCGGTGATGAACTTCGGCATCCTGCTGGTGCAGGGGCTGGTGAACAGCTTCGGCGTCACGGTCATGGCCGCCTTTGCCGCCGCCGGCAAGATCGACAGCTTTGCCATGATGCCCGCCACCGATTTTGGCAACGGGTTCGGTACCTTTATTGCCCAGAACGCCGGCGCGGGCAAGGCCGGCCGCATCCGCAGCGGCATCAAGGAGGGCATCCGGATCACCGCCTGCTTCTGCGCCGCCATCTCGGTGGGGGTGGTGGCCTTTGCCCCGCTGCTCATGCAGATCTTTATTGATCCCGCCGAAACCGAGATCATCGCCGTGGGGGTGCAGTACCTGCGGATCGAGGGCGCCTGCTACGTGGGCATCGGCGTGCTGACCCTGCTGTACGGCCTGTACCGGGGCCTGGAGCAGGCCCAGATGTCGATTCTGCTGTCGGTGGTATCCCTGGGCACCCGGGTAGCGCTGGCCTATCTGCTGGCCCCCATCCCGGCCATCGGCCTGCCCGGCATCTGGTGGGCGGTGCCCATCGGCTGGTTTCTGGCCGACACGGTGGGCCTGGTCTACTTCATCCGCCGCCGCGCCCGCCTGCTGCCGCCCGAGGCCTGACCGTTGCCGGGCTGGTTTTCCCTTTTATGCCACGCCGCCGCCGTTTTCCCTTTTATGCCACGCCGCCGCCCCTTGATTTTGGGGCGGCGTTTTGTTATAATTTGCACGTTACCATGTGGGCCATTAGCTCAGCTGGTCAGAGCCGGCGGCTCATAACCGCTTGGTCCCGGGTTCAAGTCCTGGATGGCCCACCACCTCGCCGCAAGCCGTATCGCTTGCGGCGATTTTTTATTGCAGAAGTTCCCGCTTTCCGGCAGTATATGGCCGCTGAATCCAGGCCGGCCGCTTTTTTGCAATTTTTTTGCCCGGACAAAACGTATACAGATATATAGTCTCTGCCATCCGATTCTGCCAAAAGGATACGCAAATCGCCTCTTCTTTGAGAAATATGGAGGGAACTATGAAAAAAATCGATTGGGAAAACTCACAGATCCGAACGTTGTTTGCCGCTGTTCTGATTTTTGCAACTCCCGTCTTGCTGGCAGCCGGCTTTTGCTTTGTAGTCCTCTATGGTGTTGCCCACAACGCCAAGGGCGATCCCAACTGGCAATTTTATAATTTTGAAACCCAGTCGCTTACCGAAATCGAGGCCTTTTGCGGAACGGATTGGTTGTTGGACAGGTTTGCCTCCCTGCAGGCGGATCACACCTATTACCAGCTCTCAATCAGCCAGAAGAACGCGTTTGAAAACCCCGATTGCTGGGAGAGCCTGTATGTGTCAGTAAATTACGGCGAAAGCCGGTTTGACACCAAAGCCAGCCAGATATCCTGCTACCTGTATTTTGATCCGGACAAGCGGAACCCCTCGTTTGAAGAATTTATGGAACAGTATCCAACCGAAACCATGGAGACCGGCGAACATACCGTCACCTTCATCGAATGGTCAAAAGAGGATGCGGAGTCATTCGGATCAAGTCTTTCCGTCGATTCCGAATACCATGCCTGGGCGCTCTTCACCCATAACGGTGTGACCTGTCATCTGGAAACCTCCTCGCAGGATCCGGACTTCTTTGAGACTACGCTGGAACATATCCTGTAGGTTGCTTGCCGCCGGGCCGGATGCGTTCTGCAAAGCATTGCCCCCTGTGCCCCTGACCGGATAGCCGTTGTATTGCAGGCAAGAGATAGCCCTTGATATTCTTCCTGACCCGAACACACCCCCGCGCATCCTGCCGGCAATGGCAGAATGCGCGGGGGTGTTTGTCTTATTTATCCATCCTCTGCCCGGCCCATTCATACCGGCCGGTAAGATCCTGGGCTATGGCCCAGACCAGGAGAGCCGCACCGGTCAGCAGTACCGCCAGGGCCATCCACCAGTGGTTGTACGGAAAAAAGTTTGACGAGGCGTTTTCGTTGCTTGCCCCCACGGCATTTTCCATGGTGGGGATTCTCTGCCTGTCCCCGTATATTGCCCTGGCTGTGCGGACACTTTTATCGCCGCTGTGCCGTTTGGCGGGGATCGATCCCGGCATGCTGGCAGGGCTTCTGCCCATTGATATGGGCGGCTATCAACTGGCCGGCGAACTGGCCGACAACCAGGTTCTGGGGCAGTATGCCGGCCTTGGTGTCAGTTCTACGCTGGGCTGTACGCTGGCCTTTACCATTCCGGTGGGGGCAAGCCTGCTGCCGCAGACCGACCAGGAAGCCTTCGCCAAGGGCGTTGTGATCGGCCTGCTGGGGCTGCCGGTTTCCCTGTTTACGGAGTGGGTACTGCTGTGCGATGTATCGGTCCGGCTTTTTTTGCAGCAGAACGCCATACCGCTGCTGATTGCCGCCGCCGGTGGGATTGGCCTTTGGAAGTTTACGGACAAAGCCCTGTGGCTTTTTCAAAAATACGTCAGGCTTCTGCAGCTGATTTTAACGGTTGGTCTGATGCTGGGTGCCGTTGCTTACCTGTGCCGCCTGCCGCTGAATATTGTGCCTGTGCTGGACGCTATGAACACCGTGTCCGGAATCGCCATTTTTCTTCTGGGAAGCCTGCCGCTTGTGCTGCTTTTGCAGCGGCTGCTGAACCGTCCGCTGACGGCACTGGGAAATCGGCTGCAGATCGGCGAGGACGGCAACATGGGCCTGCTCATCGGTGCGGTGTCCCCTCTTCCCACCCTCTCTATGATGAGCCGCATGAACGAAACCGCCAAGGTGATCAACGCCGCCTTTCTGGTAAGCGGGGCTTCTGCCTTAGGTGCCCATCTGGCTTTTGTGTATTCCGTCAATCCCCAGGCAACCCTTACCGTCCTGTGCGGAAAACTTCTGGGGGGTTGTTTTGCCGCTCTTCTTGCCTGCGGGATCGTCCGCACCACCGGACGCAATTGAACGCCAGAAAGATCCAGCCTCTTTGAGCCGACGGCTGGGGCTGCCGCCTCTTTTTTTCCAATTTCTCTTGACTGTGAACCGGCTTCATAGTGTATGCTGAAGACAGAGAAAGGGGGCGCAGGCCATGACCATCCGGGAAATTCAGGCGCGCACCGGGCTGGACCGGGCCACTGTTTACTACTACGAGCGGGAGGGCCTTATCTCCCCTGCCCGGCAGGCCAATGGCTACCGGGACTATTCCGACGCTGACCTGACCGCGCTGCGGCGCATCCGGCTGCTGCGGCAGCTGGGGCTCAGCCTGGAGCAGCTGCGGGCGGTGCAGGCCGGGGCCGAGGCTCTGCCCGACATTCTGGCCGGCCGGCTGGCCGAACTGGAGCGCCAGCAGACGGACAACGCCCGGGCGCTGGCGGTGTGCCGGGCCATCCGGGAAACCGGAGTGGCCTTTGATCAGCTGGACCCGGACGCCTTTGACCTGGCGGCGGGCCCGGCGGTGCGGGATGTACCCCGCCCGGCCCGGTGCGGGGCGCGGCGGGCGCTGGCCCGGGCACTGGACGCGGCGCTGTGCACCCTGCCGGTGACCGCCCTGCTCACCCTGGCGCTGCACCGCAACCCGCTGCGGGAATGGCCGCTGTTTCTGGCGGCGGAACTGGCGGGGGTGCTGCTGCTCACCCGGCTGCTGGAACCCTGGCTGCTGGGCCGGTTCGGCGCCACCCCCGGCAAGGCGCTGCTGGGGCTGCGGGTGGAGGACGCGGGCGGCGGCACGCTGACCGGGGCCCAGGCTGCGGGCCGCACCGGGCAGCTGCTGCGGTTCTGGCGCTGGCCCCGGGCGCTGCGGCAGTACCGGAAAGCCGGCCTTTGCCCCTGGGACGAGGCGGGCAGCCTGCTGCTCACCGCCCGCCCGGCGAAAGCCTGGCGGTGCGGGGCCGCCGCCCTGGCGCTGGCGGTGTGGCTGGCCGCCACCGGCGCGCTGGGAATAATGGCGGGCTTCCCGCCCCACACCGGGCTGCTGACCGCCCGGGAGTTCATGGAGAACTACAACTTCTACGCCCGGTTCGAGGGCTTCCCGGAAGATCAGCTGGTCCCCTGGGACGACCTGGACGAACCCACGGGCCGGCATCTTCTGTCGCTGGGCAACCGGCGCGGCGCGGTGGGAGAGTACGCCACGATAGCTCTTTCCGGTGACCCGGTAGTAGATAATGTGTATCTGCTCTGGGTCTGGGAGGGGGATGAATTCCAGGTGTCCTGGCCGCTGCGGGAGATGCAGCGGATCGCCCGGGCCATGGCTGCCGGGGAGGGCGGCTGGACCGCGCTGTGGCGGCTGCCGGAACTGGACGCGGCCCTGGCACAGCAACCGCCCTTTGCCGAGTTCGAGACCGATTGGGGATCGCTGCGGCTGGGGGCCAGCGTCAACGCTGACGGCTATACGCTGCGCGACGGCCAGCTGGTTTATACCGGGGGCGTGAACTTCCCCGATGTGTTCTTCTCCTTCATGGTCTGGAAAGGATAGAAAAAGGCGCATACAGCACAAAACGGGCCCCGGCGCAAGGCAGAAACCTTGCGCCGGGGCCCGGAATTTTTTGTATCGTATTTACAGCCGCGCGTCCAGGGTGAACCAGAAGGTGGTGCCCTCGCCGGGGGTGCTGTTGACGCCAAACCGGCAGCCGTGGCTCTGGAAGATGGCTTTGGTGATGCTCAGGCCGAGGCCGGTGCCCACCTTGCCCGCGTCGGAGCGGCTGCGGTAGTACCGGTCAAAGATGTAGGGCAGGTCGGCGGCGGCGATGCCTTCGCCGTGGTCCTCCACCTCGATGCGGGCGCCGCCCTCTTGTCGGGGGATGCACCGCAGCACAAACACCCCGTCCTCGCCGATGTGGTGCATGGCGTTGCCCAGCAGGTTGTGCAGCACCCGCTCCATCATGGCCGGGTCCGCCCCCACCAGGCAGGGGGTATCCGCCTCCAGTTTGAGGGTATAGCCGTTCTGGGCGCAGACCGCCTCGTACCGTTCGGCCACCTCTTCACACAGCTGGGCCATATCGAACAGCACCATCTGGGGCTTCTCCACCCCGCTGCTGACCTTGCTCAGCTCCATCACGCTGTTCACCAGACCGGACAGACGGTCGGTCTCGTCCACGATGATGTTCAGCTGTTCGGTGCGGCGGTCGGGGTTGTCGCCGGTGATGTCCCGCACCGTCTCGGCGTAGCCCTTGATCAGGGTCAGAGGGGTGCGCAGGTCATGGCTCACGTTGGCCAGCAGATCCCGCTGCAGCTGCGCCGCTTTCTTGACCTCGCTGGCCATATGGTTGAAGTCCTCCGCCAGCTGGTTCAGTTCGTCCGAACTGCGGGTTGGCTCCACCCGCACATCGTAGTTGCCGCCGGCCATCTCCCGGGCGGCGCGGCTCAGCTGGGTCAGCGGCCGGGTAAACCACCGGCTGAACAGCCAGGCCGCCACCACCGACAGCACCAGCAGCCCCAGGCCCACGGCGGGCAGCAGCTCGTCCAGCACCACGGCGGCCTCGGTGACCTGGGCCATGCTGGTGGACAGGATCACGGTATACTGGCCGTTGCCCGCCAGCCGCCCCACCACCATCTGGCGGCGGTCGCCGTTTTTGCTCTCCACGATCTCGTAGATCTGGCCCTTTTCAAACACCTGGCTGCGCAGATAGATCATCTGGGTGGTGTTCCAGTCGGTCTCGCCGGTCACCCCGAAGGTGCTGGCGGTGGCGTGCAGCAAGCAAGGGTACAGATGCTCGATATGGGCCACGCTGCGCAGGGTATTGTCGGCCACATCCACGCAGCAGCCCTGGAAGTCCAGCGTGCCGTTGACGATCTCCTCGTTGATCTTGTCCCAGAACTCGTCGTCTACTTTCAGGCCCCAGAGGCTGCGGTCACTGATGGGGGATTCGGCGGCGTCGATGCGGGTGGCCAGGGATTCCATGCGGGCCACCAGATCCCGGTAGATGTGGTTCTGGTACAGCGGTTCCAGAAAGCGGGTCACCAGCAGCCAGACCAGCAGCAGGGTCAGGGCGGTCATGGCGCAGAGGAAGAACATCAGCTTGGTGCGCATGCGCAGCGGCCGGCGTTCTTTTTTGGCGGTCACGGGAAAACTCATTTGGCGGCACCCGGGTCAAACTTGTAGCCCACGCCCCACACGGTCACGATGTAGTCCCGGCAGGCGCCCAGATGGCTGCGCAGCATCTTGATGTGGGTGTCCACGGTGCGGTCCTCGCCGAAATAGTCGTAGTTCCACACCTTCTGCAGGATCTTTTCCCGGCTCAGCGCCAGGCCCTTGTTCTCGGCCAGGAACACCAGCAGGTCAAATTCCTTGGGGGTCAGGGAGACCTCCTGCCCGCCCACCTTGACGCTGTGGCTGGCGGTGTCGATCTCCAGCTGGCCAAAGGTGTAATGGCCGGTGTCCTCGGCGGCGCGGGGCATGGTGCGGCCCAGCACCGCCTTGACCCGGGCCACCAGTTCCCGGGGACTGAAGGGCTTGACCACATAGTCGTCCGCGCCGTTTTCCAGCCCGGCCAGTTTATCGTATTCCTCGCCCCGGGCGGTCAGCATGATCACCGGCGTGTCGATATGGCGCGCACGCATCTCCCGCAGGCAGGTCATCCCGTCCACGAAGGGCATCATCACATCCAGGATCACCAGGTCAATGCCGCCCCCGCCCAGCTGGGCCAGGGCCGCGCTGCCGTCGGTGGCTTCCTCGCACTGGAACCCGGCATACTGTAAATGCTCCCGGATCAGTTCGCGGATGCGGGCCTCGTCGTCAACGATCAGGATCTTTGCCATAGAAGCGTCCTCCTTTTCCAGGTGGCCCCATCGGCCGCCTCTGCTTTCCCGTTATCTGTATAATACCATAATAAACGGCCGGTATGTTAAATGTGTGAAAGCTTTTTTGAAGAATTGTTTACTTTGCCCCATCGCCGCGGTACAATGAACAGGAAAGCCGGGGCCGGTATTTTCCCGGCATGCAAGGGAGGCAAAAGGCAATGTGGTTTTGGATCGTTTTGGCGGCACTGGCGGTGTGCTGGGTGTTTTTTATTCTGCCGGGCCGGGGCGCGGCCGAGAGGCGCCGGATGGTGACCGGCCGCAATTTTGCCCATCGGGGCCTGCATTCCCAGGACGGCACGGTGCCGGAGAACAGCCTGCCCGCCTTTGCGGCGGCCACCGACGCGGGCTACGGCAGTGAGCTGGACGTGCAGCTGAGCCGGGACGGTCAGGTGGTGGTGTTCCACGACGACGACCTGCCCCGGATGACCGGCGCGGAGGGCCGGGTGGACAGCCGTACCCTGGCCGAGCTGCAGGCATTGCGGCTGGGAAACACAAACGAGACCATTCCCCTGTTCACCGACGTGCTGGGGGTGGTAGCGGGCCGTCAGCCGCTGATCGTAGAGCTGAAAAGCGGCCCGGCCTGGGCAGAACTGTGTGAAAAGACGCTGGCCATCCTGCGGGCCTACGACGGGCCCTACTGCGTGGAAAGCTTTGATCCGCGGATTGTGGTCTGGTTCCGCAAAAATGCGCCGGATATTCTGCGGGGCCAGCTGCTGAACCCGGCGCGGGAATACAGCTGCTGCCATCTGCGGGCGTTTTTCCTGAGCCGGGGGCTGTGCAACCTGATCGCCCGGCCCCATTTCATGGCCTGGGGCGGCGGCGCGCCGAACCTGAGCGTGCGGCTGTGCCGGGCGCTGGGGGCGGTGGGGGTATTCTGGACGGCCCGGCCCGGGTTCGCCAACAAGGATAAGTGGGACGCGGTGATTTTCGAGTATTACACCCCGTCCCCCCGGCTGTGACGATGGATACGCGGCAGCGAATTTTAGCCGCGGCGGCGGGCTGCGGCCTGTTTGAGACGGGATTTGTCCCGATGGAGTCGCTGCGATTTTACCCGGAGGTGCGCGCCGCCTGCGAGAGCGGCCGCTGCGGCCAGTACGACCGGTGCTGGGCCTGCCCGCCGGCGGTGGGAACGCTGGAGGAGTGCCGGGTCCGGGTGCTGGGCTACGACGGAATGCTGCTGTTCAGCGGCCGGTATGGGCTGGACGACCCCTTTGATCTGGAGGGGATGCGGGCGGGGCTGGTTGCTTTCAAGGACGCGGCGGACCGGCTGGACGCGGCCACGGCGTTTCTGCCCGGGCGGCTGATCCTGGCCAACGAGGGATGCGGCCGGTGCGCGGTGTGCAGCTGGCCCGCGGCGCCCTGCCGCCAGCCCCGGGCGCTGCATCACGCGATCGAGGGATACGGATTTATGGTACATGAGCTGGCCGCGGCGGCGGGCATGGCCTATATGGGCGGGCCGAACACGGTGACCTATTTCGGCGCGCTGCTGTTTCACAACACGCCCGGCCCCGCATAGAAAGGAGCCTCTGTATGAAGCCATCGAAACCGGTTCGCCTGTACAACGTGCTGTTTCCGATCTGGGCGTTCTGGCTCTGGCCCAGCCCGCTGTGGCTGATCCTGCTGGCGGGAAATTTTGCCATCGACAGCCTGGTGGTGTGTCTGGCGGCGGGCAAAGGGCGGCGGGCCTGGGTATGGAAAGGCAGTATCCTGCGGGTGTGGCTGCTGGGGTATGCCTGCGACCTGGTGGGGGCGATGGTCTGCCTGTTTTCGCTGTTCGCGGCGGACGCGCTGATCCCGGCCCAGGCCGGCATGGCAAGCCTGATCCTGTTCCCCGGGAACGTGCTGGTGGCCCTGCCCGGCGTGCTGGTGGCGGGGGTGCTGCTGTATTTCTGCAACCGGTGGTGGAGTTTTCGCCGCTGCGGTCTGGACGCCGCCGAAATCCATCGCCTGAGCCTGGCCCTGGCCCTGTTCACCGCCCCCTGGACGATGCTCATACCCATCTACGGATGATGATAGCCAATCTGGGGGAGATAACATCTCCCCCAGACCCCCTGGAAATCATGGCCGAATATCTTCGGCCATAGGGATTTTATACATAAACAAGGCCGGTGCGTAAACGGATTACGCACCGGCCTTGTCTGTTTTTGTTTCCCTGAGGGCCGAGTATTCGGCCCTCGATTTCCGGGGTCTGGGGGGACGTTGTCCCCCCAGATTGGCCCAACTTACTCCCCGAACTCCGCGTCCACGGCGTCCAGGGCGGCGGCGATGACCTTGTCCATGTCGTAGTAGCGGTACTGGCCCAGCCGTCCGCCGAAAATCACGTCCGGGCGGGACGCGGCCAGGGCCTTGTACTTCTCGTACAGGGCGGTGTTCTTTTCATCGTTCACCGGGTAATAGGGCTCGGCGCCGGGGGTCCACTCGGTGGAATACTCCCGGCTGATCACCGTCTTGTCCGCATCGCCCGCCCCAAACTCAAAATGCTTGTGCTCGATGATGCGGGTATAGGGCACCTCCCGGTCGGTGTAGTTCACCACCGCGTTGCCCTGGTAGTTGCCGGTATCGGTGAGCAGCTCGGTCTCAAACCGCACGGTGCGGTATTCCAGCGGGCCGTAGCAGAAATCAAAGAACCGGTCGATCTGGCCGGTGAATACCGTGCGGGCGGCAATCTCCGGCTCGGCGGCAATCAGGTCGAAATAATCGGTGTTCAGCCGCACCTCCGCGTCCGCCAGCATCTGCTCCACAATGGCGTCGTACCCGCCGATGGGAATCCCCTGATGGGGGTCGGAGAAATAGTTGTTGTCGTAGATAAAGCGCAGCGGCAGCCGCTTGATGATAAAGGCCGGCAGCTCGGTACAGGGCCGTCCCCACTGCTTTTCGGTGTACCCCTTGACCAGCTTCTCGTACACGTCCCGGCCCACCAGCTTCAGCGCCTGTTCCTCCAGGTTCTTCGGCTCGGTGATGTTCAGTTCCGCGATCTGCCCCTCAATGATGGCCTTCGCCTCGGCGGGGGTACGGATGCCCCACATCTTGGAAAAGGTGTTCATGTTGAAGGGCATGTTGTACAGCTCGTCCTTGTACACCGCGATGGGGCTGTTCACGTAATGGTTGAACCGGGCAAACCGGTTCACATACTCCCACACCCGCTCGTCGGAGGTATGGAAGATATGGGCGCCGTACTGATGCACCCGGATGCCCGCCACCGTCTCGCAGTGGATGTTACCGGCGATGTGGTCCCGCTTGTCGATCACCAGGCAGGACTTGCCGCGCCGGGCCGCCTCGTGGGCAAACACCGCCCCGAACAGCCCCGCGCCCACGATCAGATAATCGTACCGCTTGCGCATATCCGTTCTCCTTTCAGTTGAACCCGAACAGCTTCTGGCTGATCTTGTAGCACAGCACCGCAAACCCGCGGCCCGCGGAGCCCGGCAGGTTCATCACCCGGCCCATCAGGCCATAGCGCAGCTGTTTGTACAGGCCCGCGTCCTTCTGCTCGATCCACTGCCACAGCGCCTGCTTTTTGGCCAGCAGCTCCGGCGTACCGCCCCGCAGCATCAGCACGCTGGACACGGTGGTGATGATCTCCAGATAGTTGTACATATACTGGCGCAGCCGGGCCGGTTCCACCCGGGGCAGATCCACCTGCTCGATCATCAGCTGGTTGACCCGGATCTGCTGGTCGATGCGGCGGATCATGGTCTGCTCCTGCACCGACTGGCCTTCCCGGCCGATGTAATAATGGTACAGATCCACGTCCAGATAATACAAGGTGCGCACATAGGGCATGGGCACGTAGACAAACAGGTTATCCACATAGAAGGTGTGGCGGGGCAGATCCAGGCCGCAGTCCCGCAGAACCTGGGTGCGGTAGATCACCGAGTGCATCAGGATATACTGGCCCCGGTGCAGCTTGCCCACCTCGTCCCAGGTAAGGGGGCGGTTCTGGGGCAGGGCGTTGCCGTACTTCATGACCTTTTTATGGGCCGCGCCCACCTTGTCGTAGATGAAGTTGCTGATCAGCAGATCCACGGTGGGCTGGCTGTTCACAAAGCCCCGCAGGGTGGCCAGCACCTTGGCAAAGGCGGCTTCATCCAGCCAGTCGTCGGAATCCACCACCTTGAAATAGGCGCCGGTAGCAGCCCGCACGCCGGCCATGACCGCGGCGCCGTGGCCGCCGTTCTCCTGGTGGATGGCCCGCACGATGCCCGGGTGGGCAGCCTGGTATTCGTCGGCGATGGCGGCGGTGTTATCCTTGGAACCGTCGTCCACGATGAGGATCTCCACCTCGTCGCCGCCGGTCAGCAGCGCGTCGATGCAATGACGCATGTAATCCTGGGAATTGTAGCAGGGGACCGCAATGGACAGAAGCTTCACGCTCGTCGTCCTCCTTTTGGTTGTTTGTTAGGGGCGCGGCGCAACACCGCACACACAGATATTATACACGATTTTTGGGTAAATGGGGTGAAAAATTCGACTTTTCCCAATGATAGAACGAATCAGGGCGGCTTCGGCTTTCAAAACCCGAAGCAAAAAACCGTCCCGGCGGGGCCGGGACGGTTTGCAAGGCAGGGCAGGCTCAGGCCTTCTGGGCACCCTCGGGGAAGATCTTCTTGTTGACAAAGAAGAACACCACCATCGAGATGCCGCCGTTGAGCACGGTGGTGCCGATGTTGTAGATGAAGTCGGGCACGAACATACCGGCTACCGCCACCCAGATGCAGTTGATGGAGTTGACGATGCAGGTGATGACGATGAAGGCCGCCACATACCAGGCGATCTGGGGCCCGATCTTGCCCTTGGAGCGGAACACGAAGCTGCGCTGGATGGGGAAGTTGACCATCTCGCCGATGACCATGGCCACCATGTAGGCGCAGAAGTAGGCAAGGCCGCCGTGGGCCTGGTCGTAGCCCAGGATGTTCCACTCAAAGGTCTCGCCGAACAGGGTCAGCGGGATACCGGGCCAGCCGAAGCTGGCGTCGCCCAGAAAAGCGAACGCCGCCGGCAGGAAGGTGAGCATCAGGTACTTGAATACGGTGATCAGGTTGCTCACGATGACGAACAGGCCGCCCTCCCGTACCCATTTGGCGGCGGCGGGGTGTTTGGCCGCAAAATCGTTCCAGAACTTCATTCGGTGTTTCCTCCTTGTACCAGGCGTTTTTCCAGGCCGCGTTGCGCCTGGTCGTAGACAGATTGGGGGCGTATCAGCCCTGGGCGGCCTTTTTCTCGGCCTTGGCGGCTTTGGCGGCATTGCGCCAGCCGCGCCAGACCTGGCCCACACCCTTGCAGAAATGGCCGTTGACCATAACCAGGATGCCCTCGGCCATCTCCATGGTCACCATGCCGTTCATCATCTTGCCGATGCCGCGGAAGGGCATGTTGTAGATGAACTGGATGTTCAGATCGGGCACACCGCTCTCTTCGCTCTTCTGCTTTTTCTTGGTCAGAACGCGCCAGGCGAACCGGGCCAGGGCGCTCTTGGCGTAGTACATCTGGCCGATGGCGTCGTTCATCTGCAGCGGGGCGCTTTCGTCCCAGCGGGCGGGCGGCAGTTCACGGCCCAGCAGGGCGGTGAAGTCCGCGTCGCTCACCTGTGCCACCCGGCCGGTGCGGTAGGGCTCCGGCGGAATGGCGGGGGTGCCGCTGCCCTCCACCGCCAGGGTACCGGCCAGGCGGATGTCGTGGCAGTTGGCGCCGATCTCCAGGCGGTATTCCCCGCTCTCCACCCGCCAGCCGCCGGCTGTGGTGTCGAAGTAGCGGAACGCCTTGTCATCCAGCGGGATGGTAACGGTCTTGCTCTCGCCCGGCTCCAGCCAGACCTTGGCAAAGCCCTTCAGCTCCCGCACGGGGCGGCCGGCCTGGCTGCCGGGCAAGCCCACGTACAGCTGGGCCACCTCGGCGCCCCGGCGCTTGCCGGTGTTGGTGAGGGTGAAGGTCACCGCCCCGGCGCTCACCTTCAGGTCGGAGTAGGCAAACTCGGTGTAGCTCAGGCCGTAGCCGAACACGAAACGCACCGGCTTTTCCACCGTCTCGTAGTACCGGTAGCCCACGTACAGGCCCTCCCGGTATTCGCTGGTGCGGCAGGGGCTGGGCCAGTAGGCGGCGCTGGGGTTGTCCTCCAGGGCCAGGGGCCAGGTCTCGCTCAGGCGGCCGGAAGGCTCAGCCTGACCGGTAACGATCCGCAGCAGGGCGGACGCGCCGGCCTGGCCGCCCAGACCGCCGTACAGCAGCGCCTGGCAGTGGATCAGCCAGGGGGCCTCCACCGCGCTGCCGCCCGCCAGCAGAACCGCCACACGGGGGTTCACCGCGGCTACCTCTTCCAGCACCCGCACCTGATTGGCGGGGATGCGCATATGGGTGCGGTCCACGCCCTCGCTCTCGCTGATCTCGGGCAGGCCCAGGTACAGCAGCACCACGTCGGCCTTTTTGGCCAGCTCCACGGCGGCCCGCAGCAGCTCCTCGTTGGGCTTGTCGGCCCGCTCAAAGCCGGCGGCGTAGCCCACCACCTCCAGCGGGAACTGGTTCAGCACCTGCCGGGCGCTCTCCAGCTTGGTGGGGTTCACGTTGCTGCTGCCCGCGCCCTGGTAACGGGGGGTATCGGCAAAGTCGCCGATCACCGCCACCCTGGCGCCCGCGGCCAGCGGCAGCAGGTTGCCGTCGTTCTTCAGCAGAACGGCGCTCTGCTCGGCCGCCTTGCCGCTCAGCGCGTGGTGGGCCTCCACGTCCAGCTTGACCTCGCCGGCGGCCTTGCGGGCCGCGTCGGTGCGCAGGGCGAACTCCAGGATCTCGTCCACCCGCTCGTCCACCAGCGCCTCGTCGATCACGCCGGCCCGCACGGCGGCGGCCAGCTGCCGGTCGCTGTCACCGGCGGTGCCGGGCATCTCCAGGGTGGAACCGGCGCGCACGCCCTCCACATGGTCGTTGGAGCCGCCCCAGTCGGTGACCACCACACCGTCGAAGCCCCATTCATCCCGCAGGATATCCCGCAGCAGATGGGGGTCTTCGTTGGTGTAGACCTCGTTGATCTGGTTGTAGGAACTCATGATCGCGCCGGGTCTCCCCTCCCGGACGGCGATCTCAAAGTTGGTCAGGTAGATCTCCCGCAGCGTGCGCTCGTCCACCACGCTGTCGTTGGCCATGCGGCGCAGCTCCTGGCTGTTGGCGGCAAAGTGCTTGGGGCAGGCGGACACGCCCTTGCTCTGGATGCCCCGGATGTACCCGGCGGCCATCTTGCCGGCCAGGTAGGGGTCCTCGCTGAAATACTCAAAGTTGCGCCCGCACAGGGGGCTGCGCTTGATGTTGAGGCCCGGCCCCAGCACCATGTTGACCTTCTGGGCCAGGGCTTCCTCGCCCAGGGCCGCGCCCACGGCCTCGCCCAGGGCGGGGTCCCAGCTGTTGGCCACGGCGGCCGCGGTGGGCCAGCAGGTGGCCGGCTCGCTGGCGTTCAGGCCCAGATGGTCGCCCTCCCCCATCTGCTTGCGCAGGCCGGTGGGGCCGTCGGACAAAAAGGCGCTGGGCACCTCCAGCCGGGGCACCGGCCGGGTGGTCCAAACGTCCCGCCCGGACAAAAGCCCGCACTTCTCCTCCAGGGTCAGCTGCCGGATCAGATCGGCATGTTTCATAGTGTGCAGCTCCTTTCATCTTATAGCGGCCCGGTAAGGCCTTTTCAATGCGTTGATCAAGGCAGGGCGGCGGGGCGGCCCGCTGTTCGGGCCGCCCGCCTTACTCTCCCTCTGGCCCGGGGCCCCGCAATGGCCCCGGAACCGGCGGCAGGCCGCCGGGGGGTGTTGGCCCCACGGCGGCCCGCCTGCTGCCGCAAGGTGCGGATCAGTTGGTCTTGGGTTCAGCGTCGGAAGTTTCCTTCTTCTGCTTCACATAGCTGCGGATGGTCAGAACCTCCAGCAGCACCAGCACAACGCCCAGCGCCACATCGGCGGCGATAAAGGCGATCTGCCAGCCGGGCATGCCCGGATTCAGGTTTTCCTCCATGTACGCGCGGCTGTTGACCACGGTGTACAGGATGTTCTTGCAGGCCTGACGCATGGCCAGAACGCCGGTGGCGCTGGTGGTGTCAGACACGTAGTTGGTCCCGGTGGGGTAGTTCACCAGGCAGAAGTCGGTGCCGTTGCGGATGGCCTGGTCGGCGTTCATGTAGCCGTACACACCGAAGTAGTCGGTCAGGACCATGCCCACGAAGCCCCATTCCTCACGCAGGACGGTGTTGCACAGGGCGTAGCAGCCGCCGGCCCACTCGGCACCCACGTAGTTGAAGGAAGACATCACCGCGTCGGCGCCGCCCTCCTTGACGCTGATCTCGAAGGGCTTCAGGTAGATCTCACGGATGGACTGCTCGTTGGCCCAGGTGCACAGCATGCTGTTGCGGTTGGTTTCCTGGTCGTTCAGAGCGTAGTGCTTGATGTAAGCGTAGACGCCGTAGGTCTCGGCGCCCTGGATGGCCTGGGCAGCCAGCTTGCCGCTGAGCACGCCGTCCTCGGAGTAGTACTCGAAGTTACGGCCGCTGAAAGCGGAGCGGTGGATGTTCATGGCGGGGGCGTACCAGCCGGACACGTCCAGGTCGTCCGCCATGCGGCCGATGGAGGCGCCGAACTTGTACACGGTGTCGGTGTTCCAGGTGGAAGCCATCAGCACGGTGCCGGCAAAACCGATGGAACCCTGCTGGGTGAAGTTATTGTTGATGGAAGCAGGACCGTCACAGTCGTAGGTCTGCACCTTCTCGATGCTGGTGATGGGGGCGGTCTGGTAGCCGCCCATGGCGATCAGCTCGCTCATCTCGGACACAGTCAGCTGATCCAGGAAGGTATCCCACTTCGCGTCGTCGTAGGCCACGCCGCGCATATCCACCAGGTTCAGGCCGTTCTTGGCGCCGGTGGTGGGCATCACGTCGTCGGCGTTGTTGTGTTCAGTCGGATCGTAGTTGGCGTTGTTGATGAAGGTGGCCTTGGCCTCGTCGCTCATGGACAGGCCGGCGGGAGCGGCGGTGGCCTCAGCGTAGTTGGCGAAGTGGTCGGCACGGGACAGGTAGGTCACGTCGCCCTCCACGGCCTCAAACTGGTTGGTAACAGCGGTCTTGTCGGTGGAACGGCCCTCGTCGTAGGTGATGGTGGCGGGCACGTTGTAGACTTCGCTGTCCAGGATGGTGTGGGAATCGCTGTTGATGCTGATGATGTAGTCGCCGGCCTCCAGCACGTAGGCGGCAGCGCCGTAGGTGTCGTAGGAAGCCATGTCCTCCGCCTTGAAGCTGATGGTCAGGGTCTGGCTCTCGCCGGGCTCCAGCACGTCGGTCTTGTCAAAGGCAACCAGGTTGGCGGTGGCCTTCTCGATGCCGCCGTTGGTGTAGGGCGGGTTGTAGTAAACCTCCACCACGTTCTTGCCGGCCACGCTGCCGGTGTTGGTGACGGTCACGTCAAAGCTCAGGGTGCCGTCGCTCTCGGAGATGGGGCCCATCTCCTGGGTAAAGGTGGTGTAGCTCAGGCCGTAGCCAAAGGGATACAAAACGGTGGAATCGTAGTCGATCAGACCTTCGGCGGCGGCGGTCTCGTAGAACTTGTAGCCCACGTAGATGCCTTCCACATAGTTCACAAAGCTGGGCAGAGCGGTGGTTTCCTGCTGGGTCATGAAGTTGGTGGAAACCACGGCATGCTCGTCCATGTTGTCATAGGTGAACTGGCCGAAGTTGTTGACGATGGGGGTGTTGAACAGGTCGTACAGGAAGGTGTCCACCGTCTTGCCGGAGGGGTTCACCGCGCCGGCGATGACCTGGCCCACCGCGTCAAAGCCGTTCTGGCCGGGGCAGGGAGTGTAGATCGCGGCATCCACGTCATACTCCTTCAGGAAGCCCAGCTCCATGGCGTTGTTGGTGTTGATCAGAACGATGACGTTTTCAAAGTTCTCGCAGACCATCTGGAGCATCTCTTCCTCCCGGTTGCTCAGCTCCAGGTAGTGGTCGCCCTCGTCCCAGTCGTTGCCCTCGTTCAGGGTGTCGTCGTAGACGCCGTTGAAGTAGGAGTTGCCGGTGACGGAGTCGCGCTCCAGCCAGCTGCCGTCCACAACAGCGGCCATGTCGGTGGGCATATCGGCGTTCTCGCCGCCCGGACGGGAGATGACCACCAGGGCGGTGTCGCTGAACTCCTTGGCGCCGCTCATCAGCTCATCGCTGTAGGCGTTCACGTTGGGTTCGGGCAGGGTCCAGTCCTGGGCCCACATGCCCACGCTGGGACGCTCAGCCTGGTAGGCCTCGTAGAAGTCCACCAGATCCTGGTTCACGTTCAGGCCGGCGTTCTTCAGGCCGGTGATCAGGTCGGTCACAGCGTACTGATCGTTCAGCGCGCCGGAACCCACGCCGCCGTAGACCGGCGCGGTGGAAGCCCAGCCGAAGACGTTCAGGTTGTCGCCGGAAGCCAGCGGCAGCGCGCCGTTGTTCTCCAGCAGGGTCACACCTTCGCTGACCAGCTCGGTGTTGACCTCATAGGCCTCGGCCATGCTCTCCTCGGTGATGGAGCCGCCGCCCATGGCCAGGTTGATCACCGTGAACATGGGGCCAAAGCAGATCAGGTTGACGGTAATGATCAGGGCCAGCAGCAGCGCAATGCCCGCCTCTTTGCGCACCAGCGCCTTGAGGGGACGGCGCAGCTTGGCCGCCGCGATGATGGCCACAATGGCCAGCAGCAACACGATCCCGAAGCCGATCAGCTGGGATTTCATGCTGTTGAGCACATTGAGGACGTCTGCGATGTTGATTTGCAGCATTTCAAGTTCCTCCTTCTGTCCGGGCTGCCCCACCCTGCCGGGGCCATGCCTCTTTCGGGTATACTCTAGCATACATTTCAAAAGAATTTTACAGCTTCTGCACGAAACGCTCACATTCTGCGCAAGTTGCGGGTGAGTCTGTACATTTTTGACAAACAAAGCGCCGTTCTTATTGGCATATTGCCAACAGGAACGGCGCTTTGGATTGTTTTTCACAGGGTGGTTTTTTTCTGGGGAACCGGGATCAGCAGCTTGAGCTCAAACCAGCCGTCCCGCACCGACACGTCCACCTGGCCATCGTATTTCCGGGCGGAATACCGGATGCTCTTGATGCCGAAACCATGGTAGGCGGCGTTGCCCTTGGTGGACAGGGGCAGGCCGTTTTCAAATTTCAGATCGCCCTCAAAGTAGTTTTCCACCTTGATGAGCACAAAGGCTTTCTGGCGGCTTACCGACACATGGATCAGCCGCTTGTCCCGGTCGGGCAGGCTGCGCACGCTCTCAATGGCGTTGTCCAGCGCGTTGCCGAAGATGGTGCACAGGTCCATGGTGTCCATAAAGTTCAGCGCGCCGCCGTCCGCCACCACCGTCAGGGTGATGCCGTGCTTCTGGCAGTACAGGCTCTTGCCGGTGAACACCGTATCCAGCACCGGGTTGCCGGTCTTGTTCTGGGCCTCGTACACCCGGATGTCCGCCTCCATCTCGTCCAGCCAGGCGTTGCGCTGGGCCGGGTCCGGCTCGGCCCGCAGGGCGGCGATCTGGTGTTTCAGGTCGTGGTACTTGCGGTTGATCAGGTCGATGCTCTCCCGGCTCTGCCGGTACTGGGCATACTGGGTCTGCAGGATGTTCTGGATGGCGTTCAGCTCATACTTCACCCGCAGCTCGGCCCGCTGCACATGGTAGGCGTACAGGATGGCCATGCCCCCCAGATCCACCAGGGTGCGGGTATTGAAGATGTCCACCGCCAGGCTGCCGCCAAAAGGATTGTCGCTCCAGGCGTAACTCAGGTTGCTCATGAAAAAGGCGCTCACCGTGATGGCGGCGGCGGCCCCCATCTCCCGGGAGGTGATCTGCAGATGCTCGTAATCGCCGCGGCGGCGGCTTTCCAGCCAGTACATCAGCAGATACACCCCGGCGTACACCACCGCCGGCACCAGCACCCGCAGCGGCAGCGCCCAGCGGGGAACCAGCTGCACGATATAGGTGTACAGCTGCCATTCCAGGGCGGCGGCAAACTCCGCCAGCATAAAGGCCCGGGCGCACAGGTACCCGGCCTCGGTAAGCGGGGCCCGGCCGCAGACGGCGATCATGGCCAGCATCCCGGCGGCCGCCAGGGCCATGCAGGGCATCCACAAGGCCAGCGGCACATCGCCGGTCAGCTGCATAAACACGGCCTGCACCGCCAGAAACGCGGCGGCGCGGCCCCACAGCCCGGGGCCCTGCCGGCGGCGGGGCAGCTGCATCACATACACCAGGCAGGCCAGCCATTCGGCCAGGGCGGTGTGCAGCCGGGGAATATTCTCGATCAGATCCGGGTTCATTTGACCACCTCACCCACGTACCGGGTCAGGGCTTCCATGAAGTCGTTCTTGCGCCCCCGGCTGACCGGCAGCAGACGGCCCGCCACCTGGGCACAGCCGTCCCGCACGCTGTCCACATTTTCCAGGTTGACAAGGCAGCCTTTGTTGATGCGGAAAAAGCCCAGCGGCACCAGTTTTTCCTCCGCTTCCTTCATGGTGCCGGGCACAGTGATCTCCTCCCCGTCGGTGTGATAGGCCAGGTTGTGGCCCTGGCTCTCCACATACAGCAGGTGGGACACCTCCAGCTTGCGGCCGCCGCCGGGGCCGATCACCGTAATGAACCGGCGTTCCCGCTTCTTCATCCGGCCGATGGCCCGTTTGAGCCGCTGGCTGAAAGCAAAATAGCTCACCGGCTTGAGCACATAGTCCAGCGCGTCCACCGCATAGCCCCGGATGGCGTACTGGGCCATATTGGTGATGAAGATGATCACCACCTCCGGGTCGGACTGGCGGATGATCTCGGCGGCGGTCATGCCGTCCATGAACTTCATCTGCACATCCAGCAGGATGATGTCATAGTCGGGCTTGTAATTCAGGGCGATCTCGTCCCCGTCGGAAAAGCAAACGGTCTGGATCGGCTGGTTGTTTTCGGCCGCATAGCGCTGCAGGAACTGTTCCAGCTGACGGGCGTATTCCGGTTCGTCCTCCACAATGGCGATGCGGATCACCGCGTTCTCCTCCTTTTTGCGGCCGGTGCCGCCAGATTCGCGCCTAGCAATACATATCTTTATTATACGGAGGGATACCCGTAATTTCAACCCGCCGCACATCGCATATCTGCATGTTCCGGGGCACAAAACGCAAAGGCCGCGCCCGGAGCGGGCGCGGCCTTTACGCATGGAAAGGTGCACAAAATGGGAGGAAGAATAGCAGAATCAAAGGCGGCCGTCAGCCGGCCAGCTTTGCGCCCAGGGCGCGGCACTGTTCCAGTGCGTCCGCGTCGGGGGCGTCGTAAACGGCCAGGCCGTCGGCGCACAGGGCCGCGCCCGCCGCCTGGCAGCGCAGCTGCCAGTCCTGCATCCACTGGCCCTCGGCCCAGGAATAGGACCCGAAGATGGCCAGCGGACGGCCGTTCAGCGAGGGCTCCAGCGCGGTGAAGAACGGCTCGAACTCGGTCTCCTCCAGCTGCTCGGACCCCATGGCCGGGCAGCCCAGCGCCAGCGCGTCGTAGCCCAGCGCGTCGGCGGCGGACACCGCGCTCACCGGCAGCAGCGCCGCGTCGGCCCCGGCGGCTTTCGCCCCCTCGCAGACGGCCTGCGCCATCGCCTCGGTGTTGCCGGTGCCGGACCAGTAGATAACAGCGATCTTCTTCATGGATAAACCCTCCTTGCAGGTGTTGTATAGGGGGCGCTCAGCCCGCCAGACGGCGGCGCAGGGTATCGCCCCCGGCCAGCGCCCCGCAAAGCCGGGCGCGGCAGTCGTCGTATAAGGTGAACCGGCGGCGGGCCCGGTCCACATCGGTGTAGACCTTCCAGTAGCCGCACAGGCGGCAGTCCCGCCCGCCGCTGCGGCAGAAGCCGATCACGTCCCCCGCCGGATAGCCCAGGAACAGGCCGATCACGTGGGGAAACGCCCCGCCCCCGGCCAGCCGCCCGGCCAGCCAGTCCAGCCGGGGCTCCACCCCGCCCTCGGGGCAGCCCGCCCGCCGCAGCAGGTCGGCCGCGCCGGGGCGGCGCAGCGCCCGGGCCAGCATCGCCGGCCGGTAGACCAGCAGCAGCCAGCGTTCCCGGCAGGTACAAAGCAGCCGCAGCCGCACGCCCCGGGGTTCCAGCCAGCGGCGGCATCCCGCCAGCAGGCCGGGCAGCGCCGGTACCCGCCGGCGGCAGACCGACACCAGATTGGCCGGTTTGCAGCCCAGCAGCACCGGGGCGCAGTGTTCCGCCAGCAGGCTGTCCAGGGCACAGGGCGGCCCTGCCTGCGGGCTGGCCGCGCCATCCGGGCACAGCGGCGTACAGCGGATCATGGCGGCTCCTTTCCGGGCAGGCGGAAAGCTGTTCCCCTGCCCCGTCAAGTTAGTTTTATCTAACCACCAGCCCGCAAAAAGCGCGCTCTTGCACAGCGCGCGGTTGCGGGCCTCGAAGCGGCTGCCCCGCCGGGCTGGGGGGAAGATCCGCCCGGCAGTTAGCCTCGTCTAACTCCGATGGCCATACTATACCACACCAGTATAGGTTTGTCAACACCTTTTTGCAAAAAAGGCCCGGCGCGCTGATTCACGCGCCGGGTCTTATCCGGTTATCGTCTCTCCCGCAGCTTGCCGCCGGCCAACGAGGCCGCCGCCAGAAGCGGCAGCAGCTTCATAGACCGGCTCCTTTCCTTATCCCTTGTACACGATCGCCTTTTGTACCTGGTCGGCCTTGTCCTGACCCTCCAGCCGGGCGATCAGGGCCAGCGCAAAGGGGATCCCCGCGCCCAGGGCCCGGCCGGTGATGATCTGGTCGGTCACCGCCACGTCGGCGTCCTGCATATGGGCCGCGGGCATGTAGTGCTCAAAGCCCGGATAGCAGACCGCCTCCCGCCCGTCCAGCAGGCCCATGCGGCCCAGCACGCTGGGGGCGGCGCAGATCGCCGCCACCTGCTTGCCCGCCGCCAGCTGGCGGCGCACCGCGCCGGTCACCAGCTCGCTGGCCGCCAGGTTCTCGGTGCCCTGGCCGCCGCCCGGCAGCACCAGCATGTCAAACCCGTCCAGATCCAGTTCGGCCGCCACCGTGTCCGCCTGCAGGCGGATACCGTGGCTGCTGCACACCTGGGTGTCCTCGTTCAGCCCGGCGGTGGTCACCTCCACCCCGGCCCGCCGCAGCAGATCCACCGCCAGCAGACCCTCGCACTCCTCAAATCCGTCCGCCAGAAATACGCATACCTTGCTCATTGTCCCATACCTCCCGGTTGCCGCCGCGGCGGCGCGTTTTTCTTTATTGTAGCCTTTCCGCCGGGCAAAAACAAGGCCGGATATACAGCAGCGCCCCGGCCTGACCAGCCGGGGCGCTGCTGTAAAAAGGAGCAGAAAGACCACAGGCGCCGCCCGCCCTCCGCCTGGCCGGGTATGGGAGCGACCCGGCCAAACG
This sequence comes from Gemmiger sp. An120, assembly GCF_002160955.1. Taxonomy (GTDB): domain Bacteria; phylum Bacillota; class Clostridia; order Oscillospirales; family Ruminococcaceae; genus Gemmiger_A; species Gemmiger_A avium. The sequence continues at coordinate 127,154 of NZ_NFLN01000007.1, forward strand.
GTGCGTGCCGGACGTACCGGCGCCGCGAGAACCAGACGGTGTACCGTCCTCGCAAGTTAGTCTAAACTAACTGTAGCTACAGTATACTCCACACTCCCCGGCTTGTCAAGGGTTTTTGCGGCGCGGGTTGCGGCAGGGGGCAAAATGCGATACAATGAGAGCAAACCGGGGCGCTGCGCGCGCCCCCGATCTTGCAAGAGGTGCCGACTATGGAACAATCGTATCGCATCGCGGTGGCGGGCATCGGCTACGTGGGCCTGGCCAACGCGATCTTACTGGCGCAGCACAACGCGGTAACGGCGGTGGACGTGCTGCCGCAGCGGGTGCAGGCGCTGAACGAACGGCGCAGCCCCATCGCGGACAAGGAGGCCCAGGAGTACCTGTCCGGGCACGAGCTGGACCTGCGGGCCACCACCAACGGGGACGAGGCCTACCGGGACGCGGATTTCCTGATCATCAGCACCCCCACCAACTACGACCCGGACCAGAACTATTTTGACACCTCCTCGGTGGAGCAGGTGATCGAGCAGGCGCTGGCCTGCGGCAGCCGGGCCACCATCGTGGTCAAGTCCACGGTGCCGGTGGGCTACACCGCCCGCCTGACCGAAAAATACGGCGAGCGGTTCTTGTTCAGCCCGGAATTCCTGCGGGAGGGCAAGGCCCTGTACGACAACCTGTGGCCCAGCCGGATCGTGGTGGGCGCGCCGGAGGGCAACAAAAAATTGCAGGCGGCGGCCCGCACCTTTGCCGGGCTGCTGGCCGGCGGCGCGCTGAAACAGGACGTGCCCCAGCTGTTCACGGCGCTCACCGAGGCGGAGGCCATCAAGCTGTTTGCCAACACCTATCTGGCGCTGCGGGTAAGTTATTTCAATGAGCTGGACACCTACGCGGAGGTGCACGGCCTGAACACCCGGCAGATCATCGAGGGGGTGGGGCTGGACCCGCGGATCGGCAACCATTACAACAACCCCAGTTTCGGCTACGGCGGCTACTGCCTGCCCAAGGACACCAAGCAGCTGCTGGCCAACTACCGGGACGTGCCGGAAAACCTGATCGAAGCCATCGTGGCCTCCAACCGCACCCGCAAGGACTTCATTGCCGAGCAGATCCTGAAAAAGGCGGGCTGGGCCCCGGCGGCGGGCGGCGCGGCCCCCACCATCGGCATCTGGCGGCTGACCATGAAGAGCGGGTCGGACAACTTCCGCCAGAGCGCCATCCAGGGCATCATGAAGCGGCTGAAAGCCCAGGGCGCCACCGTGATCGTCTACGAGCCCATTCTGGAAGACGGCAGCGAATTCTACGGCAGCCGGGTGGTGAACGATCCGGCCGCCTTCAAGGCCGCCAGCGCGGTGATCGTGGCCAACCGCATGACCGACGAGCTGGCCGACGCGGCCGCCAAGGTCTACACCCGGGACATCTATGGCCGGGACTGAACCAGCCAAAGGCGCGGGCGGGCAGGAACTGCATTCCTGCCCGCCCGCTTTGCTCCCTATTCCCACCCATCGGAGAAACAGCAGATGAAACGTATGGAACTGATGCAGCGCTATCTGGAGCAAAAGCACCGCACCACCCTTGTGCACGAACAATACCTGAACACCCAGCGGGAGTACGCCCCCGGCACCGCTTTGTATATGCGGGAGATTCATTTCCTTGTGGCGCTGGGGCCGGACGGCCCGGCCTCGGTCAGCAGCCTGGCGCAAAAGCTGGAGGTGACCCTGGGCGCGGTGTCCCAGATGGCCGCCCGGCTGGAGAAAAAAGGCTGCGTCACCCGCACCCCCGACCCGAAAAACCGGCGGCGCACCCTGGTGTCCCTCACCGAGGAAGGCCAGCGGCTGTACCGGGAACACCTGGACTATGACCAGGCCAATCTTGCCCGGCTGGCCGCCTATTTCTCTGATTTTTCGGACGCGGAACTTCAGCGGCTGATCGACGCTGAAATCGTCTTTCAGCAGGCGTTGCGCCGTCATGTTCCGGAATAACAGACAAGTTATATAAAAAACAATCCCCGTTGTTGTGGCATTTGCCGGTGGGCAACGGGGATCGTTTTGTGTAGAATAACTTTAGCATCTAAATATTTAGTAGCTAAATAAATTTGTGCGCAGCGGGGCGGCCACCCGCTGTACGCAAACCCGATGGGGCGCGCCAGTTTCTTGCGGGCCGTTCTGGCTCCGGCATACCGCCGTCCGGCGGCCGGGCGCGCCGGTGAACCTGCATCGTACACAACACAGGAAGGAAACCAATGAAACATACAAAGAAGGCAGCCGCCTTTCTGGCCTTTGTGCTGGCGTTTGCCCTGCTGCTTGCCGCCTGCGGCGCACCCGCGTCCGGCAGCGGCGCGGCTGGCGGCGTATACACCCAGTCGGCCCAGGGCAACAACGGGCCGGTGACCGTGGAAGTTGAGATCGCCGACGGCGCGGTAACCCGCGTGGAAGTGGTGGAAAACTCTGAGACCGAAGGCATCGCGGACAAGCCGATTGCCGAGATCCCGGCCTGGATCGTGGAGAACCAGAGCCTGGCGGTGGACGCGGTGTCCGGCGCCACCAACACAAGCAACGCGATCGTGGAGGCCGTGGCCCTCTGCCTGGAAGAGGCGGGCCTGGACGCGGAGGAATGGAAGAGCCGCACCGTGGAGGTGCAGCACCAGGCCAAGGAAGACGTGACCTGTGACACCGTGGTAGTGGGCGCGGGCGGCGCCGGCATGCGGGTTGCGCTGGAACTGGCGGACAACGGCCAGAACGTGATCCTGGTGGAGAAGCAGTCCATGGTGGGCGGCGCCACCAGCCTGGCCGCCACCTACTTTGTAGCGGTGGACACCACCTACCAGCAGGAAGACGGCATGAAGATCTCCATCGACGACTACGTGGCCCAGACCGCCGAGACCAACCCGGATATCGATTCCGACCGGCTGCGTCTGCTGCTGGAGAACTCCCAGGAAAGCCTGGACTGGCTGAACGGCCTGGGCACCAACATCACCCGCGCTCTGTCCAACTACCAGGTAGCCACCGAGGACGGTTCCTCCCTGGGCGCGGCCATCGTGAAGGCCATGTCCGGCGCGCTGGAGCATTCCACCGTGGATCTGCGGCTTGACACCGAAGCGGTGGAGATCCTGACCGAGGACGGCGCCGTGACCGGCGTGCGGGTACGGGATGCCGGCGACGAATACGCCGTGCGGGCCGACGCGGTGGTGCTGGCCACCGGCGGTTTTGTCTCGGGCGAGGAAGCGGTGGAAAAGTACGCCCCCGAATGGGCCGGGCTGCCCTCCACCTCCGCGGCCGGTTCCACCGGTGAGATGATCGGCCTGGTGGAACAGATCGGCGGTGTGCTGAGCAACATGGACGTGGTGCGCCTGAACCCCTCGGTGCACAGTGAAAACGGGGTCAACTCCAGCCTGAGCGCGGCCCGGGCCGAGGGCGGCATCATCGTGAACCAGCAGGGTCTGCGGTTCTGCAACGACTACTACCCGGACTACACCACCCTGTCCAAGTGGATGGTGGAGCAGGAAGGCGACTATGTGTACATCCTGATCGACCAGACCGCCATGGACAACTCCAAGCGGCTGCAGGGCTTCAAGGACATGGGCTACTTCCTGGAGGCCGATACCCTGGAGGAACTGGCGGAGAAGATGAACGTGCCCGCGGACAACCTGGTAAAGACGGTGGAAGCCTACCAGGAAGCGGTGCGCACCGGTGTGGACGAGTTTGGCCGCACCAACAACCTGAGCATTGATTTCAGCAACCCGCCCTACTACGCGGTGACCACCAGCCCCGGCCTGCAGGTAAGCCTGGGCGGCATCCTGGTGGACGATTCCCTGCGGGTGCAGAAGCAGGACGGCACCAGCTTCGACAACCTGTACGCGGTGGGCGAATGCGCGGACGACGGCCTGTTCGGCTGCGCCCCCACCAACATCAACATCACCTTCGGCAAGATGGTGGCGGACGAAATCCTGGCAAAATAACCGTTTGCTGACCCGGCGGGGCCGGGCGATCATACCGATCGCCCGGCCCCGTTTCTTTACGCCAGCAAAAAGGCCCACAGGTTGCGGATCTGGGGTTCCAGGGTTTCGTAAGCCCAGAGTTTTTCGCTGTTCTGGGGGCTGTTGGGGTCGTTGACCCGGATGCCGCCCTCCTCCAGCCCCGCCAGCAGGATAAAATGCCCGGTGGTGGTGAAGTCCCCCGGCCGCACGCTGCAGATGATGGGCTGGCCCGCCGCCAGCGCTTCGGTCACGGCGGATTCGGTCAGGGGCAGTTCCCGGCTGGTCAGGCCCCACGTGGCACAGCCGGTGCGCATCAGCTCCCAGCTGGTGCCGTTCTGCCCGCAGTAGCCGGCCTTTTCGGCAGCCGCCGCCACCCGGGCCGGGGTGATGGTGTCGTCCCCGGTCAGCCCCGCCGCCGCCATGGCCAGGCAGGTGGGCCCGCAGCCGTTGATGGCCAGGATGTCCCCGCCGTACCGGGTACAGCCCCAGCGTTCGTCCCATTGCAGCAGCAGCGGGAAACTCCCCTTTTCCACCGTCCCCACCGAGTCGGCGGGCTCGTCGTCCTTGTGCCAGGGATAGCCCTCCACAAAATCCAGCGCGTCGGGATGGCGTTCCAGCAGGTCCAGAAGATCCTCGGTGTACAGTTCCGCGTGGGCGTTGATCCAGGCAATGCGCTCCTCGTCGGTACCCTGGGGCGGGGTCAGGCCGGCGGCGGGCGGCTGGGACTGGGCCGGGGCCAGCCGGTCGGCCAGCGCCGCCGCGCACCGGTACACCCCAAAGCAGACCGCCACCACCGCCAGCAGGCAGACCGCCGCCCGCCGCCGGGCTTTTCTCCGCCGGGCCCGACGCCGCGCCGGGGACACATACCGCACCCGTCTTGCGGGCTGCGCACCATGTTCCATTTTTCTCTCCCCTTTCCCTTGCCCTGTATTCTAGCACGGGAACGGGCGCGGGGTTTTGCGGCTGCCTGTTCGGTTTTATACGATTTTCCGCGCAAAATCTTACGATTTTCTTGCGGCGCAGAGTGCGAAAAGCCGGGCTGCACGGAAAGAGAACCTCTCTCCGCGCCGCCCGGCGTGTTTTTAATAGGGCCGTTCGTAGGTATCCAGCCGCCAGCCCTCCGGTGTGTTCACCAGCCGCACCGGGTATTCCACCAGATAATCCCAGTTCCCGGTATCGCGCCGGTAGATAAAGGAATCGTCGGTTTCGTAGTCCTGGGGCGAGGCATAGTGGGCCACCAGCATAAAATCCACGGCGTCCTCCCTGGCGCCGATCAGGCGGTAGGTATCGAACGCACCGTCGGTGTAGTAGATATCGGTGCCCATGTCGCCCAGAATCACCGTGGTCCGGCCGTCCTTTACCCCGAACCGCTGGGTGAACCCGGTTTTTTCCAGATACTCCCCGGTAAACAGGCCCCGCATCTTTTGGGTAAGGGCCGCGTAATCCCCGTCTTCCCCCTCCACCACGGCCGCTTCCACGGTGTACCCGTTTTGCTGGACGGGAAAGGTCTCCCCCATCCGGTTGCCGGGCAGCCTGAGGATATCGCTGGCGCTTCCAAACAGGTAGTCGTCCGCCGCTTGACGTGCCGCAGTAAAAAGGGCCTGTTGTTCCTCCGTCAAAAAGGACAGGTCGGTATACTCCTGCCGCTGCTGGGGCGGATAGGTGCGGTCGGTGTAAGCCGGGTCGTCGAACCGGTCAAACCGCCAGCCGGTTTCCTCGGTGTACTCCGCCCGCAGGGGCAGTTCCCGGACGAACACACCGTTTTCCCCCTCGTAGTGGGCCAGCAGGGTAAATTCTTTAAAGGAGTTCTCCACCTCGCTGTAGCCCACGTACTGGTCCACGGTCAGAAAGTTGTCGGTACGCCCGCCCTGATAGGCCGGGTCGGGCTGGGCGGTGTCCGCCGCGTACCAGAGCACCCCGTCCCGGTTCCGAAATGTGCCCTCGGCCAGCAGCGCGTCGGCGTATTCGTCGGTGAACACCGCCCGCACCATCGCCTCAAAATCCGCCCAGTTCTCATACCGGTTCCAGGCCCGGTAATACAGTTTGCCGTCGATCTCCTGGCTCAGGGTGCCCGGCTGATACCAGGTACCGTCCTCCCGGGGGAAGTCCTCCACATGGGAGGGGTTGCCCCGGAACAGCCGGAACACCTCCCGGGCCCGCAGATATTCCTCCGTCATGTGGATAAAGCCGGGGGTCACCGTATTCTCCCGGACCTGCTGCGAGACCGGCGGTTCCCCCTCCAGCTGGACGACGAATCCGCTGCCCTCCCCCGGTATCCGGGCGTCCTCCTCCCGCAGCGGGGCTTCGGAGGATGAGGCGGAGGCCCCGGCGCAGCCCGCCGCCAGCGCCAGGCCCAGCAGCAGCGCCAGCGGGGCGCACAGACGTTTTTTCTTCATAGATGGCGGCTCCTTTCCGGGCCGGGCGGCCCTGGATTTTCCATCCTCAGTATACCCCGGTATCTGCCGCCATTTCTCCAACAAGTTGTATCCAAACGGTAAATATCACGCCACCGGCAGCATCGATTGGAACCGCAGCCGGGGCTCCTCCTCCACCGGCAGCACCGTGTAGAGGATCTCGTATTCCCCCAGGTTGCGGGGCCCTCCGTAGTTCGCGCCCGAAAACATGGTAAACCGGGCGCTGACCGTGGTCTCGTTCACCCGGGTGCAGGTCAGGCCATAGGGGGCAAAACTGTCGTTCAGGCCGATTCCGGTAGGGAATTCAAACCGGCGGGCGGCCGCGTTGTAATCCTCCGACTGCCACAGGCTGGCCGGGATATTTTCCAGCCCAAAGACCCGATCCAGCAGCCGTTCAGCATTTTCCCGGGTCACATACATGGCCATGCCGTCTTCCGAGTATTCGGCATACGCCTTATACCGCTCCTCCATCCAGGTAGTCGACAGCAGGAACCGCTCCTCCAGGCCGGGTTCCTCCTCAAACAGCGCGGGGCTCACCTGGTCAATCCCCTCTTCCCGGTCCAGAATGGGGGTCACCAGTTTGTTTGTCAGCCAGTGGGCCTCGGTCAGGACCGGATCCTCATAGGTTTTCTCGCGCGGCTCATTCATTGAGAATATCGACTCCAGCCGGTAGGGGCAGACCGTGCTGTCCGGCTGGAACACAAAGGTATACAGCAGAGTATCCTCCGCCGGCTCATTATCCTGGCCGTCCCCCTCGTAGACGATGGCGGAAAGGCAGATGATCCCCTCCTCGCAGGAAATGCTGTACGGGTCAATCTTCACCGTCTGCTGGCCGTAGTCCACATTCCAGGGCACGCACAGGCAGCCCTCCGGGGCGGGGTATCGGGCCCGCTGGGTGCGGGCCAGGTCGTCCAGCTCCACCCGCAGGCCGAACAGCTGCTCGATCACCGCTTCGGTCTGTTCCACCGCGTAATAGGGGATGCCCTGCTCGTTCACCGGGGCGGTGACCCCCTGCCGTTTGTCCAGCCAGCTTTGATACTGATACGCCAGCAGCCGCAGCCGGGTATAGTCCGGCCCCTCGGCCAGTTCCCCGGTGCTGCCGATCGGGTAGCCCGGCATATTGCACAGCTGGCTGTCGCTGAAGAAGGAGATAAACTCCGCCTGGTCAAAGGTCTGGCTGAAGGACGGCGGCGCGGGGGTAGCGGTCGGCGCGGAGGTGCTCGCCGCGGGCGGTGTACTCGCCGGTCCGGACACGGCGCTTTGCGCCCCGGAAGAACCGTCCTCTCCGGCTGTGCCGGATTCCACCGCGCCGGTAAAGGTACACCCGGCCGCCAGCGCCGCCGTCAGCAGCAGGGCCGCCAGTGCCCAGGCCGCGGCCCGGGGCCGGTGGGCGATGCGGCTTACCCGCTCCCGCAGGCTGCGTTTGCCGCCGGTCAGGGTGGAGGCGGTCACCAGCAGCGAGGGCGCGCGGGCGCAGCTCATGGCCAGCAGGGTGCGGCCGTAGGCCACCCGTTCCTCCGGGGCCAGACGGCGCAGCGCCGCTTCGTCGCAGGCCAGTTCCCCGTCCTGCCGGGAGGCCGCTGCCGCCCACCAGACCAGCGGGTCAAACCAGTGCAGCGCCAGACATATCCCCCGCAGCGCCGCCCACAGGTTGTCCCGGTGGCGCAGGTGGGTCAGTTCATGGGCCAGCACATGGCGGATCACCGCCGGGTCGGCCGCCGCGGCTTCGGTCAGGTAGATGGCCGGGCGCAGCAGTCCCGCCAGACAGGGGGCCTCCACCGCGCCGCTCACATACACCGTCACCCGGCAGCGCACCGCCAGCCGTCGGCGGCTGCGGCGCAGCCGGGCGTAAAACCGCAGGCTGGAAGCCCCCAGCGCCGCCAGCACCACCGCCGCGCCGGCCAGCCAGACCAGCGGCAGCAGCGTCTGCCATGTCAGCGCCCGCTCCATCTGCTGGTACTCCCGGTCGGTGGCCGGGCGGGTAAAGACCAGTTCCGCCCCGCCGTCCGGGCGGGTGCGGTAGCCCTCCACCGTGCCGTTTTCGCCCCGTTCCACCCGGTCCACCGTCTCCACCAGTTCCGCGGTCCGGGCGGCGGGGGTGCGCTCCACCGCGTTGAGCAGGCTCACCGCGCTTTGGCCCAGGTTCACCGGCAGCAGCAAGCGCAGCAATACCAGCCCCCACACCGCGTACCGAACCCCGGCCCGCAGCCGGTCTTTCAGCACAAACCGCAGCAGCCCCACGATCAGGATCAATCCGGCGCTGCTGACCGCCCAGTCAAGGGTCATTGTCCTCCGCCTCCTTTTCCGCCTGCTGCAATATCGCGTACAGCTCGTCGATCTCCCGGCGGCTCAGCGCCTGTTTTTGGGTCAGCGCGCTCACCAGCAGGCTCACGCTGCCCTTGTACACCCGGTCCAGAAAGCTCTCCGCCTCCCGCAGCGCCGCGTCCTCCCGGCGCACCGCCGGGCTGAACCGCCGTACCCCGTCCCCCTCCTGGGCCGTCACCGCGCCCTTTGTCTCCAGGCGGCGCAGCAGGGTCAGGGTGGTGCTGCGGCTCCAGCCCCGGCGGGCGGCCATCTCCTGGGCCAGTTCCCGCCCGGTGCGGGGCGATGCGTCCCATAAACACTCCATTACATCCCATTCGGCCCCGGTCAGTTCCATACGCCCCATCCTTTCTGTTTACGTCTGTAAACACTCTACCACAGTTGTCTACAACCGTAAACACGCCCGGACACAAACCGGCGGTTTCGCCAAACTTTTTCGGCAAAGCGGCAAAAAGACCCGGGACCCTTCCGCAGCAGAAACAGAAGGGTCCCGGGCTGAGATTGAGAGGCCGTCCGGCCCCGGCGCCGCACAGGGAGGCGCAGCAGCACAAAGGCGCGGACGGAAAGGCTGGCAGAGACGATCAGGCAAACAGGGCCGCGATCTTGGGCAGATAGCCGGACAGGGCCGAGGCGGTCATGATCAGCACGAACACATAGCTGATGGTCATGCAGATGCGCAGCGCGGTGGGCTTTTTGTAGCCCTCGTTCACGTCCTTGCGCCAGAGCAGCAGCAGGATGAACAGGCCGCCCACCGGGGTGGCGATGGAGGTGGCGATGTTGGCCATCAGGATCAGCTGGGTGGGAGAACCGCCGTAGCTGTAGCAGACCACCATGGCGAACAGCAGGCAGGCCAGGCAGCCAAACCGCACGAACTTGGTTTCCAGGCCCACGTCCTTGTCCAGGCCGGCGCCCAGCAGCACCATGCCGCGCTGGGTATTGGCCAGCAGCGAGGAGAAGCCCGCGCCCAGCAGCGCAAAGCCCATGATGAACCGGGCGGCGCCGCCCATGATGGGTACCAGCAGCTCCGCCAGCTGGGCGGGCGCGGTGATGGACAGCCCCTGGGGATGCAGCACGATGGCGCCCACCAGGATGATGGAACCGGAAATCAGCACCACGCTGAGCACATGCACCAGCGCGTCGGTGAACATGACCCCGTTGAACAGGTCTTCCTTATTCCATTTTTTCTCCTTGCCCAGGTAGGTGGCGTAGATGCCGGAGGTAACGGCCGCGTTGGTGGAGATAAAGGCCAGGGCGGTGGCCAGGCTGCCCTCGGGCACCTGGAAGGACACCAGCCCCTTGCCGAATTCGCCCCAGTCCGGGCCGCCCACCCCGATCAGGGTGGCGTAGAAGGAAACGATCATCACAAGGATGCACAGGGTAATGATCTTTTCCACCTTGGAATAGACGTTTTTGGCAAAGTAGCAGTACAGCACCACGGCAATCATGATGACCGATCCCAGCTTCCAGTTGACGCCGAAGATCAGGTTCATGCCGGCGCCGGTGCCGGAGATGTTGCCCATGGTGAAGAACAGGCAGGCCAGAAAGACCGCGCAGCCCACCACCGTGGAGGCCACGGGGCCGAAATATTTGCGGATGGCGTGGATGGTGGGCAACCCGGTGGTGATGGCCAGCCGGTTGGTGGTCATCATGAAGGTGATGCCCATAAAGATGATGGGAATAATCAGCCAGATCAGCGCGTAGCCGTAGTCCGCGCCAAGCATGGCGGAGGTAGTCACGGCGCCGGGACCGATCACGATACCGGTGGCCACCAGGCCGGGACCGATGCGTTTCAGCAGATCTTTTACGGGGAGTCGCTTCACGTCAGAACCAAACTCCACCTGGTTTTTGTTCATGATGGCAGCTCCTTTTTCATAAAAGGCGGGGCGCTGCTCTGTGCAGCGCCCCGCTTTGAGGATAGGCCCGGCCGCGGGGCCGGAACGTCCGTGTTGTCAGCGGTACTGCGCCATGTCCACCGCAGGCAGCTGGCTGCGCTCCAGACCCAGAGCCACCCAGTCCTTCTCCTCCTGGTTCAGGGGCAGAACGGGCTTGCGCATCAGGGCGTTGGCAAAGATGCCGCGCTGACGCAGCGCCTCTTTCAGGCGGGCATGGGCCTCACCGGAGGGCTGGCCGCCGCCGTAGATGGCCTGGGAGATGTGGTAGATCCGGTTGGACCAGTCCTGGGCCTCTTTCAGGGTGTGCTTGTCGGGATTGCGGAAGACTTCCCAGGCCGGGCAGATCAGCTCGGGCACGCAGCCGGCAAAGCCGATCAGGGCGCCGTCCATGCCGGGGAACCAGCTCACGCACAGGGTCTCGTCGTGGCAGGTGATCAGGGAGATGTCGGGGCACTCCTCGCGCAGCTTGCGCACGTCGTGCTCGTAGATGGAGGTCACGCGGGTGCCCATCTTGATGCACTTCACGTGGTCGATCTCCTTGCACATCTTGATCAGGGTGTCCACCGGGTAGAAGGCCTTGCTGGTGGCCGGGTACAGGTGGATGATGATGTCGATGTCGGCGCCCTCGGCCACGTCCTTCACGTACTGGAACGGAGCATCCGGATGCATGCCGAAGCGCAGCCACATGTGGGGAGGCATCAGCAGGATGCCGTCGGCGCCGGCGGCCTTGGCCTCGGCGGCCATCTCGATGGATTCCTGGGTGTTCTCGCAGTTCACGCCGGAGATGATGGTCATCACGTCGCCGCACTCCTCGGCGCAGATCTCCACCACCCGCTTGCGCTCGGCGCGGGTCAGGCCGGTGATCTCACCGGTATGGCCGTTGCAGACCAGGCCCTCGATGCCCTTGCCGTAGAAGCTCTTGATCCAGCGCAGGTAAGCGCGGAATTCGGGCTCGTTAATGGTGTAGTCGTCGTTCAGGGGCACAGACACTGCGGGGAAGATAGTCTTGAAAGTTTTAACCTTAGCCATGATGGATCTCCTTTCCATACTCATGCGATCGTATCGGATCGGTTGGATAACACGGACGAAGGTTCTGTGTTGCGCACCGCAGAACACTTGCTACAAACGTTTGTATCTTTTCTGTGCCTTCATTATGCCACCGGTTCCGGGTACCGTCAATGGATTTGGCGTTCTCTGCAAATTCTTGCAGTTATGTTCCAAGTTTTTGCACAAAACAGCGAAATGCACAGCCAAAAACGCGCCGGATTGTGCAGTTTGAAACGCCCTCTTCGGATTGCAATCCCCTTTTTCCAACGGTATAATACAAATAGATACAATCGTTTGCATTCGGAGGTGCAATATGGCGACCCTGAAAGACGTGGCGCGGCTGGCCTGCGTGGATGTGAGCACCGTCTCCCGCGCGCTGAACAATACATCCTATGTGCACCCGGATACCAAGGCACGGATCTACGCCGCCGCCAAGGAGCTGGGCTATCACCCCAACGTGATGGCCCAGGCGCTGCGCCAGGGCCGCCGGCATGTAATCGGGGTGGTGGTGCCCCGGCTGCATCTGGCGATCTTTTCGGAGATATTGCAGGGCATCGAGCGGGAGGCGGGCCAGCTGGGCTACTCCACCCTGATCTGCTTCACCGAGGACGATCCCAAAGCGGAAAAGGACTGTCTGAACCGGCTGCGGGGCGGCTTTGCGGACGGCATCATCATCGCGGGCACCGGCCGCAACGGGCGGATGCTGCGGGACATCCAGGCCAGCGGCATTCCGCTGGTGCAGGTAGTGCGCCGGCAGGAGGCCCAGATCAGCAGCGTGGTGGCGGATTACCGGGAATGCGGCGCCGACGCGGTGCGGTTCCTCTATAATAAGGGATGCCGCCGCCTAGGGCTGATCAGCGGCTCGTCTCATCTGGCCCCCTACCGGGAACGGCACGAGGGGGTGCGCCGGGCTGCCAAGGAACTGGAGATGGAGGCCTTTTACAGCGAGTGCGACCGGCCGGTGAACACCTTTGAATACGGCTACGACTGCGCCAACCAGCTGCTGGACGAGCACCCGGATCTGGACGCGATCCTGGCGGCGGTGGACGTGCAGGGCCTGGGGGCGATCCGGGCGGTGACCGAGCGGGGCCTGCGCATCCCGAAACAGATCAAGGTGATGAGCCTGACCGGCCACGAGGTGGGGGCCATGCTGCAGACCGCCATGACCAGCATGGAGATGCCCTCCCGTCTGATGGGCCAGAAGGCCGCCCGCATGGTAATCGAGGAGGTGGAGGCCCCCGGCGGCCAGCGCCCGGCCCCGCAGCACCTGTCCTTCACCATGCAGCTGGAAGAACGGGAAAGCACCTGATGCCCTTTCCTGCGCAATTTTGCAAACTTCTTTGTTTTGGAACCCCATAGCAAAGCAGCTTTGTAAAAAAAGAACAGCAATTTTCAACAATAGGGCAGCAATCCGTAAGAATGACTTTGTCCCCGTCTGTTGCTATAATAAAAAAAGAGTATCGCCGCTGACGCGAAAACTATTGGACGGAGGAGAATTATGGAACCTATCAGCGCACAAGATCGTGAGATTCTGCGTCAATTGGCGCACAAGCAGCTTACATTTGCCAACAGTCCCCGGAACGACGAAATCCTGAAGCAGTGGGACGCCCTGGCCCATGGCCGGCGCGAGAGCCCTACGGTTCGCCTGCTGTTCTCCAATTTCCCCAATGAGGTTGTATATCCGCGGATGCGCTGCACCGGTGCGCGTGCCCGGCAGCTGGAAGAGATGCTGCTGACCACCCTGGTCGGCCGGGAGTTGTTTGATGACGACACCCCCATCTCGCCCACCTTTGATATTCAGTGGAAAACCTGGGTGCATCCCTTCGGCACACAGCCCAAGATCACCCATGCCGACGGCGAAGGCGCCATGGGGTTCCATATTGATCCTATCATTGACGATCTGGCCGAGGGCATGGATCTGCTGCGCGGCGGCAGCTTCGGCGTAGACCGGGAAGCCACGGCCGCCCTGGAGGAAGCCGCCAACGAGGCGTTCGGCGACATCCTGCCGGTGCGCAAGGTCATGCCCAGCCTGCCCGGCATGATCACCAACCCGCTGGTGCACCTGATGGGCATGGAAAACTATTACCTGTCCATGTACGATTACCCGGACGAACTGCACGAAGTGATGGACATGGCCACCACCGTGTATGAGAAATACTATGACTTCCTGGAAAACGAAGGCCTGCTGCTGCCCACCAACGGCATCAGCCCCATCAACCAGGAAAGTTTCGCGTTCACCTCGGAGCTGCCCACCGAAAACGTGACCAAGACCACCCAGTGCTGGGGCTTTTTGGAGTCACAGGAAACCACCGCGGTGTCCCCGGACGTATTCGGTGAGTTTGTGTTCCCCTATCAGGACCGTATGGCCAAGCGGTTTGGCCTGCTGAGCTACGGCTGCTGCGAGCGGGTGGACGCCATCTGGCCGGATTACCTGTCCAAGTGGAAGAACCTGCGCAAGCTGTCGGTGTCTCCGTTCAACAACGAGCGCCAGATCGGCGAATACCTGCGCGGCACCAACGTGGTGTATTACAGCAAACCCCGCGCCGAATACGTCACCAACCATGGTCCTCTGGACGAAGAAGCCCTCCGCGCCTACTTCAAGGGCGTCTGCGAAGCGGCCAGCGGCTGCCTGTTCGAGATGGCCCAGCGCGAGGTCGGCACCATCTTCGGCGACTACGACCGCGGCCGCCGCTACGTGCAGATCGCCCGCGAGTGCATCGCCGAGTACTGGAAACCCTGAAAAAACCAATCTGAATGAGCCAATCTGGGGCCACAGGCCCCAGACCCCATCCCGCGGGCCGGATCCCTCCGGCCCGCACTTTTTATGATGTCTTATAAGGTAAAAGCCACCCGCCGCCGCCCGTCATCCGTCCGCCGCGAGCCTGGTGCGCTTCCAGACAAGGCCGTTAAGACCGACCTTCCGGTGGAAGGTCGGTTAGGCCGAGAGTCCCTGCGAGCTGAACCGGAGCGCACAGCGCGAACGGTGAAGCCGCCCCACGGGAAACGATCAGTTTCCCGTGGGGGAAGCAGCACCAAACAAAAAAGCCACCCTCCGCCGCCCGTCATCCGTCCGCCGCGAGCCTGGTGCGCTTCCAGACGAGGCCGTTAAGACCGACCTTCCGGTGGAAGGTCGGTTAGGCCGAGAGTCCCTGCGAGCTGAACCGGAGCGCGCAGCGCGAACGGCGAAG
>NZ_NFLN01000008.1 GCF_002160955.1 Gemmiger sp. An120
CGCGCGGACCGAAATGGTCCGCGCGGGCCTTGTTTTTGCTTTTCCCTATGGCCGGAGTATTCCGGCCATGATTTTCGGGGGGCCGGGCCTGCGAAGCAGCCAAAGCCCCGGTGGGGCTTTGGACCGGCAGCGCGGTCGGCGATGCCGGGCGGGCGCATCGTTGTTGCGACCGCAGCGCCGGGGGGACAGGTTCTGTCCCCCCATATCGGCCTTTTACAGCTTGGAGATATCCACCAGCTCCACGTCGTCCAGGGTGCGGCCGCTCTTGAGGCAGTCCACCAGGGCGCGGGCGGTGTCGATGGCGGTCAGGCAGGGGATGCTCAGCTCCACCGTCTTGCGGCGCAGCTTCACGCTGTCCAGCTTGGGGCTGCGGCCCTTGGCGCTGGTGCTGATGACGTAATCCACCAGGCCGCTTTCCAGCAGATCCTGCAGGTTGGGCCGGGCCTCGCTGAGTTTGCGCACCTCGTTGCAGGGGATCATCTGGTTGTTCAGATAATGCGCCGTACCGCTGGTGCCGTACAGCTTGTAGCCCATCTGCTTGAGCTGCCAGGCGATGTCCGCCACTTCCGGCTGATCACTGGTCTTGACGGTGATGATGCAGCAGCTGCCGGGGCCGGGCTTCTTGAAGGCGTAGCCCGCGGCCACCAGGCCTTTCAGCAGCGCGTCCTGGAAGGTGGGCGCGATGCCCAGCACCTCGCCGGTGCTCTTCATCTCGGGGCCCAGCTGGGTGTCCACGTCGTGCAGCTTTTCAAAGCTGAACACCGGCACCTTGACCGCCACGTTGGCCGCGTCCGGGTACAGGCCGATGCCGTAACCCATCTCCCGCAGCTTCTCGCCCAGGCAGCAGCGCACCGCCAGCTCCACCATGGGAACGCCGGTCACCTTGCTGATGTAGGGCACGGTGCGGCTGGACCGGGGGTTCACCTCGATCACGTACACCTGGCCGTTCTGCACCACGTACTGGATGTTCACCAGACCCACGACCTTCAGCGCCCGGGCCAGACGGCCGGTGTAGTCCACCAGGGTGGCGCGGACCCGCTGGGTCAGGTTCTGGGGCGGATAGACGCTGATCGAGTCGCCGGAATGGATGCCCGCCCGCTCGATGTGCTCCATCATGCCGGGGATCAGGAAATCCTCGCCGTCGCAGATGGCGTCCACCTCACACTCGGTGCCGGACAGGTACTTGTCCACCAGCACCGGGTTGGCCATGTCCACATGGCTGGTGATGATGGCCATGTACTCGGTCACGTCCTCGGGGCTGTGGGCGATGATCATGTTCTGACCGCCCAGCACGTAGCTGGGACGCAGCAGAACCGGGTAGCCCAGCTCCTCACCGGCCGCCAGGGCTTCCTCGGTGGTAAAGACGGTGGTTCCCTTCGGACGGGGGATACGGCAGCGCTCCAGCAGCTCGTCGAACCGCTCCCGGTCCTCGGCCTCGTCGATGGCGTCGGCGGGGGTGCCCAGGATGCGCACGCCTTTTTCCGCCAGATGCTTGACCAGCTTGATGGCGGTCTGGCCGCCGAACTGCACCACGCAGCCCCAGGGCTGCTCGGTGGCGATGATGTTGTCCACGCTCTCCGGGTTCAGCGGGTCGAAGTACAGCCGGTCGCCGGTGTCAAAGTCGGTGGAGACGGTTTCCGGGTTGTTGTTGACGATCACCGCTTCGCAGCCGTGCTCCTTCAGGGTCCACACCGCGTGCACGCTGCAGTAGTCGAACTCGATGCCCTGGCCGATACGGATGGGGCCGGAGCCGAATACCAGCACCTTTTTCCGGTTCGGGTCGCTGGTCTGGGCGATGAACTGGGCGGCCTCGTTCTCCTCGTCGTAGGTGGAGTAGAAATAGGGGGTGCGGGCGGCAAATTCCGCGGCGCAGGTGTCCACCATTTTATACACAGCGTTGATTTTGCAGGGAATCTCCTGACCGGACAGCCGCTTGATGGTCTTGTCCAGGAAGCCGAACTTCTTGGCGGTGCGGTACTTCTCCTCGGTCAGTTCGCCCTCGGCCAGGCCCTTTTCCAGGTCGGCCAGGTGCTGCATCTTGTCCAGGAACCAGTGGTCGATCTTGGTGATGTCGTAGATCACATCGTGGGCCACGCCCCGCTTGAGGGCCTCGTAGACCACGAACGCCCGGTCGGAGTCCTGCACATGCAGCTTGTCCACCACCTGCTCGTCGGTCAGCTCGGCCAGTTCGGGCAGGGTCATGCTGTCCAGGCCCAGCTCCACGCTGGAGACGGCCTTCATGAGGGCGGTTTCAAAGTTGTTGCCGATGGCCATGACCTCGCCGGTGGCCATCATCTGGGTGCCCAGGGCCTTGTTGGCGTAGACGAACTTGTCAAAAGGCCACTTGGGGTACTTGACCACCACGTAGTCCAGCGCGGGCTCGAAGCAGGCGCAGGTCTCGCCGGTCACGTCGTTGGTGATCTCGTCCAGGGTGTAGCCGATGGCGATCTTGGTGGCCACCTTGGCGATGGGATAGCCGGTGGCCTTGGAGGCCAGCGCGGAGGAACGGCTCACACGGGGGTTGACCTCGATGACCGCGTACTCAAAGCTGTCCGGCTTCAGGGCAAACTGGCAGTTGCAGCCGCCCTCGATGCCCAGCTCGCTGATGATATCCAGCGCGGCGGTGCGCAGCATCTGGTATTCCTTGTCGGAGAGGGTCTGGCTGGGGGCCACCACGATGGAGTCGCCGGTATGCACGCCCACCGGGTCCAGGTTCTCCATGTTACAGACGGTGATCACGTTGCCGGCGGCGTCCCGCATGACCTCGTACTCGATCTCTTTCCAGCCGGCGATGCACTTTTCGATCAGCACCTGATGGATCGGGGACAGGCGCAGGCCGTTGGTGCCGATCTCCTGCAGCTGCTCCTTATCCTGGCAGATGCCGCCGCCGGTACCGCCCATGGTGAAAGCCGGGCGCACGATGACCGGGTAGCCGATCTCGTCGGCAAAGGCCAGGGCGTCCTCCAGGGTATTGACCACCTTGCTGGGGATGCAGGGCTGGCCCAGCTTCTCCATGGTGTCCTTGAACAGCTGCCGGTCCTCGGCCCGGTCAATGGTCTCGGGGCGGCAGCCCAGCAGACGCACGCCGGCCTTTTCCAGATAGCCGCTGCGGGCCAGTTCCATGGCCAGGTTCAGGCCGGTCTGGCCGCCCAGGTTGGGCAGGATGGCGTCCGGCTTTTCCTTTTCGATGATGCGTTCCACCACCCGGGCCACCAGCGGCTCCACATACACCCGGTCGGCGATGTCCGGGTCGGTCATGATGGTGGCCGGGTTGGAGTTGACCAGCACCACCTCGATGCCCTCGCTCTTGAGGGCGCGGCAGGCCTGGGTGCCGGAGTAGTCAAACTCCGCCGCCTGGCCAATGATGATGGGGCCGGAACCGATCACCAGCACCTTTTTGATGGATGTATCCTTAGGCATGGCGATCCTCCTTGCTCTCGTTGATGCGCTGGATAAAGGTGTCGAACAAAAATTCGGTGTCGTGGGGGCCGCCGCAGGCTTCCGGATGGAACTGCACGGTGAAGCAGTTCCACTGGGAATACTGCACGCCCTCACAGGTGCCGTCGTTGGCGTTCACATGGCTCACCGCGCCCACTTCGGCGGGCAGGCTCTCGCCCACCACCGCATAGCCGTGGTTCTGGCTGGTGATGTAGGTGCGGTGGGTGCCCACCTGGGTGACCGGCTGGTTGGCGCCGCGATGGCCGTATTTCAGCTTGGTGGTCGCCGCGCCCGCCGCCAGGGCGGTGAGCTGATGGCCCAGGCAGATGCCGAAGGTGGGGATGCCGCTGTCCAGCATGACCCGCAGACGGGCGATCAGGTCCACGTTCTCGGCCGGGTCGCCGGGGCCGTTGGAGAGCATGAGCCCGTCCGGCGCCAGGGCGGCCAGCTCCTCCGGGGTGGTGGTGGAGGGCAGCACGGTGACATGGCAGCCCCGCTTGACCAGGCAGCGCAGGATGTTGGCCTTGCAGCCGAAGTCCAGCAGCGCCACATGAGGCGCGCCGCCGATGTTGTGCTCGGTGCGCTCTTCACAGGTGACCGACACCACCGCGTCGGTGACGGCATAGCCCTGGATGCGGGCCATCAGGTCAGCCCGGGCGGCTTCGTCCATCTTGTCGTACTCGGTGGTGATGGCGCCGTTCATCACGCCGCTCTCCCGCAGCACGCGGGTCAGGCGGCGGGTATCCAGGCCCTGGATGCCCACAACCCCGTTGTCCTTCAAAAAGGCGTCCAGGGTCATCTCACAGCGGAAGTTGGAGGGGGCGGCGCAGGCTTCCCGCACGATGTAGCCCCGGGCCCATACCCGGCCGCTCTCCTTGTCCTGGCTGTTCATGCCGTAGTTGCCGATCAGGGGGTAGGTCTGGGTGATGATCTGGCCGTAGTAGCTGGGGTCGGTGAGGGTCTCCTCAAAGCCCACCATGCCGGTGGCAAAAACCACCTCGCCGATGGTGGTGCCGGGCAGGCCCAGGCTTTCGCCCTCAAAAATCTGGCCGTTGGCCAGCAGTAAGATCGCTTTCATGGGCGCACCCCTCAGCGGTTTTCGGCCTTCTGGGCCATCTTGCGGCTGCCCAGATGCACCAGCGGCAGCTTGCCCTCGGCGCACAGGGGGCACTCCTCCGGCAGGTAGTTGGGCAGGTCCAGCTTCACGGCGCTGGCCACGATGGGAATGGGGCTGGGCGCTTCGGCCTTGGTGCGGTCCACCACGCAGGCGATGCCCACGCAGACGCCGCCGTGGGCCTCGATCACGGCCTTGGTCTCCAGGCTGGAGATGCCGGTGGTGACCACGTCCTCGGCAATGATGCAGCGCTCGCCGGGCTGGATCTCAAAACCGCGGCGCAGGGCCATCACGTTGTCCACACGCTCGGTGAAGATGGCGCGGCGGCCCAGCTGGCGGCCCAGTTCGTAGGCGTAGACAATGCCGCCCATGGCCGGGCCCACCACCACGTCAATGTTCAGCTCCCGCAGCTTGTCCGCCACCGGGGCCATCACAACCGCGGCCTTGTCCGGCCACTGCTGCAGTTTGGCACACTGGCAGTAGATGCCGCTGTGACGGCCGCTGCTCAGCAGGAAATGGCCCTCCAGTACGGCTTCGCATTCTTTCATGATCTGCAACGCTTCGCTCATTTTTCTCTCCCTTTCTTTATACACAGCCTCGGATTTCGTCCAGGTCTTTTACCCCATGGTCATCGCACCAGGTCTGGATGCCCGCCGCGATCTCGGCGGCGATACCCGGCCGGATGAAGTTGGCGGTGCCCACCTGGATCGCCGTGGCCCCCGCCATGATGAACTCGATGGCGTCACAGGCGCTGGCGATGCCGCCCAGGCCCACCACCGGAATCTGTACCGCGTGGCACACCTGGTGCACCATCCGCAGGGCGATGGGCTTGATGGCCGGGCCGGACAGGCCCGCGTACACATTGTTGAACACCGGTTTGCGGCGCTCGATGTCGATGGCCAGGGCGGTGAAGGTGTTCACCAGGCTCACCCCGTCGGCCCCTGCCTCCTGGCAGGTGCGGGCCATGGCCACCAGGTCCTCGGCCTGGGGGCTCAGCTTGACGATCAGCGGCTTCTTGGTGGCGGCGCGCACCCGGCGCACCACCTCCCGGGCGCTCTCGCACTTCACGCCGTAGGCGATGCCGCCCGCTTTCACGTTGGGGCAGCTGATGTTCAGTTCAATAATCGGCACCTCGGTGGCGTCCAGCAGGGCCGCGCCCGCCTCGTAATCCTCGATGGAAGCGCCGCCCAGGTTCGCCAGCACCGCCGGGCCCAGCTTGAGCATGGAGGGCAGTTCGTGGTCGATGAAGTGCTGCACGCCCGGGTTCTGCAGGCCGATGGAGTTGATCAGCCCGGCGGGGGTCTCCACCAGGCGGCGGCCCTCATTGCCGTACTTGGGCACGTAGGTCACGCCCTTGCTGCAGATGCCGCCCAGGGCGCTCACGTCCATGAAATCGGTGTATTCCTGGCCGTAGCCGAAGGTTCCGCTGGCGGTGATGACCGGGTTTTTCAGCTCCACCCCGCACAGGTTCACCCGAATGTCCGCTTTACTCATACAGCACCTCCCCGGGGAATACCGGCCCGTCCTTGCAGGTGCTCCTGGGGCCGTTCTTGGTGTGGCAGGTGCAGCCGAGACACGCCCCGATGCCGCAGGCCATGTGGCTTTCCCGGCTGACAAAGACCGGAACCTTTGCCGCCAGGCAGGCGCGGGCGATCTTTTCCATCATCACTTCCGGCCCGCAGACCAGCACCCGGTCAAAGTCGGTGGGGTTCAGCAGCTCGGTCACAAAGCCCTTGTGGCCGAAGCGGCCGCTGTCGGTGGCCAGCTGCACATCGCAGCCCAGGGCCTCGAACTTGTCCAGCACATAGGGCTCGTCCCGGAAACCGGCAAACAGGGTCACAGCGCAGCCCGCGGCCCGCAGCGCCCGGGCGGTGCCCAGCAGGGGGGCCACCCCGATGCCGCCGCCCACCAGGGCCACCTTGGTGCCCGCGGGCAGGTCGGTGTCAAAGCCGTTGCCCAGCGCGCCGGTGAGTTCCAGCGTGTCGCCGGGTTCCAGGGCGCTCAGCAGGCGGGTGCCCTCGCCCCGCACTTCAAACAGGAAGTCCACCCAATCCTCGCCCCAGTCGTGGACGCTGATGGGGCGGCCCAGCAGGGGGTCTTTGCCCTGCCAGCCGCGCAGCATGAAGAACTGCCCGGCCCGCACCGGCCCGTCCCAGCCGGCGCGCAGCTGCCAGACGGTGTCGGTGACCCGGGTCATGGCCAGTACCGGGGCCTGTGTGGTATGTTTCGCCATTCTTTAGCCCTCCAGACGGGCGCACTCGGCGGCGATGGCCGCGCGCATGTGCTCGCACTCGTTGCGGGCGGCCTGGTCAAAGGCCACGCCGGGCTGTTTCTTCCAGGCCAGCAGCACGCTGCGGCTGCTGTTCACCACACCGCCGTTGCCCTTGGTCAGGTACTGGGCGATGTCGGCGGCGGTGCCGCCCTGGGCGCCGTAGCCGGGGATCAGGAAGAAGCTGTCCTGGTAGCGGGCGCGGATCTCCGCGGCTTCCTCGATGTGGGTGCCGCCGATCACCAGGCCCAGGCTGGAGTAGCCGCTCTCGCCCAGGCACTCTTTGCCCATGGCGTTGAGCTTGTCGCCCACCATGTCATAGACGTGGCGGCCGTCGGCCAGCTTTTCGTACTCAAAATCCTTCGCGCCGGGGTTGGAGGTGCGCACCAGCACGAACAGGCCCTTGCCCTTTTCGGTCACGTAGGGCATGTAGGGGCGGATGGAATCCAGGCCCATGTAGGGGGCCAGGGTCACGTAGTCGGCCTCGAACTCCCCGTCCAGATGGGCCTTGGCGTACATCTCGGCGGTCTTGGCGATGTCGCCCCGCTTGATGTCGGCGATGACCGGCAGACCGGCTTCCCGCACCATCTTCAGGGTCTCGGCGTAGGCGCGCAGGCCGTCCAGGCCCAGGGCCTCGTAGTAGGCGATCTGCACCTTGAAGCAGCCGGCCACGTCCTTGGTGGCCTCAAAGATCGCCCGGTTGAACCGCACCAGGTTCTCGCCGGCGGTCAGCTCACTGCGCACAAAGTCGGCAGGCAGGTAGCTGGGGTCCGTATCCAGCCCCACGCAGACAGGGCCGCGCTGGGCCACCGCGTCGTACAGCTTGTCCATGTTGGTTTTCATGATTGTTTCCTCCTTGCAGCAGTGTTTGTTCAGGCTTTGTAGGTGATGCGGCCGTCCCGGATGGTCAGGACCACCCGGCCGGCCAGGGTCTGGCCGTGGTAGGGGCAGTTGTGGCTCTTGGAGTGCAGCTTGTCCTTATCCACCGTCCATGCCGCGTCCAGGTCCACCAGGGTCAGGTCCGCGTCCGCGCCCACGGCGATGCGGCCCTTGTTGTCCAGACCCAGGATGGCGGCGGGGAACCGGCTCATAAGGGCTTCCAGCAGGTAGAGTTCCAGCCCCTGTTCCTTACATAATTTAGTATAGCATGCAGCGAAGGCAGTCTCCAGCCCCACCATGCCCGCCGCGCCTTTTTCTTTGTCCTCGTCGGAGTGGGGGGCGTGGTCGGTGGCGATGGCGTCTACCGCGCCGGTGCGGATGCCCTCGATCAGGGCAGCCACGTCGTCGGCGGTGCGGATGGGGGGATTCACCCGGTAGTCGCTGTCGGCGAACCACAGGTGGTGGGGGGTGACCTCACAGGTCACCGGCACGCCCCGGCTCTTGGCGGCGGCGATGGCCTCGATGGCCTCGCGGGTGCTCACATGGCACATATGCAGCCGGGTGCCGTAGTACTCGCACAGGTGCAGGTTGCGCACCGTTTCCAGGTTTTCGGCCAGGCGGTAGTCCCAGGGGCTGACCTCCCGGTCCTCGGCGTGGCTCATGATGGTGATGCCCCGCTGGGAGCAGATGGCGAACGCCTTGGCCATCACATTGGCGCTCTGCACGCCGTTGCCGTCCTCGGTGACAAAGCGCAGGTCCTCGGGCAGGGTTTTCAGGTGGTCCAGGGTCTTTCCGTCAAAGTTCTCGGTGATGGAGACGGTCTGGTTGACCCCCACCAGGCCGATCTGTTCCGCCTGGGCCATGATGGCGTGGGCCTGTTCCCCGCTGGAGCACACGGGTTTTGTGTTGGGCATCAGGTTCACGAAGGTGTACCCGCCCGCGGCGGCGGCAGCGCTGCCAGTGGCGATGTCCTCCTTGTATTCAAAGCCAGGGGTGCGCCAGTGGCAGTGCAGGTCGATGAAGCCGGGCAGCAGGGTACGGCCGGCGGCGTTGAGCACCTCCTCGCCGGATTCCGGGGCCAGGGACAGGCCGATGGCCGCGATCTTGCCGCCGGCAAGGCGCAGATCCACGGCGCTGCCGTCGGACAAACGGGCATTCTGAATGAGCATGGCAGGGCCTCCTTACAGGTTTTGGGCAAAAAAAAACTTTTCCCCGAAAGGAAAAGTCAAAACAACGGGCACCGGCCCCGCAGCGGAAAACGGCGGGGCAGAAAAATGGAGGCAGCCAGTGCAAATTCTTTACACAAAACGGCCACCCCCTTTACATTTCGGTCTATTCTATCATACCGCGCGGGGGATGTCAACCACAAAAAACGACAGAAGCCGGCATCCGTTTTTTGGGGGACGCGGGGCCGGGGCGTTCCGGTTGCGCGGCGGGGGGCGTGTGGTGTATAATAGGTGGCAAATACGCGCAGCAGGAGGGGAAAGTATGGGCCTTTTGGCAGATGCCCGCAACATGCAGAGCAAGGACCCGGCGGCCACCAGTCTGGCCCAGGTGATGCTGCTGTATCCGGGTTTTCATGTGTTGATTTTTTATAAGGTGGGGCACTGGCTGTACCGGCACAAGCGGTTTTTTCTGGCCAGGATGGTAAGCCAGTGGGGCCGGGGGTTCACCGGCATTGAGATTCATCCCGGGGCTACCATCGGGCCGGGGCTGTTCATTGACCACGGCATGGGGGTGGTGATTGGCGAGACCGCCGAGATCGGCGCCAACTGCACCATCTATCATCAGGTGACCCTGGGCGGTACCGGCAAGGATACCGGCAAGCGGCATCCCACCCTGGGGGACAATGTGCTGATCGGCGCGGGGGCCAAGGTACTGGGCCCGGTGGTGATCGGGGACAACGCCCGCATTGCGGCGGGCAGCGTGGTGCTGAGCTGCGTGCCGCCCAACTGCACGGTGGCGGGGGTGCCCGCCGTGGTGGTGCGCCGGGACGGTGCCAAGGTGCGGCCCAGCGACGATCTGGATCAGCGGGATATCCCGGACGTGCTGCACGAGCAGCTGCGCCGGATGGAAAAGCGGCTGGCCGCCCTGGAATGCCGGGACGCCCGCCGCGGCGCCGACGAACTGCCCGACGAGGCGGACGAGACGCGGCGATAATGGCCGATCTGGGGGGAATCAACGATTCCCCCCAGCCCCCCGGAAATCAGGGCCAAATACATTTGGCCCTGGGGAACAGTATAAAGATAAGGCCGGTGCGTACACGGAATACGCACCGGCCTTGTTTTATTTTGTCTTGAGGGCCGAGTATTCGGCCCGACAGATGGGGGGCTGGGGGACTGGTCCCCCAGATTGGCCCCTGCCCGCTTACCCCCGCGGGCTGCCGTCCTTGTTGAAGCGGCGGCGCAAAGCGTGCTCGGTGGCGGGGATGACCGCCAGCAGGATAACCAGCTGCACCACCGCGAGCGCGCCGCCCACCAGGCCCACCGTATCGGCGTCCCGGCCCCATACCGGCAGCATGCCCAGCGCCGACAGGGGCAGCATCACCAGCCCGCCGCGCCACATCAGCCGCCCGGCGTACTGGTTGGCAAACTGCCAGGTAAACTCATTTTTCATCGACAGGGTGGTGCGGTACCCGTAGACCCACTGGATGGTCTTGGGGGTATGCCGCCACATGAACCAGCCGAACAGCGCCAGCAGCCCCGGGATCAGCAGCACCATACAGAGCATGAAGAACCAGAATCCCATTGTCGCGCCTCCTTTATTCGCCCAGCTCGAACTCCAGCAGAACATCGCTGCGGGCGTCCCAGCTGTCGTACCGCAGTTTTACCCGGGCGCTCTGCCCCTCTTCCACATACAAAAGGTGACACACCTCCACGCTGCAGCCCGCCGGCAGCACCGGCCGGGCAGACAGGGCGGTATCCGCGTCATCGCTCCAGGGATAGAGGGTATCGCCGCCCTCGGTGTACACCAGGTCATAGGCATCCAGCGACAGGCTGCGGTCGCTCTGGTTTTCCAGCGTGTAGCGCACCTCGTACCAGTCCCGCCAGTCGTCCGGGCGGTCGGGCGAGGCCACAGGGGTTATGGTCAGATCCCGCGCCGCCATCTGCACCGGCACCGCGTCGCCGCTGTCCAGGCTCATCACCAGGCAGATCAGGCCCGCCCAGAACACCGCCGCGCAGGCCAGCAGGCTGACCCACCATTTCACCGAATGTTTCATGCCTCGCTCGCCTCCTCCCAGTCAAGGGTCAGGGTTATCACCGTGCGGGTGTGGGGATCGTATTCCTCGTCCAGAACCTGATCCTCCAGGCAGAGCACGGCCGCCTCGTCGGCAGGCCCGGCCAGATACAGCCAGCCGTCCAGCGCGTCCCAGCTGGTCAGGTCATAGGAAGCCACCGACTCCGCGGCCAGTTCCGGCCAGAGCCGCTCCAGCTCGTAGTCCTCCAGCATCTGCCAGTATCCGCCGCCCGCGTACAGGCTGACCGCCGCCTCCGCGCGGGAGTTCCAGTCCTCCAGTTCGGGGGCGCTTACCCGCACCCGGTACAGCTGCCAGCCCTCGGGCAGGCCGGCGGTGCGGCCGGTAAGCCGCTGGGGCTGGGTAAAGGTCATCTCTCGGCCCGCCGCCGTTACCGCCTGGCCCGCCTGGGCCGCGATGGTATCGGGCAGGTGTGTATTGTCGGCCTGGGGCGGCTGCATCAGCCCGCTCAGGGCAAAGAACACAAGGCCCAGCCCCGCCAGCGCCACCCGCAGCCACAGCAGGCTGCTGCCCCGGCGGGCGGCGGTGCGGACGGCCGACGGCCGGCGCAGGGTGCCCCGCACCCCGCCCAGCCCGCCGGTTTCCGGGCCGAAATCCGGCGCAGGGGCCGCTTCCGGGGCCGCCTGTGCCGCGGGACGGGCCGCGAACGCCCCGCAGGCGGGGCACTGGCCATCCTGTTTGTCATAATCGAACATTTTGCCGCAGCTTTCACACCGGATCAGCATGAGGCATCCTCCTTTTTTCTGTAACAAAAAAGCCGGGCACCCCGCAGGGGTCCGGCCGGCAGTTTACCCCTTGATTTTGCGGGGGCTGTAGGTATTCATGGCGCTCTGATCCAGGGCGGCCGCGGCGGCGCCCTCGTCGGCCAGCTGCTGCTGCAGCTCGTCGTACTTAAAGCCCCACAGCGCATCATCCCGCAGGGTGTCCAGGGTGGTGGTGTCGTTGAACACCGCCTCCTTGACCACAACCACCGCGCCGTAGTTGTAGCCGGTGCTCTCCAGGGCCCGGACCTCGCCCTCGGCCATGGCCTTGACCTGCTCGGCGGCGTCCTCACCCAGGTAGCTGGTCAGGGTGTCGTAGTTCACCAGCGCGCCGGTGACCATATAGTTGGCGGCGGAATCCGCCCCCATGCCGTTGCCCAGCAGCTCGCCCACCTGGGGCAGATACTCCTCGGCCATGGCCTGCAGATCCTCGGAAGAGGTGGTCTTGCCGGCGGCCTCCTGGGCCATCTCCAGCACCTGTGCCTGCTGATCTTCGTCCAGGGTGGAGAAGGTGCTCATATCAAAATAGGGCAGCAGCAGATAGCTGAAACGGAAGAAGTTCTCCTCCGCGTAGGCGGTCAGATCCGCGTCGGACACCGGCTCGGTGCCGTCCTGGCCGTAGAGCATATCCAGCAGGGCTTCCTGCTTGTAGCTGTTCTCGGCCCAGGCCATCAGGCTCTGGTACCCGATGCCGTTGGCGGTGTAGGTGTCCTCCATGCTCTCCCACTGGGTGTCCACCTGCTCGGTGATCAGGGCCAGGTCGCTCTCGGAGAGCTCACCGCCCATCTCGGCGTACTTCTGCTCGGCGGCGGCGTAGCGGTACACCCCCTCCAGGGTCTTGGCGGAAACATAGTCCGCGCCGGTGGTCTCGTTGCCGTCCTCGTCGGTGATGGTGGCTTTCAGCACCGCGTTCACGTCGGTCTCAGAGGCCAGGGCCTTGGCCTGCACAAAGGCCTCGTACTGGGCCAGCAGATACACACCGGCGGGGATGGAAGTGCTGCCCACCGTGCCCACGGTGTCGGGGGTCTTGATGGCGCAGCCGGCCAGCAGCAGCGCCGCTGCCAGGCCCAGCGCCAGGATCTTTGTCAGCTTTTTCAAAACGGTTGCTCCTTCATATCAACGGCCCGCGGGCGGGCCGGGTCTGTATCAGAACCATTATAGCCGCTGCGGCCCGGTTTTGCAACCAAAAGGGCTCAGGCTTCGGCGGGCGGGGGCGCGGCGGCCCGGCCCAGGCACTCCAGGGTCATGCGCAGCAGGTCCAGGGGCTTTTCGCCCGGGGCCACCCGCACCGCCAGATAGGGCTTGTGCACGGCGTTCAGGGTGACACGGCCGCCCATCTGGGCCAGTACCGGGCGCAGCCGGTCGGCCCGCAGCGCGTCGGAGTACAGAATCAGTTGATCCTTTTTCTGGCCGATCTCGTAAATGCCCGCGGCGGCGGCGGTGATCCGGATCAGGGAGATATCCACCAGGCCCGACACGCTGGGCGGCACATCGCCGTACCGGTCGATCAGTTCGTCCAGCACGTCGGCGGCGTCCTCCGCGTCCCGGATGGCGGCGATCCGCTTGTAGGCCTCGATCCGGCCCGCCGCGTCGGGGATATACCGCTCCGGGATATAGGCGTCCACCGTGATGTCGATCAGGCAGTCGGACTTGTCCGGCGCCGGGTCCTCCCCCTTTTCCAGGGCGATGGCCTGGCTGAGCATCTTCATATATAAGTCATAGCCTACCGCTTCCATATGGCCGTGCTGGCTCTGGCCCAGCAGGCTGCCCGCGCCCCGGATCTGCAGGTCCCGCATGGCGATGCGGAAGCCGGAACCGAAGCTGGTGAACTCCCGGATGGCGGACAGACGCTTTGCCGCCACGTCGGTGAGCACCTTGTCCCGCCGGAAGGTGAAGTAGGCGTAGGCCTTGCGGCCGGAACGGCCCACCCGGCCCCGGATCTGGTACAGCTGGGCCAGGCCCAGCCGGTCGGAGTCCTCGATGATCAGGGTATTGCAGTTGCGCACGTCCACCCCGGTCTCGATCAGGGTGGTGCAGACCAGGATGTCGATCTCCGCGTCCAGCAGCTGCTGCCACACCCGGCTCAGTTCCGCCTCGGTCATCTTGCCGTGGGCCAGGCCGATGCGGGCGTCCGGGGCCATCTTGGCCACGTGGGCCGCACAGGCGTCCAGGGTCTCCACCCGGTTGTGCAGGTAGTACACCTGGCCGCCCCGGGCCAGCTCCTTGCGGATGGCCTCCGACAGGATGCCCTCGTCGTATTCCAGCACGTAGGTCTCGATGGGCTGGCGCTCCACCGGGGGCTGCTCGATGGTGGACATATCCCGGATACCGCTCATGGCCATGTTCAGGGTGCGGGGGATGGGGGTGGCGGAAAGGGTGAGCATATCCACCCCCAGAAAGGCGGATTTCAGCTTTTCCTTGTGCTTGACCCCGAACCGCTGTTCCTCGTCGATGATGACCAGGCCCAGGTCGTTGAACTGCACATCGCTGCTCAGCAGCCGGTGGGTGCCCACCACGATGTCCACCACGCCGGTGCGCAGCCCCTCGATGGTCTGCTTCTGCTGCTGGGCGGTGCGGAACCGGCTGAGCAGTCCCATCCGGATGGGGAAGGCCTCCATCCGGGTAAGCAGGGTGTTGTAGTGCTGCCAGGCCAGGATGGTGGTGGGGGCCAGGATGGCGCACTGCTTGCCGCCCATCACACACTTGAAGGCCGCCCGGATGGCCACCTCGGTCTTGCCCACCCCCACGTCGCCGCAGAGCAGCCGGTCCATGGGGCAGGGCTTTTCCATATCCTGCTTGATCTCGGCCGAGGCGGTCAGCTGGTCCTCGGTCTCGTCGTAGGCAAAACGGGTTTCGAAATCCCGCTGCCACTCCCCGTCCGGGGGGAAGGCGTTGCCCTTGGCCTGCTGGCGGCGGGCATACAGCTCGATCAGCTCCCGGGCCATCTCCTGGGTGGCCTTTTTCACCTTGCGGCGGGTGCGGGTCCACTCGGTGCCGCCCAGCTTGGCCAGCTTCACCGAGCCCTCGTCGCCGGGGGCGGTGTACCGGCTGAGCAGGTCCAGCTGGGTGACCGGCACATACAGGGTATCCCCCTTGTCGTAGGCCAGTTTCAGGTAGTCCTTGACCACCCCCTGCAGATCCAGCCGCTGGATACCTAAATACAAACCCACGCCGTGGTTCTGGTGCACCACGTAGTCCCCGGGCTTGATGTCGGTCAGGCTGGACAGGGCGTCCTTGTTTTTCGGTTTTGTCTTGCGGGCGGCCCCGGCGGCCTGCCGCCGCCCGGTGAACACCGCGTATTTGGCAAAGGGGAACTGGGCCCCGCCGGACAGATGGCCCGGCAGCACCTGCACCGCGCCGGGGCCGGGCAGCAGGTCGGCGGCGGTGGAGGCCCCGAAGCCCCGTTCCCGCAGATCCCGGGCCAGGGCCTCGGCGGCGCGGGGGGTACCCGCCAGCACGGTGACGCTGTACCCCTGGGCTTTCAGCGGTTCCAGTTCGCTCACCAGGCCCGCCACCTCCCCGTTCCAGGGGGGCAGGGCATGGCCGGCGGCGTTTACGATCTCTTTTAAAGGAAACTCCGGCAGGGTGCGGGCAAAGTTCTCGCACAGCAGCGCGGGCATCCGCTCCGCCGCCTGCTGCAGATAGGGCATATCCTCATACAGCCCGTCCAGGCCGGCGCAGATGGCCCCGTCATGGAGCAGGCTTTCCAGTTCTTCATTCCGGCGGAACCGGGTGGCCCGCTGGGCTTCCCGGATGGCGCCGGGCTCCTCCAGCACCAGCACCCCGCCCTCAAAATAATCCAGCAGGGTGGCCGGGTTCGGGTACCGCACCCGGAAATACTTGTCCAGCGCCTCGGGCATGATGCCCGCGTCCAGCTGGGTCAGGTCCTCCTCCATCGCCCGCTCCAGGGCGGTGCGCTTGGGGCCCCGGGCGGCGGCCGCGTAGCTGCGCAGCGCCGCGGCGGTCTGGGCCGCGTCCCCGAACAGCACCTCCCGCGCCGGGGAGATATACACCTTTTCCAACGGGTCTTCCCGGCGCTGGGTCAGCAGGTCGAAGCTGTTCAGGGTGTCGATCTCGTCCCCCCAGAACTCAATGCGGGCGGGGGCGGCCATATCCGGGGCGTACACGTCCAGGATGCCGCCCCGCAGGCTGAACTGGCCCGGGCCGTCCACCCGGTCACGCCGGTGGTAGCCTGCGTCCAGCAGACGGGCCGCCAGCTCCTTGGGCGGGATGGTCTGGCCGGGGCGCAATGTCAGGGTGTTGGCGCAGAACTCCGCCTTGGGCACGGTATACTGCAGCAGGCCCTCAGCCGGCACGCAGACGGCCCCGAGCCGCCCGCCCACCAGGCTGCCCAGCACCGCCAGGCGGCGGTACTCGTACTCGCGGCCCGCGCCCTCCAGCGGGCGCAGCAGCAGGTCCCGGGCGGGGAACACCTCCGCCGCCAGACCCAGCGCGCACAGGTCGGAGGCAAACCGGGTGGCCTCCGCCTCGCCGGGGGTCACCACGCAGACCGGCGCGCCGGTCTCCTGGGCCAGCAGCGCCAGCAGCTGGGCCCGCCCGGCAGGGGGCAGGCCGAACAGCGCCGCCGCGCCGGGGGTATCCAGCGCGGCGCGCAGGCGGGTATATTCGGATGTGCGTTTCAGTACCTCTTGCAGCATAACGCGCCTCCTATACGCGGGCTTATCGGTTGTGGCGGTTCTGGGCCTCGTTCAGGCGGCCGTCCATGATCAGGCGCACCGCGTCCTCCACGTCGGCAAAGCGGCCCTCCAGGGCCTTGCGGTCCTCGGCGGAAAACCGGCCCAGCACCCAGTCGGCCAGGTCGTAGTCGGGATGGGGCTTCTCCCCCACCCCGATCCGCACCCGGGGAAATTCCTGGCTGCCCAGGCAGGCGATGATGTCCTTGAGGCCGTTGTGCCCGCCCGCCGAACCGGAGGGCCGGATGCGCAGCTTGCCGGGGGCCTGGGTCACATCGTCGCAGAGCACAATCACCCGCTGGGGCGGGATCTTGAAAAAGTCCGCCAGGGCGCCCACGCTGTGGCCGGACAGGTTCATGAAGGTCTGAGGTTTGAGCAGGGTGACCTTGCGGCCGTCCACCGTCACGGTATCGTACAGGCCCTGGAACTTGGCCCGGGTGACCTTGCCGCCCCATTTGTCGGACAGCCAGTCCAGCGCCATGAAGCCCGCGTTGTGGCGGGTGCCGTCGTATTTGGGGCCGGGATTGCCCAGACCGACGATGAGCCACTCGGCCCCGCCGGCGGGGTTGGATCGAAAGAACATGCTGTGATTCTCCTTGCTGTTATTTATATGCGGACAGACGCAAAGGGGCCGGCCCGGCGCGGGGGTACCCCCTGCCGGGTCAGCCTGCGTATGCGCGGCGCGCGGTTTATTTGGGCTGCTGTTCCTTGAGCTTTTTCTTCTTGGCGATGTAGGCGCCCAGCTTCTTCTCGGCCCAGCCGTCCTTGTTGGTCTGGCGGCTGCGGGCGATGGCCAGCGCCCCGGCGGGCACTTCGCCGGTGATGGTGCTGCCCGCGGCGGTGTAGGCCCCGTCGCCCACCGTTACCGGGGCGATCAGGTTGGTGTTGCAGCCCAGGAACACAAAGTCCCCGATCTTGCAGCGGTGCTTGGCCTCGCCGTCGTAGTTGCTGGTGACGGTGCCGCAGCCGAAGTTGCAGTACTCGCCCACATCGGAATCCCCGATATAGGTCAGGTGGCTCACGGTGGTGCCCTGGCCCAGACCGGAGTTCTTGGTCTCCACATAGGCGCCCAGATGCACCCCCGGGCCGGTCACGGTGTTCGGCCGGATATGGGTATAGGGGCCGATCTTGTTGCCCGCGCCCAGGCGGCTGTCATAGGCCTGGCTGGCGTTGAAGGTGCTGCCCTCGCCCAGTTCGGTGTTTTCCAGCAGGCTGTTCGGGCCCACCACGCAGCCCGCGCCGATTTTGGTGTTGCCCCGCAGGATGCAGCCGGGCAGGATGGTGGCGCCGGGGGCGATCTCCACCTCCGGGTCGATCCAGACCTGGTCGGACATGAAGTTCACCCCATTGGCCAGGTGCTTTTCAAAGGTCTGTTTATACTGCGCTTGTGCGGCGGCAAAGGCCGCGGCGGCGTCTGTCTGCATGGATAAAGCCTCCTTCACCGATTGCGTTGTGAAACGAGTGAAAAACTCACCCAGTTTAAGTTTATCGCGTTTTGCCGCGTTTGCAAGAAAAATTTGGCGGCCGGATGGTATATTTGAGCAAAAAAAGTGCGCAAAGCGGCAAAAACCACTGGTATTCCGTTGGCTTCTTTGGTATAATATTTGCGCATTCATTAGGTCTGTCTTGTGAGACCGCGCACTGTGCGCGCGGGATGCAAAATTTTATTGGAGGTAATAACAATGGGCAAGAAGTATTGCTACCTGTTCAGCGAAGGCAACGCATCCATGCGTGAGCTGCTGGGCGGGAAAGGCGCCAACCTGGCTGAGATGACCAACCTCGGCCTGCCGGTTCCCCAGGGCTTCACCATTTCCACCGAAGCCTGCACCCAGTACTATGAGGACGGCAAGAAGATCAACGACGAAATCATGGCGGAGATCATGGAGTACATCGGCAAGATGGAAGAGATCACCGGCAAGAAGTTCGGCGACAAGGAGAATCCTCTGCTGGTTTCTGTCCGTTCCGGTGCCCGCGCTTCCATGCCCGGCATGATGGATACCATCCTGAACCTGGGCCTGAACGAGGAAGTGGTTGAGACCATCGCCAGCTGGGGCAACCCCCGCTGGGCCTACGACTGCTACCGCCGCTTCATCCAGATGTACTCTGACGTTGTCATGGAGGTCGGCAAGAAGTACTTCGAGCAGCTGATCGACAAGATGAAGGAAGAGAAGGGCGTTACCCAGGACGTGGACCTGACCGCCGAGGATCTGAAGACCCTGGCCGAGCAGTTCAAGGCTGAGTACAAGGCCAAGATCGGCGAGGACTTCCCCTCCGATCCGAAGGAGCAGCTGATCGGCGCCGTGAAGGCCGTGTTCCGCAGCTGGGACAACCCCCGCGCCAACGTCTATCGCCGTGACAACGACATCCCCTACTCCTGGGGCACCGCTGTCAACGTGCAGATGATGGCTTTCGGCAACAAGAACAACGATTCCGGCACCGGCGTGGCCTTCACCCGCAACCCCTCCAACGGCGAAAAGGTCCTGACCGGCGAGTTCCTGATGAACGCCCAGGGCGAGGACGTGGTTGCCGGCGTGCGCACCCCGCAGCACATTGACCACCTGAAGGAGGTCATGCCCGAGGTGTACGAGCAGTTCGTGAACATCTGCAACATCCTGGAGAACCACTACCATGATATGCAGGATATGGAGTTCACCATCGAGGACAAGAAGCTCTATATGCTGCAGACCCGTAACGGCAAGCGTACCCCGGCCGCGGCCCTGAAGATCGCCTGCGACCTGATCGACGAAGGCATGATCGACGAGAAGCAGGCCGTGCTGATGATCGATCCCCGCAACCTGGACGCTCTGCTGCATCCCCAGTTCGACGCGGCTGCCCTGAAGGCTGCTTCCCCCATCGGCAAGGCTCTGCCCGCTTCCCCGGGCGCTGCCTGCGGCAAGATCGTCTTCACCGCTGAAGACGCCAAGGAGTGGAGCGAGAAGGGCGAGAAGGTCGTTCTGGTCCGTCTGGAGACCAGCCCCGAGGACATCGAGGGCATGAAGGCTGCCCAGGGCATCCTGACCGTGCGCGGCGGTATGACCAGCCACGCCGCCGTTGTGGCCCGCGGCATGGGCACCTGCTGCGTGTCCGGCTGCTCCGAGATCAACATGGACGAGGAGAACAAGAAGTTCGAACTGGGCGGCAAGACCTTCCATGAGGGCGACTGCATCTCCATCGACGGCTCCACCGGCAACATCTACGATGGCCTGATCGCCACCGTTCCCGCTTCTGTCAACTCCGGCTACTTCGGCCGCATCATGGCCCTGGCCGACAAGTACCGTGACATGAAGGTCCGCACCAACGCCGACACCCCGCAGAACGCGATCGACGCCAAGAACCTGGGCGCCGAGGGCATCGGCCTGTGCCGTACCGAGCATATGTTCTTCGAGGGCGACCGTATCGCCGCCATCCGCGAGATGATCTGCGCCGACACCGTGGAAGGCCGCAAGGCTGCTCTGGCCAAGCTGGAGCCCATGCAGCAGAGCGACTTCGAGAAGCTGTACGAGACCATGGCGGAACAGCCGGTCAACATCCGCTTCCTGGATCCCCCGCTGCACGAGTTCGTTCCCACCGAGGAAGCGGACATCGAGCTGCTGGCCAAGTCCACCGGCAAGACCGTGGAGCAGGTCAAGGCCATCATCGCCGGCCTGCATGAGTTCAACCCGATGATGGGTCACCGTGGCTGCCGTCTGGCTGTCACCTACCCGGAGATCGCTGAGATGCAGACCGAGGCGGTCATCCGTGCCGCTCTGGCTGTCAGCGCCAAGCATCCCGACTGGAAGATCGTTCCCGAGATCATGATCCCGCTGGTAGGCGAGGTCAAGGAGCTGGCCTTCGTGAAGAGCGTGGTCACCGCTACCGCCGACAAGCTGATCGCTGAGGCTGGCGTGGACATGAAGTACAAGGTTGGCACCATGATCGAGATCCCCCGCGCGGCCCTGACCGCCGACGAGATCGCCAAGCAGGCTGAGTACTTCAGCTTCGGCACCAACGACCTGACCCAGATGACCTTCGGCTTCAGCCGTGACGACGCCGGCAAGTTCCTGGGCGCCTACTACGACCACAAGATCTACGAGAACGATCCGTTCGCCAAGCTGGATCAGGTGGGCGTGGGCAAGCTGATCAAGATGGCTTGCGAGCTGGGCAAGTCCACCCGTCCCGACATCAAGCTGGGCATCTGCGGCGAGCACGGTGGCGACCCCGCCAGCGTGGAGTTCTGCCACAAGGTTGGCCTGGACTACGTGTCCTGCTCTCCCTTCCGTGTGCCCATCGCTCGTCTGGCTGCCGCTCAGGCTGCCATCAAGTACCCCCGCAAGTAATTGAACATCCACTGTTCAATTCGTGCGTGAACGGGTTCTGAGCAAACAATAAACCCCCGCGCGTTTCCCAACGGAAACGTGCGGGGGTTTTGTTTTGCCGTACAATATTGGGGCAGCGGAGCCGGGAACTGGATTACTCCTCCCGGGCGCGGGCCAGCAGGCGGACTGCCGCCAGGCGGTGGAATACCGCCGCAAACACCAGGCCGAACAGCACACCCAGCAGCGTGTCGGTGATGCGCAGCAGCACCGCGCCGGTCAGGCCGTAGAGGCCGGTTCCCAGCGACAGCGCGCCGAAGCAGTTCATGGCGGTTTTATACCGGTAGTCGGTGCAGAATCCCAGGCACAGCCCGCCCAGCGGCCCCAGCAGGGGACACAGGCTGGCGGGCATGACCATATACAGCACCAAAAATGCCAGGGAGCCCGCCACCGCCCCCACGATCCGCTGCCGGAAACGGACGGACGTATCGCCGGAATAGGGATACTCCGACAGCAGCGACGCGCAGGCAAAACCCATCCACATGAACCGCTCCACACCAAAGACCTGCCCCGCCGTGAGCACCAGGCTCACCCCCAGGGCCATGCGAAGCTGCCACAGATGCACCGGGGTGGACAGATCGAACCTGCGCACCACATGAACGAACCGGGTGGTTTTGTGCTGATCGCGGTGTTTGGCAACCAGGATCGCGCCGCAGATCAGGTATCCCACCAGCGCCAGAAGCCCGCGGCGCACCAGCGCCTCGCCCAGCACCGGATTGCCGGTGAGGTAGATATAGGCAAAGCTGTACAGGCCGCCGTTGCCCATCTCCGGCTGCTGGGACGTCATGTACAGCAGAGCGAAGAAAGCCGCAAAATGCAGCGGAATCAGCAGCACCGGCGGAAGCAGCACCGCCGCACCGGGCGCCAGCACCAGGATGGCCAGCACAGCGGCCAGCGTTACCAGGGAATCCCCGATGCAGTATGTGAAGTTGACAAACCGGATCCCCAGCATCATGCAGAAAAGGGCCACCGCCAGGGGGGGTGTTGTCGGCGCCGAACACCCCCGACAGCAGGCTGATAAACACGATGGTAAAGGCCACGATCAGCGCCGAACGCACCGCCATGGCGATCCAGTCGCGGGCTTTTTCCTGCTTTGTATCGCAGGCGGCTATTTTTCGTTTCAGAATGGCGGGGTCCAGCTGCAAAGCATCATAAAATTTCATGGTCACGGGTAATTTCCTGTCCTTTCTCGATCTGGGCGGCCAGTTTGTCCGCGTACTGCAAAAATGCCTCAAAATCTGCGCCGCAGCTGCGCCACAGATCATAAAACAGCTGCAGAATGGCCTCGTATCCCTTTTTCAGTTCCGCCAGGCCGGTTTCGGTAATGAACAGCTGATAGCTGCGCTCGTCGGTTTTGCTGCGCTGTTTGCGGATGCAGTTCTTTTCATACAGCGTTTTTAAACAGCGGCTCACCGCTTCCTTTTTCATGCCGGTGCCCTGGCTGAGCAGAACCGGCGTGTTCTGCCCGGGCTGCAAATACAGATGCGCCAGCAGTTCGCATTCGCTGGCGGTAAGCGCCGACCGGCGTTCCGGCAGCAGCGAGCGCATAACTTTCTGCACCTGCTGCTGGTAATGCACCATATCCGTCCACTCCACGGGAATCCCTCACAATCTAATTAACTTTGTTAGTCATATTCCGGTGTGTGCCTTTTGTCAAGGGCTGTGTACGGCACCTGGAATCTCCTGGTGCGGAATTTCTGCTTGCAACCGGGCTGTTTGTGCCCGGCTCGTTGCGGTGCGCGGCAAGCCGGATTACACTGAAAAGCAGAAAACCGGCCCGCAGGGGCCCAGGGGAGGAAGAAACGATGAAACGAATAGCGGCATGGCTGCTGGTGTTGGCGCTACTGCTGGGGCTGGCCGGATGCAGCAAGGCGCAGCGCTGGCAGGAGCAGTACGATCTGGGGATGCGGTATCTCAGCGAACAGAACTGGGAGGAGGCCGTGCTGGCCTTTGGCGAGGCCATCCGCATTGATCCCAACCGGCCGGAGGCCTATCTGGGCCGGGGCGACGCCTACCGGGGCCGGGGCGGCGAGGGCGACCTGGAGGCCGCGCTGGCAGACTATGCCATGGCCCGGCAGCTGGCCGGAGAGGATGAGACCGGCGCGGCGGCCGATACCCTGCGCGCCGCCTGGGAGAACGGAGTCCAGGCTTGTTTTGACGCGGGCGACTGGGAGGGCGCGGTGGCGCTGCTGCAACAGCAGCTGGATGCCCAGGGCCAGACCGACGGGCTGCTGGCACTACTGGCCGAACGGTATCTGAAGATCGGGGAGGATGGCCTTATCCGGCCGGATGATTACGCGGCGCAGGAGGTGACCGGCCAGCTGGACAGGATCCGGATGGGGCAGTATGACGACTACTATCTGACCGATGCGGAACGCCAGGCCCGGCTGCGCCCGCTGCTGCCGCAGCTGGAGTAT
This sequence comes from Gemmiger sp. An120, assembly GCF_002160955.1. Taxonomy (GTDB): domain Bacteria; phylum Bacillota; class Clostridia; order Oscillospirales; family Ruminococcaceae; genus Gemmiger_A; species Gemmiger_A avium. The sequence goes on from NZ_NFLN01000008.1 coordinate 23,181, forward strand.
TTCTATGCCTGGATGCGGGACCATCGGGACAGCGACCCGGAGGCCGGCGATTGGGAGAGCGACGGCAAACGGCTGATGCAGGTGTATTACCTGCTGGGTGAGCAGGACCGGACGCTGGAGGTGCGGGAGGAACTGTTCCAGCTGACCGGCAACACCTACTACAGCCCCACGGCCTATTCGGAGCAGGACGATGACAGTCTCAACGAATACAACGCCTTCGGGCTGCTGGTGGGCCAGCAGTCTGACGACGGATACCGGCGGACCTGCGCCTTCAGCGAGGACGGGCGGCCGCTCTGGGTCTTTATGCAGTACACCGACGGCCGGCCCGACAGCGGCACCGAGTACCTCTATGAAGATGGCCGCCTGCAGGCGATTTATTTCCGCGATGGGGATGTGACCGGGCAGGATGAAAACGGGCAGCTTGTCTGGGGCTCCATTGAGGAGGAGACGCGGTGGGAGTATCAGTATGAAGACAACGCCGCCGTGGTGGACAGCTACAACAGCAACGGCGAACTGTCCATCCGCACTCGCTATTTCCTGAACGATTTTGGCTTGGAGACCGGCGAACGGGAAGAGCTTCCTCTGGCCTGAACCTCCTTTTACAGCAATGCCCCGGGCAGCCTTGCGGCTGCCCGGGGCATAGATTTTGGTTATTCGCCGGCAGCCACAATCGTTACCGGAACATCCTGTTCCGGCCCGGCATCGGCCCAGTAATCCTGGCTGCGCACCAGCACATAGTCCTGGCCTCGGGAACGGTTTACCAGATACCAGTCCCCCAGATCGGCCAGGATAAGGTTTTGCTGTACATCTCTGTCAAGGCCTCTGTATTCGTACCGGCTTTCCCGCAGTTCGCCGTCGTGGTACAGGTACCACCAGTGCTGGGATTGATCCCTGCTTGCCATGGTCAGTACCGCCCCGCCGGCGGCCGGCGCCTCGATCCAGAAGTCGTACACGGCCCGCAGCCGCTCGTCCTGCACAGTCTGTTCTTCTCCGGTGGCCAGATCGGTCACTGTCAGGGTGCCCTGTACGCCGTTGAACTGGTAGAACAGACTGCCGGACATGGCCACGCGCTGTTCGCTCTCCCGCCAACTGCAGAGCGGCTCGGCGGAACGCGCGCCCTCGGTGGATACGGTGTACAGTTCCACCACAACACGGCGCCAGGCCTCCAGCCAGGTTTCATTGTCGGAAGGGGACGCGGTGATGTCGTCCGCAAACTGCGTTATCAGAAGCTGCCCGTTCAGCGTACCGATCAGATCCTCATTTTCCTTCATGGTGCGCAGCCGTTTCAGGCTGCCTGTTTGCAGGTCGCACCGGTACAGAAAGCGGCGATACTCCCCCAGTTCCATGTTTTCCTCTACCACCTGGAAATACAGATACTGGTCATCCGCAGCCATTTCCGCGTCCAGCAGCGTCTGATTTTCCGACAGCTGAAAAAGCAGCCGCCGTTCTTCGCCGTTTTCACCTGCCTCCCATACACAGCTTTCCTCCCTGGTCTGGCCGATATACAGCCGGCCCCCCAGGGTAAACAGAAACTGGCTCTGCGGATAACCGGGCAGCCAAGCGGAACAGCTCTCGTCGTTATGGGCACAGCCCTCCCGGCTGCATACCGGTTCGGCGATGTGGGTGGCGGCATCCACAAACAGGATGCTGCGGAAGTTGCCGTCCGGGCTGTTATGCAGAATATACGCCCCCTGTCTGCCCTTGGCCGCGCCGGCAACCATCCGGAGCGCCGTGCTCTGTTCTTCCGGCTCGGTCAGATCAAACAGATCCGGCGAACTCTGTGCCGGGGATCTGGCACAGCCGGCCAGCAGCGTCAGCGCAAGCAGTATGGCGGCGGCTTGTTTTTTCATAGCCAGCACCTCGCTTTTGTCCTGCGGCAGGCAAACGCCTGCCCTGTATGGACATCGTACCACATACCCCTGCACGGAATCCAGCATCAAACTGTATCCAAGTTGTTTCAGCCGGAGCGCTTCAGACAAAACAGACCGCCCGGGGCACTGCCCCGGACGGCCTGCTTTTATTCTGTGTCTGAAATCAGCCGGCGGCCTCTACCGTAAGCACCGCCTGCGCCGGCAGGCAGGCGGCCCAGTCGCCGTCGTTGCGCAGCCAGCCGAAGCCCTCGCAGTTATGATCCGGGCAGGGGGAATCCACAAACCGGATGGCCCCGTCGGACACCTCCAGATGGACGGTGTAGGTACCGGTATCCACATCGTGGACCCCGTCCTCCGACAGGGAGAACCGCTGCACCTTGTTGTTGCCGTAGCTGAGCACCGCTTCCATGCCGGGCTCGGCGGTGACCATCTGCCAGATCAGCAGGCCAAACGCCACCACCAGCAGCACGGCGGCAAAAATCAGGTTGGTTTTCAAATTCTTTTTCATTCCGTTCAAACCTCTCTTACAGGCTGTTGCGCGTCGGGCGGGCCCCAAAAAGGCCCTGCAAAGCTACAGTATAACAGGTTTCACGGTACGGCGCAAGGCGAAAACCGCGCGATTTCGGCGAATTTTCACAGAGTGTCAGAACTCAATGCCTTCCCGGGCGGGGATGCCCTTGTCAAAGGGATGGCGGCGCTTGACCATTTCGGTGATATAGTCCGCCCGGTCCAGCAGAAAGTCCGCCGGGTCCCGGCCGGTGAGCACCGTTTCCGGCCGGTCGCTCCGGTCCAGCAGCGCCCGCAGCTTGTCGGTATCCACCAGCTTCAGGTTCACCGCGGCGCAGGCTTCATCCAGTACCAGCAGGTCACAGGGCAGGGCGGCGGCCTTGTCCAGCAGTTCGTCGTGCAGGCGGCGGGTGGCGGTTTTTTCCTGGTCTGTCATGTTCCAGAAAAACGCCTCGCACACCTTGCCCGCCAGCACCGTCACATTGGGCAGCGCGGCCAGGGCCTGCATCTCGTGGGAGGTGCCGTCCTTCAGAAACTGCAGGATCACCACCTGCATCCCGGAATGGGCCGCGCGCAGCGCCAGCCCGGCGGCGCAGCTGGTTTTGCCCTTGCCGTCGCCGCAGTAGATGTGTACCAGCCCGCGGGCGGTTTCGTTCTGTGTCATAGGTTCTATCCTCCAAAAGAAAAATGGTGCGGGCCGGATGGCTCCGGCCCGCGTGTTCCGGGGTATGGGGGGACGGTATCCCCCCATGGTCGGCTTCAGAAAATTCCCGGCACCGCCTGCGCCAGCCAGAAACCGGCGGCGCAGGAAACCACGTTGGCGGTCAGGGCATAGAAGGTGGTGCGCGAAGCGGACGCGCCGCACCGGCGGCCCAGCAGCGGCCGGTAGGCCACCGCCTCCAGGATGAACACCAGCACCTCCAGCGGCCAGAAGAAGATCATGAACGCCAGGCCGCCCATCCAGTAGGCGATCATGTTCAGCCCCAGGTTCAGCAGGATCTGGGTGACCACGTTCACCGTCAGGATCGGCCGCAGGAACGGCTTCTTCGCAAAGCCGAAGGGCACCGCCACCACCAGTTCCAGGGCGATGGTGGCCAGGATGCGCACCAGCAGGCTTATCAGTTCCCAGGTGTAGTCATAGCTTTTCCGCAAAATCAGCTGTCCATTCGTCAGATCTGCCAGGTCTACTGTATAGTAGTTGTCAAAAGCATACCGGGAATAGACCCCGCTGGTAAGAAACTCGCCCGTATCCGGGAAGTACACCAGCAGTTTGTAGGTCACCGGCGGGTAGTAGGTCCAGGCCAGCGGCCGGGTCTCGCTGCAGAGCCAGGCGGTCTGCAGGAAATAGAAGCCGTCCGGGTCCTGGTAGGCGGCCATCGCCTGGCGTACCGGTTCATTTTCCTCCAGGTCGTTTCCCCAGCTGCGGCCCGGCTCGGCGGAGTAGGGCCCCGTGCCGGAGGCCTGGGACAGCAGGGTGGCATAGAACTCCCGCCCCCCGGCGCCGGTAAAGGTCACCCGCACCGAGGGCTTGGGCCCGATATCCGCAAAGGCGGCCAGGGGCAGCGCCAGCGCGAACACCAGCAGAACAACGAGCAGGGCGGTCAGTCTTTTTTTCATGGCAGATCCCTCCGTTTCATTCCGGCACGGGAAGCTGTTCCACCAGCGGCCAGAGCACGCTGTCCGGCCCCAGCCGGGGGAAATCCTCGGTCAGGGAGAGCAGCGCGTGGGCGTCGCTGCCGGTCAGGGTCTCCAGCCCCGGGGGCAGCAGGCCCGCCGCTTCCAGCCCGGCTTTTTTGGCCGGGATGTGCAGCTCGGCGGCGGCAAAGCCCCCGTCCTCCGGCCACAGGCCCAGCGCGCTGAGCACGCTGTAGCTGTCGTTGTCCACATGGGCGGGCACCGGCACGCCGCCCAGCGCCCGGCAGGCGTCGGCCGCGGCGTACAGATCCAGGTCCACCGCGCCGGTGAGCAGCTTGTCTACCTTATATACGATTCTGTCCTCCTCATCCATCACCCATTGTTCGCCCCAAATTTCCGGATCGTAGGGAAAATCCGGCAGATGGTCGTACAGCAGCCGCCCCATCTCCAGCGCCGCCTCCACCGTGGCAAAGTAGCACAGCAGATGCACCTCCTCGGCGGTGGTCACCTCGATGCCGGGTAAAAGACGCAGCCCGTAGGCCCGGCAGCAGGCCGCCATGGCCGGCAGGTTCAGGGCGCTGTTGTGGTCGGTCAGGGCGATGAGTTCCGCGCCGTTCAGCGCGCACAGCCCCGCAATGGTGGAAGGCGCCATCTCCCGCTCCGCGCAGGGGGACAGGCAGGAGTGGATGTGCAGGTCGTATTTCAGCGGCCCCATCTCACTCCATCTCCCGGGCAAAGGCCACGCAGGCCTCGTATTCCGGCAGATCGGTGGCAAATACGTTGATCCCCTCGGTGCGGGCCCGGGCCAGGGCATCCGGCATGAGGGTGGCCCCGTGGCAGAGCACGATGGCCGCCGCGTCCGCCAGGCTGGCCACCGCCACCGCGTTCAGGTTGCCCATCACGGTGAACCAGACCTGCCCCTCGGTGCAGCGGCCCATGGCCCAGCTGAGCAGATCCCCGCAGAAGCCCCCGGTGATCTCCCGCTCCTCCGCGTCCACCAGGGGGGTGAAATCCAGTTCCCGCAGCAGTTCGGTGGTCATGGCATTTTCTCCTCTCCGTTCAGATTCAGCGCCCGCAGCACCGCCTCCATCCGGCGGCGCATGAGCACGGTACAGTCGTCCACGCTGGCCTGGCCCCGCACCACGTCCTCGGCCAGGGCCTCGCAGCTGGGCGCGCCGCAGCTGCCGCAATCCAGCCCGGGCAGGCTCTTTTGTATCTCCCGCAGCTGGTTGTACTTTTCAAACCGCTCGCTCCGGGTACCGGAAAGTTCCAGCACCGGGGCGTATTCCAGATCGGCGTCCCACAGCATGGCGGGCGGGATGCTGGTGCTGGACAGATGGTTGCGGCTTACCGGCAGGTACCGGCGCAGCTTTTTCATCTTGGCCCGGGCGATGTAGGGGTTCTCCACCTGCAGCACGCCCCCCACGCAGCCGCCCGCGCAGGCGTCCAGCTCCACAAATTCCAGTTCCCGGTATTTTTCGTCCTCCAGGTCTTCCAGCACCCGGATCACGTTCTCGATGCCGTCGGCAGCCAGGTAGTCGTCCACCATCACCAGGCCGCTGCTCTCGCCGCCGCTTTCGCCCCAGCCCAGGCCGATGCGGCCGGTGTTGCTGGCGCCCTCCCGCACGGGGGCCTTTTTCAGCGCCGACAGCAGGGGCGGGTAGATCTCCTTGATGGCCACCGCCGCGTCCACCGCGCAGCGCTGCACCCCGATGGGGCTGCGCACATAGCTGATCTTGGCCGGGCAGGGGGACAGGAAGATACAGCCGATCTTCTCCGGCGCAAGGCCGGTGGTCTCGGCGGCTTTTTTCTTGGCGATGCGGGCCGCCACCTCGATGGGCGGGGCCAGCGGCAGCACATGGTCGATCAGATCCGGGTACCGCACCCGGATCAGCCGCACCACCGCCGGGCAGGCGCTGCTGATGGCCGGCCGGGGCACCTGACCGGTCTGCAAAAGGCGGCGGGTGGCCTCGCTGACCAGCTCGGCCGCCCGGGCCACCTCAAACACCTCGTCAAAGCCCAGCTCCAGCAGCGCGCTGACCACCTGATCCGGGTCCTCCAGATTGTTGAACTGGGCGTAGAAGCTGGGCGGCGGCAGGGCAATGGTGTATTCGTAGTTGTGCAGCACCTCCAGCGGGTCGGCGCTGGCGGTCTTGGCGTGATGGGGGCAGATGCGGATGCACTCGGCGCAGTCGATGCAGCGCAGCGGATTGATCACCGCCTTGCCCTCCCGCACCCGGATGGCCTGGGTGGGGCAGCGCTTGATGCAGTTGATGCAGCCCATACATTTGTCCCGGTCCAGGGTGACCGAGTGGATAAATTCGTTGTTCATGGCTCACCTGTGCGGCCGGTCATGCCAGGTCCACCTCCATGCGGATGGTGGTGCCCACCCCCACGGTGGACTGGATGTCGAACCGGTCGGAATATTTTTTCATGTTGGGCAGGCCCATCCCCGCCCCGAATCCCAGGCTGCGCACCTCGTCCGGCGCGGTGCTCCAGCCCTCGCTCATGGCCAGGGCGATATCCGGGATGCCGGGCCCGTGATCCTCCAGCAGCATCACGATGGTATCCGGCGTGAGGGTCACGGTGATCTCGCCGCCGCCCGCGTGGATGGCCAGGTTGATCTCCCCCTCGTACAGGGCGATGGCGGCCTTGCGCACCGCCTCCCGGTCCACCCCCATCCGTTTCAGGTTGCGCTTGACGTCGGCGGAGGCTTCCCCGGCCCGGGTAAAGTCATCCCCGGGCACGGTGTAGCGCAGGGTAATGGCCTCAGACATGGCTCGTACCTCCCCGCAGCCCTTTTTCGTACAGCAGCCCGCAGGCCGAGAACATGGTCTTTTCGGTGGTCAGCACCGCAATGTCCCGGGCGGCGGCCAGTTCCAGGATGCCCTCCCCGGGCACCTTGCCCCGCACAAACACGATGCACACCATATCCATCATGTCGGCGGTGCGCACCACCTGCGGGTTGTTCAGGCCGGTCAGCAGCACGCCCTGGTCCTTTACATAGGCCAGCACGTCGCTCATCATATCGCTGCCGCAGGCGGCGTGCACGTCCACCTCCAGATCGGCGTCGGGGGTCAGAAGACGCGCGCCCAGCGCGTCCAGGATCTCGCGTATCTTCATGGCAGGCTCGCTCCTTTTTGCGGGCGGCGGGGAATGCCGCGGCGCCCTTTGTGTATCTTTATCATACCGAAAACCCGCCCTCTGTGCAAGACCGGCGCCGGCAAAAGCACTGTGCAATTTTGATAAAATACTCCTAACGAACTGAAAAAAATTACGCTTTGTTTGGCAAATCAGATATAGTCAACAAATGGGCGATATGCTATAATTGATATAACTTGGCACATGGTGCGGGCGGCTTCGTTAAAAAAATGCCATCCGCCGCCCGCGTTTGTGAGTAACTATGGGAGGATACAATATGAGGCGTTTTTCCTCGGTGCCCTTCAACGGCACAAAGGAGCAGGAACAGCAGCTTACCAGCTGGCTGGAACAGCACAAGGACATGCCCGGCGCGGCCATGCCCGCCTTGCAGAAAGCCCAGGAAATTTACGGCTATCTGCCCATCGAGGTGCAGCGGATGGTAGCCGAGGGGCTGGGCAAGCCCCTGGCGGAGATCTACGGCATCAGTACATTCTATTCCCAGTTCAGCCTGTGCCCCAAGGGGGCGTACAAGATCAGCGTCTGCCTGGGCACCGCCTGCTACGTAAAGGGCAGCGGCAAGATCTATGAAAAGCTGCAGGAGATGCTGAACATCACCGGCGGCGAATGCACCGCCGACGGCAAGTTCAGCCTGGACGCCTGCCGCTGCATCGGCGCCTGCGGCCTGGCCCCGGTCATGACCATCAACGACGACGTGTACGGCCGGCTGACCGGCGACGAACTGGAAGAGATTCTGTCTCGCTACTGATACGGAGGGCGCCGTATGCAGGAACTTTCGATGAACGTGCTGGACATCGCCCAGAACTCGGTGGCAGCGGGCGCGCCGCTGACCCGGATCACCCTGGAGATCGACCATGCCGCCGGCTGGCAGACCCTGACGGTGGCGGACAACGGCAAGGGCATGAGCCCCGAGCTGGCCGCCCGGGTGACCGACCCGTTCTGCACCAGCCGCAAAAGCCGCAAGGTGGGGCTGGGGCTGCCGTTTCTGAAGATGGCGGCCGAGATGACCGGCGGGGAGATGACCCTGGAAAGCCAGGAGGGGGTGGGCACCACCGTGACCGCCCGGTTCCGCCTGGGGCACATTGACCTGATGCCTTTGGGGGACATGGCCGCCACCATCGCCGGGCTGATGCAGTGCAATCCGGACAAGGATTTCGTCTACACCCTGCGGGTGGACGGCGAGGCGTTCACGGCAGACAGCCGGGAGATGAAACAGATCCTGGGCGGGGAAGTAAGCCTGGCCGAGCCCTCGGTGGCGTTGTTCATCCGCCAGTTCATCGAAGAAAACAGCGCCCCACTACTAGATAAAGGAGAGGAAGCCCTATGAAGAGTTTGCAGGAACTGGCCGCCATCCGCGATAAGATGCGGCAAACCGTGAGCACCCGGGAAGCCGCCCACGACGCCGTGCGCGTGGTGGTGGGCATGGCCACCTGCGGCATTGCCGCGGGCGCGCGCCCGGTGCTGAACGCTTTTACCGAAGAAGTAGCCGCCGCCGGGCTGACCGACGTGCTGGTGACCCAGACCGGCTGCATCGGCATCTGCCAGTATGAGCCGGTGGTGGAGGTGTACATGCCCGGTCAGGCCAAGACCACCTATGTAAAGATGACCCCGGACAAGGTCAAGCGGGTCGTGCAGCAGCACCTGAAGGGCGGCAACCCGGTGGCGGAATACACCATCGGCGCGGCCCGCTGAGGGACTAAAGGGGGAAGATAGCACTATGTACAGAAGTCATGTAATGGTCTGCGGCGGCACCGGCTGCACCTCTTCGGGCAGCGACAAGATCGCCGAGGCGTTTGAGAACCAGATCCGCACCGACGGGCTGGACCAGGAGGTGCGGGTGATCCGCACCGGCTGCTTCGGCCTGTGCGCCCTGGGCCCCATCGTGGTCATCTATCCGGAGGGCAGCTTCTACAGCCGCGTGAAGGAAGAGGACGTGGCCGAGATCGTGAACGAGCACCTGCTCAAGGGCCGTCCGGTCACCCGGCTGCTCTACGACGAAACGGTGGAGAACGGCCAGGTCAAGAGCCTGGACGACACCGCCTTCTACCGCAAGCAAAAGCGGGTGGCGCTGCGCAACTGCGGCGTGATCAACCCGGAGAACATCGAGGAATACATCGCCTTTGACGGCTACGCCGCTTTGGGCAAGGTGCTGACCGAGATGACCCCCGACGAGGTCATCCAGTGCATCCTGGACAGCGGCCTGCGCGGCCGCGGCGGCGGCGGTTTCCCCACCGGCCTGAAGTGGAAGTTCGCTTCCGGAAACCGGGGCCAGGTGAAGAAGTACGTCTGCTGCAACGCCGACGAGGGCGACCCGGGCGCGTTCATGGACCGCAGCGTGCTGGAGGGCGACCCCCACAGCGTGATCGAGGCCATGGCCATCGCTGCCTACGCCATCGGCGCAGACCAGGGCTACGTGTATGTGCGCGCGGAGTATCCCATCGCGGTGCACCGGCTGCAGGTGGCCATCGACCAGGCCCGTGAGTACGGCCTGCTGGGCAAGAACATCTTCGACACCGGCTTCAACTTTGACCTGGAGATCAAGCTGGGCGCGGGCGCCTTCGTCTGCGGCGAGGAAACCGCCCTGATGACCAGCATCGAGGGCAACCGGGGCGAGCCGCGGCCCCGTCCGCCTTTCCCGGCGGTGAAGGGCCTGTTCGGCAAGCCCACCATCCTGAACAACGTGGAAACCTACGCCAACATCCCGCAGATCATCCTGAAGGGCGCGGACTGGTTTGCCTCCATGGGCACCGAAAAGAGCAAGGGCACCAAGGTGTTCGCGCTGGGCGGCAAGATCAAGAACACCGGCCTGGTGGAAGTGCCCATGGGCACCACCCTGCGGGAGATCATCGAGGAGATCGGCGGCGGCATCCCGAACGGCAAGAAGTTCAAGGCGGCCCAGACCGGCGGCCCCTCCGGCGGCTGCATCCCGGCCAGCCTGATCGATACCCCCATCGACTATGACAACCTGGTGGCCATCGGCAGCATGATGGGTTCCGGCGGCCTGATCGTCATGGACGAGGACACCTGTATGGTGGACATCGCCAAGTTCTTCCTGGAGTTCACCGTGGACGAGAGCTGCGGCAAGTGCACCCCCTGCCGTGTGGGCACCAAGCGCCTGCTGGAGCTGCTGAACAAGATCACCGACGGCAAGGGCACCATGGAGGACCTGGCCCGCATCGAGGAGCTGGCGGACTTCATCAAGTCCAACAGCCTGTGCGGCCTGGGCCAGACCGCCCCGAACCCGGTGCTCAGCACCCTGCGGTATTTCCGTGACGAGTACATCGAGCATATCCAGCACAAGCGCTGCCCCGCCGGGGTCTGCAAGGCTCTGCTCAGCTACAAGATCGATCCCACCAAGTGCCGCGGCTGTACCCTGTGCGCCCGCACCTGCCCGGCCGGCGCCATCAGCGGCAGCGTGAAGAATCCCCACTCCATCGACGTGCTCAAGTGCGTCAAGTGCGGCGCCTGTATCGAGAAGTGCAAGTTCGGCGCCATCAGCAAGGGCTAAAGGAGGAAGGGACGAACAATGGAAATGGTCAATCTGAAAATCAACAACATCCCCTGCCAGGCACCGGCGGGCTCCACCATTCTGGAGGCCGCCCATGCCGCCGGCATTGAGATCCCCACCCTGTGCTACCTGAAGGACATCAACGAGATCGGCGCCTGCCGTATCTGCGTGGTGGAGGTCAAGGGCGCCCGCACCCTGGCCACCGCCTGCGTCTACCCGGTGGCGGAGGGGATGGAGGTATTCACCAACACCCCCAAGGTACAGGCCGCCCGTAAGACCAACCTGGAGCTGGTGCTGAGCGCCCACAACCAGGACTGTCTGGCCTGCGCCCGCAGCGGCGACTGCGAGCTGCAGCGGCTGTGCCGTGAGTACGGCGTGGACCGCACCAACGCTTTCGAGGGCGAGATGCCCGAGCGCACCGTGGACGACTCCGCCGCCCATATGGTGCGGGACAACTCCAAGTGCATCCTGTGCCGCCGCTGCGTGGCCGCCTGTGCCAAGAACCAGGGCGTGGGCGTGATCAACGCGCTGGAGCGCGGTTTTGCCACCCACATCGGCTGCGCCTTCGAGGCCCCGCTGGATGAGAGCACCTGCATCAGCTGCGGCCAGTGCATCGTGGTCTGCCCCACCGGCGCGCTGCATGAGAAGGACGAGACCGGCAAGGTGTGGGACGCGCTGAGCGATCCCCGCAAGCACGTGATCGTGCAGACTGCCCCCAGCGTGCGCGCCACCCTGGGCGAGTGCTTCGGTATGCCCATCGGCACCAACGTACAGGGCAAGATGGTGGCTGCGCTGCGCCGCCTGGGCTTTGACGGGGTGTTCGACACCGACTTTGCCGCCGACATGACCATCATGGAGGAGGCCACCGAGTTCCTGCACCGGGTGAAGGAGGGCGGCCCGCTGCCCCTGATCACCAGCTGCAGCCCGGGCTGGGTCAAGTACTGCGAGACCTTCCACCCGGATTTCATTCCCAACCTGTCCAGCTGCAAGAGCCCGCAGCAGATGTTCGGCGCGCTGAGCAAGACCTACTACGCCGAGAAGATGGGCCTGGATCCGGCCAGCATCTTCTGCGTGTCCATCATGCCCTGCACCGCCAAGAAGTTTGAGGTGGGCCGCGACGGCCAGAGCGCCGCGGGCGAGGGCATCCCCGATGTGGACGTGGCCCTGACCACCCGCGAGCTGGCCAGCATGATCCGCCGGGCCGGTCTGCGGTTTGCCGACCTGCCGGACGAGGAGTTTGATCCCGCCATGGGCGAAGCCAGCGGCGCGGGCCACATCTTCGGCGCCACCGGCGGCGTGATGGAGGCGGCGCTGCGCACCGCCGTGGAGACCCTGACCGGCCAGCCCCTGGACAAGCTGGAGTTTGCCGACGTGCGCGGCACCGAGGGCGTGAAGGAAGCCACCTACGAGGTGGCGGGCCTGACCGTGCGGGTCTGCGTGGTCAGCGGCACCGCCAACGCCGGCAAGGTGCTGGACGCGGTGCGCAAGGGCGAAAAGCAGTATGACTTCATCGAGGTCATGGCCTGCCCCGGCGGCTGCGTGAACGGCGGCGGTCAGCCCACCCAGCCCGCCAGCGTGCGGAACTTTGTGGATCTGAAAGCCCTGCGCGCCAAGGCCCTCTACGACGAGGACGCCGCCATGGGTCTGCGCAAGAGCCACGAGAACCCGCTGGTGAAGAAGGTCTACGCCGAGTTCCTGGGCGAGCCCGGCAGCGAAAAGGCCCACCACATCCTGCACACCACCTACGCGGTGCGGGAGCGGCGGTTCTGATCGGTTTCGTTAACTATAACAGGCAAGGCCGGTGCGCAGATGCGCACCGGCCTTGCTTTTGTTTTGCCCTCAGCAGGGGAATCCCGGCGGGATGGTGGCGGCCACGATGGTCTGCAGTGCCCGCATCACCGCCTGTTCGCCAAAGCGGCGGTTCTCCCGGAATGCGTAATAGCTGCCGTAGACGCTGTAGCTGAGCAGCACGTTGACCCGGGCGTCCTCCCGCAGGTCGGGGCGGGCGTCAAAGAACACCCGCTTGATCTCGGCGGTCAGCTTTTCGGCCAGACGGCCGCTGCGCTGACCGGAAAACAGCAGTTCCAGCTCGCTGCTCTGCCGGGCGTAGGCCTCGTACAGCCAGCGCAGAAACCACTCCGGCTCCTGCAGCATCCGCTCCGGCGCGGGCAGGCTGCCCGCCACCTTGGCCAGCGCCTCGGTTTCCAGCCGGTCGGCCAGGTCGTACAGGTCCCGGTAGTACACATAAAAGGTGGATTTGTTGATCTGGGCCGCGGCGCACAGCTCCTTGACCGTCATCTCCTCCGGCTCCTTGCGCACCCGCAGCTGCATAAACGCCTCCCGGATGCTGCGCCGGGTCTTTTCCACTCGAATATCCATGGCTCCTCCTTTTTTCCGACCAATCCGCCGGTAAGTTGGTTTTCCAACGATTCGGCGGATTTGCTGGTGGCGGCCGTGCCGTCTGTCCTGTATGCTTGAGTATACCAAAGAAAACCAACGGCTGTCTATTATTTTGCGAGGTACCGGCATGGATGAATCGGCATTTTACGGGGGCTGGGAATTTGCCGCCCACAAATTTCTGGGCGCGCACCCGGACGGGGAGGGCGCGGTGTTCCGCACCTACGCCCCGGCGGCGGTGCAGGTGGGCCTGATCGGCACATTCAGCAACTGGCAGGAGATACCCATGCGCCGTGTCCGGGACGGCAATTTCTGGGAGGTGCAGGCGGAGACGGTTCCGCCCGGTTCCCTGTACAAATTCCGCATCCACCGCCCGGACGGCGGCGTTACCGACCACGCCGACCCCTATGCCTTCGGCGCGGAGCTGCGGCCCGCCACCGCCTCGGTATACTGGGGCGACAGCCTGTATCGGTTCCGGGACGAAGCCTGGATGGCAGGGGAGGGGCGCTGGGGCGGCCCGCCGAACATCTACGAACTGCACGCGGGCAGCTGGCAGACCCGGCCGGAGGAAGAGGGCCCCGATCGCTGGTACTTCTACGGCGAACTGGCCGACCGGCTGGTGCCCTACCTGCTGGAGATGGGCTACACCCATCTGGAACTGATGCCCCTGACCGAATACCCCTGCGACGAGTCCTGGGGCTACCAGGCCACCGGTTTTTTCAGCCCCACCGCCCGCTACGGCCACCCGGACGGGCTGCGGTATCTGGTGGACCGGTGCCACCGGGCGGGCATCGGGGTGCTGCTGGATTTTGTGCCGGTGCACTTTGCGGTAAACGACTATGCCCTGTGGAACTACGACGGCACCGCCCTGTACGAGTATCCGCATCCGGACGTGGGCTACAACCAGTGGGGCAGCTGCAATTTCTGTCTGTCCCGGGGGGAGGTGCGCAGCTTTCTCCAGTCGGCGGCCTGCTACTGGCTGGAGGAGTTTCATCTTGACGGGCTGCGGCTGGATGCGGTATCCCACCTGATCTACTGGCAGGGTGACCCGGCCCGGGGCGAAAACGGGCCCGGGCTGGCCTTTGCCCGCAGCCTGACCGACGGGCTGCATGCCCGGTTTCCCCGGACGCTGCTGATCGCGGAGGACTCCACCGCCCGGCCCGGCACCACCGCCCCCACCCGGGAGGGCGGGCTGGGCTTTGATGGAAAATGGGATCTGGGCTGGATGAACGATACGCTGGCCTATTTCCGTCTGCCGCCCGACCAGCGGGCGGGCCGGGGCGAGCTGCTGGCCTTTTCCATGCATTATCATTACGGGGAGCGGTATCTGCTTCCCCTTTCCCACGACGAGACGGTGCACGGCAAGGGCACCATGCTGCGCAAGATGTACGGCACCCCCGCGGAGCAGCTGGCCCAGCTGCGGGCGCTGTACCTGTACATGTACGCCCATCCCGGGGCCAAACTGGACTTCATGGGCAACGAATGGGCCCAGGCGCGGGAATGGGATCCGGCCCGCTCCCAGGACTGGGATTGCCTGGAACAGCCGGAGCACCGGGCCCTTTGGGAGTACCGGCGGGCGCTGCATCATTTCTGGAAAGGCTGCCCGGCGCTGTGGGCCGCCGACCGGGATCCGGCAGGCTTTGCCTGGCTGGAGGGCGGCCGGGGCGAAGCGGGCGTGTTCGCCTTTGAGCGGCGGGGCGCAGGGCAGCGGGTGCTGGCGCTGTTTCAGTTCGGCGGCCGGCCCCTGGCCTGGCGCTGTCCGGCCGGTATGCGGCTGCGGCCGCTGTTTACCGCCGACGGCGGCCCGGCCCCGGCAGTGCAAAACGGCGTTCTTTTGCTGCCTGCTTTCGGCGGCTGGTGCTGGGAGCTCGGCTGAAATCTGGATGCGGCGGGCAAAACGTGGTATACTGCTCTGCGTGGAATGACAGAAACAAGGCGCGGCCGTCCGGCCGCGGGAAAGGCAGAGCAATATGCAGACAAAGGATCAAATGGCCGGGGAACAGCTCCAGCGGCTGGAACAGGAAAGCGGGTTTATGACCCATAACGGCATACAGGCGGTGTACTGTGGGGAAGACCGGGCTGTGGTACAGGCTCAGGTGGGCCCCAACGCCCTGAACTGCCACGGCACCGCCCACGGCGGATTTTTGTTTTCTCTGGCGGACAACTGCGCGGGTCTGCTGGCGCTGGCAGACGGGTGCAGCTATGTGACCCTGGACGCCTCCTTTCATTTTCTGCGGGCGGCGAAACCGGGGGACATGGTAACCGCCACCGCCACCCCGGTGCGCCGGGGCCGCACCGTTCTGGTGGAACGGGTGGAACTGACCGGCCCGGACGGCAGGGAAATGGCCGAAGGCACCTTTACCATGTACCGGGTAAGCAGCGAACCGCCTGCCCGGCTGCGCTGAGCACCCTGCAAAGATTTTACGGATTTTTTGCCCGGCGGGCATTGTGGATGGAGCAATATTTTGCTACACTTAAAGAAGTGGACCATTCCGCGCCCGCCGGGCGCAATTTTTTGCAGGGGGAACCGACCATGAAACTTTTGAGCGGATACACCCGGGAAGAAAAAAGCTGGATGATGTACGACTGGGCCAACAGCGCCCACTCGGTCATTGTGGTGACTATTCTTCCCATCTTCTACAACACGGTGGCCAGCTATATGGCCGACGCGGCCAGCGGCCTGAGCACCTGGGGCTATGCCACCAGCATCGCCATGGCGGTGGTGGCCCTGCTGGCCCCGGTACTGGGCGCCTTTGGCGACTTCAAGGGCATGCGCAAAAAGCTGTTCACCATCTTTATGCTGGTGGGCGTGATCAGCTGCCTGTTCATGGCGGTGACCCCGCAGATGGATTTTTTGCAGCCGGAAACCGCCGAGACGGTGGGTCTGGCGGTGCTGGCGCTGTACATCATCAGCACCATCGGCTTTGCCGCCGCCAACCTGTACTATGACAGCTTCCTGAACGACGTGACCACCGAGGAACGGATGGACAAGGTGTCCACCATGGGCTACGGCATGGGCTATATCGGCGGCTCCACCATTCCGCTGGTGATCTTCCTGGTGATGAACCTGGTGGGCGTTCCCATGACCACCTGCCTGTCCTTTGCGTTCGGCTTTACCGGCGTGTGGTGGCTGGTGTTCAGCATTCCCCTGCTGCGCAACGTGCACCAGAAAAGCTGGTGCGAGGGCGAAAAGGGCGCGGTGGGCCGCACCCTGCGCAGCCTGGGCGGCACCGTGCGGGACATCTGGCGCAACAAGGCCATGTTCATCTTCCTGATCGCCTACTTCTTCTACATCGACGGCGTAAACACCATCATCCACATGTCCACCAGCTACGGCAGCACCCTGGGCCTGGGCACCACCGAGATGATGCTGGCGCTGCTGATGGTGCAGATCCTGGGCCTGCCCTTCTGCCTGCTGTATATCCGCCTGAGCGAAAAGTTCGGCGCGCGCACCATGATCGGCGCGGGCATCTGCGTCTATGTGGCGGTGACCATCTTCGCCTTCTTCCTGGACAGCGTGTGGCAGTTCTGGGTCATGGCGCTGATGGTGGCCACCAGCCAGGGCGGCATCCAGGCCCTGAGCCGCAGCATGTTCGGCAAGATGATCCCGGACAAGGCCCGCAGCGGCGAGTTCTTCGGCTTCTACGACATCTTCGGCAAGTTCAGCGCCATCATGGGCCCGGCGCTGGTGGGCTTCACCACCGCCCTTTCGGCCGACGCCATGCTGGCTTCTCAGGGGCTGACCCGGGCCACCGCCACCGAAACGGTGCTGGCCGCCATCGACAAGTCCAGCGCCAGCTGGGGTATTTTGAGCCTGCTGGTGATCTTCTTCATCGGCGGCGGGCTGTACTTCTTTGTACTGCCCCGGTTCACCAAAAAGAACAAGTAACACGGCCAGGCGCCGGCGGATTTCCGCCGGCGCTTGCTTTTTCCGGCTTTGCGGTGGTATAGTACCCTTGTACGGCGGCTTTGCGCGCCGTTCTTTTTTCGGAAAGGAGTCTTTTTCCATGCACGAACAGACCGCGGCCCGGCGGTTCGGCCGGTTTACCGTTTCCTCGCTGCTCTCCGCCGGGGTGGATCTGGCTGCCTTTGCGCTTCTCTGCCGCCTGCTGGAGAGTGTGATCCCCACCGGCGCGGCCATTCTGGTGGCCACTGTGGCGGCCCGGGTGCTGTCCTCGCTGGTCAACTACCTGATCAACTATTTCCTTGTGTTTGAAAGCAAGGCTTCCTACACCCGGTCCGCCGGGCTGTACACCGGCATCACCGTGGGCAAGACCCTGTGCAGCGCCCTGCTGGTGGCCGCCGCCGTGCACATTCTGCCCCAGCTGCCCCGGCTGGCCGCCAAGATCCCGGTGGATGTGCTGTTGTTTTTCGTCAACTACCTGCTGCAGAAAGAATTCGTCTATTAAAAGGGAGGTACCCCCATGAAGCTGCTGATCGTGCGCCATGCCGACCCGGACTATTCCATCGACTCGCTGACCCCCACCGGCTGGCAGGAGGCCGCCCTGCTGGCCGACCGGCTGAGCCGTCTGGATGTGACGGCCTTTTATGTTTCGCCGCTGGGCCGGGCGAAGGACACCGCCTCCCTGACCCTGCAAAAGATGGGCCGCACCGCCACCGAGTGCCCCTGGCTGCGGGAGTTCGACGCGCCCATCCGCAAACCCAACAAGCCGGACGCGGACAGCGTGACCTGGGACTGGATGCCCGCCGACTGGACCGCCGAGCCCCGCTTTTTTGACCGGCATGCCTGGTTTGACCCGGCGGTGATGCAGGCGGGCGGCGTGGCGGAAAAGTACAAGGCCGTCATCGACGGGCTGGACGCGCTGCTGGCAGCCCACGGCTATCCCCGCCAGGGGGAATTCTACCGGGCCGAACGCCCGAACACCGACACGGTGGTGCTGTTCTGCCATTTTGGGGTGGAGTGCGTGCTGCTGAGCCGGCTGCTGAATGTTTCGCCCATGATCCTGTGGCACGGCACCTGCGCCGCCCCCTCCTCGGTGACCACCCTGGTGACCGAGGAACGCCGGGAGGGCCAGGCCTATTTCCGGATGGGGGCGTTCGGGGATACCTCCCACCTGTACGCGGGCGGCCGGGAACCCTCCTTTGCGGCCCGCTTCTGCGAGATGTATTCCCTGACCGATCAGCGGCACTGAGCACAAACCGAAAAATGCCCGGCGGGGAAGATTCGTTCCCCGCCGGGCATTTTTTATGGTTTTTTCTTCTCAGTCAGTTCCAGCACGATATCCCGGGAGGCCTCCATATGGCGCATCACCGCCAGATAGGGCCCGATCTCCACCTGCGCCCCCGCGCCGGACACCGCCTGGTAGATACTGCGGTGCTCCTCCAGCGCCCGGGCAGGGCGCCCCTGCTTGGCAAAGCTCTCCAGGGCGATGTAGGACACCCGGTGATTCAGGCTCTCGTACAGGCGGATCAGCTCCGCGTTGCGGGGAAACTCCGCAATCGTCTGGTGAAACGCCAGGTCGCAGGCCAGAATATCCGGCAATGGCGCTTTTTCACGAATCATCTGTTCCATGCAGCGCAGACTCTCCGCCAGCCGGTCCAGCGCGGCCCTGCCGGCTTCGCTGTCCTTGGCAGCGGCCAGATCCATGGCGCAGTAGCCCTCCACCGCGGTGCGTGCCTGGTAGGTGGTCCAGATATCCTCCGGCGACATCACATGCAGGCAAAAGCCCTTGCTGGGCAGGATATCGATGTATTTGTCCTGGCTCAGCCGGACCAGTGCGTCCTTGAACGGCGTACGGGAGATCCCGATTTCCCCGGCCAGCTTGGTTTCGGAATAGATTACGCCCGGTTCCAGCCCGCCGGTTCGGATCAGGTTAAGCAGATATTCATACGCTTTCTGCTGCAAAGGTGTATAGCCCGCCATGGTTCCACCCTTTCTGTCTGTCTTGATCACCGGCGCCCTGCCGGCCTGCATAAAATGATCTTTCTGTTAAATTATAGACTTTTTTCCGGCAGGCCGTCAAGGCGCAGAAACAGTCCTTTATCCCTTGACCGGAACATTCCTTCTTTCCGTATCGCCATATTCGTCAAAATATTCACAACTATCTTGAATTGTATTTGTGCAGAATCACAATTTATTTGTCGAAAGTTCAGTAAATCTCCCTCTTGAACCGTATACCGGCATACCGGTATACTAAAGGTGCAAGCTGACAGACCGCACAGCACGCGCCTCGCCGGAGGGAGGCGGGCGGCGTGCTCCCCTCGGCGGTAGCGTGGCGATCAAACCGGCGGCCGGCGGACCCGGCCGGAAAAGGGAGGTTACTGGCAAATGGCAAAAGTGGGATTTATTGGATTGGGCATTATGGGCCGGCCCATGGCGCACAATCTGCTGAAGGCCGGGGCAGAGCTGATGGTGAACGACACCCAGCCCGCTGCGGTGGAAGAGCTGGTGGCGGCAGGGGCCGAGAGCGGCAGTTATGCCGAGATCGGGCGCTGCTGTGACGTTGTGATCACCATTCTTCCCAGCGGCCCTATCGTGCAGCAGGTGCTGTTTGGGCCGGGCGGCGTGAGCGAGGGCCTGAGCGAGGGTAAGCTGGTCTGCGACATGTCCAGCGTCACCCCGGTGGAGAGCCGCCTGTGCGCCGAAAAGCTGGCCGCACAGGGCGTAGGCTTTGTGGACGCGCCGGTATCCGGCGGAGAGCCGGGGGCCAAGGCCGGCACCCTGGCCATCATGTGCGGCGGCAAACCGGAGGACTTCGCCCGGATGGAGCCCTATTTCGCCGCTGTGGGTTCCAGCTGGCTGCTGATCGGCCCCTCGGGCAGCGGCAGCGTGACCAAACTGGCCAACCAGATTATTGTGAACCTGAACATCACCGCCGTATCCGAAGCGCTGGTGCTGGCAGCCAAGGCGGGCGCCGATCCGATGAAGGTGTACAAGGCCATCCGGGGCGGGCTGGCCGGCAGCGCGGTGCTGGACGCCAAAGCCCCTATGATGTGCGCTCGGAATTTTGTGCCCGGCGGCAAGATCAGCATCAACCACAAGGATATCAAGAACGTGCTGGCCACCGCCCATGAGTTGGACGTACCCCTGCCCTTTACGGCCCAGCTGTTCGAGATGCAGCAGGCACTCAAGGCCAGCGGCCATTTCAACGACGACCACGCCGGCTATGTGCAGTATTTTGAAGCCCTGGCCGGGGTGGAGGTAAAAAGCGGGGAAACGGAGGAATAAATCATGCGGGAAAGCGAAGCGCTGAGCACACAGGTATTGACGCGCTGGCCCGCACCGGATGAGCGGGCGGTAGACGAGGCGCTGGCCCGGGAACTGGCCGCCAGTACCCGCAAGGTTGTGGTGCTGGACGATGACCCCACCGGCGTACAGACAGTACACGACGTGCCGGTGTTCACGAACTGGGAGCCGGAAACCATCCGGGAAGCCTTCGATGATCCGGGCCGGATGTTCTTTGTGCTGACCAATTCCCGGGGCATGACCGCCGCGCAGACCGAGCGGGAACATATCCGAATGGCCCGCGCCATCCATGACGCGGCCGCGGCCGCCGGGCGGGACTATATCCTGATCAGCCGCAGCGACTCCACCCTGCGGGGGCATTATCCGCTGGAGACCGAAACGCTGCGCCGCACACTGGAAGAACTGGGCGAGCCCGCCTTTGACGGCGAGGTGATCTATCCGTTCTTCCGGGAAGGCGGCCGGTACACCATCGGCAACACCCACTATGTACAGGAAGGGGATCGGCTGACCCCTGCCGGGCAGACCGAGTTTGCCCGGGACAAAAGTTTCGGCTATACCGCCTCCGACCTGACCGAATGGTGTCGGGAAAAGAGCGGCGGCCGGGTGGATCCGGCCTCGGTAACCTGCATCTCGCTGGAAGATCTGCGCGCGGCCCGCTACGACGTGATCGAACAGCAGCTGATGGCGGTACAGGATTTCGGCAAGGTGATCGTAAACAGCATCGACTATGTGGACGTAAAGGTGTTTGCGGTGGCGTTCCTGCGGGCGGCGGCCCGGGGCAAGCGGTTCTTGTTCCGCAGCGCCGCCGCCGTGACCAAGGTGCTGGGCGGCGTACCCGACCGGTCCCTGCTCACCCACGAGGATCTGGTGCCGCCGGGCTGCACCGCCGGCGGGATTGTGCTGATCGGTTCCCATGTAAACAAGACCACCCGCCAGATGGAACAGCTGCGGCAAAGCGCCCTGCCGCTGGAATTCATCCAGTTTGACCAGCATCTGGTGCTGGTGGAAGGCGGCCTGGAGGGCGAGGCAGCCCGGGTATCGGCACTGGCGGACCAGGCGATCCGCGAAGGCCGCAGCGTAGTGGTCTACACCCGGCGTGATCGGCTGGATCTGGATACCGACGACGCCGACCGGCAGCTGGAGATTTCGGTGAAAATCTCGGACGCGGTGACCAGCGTGATCGCCCGGCTGAGCGTGCAGCCCCGGTTCATCATCGCCAAGGGTGGTATCACCTCCAGCGACGTGGGCACTAAGGCGCTGCGGGTACGCAAGGCCATGGTCATGGGGCAGATCGCCCCCGGCATCCCGGTCTGGATGACCGGCCCGGAAAGCAAGTTCCCCGGCATGCCCTATGTGATCTTCCCCGGCAACGTGGGTGCCGACGATACCCTGCGCCGGGCCGTGGAGATCCTGACCGGGCCGTAACAATATTTTTCTGTGTATCGTATAAAGAGTGAGTGATCATGAAAGGAGCCACCATGAATAAGAAATACCGCCCGATGGCGTGGATCGCCCTGGCCCTGGTGCTCATCCTGGTAAGCTGCATCGGCGCCGGCCTGATCCAGACCGATTTCGGCAACGTGACCATTACCGACGTACGTATCCCCATGCCGGACGGCGAGACCCTGCGGGTGCTGGTGCACCGTCCGTCCACCGCCACCCAGGACAATCCGGCCCCCTGTGTCATCACCAGCCACGGCTATCATGCCACGCTGGAGACGCAGGATATCACCTCCATCGAGCTGGCCCGCCGGGGTTTTGTGGTCTTCAATATGGACACCTACAGCGCGGGCAGTTCCTCCGGCACCACGGTGTCCTACAATGACAGCCGCAGCTACTATGGCCTGGGCATGCTGCAGCTGGTGGACTATGTGCACGACAACATCGACTACATTGATCCGGATCGCATCGGCATCACCGGTCACTCCACCGGCGGCCGCAACGTGGCCTTCACCCTGGACGCCTACGGCCGCAACGAGCACGGCCTGGAATATGTGGGCCAGCCGGATGACGCAAGCGATTACGAAACCAAGGTTTCCAGCGCGCTGATCCTGGCCTTCTTCCCGGACCACTACCTGCTCAACAATATGCCCAGCGGCGTGAACGTGGGCATTAACTTTGCCCGGTACGACGAAGGCGCCACCGTACAGGTGACCAAGGTGGACGGCTATCAGTGGCCGGACATGACCGTTTCGCCCGAGGCCAAGTTCTTCATCAACACCACCTCGCCCGACACCTTCACCCTGACCGCCGAAAGCGCCATCAACCCGGACAACGGCCACAATGACGTGACCCTGTCCGGCTGGGACAACAACGAAAAGGTAGAGATCGGCAAGTACTACGGCAGCATCGACGAGGGCACCCTGCGGGTGGTGTACAACCCGAACACCTCCCACCAGTGGCAGTTCTTCTCGGCGACCAACGCCTCCATCACCAACCAGTTCTTTATGGATACCCTGGGCGCGCCCAACCCCATCGCGGCGGACAACCAGCTCTGGTTCCTGAAAGAGGTATTCAATGCCGTCGGTCTGGCCGGGTTCTTCCTGCTGCTGATCCCCCTGGCCACCCTGCTGATGGAAACGCCCTTCTTCGCCAGCCTGGCCCGGTCTGCCGGCCCGGCCCACAGCCTGCCCGCCACCGGCCGCGGCAAGGCGGTGATGGCAGTCAGCCTGGTGCTGCTCACCGTGATTCCCGGCCTGACGGTCATGCCCGCTTTTTCCGACATCGCCTACGGCATGATCTTCACCAACGCCGCCACCAACAACTCCACCGACTTCTTCCCCCAGCCCGGCCCCAACGCCATTATCGTCTGGGCGGTGATCAACGCGGTGCTGGCCATTGCGATCTATGTGATCGGACGCCTGATTGCGGGCCGCGAAAAGGGCGAAAAGCTCTTTGGGGAAGGGTTGCGCATCCGCTGGGCCGACCTGGGCAAGGCTGCGCTGCTGGCCTTCCTGGTGATGGTGGCCGCCTATGGCACCGTGCTCTTTGCTGACCGGTTCTTCAAGACCGATTTCCGGTTCTGGAGCTTTGCCGTACGGGCTGCCGACGGCAACATCCTGCGCCTGTGGTGGCATTATGTGCCCTTCCTGACCGTCTTCTGGCTGGCTGCGTCCTTCATGGTCAACGTGAGCGCCCGGTATCAGGTCAAGCGCCCCTGGACCAACACCGCAATGTGTATAGCGGTAAATACCCTGGGCCTGATCGGTCTGGTGGCCATCCAGTTCATTGTGCTCTTCTCCACCGGCGTGGCGGCCTGGTATATGAACCGGGCCTGGGTCAACATCTGCCTGATCATTCCGTTCATCCCCATGATGGCCATTGGCACCGTGGTTCTGCGCAAGGCCTATGAGCGCACCGGCACCATCTGGCTGGGCGGATTCCTGATGGCGTTTGTCTCCACCCTGGTCAGCGTTTCCACCGCCAACGCGATCCTGTTCGTATAAGTAAAGGAGGCCTGTTCCATGTATCTGTGCTTGTCCCATCCGCTCAATCTGCGTGACCACGCCTTTCCCGGCGCGCCGACCCTGAAACTCACCCCCTTTGAGGTGATCGGCGAGAACGATTCTGCCTGCAATACCTGGCGGGTGGAGCTGTTCAACCATTTCGGCACCCACATGGACGGGCCCAATCATTTCAATCCCCAGGGCCGGCAGCTGTGGCAGCTGCCCCTGAGCACCTTTGTGTCGGAAGCGCCGCTGCTGCTGGATATCCCGAAAGGAGAAGGGGAGGCTGTGACCCCGGAGGATCTGCTGCCCTACGACGAGGCGCTGCAGAAGGCTGACATGCTGTTCATCCGCAGCGGCTTTGAAGCGGTGCGCGCCCAGGATAACCAGCGCTACTCCTCCCGGGGGCCCTGCGTCTCTGCCGCCGCCGCCCGGCTGATTGTGGATCGCTGGCCTCACCTGAAAGCGGTGGGGATGGACTGGATCTCCCTGTCCTCGCCGCTGAACCTGGCCGACGGCATCCGTGCCCATCAGATCATGCTGGGCCTGGACGGGGGGCAGCCGGTGCAGATCATCGAGGACGTGGCGCTGGCCCAGGTAGATCCGGCCCGGCTGGAAAAGATTTTCGTTATGCCCCTGTTTGTGGAGGGCATTGACAGCGCGCCGGTGACCATCCTGGCCTGCCTGCGGGACAACTGAATTCCTCGCGCGGGGCGCGGGGCCCAAGCGGCCCCGCGCCCGTTTTTTTGACGCAAAAGAACCGGACTCCCCCTTTTACTTTCCGGCAGATCCGCTATAATAAAGGCATGATCCCTGCGCCGCCGGGCAAGCCTGTCCGGCGGCTGATCCATACAACAAAAAGGAGAACGACCATGAACGTACTGATTATCGGCGGTGTAGCGGCCGGCACCAAAACGGCCGCGAAGCTCAAGCGCCTGGTTCCCGATGCCCGGGTAACCATCCTGGCCAAGGACAAGGACATTTCCTACGCGGGCTGCGGCCTGCCCTACTACGTGGGCGGGGCCATCCCCAGCCGGGAACAGCTGATCGTGAACACCCCCGCCTCCTATTCGGCGCTGACCGGGGTGGAGGTGCGCACCGGCATGGAGGCCATCCGTCTGGATGCCGCCGCCCACACCGTGACCGCCCGGGATCTGAGCGACGGTTCCGAGAGCGAATTTGCCTATGACGCCTGCGTGATCGCCACCGGCGCCTCCCCGGCGGTGCCGCCGCTGCCCGGCGTGGAGAGCCGGGGCGTATACTGCCTGCGCACCCCCGACGACGCGGAGGGCCTGCGCCGCTACGTGGAGGAGAAGCCGGTGCGCCGGGCCGTTGTGGTAGGCGGCGGCTTCATCGGCCTGGAGATTGCCGAAAACCTGATGGAGAAGAAGGTGTCGGTGACGGTGGCCGAGATGGCGGGCCAGATCATGCCCAATGTGCTGGACCCGGAGATGGCCGCCTTTGCCCGCAAACAGCTGCAGGAGGCCGGGCTGCGGGTGCTGACCGGCGTAAAGGTGGAGGAGATCCTCACCGCGGACGGCGCGGCCACCGGTGTGCGCACCGCCGCCGGAACCCTGCCCGCCGATCTGGTGGTGCTGAGCGTGGGCGTGCGCCCCAACACCGCCTGGCTGACGGACACCGGCCTGGAGATGTTCAAGGGCACCATCCTGGTGGACGAGCGGCTGCGCACCAGCCTGCCGGACGTGTACGCCGCGGGCGACTGCGTGATGGTCAAGAACCGCATCACCGGCGAGCGCCAGTGGTCGGCCATGGGCTCCTCTGCCAACTATGAGGGCCGCACCCTGGCCCGGGTGCTGGCGGGCGAGGCCGGGCGGTATCCCGGCGTGCTGGGCACCGGCGTGGTGAAGCTGCCGGGCGGGCTGAACGCCGCCCGCACCGGTCTGACCGAGGCCCAGGCCAAGCAGGCGGGCTACGATGTGGAGACCGCCCTGGCCGTGAGCGACGACAAGGCTCACTATTATCCCGATTCCGCCTGGTTCGTCACCAAGCTGGTGGCGGACAAGGCCACCCACAAGCTGCTGGGCGCGCAGGTGCTGGGCCCCGGCGCGGTGGACAAGATGATCGACGTGGCAGTGACCGGCATTGCCCTGAACGCCCGGCTGGAGGATCTGGACGGGCTGGATCTGGCCTACGCGCCGCCTTTCTCCACCGCCATCCATCCCTTTGTGCAGGCGGTGTATGTGCTGGGCAACAAGCTGTGCGGCGCCATGTGCAGCATGACCCCCGCCCAGTACGCCGCCGGCGAGGCCAAGGGCTGGACGGTGGTGGACGCCAACGCCCAGCCGGTCATCCCCGGCGCCCGCTGGGTGGACCTGACCAAGGTCAACGGCCCGGTGGAGGGGCTGGACAAGGACGAAAAGCTGCTGCTGGTCTGCGCCAAGGGCCGCCGTGCCTATCTGCTGCAGCGCCGTCTGATGGCCGCGGGCTACACCAACACCCGCGTGCTGGAGGGCGCCACCTTCTTCAACGATGTGAAGGTGGAGGGTGTCAAGACCACCGTTTCCCCCGAGGACATCACCCGGGTCAAGGCCCTGGGCTTTTTGCATGACAAGAACACCCCGGACCGCTTCAACGGCCGCGTGATCACCCGCAACGGCAAGATCACCGCCGAGGAGAGCCGGGCCATCTCGGAAGCCGCCGCCCTGTACGGCAGCGGCGCCATCACCATGACCAGCCGCCTGACCCTGGAGATTCAGGGCGTGCCCTACTCCAACATTGAGCCGCTGCGGGAGTACCTGGCCCAGTACGGGCTGGAAACCGGCGGCACCGGCAGCAAGGTGCGGCCGGTGGTGTCCTGCAAGGGCACGACCTGCCAGTACGGCCTGATCGATACCTTTGCCCTGTCCGAGGAGATCCACGAGCGGTTCTACCACGGCTACCACGACGTAAAGCTGCCCCACAAGTTCAAGATCGCGGTGGGCGGCTGCCCGAACAACTGCGTCAAACCCGATCTGAACGACCTGGGCATCATCGGCCAGCGGGTACCCCAGATCGATCCGGACAAGTGCCGCGGCTGCAAGGTCTGCCAGGTGGAGCGCGCCTGCCCCATCCAGGTGGCCCAGATGAAGGACGGCAAGATTCAGATCGACCCGGACGCCTGCAACCACTGCGGCCGCTGCGTGGGCAAGTGCCCCTTCGGCGCGCCGACCAGCGAGACCAACGGCTACAAGGTGTACGTGGGCGGCCGCTGGGGCAAGAAGGTGGCCCAGGGCCACGCGCTGGACAAGGTATTCACCAGCAAGGAAGAGGTGCTGAACGTGGTGGAGAAGGCCATCCTGCTCTTCCGCGAACAGGGCATCACCGGCGAGCGCTTTGCCGACACCATCGCCCGGCTGGGCTTTGAGTCGGTGCAGGAACAGCTGCTGAGCGACGATCTGCTGGCCCGCAAGCAGGAAAACCTGGCGGCCCAGAAGCATCTGAAGGGCGGCGCCACCTGCTGATTCCCTTGCCAACAATACAAAACAGGCGTGCAGAAAAAGCTTCTCTCTTTTCTTACCGAAAGGGGAGAGGGTGTGGGAGAGGACCATCAGGGCCCTCTCCCACTTGCAATATTCTCGTTTTTTCTCCGCACAGCGCAGAAAAAACAGGCGTGCCGGGCGGCACGCCTGTTTTTTATTGAATCAGATTTTTCAGTTCCGCCAGCAGCACTGCCCGGTCGTTGGGGATTTCGCCCGCCAGCACCCGCTGCAGCAGCGCGTCCAGCGCCCGGCCCACCGCCGGGCCGGGGGCTGCCCCGGCGGCCAGCACGTCCCGGCCGTTCACCGCCAGCTGACGCAGGGAAAAGCAGGCATCTTGTGCCAGCTGCTCATCCAGCAGGGTTTCCAGCGCGCCCAGCTCCGCCAGCCGGTCATGCCAGGCGGGGGCCAGGGCCAGGGTATCCGCCCGGTGCACCGCAATCAGCGCCCGGGCGTCCCGCTCGCCCAGCCGGTTCAGCAGCCGCCGGGCGGTTTTTTCCTCCACCGGCAGCGGCGCGTCGTGCAGCCGCACCAGCCGCACCACCCGGTCCCGGGTGTCGTTGTCGTACCGCAGGCGGGTCAGGATCGTCTGGGCCAGTTCGGCGCTGTACTGGGCATGGCCGTAAAAATGACCCACCCCGTCCGGCCCCCGGGAAAAGCAATCCGGCTTGCCCAAATCGTGCAGCAGCATGGTCAGCCGCACCGCCCGGTCCGCCGCGGCCGACCCCACCGCCCGGGCGGTATGGCCCCACACATCCAGGCAATGGTGATGGTTGTGCTGGTCAAAGCCCACCGCCGGGGCGATCTCCGGCAGCACCGGTTCCAGCACCGCGGGCCAGCGGGCCAGCACCTCTTCCGCCGCCGCGCCCAGCACAAGGCCGTCCAGTTCGGCCTGCACCCGCTCCGGCGCGATGGCCCGCAGGCGCGGGGCCTGCCGCTCCATGGCCCGGGCGGTGGCCGGGTCGATGGCAAAGCCCAGCCGGGCGGCAAACCGCAGCCCCCGCAGGATGCGCAGCGCGTCCTCGGCAAAGCGGGCTTCCGGCTGCCCCACCGCCCGCAGCACCCCCGCCGCCAGATCGGCCCGGCCGTCAAAAGGATCAGCCAGCCCGGTGCGGGGGTTCCAGGCCATGGCGTTTACGGTAAAATCCCGCCGGGCCAGGTCCCGGTTCAGGTCGGTGACAAACTCCACATGATCCGGCCGCCGCCCGTCGGAATAGCCGCTCTCGGCCCGCAGGGTGGTCACCTCTACCGGTGTGTGCTCCCACAGCACCGTCACGGTGCCGTGCACAAGGCCGGTGGGCAGGGTGCGGGCAAAGCAGGCGGCCACCTGTTCGGGGCGGGCGTCGGTGCACACGTCCCAGTCGTGGGGGGATTCGCCCCGCAGCGCGTCCCGCACGCAGCCGCCCACCACCCAGGCCCGGAAGCCCGCCGCTTCCAGCCCGGCCAGCACCCCGGCGGCCGCCGGGCTCAGGGTCGGTTCCATTTCGTTCCCCCTCCTTTGCTCTTTGCATAGAGTATGGTATCATAGAATCAGCGCCTGCGCCAGTGGCCGCGGGCGGGAAAGAGGAAACCTATGGCTTTGTTTTTTGCCGGCCTTGCCTATCTGGCCGGGAACCTGTATCTGAGCGTCTGGCTGCTGCGGTGGCTCACCGCCTGGGGCTGGCCGCTCACCGCCCCGGCAGCGGGGGCGGCGGCGCTGGTTGTATTCTGGCTGTGGGCAGTCAGCCCGGTGTGGGCGTTTCTGGCCCGCAAAGGCCCGCTGCGGCGCGGGCTGCACCGGGCCTGCGGCATCTGGCTGGCCTTTATGCTGTACGGCTTTCTGCTGGTGGGGGCGTTTACCCTGTGCCGGGAAGCCGTGGTGCGCTGTGCCTGGTACACCGCTTTGCCGGACAGCCTGCGCGCCCGGGTGCTGGCGGCGGCCGGCAGTCTGGCCCTGGCGGCGGCTCTGCTGCTTTGCCTGTGGGGCCGCTGGCGGGCGGAGAAGCTGCGGATCCGCCGCCGGGCGATCCACATAGAAAAACCCTGCGAAACGCCCCGGCTGCGGGTAGCGCTGGTGGCCGACCTGCATCTGGGCAGCAACCTGGGGCTGGCCGGGCTGCGGCGGCTCTGCGCGGCGATCCGGGCGGAGAAGCCCGATCTGGTGTGCATCGCGGGGGATCTGTTCGACAACTGCTTTGACGATATTGAAGAGTCTGCCGAGGCCGCCCGGCTGCTGGCCCAGCTGCGGCCCCGGTGGGGGGTGTGGGCCTGCTGGGGCAACCACGACCTGCCGGAGGAACTGCTGGCGGGGTTCTCGGTGGGGCGGCCCAGACAGGACGGCCGGTTTGAGGCGTTTCTGGACAAAGCCCGTATCCGGATGCTCTGCGAGGAAACGGCGCGTCTGGGCTGCGGGGTGCAGCTGGCGGGCCGGGCCGACCGGGGCATGGCCCGCCGGGCCGGGCTGCGCCGGGCCGCGCCGGAAGAACTGCTGGCCGGTCTGGATGCGGACGCGCCCATTTTCGTGCTGGATCACCAGCCCCGGGAGGACCGGGCCCTGGCCGACGCGGGGGCGGATCTGGTGCTCTGCGGCCACACCCACGACGGGCAGCTGTGGCCCGCCAACTGGCTGATGCGGCTGCTGTGGCACAATCCAGGCGGAATCCGCCGCCGGGGCCGCGGCTGGCTGGTCACCACCAGCGGGGCGGGGGTATGGGGCCCGCCCATGCGGGTGGGCACCCGCAGCGAGGTGCTGGTGCTGGATGTGACCTTCGGCCCTTGCCCCGAAGCGGAAAAGCCGCTACAATAAAGGAACACGCAAAAAGGGGGAAATGCCATGGAACGGGAGACCTTTGCCTTTGTGCCGGGCTTTCTGTATCTGAAATGCAACAAGATCTACACCGGCAGCCACAGCGGCATGCGGTATGCCTTTACGATGGATGACGAGAGCATCGGGGCGGTGGTGTGGCCCAATCCCTGGTGCCTGGAAAAGACCGACGACGCACTGAAAGTGCGGGAGAGCTTTTCCCGGGACGAAGAGGGGCTGGCGGCGGCAAAAGCCTGGGTGGAGGATCAGTTCTACGCCCGGCCCCGCCACTGGAAGGCCATCGGCTGGAACATCCTGGATTCCGAGCCCTGGGTGAAGCCGGAAGAACCCGAAGAACCCCAGGCGGCGGAAGAACCCGCCCCGGCCCCGGCGGCCCCAGCGCCCGCCAAACCGGCCCCCGCGCCCGAAGCGGCAGCCCCGGCATCCCAGCCCGAAGCGCCCGCCCAGCCGGACGCCCCGGCCGCGCCGAACCCCGACGCGCCGCCCTGGGAATAACACAAGACAAAACGCGCCCGCCCGGGCCTTAATCCCCGGGCGGGCGCGTTGTTTTACCGATTTTCCAAAGTATCCGCCAGCAGCCGGTCCGCCACGCGGGCGGGGGACAGGCCGGTGGTATCCCGCTGCCAGGCCGCGGGCAGGCGGCGGCAGCTTTCCAGCCGGTCCAGGGCGCGGGGGATGCAATCCGGCTGACGGCGCCCGGCGGCGATGTCCGTTTCCAGGCGGGCGCGCAGTTCCTCCGGCGTGCAGACCAGCACGGTGCGCACCACCCGCCAGCCCGCCGTGTCCAGCCGGGCTTCCAGTTCCGCCCAGGTTTCGGGCAGGTGCAGCACCCAGCCGAACACCACATTCTCGTACACCGAACAGTGCAGGAAGCTGTTGAGCAGATACACGATGTTGTCCAGCACCAGGCGGCGGGTCTCCTCGTTGACCACGAACGGGTCCATCTCCCAGCACCAGTCCCCGTCCAGAAAAGCGCAGGCGGGCAGCCGGTGCTCCAGCAGGCGGCAGAGGGTGGTTTTGCCCACCCCCATGGGGCCGCCCACCAGGTACAGCGTGCGGGCCATGGTTACTTTACCGGCGAGTAGGTCACCCCGTCGATGATCAGGTCCTCGCCCTTGGTCTCAAAGCTGTAGGTGGCGGTGCCGAACAGCTCGCTGGTGACGATCAGCTGATCCCCCTTGCGCTGGTAGGTGCAGCCGTAGACCATATCGTAGCAGGTGAGGGTCAGGGTATTGGAGCCGGTAAAGGTAAAGATGTCCGCGCCGTCCTCCCCGCAGCTGTAGCTGCCGGACAGCTTGCCGCAGCCGGTCAGCACCAGGCAGAGCGCCGCTGCGGCGGCGCAGCGCAGCGCATAGTGTTTCATCCTCATCCCCCCATACGTTCCGTGTGTTTCAGTATACCACGCCCCCGCGGCGGCCCGCAACCGCCCGGGGCCGGTTTTCACCGTTTCGATACAGAACGTTTACGCCCCGGCCCGCCGGGCCAGGATCCGGTCCAGAATGCGGTGGGCCACCTCGTCCTTGCCCGCCAGCGGCAGATCGGTGCAGCCGGTGGGCTCCACCAGGGTCACGTGGTTGGTGGCGCCGCCGAAGCCCGCGCCCGCCTCCCGCAGGCTGTTGGCCACGATCATGTCCGCGCCCTTTTTCTCCAGCTTGGCCCGGGCGTTGTCCAAAAGATCCCGGGTCTCCATGGCAAAGCCGCACAAGAACTGCCCCGGCCGCCGGGCTGCGCCCAGCTCCGCCAGGATGTCCGGGGTGCGGGTCAGTTCCAGCGTCAGATCGGCGCCGCTCTTCTTGATCTTTTCCCCGGCGGTGTGGGCGGGCCGGTAGTCGGCCACCGCCGCCGCTTTGATGATCACGTCCTGCGCCGGCGCGGCCGCCATCACCGCGTCGTGCATCTGCTGGGCGCTCTCCACCCGCACCAGCTCCACAAAGGGCGGGGGTTCCAGCGCGGTGGGGCCGCTCACCAGGGTCACCTGCGCCCCCCGCAGCATCGCCGCCCGGGCCAGCTCGTACCCCATGCGGCCGGTGGAATGGTTGGTGATGAACCGCACCGGGTCCAGCGCCTCCCGGGTGGGTCCGGCGGTCACCAGCAGATGCAGCCCCGCCATGTCCTTCTGGCAGGTCAGATGGCGCTGGATGTGCTCCAGCAGCTGCTGGGGCTCGGGCATCTTGCCCGGGCCCACCGCCCCGCAGGCCAGCCGCCCGCAGGCCGGGTCGATCACCTCCACGCCGTACCCCCGCAGGCGGGCCAGATTGGCCTGGGTGGCCGGATTCTCGTACATGCCGGTGTTCATGGCCGGGGCCACCAGCTTGGGGCACCGGCAGGCCAGCACGGTGGTGGTGAGCATATCGTCGGCAATGCCGTTTGCCATCTTGGCGATCACGTTGGCGCTGGCCGGGGCCACCAGCACCAGGTCGGCCCGGTCGGCCACCGCCACATGCTCGATCTCAAAGGAGAAGCTGCGGTCAAAGGTGTCCACCATGCAGCGGGTACCGGTCAGCGCCTCAAAGGTCAGCGGCGCGATAAAGCGGGTGGCGTTTTCAGTCATCAGCACCAGCACCGTGGCTTTCTGCTTCACCAGCATACTGGCCAGGGTGGCGATTTTGTATGCCGCGATGCCGCCGGTCAGGGCCAGCACCACGGTCTTGCCTTTCAGATCCATGGATATCCCTCCTTGCTGTGCCTATTGTATCACATCCGGACGGGTTTGTCCTGCCAATATCCGCCTTTGCACCCTGCGTATATCTGTGGTATAGTAAGGGGGAATACCACGAACCCTGCCGTTTTTACGGTTTTGATACAACTTTGCGCGGTTTTGGATACGGTTTGTATGGGATAATGGGGCACGGAGGTGTACGAATCATGAATCAGAACACACAGCAAACGGCCCACATCCTGGTTGTGGAGGACGAGGCCCATATCGCCCAGATGATCGAAGCCACCCTGCAGCTGGGCGGCTATACCTGCGAGAACTGCGCCGACGGCGCCGAGGCGGTGGAGAAGATCTTTTCCGGCGGATACGACCTGATCCTGCTGGACGTGATGCTGCCCGGGCTGGACGGCTTCGGCGTGATGGAACGGGTGGCCGGGCTGGACGTGCCGGTGATCTTTCTGTCCGCCATGCAGCAGGTGACCGACAAGGTGCGGGGCCTGCAGCTGGGCGCGGAGGACTACATAGCCAAGCCCTTTGAGGCGCTGGAACTGCTGGCCCGGGTGGAGGTGGCCCTGCGCCGCCGGGGCAAGGGGCGGCAGGTGCTGGTCTACCGGGACATCCAGCAGGATCTGGGCAGCCATACGGTGACCCGGGCCGGGGTGCCGGTGGCGCTGAGCCCGAAAGAGTTTGAACTGCTGCGGGTATTTCTGCAGCATCAGGATCTGGCGCTTTCCCGGGAAAAGCTGCTGGCGCTGGTGTGGGGCTACGAGTTTGCGGGGGAGACCCGCACCGTGGACATCCATGTGCAGCGGCTGCGCCAGAAACTGGGCCTGGCGGACAAGCTGGTAACCCTGCCCCGGGTGGGGTACCGGCTGGAGAAGTAAGATGAAACTGTGGCAGAAGATCTTTCTGGGCACGCTGGCCCTGATGGTCTGCTGCACCAGCCTGCTGACCCTGCTGTTTGTGCGGGCCAGCTGGCAGACGGTGTGGGACCAGCAGCTGGACCGGGCGCTGACCCAGCAGCAGTATCTGGCGCGGCTGATCAAGACCGGCGTGGTGAGCACCCGGCTGCAGAACGGCCTGATGATGCTGGACGCCGACGCGGCGGACACGGCGGCGGTGCGCAGCGCCTCCAGCCAGCTGACCGACGAGTATCTTTTGCAGCTGGGCCTGTACCGGAACGGGCAGGCCCTGGACGCGCCGGTGGAGGGCTGTACCGACGCCATGGCCGGGGCGGAGGACAATGCCGAAACCGCCCCCGGCACCCTGTATGAATACAGCCGGGGGCCGGAGGGGGCGGTGCTGGTATGCAGCCTGCCCTTTACCGCCGAGCAGCACGACTACCGGCTGGTGTGCCGGTTTTCGGTGCAGGCCGGGGTGGACCGGCTGGCCGGGCAGAGCATCCGTCTGATGGCGGTAAGCCTGGCGGTGAGCCTGGCGGGCGCCGGGCTGCTGGTGGTGGTGGTGCGCACCATGCTGCGTCCGCTGCATACTTTGAGCCGCACCGCCCGCCGCATCGCCGGGGGCGACTATGCCCAGCGGCTGGAACTGACCAGCGGCGACGAGCTGGCGGGCCTGGCCCAGGATATGAACCGGCTGGCCCGGGCGGTGCAGCAGCGGGTGGAGCAGCTGGAACACACCGCCGAAAGCCAGAAGACCTTTACCGCCAATATGGCCCACGAGATGAAAACGCCCCTGACCAGCATCCTGGGGTTTGCGGATCTGCTGCAGCTGCAGAAGCAGGTGCCGGACGAGCAGCGGATGCGGTATGCGGGCATCATTGTGGAGGAGACCCGCCGCCTGCGCAGTCTGAGCGGCAAGCTGATGGAGCTGCTGGCGGTGGAGAACCGCAACCTGGTGCTGACCCCGGTGGACATGCCGGAACTGTTCAAGGAGGTGGCCACCGCCATCCAGCCCCTGCTGACCAGCGGGCAGCTGCGTCTGGAACAGTTCTGCCAGCCCATGGTGGTGAACGGCGACCGGGAACTGCTGAAAAGCCTGTTGTACAACTTTCTGGACAACGCCCGCAAGGCCAGCCCCGCGGGCGGCAAGCTGGTGCTGGCGGGCCGGCCCCAGAACGGCTGGGCCGAGATCTGCATCCGGGACTACGGCCGGGGCATCCCCGCCGCCGAACTGGACAAGATCCGCCAGCCCTTCTACATGGTGGACAAGTCCCGGGCCCGCAAGGCGGGCGGCGCGGGGCTGGGCCTGGCCCTGTGCGAACAGATCGTGCGGATCCACGGCGGCCGCTTCGAGGTGGACAGCCGGGTTGGTCAGGGCACCCTGATCACCCTGTATCTGCCGCTGGCCGGCAGCGGCGGGCAGGAGGCGCAGGGCCATGAGGAATAAGCGGAACGAAGACCGGGCCGGCGCGCTGCGCACCGGGATGTGGACAGCGGCGATCGTTGCGGTGGGGGCGCTGGTGTGCGGCCTGGGCGGCGGCGCGCTGGCCCTGTCCCTGCCTGCCGCCGGCAGTGCCCAGGCGCTGCCGGTGTATACCTCGCTGAATCTGGTGGCGGAGGACGAGCCGGTGGCCACGGTCTGGCAGGACTTTGACCCGGAGGGGATGGTCAACCTGTCCTCCTTTACGCTGGAGGAGCAGATGTCCCTGGGGATGGGCTGGCTGCCCACCGGCCTGTACAGCCTGTTCGACCAGCATATTTACTCTGTCGGCCTGTTCTGGGCAGGCGGCACCCTGGACATGGAACTGCCCTGGCAGACCCCGACCACCGATCCCGGCTCGGCCTTTTATCTGTATCAGGTGGCCCTGCCCGACGGGCTGACCTGCATTGATCAGGGCGTCAACGAACTCGTGACGTGCGGCTCCAGCATGCTGGACATGGGTCTGCAGGACGGCTGTATATCGGTGCGCTATTCCTTCCCCGATCTGGAAAAGGCCGATCCGGCCCGGTTTGAGGAGACCCAGGCGCTGGTGCAGGAAAGGCTGCTGGATCTGTTTTACGGCCGCAGCACTGCCCTGATGGGGGCTGATATGCAGTCTTTGAGCGCCAACACCTGGCTGGAGGAGAGAATATCGTTTTACCCTATGGACGAATGGCTGGACGCGGTGGATCCCCAGGAGGGCACGGCGGAAGACCGGCTGATGGCCCTGTGCGAGGCACTGATGATCGACCTGCAGACCATCCGGCTGGACAACGAACTGCTGGTGATTCTGAGCGACCAGGTCGGCAGCGGAATGTTGGGACTGTACTGCGATGTGCGGCTGCGCTGCGTTACCGGGTATGTGATGCAGATGTAAGAGGGGGGAAGATCCGATGCGCAACAAAGCGGCACTTTCCGGCAATCTGCGGGTGGTGCTGTGGGCAGCGCTGGTGGTGATAGCAGGCGCTCTGCTGGCCGGGCTGTGCGGCATCGGCCTGGCCCGGGCCCTGCCCGCCGGCGGCACGGCCGACCCGCTGCCGGTGTATACTTCTCTGAGCCTGGCGGCGGAGGACGAGCCCCTGCTGCCCGTCTGGCAGCGGTACGATCCGGAACAGGTCACCGACACCGAGGAGGAGGAAGTTTTCATCGATCTGGGCTGGATCTACGCGTATATGTTCTGGCCCATGGGGATCTACGATTCCCAGGAGGAAGTGCCGCAGGACCCGCTCGCCTTTAAAAGGCTGGTCACCGAAGACATCCTTGCCTACTATCTGCTTGATTACCCGCTGCCCGACACCCTGCTGCTGACCAACCTGTACAGCGGCCGGATGGTGGAACAGACCGATGTGCGGATGGATCTGGCCCTCGGGCAGGACAGCACCGGGACGCAGATATCGCTGCGGCTGCGTTTTCCCGGTGAGGCAGCGGCCCGCGCCTCGCAGCTGGATCAGGCGGTGGAACTGGTGCAGAACGGGCTGTGCGAGTTTCTGGGCGGCGAACGGAACACGCTGCTGGGCATCTCGGCGGAAGGGTGGTATTCCCTTACCGAGGGCGCCCCGTTTGAGCTGCTGGACCGGCTGCAGAACCGTCCTCTTTCGGAAATGCCCGCGGATACCAGCCTGGATGTGCGGCTGCAGCAGCTGTGCGACGAGCTGATGCTGGACGCGCAGATCATCCGGCTGGAAAACGAGGTGCTGCTGACCCTGACCGACCGGTACGGCAGCGGGATGCTCTGCATCTACTACGACGCCCGCCTGTGCTGTGTGAGCGGGGTTGCCATACAGATGGTCTGATCCATAGCAAGAGGGAGAGGGAACCCATGAAACGAGAGGAACAACAGCCCGGCGCGCGCCGGGTCTACCACAAGGACCCCAAGGCCGCCCGGCGTCGCCGCCGCCGGCGCCGGCGGTTGCGCACCGTGGCGCTTCTGGCGGTGCTGGCCATGCTGGCATGCAGCGTGTACTGGATGCTGGCGGGGGCCGACGGCCCCGATGCCGAGGCAGTGGCGCCGGCGCCCACCGCCACACCCGCGCCCACGGCGCAGCCCTCGCCCGAGCCGGACGAGGAGGACGGAGAGGAGGGCGATACCGCCGCCCCCACCGTCACCCCGGCCCCGGCGGGGGATACCCCGGAGCAGGCCCAGGCCCGGGCCGCGCTGGACGCCTATCTGGACAGCCTGCCCGGCAGCGTGTCGGTGCTGGCGGTGCGGCCCTCCGACGGGCTGACCTATGCCCGCAACGCTGACCAGCAGTACTACGCCGCCAGCCTGCTGAAAGCCCCCTACGCCCTGTGGCTGTATACCCGGGCCGCGGCGGGGGAGGTGAACCTGGACGAGGTGCTGCCCGGCTGGAGCCGTACCGAAGAGGTGACCCTGTCGGAGGAGGACGCGGCCGCCGGGCTGCCCAGCCCCACCCCAAAGCTGGTCACGGTGCCGGACCGCACCGCCCGGGCGGCGGTGGCCGAGATGGTAAGCAAGAGCAGCAACGGCGCGGCGGAGCAGCTGTACACCCGCTGGCCCGCCACCAGCGCCACCGGTTTTGCCGACTTTCTCACCGGGCTGGGCCTGGATATGACCGGCCGCAACATCGCCCTGAGCCCCGCCACCAGCATGACCGGCACCCTGTCGGCTTCCGATGCGGTCAAGATCCTCACCGCGCTGCAGGCCTTCTTTGACACCGGCACCTCCGACGCGCTGGAGCTGAAGCAGGCCTTTCTGGATGCGCGGCACACCTATCTGGTGACCGACTGGCCCATGGCCAAAAAGTACGGCAACTGGAAAGGCGCGCTGCACGACATTGCCATCGTCTACGCCCCCGATCCCTATTATGCGGCGGTGTTTACCGACTGGGGCGACCCGGCCAAGGTGGACCCGCAATACAAGGAATACTACCGTCAGATCAGCGCCTTGCTGACCGATCTGATGGAAAGCTGAACCCGCTTCGACAGCCTGTTCCCGC
Source organism: Gemmiger sp. An120 (assembly GCF_002160955.1). Lineage (GTDB taxonomy): Bacteria > Bacillota > Clostridia > Oscillospirales > Ruminococcaceae > Gemmiger_A > Gemmiger_A avium. Next base: position 61,185 of record NZ_NFLN01000008.1, read on the forward strand.
CCGGGAACGGGCTGTTTTTTTCTGTATCTGCCGCCGCTTGCAAAAAATGGTAAAATATTCCGCTAATTTTGTGATAAAACACAGGAACTTTTCTGTTTCCGCCCTTTTTTCTTGACCGGGAACATGGTATGATATAAAAAGTCGAATTATGCGCTTGTCGCATTTTTCAGCATAGGGGAGGGTATCCCCGAGAGGAAGGAATCTGCTATGGAATTTGCCCTGTGTGCGGCGGGGTTTGCGCTGTTTGCCCTGTATGACCGGCACAGCGTGCGGCCGCTGGCCCCGGTTTGCGGCGGGGCCTTCGCGGCGGGTCTTGCCTGTCTGGCGGCGGCCACGGCGCTGGCGGTTTGGACCGCGCCGGCGGTGCGCGGTGCGGGCGGCTGGGCGCTGCTGGCGGCGGCGCTGGTGTTTCTGGCGCTGGAAATCTACACCCTGTTTTTTGCGCTTCCCTTTTCCGACACCTATGTGCAGCAATCCCAGGGCCGGCTGGCCTACACCGAGGGGGTCTACGCCCTCTGCCGGCATCCCGGCGTGCTCTGGTTCGCGGGCGGGTATCTGTGCCTGGCCGGGGCCATGGGCAGCGGGCGGCTGTGGGGGTTCTGCCTGCTGATGAGCGGGCTGGATGTGGCCTATGTGGTGCTGCAGGATCTGTGGACCTTTCCCCGCACCTTTGACAACTACCCGGAATACCGGTCTCTGGCGCCTTTTCTGATCCCGAATCCCGCCAGCCTGCGCCGCTGTATACAGACTTTGCGAAAGGAGGTCCGCCGCGGATGAATCTGGAAGAACAACTGGAACAACAGGACTACCAGGCGGTATGGAACCGCTACTGCGGATTCCTGGATCTTTCCATGGAAGACTATATGCGCATCCAGCGCCGGCTGATGGAAGAGCAGATCCGCCTGTGGAGCGCCAGCGCCCTGGGGCAGAGCATCCTGCGGGGCAAACGGCCCGCCACCATTGAGGAATTCCGCCAGCAGGTGCCCCTGACCAGCTACGAGGACTACGCCGACGTGCTGCTGCGCAAGCAGGCGGACATGCTGCCCGGCACCCCGGTGATCTGGATCCAGACCACCTGGGAGGGTGGGCGGCACCCCATCAAGGTGGCCCCCTACACCCGGGCCATGCTGGACACCTTCCGGGACAATGTGGTCTCCTGCCTGATTCTGAGCACCAGCAAGGGGCGGGGGCAGTTCAACGTGTCCCCCACCGATAAATTCCTGTACGGGCTGGCCCCGCTGCCCTACGCCACCGGCCTGTTCCCGCTGACCCTGAACGAGGCCATCGGCATCGAGTTCCTGCCCGCCGTCAAGGACGCGGTGGAGATGAGTTTCAGCCAGCGCAACAAGCTGGGCTTCAAGATGGCCATGCAGCGGGACGTGGAGTTCTTCTTCGGTCTCGGCAGCGTGGCCTACGCGGTCAGCCTGAGCCTGGGCGAGATGAGCGGCAAGGGAGGCAAGCTGCGCCCGGCCGATCTGCTGAAGTTCAAGCCCTCCATGCTGCTGCGCATTCTGCGGGCCAAGTCCCGCTGCAAGCGGGAAAACCGGCCCCTGCGCCCGTCGGACCTGTTCCATCTGAAAGGCTTTATGGTGGCGGGCACCGACAACCGCTGCTACAAGGACGATCTGGAAGAGCTGTGGGGCATCCGGCCCATGGAGCTGTTTGCCGGCACCGAGCCCTCCATCATCGGCACCGAGATCTGGAACCGCAGCGGCATGTACTTCTTCCCGGACACCTGCTTTTACGAGTTTCTGCCCGAGCGGGACATGCTGCGCCTGATGGACGAGCCGGACTACCAGCCCCGCACCTGCCTGATGGACGAGGTACAGCCCGGCGAAAAGTACGAACTGATCCTGACGGTGCTCAAGGGCGGCGCCTTTGCCCGCTACCGGGTGGGGGACACCTATCGCTGCCTGGGCCTGTCCAGCCGGGAGGACGGCACCCATATCCCCCGGTTCGAGTATGTGGACCGGGTGCCGGACATCATCGACATCGCGGGCTTTACCCGCATCTCGGCCAACGGCATCCGCTCGGTGATCGAGCTCAGCGGCCTGCCGGTGACCGGCTGGGTGGCCGCCAAGGAATTCACCAGCGAAAACCGGCCCTATTTCCACCTGTACGTGGAGATTCAGCGGGAGGCGTTCCTCAAGCACGCCATCAGCACCGACGTGCTGCGGGATCTGTTGACCACCTATTTCAAGTACACCGATCAGGATTACCGGGACCTGAAAAAGCTGCTGGGCATGGACCCGCTGCGGGTCACGGTGCTGCGCACCGGTTCCTTTGCGGCCTATGAGGCGCGGCACGGCCGCCGCCCCCGGCAGATGAACCCGGACCGGTACCAGCTGGATGAACTGCTGGCCTGTGCCGGCGAGGGGAGGTAAGCGGCATGGACATCTACGGGTATATTTCCGCCATTGCGGTGTTCGTGTACGCCTGCCAGTTCCTGATCTTTCTGGCGGTGAAGAAAAACCGCGTGGTGCGCCAGTTCCTGGTGCTGCTCTTCACCATGATCTGCTGGACCGGCGGTTCGCTGCTGATGCGCTGGCAGATGCCGCCGGACTATGTGTTCTGGTATCATGTGTCCCTGGGCGGGCTGCTGCTCATGTCCTACGCCTACTACCGGTTCATGAACGCCTTTGTGGACAGGCCCGGTTCCGGCGCGGACAAGCTGTATCTGGTGATCCTGCTGGCGGTCTTTCTGGGCAATATCCCCTCCGGCTTCTTTATGCGTTGGCCGGTCATGGTACAGCGGGGCGACCGGGTGGAGTTCGTCTACGACGCCATCCACTGGCCGGTGGTCTTTCTGTTCCTGATCGAGGGCGTGGTCATTCTGCACGGGGTGGCCAACCTGATCGGCGCCTACCGGGACAAACCCTATCTGCGCGGGCAGCTGCGCCCGGTGATCTGGGGCATCGCCATCCTGTTTTTGGGCCATGCCGCCATGCTGCTGCCGGTGTTCAGCGGGTTCCCGGTGGACATCCTGGGCGGCATCGTCAACGCGGTGCTGCTGGTTTACGCCCTGGCCAAAAAGCGGCTGTTCAAGCTGCAGCTGCTGGCCAGCGAGAGTGTGTGCTACCTGGTGGGCCTGTGCATCACCCTGGTGCTGTTTTTGTATCTGCAGCCCTACTGCATGGGCGCGCTGACCCGGCTGCCCGGCGGCGAGGAATACGCCGTGCTGCTGTTTGCGGCGCTGTTCCTGTTCTCGGCGGTGGCCTTTACCTTCTTGTGGAAACGGCTGGCCAACAACCTGTTTGTGCGGGAGGAAAACCATCTGGCCGACGCGCTGCGGGAATACAGCCTGGCGGTGAGCCAGCTGCTGAACGTGGACGATATTCTGCAGAAAACGGTGGACACCATCAAGATGGTGCCGGGCATCGACAACGTGTACATCTGCGTGCTGGAAGACGGGGTTTTCAAGGCCCGCTGCAGCAACCAGCCGCTGCACGATCTGTCCTTTGCGCTGCGGGCGGACTGCCCGCTGCTGGACGAACTGCGCGCCCAGCAGTGCGTGGCCTGGAAGGACTTTGAAAACACCGTGGCCTACCGCTCCATGTGGCAGGAAGAAAAGGACCGGTTCCGCACCCTGGGCGTACACGGCGCGCTGGGGCTGCTGGGGGATTCCGGCGAGATGCAGGGGGTGGTGCTGTTTACCCAGCGCACCGGCCAGCACATCCGGCTGCGGGATATGCAGTGGCTGCCCTCGGTGGCTTCGGTGACCTCCATTGCTCTGAAAAACGCCAAGCTGTATGAGCAGGCCTGCCATGAAGCCCGCACCGACGAGCTGACCGGCCTGTACAACCGCAAGTATTTCTACGAGATTCTGGAACGGGAGTTCGCCGCCAACCGGGAGAGCACCCTGAGCCTGATCATCATCAACATCGACGACTTCAAGCTGTACAACCAGCTGTACGGCGCCGCCGAGGGCGACCGGGCCCTGCGCAACGTGGCCCGGGTGCTGCAGAACAGCGTGGGGGATAACGGCTATGTGGCCCGCTACACCAGCAAGGAGTTTGCGGTACTGCTGCCCCGGTACGACGTGCTGGCCACCCGCGCCCTGGCCGAGAGCATCCAGCGCCAGGTGTACAACATGAACCGGGCCACGGTGGACCGCAAGCTCAAGGTTCTGACCGTGAGTATCGGCATCAGCGCCGCGCCCTTTGACGCCTCCACCTCCAAGCAGCTGCTGGAGAACGCGGACATGGCGGTATACCATGTGAAGCGCAGCGGCAAGAACGCCATCGAGGTGTTTGACTCGGTGCTGCGGGGGGACGTGCCGAACGAAAAGGTGGACCACCGGCACATTTACCAGGAGTACGAGCCCACCGTGGTGGCCCTGACCGCCGCCATCGACGCCAAGGATCACTATACCTTCACCCATTCCCGCAACGTGGCCTACTACGCCACCGAGCTGGCCCGGGCGGTGGGGCTGAACAACGACTTTGTGGAGATCATCCGCCAGGCGGCGCTGCTGCATGACATCGGCAAAATCGGCATTCCCGAGCAGGTACTGAACAAGACCGGCAGACTTACCGACGAGGAATACGAGCTGATGCAGGGCCATGTGGAAGCCTCCATCGGCATCATCCGGCATCTGCCCGCCCTGGACTACATCATCCCCGCGGTTATCGGCCACCACGAGCGGTACGACGGCCGGGGCTATCCCCGGCGCATCGGCGGGGAGGACATCCCCCTGGCCGCCCGGATCCTCTGCGTGGCGGACTCCTTTGACGCCATGACCAGCCGCCGCTGCTACAAGCCGGCGGTGCCGCTGGAACGGGCCATCCAGATTCTGGAGGAGGAGGCCGGCCGCCAGTTTGACCCCAAGTTGGCCCCGCTGTTTGTGGACTGCCTGCGGGAGGGCCGGGTGCGGCTGATCGGCAACGAGCCTGCCTCCGTTGCGGTGGAAGCCGCCCATCCTCAGGCCTGACAACCTGGTTTTCTGCCAAAAACGCCTGCCCCTGACGGGGCGGGCGTTTTGTCTTTTTGTTCCGCCTGCGGCGGCCCCGGCGGCACTTTGTGATAAAAAAGGAAATAATAGCGGCGGCAAAATCGTCTATTATATGGATAACGGCCCGGCATTTTCGCCGGGAAAGCCTCGCCGCCCCCGCGTCTTTGCACAGCCGGACGGGCGGCCCGCAAGGAGGAACCCTTTATGTTTGACGATACCGCGGCCACGATGCCGCAAACCGAAACGCCCCGGGACTACACCGTGGGCGATCTGCAGCTGAGCGTGGCCCGCCACGAGTGCCGGCTGCACGGGCGGCCCGTGGCCCTGACCCCCACCGAATTTGCCATCCTGCGCATCCTGCTGGAACAGGACGGCGCCGTGATCAGCGCCGAGGAACTGTGCCGCCGCATCTGGAACGACGAGCGCTGCTGCGGCGCGGCCAACACCATCTCGGTGCATATGCGCCATCTGCGCCGCAAGCTGCAGGACACGGTGGCCAGCCCCCGGTACATCCGCACCATCTGGGGCGTGGGCTACAAGATCGAGAGCCAGTAAACGCACAAACCCCCGCGGCTTTTGGCCGCGGGGGTTTGCCTTTTTTGTTTTACAGGGCAAAATACCCTTTCTCGCACAATACCTGCAAGCAGAAGTTCACGGTATCGTCGTCAAACAACGCGCCGTAGCGGCCCTGCACCGCCGCGGCCTCCAGGCTCAGGTCCAGCCGGCCGGCGGCGGCCAGCGTCTCAAACTCGGCGCTCACGCAGCCCCGCCGCGCCTGCTGGCCCAGCAGCCGGGCCGGGCCCTGTTTTTCCAGCGCCGCCAGGGTGCGGCCCCCGTCCACGCCCACGGCGCGGGCCTGTTCGGTCTTTTTTGCCATCTCGGCCACAAAGGCCTGTTCCAGCTTGTCCATACATACCTCCCGTCATTGGGGCAGGGGCAGCTCCCGGCCGTCCAGCACGGCCCGGGTCAGCGTGTCGCCCGCGTAGTAAAGCGCCAGGTGAAAGAACGGCGCGCCCTGCGCCAGCAGTTCCAGAAAGATCCTGTCCCCCTGCCACACCGGCAGCGCGGGCACCTGCTCCTTGGGCACCCAGGCCAGCTCCCCCTCGTCGCAGGGGTGCTCGGTGCCGGTGAATTCACAGCAGGTATACAGGTGCATCCGCTCGGCGGGCCAGGGCGGGTTGTAGAAATCCACCATGCCCCGGTACCGGGGCGCGACCATGGTGTAGCCGGTCTCCTCCCGCACTTCCCGCACCGCGCAGGCCAGCGCCGTTTCCCCCGGCTCAAACTTGCCGCCTACCCCGATCCACTTGTCCCGGTTTACGTCCTTGTCCTTTTTTACCCGGTGCAGCATCAGGTAGCAGCCCTCCCGCTCCAGATAACACAGGGTCGTTTCCAGCAGTTCCATCCTTTTCCTCCCTCACAGCAGCCGGTACAAAGCCGGCCGGTCGGCGAGGCGCACCGCGCCCCGCTCCACCGTTACCAGGCCCTGCCGCTCCAGCTTTTTCAGGGTGCGGCTTACCGCCTCCCGGGCGCTGCCGATGGCCTGGGCCAGCTGCTCCTGTGTCACGCGCACCGCGTCGCTGCCGGTGCGGGCCGCCTCGTCCAGCAGGAAACTGGCCACCCGCTGCTCCAGCGTCAGAAACAGCATCTGCTCCATCCCGGTCAGCACCGAGGCAAACCGCTCGGTGGCCGCCCGGTACAAAAACGCCTCCACATAAATATTCTCCTGCATCAGGCCCGCAAACAGCCGGGCGGGCAGCAGCAGGGCCGCGGTGTCGCTTTCCGCCTCCACCTGCACGTCAAAGCTGACCCCCCGCATCATGCAGGCGGCGGTCATCACGCAGATCTGCCCGGCGTGCAGCCGGTCGATGGTGGCCTGGCGGCCCTCCGGGCTGCTCAGGTAGATGCGCAGCGCGCCGCTTTCAATCAGCAGCACCCCCAGGCACCCCTCGCCGGGGCTGTGCACCGCCTGGCCGGCAGCGTACTCCACCCGGCGGCACTGGTCGGCGGCGGCCGCCTGCTGGGCGGGGGTAAGATGCTGCCAGAACGGCAGGCGGCTGAGGGTTTCGGTGTACATGGGGCGGCCTCCTTGGAGCTTTTTTCTGATTATACCCCACCGGCGGCCCCCGGTGCAAGACAAACGATTGCTGTGCCCTGTGCTTGACCCGTCACGGCCGGATATGGTATCCTTATAACCAGCAAACGGCCCGCCAGGAAGGTGCGGCCGCCCGCCCCTTGCGGCGGGCCTGATCCGCCCCTTACACCGGGGCGCAGACAACAAAACGATTGCTTGCGAGGGGGCCAGGGAGGCCCCGCCGGGCGCCGGGCGGAAGCCCCGGCCCATACGGCAGCGGCGCGGCGGTCAGACAAAACCGGGCACCGGGCTTTTGCAGCCGGTGCGCGGTGCGTCTGGTCGCCTTTTTTGTTTCTGTGCCCCCGTCGCTTTTTCAAAGGAGGACCTTATGCATCGTATCCGTATCCTCAGCGCCGTGCTGGCACTTGTTCTGCTGGTGAGCCTGGCGGCGGGCTGTTCCGCCGCCTCCTATGAGGCCCCCGCCTATGGGGCCGACTCCGCCCATCCCGACGGCTGGGTGGAGGTGCTGCGGCTGGAGGGCGGCACCGACTGGGGCGCGCCGAACCCCTTCCAGTGCCAGAGCCGGGGCCCCGGCACCGCCAAGATGGAGCTGGCCTACGCCAGCCTGCTGGAAAAGGACGAGACCGGCGACATCGGCTGGCTGGCCGAAAGCTGGACGGTGGAGGGCAACGACTATACCTTCACCCTGCGCCAGGGCGCCGCGTTCCAGGACGGGCAGCCCCTGACGACCGACGATGTGGCCTTTACCATCGACTACTACAACGCCCACCCGCCGGTGAGCAACCCGCTGGCGGCGGGCACCGAGGCCTGCATCGTGGACCACTACACGGTGGTGGACGAGCGCACCATCACCCTGACCGTCAAGAGCCCGGACGGGGACACCCTGTCCAACCTGGGCAGCTTTGAGATCATTCCCCGCCATGTGTGGGAACCGGTGGAGGACCCCTACACCTATACCGGCGAGGGCTGGCTGACCGGCAGCGGCGCCTACGCCTGCACCGCCTACGACGGCCCCACCGGCAGCTATGAATTCACCGCGGTGGAGGACTTCTGCGCCGGCACCCCGGCGGCGGGCCGCATCCAGTTTGTGCCGGTGAGCGACGCACTGCTGGCCTTTGAGAACGGAGAAATCGACATCACCAGCGTGCCCGCCGATCTGCTGAGCCAGTACCAGGCCGACGAGACCCTGGGCTTTGTGGAAAAGGCCAACGACATGGGCTACAAGCTGCTGATCAACTTTGAACAGTGCCCGGAATTTCTGGACATCGCCCTGCGCCAGGCCGTGTACGCGGCGCTGGACCGGCAGGCGGTGGTGAATAAGGTGTTCCGGGGCGCGGGCTCGGTGGGCAGCGCCGGGTATGTGCCCCGCACCAGCCTGTACTATTCCCCCGACTGCGTGGAGTACGACTATGACCCGGACGCCGCCCGGGCGGTACTGGCGGACAAGAACCTGTCGGTGACCCTGCTGGCCGCCGACAGCGGCAACGACGTGGCCATCGCGGAGCTGATCAAGATCGACCTGGAGGCCGCCGGCGTGGCGGTGACGGTGGAAAGCTACGATTCCGCCACCCGGGACAGCATGGTCAACGCGGGGGATTACCAGTTTGCCCTGGTGGGCAACGGGGGCTGGGGCAACAACCCGCCCACCTACCTGCGCACCATCTTTTCGGATATTTCCAAGAACCAGGGGGGCAACCCCCACAGCATGGGGCCCATCGGCTACGAAAACGCCCAAATCACCGAGCTGGCCGAGGCCCAGAAGCTGGAAACCGATTTTGAGGCCCGCAAGGCCATCTTCCAGGAACTGCAGGTGCTGATCAGCCAGGAGATCCCGCTGATCGTGATTGCCAACCAGTCCAGCTACAGCATGTACCGCAAGGATGTGTACGACGGCTGGATGAAGACCTACGCCTACCAGCAGGCGGAGCAGAACCGGCTGAGCTATATGCTGCGCTGACCATTTTAACGGGAAAGGAGGGGGAGAGATATGCGCCGTGCCGCGCTGCTGCTGGCCACCTTTGCGGTGATCTATGTGTGCAACTTTTTTATCCCCCGCCTGATGCCCGGGGATCCGCTGCAGTATTCCTCCTCGGTATCGGGGGAGGACATGACCGTGGCCTACAACGCCGAACAGCTGGAACAGCTGCGGGCCTACTACGGGCTGGATCAGCCGCTTCTCACCCAGTTTGGCCGCACCCTGGCGGCAAACCTGCGGGGGGATCTGGGCCAGAGCATCCACTACAAGCAGCCGGTGAGCACCGTAATTCTGAGCCGCCTGCCCTGGACGCTGGGCCTGATGGCCTTTTCCACCGCCCTGAGCCTGCCGCTGGCGGTGGGGCTGGCGCTGGTGTGCGTGCGCCGCCCCCGGGTGGACAAGGCGGTGTACGGGGTATTCTCCGCCATCTGCCAGCTTCCGCCCTATCTGGTGGGGCTGGCGCTGCTGTTTCTTGTGGCCGCCCGGGTGGACTGGCTGCCCCTGTCCGGGGGCGAAACCGCCTTTGCCCGGTACGCCCATTTTGGCCAGCGGCTGGCGGATCTGGCGCTGCACGGGCTGCTGCCCGCGGTGAGCCTGTGCGTGGTGAGCCTGCCCGGCTACTTCTTTACCGCCCGGGCCAGCTTTCTCTCGGTGCGGCGGCAGCCCTATCTGCTGGGCGCCCGTTCCCGGGGGCTGAAAGAGGGGCTGGTGCGCCGCCGGTACATCCTGCGCAACGCCGCCACCCCCATTGTGGCCAAGCTGTTTCTGAGCATCGGCGGGCTGATGGGCAGCACCCTGCTGGTGGAAAATGTATTCGCCTATCCGGGCGTGGGCACCGTGCTGCGGGAGGCGGTGCGCTACCGGGATTACCCGCTGATCCAGGGTGTGTTTCTGTTCTCCACCGTGCTGGTGCTGGCGGGCATGCTGATCAGTGACCGGCTTTGCGCCGGGCTGGACAAGGGGGTGCGCCATGCCGGGTAAACGCAACCGGGCCCGCTGGCGGCCCTGCCTTGTCCTCTGCGCCGGGCTGCTGGCGCTGACGCTGTTTTTCGGCTGGGGTGTGCTGGGCTGGCCCTGCAGCCCCACCCAGCCCAGCGGCGCTTCGCTGGAAGCGCCCAGCGCCGCCCACTGGCTGGGCACCGACGATCTGGGCATCGACATCTACGCCCAGCTGAGCCAGGGATTTTTCGCCAGCATGAGCCTGGGCCTGGCCTGCGGGGTGCTCACCGCCCTGGTCGGCGGCGGCCTGGGGATGCTGGCGGGCTATAAGGGCGGCGGCGTACAGGCCGCGGTGGATTTTGCGGTGAACGTGTTCCTGGCGGTGCCGCAGCTGCCGGTGCTGATCGTGCTGGGGGCGTTCTGGGGCCAGGACCGGCGGCTGGTGATCGGGCTGATCGCGGCCTTTTCCTGGGCGCCGGTGGCCAAACAGACCGCCGCCAAGACCCGCTCGGCCGCGCACCGCACCTATGTGCGGGCTGCCAAAAGCTGGGGCGCCGGCAGCTGGTATATCTTCAAAAACCATCTGGCGGCGGATGTGCTGCCGGTGGTGCTGGTGGGAGCGCTGGCGGTGGTGGGCAAGGCCATCTTGCAGGAGAGCGCCCTGGCCTACCTGGGCCTGTCCGACCCCACCGCCAAAAGCTGGGGCCTGATGATCAACCGGGCGTCCCGGTTTGCGGGCATTTATTTTACCGATTACTGGAAATGGTGGCTGGCTGCGCCGGTGGCGGCGCTGATGCTGACCATTCTGTTCACCCGGCTGCTGGCCCGCTGGCTGGAGCAGCAACTGCTGGAGGGGGATGTATGACGCCGCGTATACGTTTGGAAGGGCTGACCGCCCGCTATCCCGGCTTTGCCCTGGGCCCGGTGACCCTGGAGCTGACGGCGGGGGAATGCCTGGCCGTGCTGGGGGAGAGCGGCAGCGGAAAAAGCACCCTGGCCCGGGCCGCGGTGCAGTTATTGGAACCCTCCGCCGCCCCGGGCGGGCGGGTATGGCTGGACGGGCAGGATCTAACCGCCCTGCCGCCGAAGGAACTGGCCGACTGGCGGATGGCCCGGTTTTCGATCTGTTTTCAGAATTCCCACGGCTGGCTGAATCCCAGCCTGACCCTGGGGCAGCATCTGGAAGAGCTGCTGGCCCGCCGGTATCCCCGCGCCGAGCGGGCGGGCCGGGCGGCGGTGCTGGCCGGGGAAGTGGGGCTGGAGGTGGCCGATCTGGGGCTGCTGCCCCGGCAGGCGTCCGGCGGCATGGTGCAGAAAACCCTGCTGGCGCTGGCCCTGGCGCTGGACCCGGCCTTTGTGGTGCTGGACGAGCCCACCGGCGCGCTGGACGAGGTATCCCGCCGGCAGGTGCTGGAGGTGATCCGGCGGCGGGCGGCGACGGGCACGGCTTTTCTGGTGGTGACCCACGACGTGACGGTGGCCCGCCAGCTCTGTGCCCGCACCTGCGTGCTGTACGGCGGGCGGGTGATGGAGCTGGCCCCCACAAGCGAACTGCTGACCGATCCCCGGCATCCCTACAGCCGGGGGCTGATCCGGTCGTTCCCGGAACTGTATCCCCAGCGGGATCTGTGGGGAATCCGGCCGGGGCCCGGCCCCCGGGAGGGGGAATGCCCGTTCCGGGGTCGGTGCACCCAATGCACGGCGGACTGTGACCGGGGCGTGCCGGAACTGGCCGATATCGGGCCGGGGCGGCAGGTGGCCTGCTGGCGGGGCGGCATCGCGGCGGCGCTGACCGCCCGGGACATCACAAAACAGTTTGATGGAAAACCGGTGCTGACCGGGGCGAACCTGCGGCTGGACTGCGGGGAAACGGTGGCGCTGGTGGGGCCCAGCGGAATCGGCAAAAGCACCCTGGCGGCGATTCTGGCGGGGTTTCTGGCCCCGGACAGCGGGCGGGTGCTGGTGAACGGCGAACCGGCCGATTACAACAAGCTGCACCGCACCCCGGGCGGGGTACAGCTGCTGTGGCAGGACAGTTTTGCCGCCCTGAATCCCCGCTTTACGGTGGAGCGGGCGGTGGCGGAGCCGGGAGTGCTGGCGAAATTGTGGAGTACCCCGCAGCAGCAGCGTGAGCGGGTGGTGCAATTACTGGAGCAGGTGGGGCTGGACCCCACCCCCGAACTGCTGGCCCGGCCCACGGCGAATTTGAGCGGCGGGCAGGCGCAGCGGGTGGCGATGGCCCGGGCGCTGGTGCTGAACCCGGCGGTGCTGGTGGCGGACGAGCCCACGGCACAGCTGGACGCGTCCGGCCGGGCGAATTTGCTGCGGCTGCTGAAAGGGATGCAGAACGCGGCGGGCTGCGCGCTGCTGGTGGTGACCCATGACCCGCACGCGGCCCGCAAGATTGCGGACCGGGTACTGCTGCTGAAAGCCGGGCGGCTGGAAGCGGTGGACCCGGACAGAATCGAACAGGAACTGGAGGATGCGCAATGACCGAGAAAGAACAACAGCTTTGGGACAAATGCGTGGCGTTTCACGGCCATGCCTGCGGCGGCCTGACCATCGGGTTCAAGGCGGCACTGTACGCGATGGAACTGCTGAACGCCGGGTTTTCGGATGACGAACAGCTGGTGTGCATCAGCGAGAACGACGCCTGCGGTGTGGACGCGATCCAGGTGGTGCTGGGATGCAGCGCCGGAAAGGGGAATCTGCTGTTCCGGCTGCGGGGCAAGCAGGCGTTCGGGTTTTACCGCCGGTCGGACGGGAAAGGGGTGCGGCTGGTGCTGCGCCCGCGGCCGGAGGGAATGAGCAAAGAGGAAAGTTTTGCCTGGATGCAGGCCCGTACCCCCGCCGAACTGTTTGAGGTGAAAGAGCCCGCCTGCCCGCTGCCGGAACCGGCCCGGCTTATGACCAGCCGCCGGTGTTCGGTGTGCGGCGAGATGACCATGGAATCCATGCTGCGGCTGGAAAACGGCCAGCCCGTCTGCCTGGACTGCTGGCATCCCTATACCCGGTTCGGGCTGTGAGGCATGGCTGATCTGGGGGGAATCAACGATTCCCCCCAGACCCCCCGGAAATCATGGCCGAATATATTCGGCCATAGGAATATTTTATAGAAATAAGGCCCGCGCAAACCGATATGGCTTGCGCGGGCCTTGTTATATTCTTTTCCCCAGGGCCGGAGTATTCCGGCCATGGGTTCCGGGGGTCTGGGGGCCCGGGTCCGCGAAGCGGCCGGGTCTCCGGTGGAGACCCGGACCGGCAGGGCGGTCGGCGCAGCCGAGCGGGCGCATGATTGTCGCGCCCGCAGCCCTTGTTGATTCCCCCCAGATTAACTTCCGTCACTCTACGCTCTTGAGGGCTTCGACCATGTCGATGTGGTCCAGGATACGATCGGTGAGCAGGTCCACCGCCAGGGCGAACACGAAGCTGGCGACGGCCGCCAGCAGGTAGCTGGTGGGGTTCAGCACCACCGGCACCTGGGCCGCCGGCAGGGACAGCATCCCGATCAGCCAGCCGGTCAGCAGCCGGCCGAAAGGCAGCCCCACCAGAATCCCCATAAGGGTCAGCAGCAGGGTTTCCTTGTTCACATAGGCGTGAACCTCCCGGTCATAGAATCCCAGCACCTTGATGGTGGCCAGTTCCCGCTGGCGCTCGCTGATATTGGTGGTGGACAGGGTAAACAATACCACAAACGCCAGCCCCGCCGCCAATCCGGTCAGCAGATACACCACCGCGTTCATCATGGCGAAATTCTGGGAGAAATCCTCCTTCAGCGCCTGGGTACTGGTAGCGCTGGCCACCCCGTCCTCCCGGCGCAGTTCGTCCGCAAAGGCCCGCTGCTCGCTCTCGTCGATCTTCAGCCGGGCCAGCGCCGCGTTGGGGGTATACGCCTCAAACAGTTCCTCATAGGTGGCCTCGGTCATGTACACGCTGTTGCCCAGGCAGTTCTCCGCCAGGGCGCCGATGGTGGTATCGGCCTCCCGCAGTTCCATATCCCGCACCGTCAGGCTGTCGCCCTCCGTCAGGCCCATCAGCTCGGCGGCGTTGCGGGTCAGGATCACCTGCCCGTCGGTCAGGGTCAGGCTTTCGCCCTCGCCGTTCACCAGCCCGTACCACCCTTCGGTGGACACGCCTTCCGGGAACACCGTCAGCTGCACACTCTCTTCATGGCCGTCGGCGCCCCGCAGGGTCACCGTCTCCATATACACCGGCTGGATGGCTTCCACCGCTTCGTCCGCGGCCAGCCGGTCCAGCAGGGCCGGGTCATCCTCGCCGGTACCCGCCACCAGCAGGTCGTACTGGTAATATTGCTCGTACTGCAGCGGCATCATTGCCACCACCGAATCGTGCAGCCCCAGGCCGCAGACCATCAGGGCCGTACAGCCCGCGATGCCGAACACCGTCATGGTCAGCCGCTTTTTATAACGGAACAGGTTCCGGATGGTGACCTTGTTCAAAAAACGGATCCGGTTCCACAGTTTCGGGAACCGTTCCAGCAGCACCCGGGACCCGGCCTGGGGGCTCTTGGGCCGCATCAGGGCTGCGGGGGTCTGGTTCAGCTCGCTGCGGCAGGCCAGGGCGGTGGCCCCCAGCATCCCCGCCAGGAACAGCGCCGGGCCGCCCAGGCCGAACGCCGCATCAAAGCCCAGCAGATACCGGGGAATGGTATACATTTCCTGGAAAATATACCGCATGAACAGCGGCATCAGGATATAGCCGCCCACCTCGCCCAGCAGTGCGCCCAGCACGCAGGCCGCCGCCGCATAGGTGAGATACTTGCCGTAGATGGCGCCCCGGCCAAAGCCCAGCGCCTTGTAGGTTCCGATCAGGCCCCGTTCCTCCTCCACCATGCGGGTGACGCTGGTCAGGCTGATCAGCACCGCCACCGTGAAGAAGATCACCGGGAACATCACCCCCAGCGCCTCAATGCTGGCGGTATCGCTCTGTATGCTGGAATAGCTGCTCAGGCTGGTGCGGTCCTGCACGTACCAGTGGGTCATCTCCAGATCCGCCAGTTCCGCCTCGCCGTCCGCCAGCTTCTGTTCCGCCTCGGCCCGGGCCTCGTCGTAGTCCTGTTTGTTCTCCTCGTACTCGGCCACGCCGTCCTGATACTCGGTCTCGCCGTCCTGCAGCTCCGCCAGGCCGTCCGCGTAATCGGCTTCGCCGTCCTGCAGTTCGGTCAGGCTGTCCTGCAGTTCGGTCTTGCCCTGGGCAATCTGGCCGCGGATATCCGCCGCCTGCTCTTCAAACTGGGCCATCCCGTCGTTGAACTGCTTCCAGCCCGCCGCCAGTTCGGCCCGGCCCGCGTCGATCTTCGCCTGCGCCTCGTCCAACTGGGCCCGGGCGGCGGCTGCCTGCTCATCAAAAGCGGCCTGCTGGGCGTCCATGCCGTTCACCGCGCCCTGGGCGGTGCCCAGGCCCTGGGCCAGCGTGTCCAGCTGATTCAGCATTTCCTCGGAAATCAGGCCGCCGGTATTATCCTTAAAGGCCTGCCGGGCCTCGGCGGTGGCCGCGTCGCTCCGGGCGGCGGCGGTGGCCTGGGCCAGTTGGGTGTTCAGCGCGTCCAGCTGGGCCTGCAGTTCCGCCCGCTGGGGATCGTCGGCGGGCAGGGCGTCCAGCTGCTTTTGCAGGCTCTCGGCCTGCACCGTCACCTCGCCCACCGGGGTCCAGGCGGCTACGGCAGCGGCTTTCCAGGGCTCCCACTGCGCGGCCATCCCCATCCCCGCCACCGCGTTTGCGATCGCGGCCTCGCCCTGCTGGGCTTGCTCCAGCCCCTGCTGGGCCTGGGCCTTTCCCTCGTCCAGCTGGGCCTGGGCATCGGTCAGCTGCTGCTCGGTCTCGGTGCGGGCGGCGTCCAGTTGCGTCTGGCTCTCGTCCAGGGTCTTGCCGCCCTCTTCCAGCTGGCGGCGGCCCTCCTCCAGCTGGGCGGCCGCGTCGTTGATGCCCTGTTCGGCGGTTCGCTCGTTCTCCGCCAGCTTGGTCTGTCCGTCCTGCCACTGGGCCCAGCCGTCATCCAGCTCGGTGCGGGCGTCGTTCAGTTCGGCCCAGCCGTCATCCAGTTCGGTGCGGGCATCGGTCAGCTCCTGCTGGGCGTCGGCAAACTCCTCGTCCGCTTCGGCAAATTTGTCGTTCATCTCCTGCCGGGCGTCGTCCAGCGTCTGCTGCCCCTCGGCCTGCAGCTGGTCGTACCGGGCCTGCTCCCGCTGGGCCTGGATCTCGTCCTCGATCTGCCGCACCATCTCCGCCACCCGGTCGTCGTAGGCGTCGGAATAGCAGTTCAGGTCGGCGGTATCGTCCAGCCGCAGGTAGATGGCGGTGTAGATCTCGCTCTCGATATCCTCCGGCAGCACAAAGAAGGTATAATCGGTGTTGCTGCTCACCCGGAAGGCCGAAGCGCTGCCGCCGCTGTTCACGTCCATCGGGTCCAGCACCACGCCGGTGATGGTGAACTCGGTGCGGGTCAGTGCCGGCTCGGACGCGCCGGTGTCCTCCACCTGGATGTCCCAGTCCTCGTCCGTTTCGGCGGCGGGCTCTTCCTCTTCCTCTTCTTCCTCGTCCTCTTCCGGGATCAGGGTCAGGGTATCGCCCAGCGTCTTGCCGGTATCGTCCAGGTATTTCTGGGTCACGGCGATCTGGCCCGGCTCAGCGGGCAGGCTGCCCTCCAGCAGATAGGGCTCGTTCAGGCCGGCGCCGCTCAGAGTGCGCATCTCCACCTTGCCGGTGCCGCCCTGGGCCGGGGTGTCGGCGTTGATGCTCACCCCGCCCTCCGCCTGTTCTACCCCGTCCAGCGCGGCCAGGGCGGCCACGTCCTCACCGGTCAGCCCCAGGGTGGACTGTACGCGGATGTCAAACAGCTTCTGGCTGTCAAACAGCGCGTCGGCGCTCAGCCGCAGGTCCCGGCAGGAGGCCTGCAGGCCGGTGAACATGGCCACCCCCAGGGTGGTGATGATCAGCAGCGAGAAAAATCGTTTTTTATGCCCGGCAACGGTGCGCCGGACGTCTTTACGGTAGGCGGTGTTCATGGTATCACCACTCGATCTCGGAAATGGGGGTGGGGGCGTCGCAGCGGGTGATGTCGGTCACCTTGCCGCTCTTGAACCGGATCACCCGGTCGGCCATGGGGGCCAGGGCGGAGTTGTGGGTGATGATCAGCACGGTGATGCCCTCCTTGCGGCAGGTGTCCTGCAGCAGCTGCAGAATCTGCTTGCCGGTGTTGTAGTCCAGCGCGCCGGTGGGCTCGTCACAGAGCAGCAGTTTCGGGTTCTTGGCCAGGGCCCGGGCGATGGACACCCGCTGCTGCTCGCCGCCGGACAGCTGCGCCGGGAAGTTGCCCATCCGGTGGCCCAGCCCCACCTTGCGCAGGGTTTCGGCCGCGTCCAGGGAATCCTTGCAGATCTGGGCAGCCAGCTCCACGTTTTCCAGCGCGGTCAGGTTGGGCACCAGATTGTAGAACTGGAACACAAACCCGATATCGGTGCGGCGGTAGCCCACCAGCTGGCGCTGGGTATAGCGGGTAATATCCTGCCCGTCCACCAGCACCTGGCCGGAGGTGGCGGTGTCCATCCCGCCCAGAATATTCAGCGCGGTGGTCTTGCCCGCGCCGGACGCGCCCAAAATCACCGCCAGCTCGCCTTTTTCCACAGCAAAGCTGGCGTCGTCCAGCGCCCGGATGGCCTCACCGCCGGTGGCGTATTCCTTGACGATGTGGTTGAATTCTATGTAGGACATGGCACCCTCCCTTCCGCGCACGGGATGGCCTCCCATGCACTGAACACCATGTTGTGTTATAATTATACGTCACAGGAACAGGGCCCATCAATCAACAATCCCGGTGCCGCTGTCGAAACCCCGTGAAAGCTCTGTGACGGGTGTGAACAGGCCGTGAACAGGCTGTGAACAGCACCTTGCGCACCGGCCGCAGGCGTGGTATGCTGGAGAAAAACAGGGAGGGGATGGGGCATGAACAAACGGCCCGAACTGACCGAACAGACCAAGCGCAACCTGCGCACGGCGTTCTGGAGCCTGTATGCCCAGAAGCCGCTGGAAAAGATCTCGGTGCGGGAGATCACCGCCCTGGCCGGGTACAACCGGGGCACCTTTTACCTGTACTACCAGGATGTGTACGATCTGCTGAACCAGATCGAGGACGAACTGCTGGACGAGCTGCAGCAATTGCTGGAGCAGCGTCTGCCCGGTGTGCTGGAGCACGATCTGAGCGAATACATGAGTTTTGTGGTGGGGATCAACCTGATCCACGCGGAGTACGGCGCGGTGCTGCTGAGCAGCCGGGGCGACCCCCGGTTTGCGGCCCGGTTCAAGGAACTGCTGGCGCCGGTGCTGCGCCGGTACGTGCTGGACGGGAAAGGCTTCACCGACACCGAAAGCGAACTGCTGCTGGAATACCATCTGTCCGGCTTGCAGGCGATGCTGGCCCGCTGGCTGCAGGACCCGGGCCGGATGAACCTGGAGCAGTTTGTAGGGCTGATTATACGGATGTTTACCGGCGAGGCGCCCGCCCCGCATACTTTAGAACAAAAAGGAGAAGATAAACCATGACCAAAGTGCGTATTGAACCGGGCGTGTGCGGATTTGTGACCACTGTGAGCGCCCACAGCGAGGATCAGATGGAGGTGACCGTGCAGGTCAAGAGCGGCTGCGAGAGCGTGCGCAAGATGATGGAAGAGCTGGGCGACACCTTTGACGCCTACGAACTCTGTCTGACCAAGCCCGGCACCGGCCCGCTGTACGACTGGGCCGGGGAGCATTTCCCGGTGCACGCGGCCTGCCCGGTGATAGGCGGCATCCTGAAATGCGTGGAGGCCGAGTGCCGCCTGGCCCTGCCCCGGGACGCAGCGATCAAGTTCGAGCCTGCGGAGGAATAACCGCCCAGTGTGACCCGGTCACAGTCAGGCGGCGCCGGGCGTGGTATACTCAGGTCACAACAAACGAACAACAGGGCGCCGCAAGCGCCCGATACGCAAAGAAAGGAAGTGCCGGATATGGCGATGCAGTTTACTGTGGAGAATTTTGAAAAAGAGGTTCTGGGCTCCGACGTGCCCGTGCTGGTGGATTTCTGGGCGGAGTGGTGCGGTCCCTGCCGTATGCTGGCCCCTGTGATCGAGTCCCTGGCCGGCAAGGCCGGCGGCGCCTACAAGGTGGGCAAGGTGAACGTGGACGAGCAGCCCGATCTGGCCCGCCGCTACGGCATCATGAGCATCCCCACCGTGCTGCTGTTCAAGAACGGGCAGCTGGCCGACAAGTCGGTGGGCCTGGTTCCCGAGAGCAAGCTGGCCGCGATGCTCAAGTAAGTTTTTCGTACAGAAAAGGAGCGCGTACCCCGCGGGGCACGCACTCCTTTCTTTTTTGTATTTATTCCGCGCACAGGTCGGCCAGCTTGCCGCCGCAGGCCGCCAGCAGATCGGCGGGGGCCAGCTGGATCTGCAGCCCGATCCGCCCGCCGCTGACCATGATGGTGTCCCCGTCGGCGGCGGTGGCGTCCAGCACGGTGGGGAAGGCTTTCTTCATGCCCACCGGGCTGCAGCCGCCCCGCACGTAGCCGGTGACCGGCTCGATACGGGCCACCGGGATCATGGCCACGCTCTTTTCGCCCACCGCCCGGGCGGCCTTTTTCAGGTCCAGGGTGGCCGCCACCGGCACCACAAACACAAAATACCCGCCGCCGGCCCCTTGGGTCACCAGCGTCTTGAACACCCGGGCCGGGTCCTGCCCCAGCAGGGCGGCCACCGTCTCCCCGTCCACCGGTTCGCCGGGCTTGTGGGGGTACTCCCGGGCTTCGTAGGCGGTGCGGGCTTTGTCCAGCATCCGCATCGCGTTGGTTTTCTGTATGGCGTTGTGTTTGGCCATGGCTGCCACTTCCTTTTTCATTTCTCTGCCCCGGATTATACTCCCCCGCGCGCGCGTGTGCAAGTCTCTCTTGACTTTAACGATTTAATGTATTATACTAGGCCACACAGAGAATTCACCGCCCCGCCGGGCGGGCTGCCGATAAGGAGAGAAAACGCCATGATCATCATTTTAAAGCAGAACGCGCCGGAACAGCAGGTGCAGGCGCTGTGTGACGAACTGAAAGCCCGGGGGCTGCAGATCCACGCCAGTACCGGCAGCGAGGCCCGGATCCTAGGCCTGGTGGGGGACACCAAGGCCATCGCGGAAAGCTGGGTGCGGGCCAACCCGGTGGTGGAGGACGTGCGCCGGGTGACCGAGCCCTACAAGAAGGCCAACCGGAAGTTCCACCCGGCGGACACGGTGGTGCAGGTGGGGAACACCAAAATCGGCGGGGGGAACTTTGCGGTGATCGCGGGCCCCTGCAGCGTGGAGAGCGAGGAGCAGGTGCTGACGGTGGCCCGGGCGGTGCAGACCGCGGGGGCAAGCCTGCTGCGGGGCGGGGCGTTCAAGCCGCGCACTTCGCCCTACTCGTTCCAGGGGATGCGGGCCGAGGGGCTGGAACTGCTGCGCGCCGCCCGGGAAAAGACCGGCATGCCCATCGTGACCGAGATCATGAACACCGAGCATCTGCCCCTGTTTGAGGACGTGGACCTGATCCAGGTGGGGGCGCGGAATATGCAGAACTTTGAACTGCTGCGGGCGGTGGGCCGGATGAAGCGGCCGGTGCTGCTCAAGCGGGGGCTTTCCGCCACGCTGGAGGAACTGGTGATGAGCGCGGAATACATCATGGCGGAGGGCAACGACCAGGTGATTCTGTGCGAGCGGGGCATCCGCACCTTTGAGACCAGTATGCGCAACACCCTGGACATCAGCGCGGTGCCAATGCTGAAAAAGATGACCCACCTGCCGGTGGTGATTGATCCCAGCCACGCGGCGGGCATCGCCTGGATGGTCGAGCCGCTGGCCAAGGCGGCGGTGGCCGCCGGGGCGGACGGGCTGATGATCGAGGTGCACAACGACCCCGCCCGGGCCCTGTGCGACGGCGCCCAGAGCCTGACCCCCGACCAGTTTGCCGCCCTGATGGGCCAGATTGCCCCGCTGGCCGGCTACCTGGGCAAGCGGGTGAACTGACCGCTAAAACGGCGGGCCGGAAATTCCGGCCCGCCGTTTTGCCTGAAAGCCAGGCTTTATAGCGCAAACATAAAGGGATTGCATCCGGTCTTGCCAAAGGTTTTTTGCGCCATCCGATACATGGCTTTTGCATGAATTCTATCGTGCCATAAAAACCGCCGCAGCACTTTTCGCAAGGACCAGATTTCGCCATAGCTGCCTTCCACAACGGGATTGTCCAAAAAACTGGCGGATTTCTCCAGCAGGGCAAACCCTCTTTCACGGCACTCCAGGATCGTTCCCTCGTTATCCGCGGGGATTCCGATTTCGTTAAAATAATAGGCATTCACATTCTTTGTGTGCTCATACATTTCCTGTGCGGTCCGCGGGACCTTGCCATAAAAGGTTTCCCGGCCGGGATTGGAACTGACATCCGCGTCGGGTATGGACAGATAGAGCTGCAGAAAATCTTCCGCTGACTTCAAGGCCAGGCGTTTCAGGGCGATGTATTCTTCCATACTTAACGGAAGTGTTTCCGTTTCAAAGATAACATCCGAATCCGCATCGGCGATATGCAGGGTACTGCTTTTCTCCTGTACGATTGCAGCGCATATATCGGCCGGCACGGGAGCATTCTGCCATTTCAGGCAGGAGATCACTTCCTGCTGCATTTTCTCCAGCGCAATTTTCAGGTCAGGCCCCCTTGTGCAGACACCAACGGGGTTGATCGCATACAGCAGGGTGTCATCGCCATTGTGCTCCCAAACGCATTCAACTTTCATGATGGTTCTCCTCTGCGGTTTCCGGTTTTTTCTATTATACCACACAAAATACCACGCGGTTTTTATTATGTCAGCTTTCATTGCTTGCGCCCGGGCCGGTTTGGCGGCATACTGGTAGGGAGAGATTCCGTACAGGAGGAGACAAGTATGCTGGGCGAACGGATACGGCAGTTCCGGAATGAAAAGGGGCTGAGCCAGGCGCAGCTGGCCGAACGGCTGCATGTGGTGCGGCAGACCGTTTCCAAATGGGAAAAGGGCGCCTCGGTGCCGGACGCGGAGCTTCTGCTGCAGCTGGCCCGGGCGCTGGACGTACCGGCAGAACGGCTGCTGGACCTTCCGCCCGACCCGGCCGGGGAACAGGCCCGGGCGGAACTGGCCAGTCTGCGGCAGCAGGCGGAGCGCGCACGGCAGGCGGGCCGGGTGCGGGGGCGCATTCTGGCGCTCACCTTCTGGGCGATGGCGCTGGCCGGCCTTATCCGGAACCCGGTGGTGTCGGTGCTGCTGGCGGCGGGGTGCATTCTGGCGGCCACGGGAATCCTGTGGCGTCATATGGAGCTGCTCACCGGCGTGGAGGACGGGCCGGGCCGCCGGACGCTGCGGGCGACGGTCGGGGTATCCGCGGCGGTGCTGGCGGCCTGTGCCGGCTTTGCCGCGCTGCAGGCGGCGGGCGTTCTGCCGGTGACCGAACAGGGGGAAAAGCGGTTCGCGGCGGGGCTTATTATTGCGCTGATGCTGTTTGCCGGCGGCAGCGCCCCCCGGATGCCCTACAACCGCCACATCGGCCTGCGGCTGCCCTGGACGGTGCTGGACGAGGAAACCTGGAACCTGGCCCACCGGGTGCTGGGGGCTGTGTCGCTGCCCGCCGCGCTGCTGTACGCCGTCTGCGCGGCGACGGTGCCGGACTTCCAGGCGGTCACCCTGGCGGCTTTCTGCGTCTGGCTGGGGATCCCCGGCGCGGTATCCTGGCGGTTTTTCCGCCGCAAGACCCGGGGCCGATGAACGGCGAAATCCCGCTTCTTTTTGACTCCCGGCGTTTTTCGTGTATAATAGTAAAGCAAACTGCATGCCGGAGGTGCCTGCCATGAAAGCACATATTGCCGCGCTGCCCCGCCTGGTACTGGGCTGGGCGCTGCCCGACGCGGACCGCGCCGCGCTGGAAACAGTCTGCCGTACCGCGGGGCTGACCCTGCGGATGGTGGAACCGGCCGAGACCGGGCTGACGGTGGGCCGCCTGTGCGGGCTGCCCGAGGGCCGGAACGCGGACGCGCTGCCGGTGCCTGCCACGGCGGCAGCGGTATTCTGCGGGCTGTCCGGCCCGGAGCTGGATGGGCTTCTGGCCGCCATCCGCGCGGCCGGGGTACAGATCCCGCTGAAGGCGGTGGTCACCGCCCACAACCGGGCCTGGCCCTTTGCCCGGCTTATGGAAGAACTGACCGAAGAACACGCGGCCATCCGTGCCGCACAGGAGGACAAATGAAACACGCACATTGGGTCCGGCGCCTGACCGCCGGGCTGCTGGCATCGCTCTGCCTGCTGGCCGCCGGCTGCGGCAGCGGCGACGCGGACATGCGGGGCTGGGAGAAATATTCCGCCTACTGGTTTGACGTATTCGACACCGTGACCATCCTGACCGGCTATGCCCCCAGCCAGGAGGAATGGGACAAGCAGGCCGAGGCCATGCACCAGGACCTGCTGTACTACCACAAGCTGTTTGACATCTACAACACCTACGAGGGCGTGAACAACCTGGCCACCGTGAACGCGGCCGCCGGGCAGGAGCCGGTAGCGGTGGACGAGCCGGTGCTGGACATGCTGGAGATGGCGCTGGAAGGCTATGAAAAGACCGGCGGCAAGATGAATGTGGCGGCGGGCAGCATGCTGAGCATCTGGCACGACTACCGCACCGCCGGTCTGGATGACCCGGACAACGCCGCGCTGCCCCCCATGGATCAGCTGGAGGCGGCCATGGCCCACACCGATCCGGCCAATGTGCAGATCGACCGGGAGGCGGGCACCGTTTACCTGGCCGACCCGGATATGCGGCTGGACGTGGGCAGCGTGGGCAAGGGCTACGCGGTGGAACAGGTGGCCCGTGCCGCCGAGGAGCGGGGTCTGACCAGCTTTCTGCTGAGCGTGGGCGGCAACCTGCGGGGCGTGGGCCACAAGCCCGACGGTACCGCCTGGACCGGCGGCATTGAAAATCCCTGGACCGAGTATTTCGCCGGGGAGAGCTACGTGCAGGTGGTGAACGTGGAGGACGCGGCCCTGGTGACCAGCGGCGACTACCAGCGCTACTACACGGTGGACGGTGTGAACTACCACCACCTGATCGACATGGATACCCTGATGCCCGCCCGCTATTTTGACGCGGTGGCGGTGTACACCGACGACAGCGGCTGGGCGGACTGTTTGTCCACCGGGCTGTTCTGCATGGATCTGGAAGACGGCCAGGCCCTGGTGGAGAGCCTGGACAACGTGGAGGCCATGTGGATGCTGACCGACGGCGCCATTGTGTATTCCGAGGGCTTTGAGGCCCATCTGCGCCAGTCGTAAGGAGGGGTGCCGGATGCTGACCATCACGCCCGCCGCGCCCGCCGACCGGGACACGGCGCTGGCCATCTACGCCGGGGCCCGCGCCTTTATGGCCGGGCACGGCAACCCCACCCAATGGGCCGGGGGCTACCCGCCGCCGGAACAGGTGGACACGGATATCCAGGAAGGGCGGCTGTATCTGGCCCGTGAGGACGGGGCGGTACAGGCGGTGTTCTACTTTGCCCCGGGCCCCGATCCCACCTACGCCCATATCGAAGAGGGCCGCTGGCCGGACGAGGAACCCTACTGGGTGGTGCACCGGATCGCCAGCGCCGGGCTGCGCCGGGGCGTGGCGGGGGAGTGCCTGGCCTGGTGCTGTGAAAAGGCCGGGGGCCGGGTACGGATCGACACCCACAAGGACAATCTGCCCATGCAGCGCACCCTGGCCCGGGCCGGGTTTGTGTACTGCGGCGTGATTTACACCCGGGACGGCTCGCCCCGGCTGGCGTACCAGCACGCCGAATAAACGGCTATCCGGCGGGACGGAATTCGTCCCGCCTTTTTTCAACCACGGCCAGGTTTTCAACATTCTGGACTTTACTTGTTGAAAAGGAGGAACCTGTATGCGCATCCGTCCCTATACCGCCGCCGACTGTCCGGCGGTGCTGGCGCTGTTTTACCACACGGTGCACACCGTGAACCGGCGGGATTACGCCCCCGACCAGCTGGACGCCTGGGCCCCGGCCGACCCGGACACGGCCCGCTGGGACAGCTCGCTGCGCCAGCACACCGCGCTGGTGGCGGAGGACGAGGCGGGCCGTCTGCTGGGGTTTGCCGACATGGATGTGGCCGCCGGGTATCTGGACCGGCTGTATGTGGCGGCCGGCTGCCAACGGCAGGGGGTGGGCACCGCTTTGTGCGACGCGCTGGAGGGGCTGCTGGCCCCCGGCACACAGGTGACGGTGCACGCCTCTCTGACCGCCCGGCCCTTTTTTGAGGCCCGGGGCTACCGGGTGGTACACACCCGGCAGGTGGAACGCCGGGGCGTGATCCTGACCAACCTGCTCATGGAAAAGCGGATGCCCGGCTGAGGGCCGCCGCTTTTCCTCTTTTTTTGGTCAAAGCGACCAAAAACGGGGCCCGCGGGGTGTCGAAAAAGGAAAGTATGACTATTGCGGCATTTGCCTTGTGATTTATGCCAAAAAGCAAACACAATCCCGGCGGCGGCTGGCTGGTTTTGGAGAAAAACCGGCGGGGGCTTGCAATTCCTTTACACGGCGTTTACACTTAAAGTAACCTGTTTGATTCTTCGTGTAGGAGGGCTGCTGGAATGTTCAAGCAAAAAGGCAAGGCCGGTTTCGGCGGCCGGTACGGGCATGGGGCTTCTTGCAGGGATACGAGCAACCAATTCTAAAAGGCGGCAGTGTAAACTGCAGCCTTTTTTCATTTGTAAGGGAGGCATCTTGTTATGAGCGATACCAAAAAAGTAGCCGTTCTGATGGGCAGCGACAGCGACTGGCCGGTGGTCAAGGCCGCCTGCGCCCAGCTGAAAGAGTGGGAGATTCCCTTTGAGGCCCACATCCTCAGCGCCCACCGCACCCCCGCCGCCGCGGCGGAATTTGCCAAAAACGCCCGGGCCAACGGGTTTGGCGTGATCCTGTGTGCCGCCGGCATGGCCGCCCATCTGGCGGGCGCCATCGCCGCCAACACCACCCTGCCGGTGGTGGGCATCCCCATGAAGGGCGGCGCCATGGACGGGCTGGACGCTTTGCTGGCCACGGTGCAGATGCCCAGCGGCATTCCGGTGGCCACCGTGGCGCTGAACGGCGCCAAGAACGCCGCCGTGCTGGCCGCCCAGATCCTGGCCGTGGCCGACGAGGCCCTGGCCGCCCGGCTGGACGCCGCCCGCGCCGCCATGGCCGAGCAGATCGCCAAAAAGGAAGCCGCGCTCCAGGCGGAGCTGAACGGCTGATCCCCCAACTTTGTATCCACACACCCATCTATACATAAAAAGGAGAAGAGAAAAATGGAAAAGCGTGAACAGCTGTACGAAGGCAAGGCCAAGAAGGTATTCGCCACCGACGATCCCAACCTGGTGATCGTGGACTACAAGGACGACGCCACCGCCGGCGACGGCGCCAAGAAGGGCACCATCCGGGGCAAGGGCGTTGTGAACAACAAGCTCAGCAACAACCTGATGAAGATGCTGGCTGAAAAAGGCGTGCCCACCCACTACGTGGAAGAGCTGAGCGACCGGGAGACCCTGGTCAAGAAGGTGCAGATCGTTCCCCTGGAGGTCATCGTGCGCAACGTGGCCGCCGGCAGCTTCTCCAAGCGTCTGGGCGTGACCGAGGGCACCCCGCTCAAATGCCCCACCCTGGAGTTCAGCTACAAGAACGACGAGTACCATGATCCCCTGATCAACCACTACCATGCCCTGGCCCTGGGCCTGGCCACCCAGGAAGAGATCGACACCATCAGCGAGTACGCCTTCAAGGTGAACGAGATCCTGAGCGCCTACCTGCTGAACTTCAACATCCGCCTGATCGACTTCAAGCTGGAGTTCGGCCGCCTGCCCGACGGTACCATCGTGCTGGCCGACGAGATCAGTCCCGACACCTGCCGTTTCTGGGACGCCACCACCGGCGCCCATCTGGACAAGGACCTGTTCCGCCGGGATCTGGGCGGCGAGGAGGAAGCCTACCAGGAGGTCATGGCCCGTCTGCTGGGCTGAGCCGCCGTATTCTGTTTGAGGGAAAGGGAAACTATGGAAACGATCGACGCAAAACTGCATGAAGAATGCGGCGTGTTCGGCATCTACCGCCGGGACGAGGACCAGGACGTGGTGGCCACCACCTACTATGGTCTGTACGCGCTGCAGCACCGGGGCCAGGAAAGCTGCGGCATGGCCGTGAACGATGACGGCGTGATCTACAAGCGCCGGGAACTGGGCCTGGTGAACGAGGTGTTCACCAAGCAGGTGCTGGAGACCATGCCCCGGGGCCGGATGTGCATCGGCCACTGCCGCTACGCCACCACCGGCACCCCGCTGCGCGCCAACGCCCAGCCCTTTGTGATCCGTCACATCAAGGGCGCCATGGCGCTGGCCCACAACGGCAACCTGACCAACTCCTACGAGCTGCGCCGGGACATCGAGCTGGGCGGCGGCATCTTCCACTCCACCAGCGACACCGAGGTGATCGCCTACACCATCACCCGCCAGCGGCTGGAGACCCACAGCATCGAGGAAGCGGTGGAAAAGAGCATGCCCCTGCTGAAAGGGGCCTACAGCCTGGTCATCATGAGCCCCCGCAAGCTGATCGCCGCCCGGGACCCCCACGGGTTCCGCCCGCTGTGCATCGGCAAGCTGGGCAACAGCGACGTGATCGCCAGCGAAAGCTGCGCCATCAGCGCCGCCGGCGGCGAATTCGTGCGGGACGTGGAGCCCGGCGAGATCGTGATCTTTGATGAGAACGGCATGCGCTCCATCCGCACCCACTGCGGCCAGCCCACCAGCCTGTGCGCCTTTGAATTTGTCTACATCGCCCGCCCCGACTCGGTGGTGGACGGGGCCTCGGTGCACCGGGCCCGCCGCCGGGCCGGCGCCTTCCTGGCGCTGGAGCATCCGGTGCAGGCGGACGTGGTCATCGGCGTGCCGGATTCCGGCCTGGACGCGGCGCTGGGCTACTCCCAGCAGAGCGGCATCCCCTACGGCATCGGCTTTTTGAAGAACAAGTACATCGGCCGCACCTTTATCCAGCCCAACCAGAAGCAGCGGGAAAACACCGTGCGCATCAAGCTGAACCCCATCGCGGACACCGTGCGGGGCAAGCGGGTGGTGCTGGTGGACGACTCCATCGTGCGGGGCACCACCAGCCGCCAGATCGTGCAGCTGCTGCGGGAGGCCGGGGCTACCCAGGTGCATTTCCTGTCCAGCGCGCCGGAATTTTTGTACCCCTGCTACTTCGGCGTGGACGTGGACAGCCGGAAAAACCTGATCGCCGCCAACCACACGCTGGAGGAGATGCGGGAGATCCTGGGGGTGGACAGCCTCGGTTTCCTGAGCCTGGAGGGGGTCAAGAAGATCGCCGAGGGCTGCAATCTGGGCCTGTGCACCGGCTGCTTTACCGGCCAGTACCCCGCCGACATCCCCGCCGTGACCGAAAAGAGCAAGTTTGAGAAGAAGCTCTCCGAGAGCATGGACTGACAATAACAAAGGAGCCATCGTCATGGAAAAAAGCTATTCCGCCAGCTACGCCGCCGCCGGCGTGGACATCACCGCCGGCTACAGGGCGGTGGAACTGATGCGCCAGCACGTGGCCCGCACCCTGACCCCCGGCTGCATCGGCGGCCTGGGCGGCTTCGGCGGCCTGTTTGAACTGGACTGCACCAATATGCCCCATCCCGTGCTGATCAGCGGCACCGACGGGGTGGGCACCAAGCTGAAACTGGCCTTTATGATGGACAAGCACGACACCGTGGGCATCGACTGCGTGGCCATGTGCGTGAACGACGTGATCTGTGCGGGCGCCAAGCCCCTGATCTTCCTGGACTACATTGCCTGCGGCAAGAACGTGCCGGAGAAGATCGCCCAGCTGGTGGCCGGTGTGGCCGAGGGCTGCGTGCAGGCCGGCTGCGCCCTGGTGGGCGGCGAGACCGCCGAGATGCCCGGTTTCTACCCGGAGGACGAGTACGACCTGGCGGGCTTTACCGTGGGCGCGGTGGACAAGAGCCGCCTGCTGGACAACAGCACCATGACCCCCGGCGACGTGCTGATCGCCCTGCCCAGCTCCGGCGTGCACTCCAACGGGTTCTCGCTGGTGCGCCGGGTGTTCGATCTGGAGCATGACCCCGAGGTTCTCACCCGCTACACCGAGGAACTGGGCCGCCCCCTGGGCGAAGCGCTTCTGGAGCCCACCCGCATCTATGTGAAGCCGGTGCTGGCCCTGATGGAGCAGGTGACGGTGAAGGGCGTGAGCCACATCACCGGCGGCGGCTTCTACGAGAACATTCCCCGCAGCCTGAAAGAGGGCTGCTGCGCCCGCATCCGCAAGGCGGACGTGCGCACCCCGGCCCTGTTTGACCTGATCGCCAAGGTGGGCAACATCCCCGAGCGGGATATGTTCAACACCTTCAACATGGGCGTGGGCATGGTGCTGACCGTGGCCGCCGCCGATGCGGACAAGGCCCTGGCCGTGCTGCACGAGAACGGCGAACCCGGCGCCTGGAAACTGGGCGAGATCGCCGCCGGCAGCGGGGTGGAGCTATGCTGAAAGTAGCGGTTCTGGTATCCGGCGGCGGCACCAACCTGCAGGCCATCCTGGACGCCCAGGCCGCCGGGACCATCCCCCACGGGCAGGTAAGCCTGGTGGTGGCCTCGAAACCCGGGGTCTACGCCCTGGAACGGGCCGCCAGGGCCGGTGTGGAGAGCGCGGTGG
Source organism: Gemmiger sp. An120 (assembly GCF_002160955.1). Taxonomy (GTDB): domain Bacteria; phylum Bacillota; class Clostridia; order Oscillospirales; family Ruminococcaceae; genus Gemmiger_A; species Gemmiger_A avium. The sequence continues at coordinate 90,916 of NZ_NFLN01000008.1, forward strand.
TCAGCCGCCGGGACTATCCCAGCGCCGAGGCCTTTGACGCGGCCCTGCTGCACACCCTGCAGAGCCACGGCATCCAGCTGGTGGTGCTGGCGGGCTTTCTGTCGATTCTGGGGCCGTCGGTCATTGCGGCCTATCCGGACCGGATCGTGAACGTGCATCCCAGCCTGATCCCCAGCTTCTGCGGCGAGGGGTTCTACGGCCTGCGGGTACACGAGGCCGCCCTGGCCAAAGGGGTCAAGGTGACCGGCGCCACAGTGCATCTGGTGAACGAGGTGTGCGACGGCGGCCGCATCCTGCTGCAGAAAGCGGTGGATGTTGAACCCGGCGACACCCCGGAGATCCTGCAGAAGCGGGTGATGGAGCAGGCCGAATGGAAGCTGCTGCCCGCCGCCGTGGAGATGCTCTGCAAAGAATACGACAAGTAAAATTATACAGTTTGTATACGGCATCCGCCGTAAGAAAGGGAGCCGACGATGGAAAAGATGGATCTGTACGCCCTGCTGCGGGAGAACACCTATCCGGGCCGGGGCATCGTGCTGGGGCTGGCCCCCAGCGGCAAAAAGGCCCTGATCGCCTACTTTATCATGGGCCGCAGCGCCAACAGCCGCAATCGTATCTTTGATCCGCTGCCCGAACTGGACGGCATCTGCACCAAGGCTGCCGACCCGGCCAAGCTGGAGGACCCCAGCCTGATCATCTACAACCCGGTGCGCACCTGGGGCGACGTGACCATCGCCACCAACGGCGACCAGACCGACACGGTGTATGACTTCCTGGCGGCGGGCGGCAGCTTTGAGGACGCGCTGCGCACCCGCACCTTTGAGCCGGACGGTCCCAACTGGACCCCCCGCATCAGCGGCGTGGTGGAAGTGAGTGGCGGCGAATGCGCCTACAAGCTGTCCATCCTGAAAAGCGCCGACGGCAACGGCGAAAGCTGCCGCCGGTACTTCTTCGAGTATCCCCAGCCGGTGGCCGGGGAGGGCCATTTCATCCACACCTACAAATGCGACGGCAGCCCCATCCCCAGCTTTGAGGGCGAGCCGGAGCGGGTGAGCGTGCCGGAGGAGGCCGAGGACTTCGCAGTGGATATCTGGAACGCCCTGAACGAGGACAACAAGGTCAGCCTGTTTGTGCGGGCCATCGACCTGGCCACCCAGGAGACCGAGGACGTGATCATCAACAAATACGACCCGGTGTGGGACGAAGCCGGGGACGAGGAATAAAAGGGGGTAGACATCGTGACCGAAATGGAACTGAAATACGGCTGCAACCCGAACCAGAAACCCGCCCGGGTGTTCATGGAGCAGGGCGAGCTGCCCATCACCGTGCTGAACGGCAAGCCCGGCTACATCAACCTGCTGGACGCGCTGAACTCCTGGCAGCTGGTCAAGGAGCTGCGGGCCGCCGGCAATCTGCCCGCCGCCGCCAGCTTCAAGCATGTGTCCCCGGCGGGCGCGGCCTACGGCCTGCCCCTGGACGACACCCTGAAAAAGATGTACTTCTGCGAGGGGCTGGAGCTGTCCCCCCTGGCCTGTGCCTACGCCCGGGCCCGCGGCGCCGACCGCATGAGCAGCTTCGGCGACTGGATCGCCCTCTCCGACGAGTGCGACGAGTCCACCGCCAAGGTCATCCAGCATGAGGTGACCGACGGCATCATTGCCCCCGGCTACACCCCCGAGGCGCTGGCCATCCTGAAATCCAAGCGCAAGGGCAACTACAACATTGTGCAGATCGACCCGGACTACCAGCCCGCGCCCATCGAGCGCAAGCAGGTGTTCGGCGTGACCTTCGAGCAGGGCCGCAACGACCTGGTCATCAACGAGGGTATGCTGGAGAACCTGGTCACCGAGAACAAGACCCTCACCGAGGAGCAGAAGCGGGATCTGGTGCTCTGCCTGATCACCCTGAAATACACCCAGTCCAACTCGGTCTGCTACGCCCAGGGCGGGCAGGTGATCGGCGTGGGCGCCGGCCAGCAGAGCCGCATCCACTGCACCCGTCTGGCGGGCAACAAGGCGGACATCTGGCAGCTGCGCCATCATCCCAAGGTGCTGGCCCTGCCCTTCCGCGAGGATGTGAGCCGCCCCAACCGGGACAACGCCATCGACGTGTACATCTCCGACGAGTACGAGGACGTGATCGGCGAGGACGTCTGGGCCGAGACCTTCACCACCCGGCCCGAGCCCCTGACCGCCGCCGAGAAAAAGGAGTGGCTGGCCAAGGTCACCGGCGTGTGCCTGGGCAGCGACGCGTTCTTCCCCTTCGGCGACAACATCGAGCGGGCCCGCCGCAGCGGCGTGACCGCCATCGTGGAGCCCGGCGGCTCCATCCGGGATCAGCAGGTCATCGACACCTGCAACAAGTACGGCATCGCCATGGCCTTCTGCGGCCTGCGGCTGTTCCACCACTAATCAGTTACCGCCGCCCCGGCACGAGTTTTCGCGCCCGGGGCTTTGGCGGTTTCTCAGCCCAACGGAAAGGGGAGCATTCACGCTATGAAAATTCTCGTAGTAGGCGGCGGCGGGCGGGAACACGCCATCCTGCGCGCGCTGCGCAAAAGCCCCGCGGCCACCGAGCTGTGGGCCGCGCCGGGCAACGGCGGCATTGCCGCCGACGGCTTTGTCTGCCGGGCGATTCCCGCCACCGATCTGGACGCCATGACGGCCTTTGCCAAGGAAGAAGCCTTTGACTATGTGGTGGTGGCCCCGGACGATCCGCTGGCCCTGGGGCTGGTGGACCGGCTGGCCGAAGCGGGCATCCCGGCCTTTGGCCCCAATGCCGCCGCGGCCCGCATCGAGGCCAGCAAGGTATTCAGCAAAAACCTGATGAAGCAGTACGGCATCCCCACCGCCGATTACGCGGTGTTTACCGAGCCCGCCGCCGCCCTGGCCTACATCCAGCAAAAGGGCAAGTACCCGGTGGTCATCAAGGCCGACGGGCTGGCCCTGGGCAAGGGCGTGCTGATCTGCCCCGACGAGGCCGCCGCCCGGGAAGCCCTCCACGAGATGATGGAGGAAAAGGTGTTCGGCGCCTCCGGCACCCGGGTGGTGGTGGAGGAATTCCTCACCGGGCCGGAGGTCAGCGTGCTGGCCTTCTGCGACGGCGAAACGGTCAAGCCCATGGTGTCCAGCATGGACCACAAGCGGGCGCTGGATAACGACGAGGGTCTGAACACCGGCGGCATGGGAACCATCGCCCCGAACCCCTTCTACACCCCGGCGGTGGCCGAGCGGTGCATGGAGGAGATCTTCCTGCCCACGGTGCGGGCCATGCAGGCGGAGGGCTGCCCCTTCAAGGGCTGTTTGTACTTCGGCCTGATGCTCACCCCGGACGGGCCCAAGGTGATCGAATACAACTGTCGCTTCGGCGACCCGGAGACCCAGGTGGTGCTGCCGCTGCTGCACAGCGATCTTTTGACCATCATGCAGGCCTGCACAAACGGCACCCTGGCCGACACCCCGGTGGAGTTTGACAAGGGCTCTGCCGCCTGCGTGATTCTGGCTAGCGGCGGCTATCCCCAGAAGTACCCCAAGGGCCTGCCCATTGAGGGCCTGGCGGAAAACGGCCAGCTGGCCCAGAGCGACGCGGTGGTCTACCACGCGGGCACCGCGGCCAAGGACGGCGGTCTGGTGACTGCCGGGGGCCGGGTACTGGGCGTCACCGCCACGGCGGCCGACCTGCCCGCGGCGCTGGCCAAAGCCTACGCCGCCGCCGCCTGCATCCGGTTCGAGGGGGCGCACAAGCGCACCGACATCGGCCGCCGGGCCCTTGCCGCCCTGGCCGAGCAAAACAAATAAGGGGGAGTGCCCATGGTATATCGCGTATATGTGGAAAAAAAGCCCGGTTTTGACGGGGAGGCCCAGGGCCTTCTGAACGAGCTGACCGGCCTGGTGGGCATCCAGGGCCTGACCGGCCTGCGGCTGCTGAACCGGTACGACGTGGAGGGCATCAGCCGGGAACTGTTTGAGGCCTGCCTGCCCACCGTGTTCAGCGAACCGCCGGTGGATGTGACCTACGACCAGCTGCCCGCCGCCGACCGGGTGTTTGCGGTGGAGTATCTGCCCGGCCAGTTTGACCAGCGGGCGGATTCCGCCAGCGAGTGTATCCAGCTGATCAGCCAGGGCGAGCGGCCCGCCGTGCGCACAGCCCGGGTCTATCTGCTGACCGGCAATATCACCGACGAGGCGCTGGCCGCCATCGAAAAATACGTTATCAACCCGGTGGAGGCCCGCCTGGCGTCTCTCGAGGAAAAGGACACCCTGGCGGTGGAGTACCCCATCCCCACCACTGTGGAGACCCTGACCGGCTTCAACCAGCTGGACGAGGCGGGTCTGGCGGCCTTTGTGGCCGAAAAGGGCCTGGCCATGGACGAGGGGGACATCGCGTTCTGCCAGCAGTATTTCCGCAGCGAGCAGCGGGACCCCACCATCACCGAGATCCGGATGATCGACACCTACTGGTCCGATCACTGCCGCCACACCACCTTCGGCACCATTCTGGACAAAGCTGAATTTGACGAGCCCGCCGTGGCCGCCGCCTGGGACCGGTACGAGGACCTGCGGGCGGAGGTATACGCCGGGCGCACCCCGAAGCCGGTCTGCCTGATGGACCTGGCCACCATCGGGGCCAAGGCGCTGAAGAAGCGGGGCATCCTGAAGAATCTGGACGAATCCGACGAGATCAACGCCTGCACCGTCAAGATCACCTGTGACGTGGACGGGGAAGAGCAGGACTGGCTGTTCCTGTTCAAGAACGAGACCCACAACCATCCCACCGAGATCGAGCCCTTCGGCGGCGCGGCCACCTGCATCGGCGGCGCCATCCGGGACCCGCTGTCCGGCCGCAGCTATGTGTACCAGGCCATGCGTGTGACCGGCGCGGGCGACCCGCTGGTACCGGTGAGCGAGACCCTGCCCGGCAAGCTGCCCCAGCGCAAGCTGGTGACCACCGCGGCGGCGGGCTATTCCAGCTACGGCAACCAGATCGGCCTGGCCACCGGCCAGGTGGACGAGCTGTACCACCCGGGCTATGTGGCCAAGCGCCTGGAGATCGGCGCGGTGGTGGGCGCGGCCCCGGCGGCCAACGTGCGCCGCGAGGTGCCCGCCCCCGGCGACATCGTGGTGCTGCTGGGCGGCCGCACCGGCCGTGACGGCTGCGGCGGCGCCACCGGTTCCAGCAAGGCCCACAAGCTGGAAAGCCTGGAAACCTGCGGCGCTGAGGTACAGAAGGGCAACGCCCCGGTGGAGCGCAAGCTGCAGCGGCTGTTCCGGGATCCCCGGGCCACCCGCCTGATCAAGCGCTGCAATGACTTCGGCGCAGGCGGCGTGAGCGTGGCCATCGGTGAGCTGGCCGACGGCCTGGCCATCGACCTGAACGCGGTGCCCCGCAAGTACGACGGTCTGGACGGCACCGAGCTGGCCATCTCCGAAAGCCAGGAGCGCATGGCCGTGGTGCTGGCCCCGGGCGATGTGGAGGAATTCATCCGGCTGGCCAACGGCGAGAACCTGGAAGCCACCGTGGTGGCCACCGTCACCGAAGCCCCCCGCCTGACCATGACCTGGAACGGCGCCACCATCGTGGACATCAGCCGGGAGTTTTTGAACTCCAACGGTGCGGAGAAGCACGCCGCGGCCCATGTGACGGCGGCGGGCCAGTACGCCCGCAGCTGGCAGGGGAATACCCTGAGCGAGCGGTTCAAGGCGCTGGCCGGCGATCTGAACGTCTGCAGCAAGAAGGGCCTCTCCGAGCGGTTTGACTCCACCATCGGCGCGGCCACCGTGCTGATGCCCTTCGGCGGCCGCACCCAGCTGACCCCGGCGCAGGCCATGGTGGCCAAGCTGCCGGTGGACGGGGAGACCACCACCTGCAGCGGCATGGCCTGGGGCTTCAACCCCTACCTGATGGAGCAGGATCCCTACCGGGGCGCCTATCTGTCGGTGGTGGAGAGCGTGAGCCGTCTGGTGGCCACCGGTTTTGACCATCAGGCCGCCTACCTGACCTTCCAGGAATACTTCGAGCGTCTGGGCGCAGAGCCCACCCGCTGGGGCAAGCCGCTGGCCGCCCTGCTGGGCGCGCTGGATGCCCAGATGGATCTGGGTCTCGCGGCCATCGGCGGCAAGGACAGCATGTCCGGCAGCTTTGAAAAGCTGGACGTGCCCCCCACGCTGGTAAGCTTTGCCGCCGCCATCGGGGACACCCGCCGCATCATCAGCCCTGAATTCAAGCTGCCCGGCAGCAAGGTGATGCTGCTGCAGCCCAAATACAACGGCCTTGTGCCCGACGCGGACAGCCTGAAAGCCCTGTACGCCATCGTGCAGGGGCTGATTGCCTCCGGCAAGGTGCTGGCCTGCGCCACCCCGGGCTACGGCTGCGTGGCCGAGTGCCTGTTCAAGATGGGTCTGGGCAACCGCATCGGCTTTGCCCTGTCCACCGGCGTGGATGTGGACAGCCTGTTCCGCCCGGCCTACGGCAGCTTTGTGCTGGAGATGGAGGACGAGCAGCCGCTGGGCGCGGTGCTGGGCGTGACCACCGGGGACTACACCTTCCGCACCAAAAACGAGCTGGTGGATCTGGCCGCCGTGCAGGAGATCTGGGAAGGCAAGCTGGAGCCGGTGATGCCCTACCGGGGCACAAACCCCGGCGAGGCCCCGGTCATCAGCTACAAGCCGGAAAGCCGCCGCGCGCCGAAGATCGGCGTGGCCCGGCCCAAGGTCATTATCCCCGTATTCCCGGGCACCAACTGTGAGTACGACACCGCCCGGGCGTTCCGTCAGGCGGGGGCCGATCCGCAGGTGCTGGTGATCAACAACCTGACCCCCGCCGCCGTGGCCGAAAGCTGCGAGGCGCTGGTCAAGGCCATCGACGGCAGCCAGATCGTGATGCTGCCGGGCGGTTTCTCCGGCGGCGACGAGCCGGACGGCAGCGCCAAGTTCATCACCGCCTTCTTCCGGGCGCCGGCGGTCACCGAGGCGGTACACCGGCTGCTGAAAGAGCGGGACGGCCTGATGCTGGGCATCTGCAACGGGTTCCAGGCGCTGATCAAGCTGGGGCTTGTGCCCTACGGCGAGATCCGGCCCATCGACGCAAGCTGCCCCACCCTGACCTTCAACACCCTGCACCGGCACCAGAGCATGCTGGTGACCACCCGCGTGGCCTCCACCCTGTCGCCCTGGCTGTCCAAGTGCGAGCCGGGCGCGCGGCACACCATCGCCATCAGCCACGGCGAGGGCCGGTTTGTGGCCAGCCCGGAACTGCTGCAGCAGCTCGCAGCCGCCGGTCAGATCGCCACCCAGTACACCACGCCGGAGGGCGTGCCCAGCATGGATCTGCGGTACAATCCCAACGGCAGCGTCTGGGCCATCGAGGGCATCACCAGCCCGGACGGCCGGGTACTGGGCAAGATGGGCCACACCGAGCGCCGGGGCGTAAACCTGTACAAGAACGTGCCGGGCGACACCTGGCAGCCGCTGTTTGAGGGCGGCGTGGCCTACTTCGCGCTGTAAAACCAAGAAAGGGGAACACAAAACCTATGTCCCATGACCGTTATATTTCGCCGTTTTCCACCCGCTACGCCTCGGATGAGATGCAGTACATCTTCTCGGAGGACAACAAGTTCCGCACCTGGCGGCGTCTGTGGATCGCGCTGGCGAAGGCCGAACAGAAGCAGGGTCTGCCCATCACCGACGAGCAGATCGCCGAGCTGGAGGCCCATGCCGACGACATCAACTACGAGGACGCCATCCGCCGGGAGAAGGAATGCCGCCACGATGTGATGAGCCACGTCTACGCCTACGGGCTGCAGTGCCCGGAGGCCAAGGGCATCATCCATCTGGGTGCCACCAGCTGCTACGTGGGCGACAACACCGACGTGCTGGTGATGCGGGAAGGCCTGCAGCTGGTGCGCAAGAAGCTGATCGGCGTGCTGGCGCTGCTGGCGGATTTTGCCGACAAGTACAAGGATATGCCCTGTCTTGCCTACACCCACTGCCAGCCCGCCCAGCTGACCACCGTGGGCAAGCGGGCTACCCTGTGGATGAACGAGCTGTACATGGATCTGGAGGAGATCGATCACCGGATCGCCAGCCTGGCGCTGCTGGGTTCCAAGGGCACCACCGGCACCCAGGCCAGCTTTGTGGAGCTGTTTGAGGGTGACGAGGGCAAGATCCGGGCGGTGGAGGCGGACATCGCCGCCGCGCTGGGCTTTGACAAGGTGGTGCCGGTATCCGGCCAGACCTACAGCCGCAAGGTGGACACCATGGTGCTGAACGCCCTGGCGGGGCTTGCCTCCAGCGCGATGAAGTTTGCCACCGACCTGCGCCTGCTGGCCAACTTCAAGGAGATGGAGGAGCCGTTTGAGAAGCATCAGATCGGGTCTTCCGCCATGCCCTACAAGCGCAATCCCATGCGTGCCGAGCGTATCTGTGCCCTGGCCCGGTATCTGATGGTGGACGTGCTGAATCCGGCTTTCACCGCGGGTACCCAGTGGTTTGAGCGCACGCTGGACGATTCCGCCAACAAGCGGATCGCCATGGCGGAAGGCTTTTTGGCGGCGGACGCGATCCTGAACATTCTGCTGAACGTCTGCAACGGGCTGGTGGTATATCCGAAGGTGATCCGTGCCCGCGTGATGGCGGAACTGCCCTTCATGGCTACCGAGAACATCATGATGCAGGCGGTAAAGAAGGGCGGCGACCGGCAGGAGCTGCACGAGCGGCTGCGTCAGCATTCGGTGGCGGCGGCGGCCTGCGTCAAGGAGCAGGGCCTGCCCAACGACCTGATCGACCGGGTGGTGGCCGACCCGGCCTTCGGCCTGGAACGCGCCGATATCGAGGCGGTGCTGCAGCCGGAGCATTTCACCGGCCTGGCCCCCGCCCAGGTGCGGCATTACCTGGACGAGGTGATCCGCCCGGTGCTGGCCGCCAACCCCGACTGCGTGGGGCAGAACGCGGAGCTCAGCGTTTGATAAAGCCAATCTGGGGGAGATAACATCTCCCCCAGACCCCCGGAAATCGGGCCGGAATACTCCGGCCCTGGGAATTTATACAGAACAAGGCCCGCGCGGAACGGTTCGGCGCGGGCCTTTTTTATGGGCGGGGGTTTACGGCAAAAAACTGGTATGCTATACTAAACCTGTGAACGACATCCGCGCGGATTTCTCCGCGCCCCGCCCCCGGTGGGCGGAACAGGCATCCCCCGACGGTATTGATGTCCCGCCGGAGGATGCTTTTGTTTATATTTCATTCCCGCGGACGATATTTCGTCCGCAGAATGGGGGCATGGGGGCCGGGCCCGCGAAGCGGCCAAGGCCACGATGTGGCCTTGGACCGGCAGGGCGGTCTGCAAAGCAGAGCGGGCGCATCCTTGTTGCGCCCGCAGCCCACGCACCCCCATATTGGCTTTTAAAGGAGGTATACCATGCGACAGGATCAGCCGCTGGAGCGGCAATTTTTCCGGTTTGTGCTGCCCAGTATGGCCAGCCAGCTGCTCTGCGGCTTTTTTGTGGTGGTGGACGGCTTTTTCATCGGCCGCAACATGGGCGACGCGGGCCTGGCCGCCATCAACGTGGCCTGGCCGCTGGTGCAGGTGCTGCTGGCGGTGGGTCTGGCGCTGGGGGTAGGCGGTTCGGTCTGCGCCGCCACCGCCCTGGGCGCCGGGGACGAGGCCGCCGCCCGCCGGGCGGTGGGCAACACCCTGACCGCCCTGGCCGCCGCCTCGGTGGTGATCAGCCTGGTCTTTTACTTTGCTCATCCCTACCTGCTGCCCTGGATGGGCGCGGACGAAAGCCTGATGCCGCTGGCCTGCGAATACCTGCGGGTGGTCAGCGCGCTGGCCTTTACCCAGATTTTTGCCAACGGTCTGGTACCCCTGCTGCGGGGCACCGGCCGCTCCATGACCGCCATGGCGGTGATGATTCTGGGGCTTGTGGCCAACATATTTCTGGACTGGCTGTTCATTGAACGGTTCCAGTGGGGACTGTGGGGCGCCGCGGTGGCCACCATGGCCGCCCAGGGCGGCTGCGTGGCGGTGGCCCTGCCGCTGGTGCTTACCGGCCGCACCGCCGCCCCCCGTCCCGCCGATCTGCGGCCCCGGGGGATGCTGCTGCGGCAGATCATCCGGCTGGGGGCTTCGCCTTTCGGGCTGTCGGTGTCCACCAGCATCGTGCTGCTGCTCAACAACATTCAGGCCCAGCGGTACGGCGGCACCGGCGCGGTGGCGGTGTACGCCATCCTGAGCTATGTGACCGGCAGTTTCCTGCCGCTGATGACCGGCGTGGGCGACGGTGCCCAGCCCCTGATCAGCTACGCCAACGGTGCCAAGGATCACACCGCCCTGGTGCATCTGCGCCGCAAGGGGCTGACCACGGTGCTGGCGGCGGGCGCGGCGTGCAGCCTGCTCTGCTTTGCCGGGCGGGAGATGCTGCCGGTGCTGTTCGGCGCGGGGGAGGCCACCATCCCCGCCGCGGCACAGGCGCTGTGGTATCTGGTGGTCAGTTTTCCGCTGGTGGGGCTGGCCCGGTTCTCCTGCAGCTATTTCTGCGCGGTGGGCCAGGCCCGGGCCGCGTCCCTGCTGGCCTACGGGGAACCGCTGGTGGTGCAGCCTATCTTCCTGTTCCTGCTGCCGCTCACCGGTCTGGGCCTGCAGGGCGTATGGGCCGCTTACCCCGCCACCGCGGTGGTGATCGGCGCGGCGGCGCTCTGGCTGCTGCGCCGGGCTTCCGCCGGGGAGGCCACGGGGTTGTAAAAGCCGGGCGGACGGATTATACTGGCGCTGATAGAACCGGCCGTGCGCCGGGGTGGGAGGCCAACAATGGACGAATACAATTTTTGCCGCTCCCGTATGCAGGAGGGTGAGCAGATTCTCTGGCAGGGCAAGCCGCAGAAGGGCGGCGTATTTGCCGCGGCAGAGCCGATCGTGCTGATCATCGGGGCCGCCTGGCTGTTTCTGGCGGGCGACTGCCTGTTCACAGCCTGGCAGGACCGGTCCTGGGCGCTGGCCGTGCTGGGGGCGGTGCTGGTTATCCCGGGGCTGCTGATCGTGGCGGCAAAACCGCTGCACACCGCCCGGCTGCGGGACAAGACCTGGTATGTGGTGACCAACCGGCAGATTCTGATCAAGGAGGGGGACCGGGTCGTGTCTCACCCGCTGGAAGAACTGACGGTGCCCCATCTGCGGATGCACCGTAACGGCGCCGGCACCCTGCTGTTTTACGGCCGGCGGCTGCGGGGCAACTTTGCGCTGGAAAACCTGGCCGACGCCGAAGCCGCCCAGGACGCTGTCATGCAGATGGCACAGAGCTGAACGGGAGGGATACCGCATGGATGAATTTTCCTTTGTACAGTCCTATCTGAGCGGCGGGGAATACGTGCTCTGGCAGGGCAAGCCGGGCAAGGTCCGGCTGCTGGATCCGTTTTACCTGTCCACCGCCCTGTTTGCCATTCCCTGGCTGGCGTTCTGCGGGTACTGGGAGTATATGGCCATCCGCAGCGGCGGGAATTTCATGGTTCTGTGGGGCGTGCCCTTTATTCTGGTGGGTCTTTATATGCTGGTGGGCCGCCCGCTGAACGCCATCCGGCTGCGGGGCCGCACCTGCTATGTGATCACCAACCGAAAGCTGCTGATCCGGGCCGGGCAGCACGTACAGGTGTTTGACGGGCGGGACCTGCCCCCCATGGACATCCATCTGAACCGGGACGGAACCGGTACCATCCTTTTTGTCACCGAGTACTACGGCCGCCGGGGCCGCCAGTATTTCCGGCTGGAAAACCTGGAGGATGTGGCCGGTGCGCAGGAAGCCATCGGCCGCATGGACCGGAACTGAACCATAAAAAACGAGGCACGCTGAACAGCGTGCCTCGTTTTTGTTTTGTGTATCAGCCCTTGGCCAGATCGGCGGCCAGGGCGTCGGCCAGATCGGCCAACGCCTGCTCCTGGGCGGGGCTCACGGCGGACTTGATGGTGACCACCGGCTCCAGCACCGTTACATTTTTCAGGCTTTCCAGCTCGCCGCGCATCACCTTGGCGGCGGCGGGGGCCCAGCTGCCGTTCTCGATCAGGGCCACCGTGCGGTTCTGGGCGGCCAGGGCCTTCATATCGGCCAGCAGGTTCTCCATCTTGGGATACAGCCCGCCGTTGTAGGTGGGGGCGGCCAGCACCAGATGGCTGCACCGCCATACCTCGGCCATCAGCCAGCTGGTATCCTCGCCGGAGACGTCATGCACCGTTACGCCCTCCACGCCCCGCTCGGCCAGCAGCTGGGCCAGGCGCAGCGCGGCGGCCTCGGTGTGGCCGTACATGCTGGCGTACAGCACCGACACGGTGCGCTCTTCCGGCTGATACCGGCTCCAGGTATCGTACAGGCCCACCAGGTAGTCGATATCCTCTTTCCACAGCGGCCCGTGCAGCGGGCAGACCAGCCGGATGTCCAGCCCGGCGGCCTTTTTCAGCAGCGCCTGCACCGGTGCGCCGTACTTGCCCACGATGTTGGCGTAGTAGCGGCGGGCCTCCGGTAGCCAGTTGGCGGCAAAATCCTGCTTGTTGGTGAAGATATCGCCTTCCAGCGCGCCGAAGCTGCCGAAAGCGTCGGCGCTGAACAGCGCCCCGGTCAGGGTATCGTAGCTGACCATGACCTCCGGCCAGTGCACCATGGGGGCCATGCAGAAGCGCAGGGTGTGCGCGCCGGTGCACAGCTCGCCGCCCTCGGCCACCAGCTGGGTACGGCCCTCCAGCGGCAGGGCAAAGAACTGGTTGATCATCGCCAGGGTCTTGGCGTTGCAGACCACGGTGGTTTCGGGATGGGCGGCCAGCAGCTGGCCCAGGGTGGCGGCGTGGTCCGGCTCCATGTGGTGCACCACCACATAGTCCAGCCCGCGGCCGTTCAGCAGCCCGGCCAGATTCTCAAAAAAGCGGCGGCCCACCGACCAGTCGGCGGTGTCCAGCAGAACGGTCTTCTCGTCCAGGATCAGGTAGCTGTTGTAGGCCACCCCCCGGGTGAGAGGGAACAGGTTTTCAAACCGGGCCAGACGCCGGTCGCTGGCGCCCAGCCACCAGGTATCCCGGGCAATGTTCACAGTGCAGTTCATAGATCGCATCGGTTCCTTTCTGTATGAAAATAAGGCACAGGGCAAAGCAAGGGCGGCAGCGCACACGCGCCGCCGCCGGCCTGCCGCGGTCAGCAGTATTTCTGGATATAGGCCTCCCGGCACTTGCGGATGACCTCCTTGGCGGCCTCCGCGCCCTGCTCCTCGTTTACCACAGTCTCCTTTTCCTCCAGGCTCTTGTAGACGCTGAAGAAATGGCGCATCTCAGCAAAGATATGGGCGGGCAGTTCGCTGATATCCTTGTAGGTATTGTAGGTGGGATCGCTGAAGGGGATGGCGATGATCTTCTCGTCCATCTTGCCGCCGTCCAGCATGGTGAACACGCCGATGGGGTAGCAGCGAACCAGGCTCATGGACTCAATGGTCTCGCTGCACAGCACCAGCACGTCCAGCGGGTCCCCGTCATCGGACAGGGTGCGGGGGATCAGGCCGTAGTTGGCCGGATAGTGGGTGGAGGTGTACAGGATCCGGTCCAGAATGATGAAGCCGGTTTCCTTGTCCAGTTCGTATTTCTTCTTGGAGCCCTTTTCGATCTCGATCACGGCCACGAAGTCCTCGGGGGTGATACGGGCGGGGTTCATATCATGCCAAATGTTACCCATTATTCTCTCTTCCTTTCGCAGGCGGCCAGGGGCCGCGTGTGTTTCCCTTGCACGCCTTATTGTAGCACGGATGCGCCGTTTTTTCCACCCCGGACGGCAAAAAACCGGGCCCTTGCGGCTGAAATCCGCCCTCAAAACGGAAAGTATGCTTGACATTTTGTTTCTGTCATGGTATCCTGTGGATGGAAAGCAAACTTTCCATTGGAGGGACAGGATTGAAAAACCGGCTGGAAGAACTGCGCCGTGCGCGCGGCATCAATCAGGAGGAACTGGCCCGGGCGCTGGAGGTGTCCCGCCAGACCATCGGCTCGCTGGAGAACGGGCGGTACAACCCCAGCATCCTGCTGGCCTTTCGGATCGCCCGGTATTTCGGGCTGCCCATCGAGGAGATCTTTATCTACGAGGAGGAGAGCGGCGATGAAGCGTAACCAGAAGCTGTGGTATCTGGGCTATCCGGCGGCGGCGATACTGGCGGCCGCCGCGGTGTGGGGCGGTGTGCCCGAGGCGGTGCGGCTGGCGCTGGGTGTAGCGGCGGCGGCCCTGGTCGGGGTGTGCCACACCAGCCTGCTGCACGAGAAGATGCTGCGCACCGATCCGGACTACCGGGTGGCGGTGCTGGACGAGCGCAACCTGGCGTTGAGGGAAAAGGCCGGCAACATCGCCAACGCGGCCAACCTGGCCCTGATGGGGATAGCGGCGGTGGTGTTCCTGGGCCTTGGCTACACGGTGCCGGCGCTGGTGGTGTGGGGGCTGATCACGGTGAACCCGCTGATCCTGATCGGGATCAGCAGCCTGCTGGAAAAGCGGATGTGAGGCGCGGCAAAAATTTTTTCATTAAATCCGCCACAACCCTTGACGAAATGGAGAAAGTATAGTATTATATATGGCGCAGCGTGTCCCAGTCGGGAATGACCTTTGGCGTGCGCCCATAGCTCAGGTGGATAGAGCAACTGCCTTCTAAGCAGTGGGCCAGGGGTTCGAGTCCCTTTGGGCGCACCATACGTGGTGGCTATGGCGCAGTTGGCTAGCGCGCCAGATTGTGGCTCTGGAGGCCGTGGGTTCGAGCCCCACTAGCCACCCCACAGAGAAAGCGGATCCCGGTTGTTATGCAGCACGGTTTCCGCTTTTTCTTTTCTCTGGGTTGTCGCCAAGCGGTAAGGCACGGGACTTTGACTCCCGCATGCGTGGGTTCGAATCCCGCCAACCCAACCACGTCGGAATGGACTGCGCTCCATTCAAAAAGCCCGGGCTTTGCCCGGGCTTTTCTCATATCGCTCCGTCATTCCTCCTTTTCCCCACGAAACTTTGCTTCGCAAACTTTCGCGGGGGCCCCAGCCCTGCGGGCCTTTTTGTGTACGCGGCCCGAAATCCTCATCAACCGGCAGCTTTCGGCAGGAAAGCGGCCGGTTTTCATTTTTCCGTAACATCTTGCGGATGGGGGCGTGATAAAATAAAGACAATTTCTACCGATTTATCTTTTTGCGGGCACAAAGCCCGGGAAAGGGAACCGACCATGGATCTGCTGCAGCAATGCGCGCGCTGGCACGAAGAGGGCGCGTACCAGAACATCATCGACGCCATCGAGGCGCTGCCCGCCGACCAGCGCACCCCCGAGCTGGACAGCGAGCTGGCCCGGGCCTATAACAACCTGGCCGGGCCGGGGGACAAGGAGCTGTTCCGCAAGGCCATCCGGCTGCTGGCCCCCCACGAGGCGTATTTTCAGAACGACCACTGCTGGAACTTCCGCATGGGGTACGCCTGGTACTACCTGGACGAGGAGGGCCCGGCGCTGCACTACTTTGAACAGGCGCTGGAAGCCCGCCCCGGCGACGAGGATACCCAGCAGTTCATCGACGACTGCCGCCACCGGCTGACCCTGCCCCAGTTTGACCGCAGCTTCCGCCAGCGGGTGGAGGAGGCCTGGGCCGCGTTCGGCCAGGCAGAGGAACAGCTGCGGGCGCTGATCGACGCGCCGGATAGGGCCAAGACCCAGCAGGAACTGCTGGACCGGTGCGCCGCCGCGCTGGAGCTGGCGCTGGACGACCCGGCCTTTGAACTGGGCTTCAACGGGCAGAAACACGAGCTGGTGCTCTGCCCCAACGGGGACCGCACCCAGCTGTTTGTGCTGGCGTATTTTGCCCGGCGGATTCCGGCCCCGGTGGCGGCGCACTGGAACGTGCAGATGGGCCGCCAGCCCAGCCCGGGCTTCACCCTGCAGGCGGCCGGGCGGGAGGTGCGGCCCGAAACCGTGCGGGTCAAGGCCAAAAAGACCGAGCACGGCGCGGCGCTGACCCTGTACTGCCCGGAGCTGTCCGATCTGTGGAAGCAGGACGAGGATCAGGTCTGGTGGCTGCTGAGTCTGCTCACCGACCAGGTGCTGGGCGAATTGTCTGCCATGGCCCTGGTGGACGGGTTCGAGGTAAAGAACAAGCCCCTGGGCCGGGGGGATTTTTCGCTGGATCAGCTGCCCCGGCGGCTGGCGGCCCTGGGGCTGGAAGCCCCGGCCAGCGTCGACGCCTGGCTGGAGACCAGCGATCTGGACTACGAGCGGCAGCCGGACAGGGATTCCGACGCGGACTGGCGGATGGACGTTTCCCGGGGCGTGACCCGCTGCCCGGGGCTGGTGGCGGAGTACATGCAGAACCGCTCCGACCACATGGACCGGCTGCACCGGCAGGGCGCGGTGGCCGGATTCCTGCTGTTCCCTACCGACACCTTTGCCTGTGAAGCCGACCCGGGCCAGGCCGCCCGGGACTTCCGGAACGAGCTGCAGGCGGCGCTGGAGCGGGAGGCCGGGCCGGATGCGGTGACCTGCACCGGCTGGGCCGAGGGGCTGTTTGCCCAGTACCTGGATCTGATCGCCTGGGATCTGCCCGCCGTGCTGGACGCGGCGGCGGATTTCCTGCAGGGCAGCCGGGTGGCCTGGGGGGCGTTTCACAGCTTCCGCCGGACGGTGGGCACGGTGCGCCTGGCGGACAACACCCCCGCCCCGGTGGACCCGGAGACCGGCTCCCTGCTGACGATGGCGGATCTCCAGACCCTGCAGGATTTTGAGGAAAAGACCAGCGGCTACTATGGCCGGATGCTGCAGTATCTGGAGGAGTTTATCCAGAACGGGGTGGAGGAGGACCGCTTTTCCTACCGGCAGGCCCGGGAGGATCTGCAGATCGCTTTGTGGTACGCCTTTGCGAACAACAACCTGGACACCTACCTGAACTACTGGCAGGTGACCCAGTGGATGCCCGATTCCGAAAAGAACGCGGCGGGCTGCGGCACCTGGTACTACCGGTACGCCTCGGCGCTGGTCTACTGCGGGCGGCTGGAAGAGGCCCGGCGCTACGCCGAGGAAGGCGCCCGGCAGGAACCGGGCTACCCCTGGGTGTGGCTGCTGCTGGGCCGCCTGCGCAGCCACTTCGGGGACCGGGCCGGGGCCCTGGCCGCGGCGGACCGGGGCCTGGAACTGGTGCCCGGGGACTACGAGTTCCGCACCCTGCGCCGGGAGATCGAGGCGGGGGCCACGCTGGAAGAGATGGAGTACCACTGGATCGACCCGGCCAGCGACGCCCTGCTGCAGGAGGGCCGGGCGGACGAGAACGACATGTTTGACAAGCAGCAGTGCCTGGCCTGCATCCGGCTGGACGCGGCGGGGCTGGAACGGGCGCTGGCGGTGTTCGGCCCCGATCCGGACCGGTACGAGGCAGACGACCCCTTCTGCATCTTCCCCTACCCGGTGGACGGGCAGGAGGTGCCGCTGGTGTTCCGGATGAACCAGGCGGGGCTGTCCAAACAGGACCCGGCCCGGCTGGCGGCGCTCAAGGCCCGGCTGGACGCGGGCGGCCTGTGCACCGCCCGGGATGATCTGGGCCGCCCCTGCACCCTGGACTCGGTACAGGTGGAACTGGGTGTACGGCCCACCCTGCTGTACCGGCCGGAGGGCACCGAGGACTGGTATCCCCTGCCGCTGGAACTGAACTGAACAACAAAACGGGCACGCCTGACGGCGTGCCCGTTTTGGTTTATGTGTTCGGCCCGGCCAGCTCGTCCAGCAGGCGCAGGCTCTCGCCCCGGGTGTAGAACCGCTCCAGCGAGTGCAGGCTGTGGTGGGTGACGGTGTCCGGCGGGGCGGCCCGGTGCAGGTTCTGGCGGTAGGTTTCCGGCGTGACCCCCATCCGGCGGCGGAACGCCCGGCAGAAGTACCGGTAATCGGAAAACCCCGACGCCAGGCACACGTCCAGCATCCGGTTTTCCCCGGCGGCGATCCGGCGGCAGGCCGCGTTGAACCGCACGCCGGTGACGTATTCCTGAAAGCTCTGGCCCAGGGCCTGGCGCACAAAATGGGACAGGTAACTGAGCGACCGGCCCTCCCCGGCGGCAAAATCCCCCAGGCGGCAGGGCCCGGCGTACCGCTCGTCCACAAACCGCAAAAGGCGCAGCAGGCGGGCGCTGCGCTTTTCCTGCTCGGCCTTTTCCGCCTCGGTAAGCAGCTGCACCGGCAGCGCCTGCATCAGCTCGAACAGCACCAGCTGGGCCTGCCCGGCACAGAACAGCTCATACCCCGCCGGGCGGCGCAGATAGGCCCGGGTGGCCGCCAGCAGACCGGCCTTGACGCGGGCGGCGGTTTCCGGCGGCAGCGGGCAGGACGGGTCCATCCGGTTCAGCCGCAGCTTGTCGGCGGCGGGGTAGGCGGTCTGCACCAGTTCCGGGGCCAGCTGCATGCAGAGGAACAGACATTCCGGCCCGTCGGCGGCACGGAACTCGTGGGTCTGGCAGGGGTTGAACAGCAGCAGCCCGCCCGGCCCGGCGGTGCAGTCGAACCCCTCGCCCTTGGCGGTCAGCGCGCCCCGCAGCACCCACAGCAGCTCGAACTCCCGGTGCATATGAGGGGTACGGTAGGCCAGAGAATCCAAAAACAGATGCAGCCCGCTGATCTGGGCACTGCGGACGATCTCCATCTCCTCCATAAAGCGCGCACCTCCTTTTCTGTAATTTCTATTGTACCACACAAAAGCAAGAATTTCGCAACATCTTCCCCCCGCCGGATATGGTATGATGAAAGGGACGGGAAATTTCCCGGGAAAGGAGGCCCGCGCTGTGCCGAATACACGACTGGACCCCCGCCTGGCGGGGTACGCCCGCGCCGGGTGGGAATCGGTCTGCCGGGAGATGCAGCTGCCGGAGGGCGGTTTTACCGAGCGGCAGGCCGCCCAGCAGCGGGAGCGATACGGGGCCAACCGCCCCGCCGCTGCCCGCCGGGCGCTGGGTCCCCGGCTGCGCCGGGCCTTTTTGAATCCGTTCAGCCTGACCCTGCTGGCGCTGTGCGTTCTGGCCTGGGTGACCGAACTGCTGCCGGGCGGCGGACTTGCTCACGAGGGCACCGCCCCCCTGATGACCGGGATGCTGCTGCTCAGCGGGCTGGTGCGGCTGGCGCTGGAGATGCGCGCCCACCGGCAGGCCCAGCAGCTGCAGCGCCGCACCCGGCTGACGGTGCCGGTGCTGCGGGAGGGCCGCTGGCAGGAGCGGGACGCGGAAGAACTGGTGATCGGTGACCGCATCCGGCTGCGGGCGGGCGACCCGGCCCCGGCCACCGTGCGGCTGACCCGGGCGCGGGACCTGTTTGTGTCCCAGTCGCTGCTGACGGGGGAGAGCGCCATGACCGAAAAGACCCCCGACCCGGAAACCGACCCCGCCGCCCGGCCCGCCGCCTGGCGGTGCCTGGTGTGGGCGGGTTCCACCGTCGTAGGCGGCACCGGGGAGGGCGTTGTGCTGGCCCTGCGGCCGGACGCCGCCCCGGACGAGGAGCCCCGCCGGGCGGGCTTTGACCGGGGGGCCCGGTCGATCGCGGGGGTGCTGCTGCGGTTTTCGGCGGTGCTGACCCCGGCGATCTTTCTGCTCAGCGGGCTGACCAAGGGGCAGTGGGGGGCCGCGGCGGTGTTCGCCCTGTCGGCGGCGGTGGGGCTGACCCCGGAACTGCTGCCCATGGTGGTGACCGCCTGCCTGGCCCGGGGCAGCGGCGCCCTGGCCCGCCGGGGCACCATCATCAAGGACATCGACGCCATGCAGGCCTTTGGCGGCATGGACCTGCTGTGTGTGGACAAGACCGGTACCCTGACCGGCGACCACATCCGGCTGGAATACTATCTGGACGTGCTGGGCAACGAGAGCGCCGACGCGCTGGAGGCCGCCTGGCTGAACAGCCGCTGGCATACCGGGGTGCGCAACCACCTGGACGAGGCGGTGCTGCGGATGGCCCAGGCCCCCGGCTGGCAGGAAAAGCTGGCCCGGCTGGAAACGCAGCATCCCTGCCTGGACGAGCTGCCCTTTACCTACGAGCGGCGGCTGGCCAGCGTGCTGGTGCGGGACGGCGCGGGCGGCCGCCTGCTGGTGAAAGGGGCGGTGGAGGCCGTCTGCGCCCGGTGCAGCCGGGCGGTGTGGCGGGGCCGGACCCTGCCCATGGGCCCGGACAGCGAGCGGGACGTGCGGGCGGTGGTGGACGAGATGCGCCGGGACGGCATGAAGGTGCTGGCGGTGGCGGTGCGGGATCTGGACGGGGACACCCTGCGCCCGGAGGATGAACAGGACCTGACCCTGCTGGGCTATCTGGCCTTTTTTGACGCGCCGAAAAAGAGCGCCGGGCCCGCCATCGCCCGGCTGCGGGCGCTGCAGGTGCCGGTGAAGGTGCTGAGCGGGGACGCCCGGGAGGTGACCGGGGCGGTCTGCCGGCGGCTGGGCATCCCCTGCGAGCGGGTGTACACCGGGGCCGATCTGGAGGCCGCCGGCCCGGACGACCGGGCCGCCCTGGCCGAGAGCGGCACGGTATTTGCCGAGCTGACCCCCGCCCAGAAAGCGGATATTCTGGCCATTCTCAAGGCCAACGGCCACACGGTGGGCTACCTGGGGGACGGCATGAACGATCTGCCCGCGCTGCGCCAGGCGGATGTGGGCATCGCGGCCGAGGGGGCCGCCTGCACCGCCCAGGGCGCGGCCCAGGTACTGCTGCTGCACAAGGACCTGAACGTGCTGGCGGACGGGGTGCGGGAGGGCCGCCGGGTGTTTGTGAACATGTCCAAGTATTTGCGGATCACCGCTTCCTCCAACTTTGGCAACATCGCGGCGGTGGCGCTGGCCAGCGTGGCGCTGCCCTTCTTCCCGATGGCGTCGGTGCAGCTGCTGTTGCTGGGGCTGCTGTATGACCTGCTGTGCCTGGCGCTGGCCTGGGACACCGCCGACGAAGACCAGCTGCGCCGCCCCCGGGGCTGGTCCGGCCGCACGCTGGGGCGGTTCATGGGGGTATTCGGGCCGGTGAGCTCGGTGTTTGACCTGCTGACCTTCGGGTTCTTGTTCTTTGTGCTCTGCCCGCAGGTGTGCGGCGGGGCCTACGGAGCACTGGACGCGGCGGGGCAGGCCCGGTTCGCGGCGCTGTTCCAGACCGGCTGGTTCCTGGAATCCCTCTGGACCCAGGTGCTGATCCTGCATCTGCTGCGCACCCCGCGCCTGCCCTTTATCCAGAGCCGCCCCGCCGCCGGGGTGCTGGCGGTAACGGCGGCGGGTCTGGCGCTGTTCACCGCCCTGACCTTCACCCCGCTGGGGGCGCTGGCGGGCATGGCCCCGCTGCCGCCGGTCTACTTTGTGTTTCTGGCGGGGGTAGCGGCGCTCTATCTGCTGACGGTGACCGCCGTCAAATCGATCTATGTCCGGCGATACCGGGAACTGGTGTGAAAGGGGGCGGCACAGAATGGACAAGCACATTGCCTACGCCGGGCTGACCCCGGAACTGGCCGCCCGCCTTTGCCGGGCGCTGGAAGACGCGCCGGACCCCGGGGCCGCGGCCCTGCTGGCCCGGCTGACCGAACTGCGGGAGGGCCGGGCCGACGCTTTGCTGCTGGAGCTGGACGGCGCGCCGGTGCCCGCCGCCGAGCCGGTGATCCGCTGCCGGGAGGTGGAGATCCGCCCCGCCGCCCGGCAGGTGCTGCGGGCCGGGCGGGAGATCCCGCTGACCCCCAAGGAGTTCGACATCCTGTATTTTCTGGCCCGCAACCGGGGCCAGGTGTTCACCAAGGAGCAAATCTACCGGGCGGTGTGGGACGCAGACTATTTGCTGGACGACAGCAACATCATGGCCTTTATCCGCAAACTGCGCAAAAAGCTGGAGCCCGACCCGGACGACCCGGTGTATATCCTGACCATCTGGGGCATCGGATACAAATTCAGCGACGAATAACCCACCGGCGGGCCGCCTGGCCCGCCGGTTTTGCTGTTTTGCCCAAATCGGGCGGGCAAAATCCGGCAGAAAGGAGAATCCACTCAAACAGCAAATTTGTCCTATGGCCCGCACCCATTTGTACAAGACCCGCAGGCCCGGCGGCGGTATACTGAAATCAATTTAAACACAACGCAGGAGGCATGCGCTATGCTGTATATCGGTCTGGATCTGGGTACCTCCGCCTGCAAGCTGCTGCTGGTGGACGAAACCGGCGCGGTGCGGAATACCGTGACCAAATCCTATCCTCTTTCCTTCCCGCAGCCGGGCTGGAGCGAACAGGCCCCGGAGGACTGGTGGCAGGCGGTTCTGGCCGGCGTGCCCGAGCTGCTGACGGGCTTTGACCCGGCCCAGGTGGCGGGCATCGGCGCGGGCGGCCAGATGCACGGTCTGGTGGCGCTGGACGAAGCCGACCGGGTGCTGCGCCCGGCCATTCTGTGGAACGATGGCCGCACCGCCAGCCAGGTGGACTACCTGAACGGCCAGGTGGGCAAGGCGGTTCTGAGCCAGCGCACCGCCAACATCGCCTTTGCGGGCTTTACCGCCCCGAAGCTGCTCTGGATGCGGGAGAACGAACCGGAACTGTTTGCCCGCATCAAAAAAATCATGCTGCCCAAGGACTACCTGGTCTACAGGCTGACCGGCGTGCACGCCACCGACTACTCCGACGCCTCCGGCATGCTGCTGCTGGATGTGGAGCACAAATGCTGGAGCGCCGAAATGCTGGCGGAGTGCGGCGTGACCGAGGCCCAGATGCCCCGTCTGTTTGAAAGCTGGCAGCCGGTGGGCACCCTGACCGCCGACGCCGCCCGGGCGCTGGGCCTGCCCGAGAGCGTGGTGGTCTGCGCCGGCGCCGGGGACAACGCGGCCGCCGCCGTGGGCACCGGCACGGTGGGGGAGGGCCACTGCAACATCAGCCTGGGCACCTCCGGCACCATCTTTATCTCCTCCGACAAGTTCGGCGTGGACCCGAACAACGCCCTGCACGCCTTTGCCCACGCGGACGGGGGCTGGCACCTGATGGGTTGCATGCTCTCGGCGGCCAGCTGCAACAGCTGGTGGCAGGATCAGATCATCGGCACCACCGACTACAAGGGCGAGGAAGCCAAGATCGACCCGGACAAACTGGGCCGCAACCATGTGTACTTCCTGCCTTACCTGATGGGGGAGCGCAGCCCCATCAACGACACCGACGCCCGGGCGACCTTTATCGGCATGACCATGGACACCTCCCGGGCGGACATGACCCAGGCCATGCTGGAAGGGGTGGCCTTTGCCATCCGGGACAGCTTTGAGGTGGCCCGCAGCCTGGGGATCGAGATTCCCCGCTCGAACATCTGCGGCGGCGGTTCCAAGTCCGCCTTGTGGAAAACCATCCTGGCCAACGTGCTGGGCATCCCCCTGGACACGGTGGCCACCGAACAGGGCCCCGGCTACGGCGCGGCGATGCTGGCCATGGTGGCCTGCGGGCAGTTCAGCTCGGTGCGGCAGGCCGCCGACGCGCTGGTGCGGATCCAATCCACCGTGGAGCCCGACCCGGCCCTGGTGGCCCGGTACAACGACCGGTACGCCCGGTTCAAAAAAATCTATCCCGCCTGCCGGGAACTGTTCCCCCAGCTGATGTGAAAGGAGCGCTGCTTCATGAAGATCTATTCCGTACATGACAAAGAGTTCACCCCCTACGGCCATGTGGTAACGGGGCTGGACACCGCCGAACTGCTGGATGCCCTGGCCCGCACGCCGCTGCCGGAAACCGGCACCGGCTACTGCCCGGAGGAGGAAGAACTGCAGGAGCTGCCGGTGACCGTGCAGGTCAGCGAGCATCTCTACGGCGGGATGCCGGTGCAGATGGGCTGGTGCAACGGCCGCAACACCAAATTGAACTGCCTGGAATACCACCGGGACAGCGAGTTCAACCTGGGCACCGAGGACTTTATCCTGCTGCTGGCCCGGCAGGAGGAGATTGAAAACGGCATGCTGGACACCGGCAAGGTAAAGGCGTTCCGGGTGCCCGCCGGGGTGCTGGTGGAGGTATACGCCACCACCCTGCACTACGCCCCCTGCCACACCGACCCGGCCAAGGGGTTCCGGGTGCTGGTGGCGCTGCCTGCGGGCACCAACACCGCAAAGCCGGACATCCGCCCGCTGACCGAGGAGGACAAGCTACTGCGGGCCTGCAACAAGTGGCTGCTGGCCCATCCGGATTCCGCCGAAGCCGCCGACGGGGCCTATGTGGGCCTGACCGGCGAGAACATCGATATTGCCGACCTGCTGTAAACAAGGAAAGGAGAATCCTGACTATGAATATTCCCGAAGTAAAACTTGGCATCGTGGCCGTTTCCCGCGACTGCTTCCCCATCGCCCTGTCCACCCAGCGCCGCCGGAACATCGTGGCCGCCTACGGCGAGGGCTTGTATGAGTGCCCCGTGACGGTGGAGAACGAGGCCGACGCGCTGAAAGCCCTGGAGGATGTAAAGGCCCACGGGGTCAACGCGCTGGTGGTGTTCCTGGGCAACTTCGGCCCCGAGACCCCCGAGACTCTGCTGTGCCAGAAGTTCGACGGCCCCACCATGTACGTGGCCGCGGCGGAGGGCGACGGCGACCTGATCAACGGCCGCGGCGACGCCTACTGCGGCGTGCTGAACTGCTCCTACAACCTGGGGCTCCGCCATCTGAAGGCTTACATCCCCGAGTATCCGGTGGGCTCCGCCGAGGAGTGCGCCGCCATGATCCGGGAGTTTGTGCCCATCGCCCGGGCCATCATCGGGGTGAAGAACCTGAAGATCATCACCTTCGGCCCCCGCCCCCAGGACTTCTTTGCCTGCAACGCCCCCATCAAGGGCCTGTACGAGCTGGGGGTGGAGATTGAGGAAAACAGCGAGCTGGACCTGCTGGTGGCCTACAAGGCCCACGCGAACGACGAGCGCATCCCCGGCGTGGTGGCCGAGATGAAGGCCGAAATGGGGGAGAACACCTACCCCGACCTGCTGGAGCGGATGGCCCAGTTTGAGCTGACCCTGCTGGATTGGGCCGAGGCCCACAAGGGCGCCCGCCAGTACGTGGTATTTGCCGACAAGTGCTGGCCCGCTTTCCCGGAGCAGTTCGGCTTTGAGCCCTGCTATGTGAACTCCCGTCTGGCAGCCCGGGGCATCCCGGTGGCCTGCGAGGTGGACATCTACGGCGCGCTGAGCGAGTACATCGGCGCCTGCGTCACCGGCGACGCGGTGACATTGCTGGACATCAACAACTCGGTGCCCCCCTACATCTACGACGAGGAGATCGGCGGCAAGTTCAACTACACCCTGAAGGACACCTTCATGGGCTTCCACTGCGGCAACACCCCCAGCTGCAAGATGTGCAGCGGCTGCGCGGTGAAGTACCAGCTGATCCAGAACCGCCTGCTGGAGAACGGCGGCACCCCCGATTTCACCCGCGGCACCCTGGAGGGCGACATCGCCCCCGGCGACATCACCTTCTACCGCCTGCAGTGCGACAGCGAGGGCAACCTGCGCAGCTACATCGCCCAGGGCGAGGTGCTGCCGGTGGCCACCCGGTCTTTCGGCGGCATCGGCATCTTTGCCATCCCGGAGATGGGCCGGTTCTACCGCCATGTGCTGATCCAGAAGCGCTACCCTCACCACGGCGCGGTGGCCTTTGCCCACTGCGGCAAGGCGCTGTTTGAGGTGTTCAAGTACCTGGGCGTGACCGACATTGCCTGGAACCGTCCCGCCAGCCTGCCCTATCCCACCGAGAATCCCTTTGCGTAACCATACCAACCAGTGACCAAACCGGCGGGCCCGTTTGGGCCCGCCGGTTTTTGCATACAAAACGCAGAAAAGCCCGCCCCCTTGCGGGAGCGGGCTGATCTTGTGATCCTCAGGGCAGGTAGGCAGCCATGGGGCCGTAGTAGACAAAGGCGTGGAGGGTGAAGTTGCAGGACACCTGCAGCCAACACAGCAGCACGCCGGCGATGATGCCGGGGATGTAGGGGTTGTTGCACCGCTTGAACAGCCGCCGGATCAGGATCACCGCCACCGGGAACACCGGGATGGCGTTGATGGTGTAGGTATAGGTGTAGGTAGAGCCGAACACAAAGGGCTTGACGCCGCTCTTCATGTACAGCCAGTAGCCGATCACGGTGATCAGCAGGGCAGGCAGGGTGTTCATGACCGCAAAGAACAGGTCGTTGACCCACTCCGGCTCGTTGGCGATCTTGCAGTGGTAGGCGCTGTTCAGCGCGATGGATACCGCCAGCCCGAACACCAGATACAGCGGCAGGTAGGCGAAGAAGGTGGTCAGGTTGTACAGCGGGATGTTTTTCAGGCCCCAAAAGTAGTAGTGATAGTCCACCTTGAACAGGTTGTTGGACACCCACGCGATGCCAAACACCACCGCGCAGCCGCCCAGGGCCACCACGATGCTGGCCAGGAACTGCTTGACGGGGATGCGCAGGCCCCAGCTGCGCAGGGTCGCGCCGGTTTTGCGGGCATAGAGCGCGTAGGACACAAAGGACGTGATCAGCATGAACACGCCGTTGGCCAGCGCCCACAAGGCGTAGATGTTGCTGGGCTGCTGGGGGAACAGCTCGCTGCAGCAGTAACCAAAGCCCATAAAGAAGATGGCGCTGATGCTGCAGAAGGCGAACACGCAGTTCAGCACGGTCAGCACCCAGAACCAGACCTTGCCGGTCTTGTCCGGGGCGGGGCGCAGCTCGGCGTTTTCACCGGGGGCCACGCAGGCGAACACCGGCAGCTTGACCAGGCAGCCCACCGCAAATACGCAGCTCATCAGCACGCCCAGCATACCCAGCAGGTTGCAGATGGTCAGCGGCACAAACACCTGCTTCTGGCCCAGAATGTAGTTCGGGGCCTCAAAGCTGTCCTGGAAGAAGTCCACCAGAGCCGCCAGCGCATTGGAACCGCCCTGGGGCTTGGGATGGATCTCCTTGGCGGCGGTGACCCGGCGGAACACCGTCTGGCCGTCGATCTCGGCGGTGTAGGTGTGGCCGGGAACCACGCTGTCGCCCTCAAAGGCGGATGGGTCCTGGCCAAAGGCGAACAGGCTCTTGGCCTGCTCGGTGCTCAGCCACTGCTGTACCAGCATGGTCTCGCCGTTTTCGTCGGTGCCCTTGAAGTACACGTGGTCATACAGGGTAAAGTAAACCCCGAAATCCCGGGCGCCGTAGATGTTGGCCCAGTTGCCCTCCGCGTCGGTGTACACCGGGTCAGAGGAAACCAGGTAGATGGCGGAGATCAGGCCGGTGCCCTGCTCATCGTCCAGGCGCACACAGTTGTTGGAGGCCTGGCCGCCGGCAGAATGGCCCGCCACGCCGATCTGGGTCTTGTCCACATAGTCCAGGGTACCGGCGTACCGCACCGCCGCAAAGGAGCCGTAGGCGTCGTTTGCCGCGTAGGGGCCCAGATAGGTGGCCGCATCGGTGATCTCGGAATCGCCGTGGTTGAGCATATCCGGCATGATTACCACAAAGCCCCGGCGGGCCAGCTCAATGCCGTACTGGGCATAGCTTTCCTTGTTGACCGTCAGGCCGTGGGTGAATACCACCGCGGGCGCGGGGTTTTCGGCTGCGGCGGAATCGGGTTTGTATACCCGGGCCGCCACCCGGCTGCCGCCGGAGGTGTACAGGTCCACGTCGGTGATGGACACCTTGCCCCAGTCGTGCAAAATCGCACTGGACAGCAGGGTGAACACCAGGGTAAACAGCAGCGCGAACACCAGGCCGCGCTGCGCCGTCAAGCGTTTCTTCTTCACGTTGTTCCTCCTTGTTTCGGGTAAATGTTTCGGCCTTTTCATTATAGACGCACCCCGCCGGCGAAACATATACATAAAAGGGCCCGTTCCTAGCAAAAAGGGACATTCTTGTCGATTTTTCCAGATTTTGTGTTATTTTTGACAATTTTTTTGTATTTTTGTTCTCCCGCAGCCAGAACCGGGAGAAAGGAGGCGTGCTGTGGATATTCAGGATTCTCTGCGGTTGTGCCGGGTAGCGCTGTTTCAGGGACCGGGGCTGGTGCGGCTGCCGGCCCCGGAACCGGGCGGCTACGGATTTGCCCTGCTGCGGGCCGGTACCGGCTGCTTTGTGCGGCAGGGCTGTACCCTGCGGTGCGGCATCAACCAGCTGCTGCTTCTGCCCCCGCGGGAGGGCCCGCTGCTGGCGCCCTGCGCGGGTTCGCCGCCGCTGGAGGTGCTGACGGTGCAGTACGGGCCGTCGGTGCTGCGGCGGCTGACCGACGCGGACCCGGACATGGCGGTTTTTTTGGCCGGGCTGCCCGCCCAATGCGAGGTGGTGCCGCTGCCGGACAGCCTGGCGATGCTGCTCAAGCAGCTTACCTGCGAACTGCTGCGCCAGCAGGAGCAGCCGGAATTTGCCGACGGCATCTACCGGCAGGGGCTGCTGACCCTGATCGCGGTGCTGCTGGCCCGGGCCTGCCGTCAGGCACAGCCGGTGGAGAGCACCCCCGACCCGGGCGCGGTGCCGCTGGACGCGATGCTGGGGTATATCGGCACCCATCTGACCGAGGATCTGTCGCTGGAGGCGCTGGAGAAACGGTTTTCGGTAAGCCGGCGGCATATCCAGCGCCGGTTCAAGGCGGCCACCGGGCTGACGGTGCACGAGTATATCATCCGCATGAAGCTGGAGCGGTGCAAACCCTATATTCTGCAGGGGCTGCCCATCAGCCAGGTGTACCGGCTGGCAGGTTTTGGCGGGTACAACCACTTTTTCCGTGCGTTCCGCAAGGAGTTCGGCATGCCCCCCAAAGAATACTACCGCCAGGCGGCGGAAAAGACATAAAAATCCGGCGCGCCCGCTTATACGGAACGCGCCGGATTTTTGTCTGTTATACCCGTTTGAGGAAGGACCGCCGCCGGTCCCCCAGGTCGATCCCGCGGGACAGCTCTTCCAGAAATTCCAGGATCCGTTCCCGGTCGGCGGGGGTCATCTGGGCCAGCAGCGCAAAGGCAGGCTGCCATTCCCGGGCGATCAGGGCGCTGTTTTTGCGGTACAGCTCCCACCCCGCTTCGCTGGGCAGCAGGATGATCTCCTTGCGGTTGTCCGCCCGCTTGTACCGTTCCACCAGCCCCTTTTCCACCAGAGTCTTTACATACTTGGAAAAGTTGCTGGCCGGGATCCCCAGCTTTTCGGCCAGGGTGGCCATGTTGTAGTTTTCGCCCTCAAATTCCAGGATACATTCCAGCGTCTGCCATTCCAGCATGGAGAGCGCCGCCCCCTCCCCGCTGGAAAACCGGCCGATCTGATTATGGGCATACAGGTTGGCATACCGCATCAGGCTGCGCACGATCTCCCGGTTTTCTCCCATCCATTCCAGTTTCATACGGTCACCGTCCTGTTCGTTTTTTTCAGTATACCAGAAAATGGTACAACACGAAAGATTTGCACCGTATCTTACACCAAAAAATCAAAAACGCCCCGGCGGGCACACAGCACCGCCGGGGCAATGGATTCGATATTACAGCAGGCTGCGGTACAGGGCAGCGATCTCCTCCACGCTGGTGTCGCGGGGGTTGCCCGGGCGGCAGGCGTCGGCATAGGCGCTCTCGGCCAGGAACTGCACGTCCTCGTCCTTGACGATGGCCTTCAGGTCGGCGGGGATGC
The DNA here is from genome assembly GCF_002160955.1 of Gemmiger sp. An120. GTDB lineage: Bacteria > Bacillota > Clostridia > Oscillospirales > Ruminococcaceae > Gemmiger_A > Gemmiger_A avium. The sequence goes on from NZ_NFLN01000008.1 coordinate 120,505, forward strand.
CCACGTCGGCGGAGAGCTGCTTCACGGCGTCCACAGCGGCCTTGACGTACTCGTCGCGGGTCATGCTGTCCACGCCCTCAACGCCCATGGCGCGGGCGATCTCCCGGTACTTCTCGCCGGTGGCGGGGGCGTTGTACTCCATGATGGTGGGCAGCAGGATGGCGTTGGCCACACCGTGCGGGGTGTCATACACAGCGCCCAGGCTGTGGGCCATGCTGTGCACGATGCCCAGGCCCACGTTGGAGAAGCCCTGGCCAGCGATGTACTGGGCCAGCGCCATGCCCTCGCGGCCCTCGGCGGTGTTGGCCACGGCGCCGCGCAGGTACTTGGAGATCAGCCGGATGGCTTCCAGATGGAACATATCGGTCATTTCCCAGGCGCCCTTGGTGATGTAGCCCTCGATGGCGTGGGTCAGGGCGTCCATGCCGGTGGCGGCGGTCAGGCCCTTGGGCATGCTGCTCATCATGTCGGGGTCCACAACGGCCACCTCGGGGATGTCGTTGGTGTCCACGCAGACGAACTTGCGCTTTTTCTCCACGTCGGTGATGACGTAGTTGATGGTAACCTCGGCGGCGGTGCCGGCGGTGGTGGGCACGGCGATGGTGAACACCGCATGCTTCTTGGTGGGGGCAACGCCCTCCAGGCTGCGCACGTCGGCAAACTCCGGGTTGTTGGCGATGATGCCCACGGCCTTGGCGGTATCCATGGAGGAGCCGCCGCCGATGGCGATGATGCAGTCGGCGCCGGAAGCGGTGAAGGCAGCCACGCCGCTCTGCACGTTCTCAATGGTGGGGTTGGGCTTGATGTCGCTGTACACTTCGTAGGCGAAAGAAGCCGCGTCCAGCAGGCTGGTGACCTTGGCGGTAACGCCGAACTTGATCAGGTCCGGGTCGGAGCAGACAAAGGCCTTCTTGTAGCCGCGGGCGGTCAGCTCGGGCAGGATGTTTTCAATGGCACCCTTGCCATGGTAGGAAATGGTGTTCAGAACAATACGATTGGCCATGATAATCGTCTCCTTTTTTTATGGCAGCACCGCACAATTCACGGCGACCGCCTGGAATTATGCGGTGCTGCCTTATCTCGTCGGGCGGTTTGCGCCCTCTTTGTTACTAGTATAACAATCTTTTTTCCGGCATTTCAAGTTACAGATGGGCCGGTGTGTCACATCGTGCAAAGGTTTTACAAAACGGACACTATCCCGCCCGGCGCCGCCCCCCAAAGCGCAGAAAAACCGGGCGCCCGCCCGCAAGGGGAGGGCGCCCGGCGGCGTCCGGTTTACTTGATCCGCACATAGCTGCGGCTGCTGTTGTCCTTCATCTTTTCGGTGCGCACCTCAAAAATTCCCAGGGACTGCACCAGCAGGGTGAGTTTGGAGAACCCGAAGTTGCGCACGTCAAAGTCCGGCATCCGCTTGACCAGCAGCGTGCCCAGGGCGCTCATGCTCAGCCAGTCGTCCTCGTCGGAGTTCTCGGCCACGATGGCCCGCACCGTGTTGCAGACGGCGGCCAGCTCGCTGTTGCCCTCCGGCGGCTGCTTTTTGCCCGGGGCGGGCTTGTCGGCGGCGGGGGCGGGGGCCTCCTTGGCGGCGGTCTGCTGCTGGGCGGCATCGGCGCTGACCAGCACGTCCAGGTACTTGAACCGGTTGCAGGCGGCGATGAAGGGCTTGGGGGTCTTGCGCTCGCCCATGCCGATCACCTCCATGCCGCTCTCCCGCAGGCGGGCGGCCAGCCGGGTGAAGTCACTGTCGGAGCTGACCAGGCAGAACCCCTCCACCTTTTCGCTGTACAGGATGTCCATGGCGTCGATGATCATGGCCGAGTCGGTGGCGTTTTTGCCGGTGGTGTAGCTGTACTGCTGGATGGGGGTGATGGAGTAGTCCAGCAGCACGTTTTTCCAGCTGGACAGGTTGGGGCTGGTCCAGTTGCCGTAGATGCGCTTGTAGGTGGCGATCCCGTCGTTGGAAACCTCGTCCAGGATCACCTTGATGTATTGATCGGAAATATTGTCCGCGTCGATCAGCACGGCAAAGCGTTTGTCGCCTGCCATAGGGCGGTCACCTCGTCTTTCTTTATGTACCAGTATACCATATTCCGCGGCAAAATGCTTGCGGAATCGGCGCGCCGCGGAGTATAATGGGGAAAATCCGGCCGCCGCTGCAGGGCCGGCCCCCTGTTCGGGGCTGTGCGGCAGCGCGCGGCGCCATCGTTGTCGCCCACGGAACGGGCGGGAAAGGACGGGACTGTATGAAAATCGCAAAGAATGTACTGGAACTGGTGGGCGGCACCCCTCTGGTGGAGGTGAGCCGTTTTGCCGAGCAAAGGGGCCTGCGCTGCCGCCTGGCGGTCAAGCTGGAAAGCCGGGAACCGGCGGGCAGCGTGAAAGACCGGGTGGGCGTGGCCCTGCTGCAGGCGGCCGAGGAGCAGGGAAAGCTGGCCCCGGGCGGCGTTGTGATCGAGCCCACCAGCGGCAATACCGGCATCGGGCTGGCCATGGCCTGCGCGGTGAAGGGCTACCGGCTGATCCTGACCATGCCGGAGACCATGAGCGTGGAGCGGCGCAAGCTGCTGGCCGCCTACGGGGCCGAGCTGGTGCTGACCGAGGGCGCCCGGGGCATGACCGGCGCCATCGAAAAGGCCAAGGAACTGGCGGCGGACATCCCGGGCAGCTTTATTCCCGGGCAGTTTGACAACCCGGCCAACCCGGCGGCCCATTTTGCCACCACCGGGCCGGAGATCTGGCGGGACACCGACGGCCAGGCGGCCATGTTTGTGGCCGGGGTGGGCACCGGCGGCACCCTGACCGGTACCGGCCGGTATCTGCGGCAGCAGAATCCGGCCATCCGGCTGGTGGCGGCGGAACCGGCGGGCAGCCCGGTGCTCAGCGGGGGCAAGGCGGGCCCCCACGGGCTGCAGGGGATCGGCGCGGGCTTTGTGCCCGCGGTGGCGGACCCCGCCCTGTTTGACGAGATCGTGACCGTTACCGAGGCCGAGGCCTACGCGGCGGCGCGGCAGCTGGTGAAAACCGAGGGTATCCTGGCGGGCATCAGCGGCGGCGCGGCGCTGGAGGCCGCCTGCCGGGCGGCCGCCGGCGAGGAATGGGCCGGCAAATGGGTGGTAGTGTTGCTGCCCGACGGGGGCGACCGGTATCTGTCCACCCCGCTGTATGCGGACTGACGCTTGACCGGCGCATTTCCGCACGAAAAGAGCGGCCCGGGCGCAGGGCATCGGGCCGCACCGAATCTGCAAAAAACGGAGGGGCCGGCCGGCCCCTCCGTTTTTTCAGGCGCGAAAGCGGATGCGCCGCCCGGCATACCGCGCAAAAAGAAACGGCGCTTTCGGCAGAATTTGCGTATTATGGAGAAATTGGTCTTTGGCCCCCGCGCAAAAGATGACAATTTTGTGAACGGGCGCTATAATGTGCCTGTTGTACAATTTTGTGAGGAGGCAGACTATGGAAACAACCAAGCAATATGCCCGCCCGGAAGATTTCGAGGGCCGGCTGCCGCTGGCACAGGCGATCCCCCTGGGGCTGCAGCACGTGCTGGCCATGTTCGTGGGTAACCTGACCCCCATCCTGATCATCACCAATCTGTGCGCCGCCATGGGCGGGGCCGAGGAATTTGCCGCCGTGCAGGTGTCTCTGCTGCAGAACGCCATGCTGGTGGCCGGCATCGTGACCCTGGTGCAGCTGTACGCGGTGGGCCCCATCGGCGGCAAGGTGCCCATCATCATGGGCACCAGCTCCGGCTTTATCGGCGTATTCCAGAGCGTGGTCAAGGTGATGGGCGGCGGCGTGGTGGCCTACGGCGCCATCATGGGCGCTTCCATCATCGGCGGCCTGTTTGAAACGGTGCTGGGCGCGTTCCTCAAGCCGCTGCGCCGCTTCTTCCCGGCGGTGGTCACCGGCACGGTGGTGCTTTCCATCGGTCTGTCCCTGATCGGCGTGGGCGTGGGCAGCTTCGGCGGCGGCACCAGCGCGGCCGACTACGGCTCGCTGGAGAACCTGCTCATCGGCCTGGCGGTCATGGTGCTGGTTCTGGCGTTCAAGCACGGGGCCAAGGGGCTGGCCAGCTCCTCCTGCATTCTGCTGGGCATCATCTGCGGCTATGTGATCTGCGCGGTTCTGCCCCTGTTCCTGTCCACCACCGGCGTCACCGCCGAGGGCGTGGAATACACCAAGGCCTGGGTGCTCAACTGGGACAAGGTGGCCGAGGCCTCCTGGTTTGCGGTGCCTCAGCTGATGCCGGTCAAGCCGGTGTTTGACCTGCGGGCCATCCTGCCGGTGATGATCATGTTCATCGTGACCGCTGTGGAGACGGTGGGCGATATCTCCGGCGTGACCGAGGGCGGCATGGGCCGTGAAGCCACCGACACCGAGCTGTCCGGCGGCATCATCTGCGACGGCCTGGGCTCCAGCTTTGCGGCCCTGTTCGGCGTGCTGCCCAACACCTCTTTCAGCCAGAACGTGGGTCTGGTTACCATGACCAAGATCGTCAACCGCATGGCCCTGGCCTGCGGCGCGGTGTTCCTGGTGCTGTGCGGGCTGTTCCCCAAGCTGGCGGCGCTGGTGTCCATCATGCCCCAGAGCGTGCTGGGCGGCGCGGCGGTCATCATGTTCTCTTCCATCGTGATGAGCGGTATCCAGCTGATCACCCGTGAGCCCCTCACCGCCCGCAGCATGTCCATCGTATCGGTGGCGCTGGGCCTGGGCTACGGTCTGGGCGCCAACAGCGCGGTGCTGTCCGGCCTGCCCCAGGCAGTGCAGCTGGTCTTCGGCGGCAGCGGCATCGTGCCCGCTGCTTTTGTGGCCATTGTGATGAACGTTCTGCTGCCCAAGGAAAAGGCGCAGGCGTAAGCGCATAACAGAACAAAGCGAACCCCCGGCCGTTTGGCCGGGGGTTCGCTTTTTATACCACCGGTTCAATATTTTTTCAACCAACTGTACCAGGAGTGTCTGGTCTTTGCCCCGGAGTATGGTACAATCAGGGCAGAGACGAGGAGGTGCGGGTATGAAACTGTCCCTTGCACAAAACATCAGCCGCCTGCGCAAAGAGAGCGGCATGACCCAGGAGCGGCTGGCGGAGACGCTGGGCGTGAGTTTTGCGGCGGTGTCCAAGTGGGAGCGGGGCGCCGCCACGCCGGAACTGGGGCTGATCGTGGAGATGGCGGATCTGTTCGGCGTGTCGGTGGACTCGCTGCTGGGGTACGAGGCGGGCCGCAATGGCCAAGCCGCTTTGGTGGAACGGCTGAAAGACCTGGTGCACGATCTGGAGGCGGAAGATCCGCTGGCGCAGGTGGAAGACGCGCTGCGGCGGTATCCCAACTGCTTTGAGATTGTGTATCACAGCGCGATCAACTATCGGGGGCGGGGGATCCGCCGGGGCGATACCGCCTGCAACCAGCGGGCGCTGGAGCTGTTCCGCCACGCCAGCTGCCTGATCGGCCAGAACACCGATCCGGAGATCAGCGAGACCTCGCTGCATCAGGAAATGGCCCAGACCTGCCTGGCGCTGGACGACTGGGAAAAAGCCGCGGAAATATTGAAAACGCACAATCCCTGCCGGCTGAACCACGCCCTGATCGGGCAGATCCTGGCCAGCTGGAGCAACGACCCGCAGCAGGCGCTGCCCTACCTGTCCGGTGCGCTGCTGGACATGCTGGTGGCCCACACCCAGATCGTGACGGGGTATCTGAACCTGTACGAAAAAACCGCCGACTGGGACAACGCCGCCGCCCTGCTGGACTGGGCGCTGCCCTTTTATTCCAGGCTGAACCGGCCGGGCGAGGCGGCTTTCACCGACAAGTGCGAGGCGATGCTGTGGGCGCTGCGGGCGGACGTCTGGCTGCGGCAGGGCCGACCGGACCAGGCAGAGGACTGCCTGCGCCGGGCCCTGGCCATTGCCCGGCGGTTTGACGCCGCGCCCTGCTACGACGGCACCAGCCTGCGGTTTGTGGCCCGGGTGGCAAAGGCCACGGCGCTGGACGATCTGGGGCCCACCGCCCGGGAGGGGCTTGACCGGACCGTAGCCGAGCAGAACTATCCGGAACTGACCGAGCTGTGGAGGAGGATATCCTGTGAAGAAGAAGCGGAATGAATACATCGCGCAGTTTTACCGGGGCAACCGGGGCGCGTTTTTTCTGGCGGTGCTGACCGCGCTGCTTGCCACCGGGCTGCACCTGATCATCGCCCGGGCGCTGCAACAGATGATCGACGGCATTTCCGGCGTGCCGGGGGCGCCCGGCCTGGCCGGAATGGCGGGATGGATCGGCGCCGTGCTGGTGCTGATCCTGCTGGTCAAGGCGCTGGAATACCATTCCCAGCCCCGGTTTATCCAGAAAGCCATGCAGCAGTACAAGGAGTACGCCTTCCGCAAGCTGACCGAAAAAAGCCTGGCCAGTTTTGACGAGGAGGCAAGCGCCCGGTACCTGGCCGCCTTTTCCCACGACGCGGAAACCATCGAAACCGGCTATCTGGAGGGGCAGTTCCATCTGCTTACCAGCGCGGCGGACTTTATCGGCGCGCTGGTGATGATGCTGCTGTACAGCCCGGCCATGACCGGCATCTCCTGCGCCTTTTTCATCCTGCCGGCGGGGGTATCCCTGCTCATGGGCAAGCGCATCCAGCAGTCGGAGCGCCGGGTCTCCCAGAAAAACGAGACCTTTACCGCCACCCTCAAGGACAGCCTGGGCGGGTTTTCGGTGATGAAAAGTTTCCGGGCCGAGGGGCCTATTCAGGCATTGTTTGCAGGCAGCAACCGGGCCATGGAACAGGCCAAATGCCGCAAGCGCCGCCAGGTCATCGCCCTCGGCACCCTGGCGAGCCTGGCGGGGGTGCTGGCCCAGCTGGGCACCTTCTGGGCGGGGGCCTGGCTGGCCTTTTCCGGCGCGGGGATCACCCCGGGCGTGCTGATCATCTTTATCAACCTGGCCGCCTATGTGATCGAGCCGCTGCAGGTGATTCCGGAACGGCTTGCCGCCCTGCGGGCCGCCGAGGGGCTGATCGACAAGCTGGCCGACGCCCTGGAAGAGCCCGAACGCCAGCCGGGCGCGCCGCTGCCCGACACACTGCGGCAGGGGATTGAACTGCGCAACGTATCCTTTGCCTACAAAGGGGAGACCCGCCCCGCGCTGGCCGGTATCTCCGCGCGCTTTGCGGCGGGCGGGTGCTACGCGGTGGTAGGCGGATCGGGCAGCGGCAAATCCACCCTGCTGGGGCTGCTGACCGCCAGCCGTCGGGACTATTCCGGCGAGATCCTGTACGACGGGCAGGAGCTGAAAACCGCCAGCATCGAATCGCTGTACGATCTGGTGGGGCTGATCCAGCAGGACGTGTTCCTGTTTGACGCCTCCATCCGGGACAACATCACCCTGTTCCGGGATTTCCCGCCGGAGCAGGTGGAGCAGGCCATCCGGCAGGCGGGGCTGGCCCCGCTGATTGCCGCCCGGGGCACGGCCTACCGCTGCGGGGAGAACGGGCGGGGCCTTTCCGGCGGGGAGCAGCAGCGGGTGGCCATTGCCCGCAGCCTGCTCAAGCGCAGCCAGGTGCTGCTGGTGGACGAGGCCACCGCCGCCCTGGACCCGGCTACCGCCCGGCAGGTGACCCTGTCCATCCTGGAACTGGCGGGCATCACCCGCATCCTGGTGACCCACCGGCTGGACGAAACGCTGCTGCGCCGCTGCGACGGCATCCTGGCGCTGAAAGACGGCCGCCTTGCGGAATCCGGCACCTTTGACCAGCTGATGAACGCCAAGGGATATTTTTATTCGCTGTTCACGGTGGCACAATAACCAAACGGCCTCCGCCGCCCGGGGAAAGCCCGGATGGCGGAGGCTGTTTTGTCTGCCCTGTGCCGCAGTTTACTTTTGGGGAACCACCGCATTTGCGCAAAAATCACATTGCCCCTCTTTGCGGCCCGCAGGGCGGGGCCCCCGCGAAAGACCGCGCAGCGGGATTTTGTGGGGAAGCGAGGAGTGACGGAGGGATGAAGAAAGCCCCGGTCTAAAAGACCGGGGCTTGTATCTGGCTCCCCAAGTTGGACTCGAACCAACGACCCTGCGGTTAACAGCCGCATGCTCTACCGACTGAGCTATTGAGGAATATGAGCTGCCATGTGCGGTGTGGTGACCCGTGGGAGAATCGAACTCCCGTTTGCGGCGTGAGAGGCCGCCGTCTTGACCGCTTGACCAACGGGCCATGACTGCACAGGCAGCTTTTGTATTATACCTGATACAGCGGCAGTTTGTCAACACTTTTTTGCAAATTTTTTCTGCATCTGTGTTTGCATCCGGTTCCCGTTTGTGCCATAATAAAAGCGAACGGCAAATTACCGGCGCGCCGGGCGTTTTGCACGGCGCACCTGAAAAAGAAAGGTCAGGTTTTGCATATGGCGGACCGTCCCAATATTGTACTCATTATGACCGACGAGATGCGCGGCGACTGCATTGGCTTTGCCGGGCATCCCGACGTAAAAACCCCCTATCTGGACACACTGGCGTCTCAGGGTGTGTATTTTCCTCACGCCTATTCCTCCTGCCCCACCTGCGTGCCCGCCCGGGCCATCCTGCACACCGGGCTGAGCCAGCGGCACACCGGCAAGGTGGGCTATCAGGACGGGGTGGACTGGAACTACGGCTGCACCATGGCCGGGGAGTTGGCCAAGGCCGGGTACTACACCCAGTGCGTGGGCAAGATGCATGTGCACCCGCTGCGCAACTATCTGGGATTCCACAATGTGGAGCTGCACGACGGCTATCTGCACGAATACCGGTTTGCCGGGGTGGATCACTACGGCAACCAGACCTATGCGGACGATTATTTCTACTGGCTGAAAGAGCAGCTGGGTGCCAGCGCGGACGTGACCGATTCCGGCATGGACTGCAACGGCTGGACGGCCCGGCCCTGGCCCTATGAGGAAAAGTATCATCCCACCAACTGGGTGGCCAGCCGCAGCATTGATTTTCTGCGCCGGCGGGATCCCCGGCAGCCGTTTTTCCTGATGGCCAGCTTTGTGCGGCCCCACGCGCCCTACGATGCGCCCCAGTGGTATTTTGACCTGTACAAAGACAAGGATCTGCGCCCGCCGTTCCGGGGCGACTGGGACGACCAGGAATTTCTGCGGCAGAAAGGCCGGACCTTCAACAACTGCACCGGCCCGCTGGACCCGGAGCTGATCCGCCAGCAGCAGATCGGCTACTATGCCTGCATCACCCATGTGGATCATCAGATCGGCCGCTTGCTGATGGCCCTGACCGAGCACCGGCTGATGGACAACACGGTGATCCTGTTTACCAGCGACCACGGCGAGATGCTCAGCGATCATGGCTGGGACCGCAAGTCGCTGCCCTACGAGGGCAGCGCCCGCATCCCCATGCTGATCTGGGGCCCGGAGAAGTACGTGGGCCCGGGCGGCCGGGTGGACGAATCCCTGGTGGAACTGCGGGACGTGATGCCCACCTGCCTGGACCTGGCCGGCGCGCCCATCCCCGCCCATCTGGACGGCCAGAGCATGCTGCACGGGGTGGACCGGCAGTGGCTGCACGGGGAACATACCTTCTGGGTGAACAACGCCTCCAGCCAGTTTATTGTAACAACCCGGGACAAGTTCATCTGGTTCAGCCAGCGGAACGAGGAACAGTATTTTGATCTGGAAAGGGATCCGCACGAGACCCACAACGCCATCCACGACCCGGAGTATCAGGACCGCATCGCCGAACTGCGGCATCTGCTGGCCCAGGCGCTGAAGGATTCGGAGGAAGGGTATTCCGACGGGGAACACCTGATCCCCGGCCGCACCCCGGTGGACTGCCTGTCCAACGTGCGGGACCGCAACTGCCCGGAGAATTTCTGATATGGCGCAGCTGTGGAACGAATGGAAAATCTGGCTGCCGCTGGGGCTGCTGATCTGGCAGGCAGTGCTGTCTCTGGTTGACTTTGCCTTGTGCGGCTGGGACAAGCGGTGCGCCCGTCTGGGCCGCCGCCGGGTGCCGGAACGCCGCCTGCTGGGTCTGGCGGCGCTGGGCGGGGCCGCCGGGCTGTGGGCCGGGATGTACCGGTTTCATCACAAGACCCTGCACTGGTATTTTGTGTGGGGCGCGCCGCTGCTGTTTGCGGCGCATCTGGCCCTGCTGGGCGCCAGCGTGTATTTTTGCCTGATTCGCGTATGAAACAACCCCTCCGGCCATAGGGCCGGAGGGGTTGTCGCTTTTTGTGCGCGCGGCGGGCTCAGGCTTCGGGATGCAGGTCCCGCAGCAGGGATTCCAGCCGGGCGGGCATGGATTCGATGAGAAGCTCCACCATCTGTTCGGGGCTGCGTTTCATGCCGCCCACCGCCCAGCGGGCGGTCATTTCGATGGAACCGCGGCAGTACATTTCCAGCAGAAAGGCGGTGTCGCTGTCCAGCGGCGCGCCGGTTTTGCGGGTGATAATGTCGCTGTAGAACCGATAAATGTACTCATAGTCGTACCGCATGAGGGAGTTGGCGTCGTCGCTGCCGAAAGCGCAGGCAAAAAAGCTCTGTTCCGCCTTGATGAACCGGAACTTGTTCAGCAAACCTTCCCGCAAGGTCAGGCTGACGCCCATCTCCTGAAAGGACTGTTCCACCAGGCGTTCAAAGTACCAGTTGACCAGGTCGTATTTGTCCAGGAAACAGCGGTAGAAGGTCTGGCGGCTGACACCGGCGGCTTCGGTGATCTGCTTGACGGTGATCTTGTCCAGCGGTTCGCTGCGCACCAGCGTTTTAAGACCTTCCGCCAGCCGGTACCGGGCCCCGTCCTGCTTTTCCATCCTGCTCGCCTCCCGTGCGTTTTCTTTTATTATACCAGAAAGGCAAAGCGGGGGACAATAGGACCTTACGCCCCAAACACCTTGACGTAATCGGCCTTGAACTTCTCAATGCCGGAATCGGTCAGGGGATGTTTGGTCATCTGCTCGATGACCTTGTAGGGCACGGTGGCGATGTCCGCGCCGGCCAGGGCGCAGTCGGTCACATGGATGGGGTTGCGCACGCTGGCCGCGATGATCTGGGTCTCGATGTCCGGGTAGTTGGCAAAAATCGCCGCGATGCTCTCGATCAGGTCGATGCCCGGCTGGCTGATGTCGTCCAGTCGGCCCAGGAACGGGCTTACATAGGTGGCGCCCGCCCGGGCCGCCAGCAGCGCCTGGTTGGCCGAGAAGATCAGGGTGCAGTTGGTGGGGATGCCCTCGGCACTCAGCACCTTGATGGCTTTCAGGCCCTCCACGGTCATGGGAATCTTCACCACCATGTGGGCGGGGTCCAGAGCGTAGATGGCCCGGCCTTCCTCAATCATGCCGGCCGCGTCGGTGGTGGTGGCCTTTACCTCACCGGAGATGGGGCCGTCCACGATGGTGGCGATCTCTTTCAGGGTCTCGGCGTAGTCCCGGCCCTCCTTGGCGATCAGGCTGGGGTTGGCGGTCACGCCCGCGATCACGCCCATGTCGTTGGCGGCGCGAATTTCGCCTACATTGGCGGTATCAATGAAAAAACGCATTATATATTTCTCCTTATTTCTTCTGTCCGTAATATGCGTTGGGCCCGTGCTTGCGCATGAAGTGCTTTTCCACCACATGGGCGGGGGCCGGGGACGCGTCCGGGCTGACCAGGCGGGTATAGGCGGCCATCTTGGCCACCTCCTCCAGCACCACCGCGTGGTACACCGCCTGGGCCGGGCTCTTGCCCCAGGTAAAGGGGCCGTGGCTGTGGCAGATCACCGCGGGCACATACACCGGGTCGATGCCCCGGGCGGCAAAAGTCTCGATGATGACCTTGCCGGTGTTCTTCTCGTAGTCCTCGTCCAGCTCCTCTTTCGTCAGGTGGCGGGCGCAGGGCACCGGGCCGTAGAAGTAGTCCGCGTGGGTGGTGCCGTAGCAGGGGATATTCCGCCCGGCCTGGGCCCAGGCCACCGCGTAGGGGCTGTGGGTATGCACCACGCCGCCGAGGGCGGGGAAGGCCTTGTATAGTTCCAGATGGGTCTTGGTGTCGCTGGAGGGGTTTAAATCCCCCTCCACAATATGGCCGTCCAGATCCAGCACCACCAGCTTGTCGGGGGTAAGTTCCTCATACTCCACGCCGGAGGGCTTGATGACCACCAGGCCCTGCTGGCGGTCAATGCCGGACACATTGCCCCAGGTATAGGTCACCAGCCCGCGGCGGGGCAGTTCCATATTGGCCTCATAGACGGCCTGTTTCAGTTGTTCCAGCATAGATGGCTCCTTATTTCAGCTTCCAGGACAGGTCGGACAGGAACAGGTCGTGCTCCAGGCTTTCCACGGTGGTTTCCTTGCCGATGTGCACGAACTCGATGTCCATCATCCGGGCCCAGTCCCGCATCTGCTCGGCGGTCACGTCGTAGCTGAGTACGGTGTGGTGGGCGCCGCCGGCGGTGATCCAGCATTCCAGACCGGTGGTCAGGTCGGGCATGGCTTTCCACATGACCCGGGCTACCGGCAGGTTGGGCATGGGCATGATGGGCTTGACGCACTGGATATCCTGGCAGAGCAGGCGCAGGCGGCCGCCCATGTCGATCAGGCTGACCACGATGGCCGGGCCCTCGTGGCCCTCAAACACCAGACGGGCGGGCGGTTCCCGGTCGCCGATGCCCAGGGGATGCACCTCGATGCGGGGTTTGGCCGCGGCCACGCTGGGGCAGACCTCCAGCATATGGGCGCCCAGGCTGTACTCGTTGCCCGGCTCCAGATGGTAGGTGTAGTCCTCCATGAAGGCGGTGCCGCCACTCTTGCCCTCGCTCATGGCTTTCAGGATGGCGGTCATGGCGGCCACCTTCCAGTCACCCTCGCCGCCGTAGCCGTAGCCCTGGGCCATCAGGTGCTGGCTGGCCAGGCCCGGCAGCTGCTTCATGCCGTACAGATCCTGGAAGGTGTTGGAGAAGGCAAGGCAGCCCTCGGCGTCCAGCATCTTCTTCATGGCGATCTCTTCCCGGGCCTGGTAGCGCACGGTGGCCAGATCGTCGGTGGCGAAGTCATACTGGGCCTTGTACTCGTCCATCAGCGCGTCGATCTCCGCTTCGGTGACCGCGTCCATGGTCTCCACCAGCTGACCCACCGGCCAGGTGTTCACCTGCCAGCCGAGCTTGGTCTGCACCTCCACCTTGTCGCCCTCGGTGACGGCCACCTCCCGCATGTTGTCGCCGAAGCGCATGACCTTCAGCTCCTTGCTGACGGCCACGCCCACGGCGGCGCGCATCCAGTCGCCCAGGCGATCCTGCACGGCCTCGTCCTGCCAGTAGCCGGCGATGACCTTGCGGGCGGCACGCAACCGTGCCCCGATGAAACCGTGTTCCCGGTCGCCGTGGGCGGCCTGGTTCAGGTTCATGAAGTCCATGTCGATCTCTTCGTTGGGGATGGTGCGGTTGTACTGGGTGGCAAAATGGCACCAGGGCTTCTGCAGATTGGCCAGGCCGTTGATCCACATTTTGCTGGGGCTGAAGGTGTGGCACCAGGTCACGATGCCGGCGCAGGCCGGGTCGTAGTTGGCCTCGCGCACCACGTCGGTGATCTCCTTGTTGGTCTTGGCGGTGACCTTGTAGACCAGCTTGCAGGGCAGACGGCCGGAGGCGTTCAGCGCCTCGGTCATCTCGGCGGCGCGGGCGGCCACCGTTTCCAGCACTTCGGGGCCGTACAGGAACTGACTGCCCACCACAAACCAGAATTCGTACTGTTTCATGCTCATTGGTATGTACCTCCTGTCAGCGCAGCGCGTCCACGGCGGCTTTTTCCACCGGGATGCAGGCGGCGTAGTCTTTGATAAAGGCGGCAAAGCCCGCCGCGTCGGCTTCGTCCGGGGTCTGGGTGCTGCCGGCAGCCCCCGCAAACACGACGGCGTTCAGCCAGGCTTCCAGGGTCTGGTCCGCCTGCTTCTCCAGCCGGTAGAGAGCCAGCAGGGCCATGCCCCAGGGGCCGCCCTCGCCGGCGGTCTCCATCACCGACACCGGCACCCCCAGCGCCCCGGCCAGCAGCTTCTGGCCCACCACGGGGGTTTTGAACAGGCCGCCGTGGCCCAGCAGGCTGTCCAGCTTGACCTGCTCTTTTTCCAGCAGGATGTCCATGCCCAGTTTCAGGGTGGCCATGGTGGAATACAGCTGCGCCCGGGCAAAGTTGGCCAGGGTAAGTTTTGCCCCCGGACGGCGCACAAACAGCGGCCGCCCCTCGGAAAGGCCGGTGACCGGCTCGCCGGAATAGTAGTTGAAGTTCACAAGGCCGCCGCAGTCGGCGTCAGCCTCCAGCGCTTTCTGGTAGAACAGATCGTAGAGGGCGGGTTTTGCCAGCGGCGCGCCGGCGGCTTCGGCCATCTGGCCCAGCAGGCGTACCCAGGCGTCCAGGTCGGAGGTGCAGGTGTTGCAATGCACCATGGCTACCGGCCGGCCGGTAGGGGTGGTGACCATGTCGATCTCCGGGTACACCCGGGACAAAGGCTTTTCCAGCACCGCCATGGCGAACACGCTGGTGCCCGCGGACACGTTGCCGGTGCGGGCGGCCACACTGTTGGTGGCCACCATGCCGGTGCCCGCGTCGCCTTCCGGCGGGGCCATCACCGCGCCGGGGGCCAGGGTACCGGTGGGGTCCAGCAGCTTCGCGCCCTGTTCGGTCAGGCGGCCCGCGTCATCCCCGGCGGACAGCACCCGGGGCAGGATGTCCCGCAGGCGAAAGGGCAGGGAGGCGCTTTTGAGCAGCTCGTCAAAGCTGGCCAGCATTCCGGCGTCGTAGTCGCCGGTTGCGCTGTCGATGGGGAACATGCCGGAGGCTTCGCCCACACCCAGCACCTTTTCGCCGGTAAGCTGCCAGTGCACATAGCCCGCCAGGGTGGTCAGGTGGGCGATCTGGTTTACATGGGGTTCTTTGTTCAGCATGGCCTGATAGAGATGGGCGATGCTCCACCGCTGGGGAATGTTGAAGCCGAAGCGTTCGGTCAGGGCCTCGGCGGCCGGGCCGGTGGTGGTATTGCGCCAGGTGCGGAACGCCGCCAGCTGCTGCCCGGCCCCGCCAAAGGGCAGGTAGCCATGCATCATGGCGGACACGCCCAGCGCGCCCACCTGCCGCAGCTCTTCGCCGTACCGGGCCTTGTAATCCGCCGCAAGGCGGGCGTAGGCGTCCTGGATGCCCGCCCACACATCGTCGAGATGGTAGGTCCAGTAGCCGTCCTCAAAACGGTTTTCCCAGTCGTGGGCACCGCTGGCCAGCACCGAGCCGTCGGGGCCCGCCAGCACCGCCTTGATCCGGGTGGAGCCCAGTTCGATACCCAGGCCCGTGGAAGTTTGCAGAATCATGGTATCACCGCCTGTTCAGAATGGTTTGTATCGGCAGGCGGGCGGTTGACACAGCCGCCCGGCCTGAACTACTATAAAAGGGAATGTACGCAAAAGGAGTCAGCAACCTATGTACACGGTGTTTGACCGGGAGCAGCTTTCGGTGCTGCTGCGGGATTTTTATGAGCTGACCGGCCTGCGCACGGTGGTGTTCAACGCGGAGGGGGCGGATATTTTGTCCTACCCGGAAACGCTGCCGGAGTTCTGCCGCCTGGTGCGCAGCAGCCCGGCGGGGTCGGCGGGATGCCGGCTGTGCGACCGGGGGGCCTGCGTACAGGCCCGGCAGGAACGCCGCCCGGTGATCTATCCCTGCCACGCGGGGCTGATCGAGGTGATCGCGCCCATCCTGGTGGACGGGGCGGCGGTGGGCTACCTGCTGCTGAGCCATATCGTGCAGGGGGCGGACGAAGAAGCGGAATGGGCCCAGGTGCAGCAGCTGTGCGCGGGCTACGGGCTGGACCCGGAAACCCTGCGCCCGGCCTACCAGGCGCTGCCCCGCACCCCCTACCGCACCCTGCGGGCGGCGGCGGATCTGCTTTCGATGGCGGCGCGGGACGCCTGCCGGGCAGGGCTGGCGCGGCTGGCGCCGGACAGCCCGCTGCAGCGGCTGGACAACTATCTGGCGGAACATCTGGCCGAGGATCTGCCCTGCGAGCGGCTGTGCCGGGAGCTGAACATGAGCCGCACAGCCCTGTACCAGCTGGCGCGGCAGGCCTACGGCTGCGGCATCTCGGAACAGATCACCCGGCTGCGGGTGGCCCGGGCGCTGGAACTGCTGGAAAACACCGATCTGCCCAACCGGGAGATCTGCCAGCGGGTGGGCATCCGGGATTACAACTACTTTTTCCGGGTGTTCCGCCGCCAGACCGGCTTTACCCCCCGGGACTGGCGGGCAAGGCGGGCCGGGCAGACCCTTACGCAACCAGTATACCCCGAGACGGGGGCGGATGAATAGTGCCGCCTGTTCCGGATACTGGACGATTGTTCATTTATTCTGATACAAAAATCATAACTCCACGTTGAACGTGGGGTTTGCAAAACGGCCCCATAGGGGCCACAATACCAGCGGCGCCTAAAGGCGCATAATGAGTGACGCCAACCGCACTTGGCGTCACTTTTTACTTTGCGGCACT
>NZ_NFLN01000009.1 GCF_002160955.1 Gemmiger sp. An120
GCCCCCGAAGCCCCCGGCGCCATCGTGCGCTGGGAGGGCGGCAACGACTTCACCGTCTGGTGCGATACCCAGTCCGGCTACATCGCCGTGGGCAGTGTGTTTATGCGCTGCTGGTCCTGGTGTGTGATTGGGATGAGCCTGTTCAATATGTACAACTCTATTTTCCAGGCGGTTGGCAAGTGGAAGATATCCCTTCTGCTGGCAGTGCTGCGCCTGGGGGTTATCTTCACCGTGCCGAGCCTGGCGCTGAACGCCCTGTTCGGGGTCAGCGGTCTGATGTGGGTGCAGGCGATCACCGATACGCTTTCTTGTTTGATTGCCATGGCGCTGTATCAGCATTTCAAACGATCCCTGGCCGATGAATTTGCCCGGGAAGACCGGCTGGCGGCACAGACGCCGGTCACGGCCAACCGGATTATTGCGATCAGCCGCCAGTTCGGTAGCGGCGGTCGTACGATCGGCAAAGAGGTGGCAGCCCGGCTGGGCATTCCCTGCTACGACAGCGAGCTGATTGACCGGATTGCCGCCGAGAGCGGTCTGGCCAAGGAATATGTGGAAAAATACGGCGAAAGTGCGGCCGCCGACAGCCTGTACGGCAATGCGGTGGCGGGACGTGACCGGGATGGCCAGTCGGTGGCGGACAAGATGTGGCTTGCCCAGAAAAAGGTCATTGCTGATCTGGCCGCCGCGGAACCCTGCGTGATTGTGGGGCGCTGCACGGACTATATCCTGCGGGATGTTGCCGACTGCATGACGGTATTTGTCCACGCGTCGGACGAAAAGCGGGCCGAGAGAATCCTGTCGGTGTATGGCGAGCGGGAAGAGTCTCCCGTGCAGCGCCTGCACGACAAGGACAAAAAGCGCCGGGCGTACTATGAGCTGTATACCGGTTCCGACTGGGGCGCGGCGCAAAACTACGCCCTCTGCCTGGACGGCGGAAAAATCGGCATTGACGGCTGCGTAAATGCAATTACCGAGCTGTACAAGCACAGCGCCTGACCAATATAAATAAAAAGCGCCGCCCGGCGTTCCTGCAAACTGCGGAACGCCGGGCGGTGCTTTTGCTATGCGGTTATTTCAGCCAGGTGGAGAAGAAATCCGCCAGCTTGTCAAAGGGGATGGCGTTCTTGCCGCCGCCGTCGTACAAATCGGTGTGCACCGCGTCCGGGATCAGCAGCAGCTCTTTGTTGTCGGTGCAGGGGTTGCCCTGAATCATGGCCGCATAGGCGTCCTTGCCCATATAGCAGGAGTGGGCCTTTTCTCCGTGCATTACCAGCACCGCGCTGCGGATCTCGTTCACCCGCTGCAGGATGGGCTGGTTCAGGTAGGACAGGGAAGCCATCAGGTTCCAGCCGTTGTTGGAGTTCAGCGACCGGGCATGGTAGCCGCGGGCGGTCTTGTAGTAGTCGTAGTAGTCCTTTACAAAGAAAGGCGCATCCTCCGGCAGCGGATCCACCACGCCCCCGGCCAGGGAGATGTGGCCGCTGCGGCAGTCCTCCAGTCGCTGGGCGTTCAGTGCCTGCAGCTTGGCGTACCGGGCATCCGGTGTGTCCTCGCTGTCAAAGTAGCCTTTCTGGTTGATGCGGGACATATCGTACATGGTGGAGGCCGCGGTGGCCTTGATGCGGGTATCCACCGCCGCGGCGTTCAGCGCCAGACCGCCCCAGCCGCAGATGCCGATAATACCGATCCGCTCCGGGTCCACCCGGTCGTGCAGGGACAGAAAGTCCACCGCCGCCTGAAAGTCCTCGGTGTTGATGTCGGGGGAAGCAGTATAGCGGGGTTCGCCGCCGCTCTCGCCGGTAAAGGAGGGGTCAAAGGCCAGGGTCAGGAATCCGCGCTCGGCCATGGCCTGGGCATACAGCCCGGACGCCTGCTCCTTCACCGCGCCGAACGGCCCGCTTACCGCCAGGGCCGGCAGCTTGCCCGCCGCGTTTTTCGGAATATACAGATCCGCCGCCAGGGTAATGCCGTACCGGTTGGCAAAGCACACCTTGCTGTGTTCCACCGCGTCGCTCAGGGCAAAGGTCTTGTCCCATTCGTTTGTCAGATTCAGCTGTTCCATATCCGCTACATCCTTTCCGTATGCTGTTTCAGTGTGTAGAGCAGAAAATCCAGCAGATCCACCCGCTCTCCCGCCCGGTGCAGTTCCTCCAGCAGGGATTGCCGGTGCCGCCGCAGCAGCGCCGCAGCCTGCGCGGTGTCCCGGGCTTCCACGGCCCCCAGCACCTGGGCGGAAAGTTCTTTCCCGCAACCAAGCCGGGCCAGATAGCCGGCCCAGTCGGCAAGCAGTTCGGTCTGTGTCATCTTCTGCACCCCGTTTCCAACATCAGTATACCGCGCCCGGCGTGATTTCGCGAATGGTATTATTTCAACTCATGATATGAAATTGAATCAAATCATGCTATACTGAAAGCAGTACACAGGAAAGGGGAGGTCGGCATGGAGATCCGTACCCTGCGCTATTTTCTGGAGGTGGCCCGGGAGGAAAACATGTCCCGCGCAGCCGAGCGGCTGCACCTGTCCCAGTCCACCCTGTCCAAACAGCTGAAAGGGCTGGAGGAGGAACTGGGAAAAAAGCTGTTCATCCGGCACAGTTTTTCCATTGAGCTTACCGAAGAGGGGATGCTGCTGCGCCGCCGGGCAGAGGATCTGCTTTCCATGGCGGACAAGATCACGGCAGAGTTCTCCGCCATGGACGATATTGTGGGCGGTACCGTATCCATCGGCTGTGCCGAATCCTGGCAGATCCGGCATCTGGCCCGCGTCATCAAACGGTTCAAGGCCCGGTATCCCGGCTTTCACTACCGGATCACCAGCGGCGACACCGAGCAGGTCACCGAAAAACTGGACAAGGGCATTCTGGATTTCGGGGTGATCGTGGAGGAACCGGACCGGCACAAATACCACGTGCTTCCTATGCCGGAAAGCGACCGCTGGGGCCTGATTATGCCGGCGGACTGGCCGCTGGCCCGAAAGGAAAGTATCTGCTTTGAGGATTTGAAAGGTCTGCCGCTGTTTTGTTCCGAGCAAAGCTGGCGGGCTGACATTCCCCGCTGGTGCGGCGGCCGGCAGGACGAACTGCTGCTGGAGGGCAGCTTCCGCCTGGCCTACAACGGTTCGGTCTTTGCCCGGGAGGGGCTGGGCTATCTGCTCACCTTTGAACATCTGATCGGCACCGGCCCGGAAAGCGGCCTTGTATTCCGCCCGCTGACCCCGGCCCTGGAGACCCGGATGTACCTGATCTGGAAAAAGCACCAGCTTTTCACCCCCATCGCCGAGCGCTTCATCCGGGAGGTGCAGGCCGCGTTCCGGCAAAACGGCGAAGAGCGCAATTAACAATTCTCAAACAATTCCCAAACAAAAGCAAAACGGCAGCGCGGTACAATTCCATGGAATGCCGGAAACGGAGGCGGAAACAATGGTGCGTATCCTTGTGGTGGAAGACGATGCAAAGCTGAATCAGGCCGTCTGCGCCTATCTGAACGACAGCGGTTTTGCCGCCAGAGGGTGCCTGTCGGCGCAGGCAGCCTACGATGAGATGTACAACAGCCTGTATGACCTGATCGTTTCGGATATCATGATGCCCGGCGTGGACGGATTTGAGTTTGCCAAAACCGTCCGGCAGGTAAACCGGACCATCCCCATCCTGTTCATGTCTGCCCGGGACGACCTGTCCGCCAAGCGGCGGGGCTTCCAGCTGGGGATCGACGACTATATGGTCAAGCCGATTGAACTGGATGAGCTTGTGCTGCGGGTACAGGCACTGCTGCGCCGGGCAAACGTCGAGATGGAACGCCGCCTTACCGTGGGCAATCTGACGCTGGACGCCGACGCAGTGACCGCTACCCTGGCAGGGGAGGAGATCCCGGTCACCACCCGGGAGTTCAACATCCTGTACAAGCTGCTGTCCTACCCGAACAAAACCTTTTCCCGGGCCCAGCTGATGGACGAATTCTGGGGCGTGGAATCGGAAACCAGCCTGCGGGCGGTGGATGTGTACATTACCAAACTGCGGGATAAATTTGCCGCCTGCGACGGCTTTTCCATCAAGACGGTGCGCGGGCTGGGCTACAAGGCGGTGCTGGTATGAGCGCGGCGGGCCGTTTTCGGGACACACGGGTCAAGCGCCCGCTGTTTCCGCTTTCCACCTTTCTGATATTCTTTGTGATGTTTGCGGGGCTTACCACCATCCAGATGGTGATGATCGGCCAGGCCATTGATTACAGGAGCCTGCCGCTGCACAGCGTTGTGTCGGTGGTGGCGTTCTGGGTGCTGGCATCGGTGGCCGCCACGCTGGTTACCGGTGCGGTTATCCGGCGCCATTACCAGAAACCTATCGAGGAGTTTTCCGAAGCAGCCCGGCAGGTGGCGGCGGGGGATTTTTCGGTGTACCTGCCGCCCCGCCATCCCGCCGACCGCACCACCCACCTGGATGTGCTGTTTATGGATTTCAATAAGATGGTGGAGGAACTGGGCAGCATCGAAACCCTGAAAACTGATTTCTTTTCCAATGTATCCCACGAAATCAAAACCCCGCTGGCCGTGATCCAGAACAACGCCGAACTGCTGGCCCGCAGCCCTCTCTCTGAGCAGCGCCGGCAGGACTGTACCGCGGCCATTCTGCAGGCGTCCCGGCGGCTGAACAGCCTGATTACCAATATGCTCAAGCTGAACAAGCTGGAAAAGCAGGTGATTCGGCCGTATCCGCAGCCATACGATCTGTGCGCCCAGCTGTGCGCGTGCGCGCTGCAGTTTGAGGACCAGTGGGAGAAAAAGCAGATCGACTTTTCAGCGGAGCTGGAAGATCGCCGCGTGATCTGTGCCGACGAGGGCCTGCTGGAACTGGTGTGGACCAACCTGCTGTCCAACGCAGTCAAGTTTACGCCGCCGGGCGGCCGGGTGATCCTGTCCGAGCAGGCAGACCCGGCGGGAATCACCGTGACGGTGCAGGACAGCGGCTGCGGTATGGACGGGGCTACCCAAAACCGGATATTCGATAAATTTTACCAGGGGGATACCTCCCATGCCGCCGAGGGCAATGGACTGGGCCTGGCGCTGGTGCGGCGTATTCTGGAACTGTCCGACGGCACGGTAACGGTAACCAGCACGCCCGGAGAAGGCAGTACCTTTACCGTGTGGCTGCCGGCAGGGGAGGCAACAAACGAATGAAAGACTATGTAGGATATGAATACAAAGAGGTAGCCGCCCCCGAACGGGATGTATCCCTCTGGATGGACGGTTATGAAAGTTTCGGCTGGCATCCGGACGAAAACCGCCCCGCCGGGCAGAGCGGCAGCACGGTGCATGTGTATCTCAAGCGGGACCGGCGGATCATCAACAAGATGGAACTGACCCGCCTGCAGCGGAATTTTGAATCCTGTATGCGGGAGGTAGAACAGCTGCGGGAGTCCTGCGGCCGTCAGGCACTGGTATGGGCCCTGGTGATAGGATTGGCTGGCACAATGTTCATAGCCGGTTCGGTATTTGCCGTGACCCATGAACCGCCCCTCTATCTGCTGATGGGGGTGCTGGCGGTGCCGGGCTTTGCCGGCTGGGCAGCACCGGTATTTCTGTACAGAAGGCTGTTTCACCGGCGGCAGCGGCAGGTGCAGCCTTTGATTGAGGCCAAATACGAAGAGATTGACCAGCTGTGCCAAAAAGGCCACGCTCTGCTCTGAACACACGGGCCGGCGCATAGTGCGCCGGCCCGTGTACATTTTAATAATTCCCAAACAAAACCCAAGCAAACAACAAACAAAGCCCCGGTATACTGTAGGCACAACAAACGGCAAGACACGTTTGCTGAACCAGTTACAGAATACAGGAGGCAGTTGTTATGAGTGAATATCGAATCAAGCCCGGCCCGGTGGGCAAAGCGGTGATCAATGGCTACAAGACGGTGGAAAACACCGTGGTGGATGCGTACAAAAAGGTAGAGGACGCCTTTGTGGATACCTTTCTGGAAAAGACAGAGGACGCTCCGGCTGACAGCGAGCAGGAGGGCCAGCAATGAAAAAGAAGAATTTTATTACCCTGGTGCTGAGCACAGTGGGCGGTATTTTGTTTGCGCTGGGGATGTGCATGGCCCTTTTGCCCCAGTGGAATGCAATGAATCAGGGCATCCTGCTGGGTGGGCTGGGGCTGGCGGTGCTGCTGGCAATGGTGCTGGTGCGCCGTAAAATGAGCGGAAAACCTGCCGTTGTGCTCAGTGCCCGGGCTGCAGGGATCACCCTGCTGGCAGTGGCCGGCGCGCTGCTGCTGGGGGTGGGCATGTGCATGACCATGGTCTGGAACCTGCTGATCGCCGGGATCGCTGTGGGAATCGCAGGAATTCTGCTGCTGCTCGGCCTGATTCCGGCAATCAAAGGCCTGTCCTGAGGCGCATTGCCGCGCGGCATAAAACTGTCTGAACCGGAAAGGAAATCTTCTATGCGTTCCCGCCCAGTTGCCTTTTTGCGCCGTTTGGCCGCCTTTCAGCCGCCGCTCTTTCGGTCTTGTGCCGGTGCGGCGGTATTTTCCGGCCTTTCCCTGTGGACAGTGGCCGCACCGGAAACCCGGCGCTTGCTACCGGCAGTCCGGTATGCTGTCTATACGCTGGCCATGCTGTTTCTGATACTGGCGGCCTGGGCAATGGTGTGCTTCTTCCGGGCAGGGATGCCTCGCCGGCAGGCTGCCGCTCTGGCCTGCCGGTATCCGGTTGTAAGCCGCCTGCAGCAGGATGTACGCCTGCGGGCGTTTTCAACCGGTTTGCTGTCGCTGCTGGTAAATGGAATGCTGGCGTTTTCCAAAATGGTGGCAGGCTGGCAGCATTCTTCCGCCTGGCTGGCGGCATTGGGCGCATATTATCTGGTGCTTTGCGTCACCCGCGCCATGCTGCTTTGGCAAAGCCGTGCCGCTGCCGCGCAGTCTGATCCGCATTACCGGCTCCGGCAGGAATGGAAAGCCTACCGCCGGTGCGGCGGGATGCTGATTATACAGTCCGTGGCCCTGCAGGGGGTGACGCTGCAGATCGTACGGAAAGAACAGGGTTTTGCCTACGGCGGGTATTGGATTTATGTGGTGGCCCTGTATGACTTTTACTGCCTGACCGCCGCCCTGGTGTTTCTGGTTCGCAGCCGCAAACGGCACGCGCCGGTGGTGCGGGCGCTGCGGTATGTAAGCCTGGCGGTATCGCTGGTATCCATGCTGTCGCTGCAGACCGCGATGTTCGCCTCTTTCGGGCAGGATACGCCGTCTGAAATGCGCAGGCAGATGAATCTGATTACCGGCACAGCGGTGTGTGTGCTGCTGGTAGTGCTGGGGCTGGTCATGATGGTTACGGCAGGCAGGAAATTGCGCCAGCTTCAGACAAATGTGTGAAAATCCCCCGGCTGTCTTGCAAAAGACAGCCGGGGGATTTTGTCATTTGCCGCCGGCCGGCGCCAGCCGCTTCAGCCAGGCCGCGGCCAGGTCAAACCAGCCGGCACATTCCGGCTGAACCCCCGCACCCTGGGCATTGGCGGTAACTTCGCTGGCCAGCGAAAGCCCGTGCGCCCCCACCGAGTAGAAATGCGCCTCCAGCGGCACGCCCGCCCGTCGCAGAGCCAGACAGAACAGCAGGCTGTTCTCCGCCGGTACGCCGGTGTCCGCGTTGGTATGCCACAGGAAGGTGGGCGGCGTCTGATCGGTTACCTGCTTCTCCAGCGAAACCCGGGCACGCTGGGCCTCGTCCGCGCCGGGCCCCAGCAGATTCTCAAAGGAACCCATATGGGCGTAGGCCGGGTCGCTGGTGATGACCGGGTAGCACAGGATCATGCCGTTCGGGCGGCAGAGGTCGGCGCTTATGCCGGAGGCCTGCGCCAGGAACGGCTGATGCCAGAACACCCCCAGGCTGGCCGCCAGATGGCCGCCCGCCGAAAATCCGCACACCAGAATCCGGTCCGGATCCACGTGGTATTCCTCCGCGTGCTCCCGCACCCAGGCCACCGCCTGCGCCAGAGCACAGAGCGCGGTGGGAAACCGGGCCGGCGCGCAGGGGTAGCGCAGCACACAGGCGTGCACGCCCTGGGCACAGAACGCCAGGGCGATGGGTTCCGCTTCCCGGTCGCTGTTGAACTGGTAGGCGCCGCCCGGGCACACAATCACCGCCGGGCGGCGGCCGCTGTCCCGCAGCTCCGGCGAGGAATCCAGAAAGTAGGTGTACAGCCGTGCCCCCTGGGTGGGCAGATCCATCTGCATACAATTCATACAAAGGCCTCCTTGCCCGCACGGGGCGGGCGATTTTATAGATGAAACGCGTAGAATTTACTCGTCCAGTACCTCAATTTCCAGTACGTCATCCAGCGGGATCAGGGTGCCGTCCACCAGCAGTACCCGGCGGGCGTCGGTATCAATCCGCCGCACCACGCCCTCCGCTGTCACATAGGCCCCGCCCGCTTTGCGCCCGTCCGGCACGAACCAGGTGAACCGGGCCGCCGCGCCTGGCTGCCGTGCCAGAAGCCGCAGCTTTTGGTCCAGCATCGCCAGAACCTCCTCGCTGGGTTCTACCCGCCGGTCGGTGCGGCGGGCGGTTTCCCGGATGGCGTCGTCGTAGCCGGTCAGGGCCGCAAAGGGGGAGAACTGCGCCGCCCGGTCCGCCATGGGCATCGGGGGATGGGTGGTGGACACATGGTGGGGAAGATCCAGAATATCATCATATGGCCCGCTCATGCCTTGTGCCCTCCAATCTGCCCGTTCCGGTCCCGGGCGGTGGCGCCTTCCTCCAGATCCATACCCTTTAGGATGGCGTTCTTGCCGAATTTCTTTTTGATGGCCAGCATGGCCTGCTGCATCCGCTTTTCCCGCTCCTGCTCCGCCTTTTCCTGCTCCTGCTGCGCCTGCCGGGCCGCGTAATCGGTGAACAGATCCAGCTGTTCGGCCTGGGGCCCGCGGGCGGCAGCCTCGGATTCGGCAATCACATGGTTGGCGGTCACGTTCAGCCGCCGCACCAGCAGCGCCGGGTCCACCGCCCGGTCAAATACCTCCATGGCCGCCGCGGTAATCCGCCGGGCCGAGGAGGTGAACCCCTCCAGATTGCCGGTGCCGTGGGCGTGTTTGGGAATGGCCCGGCCGTAGCGGTCGTTGGCCACCGGGCCCCGGTATGCCTGGCGGCGGGCCGGATCGTTCAGGTTTTCCCGGTCGTAGCCCACCGTCACCACAATCTGGTCGGTCACCAGCCCTTTTTCCACCAGATCCAGCGCCAGCTGGTCGGCCATCTCCCGCAGCACCAGACGGGCCTTGCCGGATTCGTAGGGGCAGTGCAGCACCTGGCCGGAACCCAGACTGCTGTCGGCGGGGCGGTAGGCTTTTACCGCCGCTACGGTGCAGGGCTCCCAGCCCCAGGCGTGGTCGATCAGAAGTTCCGCGTTCTTGCCGAACAGCGCATAGAGCAGATCCTCGTTGCGCACCGAGCACCGGGCGATGTCCCCCATGGTGAACATCCCGTATTCTTCCAGCTTTTTGGCGTAGCCTGGCCCCACCCGCCAGAAATCGGTCAGGGGACGATGGCTCCACAGGTTTTCCCGGAAGCTGCGCTCGTCCAGTTCAGCAATCCGCACCCCGTTTTCGTCGGCGGGGATGTGCTTGGCCGTGATGTCCATGGCTACCTTGCAGAGAAGCAGATTGGTGCCGATCCCCGCGGTGGCGGTGATGCCGGTAGAGGTGAGCACATCCAGCAGGATGGTTTTAGCCAGTTCCCGGGGCGTCAGCCCGTAGGTGTCCAGATAGTCGGTCACATCCAGAAATACCTCGTCGATGGAATAGACGATGATGTCCTCCGGGGCTATGTATTTCAGATACAGGTTGTAGATTCGGGTGCTGTATTCCATATAGTAGGCCATCCGGGGCGGGGCCACGATGTAGTCCACCGCCAGTTCCGGATGGGCAGTCAGTTCCCGGGCAGAGCAGGAGCTGCCGGTCAGCCGCTGCCCCGGTGCGGCCCGGCGGCGTGCCTCGTTTACCGCCGCCACCCGCTGCACCACCTCAAACAACCGTGCCCGGCCGGAGATGCCGCAGGATTTCAGCGTGGGGGTCACCGCTAGGCAGATGGTCTTTTCGGTGCGGCTTTTGTCCGCCACCACCAGATTCGTGTCCATCGGATCCAGGCCCCGTTCCCGGCATTCCACCGAGGCGTAAAAGGATTTCAGATCAATGGCAATGTAACAGCGCGGCTTCATGCCCGGGCCTCCTTTCCTGTCAGATGGACACCACCATTGTACCATAAACCTGCCCGGTTTGCGCGCCTCTTTTGCGGAAAAGAATGCCAAAACCGCGGCGGGTGAACGCAGGGCTGCGATTGCCCGCCGCGGTCGGCATCAGGGGTCATGATGATTGGTCTGCTGGTAGCGGTTTGGCGTTTCACCAAAGCTTTTTTTGAAGGCGGTGGAAAAATAACTCACGCTGGAATAGCCCACCTCTTCGGCAATTTCGTAGATCTTTTTGTCGGTCTTTTCCAGAAGTTCCATAGCCCGCTTCATCCGTAGATTGTTCAGGCAGGTTACGAAGTTCATGCCGGTTTCCTTTACAAACATCCGGCTGAAATGCTCCGGGCTGAAGGAGAGCATGGCGGCCACCGTACTCAGCGAGATTTTTTCTGCGTAGTGGGCTTCCAGATAGCCCAGCGCCGTGCGCACCGGTTCAGAAAAGGCGGCCCGGCCGGACAGACGCTCCCGCAGGGGGGCAAACACCCGATCCACCGCGGCGGACATATGGTCAAAATCCTCCGCCTGATGAATCTCCCGCTCGGTCTGTTCAATCAGGCGGTCCGTCTCCTCGTCCTGCTCCAGGGTAAACCGCAGCAGGGTGGCCGCCAGATCCACGGCCAGCTGTTTGACGGCGCTCAGGTCGGTGGGACGGTCCCGGCGCAGTTCCTCCAACGCACGGTCTTTGATGGCCAGCGCCTCGGCGTAGTTCTGCTGCAGCAGCTCCCGGCTCAAAGCAGCCCGCAGGTTCTGTACGTGGCGGGAAAGGGGATTGCCCGCCGCCTCCTGCCACAGCAGCCGCTTCTCGGGCAGGTAGAAGTGCAGACGGCAGCGGGCCTGTGCCGCAGCCAGCGCCTGCGGCAGCCGGGCCAGCCGGTAGCACACATCGCTCAGCCCTACCACAAAGGGATGAAACTCCATATTGCGCCGCCAGCCGTCCACCAGTTCCAGATAGCTGGCTTCGCTTGGAAGATTGCCTGCCAGCAGCAGATGCTCATGCCCCAACGGGGCTACCACCAGATTCTGCATCCCCGGCATCTCCGAAGCAAACCGGCGGGCCCAGGCCAGATCCGCACCGTCCCGGCTCCATACGTCGGCGGCAAACAGCAGACCGTCCCGCCAGGAAGCGCCCTGACGGCGGGCCAGGCTTTCGGTCGGCGGTTCATCCCGGTGTTCACCGGAAGCAAGGCGCAGCAAAAACCGCTCGGCCCGGCGCACCTCTTCGCCCCGTCCATCGTCTTCCCGGCGGCGGATGGCGGCGCCCGCCTTGTTCAGAATCTGGGCCAGATACTGTTCGTTGAGTTCGGTCTTTAAAATATATTCCGCCGCACCCTGTTTCAGCGCCCGGCGTGCATAGTCGAAATCCTCATGGCTGGTCAGCACGATCATGCAGGCGGGGCGCAGCTCTTTCATGTGCTGCATCATCTCCAGCCCGTCCATGCCGGGCATCTTGATGTCGGTGACCACGATGTCCGGCTTTTCCCGCCGGTAGATCTCCAGCGCCTGCTGCCCGCCGGAAGCCGCGCCGCACACCGCAAAGCCTTCGATGCGGTCCACGCGGTACTGCAGCCACTGGCGGATGGGTGCTTCATCATCCACAACTAATACTTTCAGCATGGTTCCTCTTTCTGCTGCGCGTCCTGTGCGGGAATGCGCAGCGTGATGCGGGTGCCCTGGCCAGGTTCGCTGTCAATCTGCAGCCCCCAGGGTTCCCCATAATACAGACGGATGCGCTCGTGCACATTGCGCACCCCCAGATGAGGCCGGCCGTCGTTGGTGGTGCTCTCCATTACCTCGCGGATGCGCTCAGCGCTCATGCCTGCCCCGTTATCCTCTACCTGGATGCAGACGGCATCCCCCTGCAGCCGGGCCACCACGGTGATGACACCGTTGCCGGCGTCCATATCGATGCCATGCATCAGGGAATTCTCCACCAGCGGCTGCACCAGCAGTTTGGGAATGCGGCAGTCGGCCACCTGTTCATCCAGCTCAATCAGGGCGTCAAAACTGTCCCCGTACCGGAATTTCTGCAGTTCCACATACTGGCGCAGGGATTCCATCTGGCTGCGCACCGTGACCATCTCGTTGGGAGAGGACAGGCTGCTGCGCAGAATCTGGATAAAGGTGGTCAGCATCCGGCCGGCCTCCTCGTTGCGATGCATGTCCACCATGCACTGGATGGAAAACAGGGTGTTGTACATGAAGTGGGGGTTAATCTGGGCTTGCAGCCAGTTCAGCTCCATGTGCCGCTTCTGTTCTTCCTTGGTGCGCACGCTGGCAATCAGTTCCCGGATGCGGGCCAGCATGCCGGTCATGCCCCGGCTCAGGTCATCGGCCTCGGTAAACCCGCCGCTGGAAAAGGTGCGGTTCAGATCCCCCTGTTCCACCGCTTTTACGTCGTCCCGCAGCCGGCGGATGGGCCGGGCAATCTGGCCGGAAAAATGCCAGGCCAGCGCCGCGCCGCCCGCCATGGTGATCAGCGCCATCAGCACCACCACACGGCGAATGTTCACAATGGGTTCCAGCACATTGACCAGGGGGATCTCCTCAAACACGGTAAAGCCGCTTTCGGGGTCATAATACCGGGTGAACAGGGCCGCTCGCCCGGCAATGTCGGTGATGATGTAGTCGTTTTCGCCGAACATCTTCTCCAGATTGCTCATGCTGAAATAGGAGAATCCGATGATCTGCTCCAGGTTGCTGGATACAATCCGCCCACCCGGGTCGGTGATGTAGATGTTGCTGCTTTCGCTGATTACGTCGGAGTAGGTGCGCCAGAGCTGCCGTTCGTCGGCGTTGACCATCAGATAGCCCAGTACCTCTCCGTCATCCGCGGTGATGGTGCGGGCTGCGGAAAAGGAATTGATGCCCAGCGCTTTGTCCCGGTAGCTGGCCACATCCACAATGTCGCCGCCGGCGTAGTAGATATCCTTGTACCAGATCTTGATCTGGGGATTCATGTAGTCGTAATCCAGAGGCACCGGCAGCGAGCAGTACCCGATTCCATCCGCTGACAGAAAGACGGTGTAGAATTCCAGATTTACCTGGTTGAAGGACACCTGCAGCTGGCGGGTTACCTGATCCATGTAGGTGCGAAACTCGTCCGCGTTTTCTTCGTCCAGTTCCCGCACGTACTGGCGGAACCGGGAATCGGTACAGTACAGATCCGACAAGGTGTAGGCGTTGGCCTTAAACTGGCGGGCCCGCTCGGAGATCTGACGCAGCACATCGGTGCGGTTGGTGGCGATTTCCCGGATGAAACTTTTTTGGAAAAACCAGAATGCCCCCACGCTCAGCAGCAGGATGATGACCGTGTTTACGCACAGCAGGGTAATCATGGTACGGGTGCGCACACTGCGCATCCGGCGGCGCAGTTCCTCTTTCTGCTTCACGGCGGGGCCTCCTTTTATTGGGGATTGCTTCCATTATACCAGACGGCCGCCAAAGCGGAAAGCGGGGCCGGGGCGCTGCCCCGGCCCCGCACAGCGGATCAGTATTTGCCGATGCGCAGCGGCAGGGTATCCTCGGTCTGGATCAGCCGGTCCAGCAAGCGGCGCAGCAGCGCCTGCTTGACCTCGGCATAGTCCGGATCGTCCCAGTGATCGACAAACTCATCCGGGTCCTTTACCCGGTCGTACAGTTCGCCAAACCGCTCGCCCGCATAGTAGGTAAGCTTGTATTCCCGGGTGGTGATGGTCTTGACCATCAGGCCCCAGTCGTAGCAGTTGAATTCGGTAAGGGCGCAGTCCCGACCCGCGCCGGCATCGCCCCGCAGGATAGGGGCCATGCTCATGCCCTGTACGCCGTTCGGCACGGCGACCCCGGCCAGATCCAGCAGGGTGGGCAGGATGTCCACATGTTCGGTGATCTGGGTATAGCGGGAGCCCTTGGGCACCACACCCGGCCATTTGACGATCATCGGGGCCTTGATCAGGCAGTCGTAGTGGAACGGCCCCTTGAACAGCAGGCCGTGATCCCCCAGCAGTTCGCCGTGGTCGTTGGTGAACAGCACCAGGGTGTCGTCCTCCAGCCCTTTTTCTTTCAGTGCCGCCAGCACCCGGCCAATGTTCTCGTCAATCAGGGTGATCATGCCGTAGTAGGCGGCTTTGACCTCGCCCCACTGGTGATCGGTCAGCCGGCGATAGTCGTATTTCTCATTGCTGCATCCGTGCCCGGTGCGGTGACGGCGGAAATGGGGCGGCTTGTCTTCCAGTTCGCCCTCCTGCCGTACCGGCAGCGCCAGCGTGTCCGGGTTGTACATGGTGGAGTAGGGGGCAGGCGGGTCAAAGGGATGATGCGGGTCCACAAAGCTGCACAGCGCAAAGAAGGGCCGCTCCCCGTCCGATTCCTGAATCAGGTCAATCATCCGGTCGGCAATCCAGGCGGACTGGTGATACTGCGGATTGATCTCGCTGGGGTACACCTGCGGCGGGCCGCTCAGATCCTTGTCGGCAGCGCTGGCCCGGTCCTCTTTGGCCTTGCGCTCGCCCTGCATCTTCACAACCTCGTAGTCCCGGGGGCTTTTCTCTTTCAGCCACTCCAGATACTCGCCGGTCTTGCAGTCGCAGGTGGTGTGGATCACCTCAAAGCCGTAGTTGTCGGCGGGCCAGTCGTCCTCTTCGTTCACCTTGGGCATAAACTGGGTGGTGAAATGCATCTTGCCGATGGCGGCGGTGCGGTAGCCCGCATCCCGCAGAACCTCCGGCAGGCAGATCTCCTCATCCCGCAGCGGGATGCCGTTATCCCGGGTGCCGTGGTTACGGGGGTACCGCCCGGTCAGAATGGAGCACCGGGAGGGCGAACACACCGGATTCTGCACAAAGTGGTTGTCAAAGGTGGAGCCGTTCAGCGCCAGAGAATCGATGTTCGGGGTGTGGATCTGGTTGTTGCCGTAGCAGCCCAGCGCGTCGAATCGCAGCTGGTCGGCCATGAACAGGATAATATTGGGTCGTTTTTTCATCGTTACCACCATTTGATCAGGTCGGTGACCTCATCGCGCAGCTTGTTGAAAGCCACGTCGGTCACGTCCCGGGGACGGGGCAGGTCGTTCACGATCTCTTTCTTGATGCCGGTGGGCTTGTTGGTCAGCACCAGGATGCGTTCGCTCAGGTACACCGCTTCCTCGATGTTGTGGGTGATGAAGATTACGGTGGTGCCGGTGTGCTGCCACAGCTTGATCAGCTCATCCTCCAGCTTGTAGCGCAGGGAGTTGTCCAGCTGGCCGTAGGGCTCGTCCATCAGCAGCAGATCGGGCTG
Source organism: Gemmiger sp. An120 (assembly GCF_002160955.1). Classification (GTDB taxonomy): domain Bacteria; phylum Bacillota; class Clostridia; order Oscillospirales; family Ruminococcaceae; genus Gemmiger_A; species Gemmiger_A avium. The sequence continues at coordinate 15,477 of NZ_NFLN01000009.1, forward strand.
GGTGGCAAAGGCACGGGCGATGCTGACCCGCTGCAGCATGCTGGCCGACAGCTGGCTGGGATAGTACTTGCGGTACTCGGTCAGGCCTACCATTGCCAGCATCTCGTTGACCTGTTTTTCCATCTTGTCCTTGGGCCATTTCTTGATCTTCAGGCCGTAGGCCACGTTTTCCTCCACCGTCTGCCAGGGAAACGCGGAATACTCCTGGAAGATGTAGGACACGTTGTGCTTGGCCAGATCCACCGGCTCACCGTTGATCAGGATCTCGCCGCTGGTCAGCTGGTAAACGCCCAGCTTGGTCAGGCAGTTCAGAAAGGTGGTCTTGCCGCAGCCGGTGGGGCCCACCACGCACATAAATTCGCCCTTGCGCACATCAAAGGAGATATCGTTCAGCACCAGCAGGTCGCCGAACTTCTTGGTCATGTGCGAAACTTTTACCAGAATCTCGTCGTTCTTGCTCATCTTGGGCCTCCTTACAGCGTATCGTCGCAGATCTCTTCGATCTGGCGGCGGATCTCCAGGAACGCCGGATCGCTATACACCCGGGGGCGGGGCAGATCTACCTTGATCTCGTGCTTGATGCGGGTGGGGGTGTTGGTGAGAATGATGATCCGGTCGGCCAGATAGACAGCCTCTTCGCTGTTGTTGGTCACGAAGACGACGGTGCGCTTTTCTTTCTGCCAGATCTTCTCCAGTTCCGCCTCCATCATGTAGCGGGTCTGGGCGTCCAGATGGCCGAAAGGCTCGTCCATCAGCATGACCTTGGGATCGTTGGCATAGGCGCGGGCAATGCCCACGCGCTGCCGCATGCCGCCGGACAGCCGGTTGGGAAAGCTCTTTTCAAATCCCTGCAGGCCCACCAGGTCGATGAAGTACTGGGCCCGTTCCCGCCGCTGCTTCTTGGGGATGCCGCGGCTCTTGGGGCCGAATTCCACATTGCCCATCACGGTGCAGAAGGGGAACAGCGCGGTGGTCTGGTAGACCACACCCCGGTCGGGGCCGGGGGCGGTGACCGTTTTGCCGTCCACCTTCACCTCGCCGGAGGTGGGCAGCTGCAGCCCTGCGATCAGGTTGATCAGGGTGGTCTTGCCGCACTGGCCGGGCCCGAACAGAACTACAAATTCGTTCTCCTGCACGTCCAGGCTCACGTCCCGCACCACTTCGTTGGTTTTATGTACACTCAGATAGGTCTTGCTCACATGATCGAGCGAAATGATGGGTGTCTTGTTTACCCCTCCATGATGTTCCACGAACACAGCCTCCTCTCAATAGCGCGCATCAGGGTGGCCAGCAGCATGCCCACCAGGCCGATCACAATCATGCCCACCATGACCAGTGTGATGTTCAGCGTATCGCTGCCGCGCTGGATCATCCAGCCGCAGCCTTCCTGGGCGCCCACCATCTCGGCGGCCAGCACGGCCATCCAGCTGGTGGACAGCGCCACCTGCATACCCGCAAAGATCTGCGGCGTGCAGGAGGGCAGCACAACCCGGAAGAAGATGTCCCGCTCGCTGGTGCCCAGCATCCGGGCGCAGCCTACCAGTTCCGGGTCCACGCTCTGGGCGCCGGTGTAGGCGTTCAGGGTCACGTTAGTGAAAGCACCGATGCCGCACAGGATGTACTTGGAGGTCTCGCCGATACCGAAGAACAGGATAACCAGCGAGATCCAGGCGATGGGAGGGATGGGGCGCAGCAGCTCAAAGATGGGTTTGAAGATGGCCGAAGCCCATTTGGAGGTGCCCATGGCAATGCCCAGGATGATGCCCAGCACAGTGGCCACGCCAAAGCCGACCAGCACACGCCGCAAACTTACCAGCAGATGGCCGGTGATGACCTTGCTGCCGATGGGGGTGTAGAAGGACTCAAACAGAAGTTTTAATACCGCGATGGGATCGGGGGTGGTGTTCTTGACCGGGGTAAAGGTAGTCAGAAACCACCACAGCACAAAGAAACAGCCGATGGCCACAACCGCATAGATCGTTTTTTCCGGATCAAAACGTTTCTTTTTCATCCGCGGCGGCCTCCCTTAACAAATTTTTTCTCCAGCGCATTCAGACCCACCGTAAAGATGGTGCCGATCAGACCGATGGTCAGCATGGCCACCACGATCAGGTCGGCGCGGGCCAGGCTGCGGTTCAGCTGGATCATGTAGCCCAGGCCCTTGTTGGAAGCCAGCATCTCGGCGGCGCACAGGGTCATCCAGGCGGTGCCCAGAGAGATACGCAGACCGGTGAAGATCAGCGGCAGGGCGGTGGGGATAGCCACCGTGAACAGCATTTCCCGGCGGGATGCGCCGAAGGTCTGGGCCACCCACAGATGCACGGGCTTGGTCTGCTTGATACCCGCGTAAGCGTTGATGACACAGGGCACAAAGGCAGAAACAAAGATGATGGCGGCCTTGGCCCCCAGGCCGATGCCGAACCACAGGATCATCAGCGGAATCCAGGCGATGGTGGGAACCGGGCGGATCAGGTCAAACAGCGGGGTAACGAACAGGTCTACCCGGCGGAACCAGGCCATGGCGATGCCCAGCGGCACCCCCACGATGGCCCCCAGCAGATAACCGGTCAAAGCTACCTGCAGGCTGGCGGCAATATGGCCAAACAGGGTCGCACCGTCGGGATTGGTTTCGGTAAGTTTCTGGATAAATGCCTTTACCACCTGTACGGGGCTGGGCAGCACGTAGTCAGGCTTCAGATGCAGCACGGCGGTACATACGTACCACACGCCGAAAAACACGCACAGAGAGATCACCGATACAATGGTGAACTTGATACGCTCTTTGCGTTTCTGGATGGCGTATTCGTTCAAGGAATATCCTCTCCTTTCGGAAAAAAAGGGGCGGCAAATGCAGCGGGAAGTCCCGGCATTTGCCGCCCTCTGCCTTTTCAGGTCATACGGCCGGACCGCAGGCTTAGAAGCCCAGGGCCTCCTTTACGATGGAGTCGTCCACATGGGTGGCGATCTCCGGATACTTGCTCTCTTCCAGCAGGCCCTGGGAAACCCAGAACTCACCGGTAACCTCAACGGATTCGCCGATAGTCACGGTCTTGGCTTCCTCACTGGTCACAAAGGGACGGGTCTCTACCTCGGTGGCGCAGGCTTCCAAAGTGGTCTCGCTGCCATTCTCGGTGTACCAGTCGTACAGCATCTGGGTGGCCATCTCGGGATCGGCCTGCAGGGCGTCGGTGGCCTGGAAGAAGGCCTTTACATAGTTCACCAGCACATCACGGCGGTTATTGAACGCCTTGTTGGAAACGATGATGCTGTCGTACTGGGGCACGCCCAGGGTGGTCAGGCTGGAGGTTACCACGTAGCCTTCGGCCTCAGCGGTGTAGGAGGTGGGCGGGTTCAGAGCGGCCACGGTGCAGTTGCCGGTCTTCAGCGCCTGGTAAGCGGAGGGGAAGTCCATGCTGACCAGTTCCACATCGTCGGGGGTCAGGCCCAGCACTTCCAGCCACTTGTTCACGTTCAGGTGGGAGATGGTGCCGGTCTGGGTGGCGATCACCGCACCGCGCAGGCTGTCGGCGTCACCGTACACGTCGGGGTAAGAGGGATTGGCGCCCTTGACCGCGGCGATGGGGGAGTCGGATTTGCACAGGGTGTACAGGCCGCCCTCCGAGTGGCCGATGTCGGCGATGCAGTAGGCACCGTAGATGGCCAGAGAGTTGACAGCGGCGGCGCTCAGGGTGCCCACTTCCCACTGGTCAGCGGCCAGCGCCTCGTTCATGGCAGTGCCGTTGGCAAAGTAGACCGTTTCGATCTTGAAGCCGTTGGCCACATCCAGCCCGTTCTCAATCATGTACACAATGGGCAGGGTGTTCAGGAAGGGCATGACCGCTACCTTCAGTACAGGCAGGTCCTCACCACCGGTCTCGCCGCTGCCGGCGGCGGGCTGACTGGATGAAGTGCTGCCGCAGGCAACCAGGGAGAATGCCATCACAAGCACCAGGGCCAGCGCGATCCATCTTTTCATTGCGAATTCCTCCTTTTGATATTGTCTCTTTTGCGGGAACGTCTCGCACGTTCCATCGTTCCATGGCTAAATCCTACCATGCCATTCAGAAAAGGTAAATTTACTCTTCTGACGCGATTTTTCAATTTTTTGATTTGTTTTTGTCTGAGATTGGCTGTTTTTGAGAATAAAACGAAAATGTTTTGTGCATATAACACAATAAGACGCAAGAAAAAGAAGATCAGCCTCCAGGAAAAAACCTTTTTATCAGAAAATTGCAGGCAGATTAGCGAAGAAAGCAGTGGCTGTGCTATACTGGATCCAAGGCGGATCGCCCCAAAAGCTTCAACCCCTTTGAGAGATGGGAGAGGATCGGATGTATCAGAAATACAGCATCGGCAAAATGGCGTCACTTTTGGGGATCTCCTCCGAGGCGATACGCTATTATGAAAGCCGGGATATTATACGGCCTATCCGTGATCCGGAAAGCGGCTATCGATACTACAGTACCTGGGACTTCCATATGCTGCTGCGGGCCCGCCATTATCAGAAATACGGGTTTTCGCTGGAGGAGGTAAGCGAGCTGTTCCGCAGCCGGGAACTGCCGCCCATCAGCGGGCGGCTTCAGGATCAGGAGAAAGCCATTGAACGGGAGATTGTCTATCAGATGAACCTGCTCAAGCGGATCCGGCAAAGCCAGCAGATGATTCTGGATGCACACAACAGCCTGGGCAAGTATAAAATTGCCCAGCGGCCCGGCATTTACCGCATTAATACCCAGAAAAACTATACCCTGTTCAAGGATAAGGCCCAACTGGATCTGATTGCGGACTGGGTGGAGAAGGAGCCCTTTGTCTACTCCTGCGCGGTCTTTTATGAAAAAAACATACGGGAAGGCGATTCCCGCTTTGAATTTGGCATGGGGCTGAACGAAGAGTACGCCGAATTTCTGCAGGTTCAACCCGGCGGTCCGGTGCAGTATTATCCGCCCTGTCCCTGCGTACATACCTGTGTGCAGTCCCGTTCCAGCCGGTATTTGTCCTTGGAAAATCTGCAGGGTGGGCTGGAGTATCTGCGCCGGAACGGCCTGACCCTGGCGGGGGACGTGGTTACGCAGGTAGTCTGCATGACCAAACCGGAGGACGAATATTTCAACTGGCATATTGTGTGGTTTCCCATATCGGCGGATTAAACATCCATCCAAAAGCTGCGATTGTCTTGTTAAAAGCGACAAGATAATCGCTGCTTTTTTGTGCAGTATATCTGCTTGACCTTAAAATCCCTTGAATCGCTATAATGAACGGCGGAAATGGACAGATCCTCTCACCGGCGGGCCCCCGGGGGAGGATCCCTCTATTTGCCCTGGGTTGTTAATTAAACAACGTTATGCTTTGGACAATGCTGCGTGAAGGAGAGAAAACAATGAGTCAGGAAAAACAGGTTGTGCTGATTACCGGCGCCGCTATGGGGCAGGGCCGGGCGCATGCCGTAAAATATGCAGAAAATGGTTTTGATGTGGTTCTGGCCGATATGCTGGAGCCGGAGGATCCCCGCTTCCAGGAGACTATCCGGGAGCTGGAAGCACTGGGTGCCCAGGTGCTGGCGGTAAAGGCCAATGTGTGCAGCACGCCGGATATGGAAGCGCTGTTTGCCTCCGCCTGGAAAACGTTCGACCGTCTGGATGTGGTCATCGCCAACGCGGGTGTGATCAATTTCGGCAATACCTGGGAACTGACCGACGCGCAGGTGGAAAAGGTCATCAACATTGACCTGATCGGCACCTGGCGCACCGATAAGTACGCGGTGCAGTACATGCTCAAGCAGGGCTTCGGCCGGATCATCAACATTTCCTCTACCAGCGGCCTGTACGGAACCCCCAAGCTGGCAACCTACTGCATGGCCAAGTGGGGCGTGCTGGGCCTGACCAAAACCCTGGCCAAGGAAGTGGGCAGCAAGGGCATCATCGTCAACGCCCTGTGCCCCACCAAGGTCAAAACCCCCATGTGCGAAACCCAGGATTATGTGGAGTTCATCAACGAGCTTACCGGCAAGCATTTTGCGGACTATAAAGAGATGTACGCCGGTGTGCCCTTCCTGGATGTGGAGGATATTTCCGACATGGTCTACTGGATGGGCACCAGCCGGGCTGCCGGCAAATTCAACGGCCGGGACGTGGCGCTGGACCTGGGCACCCTGCAGTGCTAAGGCGGGTGTGTGATGGGGAATTTCAGCTTTTCGTACCACAACCGGCCCAAGTCTGACCGGATCGGTTTCGGGGAATACCTGTGTTACGGGCTGGGGGATCTGTCCTTCTGTTTCATCTACGGGGCCATCGGTTCCTATATGGTTTTCTTCTACACCGATGTGGCCTGCATCAGCGCGGGTCTGGTGGGTACCATCCTGCTGTTCAGCAAAATCTTTGACGGCATCTCCGACATGCTCATGGGCGTGGTGATTGAGAATGTGCATTCACCGCTGGGAAAAGCCCGGCCCTGGTTGTTCTGGATGCTGATTCCGTACTGCGCGGGCAGCGTGATGCTCTTTACCGTGCCCGATCTGCCGGAAATCGGCCGGGCCATCTACGCCTTTATCTCCTATAACCTGATGGCCACGGTGTTCTTCACCTCCATGAACGTGCCTTACGGTGTGCTGAGCAGCGTGATGACCAACCGGCAGAACGAGCGGGCCATTCTGTCCATCAGCCGGGCCAGCCTGGGGGCATTGGGCGTGTTCCTGATCAGCTCCTACGCACCGGATATGGTGGAGTGGCTGGGCGGCGGCGCGGCCGGCTGGCAGAAAACATTCCTGGTGGTGGGCCTGGTATCGGTGGTACTGTTCCTGATCACCTTCCTGGGCTGTAAGGAACGGGTAGGCTCCGGCGTGCGGGAACAACAGACCGGCCGCCGCACCTCGCTTTCGCTGGCACAGGGGGTACGCATCCTGTTTGCCAATAAATACTGGTTCATCATGTTGCTGGTCAACATCTTCTACACCGCCATGACCAGCCTGTATGGCATGAACCTGTATTTTGCCAAGTACATCATGCAGGAGGAAGGGCGCAACCGGGCTATGATGATGTGCTCCACCGCCGCCTCGATTCTGGTGCCGCTGTTGATTATCCCGATCGTGCAGAAGATCGGCAAGCGGAACGTGGCGCTGTACGGCGGGGCCGGCCTGGGTCTGCTGGGCCAGTTGCTGCTGATCTTTACGGCGGAGCGTTCGCTGCTGCTCATGTATGTGGCCCTGACCATACGGGGCATGGGTGTGGCCTGCATCTCGGCCACCAAGTTCGGTATGATTGCCGACAGCATTGAATACGGCGAATACCGTACCGGCACACGGGCGGAAGGCTTTGTCTACTCCGCCGCATCGCTGGGGGTACGATTCGGTTCCGCCTTTGCGCTGGCCTGCATCGGCTGGGTGCTGGGGGCGTTTGGCTACGACGGCTCCCTGGCCGTTCAGAGCGAGTCCGCCATGCAGGGTATCCGGATCATGTTCTACGCGGCCCCGCTGGTGGTGTTTGCCGCGCTGCTGTTCCTGCTGATCCGCTACCGTCTGGACAAAGAATACGACGGCATTATGGCCGTTCTGGAAGAACGGCACCGCCAGGAAAATCTGACAACCTGAGAGGAGATTCAAAATCATGACAATTACCAAAGCAACCCGCTGGCGGGTATTTGCCGGTGTCTGGCTGCAGAGCCTGTTCACCTCCGCCACCGCCTATTTCAGCCTGTTCTGCATTCCGCTGACTACCCAGTTCGGCTGGAGCGATTCGGATTTTGCGCTGGCGTATACCATTTATATGTTCACCTACTGCGCTGTGGGCTTCATCGGCGGTTCTCTGGCCGAAAAGCTCAGCCCCCGCATTACCATCTACATCGGCCTGTGCCTGTTTGCGGGCGGCTGGTTCCTCACCGGTTTTGCCGCCAGCATCCCCCAGCTGTACATCTTCTACGGCCTGATGGCCGGTGCGGGCGGCGGTATGATCTACCCCGCCTGCCTGCCCACCGCGCTGAAGTGGTTCCCGGACCGCTCCGGCTCCATCTCCGGTCTGGTGCAGGCCGGCGCCTCCTGCGGTCCCTTCATCATGAGCCCTGTTGCCCAGGCCCTGATCGACACCTTTGGCGCGCAGATGACCTGCCGCATTCTGGGCGTGGTGTTCCTGATCGGCGTGGGCGCCGTGGCCTGGATGATCGTGCCCTGTCCCGAGGGCTGGCTGCCGGAGGGGTGGAAGCCTTCCGAAAGCCAGGCCAAGGTGCTGCACACCCGTGACTATACCCTGGGCCAGATGGTCAAGACCCCGGTGTTCTGGGTGCTGCTGGTCATGTTCATTTTTGCGAATGCCGCCGGCACCATGATGGTTTCCTTCACCAGCCCCATTGCCCAGCGTCAGGTGGGCCAGGACGCCATGACCGCGGCCCTGTGCGTCTCCATCATGACCCTGTCCAATATGTGCGGCCGGATCGGCTTCGGCTTTATCTATGACATCCTCAAGGGCTGGAAGAGCCTGATCCTGCTGATGCTCATCAACGGTGCATCCATGCTGATGCTCACCCAGGCTACCAGCCTGCCCTTCTTCATCGTCTGTGTGGTGCTGGTGGGCTTCTCCTTCGGTGGTTTGCTGGTGGTATTCGCACCGATGGTGCGCATGATCTTCGGTTCCCGGTACTACAACCGCAACTACGGCCTGATCTTTATCGGCTACGGCATCGGCGCCTTTGTGGGTCCCAAGATCAGCGCCTACTTCTACGACACTACCGGCCAGTATACGCTGGGCTTTATCGGCTCCGCCATTCTGGCTGTGGCGGCCATTGCGTTGATTCTGATTGCGCAGAAGATGGCGGAAAAGATGGCCCGCTCCTGATTAAAAACGAACATATATAAGAAAGCGGGGCTGCATGGCATTTTGCCATGCAGCCCCGCTTTTCTGCCTCTTATGCCAGCTCTTCAATCTTGTCGCGGAACAGTTCAGCCGCCTGGGTCAGCGGCCGGTTTTTACGCCAGATCAGGTTCATTTTTGCCTCCACCGGCGGGAACAGCGGCCGGAAACACAGCCCGCTGGTTTCCGGCGTGTCCAGAATGCCGTCCAGGCATAAGGTGTAGCCCATACCCTGCCGGGCCATCAGTGCTCCATAGAACAGCAGGTTGTAGGTGGCCACCACATTCAGTTCTCCGCTTTTGCGGCCGAACCAGGGGGTCAGCTTCAACTCGCTCATCTCCTGGCGGGACAAAATCAGCGGTGCGCCGCGCAGATCCTGCGGGCGAATCTGCTCCAGTCCGGCCAGCGGACTGTCCTGCCGTATGAGCACACCCCAACGGTCGGAGTAGGGAACCGGGATGGCTTCGTACTTGAAGGCATCCACCTCGCCGAATACCAGCCCAAAATCCATCAGTCCCTGATCCAGCTGCTCGGTGATGGTGGCCTTATCCCCGCTGTGAATATGAAAATGTACTCCGGGATGTTCTTTCTGCAATGCCTGGACCGCGCGCACAAGAAAATGTGCCGATCCGCTTTCGCCTGCACCGATGCAGATGGTACCGGCAATGGCCTTGTCCGGTACCGAGATCTCCTCCCGTGTCTTTTCCATCAGCCGCACAATTTCCTCGGCCCGGCTGCGCAGCAGTATGCCCTCCGGCGTCAGGGTGATTTTCCGGTTGCTGCGGATGAACAGCTGTTTGCCCAGTTCTTCCTCCATCTCTTTCAGCTGCCGGGACAGGGTGGGCTGGGACAGATGCAGCGCCTGAGCCGCGCCGGAGATGCTCTGCTCCCGGGCTACAGCCAAAAAATATTGCAGTACACGGAATTCCATGGCAAATACCTCCCTGGTGCAAAAGGATACCTGGTTTCAGTATACCACGCTGCATCTATAGGTGAAAAGCATAGCCGGGCATTTGCTATAAGTATTTGCGGCGGGAACGCACCCTCTCTATAATAGTAGTAGGAGAAGAAATGGGGGAAAAGGATGAAGCTGAGAAAATGGTTTGCCATAAGCCTGGCGGCGCTGGTTTTTCTGACAGGTTGCGCGGACAGCGCGAGCACTCTGCCCGCCCTTGCTGAAGTTTCTTCGTCAATGGAACAGTCATCGCCGGAGAGCGCTGCCGATGTATCGGAGGAGGAGACCGAAATGAAACTGCTTGTGCAGATTGGCGACAAGACCTTTACCGCCCGCTGGGAAAACAATGCGGCCGCCCGTGCCCTGGCGGAACGAGCAGCGGATAGCGCGGTCACCGTGGAGCTGCGGGACTATGGCGGATTTGAAAAGGTGGGCAGCCTGGGCGAGAATCTGCCTGCCGATGACCGGCAGCTGACCACGCAGACCGGTGACATTGTGCTGTATAACGGAAACCAGATTGTTTTGTTTTACGGCAGCAATTCCTGGAGCTATACGCCGCTGGGGCATATCGAGGATCTGACCGGCTGGAAAGAAGCATTGGGTAAAGGTGATGTGACTGTGCGCTTTTCTGCCATGGAATAAGCCGTGTACATTATACAAAGGCTGGGGTGCAGGATGCTCCAGCCTTTGTGTATTTATCGCCGGCTCTCTTGTATTGCCCCGGCAGGCATGCTACAATAAATATACTTTGTAAAATCTGTATTTAATGAACGGGAAAGGGGAGACGCGCACATGCCCAAGGTGGCCTATTCCCAGGAGGAACGGCAGCGTATCCGGCAGGAGCTGGTAACCACTGGTCTGGCACTGATGAGCCGTCAGGGGATTCAGCACACCACGGTGGAGCAAATCTACACGGCAGTGGGTATCTCCCGCACCTTCTTTTACAGCTTCTTTCCCACCAAGGAAGACCTGATCGTGGAAAGCCTGTACTACCAGCAGCCCCGCATAGTGGAATTTGCCCGCCGCCTGGCCGGCGATCCGGCGCTGAGCTGGCGGGAGGCCTTTTACCGCTTTCTCTACAGCTGCTGCTACGGGGAACAGCACGGGATTGCCGTACTCACGGTGGAAGAACAGCAAAAGATCTTCCGCCGCCTTTCGCCGGAAAGCTATGCCACCTTCCGGCATCGGCAGCTGCGTCTGTTCGGCGATATTCTGGAGGTGTTTGGCGTCCGGGCCGACCGGGAACAGGTAGCCCTCTTTACCAACCTGTGCCTGGCCATGATGGTGATGCGCCGGGCTATTCCGGAAAGTCTGCCTCTGCTGGTGCCCGAAGCCGCCGACGCTACGGTGGAGTTCCAGATCAACTCCCTGGTGGACGCAATGGAAAAAATGCGCGCCTGATATGCGCCCTGTTTGCCCGGAGCCTTTGCCCGGCTCCGGGCAAACATTTCACCACAATAAAAACAAAATCTATAAATGATCTTTAAAGTGCGCGGTTCCGCGGCGGCATGGCCGCCTTACCATAAAACCAAACAAAATACAGGAGGTAACCGGATATGGGATTTTTCAGCAATCTGTTCAAGGGGCCCCAGGTGGACCAGGCTAAAAGCGACGCCAACGCCCACCGGATGCGGCAGCTGTTCAACAGCGTGGTGGAAGACGGCGACCGCTACCGGCTGATCTTCGGCTATACCGAGGACGTGAGCCGCTTCAACTATGGCTTTGTACATGGCAGCAAAACCAAGATCGGCAATCTGCTGGTGGGCTGGAACGAGACCGAACAGACCATCGTGGTGGTGCCCACCGTGCCGGATCTGTCCGGCGTTGGCCAGCCCACCTGGTACCGCCGGGACGAGATTTTGAAGGCTGTCCGTATGAAATACCCCACCGATGCCTTTACCATCTACCCGGACCGGAAAGGTTACATTGCCATCAACGCCTATGACTGGCTGGAGGACGAAAGCCTGTATGTGTACGTGTCCCAGGAAGAGGAACTGGCCGCCTTTACCGACTTTTTTGTAAACCGCTACGCCAAGAAATAACGGAGGAAGCCCCGTATGTTTGATTTGGATGCGATCACCCGCCGTGCTCAGGCGGCAAAAGAGAAGGCCCTGGCAGACCTGCACCAGAGCCTGGAGAATCTGGAAAAGCAAACAGAAACGCTTGCCCCGGCACCGGAACAGCCGGATGAGCCCGCCGCCGCACCCGAACCTTCGCCGGCGCCTCAGGTGGAGATTCTCGGGCAGACCTTCGGCCCGGAAGAGATGGCCCGGCTGGCCGCCGACCAGGCGCAGCTACAGCAGATGGTGGATCAAAAGGTAGCCGAAGCCGCCATGGGAAACCTGAATTTCATGATGGACCAGCTGCTCGGGGAGGATATGGGGGTGCTGATGGCCGCCATGGAAACCCTGTCCATGGATGACGAAGAAGAGTACGAGGACCGGCCCTTTGACGAAGCGCGGGAACAGGAACTGTACACCCTGCTGGAAGACACCATGGCCCGGTTGGATGCGCTGCCCGAGCCGGAACCGGTCTCCTACGGCAGCGACCGGGACCGGTGGGAGCGGTTCGGCATTCTGCTGTCCGGCATCATCTCCCTGCTCAACGATCACGACCTGGACAGCCTGAGCGTGGAAGAACATCTGCCGGTACTGGAACAAAAGATCGCCTCGCTGGTGCGCAGCTCCTGGGGGATCAGCGGCCGGGGCGAACTGCTGGAAATGCTGCGCTATCTGAGCCAGGAGGGCTACACCCTGCGCTACCAGCTGTACGCCGAAGCCGCTTCGCCCCAGGAACTGCTGGACGGTGACGAGGATGAGGAGGAACAGGAGAACATTGCCCGCGCCTGGCGGTTTGCCCAGCGGTACCGGGAACAGTATTCCCCCGCCTTCATGACCGGCTGGGACGTGGGCCGGGCGGCCATGCTCACCCGCTGGGGCGCCTACCTGGGCTGGCTCACCGAAAACGAAGCGGTGGGCATTCTGTGGGAACTGTCCCAGAAAGCCGCCGGGGAACTGACCGGCTGGCGGGAGTTTGCCTGCTCCTATCTGTTCGGCGGCCTGATGTGGAAGATGCTCTGCGGCGATGGCTATGCGGACAGCTATCTGACCAGCCTGGCGGATGCCGCCACCAATCTGCTGGCCGGCGGTGGAGAACGCCCCGGCGGTCAGTGGCGTGCCTGCCCCTGGCCGGCCCGCCGCCCGATCGGATTCTCCCGGCATTGATCATATCGCCCTGTTCCGCCGCCCGGACGGAACAGGGCGATCGTTTTGCCCGGTGCGCACCGGGGCCAAAGGTGCTATAATAGGGGGCAGGCCCGGTTGCAGGGCTGGATTCCTATATAAAATCGGTTGAGGTGTGCCCATGGATTTTTCCCAGTTCAAAACCCGCTATGCACTGCGCCTGGATCCTCAGCAGGAGGCCGCGGTGCAGACGGTGGACGGCCCGGTACTGCTGCTGGCGGTGCCCGGCAGCGGCAAGACCACTGTGCTGGTCAGCCGCCTGGGCTATCTGCTCCATGTGCGCGGCATCCCCGCCGGATCGATCCTTACCATGACCTATACCGTGGCGGCGGCGGGGGATATGCGGCAGCGGTACGCCGCGTTCTTCGGCCCCGAAGAAGCTGCCCGGCTGGAGTTCCGCACCATCAACGGGGTGTGCAGCCGGGTCATCCGGCTGTATGAGCAGGAATACGGCCGCACCGCCTTTTCTCTGCTGGAAGAAAACCGCAAAAGCGCCCTGCTGGCCGAACTGTTCCGGGCCCAGAGCCGGGAGTTTGCCACCGAAAGCACCGTCAAGGGCCTGGCCACCGCCATCACCTGTGCCAAAAACCAGATGCTTGCCGACGGGGAACTGGATCAGCTGGAGGTAGAGGGCTGCGATTTCCCGGCCCTCTACCGCACCTATTGCCAGACCATGCGGGAGCATCAGTGGATGGACTACGACGACCAGATGGTCTATGCCCTGCGCATCCTGCGGCGCTGCCCGGATCTGCTGGCCCGGCTGCGGGCGCGCTGGCAATACCTGTGCGTGGACGAAGCTCAGGACACCTCCAAAATTCAGCATGTGATCCTGCGGCTGCTGGCCGGGGAAAACGGCAACCTGTTCCTGGTGGGGGACGAGGATCAGAGTATCTATGGATTCCGGGCGGCCTGCCCTCAGGCGCTCACCCATTTTGAAGAGACCTATCCCAGCGCCCGGGTGCTGTATCTGGAGCAGAACTACCGTTCCGCCGCGCCCATCGTGGCGGCCGCGGATGCGTTTATTCAAAAGAATCAGAACCGCCGTCCCAAACACATGCACGCCACCCGGGGCCCCGGCCCGGCGGTGGAGCGCATCCCGCTCTGGGACCGGCATAAACAATATGAATACCTGTGTACGCTGGCAGCAGGCTGTACCGAGGAGACCGCCGTGCTCTACCGGGACAACGACAGCGCCCTGCCGCTGATCGACCGCCTGGCCCGGGCCGGAATCCCTTACCGGTGCCGCCGGGTGGAAAGCCTGTTTTTCTCCCATCGGGTGGTGCGGGACATCACCGATATTCTGCGCTATGCCCAGGACCCCACCGACGGGGAACTGTTCCTCACCCTGTACTACAAGCTGGGGGCGGGCGTTACTAAGGTTCTGGCCCGGGAAGCTGCCGACCGGGCGCAGAAAGCCGGGGTCACGCCGCTGGCCTATATCGCCGACCATCCGGATGCCTCCGCCTGGACCCGCAAACAGTGCCGGGCGCTGGGCACCCATCTGACCAATCTGCTGCTGGAACCGGCGGATCAGGCGGTCTACCGGGTGGTGCACTTCATGGGATACGGGGCCTATCTGGAAGAGCGGGGCGGCGACAGCAGCAAAGCGGATATTCTGCAGGCGCTGGGCGCGCAGGAACCCAGCCCTGCCCGTCTGCTGGCCCGTCTGGAGGAATTGCGGCAGCTGGTGCAGGAGGGCGCGCCCGACGCGGACTGCCCCTTTATCCTGTCCACCATCCATTCCAGCAAGGGCCTGGAATACGAGAATGTGATCCTGATGGATGTGGCCGACGGACTGCTGCCCAAAGCCCAGCCGCCCGCCGGGGATGACCCGGAGGCCCGGGAAGCCTGGGAAGAGGAGCGGCGGCTGTTCTATGTGGGGATGACCCGCGCAAAGAACCGGCTGCGGGTGATCACCTTCCAGAAACCCGGCCTGGATTCAGCCTTTGCCCGGGAGCTTTTCCCGGAAAAGGAGAAACCGGCGCGTCCCGCCCCCGCCGCCCCGGTTTCCTGGCAGCCCTCCCGCTTTACGGCCCGGGAGCAGCCGGTGGAAACCGAGGAATACACCGTGGGCACCCGCCTGCGGCATCGGGTGTTCGGGCCCGGCACCCTGGCCAGCCGGGTGGGGGACATCGCCTTGATCGAGTTTGACAGCGGCCAGACCAAAAAAATCGCCCTGTCCACCGCGCTGCGGGGTCATATGCTGCAGCGGGAGTGAACGGACGGCAGGGGGGATCAATATGTGGATTCTGTTTGCGTTCGGTTCGGCATTTTTTGCCGGTGTTACGGCGATTCTGGCAAAATGCGGCATCCGGAAAACCGATTCCGATGTGGCCACCGCAGTGCGCACGGTGGTTGTGCTGGCATTTTCCTGGCTGATGGTGGGGGTCGTGGGTTCCGCGCCCCAGACCACCTCCCTCTCCGGCAGCACCTGGGCGTTTCTGGTGCTCTCCGGCCTGGCTACCGGGGCCTCCTGGCTGTGCTATTTCCGGGCGCTGCAGCTGGGGGACGTGAACAAGGTGGTGCCCATCGACAAATGCAGCATCCTGCTCACGGTTCTGCTGGCTTTCTTTTTGCTGGGGGAACCGGTCAGCCCGCTGAAGCTGGCGGGCCTGGCCGCCATTGCCGCCGGTACGCTGCTGATGGTGACCAAACAGTCCTGCGTCCGCTGCGCCGCCGGCCGTTCCTGGCTGGTTTACGCTGTCCTGTCGGCGGTGTTCGCCGCCTTTACCTCCCTGCTGGGCAAGCTGGGGATTGCCGGGGTGGAATCCAACCTGGGCACCGCCCTGCGCACCGGCGTGGTGCTGGTCATGGCCTGGATGATGGTTCTTGTCAAGGGCAAGCGGACGCTGGTACGCCGCATTCCCCGCAACGAACTGGGGTTCATCCTGCTGTCCGGCGTGTCCACCGGGGCTTCCTGGCTGTGCTACTACCGGGCGCTGCAGCAAGGGCCGGCCAGCGTGGTGGTGCCCATCGATAAGCTGAGTATTCTGGTCACGGTCGCCTTTTCCCGGGTGGTGTTCGGGGAACGGCTCTCCCGCAAGGCAGCCGTGGGGCTTGCCTGCATCGTGGCGGGCACCCTGCTCATGCTGTAAAAACAAACGCGCAGCCCCTGTGCAGGGCTGCGCGTTTTGATTATCCCAGAAATACCCGGATCAGTACCAGCGCAAACAGAATCTGGCAGGCGCCCACACTCACGCCGTATACCATGGCGCGGGGGCCCTCGGCGGCCAGATCCCGGAACTTGACCCGCATTCCGATGGCGGCCAGGGCGATGATCTCAAACTGCTGGCTTACCAGTTTGGCAACCGCGGAAACCGGGGCGGGGATTACGCCCAGGCTGTGCAGGATGGCCATGAGGAAGAACCCGATGATGAACCAGGGTACCCCTGCCTTGACCGCCTTGGTCCAGGCCACTTCGCCCCGGGCAAACAGCGGCGTGTCGTCCCGGTCGGCGTTTACCCGGGAGTACACCAGCGCCACCAGCACGATAAACACGATCCGGATGATCTTGAAGATGGTGGCGGTTTCCACCACCTCGCCGCCTACCAGCTGGGCCGAAGCAATCACCTGCCCGATGGACTGCAGGGTACCGCCGATCATGGCGGAGGTGTGCAGCACCTCATGCTGATACACAAAACCGGTGATCAGAGGCAGCAGAACCATCAGAATGGTGCCGGTTACGTTCACAATGGTGATGGAAATGCCCTTGTCCTTGCTGTCCGCCTCCACCACCGGGGAAACGGTGGCAATGGCGGAGGAACCGCACACCGCGTTGCCGGCCCCCATCAGCAGGCTGAACTTTTTGCCAAAGCCCATATGCCGCCCGATCTGGTAGGCGGCCACGATGGTCAGAGCCATCTGGCAGGCGATAAAGGCCAGACCGTTCCAGCCCAGCGCCAGGATATCCCGCAGCAGCAGGGTTGCACCGGTAAGTACGATGGAGTATTCCAGCAGGCTGCGCTCGGAGAACTTCGTGCCGGAGTCAAAAACCGGACGGTTCAAGAAGGTGTTGCCGCACAGGATGCTCAGGCCGATGGCGAAAAGAGCCGCGCCGATGCTGGGAAAGAACTTGGCAATGCCCTGAGCAATCAGAGCGATTACCAGGCAGACGAGAAAACCGGGGGCATTTTTGGTGGCGAGCTGTTTCATGGATACCGTATTCCTTTCTTTTGGCCGGAGAACCGGAGCGGCATCCCCTGGCTGTATTTTCCAGGACTTGATTATAAACGCGGTTTGCTATAAAATCAAATTAGAAATTATTGCGGATAAATAAGTTCAATTTATAGAAGGGCGGCCGTATTATGCTGGACCCAAAGCTGCATACCTTTCTTTTACTGGCACAGGACCCCAACACCACCCGCTGTGCGGAAAAACTGCATCTGACCCAGCCTGCCGTCAGCCAGCATATCAAGGCGCTGGAGGCAGTCTACGGGGTGCAGCTGTTTCAAAAGGAGGGGCGGGGCCTTGTGCTCACCGCTGAGGGGCAGCGGCTGGCGCGGCTGTGCCGCCGCCTTGCCACGATGGACGAACAGATCATGCAGGAGATACGCCGCCCGGCGCGTCCGGCGCTGCGGTTTGGGGCCACGCTTTCCATTGCGGACGGGCTGATGCCCGCCGTGCTTCCCGCGTTGGTGGATCGCTTTCCCCAGGTGCAGTTCCATATGGTGCAGCAGAACACCCACGCCCTGCTGGAGCAGCTGGAGGATGGCCAGCTGGATTTTGCCCTGATCGAGGGCAATTTTGAACGCGCCCGCTATGCGCATCAGCCGTTTTACCTTGGCCGGTTTGTGGGCCTGTGCCGCCCGGGCAGCCCGTTTGCCGCGTTCCGCTGCCTGAAGGATACCCTGGGCGCGCCGCTGATTCTGCGGGAGAAGGGCAGCGGTACCCGGGATATTTTTGAAGGGGAGTGCCGCTCCCACAACCTGTCGGTGGAGGATTACGCGGAACTGTGCGAGATCGAGCATCTGCCCACCCTGCTGGGGCTGGTGGCGGCGGGCAAGGGAATTACATTTGCCTACGAAGCGGCGGCCCGTTCGCTGCTGGCACAGGGCCTTGTACAGATTATGGAGCTGGAAGACCTGCATTTGGAACGGCCATTCCATTTTGTCTGCCTGCCGGACAGCCCCCGCGCCGAACTGCTGGTGCAGCTGGCTGCCGCCGTGCGCGAAGCTGCCTGCAACTGTTCGCAATGAGCAAGCCATAAGAAAAAGCGGCCCGCCTGGCGGGCCGCTTTTTCAAAGGGGAAAATCATCCGGCCAGTTTGGCCGCGTTGGTGCCGGCAATCCGGCCCATGGTGGCGTCAATGATCAAAGCAAAGCCGCCGGAATAGCTCATGTTGAAGAACCCGCCGTTGGAGGCTTCGCCCGCCGCGTACAGGCCGGGGATCGCCGTGCCTTCCGGGGTCAGCACTTCGACATTCTCGTTGGTTACAAGTCCTCCCACCGTGCCGAAATAGGTCATGGTCGCCTTGACGGCATACCAGGGGCCTTCCTCCATCTTGATCAGGTAGTCGGCGCTCTTGCCGTAATCCTTGTCCACGCCGTTTTCGCAGAACTGGTTGTACCGGTTCATGGAATACCGCAGGTTGGCCGCCGGCATCCGGATCATGTTGGCCAGTTCGTCCAGGCTGTCCGCCTTGTAGGCGTCGCCGCCGTTGGCCATGATCTCGTCAATGTACTGGATATAGCCGGTGCTCTGGGCCTGTTCCTCGTTCAGAATGGCCCAGTAATAGTCAGGACCATCTGGATTTACATAACAGGCAGAAGCTGTATAAGCAATAGGATCTTCGCTGTTCACCCGCAGGCCCAGGGGATTCAGATACACCGAGGTCTTGGGGGTGGTGTGGTCCGCGTAGGTGGCTTCCAGATCGGCCTCGGTCATGTAGGTGTGGCCAGTGCCGCCCATCATGAAACCGCTGATGTAAACATCGGCGCCCACCTCAAGACCCATGGTGATGGCGTCGCCGGTATCGCTGATCATCGTGGTGTTGTACTCGCCGCTGTAGGCCGGGGCGTACTGCTCCACCA
Organism: Gemmiger sp. An120; assembly: GCF_002160955.1. GTDB lineage: Bacteria > Bacillota > Clostridia > Oscillospirales > Ruminococcaceae > Gemmiger_A > Gemmiger_A avium. Next base: position 34,537 of record NZ_NFLN01000009.1, read on the forward strand.
GATCCTTCACCGCGGCGATCACCGCTTCACTGGTGATGGTGGCGCCGGCCACGGCGTCTACCTGCAGCGACTGGGCGTCCACAATCTGCTGAGGCAGATCCTGGATAGCGCCGTCGCTGATGCCTTCCGTCTCGCTGTGGGACGTGACGGTTAGGCTCTCGATGGCATCTTCGGTAAACACGCCCTCCATGGTGAGGGGGCCGTTGCGCCCGTCCACCGTGACGGTGTAGGTGCCCGCCTTATAGCGGGCACCCGAGGATACACTGCTGCTGCCGGAGTTGCAGGCGGTGAAAAGCGATACCGCCAGCACCAGGGCAAGAACGATTGCTGTTGCTCTTTTCATTCTTCTTACCTCCTTTGGGTCTGGCAACAATTTAACATACGTGGTATACTGGGGTAAAGGAGATCGGACACATGTCTGAACAACTGTACGCCCTGTGTCCAGAGAAAGTGCAATGAACGAGAATAAAAAGAACATTATCGCCACTACCGCCCGTCTGATCCGGGAAAAAGGCTGCGAAAACGTAACGGTGCAGGACATCTGCCGGGAAGCGTTCGTGGCCCGCAGCACCTTCTATTACCAGTTCAAATCCATCGACGATGTGATTGACCAGATGTTCAAATATAACTACATCATGACCCAGGAACATCTGGACAGGCTGAACGCCTGCGGCAGTCCGTTGGAAAAACTGTTTTATTTCCATCGGCTGAACCTGGCGTCGGTATTGGAAAACGGTGCCGAACTGAGCAAAATCAACATTTCCAAAAAGGTACGGGATGGTTCGCCCATCGGGATTACCTATGAATATCTGTATTCCACCAACTTTATTGTGCCGTATATCCGCCAGTGTCAGGAGCAGGGGATTATCCGCAATCCGGCCCCGGCGGAAAAACTGGCGGAGGTGGTAACCAAAACCATGATCGGGTGCATGATCCGCTGGACGCGGGACGGGGTGAGCTATGACCTTACCCGGGACTGCCTGGAAAGCCTGAAATGTGTCTACTGCATCGACGATTCGGTGCCCATCCCCGGCCTGGAGCCAGCGGACTGATCCGACCCGCATAAAAGCAAAACGACCTGAACGGCATCAACCGTCCAGGTCGTTTTTAATATGGGAATTATTTGGCGTAGGTCTCCAGCACCCGCAGTACATTGGACACCTGCAGCTGAATACCCAGGGGGATGCAGCGCTCGTCCGCCCGGAAATGGCAGCTGTGCAGCACACGGCTCTCCGGATGTTCGGTGTCGCCGCAGCCCAGGTGGAAGAAACAGCCGGGCCGCGCGGCGGCAAAGTAGGCAAAGTCCTCCACACCCAGCGAGGGTACATTTTCCGGAATCACATTCTCCTCACCCAGGATACCGGCGGCCGTCTGGCGCACCAGATCCACCATGTCGTCGTCGTTGATCAGGGGGGAGTAGCTGGGCTGCACAGTAAACTCCGCCCGGCCGCCCATCATGGCGGCGGTCTGCTCGCAGATGGTGCGCACCCGCTCCCGGGCAAAAAGCCGGGTGTCCGGATCCAGGGTACGGATGATGCCGCTCATCTCCACATAATCCGCAATCTGGTTGCGCACGTTGCCGCCCCGGATGGTGCCGAAGCTGCACACCGCCGAATCGGTGGGGCTCACGTTGCGGCTTACCACCGACTGCACCGCCGTCAGGATCTGGGCGGCGATCAGAATGGCGTCCACCCCGTCGCTGGGATGGGCCCCATGGCAGGAGCGCCCGTAGATTTTCAGGTTGATCATATCCGACGCCGCGTACATCTTGCCGTACTTGACGCCGATCTGCCCGGCGGGCAGGGTCGGGTCGGCGTGCAGGCCCAGCACATAGTCCACGTGCGGGTTTTCCAGTACGCCTTCCCGGATCATCCGCTCAGCGCCGCCGATGGATTCCTCCGCAGGCTGGAAAAACAGCTTGACGCGGCCGTGCAGCTTCTCCCGCATGCCGGCCAGAACAGCGGCCGTGCCCCAGAGCACCGCCGTGTGTACATCATGCCCGCAGGCATGCATTACACCCGGTACCTGGGAACGGCAGGCCAGATCCTCGTTCTCTTCCTGGATGGGCAGCGCGTCGATGTCCGCCCGCAGGCCCACCGTGGGCCCGTCGAACGCGCCCTCGATCAGCCCCACCAGGCCAGTGTCCGCCACGCCGCGGGTGCAGGGGATTCCCAGCGCCTCCAGCTTCTGCGCCAGCAGTTCCATGGTGCCGTGTTCCTGCTCCGACAGTTCAGGACGGCTGTGCAGCTGACGGCGCAGCTCAATGGCCTCGCGGCCGATTTGTTCCCACATTGCGTCCACGCGTTCCTCCCCCCTTACATGCCGGTCATAACCGCGACCTGCAGCAGAATCACCTGGGCTACCACCAGGCAGGCAAACAGCTTGCCGAACCACTTGAGCCAGCGGTCATACCGCACGTCGCCCAGGCCGCAGACAATCACAATGCTGCAGGTGGGCCACAGCAGGTTGGACAGACCGTCGCCGAACTGGAACGCCAGGCAGGCCACCTGACGGCTCAGGCCCAGGCTGTCGGCCAGCGGGGCCATGATGGGCATGGTCGCCGCCGCCTGACCGGAACCGGAGGGGATGATAAAGTTGATCAGGGTCTGCACCACCAGCATCAGCTGCGCGGAGATAAAGGTGGGGGCGCCCTGCAGTAGATTGCTCAGGAAATAGATCACGGTGTCCATGATCATGGCGTCCTGCATGATGACCACGATGCCCTTGGCCAGGCCGGTCAGGATGCAGCCCCACAGCACGCCCTTGGCGCCGGCCAGCATCTCGTCGCAGTACTTGTTGGCGGACCAGCCGTCAATGATGGCGGCCACAGCGGACATGATGATGAACAGGCCGCACAGCTCCTTGTAGCCCCAGCCCAGTTCGATCAGGCCCACCATCAGGATGATCAGGGTTACCAGCACGTCCAGCAGGATCAGGCCGTGCCGCCAGTTGAACTGGTATTCGTCCAGCTGGCTGCGGTCAAAGGAGTGCACGCAGGGGTCGCCCAGCACCACCGACTTGGACGGATCCCGGCGTACCTTCTGGGCGTAACGCACCACATAGGTGATGGCGATGCCCATGAATACCACAAAGCAGACAGCCCGGAACCCCAGCCCGGAGTACAGTTCCACCCCGGCGATGGACTGGGCCACCGCCACGGTGTAGGGGTTCAGGGTGGCGGCCATGAAGCCTACGAACTCACCCAGCGCCACAATGGCAAAGCCGGTCATGGCATCAAAGCCCAGGGCGATCATCAGGCCGATAATCAGCGGATAGAAACCGTAAAACTCGCTCAGCATGCCAAAGACCGAGCCGCCCAGACCGAAGATGAGCATCAGCACCGGGATCAGGATCAGGTCCCGGCTGCCCAGCTTCTGCATGACCCGGCCGATGCCCGCATGGAACGCGCCGGTTTTGACCATGACGCCGAAGGTGGCGGCGCAGGTCAGAATAACAAAGATGATGTCAGCCGAGGAGACGCAGCCGGAATACAGGGAAGCAAACAGCCCCAGCAGCCCGGTAGGCACAGCCTCGGATTTGTCTATGTAGTGGAACGTGCCGGAGACCGCAACCTCCCGCATGGTACCGTTCACGTCGATGATTTCGTATTCAAACGCGCCGGAGGGGATAACCCAGGAAAGCGCCGCAGCCAGCGCGATGATGATAAACACCACCAGCCAGGTATTGAGGCGTTCCTTATTTTTCGTTTTTGTGCCCATAGTATTGATTCCTCCTGTGGAAAGATTGGGCCGCGGCCGCTGCCGCGAACTGCCTTTATTTTAGCAAGCCCGGCGTTTGATTGCAACAATTGAGTGATTCTGCCCGATTGCACATTGTGATTTTTGTCGGATTGTGCCATAATAATCCCATGTGTGTGAGGGAGGAAAGAACCATGAAAAACAAACAGCTTACCGTGTGGGAAAGCGCCTGCATTGTCACCGGCTACGGCATCGGGGGCGGGGTGCTGGCCATGCCCTGGCTGTCGGCCCGCAACGGCGTGCCGATGAGCCTTGTTATCCTGCTGGCGGCCTTTGCAGCCAGCGTAATCCTGCACTGCATGATCGCCGAGCTGGCCATCAAAAGCGGCAGCGACGCCCAGATCATCGCCGTGTTCTCCAAATATGTGTTTGCAGGCCGATTCCGCAAAGCGCTCACTACCGGCTTCTTTGTGGTGATGGCACTGGTGCTCTTCACCAATCTGGCCGCCTACATATCCGGCGCGGCCGAGATTCTCAGCGCCATGCTGGGCATGCCGGAATGGGCAGCCCGGCTGGTCTTCTATGTGTTTGCGGCCTCGGTGGTGCTGTTCGGCCTCAAGGCGGTGGGTGTCAGCGAAAAGATCGCCATCGGTGCCATCTTTGCGCTGGTGGCTCTGCTGGCGGTCTGCTCGCTGGCCAATATCCGCAATCCGCTGCCGCTGGCCGCGGGTACCGTCAACCAGGCGCTGGCCTACTTCGGCATGGCCATGTTTGCCTTTTCCGCCTTCTTTTCGGTGCCGCAGGCGGCTGCCGGTCTGGGCGGGGACGGGGCCAAAATCCGCAGGGCGGTGTTCCTGGGCATCCTGAACAACTTTGTGCTGATCCTGGTCATCACCGTCTGTGCACTGCTGGCCTCTGACGAGGTCACCGAGGTGGCCATGATCGGCTGGAGCCGGGGCATCGGCAGCTGGGCGGAACTGGTAGGCTCGGTCTTTACCATTCTGGCCATGCTCACCACCTACTGGTCCATCTCGCTGGCACTGGCCGATATTGTGGCCGAGCAGCTGCACTGGGGCCGGGCCGCCTGCTGGCTGGTGGCCACCGCGCCCTCGCTGCTCATGACCTTCCTGGGGCTCTGGAATTCATGCGGCTGGCCGGCGGCCTGATCGCCATTCTGATCGCGCTGCTGGTGGTGCCCGCCTATCGCAAATGCCGCCGGGAACCGGGCGAATCCCTGCTGGGACGCTGGGGCGGCACCAGCATGCAGATTGTAATCGCCGCGGCCTATGTTCTCATGGCCGTGGGCAATGTGGTAACAGTATGAAAACACTATATACAAATGGAAGTATCCATACCCTCCGTTCGCCGGAGGAAACTTTCCGCTGCCTGGGGGTGGAGGACGGCCGCATCACCTGGCTGGCCGATGCAGAACCCGCTGATGCCGCCGGATGGGAACGGGTGGATCTGGAACAGGGCCATGTGTTTCCGGCCCTGACCGACAGCCACCTGCACCTGCTGTACAGCATTGTGCTGGCGGCCAGCAGCTTCCCCATCTGCCAGGTGCGGGAGGGACGGCTCTGGCCGGATACCCTGGCCGGGGTGGAGCAGAGCATCCGCGCCTGGTGCCGGGAGAATCCCCGCCAGAAACTGATGGTGGCCAACGGCTATGTGACCTCTGCTGTGGCCCAAAAGCGCCTGCCCACCCGGCAGGAGCTGGATGACTGGACGGGCGGCCGCAAAGCGGTGGTCTACAACATCGACGGGCACAGCAGCGCCATGTCCACCGCCCTGATGCGGGCGCTGAAAATCCCCGAGGAGGGCCACGACGGCATCTTTTCCGGCGAAGCCCACGAGTTCATCCAGGGCCGGGTCACCGGCCTGATCGCTGCGTCGGTGAGCCCCCGGCTGCTGGCGCAGGGGATCGCCCGCTTTACCGACGAGTGCGCCCGGTACGGCATCGGCCGTGTCTGCGCGCTGGACGGCAACGAGGATGTGGACAGCGACTGGCTCACCGCCGCGCTGGCCTTTATTGCCCGCCGCATGGAGATCGACGTGCGCCTGTTCCCGCAGTATACCTCGCCGGAAAAGGCCGAGCGGTTTTTCCGGCTGCAGGCCGTGCCCCGGATGGGCGGCTGCGGCGCCTGGGAACTGGACGGTTCGGTGGGCTCCCACAGCGCCGCCTTTGACATTCCCTATAAAGACCGGGACGACACCGGCCACTGCTACCGCAGCCGGGAATTTATCCACACCCGGCTGGCCCGGGCCATCGCAAACGGGGTGCAGTTCAGCTGCCATGCCATCGGCAGCGCCGCCATCCGCCAGATTCTGGGGCTGTATAAGGAACTGCTGCCCCGCGATACTGTCGACGGCGCGCCGCTGCATAGGATAGACCACTGCGAGTTCCCCTGCCGGGAGGAAGTGGAAACCCTGAAAACCCTGCCCCTGGCGGTCACGGTGCAGCCCGGCTTTTCCTGGCTGGACAAGCGGTACCTGAAAAGCTATGAGCATTTTCTGACCCCTGAAGTGATCGGACGGCAGATCCCGCTGCGGGAACTGGCCGAGGCGGGGGTCTGCCTGTGCGGCTCCAGCGATTCGCCGGTGCAGTCCATCGATCCCTATGCCCAGATGCTGGGCATGGTGGACTACTACCTGCCTGACCAGTCCCTGACCCCCTGGCAGGCACTGTGCAGCTACACCGTCAATCCTGCCCGGATGCTGGGAGAACTGGCCGACACCGGCACCCTGGAACCGGGCAAGGAGGCCAGCTTCTTTGTCACCGACCGGGATCTGACCGCCGCCGCGCCCGGCGAGCTGGCCGATACCCGTGCCCGGTACACGGTTGTCCGGGGCCGCCGCCTGCAGCCCCATGCCGGTACCGTATCGGAACTGCTCCGGCTGCTGCTGCGCCGTCCTAAAAAAATCTGAACAAAGCAACCGGGCCCGGAAAAGGGGAGACGCCCCCTTCCGGGCCCGGTTTGGTTATTCATCGGTTTCTTCCGGCGGTTCCACAGCGGGAATCAGCACGGCTACCCGGGTGCCGGCACCCGGTGTGCTCTCGCAGTACAGCCCGTAGGGCGGGCCGTAGGCCAGGTGCAGCCGCTCGTTGATGTTGCGCACACCGTAGCCGCCCTTGGTGTTGGCGCTGGAGGCATCCGCCGCAAAGTTGGCGGCCAGGGTTTCGGCGTCCATGCCCACCCCGTCGTCCTCCACCAGGATGCGCAGACCCTCTTCGCAGCGCCGTACCGATACCCGCACGGTGCCGGTCTTGTCCGGCTTTTCAAATATTCCGTGGATGATGGCGTTTTCGATAATGGGCTGCAGCACGATCTTGATTACCAGATACCGCTCGGTGCCCGGTTCCACATCCCATACCACCTGCACCCGGTTCTCGAACCGCATGTTCTGGATCTCCACATACAGCCGCACATGGCGCAGTTCATCCGCCAGCGGAATGACCTCCCGCCCGCGGCTCAGGGACAGCCGGTAGAACTGGGCCAGCGCGTTGACCATCCGGCTGATCTGGGGCACATGATGGGCAATGGCGGTGCAGTTGATCAGATCCAGCGAGTTATACAGAAAATGCGGGTTGATCTGTGCCTGCAGGGCTTTCAGTTCCAGCGCCTTGATCTGCTGGCCCTGTTCCAGCTTTTCGTCCATCAGGGTGTCGATGCGGGTCATCATGTTGCTGAAACTGCGTGCCAGCTGCCCGATCTCATCCTGCCCCAGCGGTTCCACACGGGCGGATACATCGCCGTGCTGTACGGCCTGCATGGTATCGTTCAGGCGCAGCAGCCGCCGCACCATCGACTGGCTCAGCAGATAGGCCAGCAGATAGGCAGCCCCGGCCAGCAAAACCACCACTGCCAGCAGTTCCAACTGCAACTCCCGGCTGGTGCGGAAGATATCGTCGTGAGGCAGAACAACGGCCAGCGTCCAGCCGCAGTCCTCCAGCTGGATGTAGCGGGTATGGTATTTGCGCCTGCCTGCCGACAGGTCGTTCCAGCTGCCGACAGGCTGATCCCCGTTTTCCGGGGCCAGAATATCGGCCAGATCCTGTGCCTGATCGGAGGAACCGGTCAGCACCTGGTTCCCATCCAAAAGAAATACAATGCCATTCTGGGTGATGGTGCTGCGATTCACAGCCGCGTCGATCCGGTCGGCGGCAATGTCAATCCGCAGGATGGCCAACGGTTCCTGCACATGGCTGGGATGGTAGATCACCCGCATCAGCGCATACCAGTTTTGTTCCCCGGCGGGCTGATCGGAAAAATCCGACGGGGCAAACCAGTGGGCGGAAGCGCCGTCCTGAAACGCCGCCAGCCACTGGCTGCCGGCGGCGGAACTCAGCGACACAATGTCGGCCGAGTTGGTGTACAGATAGTCGTTGCTCACATACAGCCGGATACGGTCCACCCCGGACAGGGAGCGCAGATAGGAAAAGGTGGTGGAGATCCGGTCCCGGTCCTGCAGCCGCTGGATGTAGGAGGTATCAGCCGGGTCGCTGGCTGCCAGGGCGTACAGGGAAGAGTCCATGGCCAGAATATCCGCCACCTGCGGCAGCCGGTCAAACAGATCCTCTACCGCAATATGGGTGTCTTCAAAGGCCTTTTCCGCGGCGGAGAAGGTCTGCTCCTCAATCACACCGTTGATCCGGTGAAAGGCGTACAGGGTGAACACGCCCAGCGGCAGCACCAGCAGCAGAAAAAAGATCACCAGCAGCTTGCCGCGCAGCTTGGCATCCAGCAGCAGCGAACGCCCCCAGGCGTACAGTTTACTCTTCTTCATAGCAGTTATGGTTCTCCCGGTAGAGTTTGGGCGGGATGCCCACTTCTTTGGTAAACAGCTTTACAAAATACTTGCCGTCGGCGTAGCCCACCGCGTGGGCAACTTCGTAGAGCTTCCGGGACGGGTCGGCCAGCAGCAGCTTGGCCCGGTTTATCCGCAGCTCGGTAAGTTTCTGGTTGATGGTATGCCCACAGTTTTTTTTGTAGGCGTTGCACAGGTAGGTATGTACGAATCCCAGATCCGATGCCATGGTCTGCACGGTCAGGGTGCTGTCTGCATAGTGGGCGGCCAGATACTCGTCTACACGGGTCACAATATCCTGGGCGTTGGATTCTACTGCCTGGAAATAGGCCTGTATTGCCGCAGACAGGGCCTCCCACAACTGCCGCAGGGTAGGCTGTTTGGCGGCGGTGTAAAGCAGATAGTCCCCCTGCTCGGTCACGGCGGTGATATGGCGGCTTTCCGCAGCGGACAGCAACGCAAACACAATCTGACAGTACAGGTTGCGGATCACCTCCGGCGGGGTGGCCTCGCACCGGCGGATATCCCGGTAAATTTCCCCCAGCAGATCCATGGTTTCGCTGCGGCGCTTGTGGCGGATACGGTTGCTCAGTTCCGAAAATACCGATTTGTCAAACACATATACCTGTCCGTTCCTCGGCAGGGAAAAATCCCCGTCCTCCCCCCGGTAGAACACCAGATTCGGGTCGGGACGGGCGTGGGCTTCCAGTTCCGCGGTCACCTCCCGCAGCACGGCGGTCAGCTCCTCCAGATCAATGGGCTTTTCCACATAGCTGGCGGCCTTCAGTTTGATGGCGCCTTTCAGATACTCCTTGTCGGTGTAGCCGCTGAGAAAGATGAACTGACAGTCCGGATACAGCTCCCGCACCGCCGCGGCCAGTTCCAACCCGTTCATACGGGGCATCTTCACGTCGCTGATCACAATGTCCGGCCGGTGCTGCCGGGCCAGTTCCAGCGCCTGGGCGCCGTCCTCGGCTTCCTCTATCCGGTCCACCCGCAGTTCTTCCCAGGGCAGATACTCCCGCAGGATCTCCCGGGGCATCTTTTCATCGTCCACCACAAGCACCGAAAAACGCATTTCGGCATCCTCCATTTCACGGATTTGTACATTTCATATATAATATAGACTAAATTTATGCATGCTTCAATGGAATTTGGTGCAAAAGAGTTATTTTTTACGAAACAGCATAATTTTTCCCTCTTTTCATAATTGGCTCCCGTTGTTTTGCAAATCCCGGTCTGGTACCATGGAAATGGACAAAGAAACGTACCGGACAAGGAGGATGAGGACCGTGAAGCGGCACACAAACGCCTTACTCCGGGACCTGCGTGAGAACCGTGTCAAGTGGCTGATGCTGCTTCCGGCGGCTATCGTGGTGATCCTGATGTGCTACATTCCGATGGGCGGCATCGTGCTTGCCTTCAAGGAGTACAACTACCACGACGGTATCTTTGGCAGCCCCTGGGTAGCGTTCAAGAACTTCGAGTATTTCTTCCAGTCGGGCAAAGCCTGGAGCGTGACCCGCAACACCATCCTGTACAACCTGGCATTCCTGTTTGTGAACACCTTCCTCCAGATCACCTGCGCGATCCTGCTCAGCGAGCTGGCAGGCAAGTGGTTCAAACGGATTACCCAGTCGGTGATGTTCTTCCCCTACTTTATTTCCTGGGTTGTGGTCGGGGCGTTCATCTACAACATGTTCAACTACGAGTTTGGCGCGGTCAATACCTTCCTGGAATCGCTGGGGCTCAACCCGGTGGATGTATACTCCAACAAAGCGGTGTGGCCCTTCATCCTGATCGGGGTCAGTGCTTTCAAGAATGTGGGCTACGGCACGGTAATGTACCTGGCCAGCATCATGAACATTGACGGGCAGCTCTACGAAGCGGCCGACCTGGACGGGGCCAACATGTGGCAGAAAATCCGCTACATCACCCTGCCGGGCATCAGGCCCACCATCGTGATCCTGTTCCTGCTGGCCATCGGCACCATCATGAAGGGCGACTTCCAGATGTTCTGGCAGGTCACCGGCAACAACCCCATGGTGCTGGAGGTCACCGACGTGATCGATACCTACGTAACCCGCTCCCTGCTGCAGCTGCAGGAGTTCGGCATGACCAGCGCGGCGGGCCTGTACCAGTCGGTATTCTCGTTCCTGCTGGTGCTGCTGGCCAATAAACTGGTGAAAAAGGTAGAGCCCGATTACGCACTGTTCTGATAAGGAGAGATCCCCATGACAAAGGCAAATAAAATGCCCCGGAAACCGGTGGGGCGGGACAGGATCATCTTTGACGTGCTGTCCCATGTGATCCTGGCCGTGCTGGCCGCCTGCTGCCTGCTGCCGTTTCTGCTGGTGCTGAGCGGTTCGTTCTCGGACCAGACCTCCATTCTGACCCACGGCTACCAGCTTATCCCGGAAACCTTCTCGCTGGCTGCCTACCAGACCCTGTTCAAAATCCCGGAAGACCTGCTGCGGGCCTACGGCGTGACCATCTTTGTGACGGTGGTCGGCACCCTGCTGGGGCTGTTTCTCACCAGCATGGCCGCCTATGTGCTTTCCAGCCGGAACTTCCGCTACCGCTACCAGATGTCCTTCTTCTTCTACTTTACTTCCATCTTCGGCGGCGGCCTGGTTCCCTGGTACATCTTCAATACCAAGTACCTGCATTTCCATAACAACATCATCGCGCTGATCCTGCCGATCCTGATCAACGTGACCTACCTGCTGATCCTGAAAAGCTATATGGCCGGTATTCCGGAAGCGCTGTACGAATCCGCCCGGCTGGACGGCGCGGGAGACTTTACCATCTATCGCCGGGTGGCGATGCCGCTGTGCAAGGCCGGCCTGGCTACTGTGGGCCTGTTCATTGCACTGAACTACTGGAACGACTGGTACGATGCCATGCTGTTCCTGGACGAAGGCCGCAGCGATCTGTATCCGCTGCAGTACTTCCTGAACAACATCCTCACCAAAGCGCAGGCAATCAGCGCAGCGGCTGCCCGCAGCGGTCTTCCCATGAGCGAGGTGCCCAGCGAACCCATGAAGCTGGCCATGACGGTGGTAGCCACCGGCCCCATCATTCTGCTGTATCCGTTCCTGCAGAAGTATTTCGTCAAGGGCGTCACCATTGGCGCCGTGAAAGGCTAAGGTAAGAAACCGCGCAGCTGGCGCGGTATGGTATAAGCAAAGAAAAGGAGGAACCCTCATGAAAAAGACAGCGAAACTGCTGGCGCTCGTCCTGGCCCTGGTCCTGGTACTGAGTGCGTTCAGCGCCTGCGGTCAAACCGGTAGTTCCGGTTCCACCGCAGCCCCCTCGTCCGCCGGATCCGGCACAGCGTCCGGCCCCGACATCTCCAAGGAAGTCACCCTTACCATGTACCTGATCGGCGACCGTCCTGTGGACAACGATCTGGTGTTCGAAAAGATCAACGAGCGTCTGAAAGAAGAAATCAACGCTACCATCGACGTGAAGTTCATGAGCTGGAGCGAATATGAGCAGAAGTATCCGCTGATCTTCGCTTCCGGCGAGGACTGGGATATTATCTTCACCGCCGACTGGTGCTTCTACAACGCCCAGGCTACCAAGCAGGGCTTCTGGGAAATCACCCAGGAAGCGCTGGAAACCTACGCCCCCATGACCGCCGAGACCATGTACCCCGAAGCCTGGGAGCAGGCCAAGGTGGATGGCAAGGTCTACATGCTGCCCATGAACTATCAGGAACTGACCGCCTACGTCTGGATGGCCCGCGGCGACCTGATGGAGAAGTACGGCATCGAGTCCCTGGATACCTTTGAAGATGTGGAAGCCTATCTGCAGGCCATCGTGGACAACGAGCCGTCCATGATCCCGCTGGATGTGGGCTCCGACTACGACCGTCAGTTCGTGTTTGACCTGATGTGGAACGTGGAATCCAACGCCCGTGGCGATGACCGCTATGCGGTACTGCCTCCCAGCAATATGATCACCTGCGTGTGCGAGAGTGATCCCGAAGCCAAGGTAATGAGCACCCTGGATACCGACATTTTCCTGGACGTGCTGAACCATGTGAAGGATTGGAAGGATCGCGGCTTCTGGAGCAAGAACGCTGTGGTCAACACCCAGAACAACACCGAGAGCTTCCAGGCCGGCAAGTCTGCCCTGGCCGTAATGAACATCAACACCGCCAAGAGCCTGTACGCGACCCTGCAGGCCGAGCATCCCGAGTGGGACGTGCAGGTCTTTGACGCCATGAACGGCGCGCCTGCCACCATCCAGTCCTACCTGGCCAACGGCATGAGCATCTTCTCCAAGTCCAAGAATCCGGAACGTGCCCTGATGGCGCTGGATTATCTGCGCAACGATCAGATCTGCAACGACCTGTTCTGCTACGGTATTGAAGGCGTGCACTGGGAAGCCGTGGGTGACCATGGCCTGAAGTCCCTGCCTGACAGCACCAACTACGCCTACGACAGCAACTGCAACTGGGGCGTCCGCAACGACGCTACCTGGCGCACGGTAGAAGGCGGCATCCCCAACCAGGATGAACTGGTGGAGAACTGGAAGACCAACGCCCGCAGCGGCCATTATCTGACCTTCGTGTTTGATGATTCCGAAGTCAAGAACGAGGTTGCCGCGGTCAGCGAGATCTATAACTCCGATTACAAGCTGCTGCAGCTGGGCTTCACCGATGATCCGGAAGGCGACATGCAGAAGCTGCGGGATAAGCTGCAGGCGGCCGGCGTGGAAAAACTGCAAGAGGCATTCCAGGCACAGGTGCTTGCCTTTAACGAAAGCCACCCCGCCGAATAATCCATCATAACGCGCAGGGCGGAACTTCCTCCGTATAGGGCTGGGGTTCCGCCCCTTTTTTGGAGTTGCCGACCGGCAAAGGAGCGACTATGAAAAAGTACAGGATACTCAGCGGCCTGCTGGCCGTCTTGTTCGCCGTGACTGTTCTGCCCGCCGCTGCCCCTGCCCGGGCACTGGGCCCCTCGGAGGTCACTGTTACCGTGGACGGTTCCAGCGCACAGCCCCTCACCGGCGCCCGCCGCGTGGGGGTCAATATCGAGATGTCCATTACCAGTGATGAGATGTGGGCTGCCGACGGAAACTGGATGGAACAGACACTGGCAGCCGGTTCTCTGAGCATGATGCGCTGGGGCTATGATGCCTGGGCCTTCAACTGGGAAACCGAGCAGCCTCTTTCGCCCGCCCGCTACTGGGGTGGCCTGAACACCCACGACGCGGCCGGAACCTTCGGCCTGCGGGAATTCATCGCGTTCTGCAAGGAGTACTCGGTGGTGCCCTTTGTGATGATCCCGCTGGAATCCCTGGACACCTTCGGCGGCGAAGCCACCCTGCAGCAGATCCAGGATCTGACCGCCTCCATGGCCCGGTACATCGCCGATCAGGGCATTGAATTGTGTTATTTTGACATGGGCAATGAGGTGTGGAACCACGGCGCGGACGGGATTGACAATGCCCGGTATCTGGGCGGACTGTACCCGGAATTCCAGCGCATTGTCAAGGAAGCCAATCCCAATTTCCGGCTGGTGCTGCAGCGCGCGCCGGAGAATATCCTCTGGAACCGCTGGAACGACACCCTGGTGGAAGCAGCTGGCGGGGCATTTGATGCTTACGATGACCATCGGTATGCCTTTTATGGATGGGACAAGTACTTTGACAAGGACGGCGACGACATCCTGACCCCCGGCAAACCCATTGAGGGCAAAGAAGCCATTCTGGGAGAATGCAACATCGGCTGGACCCCTGTTCAGGACAACTGGAACGCCGGCCATGTGCGGGATCTGGGCGGCGGTATGGCCCTGCTCAACGCGCTGCTGGATATGGTCAACCGGGAACAGTATTCCCAGATCCTCACCTGGCCCTCCCAGTGGCCCAGCAAAGCATCCATTGTCAACGACGGTATGGATAAGGGATTTGGCTGGTTCGATCTGGATGCCTGGTACCTGACCGGGGACACCCAGCGGTTTACCGGCCCGGTGCTGGCCCACCGCATCCTGAACCAGAATGTACTGGAAAACAAGCTGAATGCGTCCAGCACCGCTTCTACAGTGCGGGTGTTCAGCTATGAGAACACCGCCGCCAACGACCTGCGGGTCATCGTTATCAACAAATGGGATCCCACCACTCTGACCCTTCAGGTGCCTGACCGGTATACCATGGTCGACGCGATGGTCCTGCAGGGAGAAAGCGTCTGGGATACCACCCCCGACTATGTGAGCCATCTGGGCGCGGGCGTGGCAGTCAGCGGCGGTGTGCTGCAGGATGCCATTCCCGGTGAGTGTGTGGTGGTCTACCACTTCAGCGCGGAATCCTCTGCCACGGTACCTGCCGCCCCGGTACTGACGTCTCCCGCCACCAATGCGGAAGGCAGCACCGCCCAGACCTTCTGCTGGCAGGCCGTATCCGGCGCGCAGAATTACCACCTGGTGGTCTCTGCCAATCCGGACCTGTCCGACCCGGTCATCGATACCTATACCGGCCCCAATACGCTGTATCAGGCTTCCCGGGATCTGCCCGAAGCCGCTGTGCTGTACTGGACGGTAAGCGCGGCGAACGCTGCCGGCGAAACCGCGGCCCCGGTGCAGTCCTTCCAGACCCCGGGCCTGGAAGATACCCGCGTGTTGACAGTCAATGAAGACTCCGATCTGATTGCCCGCAGCGGCGGCTGGAACCTGCAGCGCTCGGAGAAGAGCTATCAGGGCAACGATATGTCCGCCGAAAAGGCAGGGGAGTACGCAGAGTTTACCTTCACCGGCACCCAGGCCCGCATCCTGGGCATCCGGGGGAACTGGTGCGGCCTGGCACAGGTGAGTGTGGACGGCGGCGCGCCGGTCACCGTGGACACCTACAGCGCCCAGGGACAGGATCAGGCCATACTGTTTGACACCGGTGAACTGGCGCCGGGCCAGCATACGGTGCTGCTGCAGGTTCTGGGCCAGAAAAATGACAGTTCGGCCGGCTGCTGGATCGAGTTTGACGCGGTGCAGATACTGGACAGCGCGGGCAACGATCCGAAGATGGACACCGCGGTCTGGAATGAAGACGACGCCCGGGTCAGCCGCTTCTCTATCTGGACCCACCAGACGGTGGAGGGCTGCCACCACAACGACGATCTGTCCAGCAGCACCTGGAAAGCCCATGCGGAATTTACCTTTACCGGCACCAACGCAGTGCTGCGGGGCCTGAAAGCACCCTGGTGCGGCACAGCAGACATCTCGGTGGACGGCACCGTGGTAGCCACGGTGGATACCTACGCGCCCCAGCAGGAGAACCAGGCCGTCTGGTACGATACCGGGGAACTTCCCTACGGCGCGCATACCATCCGCATCACCGTGAACGCGGCCAAAAACGACGCCTCCCAGGGCAAATGGGTGGAATGGGATACCGTCACCTGGCGGTAAGCCCTTCCGTTGCACAAAGGAGAATACAATGACACAGTTTACCTTTCAGCTGACCGACAGCCTGGAAAAGGTGCTGCCCGCCTGCCGCCCCACGGCCCTGAAAGGGGAGCGGGCCGTGCTGCTGCAGAACCAGCGCTGGGCCTGTCAGCTGGCCTATACCTGCGCCAATGATGATTTTGGCGAAACCTCCACCGAGTTCCGGGTCAGGGTCACCGGTCCGGCCGCTGCCGCGGTGACCCTGCGCCGGGTGGATCTGGTGCCCTGCGATTACCCTTGCCACGGCACCTGGGACGACAACTACCTGACCACCACCCCCGGCCTGCTGCCGGACCTGCTGGTGCCCCTGGGCCCGGACGAGCCGGTGCGGGGCATGCCGGCCCAGTGGCGCAGCCTGTGGGTCACGGTGGACGCTTCGCTGCTGCCCCCGGGCGACAGCGAGTTCACCCTGAAAACCTTCAACGACGAGGGGGCGGCGCTGGCGGCGTTCCGGCTGCCGGTGCGGGTGCTGTCCCAGGCATTGCCGCCCCAGACCCTGTACCAGACCCAGTGGTTCCACGCGGACTGTCTGGCCGACTATTACCAGGTGCCGGTGTTCAGTGAGGAACACTGGCGCATCCTGGACAGCTTCATCGGCAGTGCCGCCGCCCATGGCATCAATATGCTGCTGACCCCGGTGTTCACCCCGCCGCTGGATACCGCCAAGGGCGGCGAGCGCACCACCGTGCAGCTGGTGGAGGTCAACTGGGATGGAACAGACTATCACTTTGACTTTGCCTGTCTGCGCCGCTGGGTAGAACTCTGCCGCAAGCACGGCATTACCGAAATCGAGGTGTCCCATCTGTTTACCCAATGGGGGGCGATATGCGCTCCCAAGATCTGGGTGAATACCCCCGACGGGCCGGAAAAGCGGTTCGGCTGGCATACCCCGGCGGTGGGCGGGGAGTATACCCGGTTTTTGCGGATGTTCCTGCCCGCGCTCAAAGAGGAACTGAACCAGCTGGTAGGGCTGGAACATGTGTGGTTCCATATCTCGGACGAGCCTCATGACCACGAAAAGGAGACCTACGCCGCCGCCAAAGCCACCGTGGCCGATCTGCTGGAGGGCTGCCATGTGATCGACGCCCTCAGCAGCTATGCGATCTATCAGGAGGGCATTGTGGAAAAGCCGGTGGTCTGCAACGACCATCTGCAGACCTTTGCCGACCACGGCGTACCCAATCTGTGGACCTACTACTGCACGGTGCAGGCCATCGACGTGCCCAACCGGTTTATCGCCATACCCAGCGCCCGCAACCGGATTATGGGGGTGCTGTTCTACCTGTACGACATCGAGGGGTTCCTGCACTGGGGATTCAACTTCTACAACTCCCAGCGGTCGGTGCGGCATATTGACCCGTTCCGCGTCACCGATGCGGGCGGGGCGTTCCCCTCCGGCGACCCGTTCCTGGTCTATCCCGGCCCGGACGGAACGCCCTGGGAGTCCATCCGGGGCGAGGTGCTCAAAGAAGCCTTGCAGGACCTGCGGCTGCTGCGCCTGACCGAAAGCCGGGCAGGCCGTCCGCGCACCCTGGCGCTGCTGCGGGAACTGGGCGGCGAAATGAGCTTTACCCGCTATCCCCGGGACAAGGCCTTCTTTGCCCGCCTGTGGGAGGAATGCACGCGGCTGTGTGAATAAGCCGCGCCGGATTGACAGGCCGCCATGCAAAGGGTATGATACTACCATCCCGATGCAACAAGGAGGCCGGTATGCGCGTCACCCATATTTTCCACAGCGGTTTTCTCGTGGAACTGCCCCATACACTGCTGCTGTTTGATTACTGGCAGGGCGAACTGCCGCCCCTTGCGCCGGACAAACCGCTTTTTGTCTTTGTTTCCCACCGGCACCACGACCACTATGACCCGGCGATCTGGCAGCTGCCCCATCCCGCGGTGCACTATGTGCTGGACAGTGCCGTTCCCGCACCTGCCGGAAAGAGCGTCCTTTCGGTGGAACCCCGCTGCCGCTATGACTGGCAGGGGCTCACCATCGAGACCCTGCGTTCCACCGACGAGGGCTGCGCTTTTTTGGTGCAGGCCGAGGGGGTGCACATCTACCACGCGGGCGATCTGAACTGGTGGCATTGGGAGGGAGAGCCGGAGGCGGACAACGCCTGGCACGACAAGGCGTTCCATGCCGAACTGGACCGCATCCGCGGCCGCCGGTTCGATCTGGCCTTTGTGCCGCTGGATCCCCGGCAGGAGGCCAACGCCTGGTGGGGCTTTGCGGATTTTCTGGATGCCTGCCCCTGCGCCCATGTGTTCCCCATGCATTATGGGGCGGATAAGGCGGCGGCGCTGGCCTATCTGCAGCAGCCCCGGCTGGCCTGCTGGCTGCCGGTGATCCATACAGAAGACTGCTGGTGCGGCACAACCGCCGCAACCTGATAAAATGTGGGGAGGAAAAACCATGAAGTTCAAGATGATCCACGAAAACTACAACGTGTTTGACCTGGAGCGCTCCAAGGCCTTTTACAAGCAGGCCCTGGGGCTGGAAGAGGTGCGCCGCATCACCGCGCCGGACGGCTCCTACATCATTGCATACCTGGCCAATGGCGAAAGCGATTTCCAGCTGGAGCTGACCTGGATGCGGGATATGGACCGCCCCTACAACCTGGGCGACTGCGAATTCCACCTGGCGTTTGCGGTGGACGATTTTGATGCCGCCCACAAACTGCACAGCGAGATGGGCTGCATCTGCTTTGAAAACACGGCCATGGGCATCTACTTCATCGAAGACCCGGACGGCTACTGGCTGGAGATCGTCCCCACCCGCTGAGCAATAAAACAAAAAGAAAACAGGCGCTTTCCCGGACCTGCTTCCGGAAAAGCGCCTGTTTTGTATCAAGTGGTTATTTCACCGCGCTGCGGGCAGCGATACGGCCGAACACCACCAGATCGGTGATGGCGTTGCCGCCCAGACGGTTGGTGCCGTGGATGCCGCCGGTCACCTCACCGGCCGCGTACAGGCCCTCGATGGGGTTGCCCTCGGTGTCCAGCACCTGCGCGTCGGTGTTGATGGTCAGACCGCCCATGGTGTGGTGCGCACTGGGCACAACCTTCTGGATGTAGAAGGGGCCTTCCGACAGGGTGCGCAGGGTGCCGCCCCGGTTGAAGTCCTCGTCCACGCCGTCCGCGATGGAAGCGTTGTACGCATCCACAGTGGCGCGCAGAGCAGCCGGATCGATGCCGTAGTGCCCGGCCGCGTCCTCAATGGAGTCCGCCACATACAGCAGGTCGTCCTTCTGCCACTGGCTGAACTCCTGGGTGTGCAGCTGGGTCATGTTGCCCACGGTCTCCACTTCCTGGCCCCAGACCAGATAGGCAAAGCCCTCCGGCTGATCCAGAATCGCGTTGGAGATCACGTCGCGGCGGCCCATCTCGTCGATGAAGCGCTGGCCCTCGGTATTCACCAGGATCGCGCCGTCAAAACGGGAGTTGGCCACATAGGAGATAATGCCGGTCAGGGGGTTGCAGGTGGGGTACACCTGGATCCACTCCATATCCCGCACGCCCGCGCCCACGGCCTGGGCCATCTTGATGCCGTCGCCGGTGCTGGCCAGGGTGGCGGTGGTCATGAACCGCTCGTCGTAGTTGGGGTTGTACTGCTTGCGCATCTCCACGTCGGAGGCAAAGCCGCCGGTGGTCAGGATCACGCCCTTGCCCGCCTCAAAGGTAACGGTCTTGCCGTTGTTCTCGGCTTTCACGGCGCTCACGCGGCCGTTTTCCATTACCAGTTCGGTGCCGCGGGTGTTGAAGAAGATGTCCACGCCGTTGGCTTCGGCAGTGGCCTGCAGCTTGGAGATCATCTCGGTGCCCTTGTTGCTCACCGGGATCAGGGCGCGGGGAACCGAGTGCCCGCCGAATTGCTGCACACGATCGCTCATGAAGTCCACATGAATGTCGTCCATCAGCCAGTCGGCATCCGCCAGGGCGTTCTCCGCCATCACCCGAACCAGTTCGGGATCAGCCAGGTTGTCGCCGCCCTTCAGGGTGTCTTCGCAGAAGGACTCCACCGAGTCCTCAATCCCCAGCGCCTTCTGCTGACGGCTGCCGGGCACATTCAGGCCGCCGCCGGAGATCAGGGTGTTGCCGCCGGTAGCGGGGGTCTTTTCCAGCACCGCCACGCTGGCGCCGGACTGGGACGCTTCCACCGCGGCCACCAGGCCCGCGCCGCCCGCGCCCACGATTACCACGTCGTAGCTGTAGCTGTCGTTCAGTTCTTCGGCGCCGATGGCGGCAGCGCTCTCCGCGGCAAAATACGCGTCGTCCGCGCCTGCCTGCCGCAGCGCCTGCTGCACGGCTTCTTTCAGGCCGTTGCTGGAGAAGGTCGCGCCGGACACAGCGTCCACGTTGGTGGTGTTGTTCGCCACCATGACCTCGATCAGGGATTCCATGGCGGTGTCGCCCAGACCCTTAGTCTCGCTGTGGTCGGTCACGGTAACACCGGCCAGCTTGCCCTGTTCCACCGTAACTTCCACGGTGATGTTGCCATTGTTGCCTTTGCCCTCGCCCGTGTAGGTGCCGTCGGTCAGACCGGCTGCCGAGCCGGACGCCCCCGCAGAAGCGGGCGCCGCGCCGCAGGCAGTCATCGACAGAACCAGAGCGGCCGCGAGAAGAAATGCCAGAATTCGTTTCATTTTTTAGGTCGCCTCCTTTGCCCGTTAAGCATATCACAAACTTTGCCCTCTGGATTTTCAAAAATCCGGCTGGCTGTTCAAATTTCTGAAGAATGCCGCCGGGCGCGCCAAAATCCGCCGGAATATGCTATGATAGTTTTATAACAGCAAGCGAAAAGGCGGGGCAGATATGCAAAAGCTGTCGGAAAAAGTTCTCAAAAGTATGCGCGGGGCGATTCTGGGCGCCATGGTGGTGCTGCTGGTGCTCACCTTCGGGGTCACGGCACTGGTGCTGCGCCCCAAGATCGATACCCTGCTGGAAACGGTAGCCCGCACAAAGGCGGGGGAGATCGATTACTTTCTGGGCCGGCGGCTGAACGAGATGACCCTGCTGCGCAAGGCCTATCGCCCGGATGCCACCTGGGAAGAAAACCTGGCCGCGTTCCAGACCTACAGCGAGATGCTGGGCGTCTATGCCTCGCTGGGGCTGGTGGATGAAACCGGAGTGGTGCATACCACGGCGGGCAACCACTTTTCCATCCGGGAGCGTTCCTATTACCGGGAAGCCTGCCAGGGCGGGCAGCCCTACGTGCTGTCCCAGAGCATCTTTTCCCGGGAAGACAACCAGCCGGTGGTGATTGTGCTGATGCCGCTGCAGAACGGGCAGTTCTTCAGCGGTGCCATCGGGGTGGAATATGTGCAGGAGGTCATCCGGGGCGACGAGATCCCCGCCTCCCAGATCCGCATTGTCAACACCCAGGGCGAAACCGAGATGGAAACCGGCGCTTTTGCCGCCCATGCCCGGATCTACGAGGCGGAGATCCCCACCCATCCCGGCTGGAGCCTGCAGATCGGGGTAAGTCCGCTGTATGTGGACGGCATCTTCTACCTGCTGGGCGCATTTTTGCTGGTGGTGTTCTGGCTGCTGTACCGGCGGCTGAACAAGGTACTGGCCCGCCGGGTGGCGGCCGGTCTGCTGCCGCTGGAAGCCATGGCCCGGGATATGGCCAGCACCGACCTGACCAACCCGCCGCCGCTGCAGATCCAGGCCGACAGCCAGGAGACCCAGGCCATCCTGACCGGCTACGAATCGCTGCGGGGGCGGATCGGCACGCTGATCGAGGAGGTCAAAGCCGAACAGAAAAGCCGTATGGACAGCGATTATCAGGCGCTTCTGGAGCAGATCAAGCCCCATTTTCTCTACAACACGCTGGAAACCATCCAGGTGATGGCGCTGGATTATGAGGATGACCGGGTAGGGGACGCGCTGGGGCTGCTGGCCCGGTATTTCCGCCTGTCGCTGGCCGACGGCGCGCAGACCGTTACCCTGCAGCAGGAACTGGCGCTGGTGCGTACCTATGTGGAATTGCAGAAACTCCGCTACGGTGACCGGCTGGCCCTGCGCATCGAAACCGACCTGCCGGCCGAGCGGTACCAAATCGTCAAATTCATCCTGCAGCCGCTGGTGGAGAATGCCCTCTACCACGGCATCAAACTGCTGGACAAAGGCGGCTGCATCACCGTCCGCGCCCGGGAAGAGGCAGACTGGCTGGTGCTGCAGGTGGAAAATCCCTGCCCGCAGCCGGACCCGGCGCGTCTGGAAGAACTGGCGGCCTGCCTGCGGGAAAACCGCAAACCCGCCGGCAGCAACGGATTGTACAATGTGAACCAGAGGCTGCGGCTTCGCTGCGGCCGGCAGTGCCTGTTCCTGACCTGGGGCGGGGACTGGGTGCAGGCTGAGATACGCCTGAAACAGGAGGAATGCTATGAAGATCCTGATCGTGGATGATGAGCCGCTGATCCGCAGCGGTATCCGCAAACGGCTGGACAAGTACGGCTTTGCCTACGATGCCCTGTACGAAGCGGAAAACGGCGAACAGGCCGAGCGCATCCTCCAGACCCAGAAGGTGGATATTGCCTTTGTGGACATCAATATGCCCCACATGACCGGGCTGGAACTGATCGAGCGCAACCGGCAGCGGAACGTTTCCTTTGTGGTGGTAAGCGGCTACGACACCTTTGCCTATGTGAAAAAAGCCTGGAAGCTGGGGGTGCACAGCTACCTGCTCAAGCCCATCGACCGCACCGAGTTTGTGGATACGGTGCGGGAACTCTACGACGCCCGCCCCGGCAGCGATATGCTGGAAAAGATTCTGGACAACATCCGCCGCAACTGCCTGGACGCGGGGTACTCCCTTACCGAAGCCCGCCGCCAGCTGGGCTGCAGCGAAAGCTACATCAGCCGTATTCTGAAAAACGAGCGGGGGGCCGGCTTCAACGACCTGGTCAACCAGTGCCGCATCGACCAGGCTAAACGCTGGATCGACGAAGCCCGGGGCCGGGTGCGCATCAAGGAACTGGCCGGCAAAGCCGGGTTCAACTCCCAGCAGTATTTCAGCGTGGTATTCAAAAAATACACCGGCACCACACCGGCCCAGTATATCCGCAGCCGGGGCGGCCTGGCCCTGGATGAGGACGAATAACAGCAAAGCAGCCCCGGCGGGAGACCTCCCGCCGGGGCTGTTGTTTCAGTAATACAGTTTCATGCTGCCGTTCATGCATTCGTCGATGGTGTGACGCAGCCATTTTACCGCGCCCTCCGCGTCCCGGTCCTTTACATACAGCCACATCTGGTAATTGTTGCGGTACAGGGGCTCGGTGCCGTACAGGGTGCAGAACCGTTCCCACATGGAGTAGATGGTGGCCCGGAACGACTGGAACATAAGCGGCACAATCGTGTTGCCGGAAGCCAGTGCCAGCTCATGCTGAAAGTTGTACGCCGCTTCCACCGCTTCGGGGATGCCGGCGGGCTCTTTCAGAATCTCCAGCTGCTGCCGCAGCGCCTCCACCGTTTTGTCGGTGATCGTCGGTAACGCATTGCGCAAAGCCAGCCCCTCCAGCGCGTACCGCACCTCCAGAATGGATTCCACTTCCTTGGGGCGCATCCGGCCGCCCCGGTATTTCAGCAGCAGTACCAGAGTGTTCAGATTGCCGGCCTTGCGGTAGTCCGCCACGTAGGTTCCGCTGCGGGGCTTTACGGTCAGAAACCCGCATTCCTCCAGTTCCACAATGCCGCTGTTCACCACCGAGCGGCTTACCTTGGTCATTTCGGCCAGCTGCCGCTCGGAGGGCAGCTTATCCCCGATCTTCAAGTCCCCCCGCAGGATCATCTCCAGCAGCTGATCCATAAACAGTTCTTTCAAAGTGGGCGGTTGGATTTTTTGAAACGCCACGATCACACACCTCGCAGTGCAGCCCCAGGCAGGGCGGATGTTTGCTAACAGTATACCAAAACCGGTATCTGCGCACAAGAGTTTTACCGGCAAAAGTGCAAGAAAAATCAAACTGTCCGTACCAGATTACCGCCTTGGCAGAATGCCCGTTTTGTCCGACATTTTTAGTACATAACTGCCAAACATGTAATAAAATAGGCGGATTCTGTTGACGACAAGGCCCTGTAAGGCCTATAATGTTAAAGAAATAACCAATCTGGTTCAACCAGTTTAACCACATGGGAGGCAGCAAAATGGAAAACGTGCGTGTTCTGGAGATCAAACAGAGCATTTTTGCAGACAACGACCGGGAAGCGGATAAGGTGCGCAGTGAACTGAAAGAGAAAAAGGTCTTTCTGCTCAACCTGATGTCCAGCCCGGGATCGGGCAAAACCACCACCCTGACCCGCACCATCGAGCAGCTGAAAGACCGGCTGCGCATCGGCATTATGGAGGCGGACATCGACTCGGATGTGGACGCCCGCACCATCGCCAAACTGGGGGTGCGCACCATCCAGCTGCACACCGGCGGCATGTGCCACCTGGACGCGGACATGACCCGGCAGGGCCTGCAGGGGATCGGCACCGATGAGCTGGATCTGGTGGTGCTGGAAAACGTGGGCAACCTGGTCTGCCCGGCGGAATTCGATACCGGCGCGGTGAAGAACGCCATGATCCTGTCGGTGCCGGAAGGCCACGACAAACCCCTGAAGTACCCGCTGATGTTCTCCATCTGCGACGTGGTGCTGATCAATAAGGTGGACGTGCTGCCCTACTTTGATTTTGATATGGACAAGTGCCGGGAGTATGTGCATATGCGCAACCCGAATGCCCAGGTCATCCCCATCTGTGCCCGCACCGGCGAGGGGATGGAGGCCTGGACCGCCTGGCTGGAGCAGCAGGTGCGCGCCTGGCAGAACGACGACAAATAATCAACAGGATCATAAATGGGAGGAAATCACATGGCAGCCTTACGGCCGAAGATCGTGAAACTGGCAAAGATGGTGGGCGGCTTGACCGGCATGATGAACACCATCGACGAAAACGCCCCTGAATACTATTCCCTGGACTGCGTCGTATCGGACGAGCAGGCCGATGTGGCCCTGGCGCTGGGCCTGCGCAAGGAGCGCACCGCCGCGTATGTGGCGAAAAAGTGCGGTATGTCGGAAGAAGAAGCCCATCGGATCCTGATGGAACTGGCCATGATCGGCGTGTGTAAGGTCTACCACAACGAGCAGGGCCAGGAGGTGTTCCTGGTGCAGATCTTCGCACCCGGCATCCTGGAGATGATGGTCAACAACAAAGAGCAGCTGGAAAAACACCCCCAGATCGGCAAGGCCTTTGAGGAGTACACCCGGCTGCGCATTGCTCACATTGCCCCCAACCTGCCCATGGGCGCAGGCATGATGCGGGTCATCCCCATCGAAACCGCCATCCAGGGCGACAGCCAGTGCGTCCCTTATGAAAAGCTGTCCTACTATCTGGACAAGTACGATACCTTCTCGGTGTCCGACTGTTCCTGCCGCCGGTCCCGCCGGGTGCTGGGGCAGGGCTGCGGCCATCTGGAAACCGATATGTGCATTCAGATGGGCACCGGCGCCGAATACTACATCCGCACCGGCCGCGCCCGGCAGATCACCCGGGAAGAGGCCATGGAGATCCTCAAGCGGGCGGAAGAAAACGGCCTGATGCACCAGATCCCCAACATCGAGGGTATGGGCGAGTCCGCCGCCATCTGCAACTGCTGCTCCTGCTCCTGCTTCGCCATGCGGGTGGCCACCCTGTTCAATACGCCGGACGCCATCCGTTCCAACTACACCGCCACCGTCAACAAGGACAACTGCGTGGCCTGCGGCCAGTGTGTGGAGAACTGCCCCACCAACGCGCTGCGGCTGGGCCAGAAACTCTGCGCCAAAACCCCGGTGGAAGAACCCCGCTACGACAAGGTGCGCGACCATGTGTGGGGCGAAAAGAACTGGAACCCGGATTACCGGGAAAACCGCAAGGACGTGACCGAGGGCGGCACCGCCCCCTGCAAGACCGCCTGCCCCGCCCACATCGCGGTGCAGGGCTACATCAAGCTGGCGGCCCAGGGGCGGTATACCGAGGCGCTGGAGCTGATCAAAAAGGAAAACCCGCTGCCGGCGGTCTGCGGACGCATCTGCCCCCACGGCTGTGAATCCGCCTGTACCCGCGGCGAGATCGACGAGCCCATCGCCATCGACGAGATCAAGAAGTTCATCGCCGACCAGGACATGAACGAAGCCACCCGCTTCATCCCGAAAAAACGGCACGACTACGGCAAGCCCGTGGCGGTAATCGGCGCCGGCCCGGCGGGTCTGTCCTGCGCCTACTACCTGGCCATCGACGGCTACAAGGTCACCGTGTTTGAAAAACAGCCCATCCCGGGCGGTATGCTCACCCTGGGCATCCCGGCTTTCCGGCTGGAAAAACAGGTGGTGGAAGCCGAGATCGAGGTGCTGCGCCAGATGGGCGTGGAGTTCCGCTGCGGCGTGGAAGTGGGCAAGGACGTGACCATCCCGCAGCTGCGTGAACAGGGCTTCACCGGCTTCTACCTGGCCATCGGCGCCCAGGCGGGCCGCAAGCTGAACATCCCCGGCGAGGACGCCGGGAACGTGGCCGCAGGCGTGGATTTCCTGCGCCGCATCAACCTGGGCGAGCGCCCGGCCATGCAGGGCAGCGTGGTGGTCATCGGCGGCGGCAACGTGGCCATCGACGTGGCCCGCAGCGCTGTGCGCACCGGCGGCACCGTGCAGATGTTCTGCCTGGAAAGCCGCGCCGAGATGCCCGCGCTGGAAGAAGAAATCCAGGAGGCGCTGGACGAGGATATCCAGATCCAGAACGGCTGGGGCCCCCGGGAGATCCTCACCGAGAACGGCCGGGTTACCGGCGTGGTGTTCCAGCGCTGCACCCGCGTGTTTGACGAAAATCACCGCTTCGCCCCGGTGTTTGACGAGGCGGATACCATCACCGTACCCGCCGACCATGTGCTGCTGAGCGTGGGCCAGAGCATCCAGTGGGGCGGCCTGCTGGATGGCACCAAGGTCCGGCTGAACCCCAACGGCACCGCCATTGCGGACGGCTTTACCTACCAGACCGACGAGCCGGACATCTTTGTGGGCGGCGACGCTTTCACCGGTCCGAAATTCGCCATCGACGCCATTGCGGCGGGTAAGCAGGCGGCCATCTCCCTGCACCGGTTCGTGCAGCCCGGCCAGAGCCTGACCTACGGCCGCGACCGGCGCGAGTACCACAGCCTGGACAAGGACAACCTGGTGGTGGAAAGCTTCGACACCACCCCCCGTCAGCGTGCCGGCCATACCCGCAGCGAGAAGCGCGGCTTTACCGATACCCGCCTGACCTTTACCGAGGAGCAGGTCAAAAAGGAAACCCAGCGCTGCCTTGGCTGCGGCGCCGTGGTGGTGGACGAGTACATGTGTGTGGGCTGCGGCCAGTGTACCACCAAGTGCAAGTTCGACGCCATCTCCCTGGTGCGCACCCGGGACGCCTTTGCCCCGGTATTTGAAAAACTGCCCATCGCCGTGGCCAAGTACGCGGTCAAGCGTACCGGCCGGATCGCGGCGCATGCCATTACGAAAAAGGAAGACTGACCATGCATGAGCTGGGAATATTGAGCGCGATGGTCAAAACCATCGAAACGGTCGCCAAGCAGGAGCAGCTGCAGCGGATCGAAAAGATCGTGCTGCAGGTAGGGGAGTTGTCCGGTGTGGTGCCCTCCTACCTGGAAAGCTGCTACCCGGCGGCGGTGTACAAGACCTTTATGGAAAACACCGCCCTGGAGCTGGAGATCGTGCCGGGCATTGCCCGCTGCAACGACTGCGGCGCGGAGTTCAACGCCGTGGCCTGTGACCTGCAGTGCCCGGAGTGCGCATCGCAAAACCTGACCGCCCTTAGCGGCCGGGAACTGGTGATCAAGGAGATACAAGGCTGCTGACAAAATAAGGAGGCTATCATGGAAACCAAAAAACGCAAAGCGGAAATCTGGATCAAATGGGTCATGTTCACAGCTGCCATCACCGGCATGGCAATCCTGGCCGGCTTCTATCCCGTACAGGGCAACGTGCCGCTGATCGTGATTCCGTCCATCCTGGTTCTGCTGTTCTCCAAACCCGTGTTCTTTGAGCGGCTCAAGCTGACCACCCTGCTGGTGATGCGGATCCTCATCGTGGCGGCGGCGCTGCGGCTGTTCAACCCGCAGGTATATGTGGATGTGATCATGCTCATGCTGATCGTCAACATCCTGGAAGCCACCTTCACCGACCTGCTGCGCCACAAGTGCTACTGGAACGCGGTGTCCGGCTTTGCGGTGGCGCTGGGCGTGATCGCACTGCGGGGCCTGTGGCAGTTTGACGCCCCCTTCGGCGACTACTACCTGGCCGAGGGCGCGCTGCCCATCATCACCCTGCTCTACGCCATCGCCTACACCATCTGGAACTGGATCTTTGTTACCGACGAGTTCTCCTCCTCGGTGGCCCTGATGCACGTGGGCTTTTTGAGCGCGCCGCTGATCGGTTCCCTCTGCACCCTGGGCCTGGGCGTGTACGGCGGCATTGGCATGTGGCTGCTGCTGCGTGCCAACTCCCTGTCCATCGGCGGCTGGATGCAGATCGGCGCCAAGGAATGGTTCGAGCGTGAGTTCTACAACGAGCGGTTTGACCGGTTCGTGAAATGGACCAAGAAAAAACCGGTTCAGATCGTCTGCATGCTCATCAACCTGACCCTCATCGCCATCTGCCTGGTGCTTATGGCCCAGAACGGCGGCATCCGATTTGAGCCTTCCCCTCTTTTCCTGTAACCCGATAGATGGCAAACGCCCCGGAGCATCCGCTCCGGGGCGTTTGTCTTTTGGTGCAAAACATGGTATGCTGAACGGGAATACCGGGGCGTGACCCCGAAAAAACAGGGGGCAGGGGATGGACAAACATACAGTCCTGAAACAGACATTCGGATACAGCAAGTTCCGCCCCGGGCAGGAGCGATTGATTGACGCGCTTCTGGCCGGACGGGACGTGCTGGGGGTGATGCCCACCGGCGGCGGAAAATCCCTGTGCTACCAGGTGCCCGCCCTGCTGCTGCCGGGCCTGACCCTGGTGATCTCGCCGCTGATCTCCCTGATGAAAGACCAGGTGGCCGCCCTGTGCGGCGCCGGGGTAGGGGCGGCGTTCCTCAACAGTTCCCTTACCGCCGAGCAGCAGCGCACCGTCTGTGCCCGCGCCCGGCAGGGCGCTTATAAACTGCTGTATGTGGCCCCGGAACGGCTGGCCACCGAGGATTTTCTGGCCCTGCCCCGCACCACGCCGGTGTCGCTGCTGGCGGTGGACGAGGCCCACTGTATCTCCCAGTGGGGGCAGGATTTCCGCCCCAGCTACCGCAAAATCGCGGAGTTTCTCCATACCCTGCCTGTCCGCCCGCCGGTGGCCGCCTTTACGGCCACCGCCACCGCCCGGGTGCAGCAGGATATCCGGGAACAGCTGGAACTGCGCGACCCGCTCTGTGAGGTCACCGGTTTTGACCGGCCCAACCTGTACTGGGACGTGCGCACCCCCCGGGACCGGCAGGCGGCGCTGCTGGCGCTGGTGCGGGAACGGCAGGAGAAATGCGGCATCATCTATTGTTCCACCCGGGCGCAGGTGGAAAAACTCTGCGACCGTCTGCAGCAGGCGGGTTTTGCCGCCACCCGCTACCACGCGGGGCTCAGCGAGGAGGAACGCCGCCAGAACCAGGAGGATTTCCAGTTCGACCGGAAAACCGTCATGGTGGCCACCAACGCCTTCGGCATGGGGATTGATAAATCCAACGTAAGCTATGTGTTCCACTACAACATGCCCAAAAGCCTGGAGGCCTACTACCAGGAAGCGGGCCGCGCCGGGCGGGACGGCGAACCCGCCGACTGCATCCTGTTCTACTCGGCCGCGGATGTGGTCACCGCCCGGGCCCTGATCGGAAAAAACGAGAACGAGGAACTGGACGAAGCCGGGCGGGAGCAGCTCCGCCGCCAGGAGGAAGAACGCCTGCGGATCATGGCGGGCTACTGCAAAACCACCGGCTGCCTGCGGGGGTATATCCTGGACTATTTCGGGCAGGAGCATCCGGCCCGCTGTGAGCACTGCGGCAACTGCCTGGGCGAATTTACGGTGCAGGACGTAACGGTTCCGGCCCAGATGGCCCTGTCCTGCGTGCTGCGCATCAAGCAGCAGCTGGGCTATTATGTGGGCAAAAACCTGGTGGTGCAGACTTTGCGGGGCAGCCGGGAACAGCGGCTGCTGGATCTGGGCCTGGACGGGCTGAGCACCTACGGCCTGATGAAGGACCAGCCGGTGGGGCAGGTACGGGAACTGCTGGGCTATCTGGAACAGGAAGGCTGCCTGCACACCAATCCTCTCCATGCTACCCTGGAACCCGGCCCGGCCGCCCGGGGCGTGCTGTTCGGCGGGGAAACCGTGTCCCTGCCGGTGCGCAAGGACCGCCGCCCGTCTGCCGACCGTCCTGCCCGCACGGCAAGTGGCGCCCCGGCGGACAGCACCCTGTTCGAGGCGCTGCGGACGCTGCGCACCCGTCTGGCCAAGGAGGAAAACGTGCCCGCCTATGTGATCTTCTCCAACGCCACCCTCACCGATATGGCGGCCAAAGCGCCCCGTACCGAGGCGGAATTGCTGGAGGTATCCGGTGTGGGCCAGGTCAAGGCCAGCCGGTACGGCCCGCAGTTCCTGGACGAGATCGCCCGCCACATCCAGCAGAACGAATAAACAAGCGCGGGGCTTTTCCTAACCGGAAAAGCCCCGCGCATTTTACTGGAACCAGATAGTCATGTCGTATTTGAAGGTGCGGTAGTTCTGCATAGTGCATTCGTAGGCGTATTCCCGGATCAGCTGGCCGGCCGCGTCGTATTCGCCGAACACCATCGACACGCCGCTGTTTACTACCCAGTTGCCCGCATCACCGCAGAGCGAACCGTTGGACACAATGCTGGAATAGGGCACATCAAAACTGCTTTCCAGCGAATAGGTGCGGGCGTTTTCGTCGATGCGGTACACATATACCTGGCTGGTTTCGCTGCCGGTGCCGTACAGATCGGTGCCCACACTGTCCGCCACATCCAGGGTCAGGTCATCCCGGCTGCTGGTGGCCCAGTAATTGTTGTTGTAAAGGGCCAGGTAGTATACGCCCTCTTCCTCGCCGTCGCGCAGATACTCCACACAGTGCTGGCCGTACTGGGGCACAAAGTCCCCCTCCTGGGTCAGGCTCAGATCCTCGTGCTCGGTACCCTCCCAGACACGCTCATCACCGGCCAGCCAGTCCACCTGCGGGTCGCTGTGCACACCGGTCACCTTGATCAGGGCGGAAGTTTCGCGGGAGGACACGATCACGCTGTCATCCTCCGGCATGTACTGCACACTGTTCAGATGCAGCCAGTCCCATTCGCCCGCCTGCCAGAAGAACGCGTCGGAGGGCCCCACCGGCCGGGTGGTGCTGAAGTAGGATTCCATCAGCTGGCTGAAGTCGATCAGCTCGGTCACCTCGCCGCTCTCCAGGTCAATGGAGAGCAGCCGGTCCTCCACCGTTTCGGCACCGATTTCTTCCGCCAGGGCCAGCACCTCGCCCTCGGCGCCAAAGCCGATGTCGTGGTGCAGTTCAAAGTTGCCCAGATCATACACCTGGGTCACCTGGCCCAGCCCATTGATCCGGGCCAGCTTGGTGGAGGACACACAGGTCACAATCTCGTTTCCGTCAAACAGAATGCGGTCCAGCCCAAAGCCTTCCAGCACCATCTCGTACCGCAGTACGCCCGCGTCGTCAAAGAAAAAGCCGTAGCCCAGATGCCCGTTCACCCGCATCATGGTAAACAGACCCTCCGCCTGCTCCTGGGTGGAGGTGCCGTCGGTTACGGTCAGCCGGGTGTCATAGCCGGATGTGGTCTCGGGCATGTCCACCGTAAAGGTCACCACCTGCCGGGTCTTGCCCCAGCTGCCGGTTATGGTCAGGGTGACCTCGTTGGTTTCGCCCGGCACCAGCCCGATCAGCTGGAATTCATGGGTGCGGGTATACTCCTCGCCGGAAGCGTCCGCCGCCGTAGCGGTAAAGTCCGGAACCTCCGGGTCATCCACATGCACGGTGTAGCTTACCTGGGTATCCAGCTCGGTGGTGAAATACAGATACAGCCCGTTGCTGCCGGTGCCATAGGGGTTCAGCACCGCCAGCGGGGTGGTAGCTGTCCAGTCCATGCTCTGCTTGACGCTCTCCAGCGCCCCCTCCAGCCGCTGCTGTACCTCCAGATCGTAGAAGGTGAAATCCTCGTCCTCAATATCCTTGGGCACCAGCTGGATGGCGCGTAGCCCGTCGCCCAGCTGCGCTTCGGCAAATTCCACCTGCCACTTCTCGTTTTCGGCAAACACATCGCCGGTCTCGAAGGACCAGTCGGTGCGCACCGCGTGCTCCTGGGCGGTGAACAGCTTGGACACCATCACCACAACGATCGGCACCGTGATGACCAGCACCACGATCACAGCCAGCAGGATCAGCAATAGTTTTTTGTGCTTTTTCAAAGCCATAGGTTCTCTCCGTCCTTTTTTGAGAATGTGTGGTTAGAAAAAGTTCAGCGCTGCCAGGATCACACCCAGGATCGTCAGGATCGCGCCGGTCAGCCGGTTCAGCAGTTTCGCGTCGGCCCGGGTGGCAATTTTGGCTGCGATCTGGGCCCACAGCAGGGTAAAAATCACACAGAGAATCAGCAAGTCCATCCGGGGCGGGCTGCCCAGTGCAAAATGGCTCACCGCGCCGGTCAGGGCCGAAAAGGTCATCACAAACACGCTGGTGCCCACGGCGGTTTTCAGTTCGTAGCCCAGCAGCATGGTCAGCAACATCAGCATCATCATGCCGCCGCCCGCGCCGAAAAAGCCGCACACCAGCCCGATGGCCGCGCCGCCCGCGGCACCTTTTACAATCTGCACCCACCGCCGGGAACCCTGGATGGTCCGGTTGGGGGATGTCACCGGCAGCAGCAAGAACCGCAACCCAAGAATCAGGGTCATAACCACCGAGAACCCGCCCAGCGTATTGTTGGGCATAAAGGTGGACAGCCAGCTGCCCACCATGGTCATGCTCAGCACGCCCGCCATCATCACCAGACCGTTTTTTATATCCAGCGCGCCGCTTTTGGCGTAGGTGCGGGCGCTTACCGCGCTGGCCAGCACGTCGCTTGCCAGGGCGATGCCGATGGCGTCGTAGGCCGGCAAGCCCAGAAAGGTCACCAGCATCGGGCTGATAACGGTGGCCGCGCTCATACCGGCAAATCCGGTGCCCAGCCCCGCGCCAGCCCCGGCCAGAAAACAGATCAGTACCTCAAACAAAAACTCCTGCAAATTGGTTTGTGCCTCCTTTGGCAAGCAGGTCAAAAAGACAGGCTTGCCTTGTTCCGGCCAACAGCATAGCAAATCAGCCTAAAGCGCCGCTAAAGGCAAAGGTAAAAGATTTGTGACAAAGGGTTTGGGAAAAGGTAAAATCCGCCTTTTTTCGTCCGGATATGGTATACTGATACCAAACTGTGAGGTGAAGTTCATGCGACTGCTGGTGGCGGAAGACGATCCCCGGCTGCTGAAAACGCTGCTGCATATTTTTCAAAGCAACAATTTCAGTGCCGACGGGGTGTCCAATGGACGGGACGCGCTGCTCTATGCCCGCTCCACCGAGTACGACGGTCTGGTGCTGGATATCATGATGCCGGAGATGGACGGTATCCAGGTGCTGCGGGAACTGCGGCGTCTGGGGATCAACACCCCGGCGCTGTTCCTGACCGCCCGCACCGAGGTGGCCCAGCGGGTGGAAGGGCTGGACGCCGGGGCGGACGACTATCTGCCCAAACCCTTTGCCACCGCGGAACTGCTGGCCCGGGTGCGGGCGATGCTGCGCCGCAAGGAGACCTACCTGCCCGACCGGCTGGCCTGCGGTCCGGTGGTGCTGAACCGGTCTTCCTTTCAGCTGGAGTACCAGGGCTGCACCCAGCCGCTGAGCGGGCGGGAGTTCCAGATTCTGGAGATGCTCATGCAGGCGCCCGGCTCCATCGTGCCCACCGAACGGCTGATCACCCATCTCTGGGGCTGGGACGCCACGGTGGATACCAGCGTGGTGTGGGTACATATCTCCAAGCTGCGCAAAAAGATCAGCGCGCTGAACGCCCCGCTGGAAATCCGGTTTGTGCGGGGGGCGGGCTACACGCTGGAGGTCACGGCATGATCGCGGAACTGCAGCGAAAGTTTATCCGGATCAGCGTGCTGTCCATCCTGACGGTGTTCACCCTGATTTTCCTGGCACTGGCGCATTTCAGCACCGTGCAGGTAAAGCGAACGCTGGATGTGCTCACCCGCACGGTGGCCAATGCGGGCAGCCTGGAAGAACTGGCCGAGCAGGCAGGCCCGGCACAGGGGGCTCTGTATGGCGGGGACTCGGCGTTCCGGCTTACTACCCGCACGTTCCTGATCTGGCTGGACGAAGAGGAAAACCTGCTGCGTCTGGACAACGGTATGCCCGGCGTAACCGAAGACCGGGCCGAAGAACTGGCCCGGGAAGCCGCCGAAGAGGGGCGGGACAAGGGCTGGGTTTCGGATTACCGCTATCGCCGGATCGCCGGGGAGGGGGAGACCCTCTATGTATTTGTGGACGGCAGCCTGAACCGCAGCGTCTCCAACCGGCTGCTGTTTACGGCATTCCTGGTGCTGCTGGGCAGCGCGGTGCTGATCCTCACGCTCACGGTGCTGTTCTCCAAACGGGTGTTGCGCCCGGTGGCCGACAGCTATGAAAAGCAAAAACAGTTCATAACCGACGCAAACCACGAACTGAAAACGCCGCTGACCCTGATTTTGTCCAACCTGGACATTGTGGAATCGGAACTGGGCAAAAGCGAATGGCTGGACGACATCCGCAGCGAAGGGGAGAGAATGGGCCTGCTGATCAACCAGATGGTCACCCTTTCCCGCATGGACGAGAGCGAAAACCAGTTGCTGTCCGCCCGGTTTGACCTGACGAATGCGGTAACGGACGCGGTGGCTGAGTTTCAGCCGCTGGCCGATGAGCGCGGCCTGAGCCTGTGGGTAAAGCTGGAACCCGGGCTGCAGTACCAGGGCGACAAGGAGCTGATTCACCGTCTGGTTGCTATCCTGATGGATAACGCAGTCAAATACTGCGATCCGGACGGCACCATCCGGGTGGAGCTGTTCCGCCGCCGTCATCCGGTGCTGCTGGTGGAAAACGACTACGCCGCGGTGGATTCATTGCAGCTGGACCGGCTGTTCGACCGGTTCTACCGGGCCGACAAGGCGCGCACCTTCTCCGGCAGCTTCGGGGTGGGGCTGTCCATCGCCCGTTCCATCCTGCGCAGCCATCACGGCAGCATCAGCGCCTACCGCCGGGAGGGGATTATTGGTTTCCGGGCAGATCTGAAATAACAGCAAAAGTCCCCTTGCCGGTCGATCCGGCAGGGGGGCTTATAGTATAAACAGAAGAGTTTATTTTCCGGTGTTCCGGTCCAGATGCCGCTGCATGGCCGCAAAGGATTTTTCGCTGATCACATGTTCAATCCGGCAGGCGTCTTCCGTGGCGGTCTTTTCGTCCACCCCCAGTTTCATCAGCATCTGGGACAGCACCGTGTGCCGGGTATACATGGTCTGCGCAACCTGCAGGCCGCTTTCGGTCAGGGTGATGCCGCCATCCTCGGCCACCGTAACATAGCCGCCTTTTTTCAGCAGCGCCATAGCCCGGCTGACGCTGGGCTTGGAATACCCCAGCTGTTCCCCTACATCAATGGCCCGTACATGGGGATTGCGCCGGGAAAGAATATAGATGGTTTCCAGATACATCTGGCCGGATTCATGAATCGGCATGGCGGCCTCCATTGGTAGAATTTTCTGTATTATAGCACAAAAAACGGGACACATTCAATTTGCCGGGCGGCTGACAGGCGCAAAACGGCAGAATACTTTTTCTTACGGGCTTGACAAACCGCAGCGTTTGCTATATTATTTACAAGGGTTAGATTCAACTAACCGATTTTTTATACGAAGCGGTTACCGTAGACTAACCGAAAGAAAAGAGGCTTCAAATGGGAGAACAGGTGAAGACTATGACACTGAAAGACGCTCTTGAGGGGCAGGAATACCTGGTTCAGGCAATCGACACCGATGATGAGGAACTGAACGCATTTCTGTTTTCTCTTGGATGTTACGAGGGGGAACCCATTACCGTGATTGCCCACCTGAAGGGCGGTTGTGTGGTTTCCATCAAGGACGGCCGGTACAATATGGACAACCAGCTGGCGCAGGCGATCCGGATCTGAGATCGCCTGCCCGGCTCCGGCCGGCAAAATGTGCGTTACTGTACGCAGCGGTTAGCATAGGGTAACTCATGCGTGCTGTAATATCATTTCTGAGAATGACCAGGAAAGAGGAGGCAACACCCATGCGCATTGCTTTGACAGGCAACCCGAACTCCGGCAAGACCACCATGTACAACGCCCTGACCGGGCGGAACGAAAAGGTGGGCAACTGGGCCGGCGTGACGGTGGAGAAAAAAGAACATCCCATCAAAAAGGCCTATTCCGACGGCGCGGAAGATCTGATCGCGGTCGATCTTCCCGGCGCGTATTCCATGTCACCCTTTACCTCAGAAGAAAGCATCACCAGTTCCTACGTGCGGCATGAGCATCCGGATGTGATCATCAACATCGTGGATGCCACCAACCTGAGCCGCAGCCTGTTTTTCACCACCCAGCTGCTGGAACTGGGTATCCCGGTGGTGGTGGCGCTGAACAAGAGCGACATCAACGCCAAAAAGCAGACGGTGATCAATACCGCGGAACTCTCCGCCAAGCTGGGCTGCCCGGTGCTGGAGACCGTCTCCACCTCGGCAGAGGGCCTGAAAGCGGTGGTTTCTGCTGCCGCCGGGCTCAAGGGCAAGACCCAGAAAGCCCCCTACAGCCAGGGTGAGATCGATCTGACCGACAAAAAGGCCGTGGAAGAGGCGGACCGCCGCCGTTTCGCCTTTGTGAACCAGCTGGTTACCCAGGTGGAAAAGCGCAAGGTGCTCACCCGGGAACGGGGCGTCGGGGACGCCATTGATGCGGTGCTCACCAACAAATTCCTGGGCATTCCCATCTTTGCGGTGGTGATGTTCCTGGTGTTCCAGATTTCCCAGGTCTGGGTCGGGCCTTTTATCGCCGAAGGTCATACATTTGAAAACGGCCTGGTGATTCCCGGCCTGGTCACCCTGATCGAGACCTTCCAGGGCTGGGTGACCGAACAGCTGGCCGGCGCCAACCCGCTGCTGACCGCCCTGCTGGCGGACGGCATTATCGGCGGCGTGGGCGCTGTGGTAGGCTTCCTGCCGCTGGTGATGGTGATGTACTTCCTCATCGCCCTGCTGGAAGACTGCGGCTATATGTCCCGCGTTTCGGTGGTGCTGGACCCCATCTTCAAAAAGGTGGGCCTTTCCGGCAAATCGGTCATTCCCTTTGTGATCGGCACCGGCTGCGCCATCCCGGGTGTTATGGCCAGCCGTACCATCCGCAATGAGCGGGAGCGCCGTGCCACCGCCATGCTTACCCCGTTCATGCCCTGCGGCGCCAAGATTCCGGTTATCGCCCTGTTTGCCGGCGCGTTCTTTGACGATGCGGGCTGGGTCAGCTTTGTAATGTATGCCACCGGCATTGTGCTCATCTTCCTGGGGGCGCTGCTGGTCAACAAAATCGCGGGCTACAAAAACCGCAAATCCTTCTTTATCATCGAGCTGCCGGAGTATAAGATTCCCTCTCTGTGGTTTGCCCTCAAGGCCATGTGTGCCCGGGGCTGGGCCTACATTGTAAAGGCCGCCACGATTATTCTGCTGTGCAACACCGCCGTGCAGATCATGCAGACCTTCAGCTGGAACTTCCAGGTGGCTGAAACCGCAGACGCCTCCATCCTGGCTTCCATCGCCGGGCCTTTTGCCTGGCTGCTGGTACCCATTGTGGGCGTGCTCAGCTGGCAGCTGGCCGCGGCCGCGGTTACCGGCTTCATCGCCAAGGAAAACGTGGTGGGTACCCTGGCCGTCTGCTTTGTGGGTCTTGAGAACCTCATTGACACCGATGCGCTGGAAATGATGGAAGGCGCCGGTGCCGAGGTGGCGGGCATTATCGCCATCACCAAGGTGGCGGCCCTGGCCTACCTGATGTTCAACCTGTACACCCCGCCCTGCTTTGCCGCCATCGGCGCCATGAACTCCGAGATGAAGAGCGCCAAATGGCTGTGGGCCGGCATTGGTCTGCAGCTGGGCACCGGTTATTCGGTCGGCTATCTGGTCTACCAGGTGGGTACCCTGATTACCACCGGTTCGGTGGGCGCGGGCTTTGTGCCCGGCCTGGTCGCGGTGGTTGCCTTTGCTGCGGTGCTGACCTACCTGTGCCTGCGGTCGGATAAGGAACTGAAAAGCGAATACGCCCTGAATGGAGTGAAATGCTGATGATCGATTATATTGTACTGGCGATCCTGGTAATCCTGATTGCCGCTGCCGGGTATTATGTCTACCGGGCGAAAAAGAGCGGCAAAAAGTGCATCGGCTGCCCGGACGGCTGCTCCTGCTGCGCCAAAAAGGGAAATACCCCCTGCGGCTGCGGCGGCCATAAGAACCCGTAAACCGCCAGAGAACCCAAAACGCGCCCTCTCCGCATGCCGGAGAGGGCGCGTTTATTGGTTCAGTATGAATGTTCAGCCGGGCTCACGCACATGGCGGCGCAGCGCGTCAAAACTCTCGGCGCTGATCACATGCTCGATGCGGCAGGCGTCCTCCGCGGCTATCTTCGGGTCCACCCCCAGCCGGACAAGCCAGGCACTCAGCAGCTGGTGCCGCTCGTAGATGCGGCCGGCGATCTCCCGGCCGCTTTCGGTCAGGGTGATATATCCTTCCGGGGATACCTCGATCTGTCCGCCTTCCCGCAGCTTTTTCATGGCCACGCTCACGCTGGACTTTTTAAAATCCAGCTCGGCCGCTATATCCACCGCGCGCACCACAGGCCGCTGCTTGCTTAAAATCAGGATGGTTTCCAGATAGTTTTCCGCAGATTCGTTTGTATGCACGGTGCAGCCTCTCTTTCCGGTCAGCCCCCGGGGGCGTCTGCCTGCCGCGGGGCTGTTCTGTTTTACTGTATATTCTACTATACCATATAGAAAAGCCGAAAGGCAACTTTACCCATTCCGGCAAATAAAGTGCCGCGGCGGAACCGGTCCGCCGCGGCGCTTTCTGTGTACAGGAAATCAGTACCGCACAAAGCCGCCCAGCTCTTCCTCGCTGGTCAGGCCCTGGCTGAACGCCTTGGCACGCAGCGCGGCATACAGTTCCGCGTAGGTGGCCTGGATGTAGGGGCTCACAAACAGGGCGCCGATGCCGCACAGCAGCGCGCCCAGCAGAGACCAGCCCAGGAAGGACAGCCCCAGCACAAAGATACGGCCCTTTTCCCCCTGGGTCATGGCGGCGGAAAGCTGCCGGGCCCGGCGGCTGTTCATGTAGGGATTCTCTGCCAGCAGGTAGGGAACCAGCACCAGCTGCAGGCTCTTGTAGATCATCGGGATCACGCAGAGCATGGAAAGCAGAATCAAAATATAAGAATTCAGAATAATGCCCAGCGCAAGAAGAATGGTCATCGGTACGCCGCCCCACAGCACAACGATCAGAGAATACAGGAACATGCTTTTCAGCACATTGCCGTATCCGCTGCCAAACACCGAGGTCAGGGTAGAGAACGGGGGATTGCCCACCCGGTTTTCCATCAGCAAGCGGCAGCAGCCTACCTGCAGCGGCATCCCTACAAAGATGTTCAGCGCCAGGGAGAACAGGCTGCCGGCGATCAGGAACATCAGCAGAACCATAGCGGTGCGGTAGGGAAGAAAACCGGTGTTCAGATTGATCTGAATGCGGGTGTACTGCAAAGCGGTCAGGGTGCTGCCGGAGGCCAGCCCCACCAGCAGGCAGGCCACAAAGGTACGCCAGTAGCTGTGGGAAAGAACAGCCTTGGCGTTAGTTTTCAGAAGAGAACGGGTCCACATAATGGTCACCTCACGGATATAAAAAATATTCCCGGCGCACCGCGCCGGGAGCCTTGCGTCTATTATAGCAGAAAAAACACGCTGTGAAAAGAGAATCGGCAATCTATACAAAATTGCGTTAAAATATTGACAATGTTAGGTCAACGCACGGATTGTTAAAGCGTTAACGATATGCTACAATAAGGGCACCGAAGGGAAGGGAGGCACCCCCAACCTCCCATAGCTTTGAAAGGCAGGTAGAGAGAAAAATGGCAGAGAAGAAAACTGCGAAAGAGACCGCCCCTGTGGAGACCGTAAAGTCCGAAGTGGACGTTATGATCGACGGCCTGGTGGCCCGCGCCCAGGTGGCCCTGCAGAAGTTCCTGACCCTGGATCAGGAAACCGTGGACCACATTGTGCATGAGATGGCCCTGGCTGGCCTGGACAAGCACCAGGAACTGGCCCGCATGGCGGTGGAAGAGACCGGCCGCGGCGTGTACGAGGATAAGGTCATCAAGAACATGTTCGCCACCGAGTACATCTGGCACGACATCAAGAATGAAAAGACCGTCGGCATCCTGGAAGAGAACGACATGGAAGGCTACGTGGAAGTAGCGGAGCCGGTCGGCGTCATCTGCGGCGTCACCCCCACCACCAACCCCACCTCCACCACCCTGTTCAAGTGCCTGATCGCGGTCAAGACCCGCAACCCCATCATCTTTGGCTTCCATCCCTCTGCGCAGAAGTGCAGCGCGGAAGCTGCCCGGATCGTCTACGAGGCTGCGGTCAAGGCCGGCGCCCCGGAAGACTGCATCCAGTGGATCGACAAGCCCAGCATTGAGGCTACCGGCGCATTGATGAATCATCCCGGCGTGGCCACCATCCTGGCCACCGGCGGCCCCGGCATGGTCAAGGCGGCTTACTCCTGCGGCAAGCCGGCTCTGGGCGTAGGCCCCGGCAACGTGCCCTGCTTCATCGAGAAGAGCGCCGACCTGCATCGGGCCTGCACCGACCTGATGATGTCCAAGACCTTCGACAACGGCATGATCTGCGCGTCTGAGCAGGCCGTTATCGTGGAGAAAGAGATCGCGGCCGACTTCGAGAAGTACATGAAGCTGAACAACTGCTACTTCCTGAACGCCGAAGAGACCGAGAAGCTCACCAAGTACATGTTCCCCGATCCCAACAAGGGCGTGTTTGCCCCGGTGGTCGGCAAGTCTGCCAACTGGATCGCCGAGCAGGCCGGTCTGACCGTGCCCGAGAAGACCAAGATCCTGATCGCTCCGCTGGATCATCCCGGCAACGATCATCCTCTGAGCAAGGAGAAGCTCAGCCCCGTGCTGGCCTACTTCATCTGCAAGGATAAGGAAGAGGGCTTCCAGTTCGCCAACACCATGCTGGAGCTGGGCGGTCTGGGCCACTCCGCGGTTATCCACACCGGCGATATGGAGATTGCCGACGAGTACGGCGTGCGCATGAAGGTAGGCCGTATCATCGTGAACAGCCCCTCTTCTCAGGGCGCTATCGGCGACATCTACAACACCAACACCCCGTCCCTGACCCTGGGCTGCGGCAGCTACGGCAAGAACTCGGTCAGCCAAAACGTGACCACCGTCAACCTGGTCAACAAAAAGCGTATCGCCAAGCGGAGGGTCAATATGCAGTGGTTCAAGGTGCCGCCCAAGATCTATTTTGAGAACGACTCCATCCAGTACCTGGAGAAGATGGAAGACATCAGCCGCGCCTTCATCGTTACCGACCCTGTGATGGTCAAGCTGGGCAACGTGGACAAGGTTCTGTACTACCTGCGCAAGCGCGAGCAGTACTGCCACAGCGAGATCTACTCCGACGTGGAGAGCGATCCCAGCGTGGAGTGCATCATGCGCGGCGTGGAAGCCATGCGTGTCTTCCAGCCTGACGTAATCATCGCCATCGGCGGCGGCAGCGCCATCGACGCGGCCAAGGGTATGTGGCTGTTCTACGAGCATCCGGAAACCAGCTTCGACGGCCTGCGTCAGCGCTTCCTGGATATCCGTAAGCGTGCTTTCAAGTTCCCGAAACTGGGCACCAAGACCAAGTTGGTGGCTATCCCCACCACTTCCGGTACCGGTTCCGAGGTTACCAGCTTCTCGGTTATCACCGACAAGAAGAACGGCAACATCAAATATC
This sequence comes from Gemmiger sp. An120, assembly GCF_002160955.1. Classification (GTDB taxonomy): domain Bacteria; phylum Bacillota; class Clostridia; order Oscillospirales; family Ruminococcaceae; genus Gemmiger_A; species Gemmiger_A avium. The sequence continues at coordinate 76,631 of NZ_NFLN01000009.1, forward strand.
CTCTGGCGGACTACAGCCTGACCCCGGACGTGGCGATCATCGATCCCCAGTTCACCGCCAGCATGCCCCGCAGCATCGTGGCCGATACCGGTCTGGACGTGCTGACCCATGCCATCGAGGCCTATGTGTCCGTGATGGCCAGCGACTACACCGACGGTCTGGCTCTGCAGGCTGCCGAGATGGTCTTCACCTACCTGGAGCGCTCCTACAACGGGGATCCTCTGGCCCGCGAGAAGATGCACAACGCTTCCTGCATCGCCGGTATGGCTTTCACCAACGCGTTCCTGGGCCTGAACCACTCCATGGCGCATAAGCTGGGCGGCGAGTTCCACATCCCCCATGGCCGTGCCAACGCCATCCTGATGCCCTACGTGATCGCCTACAACGCCAAGCGGCCCACCAAGTTCGCCGCCTTCCCCAAGTACAAGGAGTATGTGGCGGATCAGCGGTATGCCAAGCTGGCCCAGCGCTGCGGCCTGTGCAACATCGGCACCGGCACCTATGAGGCGGTGGATTGCCTGATTGCTGCCATCCAGAAGCTGATGCTGGATACCGAGCGCCCGCTCACCATCAAGGCCTGCGGCATCTCCGAGGAGGAGTTCCTGGCCAAGGTGGACGAACTCTCCTACAAGGCTTTCGAAGACCAGTGCACCACCGCCAACCCGGTGTACCCGCTGGTCAGCGAGATCAAGGAACTCTACCTGCAGGCTTACTACGGCAAATAAGCCAGCGTAATGACCTGATTTTCTCTTCCCGCCGGAGGGCGGCGCCTTTGGGCGCCGCCCTCTCTCTTTATTTATTACAGACAAAACGGCCGCCCCCGCAGGGACGGCCGTTTTGCTATATAAGGTTACTTATGTCGGGTCATTCCATTGCTCAGCCAGTACGGTAAGCGCCTGCATCAGCGCGGCCCGCTGCTCTTCGTCGTTTTCCACGGGAACAAGCAGGGTGATGCAGGCGGCTTTATTGCCCCGCACCGCCACCGCTTCCAGCGCACCGCAGACAGCCCAGTCCAGTCCGTCCACCTCCACGGTCTCCATGGCCCAGCCAAAGGTGGCGGTTTCCGTCAGGATGGGGCCCAGCTCGGCTGCTGCCTGCGGGCTGCTCAGTTCGTATACATCCTGAAACAGGCTGGCCTGGGTGCTTCCCGTTTCCCGGATTTCCTGGCCGTGCCACCAACGCCCGCCCAGCAGCGGGGTAACGCGGATGGAACTTTCGCGCCCCTCCCGCACCGGCAGATTGGTCAGCTCGCCCTCTTCGCCCAGCTGTTCCAGCACCAGGCAGGGCCCGACCTGCCCGGCTACCGGCATCAGGGTGCGGGTTCCGACCGCCTGCCACACAAGAAACGCAACGCAGACAGCGCCTGCCGCCCAGAATCCGCCCTGAATGGTCCGCCAGCCCCATTGCGGCCGCCGGTCCAGCGGCTGACCCAACCGCATCCGCCGGTACTGCCGCCCCAGGCTGATCACCTGGTGCAGGGCCCCGGCCAGCAGGCTGCCCATCAAAATAAGGGCCAGCGGCACCAGCGTGGGCGCCTGCAGGCAGGTGATCCGCATATCGGCAAACCGGCCGCTCCAGTTCAGGCAAACCAGCAGCAGGTAGATGGCCGTCTGTACACACGCGCCGATCAGCTGATGGCGGGCCTCCCGGCGCAGCCCCTGCAGGGTGTCTGCCTGCTGGCGGGGATCGTCGTACAGCTCCGGCTCACCGCTGCCCGCCGGCGCCCGGAACAGATGCACCAGTCCGCGCCCGGTCACATATTGCCAGCCGCACTCCTCGTACAGCTGGATCTGTTCCGGCGGCAGCTGTACCTCGCCAAAATTTCCCGAGGAACTGGCCAGCTCCACCCGGTAGCATACCTCCTCCGGCTCCTTGCGGATAAACCGGCTGAAGAACGCGCCCCGCTTTTCCAGCTGCCAGCCGCGCCGCGCCATGCGGGCATAGAAGCGCTCCATACCGCCGATGTCCCAGTCGTTGGGATGAGGCCAGTAAAGCCGTTTCATAGTCCTTCCTCCTTCAGCAGTGCCCCGTCCTCCACCAGGCGGCAAAGGCGGGCATACTCCGTTTTAAGGGCTTCTTTTCCGTCTTCAGTCAGTGCGTAGGTCTTGCGGCGGGCGTCCTGGTCTTCCAGCCGGATCAGCCCTTCCCGCTGCAGACGGCTTAAAATGCCATACAGGGTACCGGGGCTCATGGTCAGCCGCCCGCCGCTCAGCTGGCTGATCCGCTGCATCAGCCCGTACCCGTGCAGCGGACGCAGCAGGGCCAGCAGTACATAGTACATGGCCTCGGTCATTGGCTGCTGCTCCATGCCACCGCCTCCTTTACTATTATGCGTCGCGATATATCGTGTAACATAATAATACCATCTGCCTGCGCGGCTGTCAACAAAAAAGGCCCGCGCCAACCGGCGCGGGCCTTTGCCTGCAAAAAATCAGTCGTCTACAATAATGGCGTTGGGGTAGATGCGCTCCATCCGCTCGTCGGGGAACCGCTTGTCCAGCAGCTGCGCCAGGGGGCCGGTGCCGGGATCGGCAACGGTGTTGCGCTCCACATACCGGGCCATGGCCAGGCTGCTCACGATCATGTTGAAGATCATGAACACCACCAACACCCAGGTGATGATGACACCGGGTCGCATGGGGATCTTTTCAATCAGGGCCGACAGCCGGGGATACACCACCTTGAGCCAGACCACCGCCGCGATGCCCCAGAAGAAGCAGTACAGCAGGTTGATACGGCCACCCAGGTTAAAGGGGATTTTGCTGTAGTCCCAGAACACGGTGCCGAATACCAGTTCGGTGAACACGCTGCACACGTATTCGTAGGCGCCGCCCAGAACCGTGCCCACCACAAAGATGTAGCGGTCGCTCTTGTCCCGCCAGCGGTAGAGGATGGCGGTCAGCAGCACAGCACCCAGGCCCCAGACGATGCTGAACGGCCCATACACCACGCTGCTGCGGCTCATGAGCACGCCGGCGGTCACATAGCAGAAGATCGTCTCCACAATGTCGCCCAGGAATGCGCCGATAAAGAACAGCAGGGTCAGTTTGTAGAATCCGCAGCCCTCGGCAAACACCTTTTCGCCGGTTTTCTGCTGCGCCCGGGCCCGGCGCTCTTCCAGCAGCTTTTCCACCTGCAGGTTGGGATACGCCTTGACCATACGGCGCTGGATACGGCGGGTCAGCGCGTTGCCCAGCCGGTCGGTCAGCACGCCCAGACCGTCGCCGATTTCATCGATGCGGCCCAGCCGCACCTTCATCTGCGCCACAGCCGCCGCACTGGAGATAAAGTCGATGGCAAACAGCGCGATCAGCACCCAGACCACGATCTCGCCCACCAGCGGCGGGAACAAGGCGCCCAGCCGCAGCACCAGCGGGTTCAGCAGCTTCATGCACAGCACGCCGAACAGGCCCCACAGGATGCTGTATTTCAGGCAGATGTAGCCCTCAAACTGGAACTTCTGGTTGGAGTAGTCCCACCACTTGCGGTGGAAGATAGCCTCCAGTAGCTTGCCGCTGATCAACTCCACAAACGCGGAGAGGATCATGCCGCCCAAAAACAGGAAGAACCAGGTGTGGGTCAGCTCCTGCAAGAAGAGCGCGAAACTCACCGCAACCGTGCCGTAGATGGGGCAGAGCGGCAGGTTGATAAAGCCACGGTTCATAAATTTTTTATGTACCACGGCGGCTTGGGCGGTTTCCAGCACCCAGCCCGCAAACGAATAGATAAAGAACAGCCATGCCAGGGGATAAAACCCGTATTCCATACAAAACTCCTCAAATACTTCCGGTGGAAGATACAAAAAATGCTCCCCGTCCACCGGTCGGGGAGCATCTTTATTATACCATGCCCGCAGGCAAAAAGCGATGATTCTTGCCAAAGCGTTGCCGGGCACACAAAAGGGTAGGCGGTTTTCAGTGCGTTTGATGTTCCCACAACATCCGGGGCTCAGGCCGCGCGTTCACGGCGCAGCCGGCGCCCGCGCCGCACCGTCAGATGGGCGGTGTGATCCACCGGTACCCAGCGGCGGGGCGGGCACAGAACACCCAGTACACCCAGCGGGGCCCAGCAGGCCATGAACAGCCCAAAACCCAGCACACTGCCAAGGCCCGGCCGTTCCGCCCGGGGCAGGAACAGCCGCAGAACCAGTGCTCCCAGCGCGCAGCCCAGCCAGCCCAGCATCGCCGCTGCCAGCGGTGCCCACAGGGGCAGATGCCCCCGGGCCAGCGCCAGTGCTGTGCCTGTCACACCCAGCAGGGTGCCCACCGCCCCGGTAAGCGGGGTCAGGAAAAACAGGCAGCTGTCCAGGGTAACCGCCCGCCGCCGCTGTACCAGCGCCCGGGCCAGGCAGCCGCCCCGGGCTTGTCCGGCCTGCAGCACGCCGCCGATCCAGCGCCGCCGCTGCACCAGGCTGACCCGGAAAGACACCGGCTCCACATCCCGGGTCACCGCTCCGGGCACCCAGGCTACCGGATAACCCAACTCCGCGCACTGGGCGGAAAACTCCGCGTCTTCCGCAATCGTCACGGTGTTCCAGCCGCCCAGCCGATCCAGCACCTCTTTATGTACCGCGAATCCGGTGCCCACCAGTTTGGCGGACAGCCCCAGTGCACCCCGGGGCTCGTTGAAAAACAGATCAAACAGCCGGAAATACAGACCATAGCATCCGGCCACCCAGCCCGCGCGGGGGTTCTGGGCGGCGATCCGTCCCTTGGCCACCCGGGCCCCGGCACAGAACGCGTCGTTCATCCGGGCCAGAAACGCCGGGTCTGCCTGGTTGTCCGCGTCAAACACGCAGAAGGCATCGTAATCCATGTTCCGCAGCCGGGCCAGACCGCTGTGCAGCGCCTCGCCCTTGCTGTGGGCGCCGGGGCAGTCCAGCACGATGGCCCCCGCCGCCCGGGCTGTACCGGCGGTGTCGTCGGTGCAGTTGTTGGGCAGTACATAAACATCAAACAGTTCCCGGGGATAGTCCTGCGCCAGAATGCTGCGCACGAACCCGCTGATCACCGCTTCCTCGTTGCGGCCCGCGGCCAGCACCGCAAACCGGGTACGGGGCGCGGCAGGGGAGTACCGGGGCCTGAATCCCTGCCGGGCACGGCATACAAGGCCGGCAACCGCTACCAGCGCAAACCACACACAGGCTGCCTTGCACAGCAGCGACAAAACAAACAGCAGATTCATGCCTTCCATATGACCGCTCCTCCCGTTTTTGGCTACGGTCTCAGCATACCATCCCTTTTTTAAGGCCTGCGGGGGAATTGTTTAAGATTTATATAAGACGGCATTCCTTAATGAAATCTTAAGATGGGGGCGGCTTTCCCTTTGCGGGGGATTGGGCTATAATGAAATTGCCGCTTGCGGGGGCCTGGCCATCCGCGGGGCAGGGAGGAACCATATGTATAACATTCTGATTTGCGACGATGACGCGGACATCCGTGCCGCGCTTAAAATTTATCTGTCCAGCGAGGGATACAACCTGTTTGAAGCGGAAAACGGGGCTCAGGCGCTGGAGATCGCGGCCCGGGAACCGCTGCACCTGATTTTGCTGGACGTGATGATGCCCGCCATGGACGGCATTGCCGCCACCGCCCGGCTGCGCCAGACCAGCAATGTGCCGATTATCCTGCTCACCGCCAAAAGTGAGGACAGTGACAAGGTGCTGGGCCTGAACGTAGGGGCGGACGACTATGTGACCAAACCCTTTAACCCGGTGGAACTGCTGGCCCGGGTAAAAAGCCAGCTGCGCCGGTACGCCCAGCTGGGCGGCATGCCCGACGCAGGCGGCCACCGGCTGCAGGTGGGGGGCGTGTGCCTGGACGATGAGACCAAAACCGTAACGGTGGACGGCACGCCTATTGCCCTGACCCCCATCGAGTACAACATCCTGCGGCTGCTGATGCAGAACCCGGGCCGGGTGTATTCCAGCACCCAGATTTACGAGCTGGTGTGGAACGAGCCCGCCCTGGGCAGCGAGAGCGCGGTGGCGGTGCACATCCGTCACCTGCGGGAGAAGATTGAGATCGATCCGTCCCAGCCCCGGTATCTGAAGGTGGTATGGGGCCTGGGCTATAAGATGGAAAAGGGGGTGTAAGCCCATGAAGACCCGGCTGGGCGAACGCATCGGGGTGCGGGCGCTGGCATTTTTTCTGCTGGCGGTAAGTTCCGCTATCGGGGGCCTGAGCCTGTTTGGTACCCTGTGGTGCGAAAACTGCAACTGGTACGCCAACCGGCAGGCGGGAAGCTATTTTGAAACCGAGGCGTTTTACGGCGAGATAGAAAGGGATACCACTACCATTGCGCAGATAGCGGGGGCAGAAGGGGAGCCCGATTGGGCAGAGAGCATCTATTCTCCCCTGAATTCCAACCTGACCTATGAGCTCTGGGAGGTTTCCGGAAAAGATCCGATGGGGGAAGGCACACTGCTCTCGGCCACCTACACCGTCAGTACAGATACGATCAGTGGATCAGCGACCATTCCGCGCCAGTCTTTTTACTATGATGAAGGGGCGGAGGACGTCTGGTACCGGGTAGACTGGACGGTGGACTGCACCCTGCCGGTGGGTGACAGTTACTATTACGAATATTTGCTCTTTGTCAACCTCTATGATGAACGCTACTTTTTGCCAGCGGTAGCCGCCGCGAGCCTGGCTTTGTCCCTGGGCTTGCTGATCTTTCTGCTCTGGAACGCGGGCCGCGCCCCTGGCGGGCAGCGAAACGCCGGCCCGGCGGGTTTTCTGCCGCTGGAAGCGTATCTTCTGCTTACCGTGGGCGGAGGGGCACTCTGCTTAGCCTTGATGAGCAACGGCGCGCAGAATATCCTGGGAACCGTGCTCTGGCTGCTGGGCCTGTGGGGAGGCTTTTTGTTCTTCACCGATGCCCTGATGGGAATTTGTGCCCGTGCCCGGGCAGGGGTGCTGTTCCGCCACAGTCTGAGCGGGGCGGTGCTTCGCTGGACCTGGCGGCTGGTGCGGGGATTCTTCCGCTGGCTGCGGGATTCCTTTGCCGCGCTGCCGCTGGTCTGGGTCGCCATGATGGGCGGCGTCTGTGTGCTGCTGGGCGAAACAGTCCTCACCCTGATCGCCTTTGATTCCTACGAACTGTTTTTCTGGCTGCTCTGGCTCGCCGCGCAGGTGCTGCTGCTGGCGGTGCTGTGCCGGTTCTTCGCCGGGCTGCACCAGCTGCGGCTGGTTTCCCGCAAGATGGCCCAGGGAGACCTGAGCGTCCGTGTCCCGGCCAAAAAACTCTGGGGCCCGCTGCGGGAGCAGGGGGAAGACCTGAACCGCATCAGCGAGGGCATGAGCGCTGCCGTGGATGAGCGCCTGCGCAGCGAGCGGTTCAAGACCGACCTGATCACCAACGTGTCCCACGATTTGAAAACACCCCTTACCAGCATCATCAACTATGTGGATCTGCTGCAGAAGCAGCCGCTGGAACCCCAGGCCGCCGAGTATGCGGCGGTCATTGCCCGGCAGGGACAGCGATTGAAAAAACTCACCGAGGATCTGGTGGAGGCCAGCAAGGCCAGCAGCGGAAGCCTGCCGGTGAACGCCGAGCCCACCGATCTGGCCGAACTGCTTACCCAGGCGGTAGGGGAGTACGCCCCCCGGCTGGAAAAAAGCAACCTGGAACCGGTTCTGCAGCTGCCCGGTGAACCGGTCTGGTCGATGCTGGACGGGCGTCTTACCTGGCGGGTGGTGGATAACCTGCTGAGCAACGTCTGCAAATACTCCCAGCCGGGCACCCGAGTTTACGTGGAGGCCGAACAGCGGGAGGGTCGGGCCTGGCTGCGGGTCAAGAACATCAGCCGCCAACAGCTGAATATTCCGGCGGACGAACTGATGGAGCGGTTCGTGCGGGGGGATTCCAGCCGAACCACCGAGGGCAGCGGCCTGGGCCTGAACATTGCCCGCAGCCTGGCGGAGCTGCAGAACGGCGAGTTCGGCCTGGCCATCGACGGAGACCTGTTCAAAGCCTGGGCGTCCTTCCCGCTCAGCGCCCCGCCGGTCCGGGAAGAACCGCCGGCGGATGTACCCAATCTCACCCAGGCCTCAGTTTCTGTCCCGGCGCAGCTTCCGCTGCCAACATAAAAAAGAACTCCGATGCGCGGTTTTGCGCAGCGGAGTTTTTCTATGTAATTTAGCCGTAGTATTTGTCCCGGGCGGCGCAGTGCTGCGCCAGGGTCCAGGCGGTGCCGTCGTGATGCAGCACCACAAATCCGCAGTTGCCCACGCTCTCGGCCCAGAACTGGGAGAGGGGCGTGCCCAGCGCCGCGGTGAGCAGCGCATGGATAGCGGCCCCGTGGCTTACCGCCAGGATGTTGTGGTCGCCCGCATGTTCCCGGCTGACCCGGTCCAGAAACTCACCCACCCGGGCTACCAGATGTTCCAGGCTTTCGCCGCCCTCCGGCGGTCGGTAGGCGGGCGGATCGGCAAAGAATGGCGCAAATGCCTCGCCCAAAGCGTCGGTGGTCTGCCCCTCCCAGATACCAAAACTGATTTCGATGATGGCCGGCTCGATGGTCAGCTGATCCTCCCGCAGACCGGTGGCCAGCATGGCGGTGTCCCGGGTGCGGTGCAGCGGGCTTACATATACCCGGTCAAAGGTCACGCCGGCCAGCTGGCGAGCAGCCTCCCGGGCCTGGTTGCGGCCGGTTTCGTTGAGGGGCTTGTCCAGCTGCCCCTGCAGCGCCTTGCGGCGGTTGTAATCGGTTTCGCCGTGGCGCAGAAGATACAGATTCATTGTGCGTTGCGGGCCAGGTGGCTGTTGACACGCCACACCAGCATATCCAGTGCCACCTGGTTCTTGCCTCCTTCCGGAATGATCAGATCCGCCTTGCGCTTGCTGGGCTCCACAAACTGCTCATGCATCGGCTTGACGGTGGTCAGATACTGGGTCACCACGCTGTCCAGCGTGCGGCCGCGCTTTTTCACGTCCCGCATGATGCGGCGCAGAATACGTACATCCGCGTCGGTGTCCACAAACACCTTGATGTCCAGCAGATCGCACAGCTCCTGGCTGCAGAACAGCAGGATGCCCTCCACCAGAATGACCGGCGCGGGTTGGATGGTGATGGTGGCCTCGGCCCGGTTGTGCACCGTGTAGTCATAGGTAGGGCATTCGATGGCATGGCCCGCTTTCAGTTGACGCAGCTGCTCCATCATCAGCTCGGTATCAAAGGCGTCCGGGTGATCGTAGTTCAGCTTGCAGCGTTCCTCGTAGGTCATGTCGTCGTGGCGCTTATAGTAGTTGTCCTGATTCACCACGCTGACCTCGTGATCGCCGAACCGCTCTTTCAGCCGCCGGGTCAGGGTCGTTTTGCCGCTGCCGGTGCCGCCGGCGATGCCCAACAAAATAATGTCCATCGTTACACCATCCTCATTCTTCTCACCGGCGCCTTGCAGGCCGGTATATTCCGCGTTTACAGGGTCAGGCCGACCTCCCGCCCGGTGGGGGTATAGGGGGTGAAGCGCACGCCCGCCCGGTTCAGCAGAAACCGGCTGGCTACGCTGATATCGCTGTCATGGTACTTGTCCGAAAGGTAGATGATCTCGGCAATGCCGCTCTGGATGATCGCCTTGGCGCACTCATTGCAGGGGAACAGGGTCACATACACCCGGGCGCCTTTCAGGTTGCCGTGGGCGTTGTTCAGGATCGCGTTCAGTTCCGCATGGCACACATACATATATTTGGTGTCCAGGGGTTCGCCCTCCCGGTTCCAGGGCATCTCATCGTCGGGGCAGCCCAGCGGCATGCCGTTGTACCCCAGCGACAGAATCTTGTTTTCCGGGCTTACAATACAGGCGCCCACCTGGCTGTTGGGGTCCTTGCTGCGCATAGCCGTCAGCATGGCAATCCCCATGAAATATTCGTCCCAGCTGATGTAATCCGTGCGTTTTGCCGACATAGTTGCTTCGCCTTCCTCCTTTATTTCCCTTCCCGGTCAGCCCGATCCAGGTATTCCGCTGCGCTCAGCGCCGCCACCAGGCCTTCGCCCACGGCCTTGGCCACCTGCAGGGGTTTGCCTACCAGGTCCCCCGCGGCAAACACGCCGGGCACACTGGTGCTCATGTCCCGCCCGGTGCGCACAAACCCGTCTTCCAGCTCCAGACCGGGCAGCAGGGTGTCGGGGGCTACCGCCGCCCGCAGGATAAACACCCCGGTGCAGGGCAGTTCCCGTCCGTCAGCAAGCCGCACGGCAGAAACCACGCCTTCGCCCAGCACTTCCCGGATGGCACCCGCCTCAAAGGGGATGGCCTCTTCCAGTTCGGCGGGGCGGCGGGCCGCCACAAAGGTCACCCGGCAGCCGATACCGGCCAGGAAATTCGCCTCGGAGGCAGCCTCCTCCGCCAGGCCCCAGACCACCACGTCCCGGCCCCGGTACAGCATGCCGTCACAGGTGGCGCAGTAGGAAACGCCCATGCCCAGCCGTTCCGCCTCGCCCGCCACGGGCTTGGCCTTGCTCACACCGGTGGCCAGGATGATGCTGCGGCTCTCCAGCATGTCGCCGCCAAAATTCACCATAAAATGTCCGTCAAAGGGCAGAATGTTGCCCACCCGCCCGGTGCGGACCTCAATGTCCATACCAGCCGCGTGTTCGCCAAATTGGCGCAGCATCTCCTGCCCGGTCATCCCGGGCATGCCCAGGTAGTTGTCCATCCGCTCCGCCTTGACCAGATACCCGGCCCCGGCGCTCAGCACCAGGCAGCTCTTGCCCCGCTGGTGCAGGTTGATCGCCGCCGAAAGCCCGGCAGGGCCGCCGCCTACTACGATACAGTCCAGCATAGTTTATCCTCCGCCCGCCGCAGCGGGTCTTATGTTTTCTAATCATTATACCCGAAACGGCGGTAAAGTACAATGCCGGCGCGGGCCAAATCGACAAAAAGAGCGCTTTGGCCTGTGCCCGTGCGGGCAGCCAAAACGCTCGTTTCGTCCGTTGCGGGTCAGTGCCCGCGGTATTTTTCCCGTGTTGCGGCCCCGCCCCGCAGGTGCCGCTCCGCCTTGTTGCGCTGCAGCACCTGCTGCACCTGCCGGTACAGCGCGGGATTGTATCGCTTCAAACGGTAGGTCACGTCCTTGTGCACGGTGCTTTTGGAAATCCCAAACGCCAGCGCGGCGCTGCGCACGGTGGCGCTGTGCTGCAGAATATATGCGCCCAGCGCGGCCGCGCGCTCCTCCGGGTTGCCTTTCATGCGGGTCCCCCCATGCTGCTTTTTTTACCATGGGTATGAGACCAAACACAAAAATATGTAACCCGGCGGCAGAATCAGTCCGGTTCCCGGTGGGTGCGGTCCCGCTGGCCCTGCCGCCAGGCGGCAGGGGAGACCGAAAAATGCTGCTTGAATGCCTGGGAAAACGCCCCCGCGCTGGTATAGCCGAACTGTTCCGCCAGCTCCTGAATGGTGGCGGAACTGTCGCACAGTTCCCGTTCGGCCAGCTTCAGCCGGTACAGGGTCAGAAATTTCTGGGGCGAGCAGTTCATTTCCCGCTGAAAACATTTATACAGATAGCTCTGTGTCACATGGGCAAACTCGCACAGTTCCGCCACCGAGAACTCCCGGGGCGGCACCCGGCGCAGATGTCCGATGCACTGGCGTACCAGCTGGGCGCCCGCGTCGTTGGCGGCGGTGTGGGCGGCCTGGCTGCTGTGCAGCAGGCTGCGGGCCAGCTGCAAAACCATCCAGTCCAGCAGAATATGGGCTTCCCGGTGGGCACCGGGTTCCTCCGGACTCAGGCCGTGCACCATCCGGCAGATGGTGCCCAGTTCCGCTTCGGCCAGCACGCCCCGGTACAGTGCGGGTAAAGCACAGTCCAGCAGAGAGGTGAACTCTTCTTCCATGGCGCTGTCCGCCAGATCAAAATAGGCGTAGCCGTATTCGGTTTCCTCGTCGGTGGTGCAGCGGGCGGTGTACCGGATAAAGGGTGGAATCACCAGTGCGTCACCGGGATTCATCACAAAGCGGCGGCTGCCGGCTTCAAAATCCACCCGCCCGCAGACCAGAAATACCAATTTGAACTGAACCCCCACCGTGGTTTTGTCCTGATGGGGCGGTATGCTTCTGTATAAAGCAAAATGCCGGATATGGAATGAAAACTGATCCAGCGCCCGGCTCAGCGAATCCGGCGCAAGAGGATTGGGCCGGAATGATTGCATGACGAATACCCCCTTTTTTTACCGCAAAAGTCAATGCCTATCCTTATTCTACCAGACCTTCCCACGCAAGGGAATGATTTTATGCAGTTTTGGATTGAAAACCCGGTTGCGTTCAAAAATTAACAAAGATTATAATGAAATTGTCAAGCGGCGGGAGAGACGCCGCGCGAATGGCATGCGCCGCCCGGGCGTGTGCAAGAGAAGAAAAGGAGAAGAAGATGAAACGTATTCTTGCCCTGCTGCTGGCTGTGGCCATGGTGTTCACCCTGGCTGCCTGCGGCAGCACCGGTTCCAGCTCCAGTGCTCCGGCCAGCTCCAGCAGTTCTGCTGAGGCGGAGCCCACCTACGCCGAGACCAAGACGGCCGACGTGATCGTAATCGGCGCCGGCGGCGGCGGTCTGTCCGCTGCCAACGAAGCCACCGTGAACGGCGCTGAGAGCGTCATCATTGTGGAGATGACCAGCAAGACCGGCGGCTCCCTGAACTACACCAGCGGCAGCATGGCCTGTGCCGAGAGCGTCATCCAGAAAGAGGACGGCGTGGAAGACAGCCAGGAGAGCTTCGTGCAGGATATCCTGAAGAACGGCAGCGACTTCGGCGGCAAGCCCAATGAGGCGATGGTCCGCGAGTTCGTGGCTGAGGATATCAACGCCTTCCAGTGGCTGTGGGACAACGGCCTTAGCGAGTACACCTTCAACACCGACTCGGAAGGCCGCCGCGCGGTCTTTGCGCCGGAGCATGCCCTGTACTCCGTCCCCCGTACCTACAAGACCAAGCCCATGGATTCTGCCAACTACTCCTCCGCCGCCCACGAGGTGATGGACAAGGTTGTCAAGTCCAACGACAAGATCGAAATCGTCTACAACACCAAGGCCATCGAGCTGCTGGCCAACGACCAGGGCCAGGTGCTGAGCGTCGTGGGTCAGAACGACAACGGCGACCTGATCCGCTTTGATGCCAACAAGGGCATCATCGTGGCCACCGGCGGCTACTCTGCCAACAGCAAGCTGATGGGCATGTACGCCGAGAACGGCGCGGACTACCTGCGCGGCGGCCCGGCCAGCGCTGACGGCAATGGCCTGCGTCTGATGCAGATGGTGGGCGCTGCTCTGAACGAAGAGAGCATGAGCTACATCCCCACCTTCCCCATGGGCCTGCAGAGTGCTGACGATCCCACCACCGGCACCATCGCCTCCACCTACACCTGGAAGGCCGGCGGTATCGTGGTCAACCAGAACGGCGAGCGTTTTGTGAACGAGTGCGAATCCAACCCCTCCATCCGTGAGGTGGCCCTGGAAGAGCAGCCCGGCGCCGTGCAGTACGACATCTTCACCGACAAGATCCTGGAGGACCTGCGGGCTGCCGGCGGTTCCTTCATGTACGACTTTACCTTCGAGGGTGAGAACGCCCGCGGCGCCCATGTGCTGCAGCAGGCCGACACCCTGGAAGAGCTGGCCGAGAAGATCGGTGTTCCCGCTGAGAACCTGATCGAAACTGTGGAAGCCTACAACGCCAGCGTGGAAGAGGGCGGCACCGACGAGTTCGGCCGCACCTACGACGACAGCCGCGACACCTACAAGCTGGCTGTGAACAAGATCGAGGGCGACCACTTCTACGCGGTTCCCCTGCATGCCCTGTGCGTTATGACCCTGGGCGGCATCACCACCAACGAGCAGATGCAGGTTCTGGACGAGAGCGGCAACGTGATCCCCGGCCTGTACGCCGCCGGTGAGGTCGTGGGCGGTATCTGGGGTAAGTTCGTCTCCGGTGGTACCGGCGTCATGGGCCCCATCACCTTCGGCCGCATCGCTGCGCAGAACGTGATGAGCCAGGAGCTGGGCAGCGGCTACGAGGCCAAGCCCGCCTCCAACCTGCTGGACGAGAGCCTGTTTGTCAAGGAATCCTCCGGCGAGAGCCTGTTCGACATGAGCAGCGCCAACCTGACCGATGGTGAGTACACCGCCACCGTGGACGGCCAGGAAGGCCCGATGACCGTGGTTGTCACCATCACCGACGGCAAGATCGCCGGTGTGGAGATCACCGAGAACGCCGAGACCGAGGCTGTGGCCGGCGCGGCTCTGGAGAGCCTGCCCGGTGCCATTGTGGCGGCCAACTCGGTGGATGTGGATGGCGTGTCCGGCGCGACCCTGACCTCCAACCGCATCAAGAAGGCGGTTACCCAGTGCCTGGAAGAGGCTAACAACGCCTGATCAAACCTTTCAATCTCCTGCTTATACTGACGGACGCCCCGTCCCCGCATTGTGCGGGGGCGGGGCGTCCGCCTTTTGCAGCAAAAACGCCCTCCGCGCCTTGGCGCAGAGGGCGTCCTGATATTCCGGGCAGAATCAGCCGCCGCACAGGGGCAGAAGATCCTCAAACACAGCAGGGGGAGCGGCCACCACGTCCGCGTTGGCCAGCGGGTACAGGGGCGCGCCGTCATAGCCGGACACCGTGCCGCCCGCCTCGCTCACCAGCAGCATACCGGCGGCAAAATCCCAGGGCTTCAGGTTGCGCTCCAGATAGCCTTCCAGCCGGCCGGCGGCCACATAGGCCAGATCCAGCGCCGCCGAGCCGGTGCGCCGGATATCCTCGCACCGGTCAAAGATGGCCCGGAACGCGGAGAAGTTCACATCGGTAAACTGCCGGTCATAGGGGGAGGTACCGATTGCAATCACGCTGCGGGCCAGGCTCGGAGCGGTGCTCACATGGATCGGCTGCCCGTTGCAGAACGCCCCGCCGCCCCGCCGGGCCCGGAACATCTCATCCCGGAACGGGTCGTACACCAGCCCCAGCACCGGCGCGCCGTCCTGCACCAGCGCCAGCGAAATCGCGCTGTGCCCGAAATGGTGCATCAGGTTGGCGGTACCGTCCACCGGGTCCAGCACAAACACCCGGCCGGAAGGATCCGGCTCGGCGCAGCCGTCCTCTTCGCCCAGAAACTGGATTTCCGGCCAGCGGGCCCCCAGTTCTTTCTGCAGAAAATGCTGTACGCCGGTATCGCACCGGGTCACAAAGTTGGCCCGGCCCTTTACCGTCACATCGGCCAGCGCCGTTTCATCCACAAAGATCGACCGGGCCTGCCGCAGCAGGGCTTCCAGTTCCTTTTCCATCTCGTTCAGCACGATTCCTCTGTCCTTTCCTGTGCCAGCTCCCGGCAGATGGCTGCCCGCAGCTGTTGTTTCAACGATTCATCGGCAAACGAAGCGTCGGCGGCGTTCAGCAGCAGCTGCCGTACTTCTTCCGTGCGCAGACCAAAGCAGTCGGTCAGCCGCTGCAGTTCCTGCCCCGCATCGGTGCCGCTTACCGCCATGTTGTCGGAGTTGACCGTGACCACCAGCCCCGCGTCCAGCATGGCCCGCAGCGGAAAGTCCTCCAGCCGGTCAAATACCCGGGTGTCCAGGTTGCTGGTGGGGCAAACGGTCAGCGGTACCCGTTCCCGGGCCAGCCGGGCGGTCACCGCTGGATCCTCCAGCGCCCGCACCCCGTGGCCGATCCGCCGGGGCCCCATGTCCAGCGCCGCCGCCACGCTTTCGGGGCCGTCCGCCTCGCCCGCGTGAACCACAAAAGGCACCCCCAACTCCCGGGCCAGCGCAAACAGCGGCGCAAACTGCCCGGTGGGGAAGATCGCCTCCGCCCCCGCCAGATCCAGCGCCGCCACCCCGCGGCCCCGATACCGGGCGGCCAGCTGTACCGTTTCCCGGTTGGCCGCTTCGTTGTCGGCGCCCCGCATGGCGCACAGAATCAGCCGGGAGGGGATCGGCGCTTCCTGCATCCCCGCCAGTACGGCCTGGATAGCCTGCTCTTGGCTCATTCCCTTCTGCCCGTGGGACTGGGGCGCAAACCGCAGTTCCGCATAAAGAAGGCCCTTGTCCGCCAGTTCCGTCAGCAGACGGCGGGCGGCCTCCCGCAGCGCATCCCCGGTCTGCAGCAGGGAGAGGGGCAGGGTAAAACAGGCCAGATATTCGTTCAGATCCCGGCACCCGGCAGGGCAGTGGAGCATCCGGTCCAGTTCCGCCGCATCCCGGGGCAGTTCGATGCCTTGCATCGCCGCCAGCACCCGGGCGGTTTCCGCCGAAAGCGAGCCATCCAGATGCAGGTGCAGGTCAATCAGGCAGTGAAGTGTTTGCGCCATAGCTACCTCCCGTTCGCCGCTGAATTTTGTACCCAGTATAGCACATCGTCTGCCAAAGCGCAAAGCAAAACGGCCGCCGGAAAACCCGGCAGCCGCTAGGATGAACCGTTATTGTTCCGCCGCTTTGCGCACACATTGCAGCGCGTTCAGGCAGCGGGGATAGCCGATGTAGGGCAGGCAGGCCGAAATTACCCCGATCAGGAACGGCACATCGTTGCCCATCCGCAGATTCGCCGCCGCATGGCTGATCAGCTGAGGCTCGCAGCCGCCCTGCGCGGCCAGATAGCAGAAGGTCAGCATCTCCCGGCAGCGCAGATCCAGCGCCGGGCGGGTGTAGTAATCCCCAAAGCAGTTTTCCGCCAGCCAGCGGTTGATGTGGCGGCTGTCCTCCGGGCCGGAGCGCCAGAAATCCTGCATCCCGTCCCCGAAAATCTCCACCTGTGCCTGGGTCCCCCGGGACTGCCGCTCTTCCCAGGGCACAAAGGGCTCTGCCGGCGGCACAGCGCCGTCAAGCCGGGCCAGCGCCCGGTCGGCCGCTTCACTAAACGGCAGTACCCGCCCGATTCCCAGATAGGCCGCGGCCTGGTAGACCACCTCCCGAATCTGGGCAGCGGTCACACCCGCCTGCCGCGCCGGGACGATCGTCCGTTCAAAAGCCTCCAGCCCCTGGCAGCCCAGCAGACAGGCCAGCACAGCCAGCGCCCGGGTCGGTGCATCCAGCCGGCTCTCCTTTGCCGCCTGTGCTTCGAATTGCGAGAACCGCTCGGCAAATTCGGTATTGGTTTCGGCTGCGGCGCCGAACAATGCGTTCATTTCCTGTGTCATGCAAACGCCTCCTTGCCGCCGCTGTGCGGCGTTCCTGTCTGTATTGTAGCGCGCCGCGCCTTGACTTGGGAAGAACCAATATGCTAACATCGTATTAACCAAATGGTAAAACAACCCTGGAGGTTCCCTATGCTGGATCCGAATCTTCTTATCTTTCTCTGTGTGGCGGAGTGCGGCAGCTTCAACCGGGCGGCCAAACAGCTGTACCGGTCCGCGCCCTCGGTGATGAAGCAGGTCAATGCCTTGGAAAAGCGGCTGGGCCTGTCGCTGCTGGAGCGCACCAACCAGGGGGTGCGGCTTACCGCGGCGGGGCAGGTGATCCAGCGGGAGGGTCGTGCCCTGGCCCGGGCGGC
The DNA here is from genome assembly GCF_002160955.1 of Gemmiger sp. An120. Lineage (GTDB taxonomy): Bacteria > Bacillota > Clostridia > Oscillospirales > Ruminococcaceae > Gemmiger_A > Gemmiger_A avium. The sequence goes on from NZ_NFLN01000009.1 coordinate 94,095, forward strand.
GGAACAGGCGGTGAAGAAAGCCCGTGCCGCCGGGGAGCCCGCCGGCACTATCTTCCGGGTGGGCAGCTCCATCCTGAACCCCTGCGAGCCCTTTATGCCTCTGTGGGACCGGGTGCGCGGCGCCTTCCCCGGCGGGGGTGTGCGGATCGTGCCGGTGGAGGATGACCACCAGGACATTCTGTCGGTGATCGCCTCGCTGGGGCAGGAACTGGATTTTCTGGTGGGGGTCTGCGACTCCCGCCGCTGGATGGACCGGTGCCGTTTCTACCCGCTGGGAGAGTGCGAGCACGTCTGTGCCGTATCCCGGGACCATCCGCTGGCGGGCAAAACCCGGCTGACCCCCGACGATCTGCGGGGACAAACCCTGATGATGGTGCAGAAAGGGGACTCCCCGGTGGTGGACGCCCTGCGCACCGAGGTGGAACGCTGGCCGGGCGTGCAGATTGAGGACACCGCCCAGTTCTACGACATGGAGGTGTTCAACCGCTGCGCCGAAAGCGGCAACGTATTGGTCACACCGGACTGCTGGCGCTCGGTGCATCCGCTGCTGGTCACCATCCCGGCGGCGTGGCACCATCCCATTCCCTACGGGCTGATGTACGCCAAATCCCCCTCCGCCGCCGTGCAGCGCTTTCTGGACGAACTGCAGCGCACCGAATAAACCAAAAGGAGCACCCCGCCGGGGTGCTCCTTTTGCTTGTCGGTTTCAGGTAACCAGCTTTTCCAGCAGCTGCAAAGCCTCTTCCAGTTTGGGATTGGGCTCGTCGGTCTGCAGCGCGTCCCGCACGCAGCCGCGGATGTGGGCGCGCAGGATCTCCTGATTCACCCGTTTCAGCAGCGCCTGGGTGGCCAGCAGCTGGTTGGAGATATCCACACAGTACCGGTCTTCCTCGATCATGCGCAACACGCCGTCCAGCTGGCCGCGGGCGATTTTGAGCGAACGGGTAACCTTTTCCTTATCAGCCTTCATAGGCCTGCAGGCCGGTCACTTCGTAGCCGGCGTCGGTCACGGCGGCTTTCAGCGTTTCGTCGGCCACCTCGCTGCCGGCGGTCACCACCGCCCGCTTGTCCTCCAGGCTGACCTCCACGCCGGTCACACCGGCCACACCCTCCAGGGCGCGGGTCACATGCTTGACGCAGTTGGGGCACATCATACCCTCGATTTTCAGTTCCCGTTTCATGCAAATACCTCCATTCGTTTGGTTGGCTTGGGTTTGTTCCAGAATTCGCTCCCCGGGCAGGGAAGCGTCAGAAACGACACAGACAGGGGCGGCCGGGGCGGCGGTTTCCTCCACCGGGCGGCGGCGCGGCTTGAAGAACCGCAGCCGCAGCGCGTTGGAGACCACAAACACCGAGCTGAAACTCATCGCCAGCGCGGCCACCATGGGGTTCATCTTCAGCCCGAAGGCGGCGTACCAGCACCCGGCGGCGATAGGAATGCCGATGATATTGTAGAAAAACGCCCAGAACAGGTTTTCCTTGATGTTGCGGATGGTGGCCTTGCTCAGTTCGATGGCGCCGGCCACATCCAGCAGATCGTTTTTCATCAGTACGATATCGGCGGATTCCATGGCCACGTCGGTGCCTGCCCCGATGGCGATACCCACGTCCGCCCGGGCCAGGGCGGGGGCGTCGTTGATGCCGTCGCCCACCATGGCTACCTTGCGGCCCTCCTGCTGCAGGCGGCGGATCTCCTGCTCCTTGTCCTCGGGCAGTACCTCGGCCACCACCCGGTTCACACCCACCTGACGGCGGATGGCCTCGGCGGTGCGGCTGTGGTCGCCGGTCAGCATCACCACTTCAATGCCCATGGCCTGCAGTTCCTCCACAGCGGCCTTGCTGGTGGGCTTCACCACATCCGCCACGGCGATCGCGCCCAGCAGCTGCCCGCCCCGGGCAAAGAACAGGGGCGTTTTGCCCTGGTCGGCCAGCCGGTTCTGCAGCGCCTCCAGCGCCGGATCCTTCAGACCGTTGGCGGCCAGCAGTTTTCGATTGCCCGCCAGGCATACCTGCCCGCCGATCACGCCGCGCAGCCCCTGGCCGGGGATCTGCTCAAACCGTTCCACCGGCAGAAATTCGGTGTTCCGGGCTTCGGCCTGGGCCACAATAGCCCGGGCCAGCGGATGCTCCGACAGCTTTTCCAGCGAAGCCGCCGTCTGCAGCAGCTGCTGTTCAGCCACGCCCCCGGCACAGACCAGATCGGTCACGGCGGGCTTGCCCTGGGTGATGGTGCCGGTCTTGTCCAGCACCACCACATTTACGCTGTGGGCGGTTTCCAGCGCCTCGGCGGATTTGATCAGCACGCCGTTGGCTGCGCCCCGGCCGGTGCCCACCATGATGGCGGTGGGGGTGGCCAGACCCAGCGCGCAGGGGCAGGAAACCACCAGCACCGATACGGCGATGGTCAGGGCAAACTCAAAGCTGGCGCCCACCAGCAGCCATACGATCATGGAAACCAGCGCGATGCCGATCACAATGGGCACAAACACCCCGGCCACCCGGTCTGCCAGCTTGGCGATGGGGGCCTTGGAACTGGTGGCTTCGTCCACCAGCCGGATGATCTGGGCCAGGGCGGTCTCGTCGCCCACCTTGTCGGCCCGCATCCGGAAATAGCCGCTCTGGTTGATGGTGGCGCCGATCACCTTGTCGCCGGGCTGCTTGTCTACCGGGATCGATTCGCCGGTAATGGCGCTCTCATCCACCGAGCCGGTGCCCTCCAGCAGCACGCCGTCCACCGGGATGGATTCCCCGGCCTTGACGATGAGCAGATCGCCCTTTTCCACCTCTTCGGCGGGGATCACCATCTCCACGCCGCCGCGTACCACCGTAGCCTTTTTCGGGGCAAGATTCAGCAGCTTGTTGATAGCGTCGGAGGTGCGGCCCTTGGCCCGCGCCTCCAGGAACTTACCCAGGGTGATCAGGGTCAGGATGGTACCCGCGCCCTCAAAATACAGATCGTGGGTGAAATGGTCCACCATCGTCAGCTCCCCGTGCCCCAGCCCATAGGCAATCTTGTACAGGGCGTACACCCCGTAGACCAGCGACGCGCCGGAGCCCAGCGCAATCAGCGAGTCCATGTTGGGGGAGCGGTGCAGCAGGGTCTTGAACCCGGTGCGGAAGTATTTGTTGTTGATGATGGCCACCGGCAGCGCCAGCAGAAACAAAGTCAGCGCGTAGATCATCGCGTTGGCGGTGCCCAGGAAGAATCCGGGCAGCGGCCAGCCCATCATGTGGCCCATGGAGATATAGAACAGCGGCACTGTGAACACAAAGGACCAGATGACCCGCCGCTTCATCACCTGGTATTCCTTTTTGGCCTCGTCCACGGGGGAGGGGGCGGCGGCGCTGCGGGTGGGCCGCTGGGGCGAAGCGCCGTATCCGGCTTTTTCCACCGCCTCTACTATCTGGCCGCCGGAAAGGGTTTTGTCGTCGTAGGTCACCACCATGCTGTTCTTCAGCAGGTTGACGCTGCACGCCTGTACGCCGGGCAGCGCCGACACGCTTTTTTCCACCCGGGCGGAACAGGCGGCGCAGGTCATGCCGGTGACATTGTATTTTTCCTGCATAGGGACCTCCTTACATTGCCATAGATACCCATAGGGGGTATGGGTATCTATGGCCTAAGTATACTGCATCGGTATGGATTTGTACAGTCCCTTTGAAAAATTTTTTTGCGGGGCAGGGATCAGTCTTTAGAAGAATCCCGCAGCGAGGCCAGAATTGTCGCCAGGATCAGCACAACCACGAGGAAGAGCACCAGTGTACGGAAGCCGTCCCGGAATGAGGGGCTTTCTCCCTCGTCGGTAGGGGAATCAGACGGGGAGGGGGTAGAGGCCGGTGCCGTCGGGCTTGGCTGGATCGTGGCGGAGGGCTCTGGCGTGGGTGAAGGGCTGGGCGCAGGGGTGGCGGTGCTGCCGGCGCCATGGCTGGGAACCGGGGTTGCCGGCGGCACCGTTGGCACGGGTGTAGGTGCCGGTGTGGGCACCGGCACAGGGGCGGGAGAGGGCGAAGGGGCAGGAACCGGCGGGGCCACAACAGAGTAGCTGCGCAGCACGGTGCCGGTGTAGTTGCCCTGGAACAGCAGGGTCAGGGTGACCTGTCCGTTTTCCGACCGGCGGTTCACGGTATAGTCGGTACCCTTTTGCAGAATGATTTCCCCATCCTTTACCGTCAGGGCGGCTTCCTCCTGTGCACTGCTTACCGGGGATACCCACAGCTGGGACGCGGGCTTCGGTGTGACCTGTACCGGGATGGAAAGGCCCTCCACGGTATTGTAGTTGTCGGTGTCGGCCGGCACAAACCGTGCCGCAAAGTGGTTTACGCCCACGTTCCCCACCATCTGATTGGGGGTCGTCCATACAAAGCCGCTGCCCGGCGTTACCGATTCCAGTTTGCTGCCGTATACGGTGGTCAGGCCGGTGGGCAGGGAGTAGTCAGGCTGGGCTTTCAGAATGTGGAATTCCTTTACTGCCACCAGCCCGGCATGGCCATCCACCGGGGCCACGCTGGCCCGCACATACCAGGTGCCGGCTTCGGTGGGCATCTGCGAGGTGAACTCCCCGTCAGCTGATGTGCTGTAGGTGTACACCGGCTGCCCGTATTGGGCATCCGCATGGGGCAGGTGCGCGGCCTCGCCGTAGGTCCAGTCTTCCATGGTCAGCGGCTCCAGCCAGGCATTGCTTACCTGAAACCGCAGGGTGGCTTCCACCATAGCCGAACCATCGGTGTACCGATAGGTCACCACGCTCCCGTCGGAAAGGCCGGTCAGTACCGTGCCGGAAAGCTCTGCGCCGGTCACGTCGGAAATGTGGGCGATATCCAGCGGCAGACCCAGGCGGGTCAGGTCGTAGCTGGTTTCCTCCGCACCGATCTGGATATCCACCGGCCGCTGGGCCGTCAGATCCAGGGTGGGGGCGGCGCTGCCCGGTTTGATGGCCAGCAGCTGGTTGTCCGCCGCCATCACATCGGTGAGGTTGGGATTGCCGCTCAGGTCCAGAAAGGTCAGGTCGCTGCGTTCGATGCCCAGAATCTGCAGGTTGGGGGCCTGGGCCAGATCCAGCTCGCTTACCAGCGAGTAGGAGCACCAGAGATCCAGCAGCGCATCGTTGCCGCCCAGGGTCAGCGTCTGCAACGGCCCGCCCATATAGAGCAGGTAGGCCAGCTCTTTGTTCTGGGATACATCCAGGGATGTGAACTGGTTGTCACCGCAGGCCAGTTCCCGCAGATGGGGCAGCATGGAAACGTCCAGTGCCGCCAGCCGGTTGTCGTGGCAGTGCAGCGCTTCCAGCGCGGGCGTCTGGGACAGATCCAGCACGGTCAGGTTATTCTCGTTGCACAGCAGATTGGTCAGCTGGGAGAGATGGGCCAGAGGCAGATCGGTCAGCGCATTGCCGATGCAGTTGAGAGAGGTGAGATTGACAAAGCAGCCGATTCCCTCCAGCGAGTGGATGTCCTTGTTCCGGATATCCATTTTGGTTACTGCCGCGCACTCCGCTTCGGAGAGAAATCCGTTTCCATCGGTGTCGTATATGTGAACATAAGCCAGAAATGCCGGGTCGGGGAAGGCGGCAGCGTCCAGCGCAATACCATCCGCCTCACTGGCGGCGGATACGCTGACGGATTCGCTGTCCGGCTGTTCGGCCCGGACCGGAACGGTCAGCAGCCCCAGGGCCAGCATTCCTGCCGCCAGCAGACCGGCGGCACGGTACGCGGTGTGGGGGGCGGTCCGGTGGGCCGGAGTAGTAAAGAAGTTCATGTTTCGGCGCACATCCTTTCACGGGGACCGGTCATGCCGGGCGTTTTGGCGTATGATGAATGGAAAAATGGCTCAAATCAGCCCCGCGGCCAGGGCGGCCGCAGGGCGCGTTTTCAGGGATCCAGCAGCGGCTCCATATCCTGCAGGGCGTCCCCATATCGTTTGCTTACAATGCTGGGGTTGCGGCGCAGATGCCGCACCGTGCGCCGGAACATGGGATCGGTCCGGTCCCGCATGGCCTGAAACTCTTTCTGAATCAGGCGGGCCGTTTCCGGGGCGTCCGGAGCGGAGGATAACAGACTCTTGAAGTCCAGCGTCCGCAGCAGGCGGCTTCGCTGGTCCCGCAGAACCTGCAGCCGGGCGGCCAGGGCGGATTTTACCGCCTCGCCGGACTGCCGGGCCGTGTCGACGCTGCGGGTCAGGGTGTTGGGGGCGAACGCCGCCTGCACCTCCAGCCGCTTCTGCAGCCAGGCAATCCGGCGTTTGCTTTCGCTCAGGCTGCTGAGCAGGCTCCGCATGTCCACGGCCTCCCGCAGGGAGACAAACATGTCGGCGGTGGTAAGCCCGGCCAGGGTCAGCGCGGCGGAAACGGCAAGCGTTTCCGGCAGGCTGGCGGTCCAGCCGCCCAGCAGAGGGTGAATCAGCTTGACCATCGCCAGGGAGAAAACACCCCAGCAGAGGGAAGCGGGCAGGCAGATGTATCCGTTCAGATTCCAGCGATACATGCTGTAGTCCCAGTAGCGTACATGAAACATCCGTTCCATGGCGTAGCCGGTTATGTACTCCAGCAGGGTGGCGCCGGTCATCCCCATCAGAAAGATCAGCAGGGGATTCTGGGCCACCGGCAGGGTGAACAGCAGGATGGACACGGCGCCGAACCCATAGATGGGAAGCAGCGGTCCGTGCAGGAATCCCCGGTTTACCCAGCGGTGTTCACGGATGGAAACGAAGCTGGATTCCCAGATCCAGCCCAGGAAGGAATACAGGAAGAAAAACAGTACCCATTGCGCGGGGGTGTAGCCAAGCAGAATCATAGAGCATTCCCTCTTTCGTGGTCGGTGTGCCGGTTAAAGCGGGGTTTCCCACAACCCGTGCAGGTTGCAGTCGGCGTATACGGCGGTCAGAACTTCTTCTTCCGCCAGGGGAAAGGTGGCGGCCGGTTCCCCCTCAGGCGGCAGGAACCGGATGGCCACGCCCCGGTCGGTCTCCAGCAGGATCCAGCGGATGTGGTGCTTGTGGCTCATGGGATGGGACTCCAGCCCCACCTGTACATGGGCCTCAGCGCCATTGCGGGTTGCCAGCGGCAGGTGCTTTTCGGTGGAGGCCTCCACCATGCCGGGGGTTACCTCCTGCATGGGGTGGCCGCAGCATACCATGGATACGCCGGAGTCGTGCAGTTTCACGGCCAGGTTGCCGCAATGAGCGCATTGATAGAATTTCATAATTGGTTCTCCACTTTCTCTGATTCGTACGGAATCAGCTTTACAGGGGGTGAGAGCTGGGCGGGACAGGGGCCGGGCGAACGGCACGTTTTTCCAGGATTACGGTGGCCAGGTCGCTGGCGCCATCCGCGATGAGCGCGGCGCCGAATACCATTACCACCACACGAACTGTGGCAAACGGATTGATTACGATTACGGTGCCCAGGATGATCGGAAGAACAGAGGAAATTGCCAGCGGGATCATGCCGGGGTATTGTTCGCGGAGAGCCGCGATGGCCAGGGGCAGTTTTCCGATGCCGTCAATGAGAAGCAGGGAGCCCAGCACCAGCGGCAGCACCGACAGAACGGCTTCGGGCCAGATCAGGGCAAAAACGGCGAAGGCGGCGGGCAGAACGGTCAGGAACAGATCCCCCGGGTTGCTCTGCCCGGTTTTGCGGCTTTGGATGTACCGGATCAGGTGGCTTGCGCCGTATACAGCGGTGCCGGCGGCCAGTGCCTGTACAAACAGGGTGCTGCTGGCAATGGGGAAGAGGAAGAGCAGAACGCCCATCAGAACATACAGTGCGGCGACCCAGAGGGACGCGGAACGGGTCCAGAAAAATTGAAACATGATATACCTCCTTGCAGGTAATGGCTTTGGTTTGGAACAGAGAGGGTATCCGGGATGGTTCCATCCGGTTTTCTCTGTATCTATATCGTACTATAACGGGGCGGGGAAATCGGTGTGTCAAACAACGCACCACGAAATCTTGTAAACCGGGATTTGGCGTTTTATAATAAAAGAAAAGCGTCGAAACGAGGTGCGGGTCATGGAAAGGGAACTGGATCTGACGCTGCTGAAGAAGAATATGCTGTTCCGCAATCTGACGGACGGGGAGATCCTGGAGGTCATCGACACCATGTCGCCCCGGGTGGTAACCTATCCCCGGCGCACGGTGGTGGGCCGGGACGGGGACGAGTTCCCGGAGATCGGTGTGATCCTGGCCGGAAACGTCCATCTCTCCCACATTGACAGCAACGGCAACAGCAACCTGATGGATGTGCTCAGCGCGGGGGCCACTCTGGGTGAGCTGAACTCGGTAGGACGGTACCGGCTGCATGTAACCATCACCGCCACCGCCCAGACGGAGATCCTGTACCTGAGCGTGGACCGTCTTCTGCGCAAAAACGTGCTGACCGCCCCCACCCAGATCCGCTTTCTGCAGAACCTGACCCTGGCGGTGGCCAGCAAGGGCCAGTACCTGACCCGCAAGCTGGAGGACAGCATCCGCCGCTCCACCCGGGAACGGCTGCAGGATTACCTGTCGGCCCAGTATCACAAGGCGGGCAGCCGTACCTTTGTGATCCCGCTCAACCGGCAGGACCTGGCTGATTTCCTGTTTGTGGACCGCAGCGCCATGTCCAACGAGCTGTGCAAGATGCGGGATGAGGGGCTTTTGAAGTTTGAGAAAAGCCGGTTCGAGCTGCTGGTGGAGATGCCCATCACCGACAACGAACCCGATCCCAATGAATCGGATAACGATTGACCGGTAAACGGCCGCACCTTTTCGGGTGCGGCCGTTTTGTCAGCTTACGCTGTGGCTTTGCGCCGGCGGCGTTCGGAGAAATAGTCGGTGATCAGTACAATACCGGAGGCCCCCAGATATACGCCCCATACGGTGCTCAGGGCCAGCCAGCCGGTGAGGGGATTGGCCAGGATCAGCACGCCGGTCAGGGCGTTGAGCACGCTGCCGGCCAGTACCCAGCCGGCCCCCTCGGTGCCTTCGGTGCGCAGCTGCTGAAACAGAAACAGCTGGCTGACGCTGCGCAGAATGGTGAAGAACGCCACCGTGACCGACAGCCCGGCAATCATGGTCAGAAAGCTGTACTGCGTCTGGTAGGACGCCCACACGGTAAACAGGCTGAAGGCGGTCAGGGACAGGCCGCTGATCACAGAGCCGGTGCGCTCGGCGGCAGGGGCTTTCATGTAGGCCACGATCTGGGCCACCCCGTATACGCCCAGTCCGGCGGTGATCATGTAGGCCAGGATAACACCGGTGGCCAGGGGGGAGAATACAGCGGCAAGGCCAAGCCCGATCAGGCCCAGGCCTGCCGCCGCCCGCCAGGGGCTCGCGGCGGCAAGCGCCGGAGCCTGGGGTGGAACGGTGGTTTCTTCCGAAACCGCGGTGGTGTGCAGGGATTCATTCATAATGATTCCTCCTTTGAGGATGTCAGATCAGATCGTACTGGGCCAGCAGTTCTTCCAGCGTGGTGCCGCGCACAGCATCCAGGCCGGCGTGCAGGGCCATTTTGTAGGGCAGGGACAGCTTCATCTCCAGAGCCGAGTGCCAGGTCTCAAAGGCGAACATCGTCTGCCAGTACAGCCAGAAGTTGGATTGATAGAACTCGTCGCTCAGTACGTCGTCGATGGTTTTGTTGTACAGCGCCTCATCCAGCGTAAAGAACAGCTTCATTAGCTCCATGGCGGCATCGTCGCTCAGATCAAAGCGGTTTTTGGTGTCCGCGCTCTTGCCCCGCTCCAGGATTGCCCGGTTCATGGAGTAGTTCGGGTCATCGTGGTTCAGCCAGTAGAACTCGTCCAGTACACTGGCGTCGGGAACCTCCAGCGAGGGTACCGAACGGAACAGATCCCACAGACACTCGTAGTGGTTCTCCATCTCCCGGCCGCCGCGGATCACAAATCCTATGTCCGGCCGCAGCAGACCGTCACAGGCGCCGCCGGGCAGTTCGGCTTCCTCCAGAATATGGATGCGGCTGCCGTCCATCTGGGCGTCCCGCACAAGGAATGCGGCGGCGGCCAGGCTGGCGAGCCCTCCGCCCACGAGCCATGCCTGCTTTTCCTCCACGCCTTTCGGCTTGCGGGGACGGGCGAACGCTTCATAGTTGCCATTGGTGTAATTCATATAAAATACCTCCTGTGCGCCGGAAGTTGTTTCGACGGCGCGTGTATGGATTGAAATTGAAGTACAAACCGGCTGAGGGGGTGTCCGGCGTTCGCGCCTTGCGGAGGGAACGAAAGACCCGACGCTGCAGATCGTCTTCAACGTGTCTACAGCATACCGCGTTTGAGAGGGAAAAACGGTTTGTTAAACAACGGAAATAAAACTTGTTTGCTGCTTGAAAATGTTAATTTTTATCGTTGTCTGCACAACCGCAAGGATCCGGTCAAATGGGGTATGCTTATAGCAGAACGAATCCATTCTGCAACAGGGGCGGCTGCGGCCGTACCTATATAAAGGAGACAAAACAATGGCTGATCTTGAAAACATGGCATTTCTCAAACTGCGCCCTGTAAGCGACACCCGTCTGACCGAACAGGTAACCCCGCTGCTCTGCCCGGGTGAAAAAATCGTGCAGCAGTACCAGGGCATCCGGGACGGCGTGCTTTTTACCGACCGCCGGATCATCGCCGTCAACACGCAGGGATTTACCGGCCGCAAAAAAGCCTTTGTGGCGATGCCCTACAGCCGCATCCAGGCCTATTCCATCGAGTCGGCCGGTGTGATCGACTTCGACAGCGAGGTGCGGATCTGGCTGGCGGGGCTGGGGATGGCGACCTTTGAACTGGTGGCCGGGGCTGATATCTTTGCACTGGCGCGGCTGATTGGCAGCGGCGTTCCCACCTGACCAAAGCAACAAATACACAGGACCGGCAGCTCAATTGGGCTGCCGGTCCTGCTTTGCTACACAAAGACTTTACAATCAATTTACTATCCGCTGATATCAGCCAAACTGCCTGGTTTGCTACAATTATTATGGGTTTGCCTACTTTTTTGCGCCCGACCCCGGTTTTGGGGTGCGGGCTGCGTATCCTGTACAGGCAGGGGAGGAAGGACCATGGACAAGGAGCATCCCATTGTGGAGGCGGTGTTTGCGGCCAAGACCGACAGTGCCCGGGCGGACGGGCTGATCCGGGATTGTCTGCCCTTTATCCGGGGGCAGGCATCGCGGTTTCTCGGGCGGCCCTGCACCGACCAGGACGACGAATACAGCATAGCGATGATCGCCTTTCACGAGGCCATCCAGAATTACAGCCGGATGCGGGGACCGTTTCTGCGGTACGCAGCGCTGACCATCCGCAGCCGCCTGATCGACTATCACCGGCGGGAAAAACGCCACAAGGGGCAGATTTCGCTGTTTGCACCCCATGACGAAGAGGACGGCCGCACCTTGGCGGATACCCTGCCGGAAGAGCGGGACCGGTTTGCCGAGGCGGAAACCCGCGAGGCCACCCGCCGGGAGATTGAGGAGCTGGCAACGGTGCTGCAGCGGTTCGGGGCCAGCTTTTCCGACATTGCGGACAACTGCCCCCGCCAGCAGCGCACGCTGGAAGCCTGCGGGCAGGCGGTGCGGTACGCGGCGGCGCATCCCGATCTGCTGGAAGAACTGCTGCGCACCGGCCGTCTGCCTCTGGCCCGTCTGGCCGAAGGCAGCGGCATCGCCCGCAAAACCTTGGAGCGGCACCGGCGATATCTGCTGGCCATGCTGCTGATCCAGACCAACGGCTATGAAATTATCCGGGGGCACCTGCACCGTGTGCTCAAACGGGGAGAGGAGGCGACCGCGTGAAGTATATCGTGCTGGAACGGCACCCGGGCTATGTGGTGGTGCTGGACGAAGAAGGGCGGTTCCTCAAAGCGGCCGACCGGCAGTATCAGGTAGGCCAGCAGCTGGACGCCATCCTGCCCATGCGCCCGCCCAGGCGGCGTGGCCGGGCAATCCTGTTTCCGGCGCTGACGGCGGCAGCCTGTCTGGTGCTGCTGGCACTTTCGGCAGTGCGGATGGCGCAGATGCCTTACGCCTCGGTGTATATGACCATCAATCCGCAGGTTCGCATCGACGTAAACCGTCGGGATACCGTATTGACGGTGGAAGGCACCAACCCGGACGGCGAGGTCCTGACCGAAGGCTATGAAGGCCGGGGCAAGGAGCTGGAGCAGGTGATGGACGAACTGACCGACCGGGCGGTGGAGATGGGCTGGCTGCATCCCGGCGGCCAGATCACCCTGACCCTGGACGCGGAGGACGGGGACTGGGTGGCCGCTCACAGCGACAGCCTGCCTGCCCACCTGAACGAATATCTGGACGAGACCCTGCAGGTGACCATCCGGGTGGATGGGGGCGAAACCGGCGGCCAGGAAGCGGCCATCCCGGTGGGTCCGCCGCCCACCGCGGTTCCCACGGCGGCGCCTACCGCAGCACCCACGGCAGTACCCACGCCCGTGCCCGCCGGGGATTCGGGATATGGGGATTCCGCCTACGGTTCGTCGGAAACCCAGGGCGACAGCGGCTATACCGCTGCCACCGCCCCGCCGCAGGATTCCGGCTACGGGGAAGGGGATTCCGGCTACGAAACGCCCGCACACCCCGAGCAGGACTCCGGCTACGACAGCCCCGAACCGGTGGAGGACTCCGGCTATGGGGATTCAGCCTATGACAGCGAATAAAAAATTTTTGCGGCGACCCCGGTTTTGGCCCCGGCGGTACGTATCCTGTTAACACAAGCCACAAAACGGAGCCAAGACTCCGTATAACAAGGAGGAACCACCATGAAAAAGATGAGCAACAAGTATCTGTCCCTGCTGCTGGCGCTGGCTCTGGCGCTGTTTGTCCTGACCGGCTGCGGAACCGCCGCTCCTGCTGTTTCCGGCGTGGAACTGGCCGATGGCGGCGTACTGCATCTGCGGGTGAATCCGGAAATTGACGTAGCCTACGACGACGCGGGCAACGTGACTGCCGTGACCGCCCGCAACGACGATGCGGCCCGTCTGCTGGAAGGCTATACCGGCTACGAGGGCCGCCCCTGCCGGGAAGTGGTAACTGAGCTGGTGTCCGCTATCGGTCAGGCCGGCTACTTTGTGGAAGAGGTGGAAGGCGAGAGCCGCCAGATCACCATTGAGATCGAAGCCGGTTCCCAGCTGCCCCACCCGGAATTCCTGGATGAAGTGGTGTCGGATGTGCGCCAGTGTGTAAGCACCAATTCCTGGCACAGCCCGGTGGATGTGCAGGGCGAAAGCGACTATGGCATGACCGATTACGTGGATACCGACTACGGCCCGGAGAATGACGGCGTGACCGATTACAACGACACCGACTACGGCCCGAACAACGACGGCGTGACCGACTACGACGACACCGACTACGGTCCGAACAACGACGGCGTGACCGACTACAATGACACCGACTACGGCCCGAACAACGACGGTGTGACCGACTACAACGACACCGATTACGGTCCGAACAACGACGGCGTGACCGACTACAACGACACCGACTACGGCCCCAACAACGACGGCGTGACCGACTACGACGACACCGACTACGGCCCGAACAACGACGGCGTGACCGACTACAACGACACCGATTACGGCCCCAACAACGATGGTGTGACCGACTACAACGACACCGATTATGGCCCCAACAACGATGGTGTGACCGACTACAACGACACCGATTATGGCCCCAACAACGATGGCGTCACCGATTACAATGCCGGCGGAGATTCCGGATACGACAACGACAGCGGCGATTCCGGCTATGAAGGCGACTCCGGGTACGAGGGCGACTCCGGCTATGATGACTGAGGCGCGTACCCCGCTGCGGCTGCGCCATGAGATCAAGAGCTGCGTTTCCCCGGCGGAGGATCGGGCCCTGAGCCAGCGCCTGGCGCGGCTGTTCGGCCGGGATCCTCACGCCGGGCCCTCCGGGATATACCGGGTAAGCAGCCTGTATTTTGACACCCCGGGCGACCGGGCTCTGCGGGAAAAGCTGGACGGCACCGACCGCCGGGAGAAATTCCGCCTGCGGTATTACGGCGAAGATACCGGTTTTGTGCGGCTGGAGAAAAAGATCAAGGCCAGCGGGCTGTGCGGCAAGCGCAGCGCCCGGCTCACCGCCGGGCAGGTGCAGCAGCTTCTGGCAGGCGATACCGGCTTTCTGCTGGAAAGCGGCGACAGCCTGCTGATCGAGCTGTACAGCAAGATGCAGGGGCAGCGGCTGGCCCCCCGCCGGATCGTGACCTACGACCGGGAGGCCTTTCTCTGGGCGCCGGGCAATCTGCGCATTACCCTGGACCGTAATCTGCGCGCCGGGATGGACCTGTCCCGTTTTTTAGACCCGGCGCTGCCCCATATCCCTATGGCCCCCGGTCAGACGGTGCTGGAGGTCAAGTACGATGAATTTCTGCCGGAGCTGGCGCGGCTGGCGGTGCAGCTGCCCCGCGGGCGGGCCGAGGCGTTTTCCAAATATGCCGCCTGCCGCCGGTACGACTGAGGAGGAACCATGCCTTTCAATTTTCAGGATATCTTCAAATCCGGGTTTCTAGAGGAAGTGAACGCTGTCCCCCCGGCGGATATGGCGCTGGCACTGGGCCTGGCCTTTGCGGTGGGGCTGTTCATCTTTTATATCTATAAGCGCTGCTATGCGGGGGTGCTGTACTCCGCCAGCTTCGGGGTGACCCTGATCGCCCTGACCATGATCACCAGCCTGCTGATTCTGGCGGTCACCAGTAATGTGGTGCTAAGCCTGGGCATGGTGGGCGCGCTGTCCATTGTGCGGTTCCGCACCGCTATTAAGGACCCCTCGGACATTGCATTCCTGTTCTGGGCCATTGCGGCGGGCATCGTGCTGGCGGCAGGATTCATCCCGCTGGCGGTGGCAGGCAGCCTGTTCATCGGGGCGGTGCTGGCCGGGTTTTCCGGTTTCCGCAGCCATGCCCAGCCCTACATCCTGGTGCTGCACTGCGCCGACGCCGCGGCGGAAACAGCCGCCCGGCAGTTTGTGCAGCAGCATGCCGCCCGCCTCAGCCTGAAAAGCAAGGCGGTGGAACCGGGCCGGATCGAGCTGAACTGGGAGATCCGGCTGAAAAGCGAGGATACCGGCTTCATCAACGATCTGGCCGCCCTGCCCGGGGTGGAGCACACGGTGCTGGTGGCCTACAACGGGGATTACATGAACTGATATGCTGCGATCGAAACACATCGACCGGATCTGCCTGCTGGCGGCGGCGCTGGCCCTGGCGGTCGCGGTGCTGCTGGCAAAAGGGGAAGCCCTGGGCCTGATCACCCCGGCCTACACCGTCCCGGAATACACCCGGCGGTTATTTGATGCAGGGCGGGTACACACGCTGGAAATTTTCCACGAGGACTGGGAGGGCTTCCTGGCCGGCGCCGACCAGGAGGAATACAGCCCCTGTGACCTGGTGATCGACGGGGAGCGCTTCTCCCGGGTAGGCATCCGGGTCAAGGGGAACAACTCCCGCCGTCTGGTGAGCGACTATGGCCTGGAACGGTACAGCCTGAAACTGGAGTTCGACCACTACACCTCCGGCAGCTACCACGGACTGGATAAATTCAGCCTGGATGCGGCCTTTCAGGACAACAGCTACCTGAAAAACTTTCTGGCCTATGACATGATGGCCTTTATGGAGGTGCCCTCGCCCCTGTGCAGCTATGTGTGGGTGAAGGTGAACGGGCAGGACTGGGGGCTGTTTCTGGCGGTGGAAGAACCGGAGGAGGCCTTTGCCCGGCGCAATTTCGGCAGCGGCCACGGGCAGCTGTACAAGCCGGATTACCGCTCGCTGAACGATGAAAATGCCGACGTAGCCCTGCGTTACACCACCGACGACCCGGCGGATTATGACAACATCTTCCGCAACGCCAAATTCCCGGTGAGCGACGAAGACAAGGCCCGCCTGATCGAGTCGCTGAAAATCCTGAACAGCGGGCAGAACCTGGAACAGGCCGTGGACATCGGCGAGGTGGTTCGCTACTTTGTGGTGCAGGTGTTTGTAGTAAATCTGGACGGTTATCTGGGCCGCACGGGGCACAACTATTTCCTCTATGAAGAAGACGGCGTGCTGCAGATGCTGCCCTGGGACTATAACCTGGCCTTTGCCACCTATTCTCTGGGTATGCCGGACCCGATCAACGATTCCACCCTGTACATCAACTGGCCCATCGATACTCCCGGCGAAATTGCCCGAAACCGTCCGCTCTACCACAATCTGATGCTGCAGAACGATATCTTTGCCCTGTATCACGAACAGTTCGGCCGGTTTCTGACCGAGTATTTTGAAAGCGGCCATTTTGAAACGCTGGTGGCCCGCACCCGGGAGATGATTGCCCCCTATGTGCGGCAGGACCCCACCGCGTTCTGCTCCTACGAGGATTTTCTCACCGGTGTGCAGACCATCACCGATTTCTGCCTGCTGCGGGCAGAGAGTGCCCGCGGCCAGCTGGAAGGCACCATCCCCTCTACAATACGCGGCCAGACCGAGGACAGCAGCGCCTTTGTGGACGGCAGTTCCGTCTGGCTGCCGGATATGGGCGAGATCGCCGATCTGGCGGACGGAGTAAAATAATAAAGGCCCCATGCCAGACGGCATGGGGCCTTTTGCGTAAACGCGGGATTGGATCAGAACAGTTCCAGCAGGAAGTCCGCCACATGGCCGATTGCCCGGTCAGACTGCTTGAGAGGGAACATCTGGAACACATGCCACAGATCTTCCCAGCATTCCATGCGGCAGGGGATGCCCTGCGCCAGCAGCCGCTCATGCAGCCGGGCAGAGTCGTCGAACAGAATCTCCTGCGATCCCACCTGGATCATCACCGGGGGGAACCCGGTAAAATCACCAAACAGGGGGGACAGCATCGGATCACGCCAGTCCAGGCCGGGGGCGTAGGCGTCCCGTGTGGCCTGCATGTAGTTGGCGGTCAGGGAGGGGTCAGAGGCCGCACAGCGCTCGTAGGATTCGCCGCTCAGGGTCATATCGGTCCAGGGCGAAAAGAGCACCAGACGGCGGGGCAGCTGGCGGTGGGCGTCTCGCAGAAGCAGCGTCAGCACCAGGGCCAGGTTGCCGCCGGCGGAATCTCCCATCAGCACCACGTCCCGGGCGCCGTAGCCCAGCAGCATCAGGTAGTCCCAGGCTTTCAGGGCGTCCTCCCGGGCAGCGGGGTAGGGATGCTCCGGTGCCAGCCGGTATTCAAAGCAGAGCACCTCGTACCCGGTGCGGTTGGCTACCTTGGAAGCCAGCACCCGGGAATAGTCCAGGCTGCCGCTGGTATAGCCGCCGCCGTGGCAGTACAGTACCACCTTGCGGGGATCGTGGCCGCGTTCCGGCCGTACCCAGGCAGCGGGCATGCCTTTCAGATCAAAGGGCTCCCAGCTCAGCCCCAGCAGCGGCGAGGCCAGACGGCCCAGCACATGCTGGCTGCGGCGCTGGCGCTCCAGTTCCGTGGGGCTGGCCAGGGCAGGGGAGGCGGCTGACCGTACCGAGCGCAGTACCTTCATCATGGCGCTGGTCATGGCCTGGTCGGCCGGGTTGGATTCGCTGAAGCGGGGCATGGGGATATGCAGCCCTCCCCGGGTGTTGTCGGCGGTGTTGTTGAAGCTGTTGTTGTTTTCCATAAGATTTTCTCCCTTACGGCGGGCCTGCGTGCAGCAGGCAATGAATATGATACCAGTATACCACAAATTCGGCGGTGGAATTGCTCTTGCCGGGCCGGAATGCTACAATACAGGTAAAGATACATAAAGGGGGCCTGAGGCAGATGGCAAAACCTGCACAGGGCTGGTACCGGCTGGATAATGCCGGTATGGTGTATTCGGCCATTCAGCGGGACGATTACTCGGCGGTGTACCGATTCTCGGTGGTGATGGATGCCCCGGTAGACCCGCAGCGGCTGCAGAAAGCGGCTGACCGGGTGATGCCCCGGTTTCCCGGCTTGCAGGTGCGGCTGCGGCGGGGCGTGTTCTGGTACTACTTTGATGCGGATCCGTCTTTTTTACCGCAGGTGGAACCGGACATCGCCAATCCCTGCCAGCCCATCCGGTTTTCTTCCCGGGACCGGCTGCTGCGGATTTTCTACTACGAGTCGCGCATCTCCATTGAACTGTTCCATGCATTGGCGGACGGGGCCGGGGCGCTGGTGTTCCTGAAAACGCTGACGGCGGAATACCTGCGCCAGACCGGCGTGGAGGTACCCTGTACCGACGGTGTGCTGGATCCGGCACAGCCGCCCGATCCCGAGGAATGGGAGGATGCCTATCCCCGCTACGCCACCTCCCGGGCGCGGCGCAGCCTGAAAGCCGGCCCGGCCTATAACTACACCGGAACGCCGGAACCCTTCTACACCCTGAACGTGATCATGGGCCTGACCCCGGTGGAAAAGGTCCGTGCTGCGGCCAAGCGGTATGGGGTGTCCATTACAGAGTTTCTGGCTGCCGGGCTGATTCAGGCGCTGATTGTCCGCCAGCGCAGCGAAGGGCGCCGGAAGGAGCGTCCGGTGGCGTTGGTGATTCCCATCAACCTGCGGCCCTGGTTCCCCAGCAAAACACTGCGGAACTTCATCCTGACCACCCGCCCATTTATTGATCCGGAACTGGGCGACTATACATTTGAGGAGATCGCGGCGCAGGTGCATCACTATATGCGGCTACACATCAACCGGCAGGAGATGCAGGCCTATATTACCCAGAACGTAAGCCTGCAGCGTTCGCCGCTTCTGCGGCTGATCCCCCGTCCGCTGAAAAACTGGGGCATGGCCACCGGATTCCGCATGCTGGGCGAGCGGCCCTATTCGGCCACCTTTACCAACCCGGGTGTGTTCCAGATCCCGGCTGCCATGCAGGAACACATCCTGCGCACCGAGATGATCCTGGGGCAGTCCTACTCCGGCCGCACCAACTGCGCGGCTATCAGCATGGGCGATACCCTGGCCATCAGCTTTTCCGGCACCATGAAAGAAGCAAACCTGGAACGGGATTTCTTCCGCTGGCTGGTAAAGGAAGGTGTACCGGTGAAGATATTCTCCAACAGAAAGGATTGAGGAATCATGTCGTATTGTGTGAATTGCGGGGTGGAGCTGGACGCAAGTGCCCGAAGCTGTCCGCTGTGCGGCACGCCGGTGATCAATCCCCGGTGCCCGGTGGATGAAAACGCAACGCCGCCGTTCCCGCTGGTCCGGCGGGAGGTGGAACCAGTAGACCGGCGCAGTGTGGGCTGGCTGCTCACAGGGATGCTGGCCTCGGCAGCGGTCTGCTGCGGGCTGATCAACGGGCTGGCCTTCTTCCCCAGTGTGCCCTGGGCGCTGTATGTGGCCGGCGCAGCCCTGACCCTGTGGGTGTGGGCGGCTCTGCCGCTGCTGGTGCAAAGGCTGCCGGTACCGGTGTATCTGCTGGCCGATCTGGCGGCCGCCGCTGGTCTTCTGGTTCTGATTGCGGCGCTTACCGATGGCTGGGTCTGGCTGACCCGTCTGGCCTTGCCGATTCTGGTGCTCACCGGGGCGCTGGGGGCGGTTCTGGGGGCGCTGATCGCCCGGCACGGTTCCCGCCTGACCATCGGCGGGGTGTTCTTCCTGCTCCTGATTGTCTGGCTGCTGGCGCTGGAAGCATTGATTGATCTGTACATTGCCGGAACCTATCGGCCCGGCTGGTCGGTAATTGCGGCAGCGGCCGGGCTCGTGGCAGCAGTGTTCCTGCTGATTGTACGGCTGCGGCCCCGCCTGCGGGAGGAATTCCGGCGGCGTTTCCACACCTGACCGTCCTCCTGATACCAGTATACCGCATGAGACCACGGCCTGTCCGTGTGCTGTACAACGAACCAAATAAAATAAATTAGCCAAACGCGCCGGGGCCTGCACAGCCCCGGCGCGTTTGGCGTCTTCATAGCGGTATAACAAAAGGACGCCGGTCCAAAGACCGGCGTCCTTATCATTTGGGACAGATTGGAATGGGATGTATTACTGCGCGCATGCGCAGTTTCCGGCATTACAGAAACCGGAAGAAAAACAGGTAAAGCACCAGCAAGAATACGGCCAGCACGCCGATCAGTACCGGTATGAACACCGCCAGGGCAGCCAGGATCATGGCCAGCCGGTCACCTTTTTCCAAAGGCAGTTCTTCACGTTCCTTTTCAAAGCGCTCTTCCGCCTTGCGGACGTTCAGAACCCGGTTGATCTTTTTCCCAAACAGCATGGCAATCTCACTCCTTGTGTTTCAGGGGGAAGTGGCAGGCCACAAAGTGGTT
Source organism: Gemmiger sp. An120 (assembly GCF_002160955.1). Taxonomy (GTDB): domain Bacteria; phylum Bacillota; class Clostridia; order Oscillospirales; family Ruminococcaceae; genus Gemmiger_A; species Gemmiger_A avium. Next base: position 114,319 of record NZ_NFLN01000009.1, read on the forward strand.
GTTGCCCACATCGACCCACTCAGGAACTTCTTCCTTGCACTTCTGCTGGCAGTAGCGGCAGCGGGTGTGGAACTTGCAGCCGGAGGGGGGATTCACCGGGCTGGGGATATCGCCCTCCAGCAGGATACGCTCCCGCTTGTCGTCCTCATCCACCACCGGAATCGCCGACAGCAGCGCTTCGGTGTAGGGATGCAGGGTGTTGGCAAACAGCTCCTCAGTGGGGGCCAGCTCTACCATGTTGCCCAGGTACATAACGCCGATACGGTCGCTGATGTACTTCACAACGCTCAGGTCGTGGGTGATGAACAGGTAGGTCAGGTTCTGCTTCTCTTTCAGGTCGGACAGCAGGTTCAGGATCTGGGACTGGATCGACACGTCCAGAGCGGATACCGCCTCGTCACACACCACAAAGGAGGGATTCAGCGCCAGGCTGCGGGCGATGCCGATACGCTGCCGCTGACCGCCGGAGAACTGATGGGGATACCGGCCGAACATGTAGGTATCCAGGCCGCAGTTTTCCATCACCTTGAAGATGTAATCCTTCATGGCCGGGTCGCCGCGCTTGAACATACCGTGGGATACCAGGCCCTCGCCGATGATCTGGCCCACCGTCATACGGGGGTTCAGGGAGGAGTAGGGATCCTGGAAGATCAGCTGCAGATCCTTGCGCAGTACCCGCATCTCTTCCTTGGGCAGGCTCTTCAGGTCGATATCCTTGCCATCCTTGTGGTAGATGACCTGGCCTTCGGTCTGGGGATAGAGCTGCAGCAGGGTGCGGCCAAGCGTGGACTTGCCGCAGCCGGACTCGCCTACCAGGCCCAGGGTCTCGCCGGCGTAGATGTCCAGCGAGATACCATCATTGGCGCGTACATACCGCTGCTTTTCCCGCAGCTTGGTCTTCTTTACGGGGAAATACTGCTTCAGATCCCGAATGGACAGCAGTACTTTGCGATTCTCATTCTCCATGATTGTTTCTCACCGCCTTTTCGGGATAGAAGCACCGGACAAAGTGGCCCGGGGCCACCTCCTGCAGAGGAGGCTCGCTGGCCTTGCACTTCTCGGTGCAGTACTTGCAGCGGGGGCCGAACTTGCAGCCCACCGGCAGATACAGGGGATTGGGCACCGCGCCGGGAATCGCTTCCAGACGCTTATCCTTGGGGGTGTTGAGCCGGGGGATGGAGATCATCAGGCCCTCGGTGTAGGGATGGGAATAGGTGCCGTTGTGGAAGATGGTCTTGGCATCCGCCTTTTCCACAATCTGGCCGCAGTACATAACGGCCACTTCGTCGGCCATCTCATGAATAACGCCCAGGTCGTGGGTGATGAACAGGATGGAGGTACCGGTCTGGGCCTTCAGCTCGTTCATCAGCTTCAGGATCTGCGCCTGGATGGTCACGTCCAGCGCGGTGGTGGGCTCGTCCGCAATCAGCAGCTTGGGCTTGCAGGCCAGCGCCATGGCAATCATAACACGCTGACGCATACCGCCGGACAGCTGGAACGGATACTGCTTGGCCACCCGCTCGGGGTTGGGGATCTTAACATCAGCCAGCAGGGAAACCGCCTTGGCATGGGCTTCCTTCTTGCTCATGTGCTGGTGCAGCCGCAGCACCTCGCCGATCTGGCGCTCGATGGTGAACACCGGGTTCAGGGAGGTCATGGGCTCCTGGAAAATCACGGAAATCTCATTGCCGCGGATGTGATGCAGATCCTTGTCGCTGGCTTCCAGAATGTTCTTGCCGTCAAACATGATCTCGCCGCTGTCAATATAGCCGTTGCCGTCCAGCAACTTGATGATGCTCATGGCGGAAACGCTCTTGCCGGAACCGGACTCGCCTACAATACCCAGAGTCTTGCCGGCCTCCAGGGTGTAGCTAACGTCGTTGACTGCCTTGACGATGCCCTTTTTGGTGGTGAAATAGGTGTGCAGATTCTTGACTTCCAACAGACTCATGGTACTCACCTCTCCTTCGATTTGGGGTCAATGGCGTCGCGCAGGCCGTCGCCGATGCAGTTGATGCTGATGGTGCAGATACCCAGCATCAGAGCGGGGAAGACCCAGCGCCACCAGTAGTTCTCGATGACCTGGCCGTTCTGGGCGCCGGTCAGCATGTTACCCCAGGTAGCATTGGGCTCGGTAACGCCGAAGCCGATAAAGGACAGGGAGGACTCGGTCAGCATGCAGGTCGCGAAGTTCAGGGTCGCGTTTACGATGATAACCGTGATGATGTTGGGCAGGATGTGGCGGAAGATAATGCCGAATTCCTTCACGCCCAGCGCCTTGGCGGCGGTAACGAACTCCTGCTCGCGCTCGGCCAGCACGCTGCCGCGCACCAGACGGGCGATGCCGGGCCAGGACAGCAGGCCCAGAATGCACATGATCAGGATGATACGCTGGGTCTCACTGATGGAGTTGCCCAGGATCGAAGACAGAATAATACAGAACGGCAGGAACGGGATCGAAGAAACGATCTCGGTCAGACGCATGAGCAGGTTATCCACCTTGCCGCCCTTGTAGCCGGAGATACCGCCCACCACGATGCCGATGATGGTGGAGATGATAACGGCGATAGCGCCCACGGTCATGGTCATACGGCCGCCCACCAGAATACGGCGGAACAGGTCACGGCCCAGATCGTCGGTGCCCATCAGGTAGCCCTTCAGGCCCCAGGCAACCACGGAACCATCCTCGGTGATGGCGTAGTTGGCGTAGTAGCCGCTGTCCACAGAGGAGACGGTCACGCCCTTGGGAGCATTGGCCTGGCCATGGGTGTTGTCACCCCAGCTGCGCACGGTGCCGTCCTGCAGCACGGCGGTGAAATGATACCGGCCGCCGGTGACCGAAACAACCTGACCCTGGATATCCTCGGGCACATCCAGACCCTTCTTGATGTTGTTGCCCCAGGTGTACACGCGCCCGTCGGAAGTGACAGCCGCAGCGCACTCGTCGGTCAGCGCCAGATCCACCACGTTGCCCTGAATCTCTTCCGGAATCTTGGTGTAGGCAGAAGACTTGTTGGTGAGAGGAACAACCTCGCCGTCCTTGGTCAGCACCATAACGATGTTGGTGCTGGCAGCAAACTTGTCGATGTTGCCCTGCACCCCTTCGGGGTAGGAGATACTCAGCAGGTAATCACTGCCCCAGTTGTACATCTCGCCGTCCTCGGTCAGGGCCAGAGAGATCTGATAGCCGGCGTAGATCTGCTTGATGTCGTTGCCGCCGGTGCGCAGCTCCATGGGGATGCTGGCCAGACCCATACGGTCGTTGCCCCAGGTGAAGAGCTGGCCGTCCTCGTTGACGGCAAGCACATGGTCCAGACCGGCAGAAACCTGAACCAGTTTGCCGGTCTCGCTGCTGCTGGGGATCTTTTTCAGCTTTTCATTGGGGAAGGTACCCCATTCGTACACATTGCCGTCCTTGTCCAGGCCAACCGAGAAAGAGCTGCCCACGGACAGGTCCTGCGCGTTGTTCTTAAGTTGGGCGGGCACCTTGAGCATGCCGAAGCCCGGGGCCACATTGGCCTGGGTCACGTCCTGGTAGTACAGGTCAATGGGGAAGAAGAACGGCAGGAAAATGCAGCACAGGAAGATAAAGGTGAACAGGACCACGCCGGTCATGGCGATCTTGTCCTTTACAAAGGCGCTGACAACCATCTGCAGCGGGCTCTGCAGCACCTCTTCTTCTTCCTGGGGAAGGCCGCCCAGGGCCATGCGCTGGGCAGCCACCGCTGCCGTGGAGCGCTTGTTCTTTTTGTCTTTTCGCATCCTCGTTCCTCCTTAGCTGTCCAGCCGCACGCGGGGGTCTACCATGGTGTAGGCTACGTCCATAATGACGTTGCCGGCCAGAGACAGCACCACGTAGAACATCTGCATGGTCAGAACCACCGCAAAGTCACGCTGCAGCAGGCCGTCGATCAACATTTTGCCGAGACCGGGCCACAGGAACACCGACTCGATAACGATGGAACCGCCGAACAGGCCCACGACCCACCAGGTGGTAACGGTAACCACCGGGATCAGGGCGTTACGGAACGCATGGATGTAGATAACCGTCTTTTCCCGCAGGCCTTTGGCACGGGCAGTCTTGATATAGTCCATGCGCAGCACATCGATCATGGCAGCACGCACATAGCGGGTGATGCCGCCGATGCCCGATACCGACATGACCAGCACCGGCAGCGCCATATGCCACAGCTTATCGCCTATGGCTGCCAGACCGGTGGCTGTGGAGCCGGCCGTCTGCACGCCGCTGATGGGGAAGATCGGGAACTTGACCGCCAGCAGGAAGATGGAAAGCAAAGCAATAATGAAGGTGGGTATACTGTACCCCACAATGGTCAGCACCTGCACGCTCTTGTCAAAGGCGCCGTTCTTGCGCACCGCCGTGGCGATGCCCAGAGGAATGGAGATCACAAAGACCACAACCATGGTCAGCAGGTTCAGCAGCACCGTGTTGAGCATCGGCGCGCCGATCACGTTGATGACCTCCTGCTTATACTGGGTGGAATAGCCGAAATGACCGGTCAGCATATTGCCCATCCAGGCAAAATACTGGATCGGCAGGGGGTGATCCAGACCCAGAGAGGCCTTGGTCTTTTCATACAGAGCCTGGTAAGCGTCAGGCTTCATGGTGGTTTTGCTGCTGCCCAGCATGATATCCACGGGGTCGCCGGGCATGGATTTATAGATCCAGAACATCAGGATGGAAATGATAAAGAAGACGAAGACGATATAGATCAATCGCTTCAGCAGATATCTGCCTTTTCCCATTCGCCGTTCCTCCAATCGTACAAAGAATAAATAGGTGCGCTCCTTCCCGGAGCAGGGGTAAAGCAAGGATGGCCTTGCCTCTGAGGGGGAATGCTGCAACAAGGAAAATCCGGCGGAACCCGGCCACAAGGCGGGGTTCCGCCGGACGTTCTTATGCCGGATTAAACCTTAGGCGTCGACCCAGGCATCCAGGACGGCACGGGACCACTCCCAAACGGAGGTGGAGTACCAGCCGTGCAGCTTGTTGGAGAAGAAGTCGTAGTACTCATCGGAGTACAGGGGGATGTCAGGCATCTTGTCGTTCCAAACGGCGATGAAGTTCTGCCAGGCGGTCAGCCAGGTTTCCTTGTCGTCGAAGGGGATGGGCTTCAGAGCCTCGGCAGCAGCTTCCAGTTCCTCATCGGCGATCCAGTTGCTGTTGTAGCCGCCCTGCATCCAGACAGGATCGGTGGAGTAGTAGTACCAGGGGCTGCTGGCCAGAGCAAAGCCAACGGCCAGGTTGTACATGTTGTAGATCTTGTCACCGGTGTGGGTGATAGCAGCCTGCAGGGTGGGGAAGTCCATGGTGGTGGCGTTCAGCTGCATGCCGATCTCGGTCATAGCCTCGGGCAGCATGGTAGCCAGCAGGTCGGAAACGGGGTTGCCGTCGGTGTTGGCCCACTCGATCACCAGGGGCTTCAGCTCGCCGTCAACTTCCTTGTAACGCAGGCCGGTGCCGGAGTACTCGGTGCCGTCGGCGTTCAGGGTCCAGCCGTCGGCCTCCAGCAGAGCCTTGGCCTCGTCCAGGTTCTTCTCGTAGGTCTCCAGGTTCTGGTCGATCCAGTCCTTGGATTCCTGGTACTCCCACTGGGCCAGACCATAGTAGGAGTGCACAACAGCCGCGTAGCCGCCGCTGTACTGACGGGCAAACTCGTTGCGATCCAGGCAGTAAGCAATCGCCTTACGGACGTTGGCAGAATCGGTGGGGAACTGGCTGCAGTCGAACTGCACCTTGCCGTAACCGTTACGGAAGAAGGTGTTGTCCTGAGCCAGGCCCTGGTCAACCAGATCCAGACCGCCGTTGATGGTGTCGGCGCCGCTGCACTGGAACAGCAGGTCAACAGAGCCGGACTTCAGCTCGTTGATCATGGTGTCGGTCTTGACCATCTTGATGATCAGCTTCTCGATGACCGGCTTCACACCACGGTAGTCGCCCGCATAGTTGGGGTTGACAACCAGGGTGCACTGAGCGCTGGCCACGTCGAAAGACTCGAACAGGTAGGGGCCGCAGGTGACCTTCGGATTGTAACGATAGCCGGTGGTGGTATCGTTGATGGTCTTCAGCAGCAGGTCGGTGGTGAACTCGCCGGTGATGGTAGCACCCTCAGCGGTATCCTCCACGTCGCAGTCCGGAGCGATGACATGCATCGGGCGGGGCATAGCGGAAGCGTAGGTGATATCGTAGTGGTAGGGCAGCTCCTCAGCGCGCACGGTGACGGAGTAGGTCATCTCGTCCACCAGATGCACACCGGCGAAGTACTCGGTCTCGCCGTTGAAGAACTCCTGGTAGCCTACCAGGGAGTAGCCGGCCTGGCTGGGATAGCCGTCCACGCCGTTCATCTCAGGGCTGCTCTCCAGCAGCAGCTGGAAGACGTAGTCCTTGGCGGTGATGGGGGTGCCATCGCTCCACACCAGGCCATCGTTGATGGTCACGGTGTAGGTCTTGGTGCCGTCCTCGTTCTCGGTCTCGGTGTGGCTGGCCACCACAGTGGGATCGTAAACGTAGTTGCCGTCGATGTCGGACACAACGGTACCATAGCCATGGATCAGGTCGTAGGTCTTGTAGTTGACCGCGTTGTTGGAGAAGCTGGGATCGTAGAAGTCATTACCCATCTGGGTAGTGCTGCCGATGACCAGCTGACCCTGCGGCTCGGTGGGGCGGGTGCTCTCAGTACCCGCAGCAGAACTGCTTCCGGCAGCGCTGCTGTCCCCGTTGTTGGTTACGGGCGCCTGACCGCCACAGGCGGCCATCGAAACGGCCATAACGCCTGCAAGCAGCAAGGACATGAGTCTTGTCTTCTTCATACATGCATTCCTTTCCTGTCCCAAAACAGTAGATTTGACTGAACCGGGCGTACAGGGGGAGGAAGAGCCCCCGGCCTGTACCTTCCGGTGGAATCTGTATTATTTTAGCAAGAAAACGGAGAAAAAGCAACTAAAAGTGAACTTTTGAGTAAACTTTTATAAAAACCGAAGAAAAATCTGTGTTGAAATAGTGTTGTATCATGCAAAAGTGCAGAATCCTAAAGACCGGCAGCCGCATAACTGTCTGCGTCACGCGGACATCAGGGCCTCCATCTCTCCCAGCAGGGTATCAAAGTACCGCAGGGCGTCGTCAATGGGGGCGGGCGTGGACAGGTCTACGCCGGCGCCCTGCAGCAGGGTTACCGGATCGGCCGAGCAGCCGCCGCTCAGGAAATGCAGGTAGTCGTCCACTGCCGGCTGGCCCTCGCGCAGGATGCGCTGGGACAGGGCAACCGCCGAGGCAAAGCCGGTGGCGTACTGATATACATAGAAATTGTAATAGAAGTGGGGGATACGGGCCCACTCCAGAGCGATTTCGGGATCGGCCACGATGTCGTCGCCGTAGTACAGCCGGTTCAGCTCCGCGTATTTGGCGCACAGGCCGTCGGCGGTCAGGGCCTTGCCCTGGCGAACCTGCTCACTGCACCACAGTTCGAACTCGGCAAACATGGTCTGACGGTACAGGGTGGTGCGGAACTGCTCCAGGAAATGGTTGATCAGGTAGGCGCGCTGACGGGGCTCCTGGGTGCCGTCCAGCAGGTGGTGGATCAGCAGGGCCTCGTTGCAGGTGGAGGCAACCTCCGCCACAAAGATCTTGTAGCCGGCATAGGTGGGCTTCTGGTGGGTGTTGGACAGGTAGGAGTGCAGGGCGTGGCCCATCTCGTGCACCAGGGTGAACGCATCGTTCAGGGTGTCGGTGTAGTTGAGCAGCACGTAGGGGTGCGCGCCGTATACGCCGGCAGAGTACGCGCCGGAGCGCTTGCCCTGGTTCTCATACACATCCAGCCAGCGGTTGTCAAAGCCCTCGTTCAGCATCCGCAGGTAGTTTTCGCCCAGGGGAGCCAGCGCCTCGCGGGCCATCTCCTTGCCCTTTTCAAAGGGAACCTCCATCTGTACGTCGGCCACGATGGGGGCATACAGATCATAATAATGAAGTTCATCCACGCCCAGCAGTTTTTTGCGCAGCCGCACATACCGGTGCATGGTGGGCAGGTGCTTGTGTACGGTCTCGATCAGGTTGTGGTAGATTTCCACCGGAACCTCGGTCTCCGCCAGGGAAGCGTGCAGGGCAGAGGGATAGTGGCGGGCATCCGCAAAGAACTGCAGCTGCTTCATCTGGGCGCCCAGCAGGGCGGAGCAGGTGTTCTTCAGCTTGCCGTACCCGGCATAGAGAGAACGGAAAGCAGACTCTCGCAGAGCCCGGTCCTGGGATTCCATCATGGCGATGTAGCTGCCATGACTCAGGGCGTGGTGCTCGCCCTGACCGTCCACCGCATCCTCAAAGGTCATGTCGGCGTTGTTCAGCAGGGGGAAGATACTGCCCGGGGCCTGACCCATGCTGCCGGCGGCGGCCAGCAGGTTTTCGCACTCGGCGGAGAGGGTGTGCTCCTTCTTGCGCAGGATGCGGGTCAGTGCCAGACGGTAATGCTCCAGCGCCGGCTCGGTGCGGTAGAACTCCTCCAGACGGTTCTCATCAATGGCCAGCAGTTCCGGGGTCTGGAATGCCAGCGCCTGCTCCCAGGCCACCAGGAAGTTGCGGGCCTGGGCGCTCATCTCCTGATACACGGGCTCCCGGGTGTCCTGGTCGGTCTTGCGCATCGCGTAGGACAGCATCCGGTCGGCGTCCACCTCCAGCTGATCCTGCAGCTGCAGAAACTCCAGCAGGGTGGCGGCGCTCTCGCTCAGGCGCCCCGCATAGGCGGACAGCTTGCCCAGCGACTCCTGCAGGCGGGTATATTCTGCCTGCCAGGCTTCATCACTGGGGAAAAGATCGGTGAGGTTCCAGGTGAATTCCTGCGGGATCTCACTGCGGACAGGAACGGTTTTTGCCATGAATGTCGACTCCTTTTGCAATAAATTGGGGCCCTGCCGCAAACGGCCCGGCCCTGAAAACGCCGGAAACGGCGTTAAAATTACTTCCCCAGTATAGCACAGTCTGCCGCCGCTGTCATCGGATATACAGCCGCCGATAAAAAAACATGCTTTTATGCCAGGGGATTGCACGCATGCGCCCGGATACTTTATATGCATGAATATATACCGGCGGTACCCAGTCTGCGGGTCCGGCGACGCGCAAAATCTTGTTGGACAGATTTGCTGTCATCGCTTTTACTGGAAATTCGTTTGAGAGAAGAAAGCGGCTTTTCTCCGAAAGATATGTTTACCGTACGTCGCGCAAAAAACAGGGGAGGCAAGCAAAAAGCCCCGCCGGATAGCAGGGCTTTTCTGCGGAAATACGAAAAAACTCCCGAATGCTGCTGCATTCGGGAGTCTGGTGCGGATGAAGGGACTTGAACCCATATGGAGTTGCCCCCACTAGAACCTGAATCTAGCGCGTCTGCCAATTCCGCCACATCCGCTTATTTTGTTGTTCCGTCGCCGCGGAACGTTATATATCTTAGCATGAGTTTCCCGGGTTGTCAATACATTTTTTGAATTTTTTTGCAGAAAAATAAAATCTCTTTTTGGCGGGCCTTTTTCAGGCGAAAAACGCAATGCCGGCAATGCAACCTGCCCCCTTTAAATGACCGCATAGAGGGAGAACATTGCTTTTCCTTTTAGCCCCTGCTATGCTGAAATTACAAAAAGGGGGGATGCTATGAAGCTGCAGATCGAACATTGCCCCGGCGAAGTCCAGGTAACAGTGCGGGGACCGGAAGACAGCGCCGAGCTGCAAACAATTGTTGCACTGCTGCAAAGCGAATCCGACCGAATGTGGCTGCTGAACGAACAGCAGGAAACGGTGGCCGTATCTCCCCGGGATATTCTGTGGGCAGAAATGGTGGAGGATAAGGTGTTTGTGTACACAGCCGGCTCTGTCTGTCGTGCCCCGTTCAGCCTGGCGGCGCTGGAACTCCGCTGGGGTGTATTGGGGCTGTTCCGGTGCGGAAAATCCACAGTGGTAAACCTGAACGCGGTGCAAAGTCTGCACAGCCGTCCGGGCGGCAGAATCGAAGCGCTGTTGCCCACAGGAGAAAAGATCCTGATATCCCGGCGGTATGCGCCGGCACTGCGGGAGAAATTACAGGGAGGTTATGAGGGATGAAAACGTATCTGCGCATCTATCGCTGGTCCATGCAGATGAAACTGCACATGGCCCTGTATACGTTCGTGACAATTTTTCTAAAAGCTGTCTGCAGTCTGCTGCAGGGGGTAAACAGCTTGCCGATTATGGATATTGCTACTATGTGGCTGGTATCTTTAGTGTTTGCCATGATCGAAAGTGCCATCTATCCTGAAAACAGCAGCTGCACAAAGGGCCGCACACTGGCCTGGGCAGTCGTTGCCAACCTCTGCTTTATTGGAGGTGCCTGGATGTTTGGATGGTTTGCGGAGCTGCCTTTGCGGGGAAAGATAATCCTGGTTGTTTTCCTGGAAATGGGGCTGGCAATGATGCGGTTCGGGGATCAGTTTGTGCTGAAAATGGACAGTGCCCAGTTGACCAAAGAGCTGAAACAGTATCAGAAAAAGATTTGAGATTTCACAAAAAAGCCGCGGCATCCATTCGGAGATGCCGCGGCTTTTTTGTGCGCTCAGGCACAGTATAGCGAGCAATATTTCGTAAGTTAGGACGGGTCTTTTGGATGAGAAAGGCTGTAAATATATATAACGCTTCCGTCAATATTTAGGGTTTTGAAAAAGGAAATGTTGTGGTATTGTTATAGCGGGGCAGAACCTGTGTGCAGGTGAACCGGTCTGACCGCACCGGTAAAAAAGCTGCCTGTCCCAAACGGGCGGGCAGCAAAAAAGGTTTTGTCAGTGGAGATCCTGCGGCAGCCGGCGGAACAGTACAAACGGCACCACAAGAAGGACCAGCCCCAGCAGAAACAGGCTCTGGATGGGTGGGGCAGAGGGGGTTCTGTCCAGCACTTCAATCAGCGTAGAGGAAATGGTCGTTCCCAGCAGAGACGCGGCGCCGCTGATCAGCGAGTAGGCCGAGAAGTATACGCTGCGCATCTCGGTGGTGCTGGCGGCGACACGAAGCTGCAGAGTACCCACAGACAACCCGGAAGCCGGCAGTGTGCTCAGCATCAGGTAGACTGGCGCAATCCAGAACCCGTTCTCAGGTCCGGAGAAAAACAGCAGCAAGGCCAGCAGTGCGTACAGGATGAAGATGTTGGAAAGGCAGGTTCGCCAGCCGGTTTTGGCGGCAATGCGGGAGAATACAGGGGCGAACACACCACGCAGAATATTGCCGGCGGTCCCCCAGATCATCAGGGTAATGAAGCTGATATTCAGCATCCGCACTGCATACAGGCTGAACAGACCGCCGATAAACACGTTGGCGAAGCACCAGGAGGCGTTGGCCAGGATTACCTGGGTATGCTGCTTGTTCTTCAGCACCTGCAGCAAGGTGGAAAACGAGCTGTTCTGTGCGCGAAAAGAAACCGGTGCGCTCAGGAAAGGCAGCAGACACAGGCTGACCACCAGAAGCAGCGCTTCCGCAAGGCCGGCCAGGATGAAACCGGTCCGCAGATTTCCCATGCGCTCCGAGATCGAAATGGTGATCTGGATGACAGCGTTGGCTGCGGTGTAAATCAGCATGAACAAGGTTTCACGGGCTGTGTAGTAGCGGGAGCAGTGTTCGGCTTCAGCCATCTGCACATGCCAGTCTTCATAGGCGGGAGAGGACAGCTGCTGGATGCACTGCATGGCAGGCAGCAGCAGGCAGAACAGCAGCGTTCCGCTGGGCATGGGCAGCAGCACCGTGAAGAAAACCAGGCAGATGCTGATTCGCCACAAAAAACTCATGCTTACCAGGAACCTGTGTTTGTGTTTCAGCCGGGCGTAAAACAGACCGCCCACCGGCTGCAGCACAAGAAAGGTGGAGGAAAGCCCAGTCAGAAGATTGGACAAGCCCAGCGGCAGGTCGTAATACTGCGTAAGCTTGGCAATCAGAAAGCCGGTGCAGATCCAGTATGCACTCATGGAAAAGTCATACTCAAAAATAAACAGGCGCAGACGATGGCTCATAAATCGTTCCTCTTTTACGAATGAGTTTTTCGATGGACCCGTGCAGTGCCAAAAGGCAATGCTATTTTACTCGGTAGGATCTATTTCCGCAATAGGCAAAATAAAAAACAGCAAGGGGATTTGACAGCAATGAAAACAACAAACCGACCGAACATACTCTTTATCCTGGCAGACGATATGGGGGCGTGGGCGCTTCATTGCGCGGGAAACAGCGATATCCAAACCCCGAATCTGGACCGCATGGCAACCCGCGGCGTGCGCTTTGAAAATTTTTTCTGCGCCTCACCGGTGTGCTCTCCGGCGCGGGCTTCGATCCTGTGCGGAACGATGCCCAGCTGCCACGGCGTGCTGGACTGGCTGGACGGCGGCAATGTACCGGCCTCGCATCCCTTCACAGAGGGGCGGGAGGCGTTCCGGTTTGAAACGCAGCCCATCCGGTATCTGGAACACCTCACCAGCTACACGGAACTGCTGCACCAGGCGGGGTATACCTGTGGCCTGTGCGGCAAATGGCATCTGGGCGACAGCCTTTCCCCGCAGAAAGGCTTTACCGACTGGTATACCATCGCCAGAGGCGGCTGTGATTATTTCAAGCCGGAGATTGTGGAAAACGGAACCATCCGGGAAGAACACGGCTATGTGACCGACCTGATCGGCCAGCGGGCGCTTGAAACGCTGGAGCGATACGCATCGCAGCCGGATCCCTTCTATCTCAGCGTACATTTTACCGCGCCGCATGATCCCTGGGACAAGGAACAGCACCCACAGGCCTATTGGGATCTGTATGAAGGCTGCGGCTTTACCGCAACGCCGGATCTTCCGCTGCATCCGAACCAGGTTTATACCTGTTCGCACGGTACCGGGGAACGGCGCAAGGAACTGCTGCGGGGATACTATGCGGCAATCAGCGCCATGGATCATCAGATCGGCTGCCTGACCGACAAGCTGGAAGAACTGGGCATTCTGGATAACACCGTTGTGATCTTCACCTCAGACAACGGCATGAACCTGGGTCAGCACGGAATCTGGGGCAAGGGGAATGGTACCTTTCCCCAGAATATGTTTGACTCTTCGGTCAAGGTGCCGTTCCTGGCCATGTGGCCCGGCCATTTCCGGGAGAACGCGGTCTGCGAGGAAATGTTCAGCCACTATGACCTGATGCCCACCCTGTGCGAACTGGCGCAGGTGGAGTGCCGTACCCGCCAGACACTGCCCGGCGACAGCTTTGCCGCCTGGCTGCAGCAGCCGGATAAGGAGCGCGGCGGTTCCATTGTGGTGTTTGACGAATATGGCCCGGTTCGCATGATCCGCAGCAAAGAGTATAAGCTGGTGCTCCGCTATCCCTATGGCCCCAACGAACTGTACGACTTGCGGCAGGACCCGCAGGAAGAAAACAACCTTTATGACTGTCCGGAACAGCAGGCACGGATCCTTGCCATGAGCCGGGAGATGGATGACTGGTTCCGCCGCTGCGCCGATCCGGCCTTTGATCCGCGCTGCGAAGCTGTTACCGGCACCGGCCAGCATTGCCGCCCGGGCGTCTACGCTACCATGACCGACCGCTATGGTGCGATTCCCCGGTTTGTGAACCCCCGGAACAAGTAAAACAAAAACCGCCCTTTCCTGCCCGGTGTGATCCGGGCCCGGAAAGGGCGGTTTTGTTTGCTTTATGTGGTGGAATGTTTGGCACGATAGGCAGAGGGGGACATCCCGAACCGCTTTTGAAAACTCTGGGAAAAGTAGTTGCCGCTGTTGAAGCCCAGATTCCCGCTGATGCTGACAATGCTGCGGTCGGTGGTTTCCAGCAGAAATTTTGCATCCCGGAACCGGCAGGACAACATGTACTCAATGGGGCTCACGGCGTAGCGCTTCTTGAACTCCCGGATGAGGCCGTACCGGTTCAGCCCTACTTTGTCCGACAACATTTCCAGACTCAGGGGAGAGGTGTAGTTGTCATCTATGTACTGCTTGACCCAGGCGATGCTGCTCTGCATCCGATTGTCCGAACTTACCTCCGGCTCAATGGCTCGGCCGGTGATACGGGACAGATGAATCATAATAAGCTGCGCAATCCGCAGTGCCGCACCGGAATACTGCTCGTTTTTGTTCTGCAGTTCGCTGATCAGCAGGGTCAGCAGCTGCACCATGTTCTTGCTGTCCGAAGCAAAGGAACCGTGATAGTATCCGTTGGAATCGGTGGGCAGATTGGAATGGCCGCCCTTGATACCCAGCACCACCCACTCCACCGGTGATTCCGGGATGGCCCGTTCCACATGTTCGGTATCCGGATTGATCAGAACAAATTCATAGGGATGCAGCGTAAAGTTGGAATCCCGCACAAAAAATTCGCAGTCACCGCTCACACAGAAGAAAATCTCCAGAAATGAGTGGGCGTGCCGGGTTCCGATCCAGCGCTTTTCGTAGCGGAAACTGGTCACATACAGCAGCTGCAGCCCATCCTCCGCCACGGCATTATCCAACTCGAACAGATCATACATAGCTTCACCCGTTACGCGCGCAGCGCCCTCCCCAAAAACGAAAAAGTGAAATTTGTATAACGATATTGTCAATATACCATATTCCCGGGGGCAAAACAATAGGGTAGAATGAACGCTGTAAGGAGGCTGTGAAGAGAAACAGCACTCAGGCTGTATTCCGCACCGTGAGGGCGGAGTGCAAAAGAGAAATGGAGGAACAACATGAAAAAAAGCAAGCTTCTGAGAGCCCTGTGCGGGGTCTGCGCCGTGGGTATGATGCTGACCGCCTGTGGCGGTACCGGCACCGGCAGCAGCACTCCGGCTGGCGAGTCCGGCAGCCAGGCCGCTTCGTCCGGCAAGACCCTGACCTACTGGTCGATGTGGAACTCCACCGAAGGCCAGGCCAAGGTGATCCAGGAGGCCGCTGACGCCTACGAGGCCGCTACCGGTATCAAGATCAACATCGAGTGGAAGGGCCGCGATGTAAAGAACCTGATCGCTCCCGCGCTGGACGCCGGCGAGAAGATCGACATCTTTGACCAGGACTATGTGTTCATCTCCAACACCGCCAGCAAGTACGCCGCGGATGTTACCCAGATGGTGGAGGAAGCCGGTCTGGAAGAGCACATGCTGCCCGTTCTGGTGGAAACCGCCAAGAGCTACAATGACGGCGCTCTGAAGGTTATTCCCTACCAGCCCTACACCTCCGGCGTGTGGTATAACAAGGCCATGTTCGAGGCCGCCGGCATCGAGAAGGTGCCCGCCACCTTTGACGAACTGCTGGATGTCTGCGAAGCCCTGAAAGCCAGCGGCGTGAACCCCATGACCTGTGACCAGGGCGACGGCACCGCGCTGCTGGTGGGCTATCAGCTGGCCCGCTACCTGGGTCAGGACGGCGTTCTGGATCTGATCAACAACACCAAGTGGGCCGAGGTTCCCGAAGCCAAGAAGGCTGCCGAGGATATCCACACCCTGTTCGCCAACGGCTATATGTCTGAGTACGCGCCCGCCAACTATCCGGACGGCCAGAACGAGCTGGGCTACGGCGAAACCGCCATGCTGCTGCAGGCGTCCTGGGTTCCCAACGAGGTTGTGCAGAACACCGGCGCTGAGATCGAATGGGGCTTCTTCCCCTGGCCCGCTGTGGAAGGCGGCGTGGACGGCGTAGAGGCCGCCATGGTCGGCGCGCAGGGCTATGCGATCGTGGAAACCAGTGAATACAAGCAGGAAGCTTTTGACTTCATCAAGACCGTGGTTACCGGCGAAACCGATCTGAAGATGGCCCAGGCTGTTTCTTCCATCCCTGCCGATACCGCCAACACCGAGTGGCCGCAGGCCGTGTCCGGGGCTGAACCCTACTTCAAGGAAATGACCAAGTCCTATCTGTGGGCGGTTGGCCTGCAGGAGAACGGCAACTACAAGGATTACATCCAGGAAGCGATCAACCAGCTGTGCAAGCAGGAGATTGACGCTACCGGCTTCATCGATGCCCTGTCTGACCTGTAATCTGCATAGCCAAATAAAGCGCTTACCCACGAAGCGATCCTGATCCGTGCAGTTGTGGGACGCAAAGGGGAGCTCTTTCAGGAGATAAGAGCTCCCCTTTTTTCGGCGGGGCATCCCCCCAAAGCATAAGAAAGGGGTAATTCGGTTGAAAAAAGACAAAAAAATGATCGTATGCTTTTTGGCGCCGGCACTGTTCATGTTTGTGCTGATCTTCCTGTACCCGGTTCTGCGTACGATTGCCATGAGCTTTTTCCAGGTGGAAGGCGTCAGCGACGCGTTCAATACCTGGAAGTTCATCGGCCTGGAAAACTATACTACCCTGCTGCAGACCCCGATTTTTCTGGATTCCATGAAAAACATGCTGAAGATCTGGGTGTACGGCGGGATTGCCGTCATGCTGGTCTCGCTGCTTTTTGCGGCAATCCTTACCAACGGCCTGGCAGGCAAGACCTTCTACAAAACGGTCATCTACATTCCCAATATTATCAACGCGGTAGCTATGGCCACCATGTGGATCACCGCTATCTTCAACAAGCGGTTCGGATTCCTGCATAACTTCTTCTCGTTCTTCGGTTCTGACCTGGCCAAAACGGACTACATGAGCGGCTCCATCAAGTTCTGGTCGTTGCTGGTGGCATTCTGCTTTGGCTCGGTGGGCTATTATATGCTGATCTTTATGGGCGGCATCGAGCGGCTCTCGCCGGATATGTACGAGGCGGCCACCATTGACGGTGCCAGCAAGATCAAACAGTTTACCCGCATCACCCTGCCGCTGCTGCGCGGTGTGTTCAAGACCTGTCTGACCTTCTGGTCGATCGGTGTTGTGGGCTTCTTCGTGTGGAGCCAGATGTGGAGCGCGCCGCTTGCCAGTGAGCTGAGCACCACCACGCCCTTTGTTTATATGTACAACATTACTTTCGGTACCCAGGGCAACACATTCCGCAACGCAGCAATGGGCGCTGCAGTGGGTGTGCTGATGGCGGCCACCGTGCTGGTCATTTTCTTCCTGATCAACTTCCTGATCAAGGATGATGACGTTGAGGTGTGAGGGAGGTAAACGAATGATGAGAAAACTGGGTGCTTCAACGTTGGAAACCAAAAAACAGTTCCGGATGCTGCCGGGCCATCTGGTAGTCGGCCTCTGGTGCCTGTTTACCATTGGTATGCTTGCCTGGATCGTAGCGGCAAGCCTGTCCACCTCGCCGGAAATCATGCGGGGTGAAACCCTTAAATTTGCTACGGGCTTTCATTTTGAAAACTATGCCAAAGCCTGGACTGCCAACAACATTTCGGTGTTCTTCATGAACTCGCTGCTCTATGCTTTCTGCACCATGGTGGGTTCGCTGGCGATCAGTGCGCCGGCCGCCTATGTGCTGGGCCGCTATGTGTTTGTGGGCAACAAGCTGGTGCGCAACGGCTTTATCACGGCCATGAGCCTGCCCCAGATCATGATCATTCTGCCGCTGTTCTCGCTGGCCACCCAGGCAAATCTGACCGGTTCCAAGTTTGTGCTGATCGTGATCTATATCGGCATGCAGATTCCCTATACCACCACCTTCCTGATCAGCTTCTTTGCTTCGCTGTCCAGCGTATATGAAGAAGCTGCCGCCATCGACGGCTGCCCTCCGATGAAGACCTTCTGGAGGATCATGCTGCCTCTGGCGCAGCCGGGCATTGTGACGGTGGGTATCTTCAACTTCATGAACATCTGGAACGAGTACTTCCTCTCGCTGATCTTTGCCTCTTCGGAAAAGAACATGTCGGTCGGCCCTGGCCTGAAAAGCGTACTGACCGCCATGCAGTACACCGGCGACTGGGGCGGCTTGTTTGCCGCGGTGGTTATTGTGTTCCTGCCCACTCTGATTTTGTTCCTGTGCCTGTCCAAAACCATTATCAGCGGTATCACGGCAGGCGGCGTCAAGGGCTGATTTTCTGCTGCAGAGAGGTTACACACGCATGATATTTCATACAGCAGACCCCAAACTGCGGCACTTGCTGGACATTGTGTGCGAGCATCTGCACCTGTACAGCCGGGAACCGGAATTGACCGTGGAAGTAAAGTGGGCATCTTCGCCCGACCAGCTGCCCGGCTGGAAAAAAGAAAAGGGGTGTCTGCATATTGTCTGCCGGGATGCCGGCGAAGCTCTGATGCTGATTGGCCGCGGCCTGACCCAGAACGACAAAGCGGCCGAAACACTGGAACCCCGCTTTTCCGAACTGGCTGCCATGCTGGACGTGTCCCGCAATGCGGTCTATACGCTGCCCGCGCTGAAAACATTCCTGTGCCAGCTGGCCATGATGGGCTATACCGCCTGCTACCTGTACATGGAAGACACCTATGAACTGCCCGGATACCCCTACTTCGGATACCGGCGGGGCCGTTACAGCGTGGCCGAGCAGAAAGAACTGGATCAGTTCGCCCAGTCCGTCGGCATCGAGCTGATTCCCTGCATCCAGACGCTGGCACATCTGCGCACGGCGATCCGATGGGGGTATATGCAGCCCATGCGGGACACCATCGACAACCTGATGGTGGGCCACCCGGAAACCGAGGCGCTGGTGGAGGCGATGATTGCCCACTTCAGCAAAACATTTCATAGCCGCCGCATCCATCTGGGTATGGATGAGGCAGTCAGTCTGGGAACAGGCCGGTATCTCCGCAGCAACGGCTATCGGAACCATCGGGATATACTGATGGAGCATCTGCACACGGTCTGCCGCCTTTGCGACAAATACGGGATGCAGCCTATGATCTGGGACGATATGCTGTTCCGTGACCGTACGCCCCTGATGAATTACTATGGCAGCAGCGCCCCGGTATCGGCCGAGGAAGCCGCCCGCTATCCCGATAACCTGACCTTTGTTTACTGGGATTACTACCATGACTCCAAAGAGGAGTACGAAGAACAGATCCGGCGCCGCGGCAATTTGAAAATGGCCTTTGCCGGCGGCGTTTGGAAATGGGGCGGCTGGGTACCCAATTTTACCAAAAGCTTTCAGGACAGCATTGCGGCTGCCGAAGCCTGCCACCAGCAGGGCGTACAGAATATCCTGGTGACCCTGTGGGGGGATGACGGCGACGAAACGCCGCTGGCAACCGTCCTGCCCGGTCTGGCGCTGTATGGCCTGCTCCGGTTCGGGTCGGCGGTACCAAGGCAAACCGATCCGTTCTGCCGGCTTTTCAGCGATCTTCCGCTGGCGGCCTATGAACTGATGGAAAAGATGGATCTCATCCCGGGTATGCCGCAGGAAAACCTGGAAGCGCTGATCCCTCATAAGCTGCTTCTCTACGGGGATATGGCAAGCGAGCTGTTCCAGCCCGTTCTCACCAGTGATCCGGACGGCCTGGCAGCCTATTACGAAGATCTGTCCGCGCAGTATGCAGCGCACGCGCAGCATACCCGCAGCGAGGGGATGCAGCGGATTCTGCGGCTGTATCAGTGCCTGGCACAGGTATTGTCCGCCCGCTGTACCGCCGCTGCGGCACTGCAAACCGCGGGCGCCATGCAGAGCGGCCGCGGCGGCAAAAAACGGGCGTTGACAGCTGCCGCCGCCCTTTTGTCCGAGATGGAAACCCGGGTCGAACAGCTCCATCAGCAGACTGTGGAGGTCTGGTCCCAGGAACGTAAAGGCCAGGGTATGGAGATCCTGGACCTTCGCCTGGGCGGAATTGCGGCGCGCTGCAAGGCGCTGCGCAAACGGATCGAGTTGTACAATACCGGCCGCATCGAGAGCCTTTCCGAACTGGAAGAACCTTTCCTGCCGTACCAGGGCATTCTGTCACAGGACGGACACACACCGGGGCGGGAGGCGTATGGCGAGATTGTTACCGCCAATACGCTGTGCCATCAGTTCAGCATTTGATAACCCACCCCAAAGAAAACGAATAGGACGTAATGAGTATGATGAATATGTCGGCTGCACAGCAGCGGAAACCAGGCCGGAACGCAACGACCTACTATGTCAGCAGCCGTGAAGGCAGCGATGCCAACAGCGGTCTTTCCCCGCAAAGTGCATTGCGCAGCCTGCAGGCAGTCAGCCGCAAGCCGCTGGCGCCCGGCGACAGTATTCTGCTGGAGCGCGGCAGCCTGTTTGAAAACGACTATCTGCATCTGTATGATCTCCGAGCAACCGCCGACAACCCCATCCGTATCTCGGCATACGGAAAGGGGGCACAGCCGGAGATCCGTACCAACGGGCAGGGAAGATGGTACCAGGACTACGGTGTTCCCCTGGACAATCCCGCCCATAAAAATGCCGGGTATGTTTCCAGCGCCGTGCTTCTGTACGACTGCGCGGGTATTGAAATCTCCGATCTGTCCATTACCAACGGCGGGGAAGAGCAGGACTCTGCGTACAACGATCTGAACCGTATGGACCGCACCGGCGTGGCCGTAGTGGCGCAAAATGGCGGTACCCTCAGCCATATCTATCTGAGCAACCTGACCGTCTGCCATGTGCACGGCAATGTGTACAATAAGCACATGAACAACGGCGGCATCTATTTTACTGCTTTCATGCCTGCCGATGAGGAAAAAACCGGGATTGCCCGGTTTGACGACGTGTGTGTGGAACGCTGCTATCTGGAAGACGTGAACCGCTGGGGTATTGCCGTGGCATACACCGCCTATTGCGGGCATTTCCTTACCAAGGAGATCCCGGATGAGGTCGTGGCCCGGTATGGGGCCAGCCGGGTGGTAATCCGCCGCAACTTCGTCAAGGATGCCGGCGGCGATTCCATTACCACCATGTACTGCGACCGCCCGCTGATTGAACAGAATGTTTCCGACGGGGCAGGCCGCCAGATCAACAAGCGGGACTATGCAGAAAGCGACTTCGGGCGCGTTGCCGCTGCCGTCTGGCCCTGGAAGTGCAAAAACGCATTGTTCCAGT
Source organism: Gemmiger sp. An120 (assembly GCF_002160955.1). Lineage (GTDB taxonomy): Bacteria > Bacillota > Clostridia > Oscillospirales > Ruminococcaceae > Gemmiger_A > Gemmiger_A avium. The sequence continues at coordinate 135,219 of NZ_NFLN01000009.1, forward strand.
TCAACGAGGTGTTCAATACCCGGTACCACAATGGTGAAAACCAGGATGGCCAGGCCTTTGACGCGGACTGGGGCGACGGCACGATCTACCAGTACAACTACAGCCACGACAACGAGGGCGGCTGCCTGATGGTATGCGGCGAGGAGGCGGTGAACACCATCTTCCGCTACAACATCAGCCAGAACGATGGCCGGGCGATCCTGCTGCCGGCCAGCAGCCCGGTGGCGCAGGTGTACAACAATACCTTTTATATAAAGGAAGGCGTGCCGTTTATCGACACCAACAGCGACGGCGTAGGCCCCATGGTGCTGAAAAACAACCTGGTCTATTATGCCGGAAACCAGCCGCGGCAGGAAAACTGGTACACAGATGTAACCGAGTACAGCAACAATCTGTTCTGGGGCTACCAGAATGCGCCGGAAAACGGGCAGAACAACCTGACGGCTGATCCCTGTATGCAGGCCCCCGGAACCGGAAAGACCGGCACTACCCTGGGCCCTGCGCTGGATACGCTGGCGGGATACCGCCTGCAGAAAAGCAGCCCGGCAATCGGCGCCGGTGTGGCAACCGGGCCGCAGCTGCTGGATTTTTACGGGAACACCGTTCCCAATCCGCCGTCCATTGGTGCGTACCAGACGCCGGCGGAATAACAAACTCCTATATATACATATATAATAAGGTGGGTTCAACCTATGAAAGATGATTTGAAAAAGGGCCGCGTAACCATCCCCACCGATCTGGACGTGGTGCCTCAGACCCTGGAAGTGCTGGAACAGTGGGGCGCTGACGCAATCCGCGATTGCGACGGCACCGAGTTCCCCGCCGAGCTGACCAAGACCGGCGCCAAGATCTACTCCACCTACTACACCACCCGTAAGGACAACGCCTGGGCCAAGGCCAATCCGGACGAGGTGCAGCA